>NZ_JABUMT010000003.1:0-1024806 GCF_013336715.1 Myxococcus sp. CA056
CGGGGCAGCACGCAGGACGGGGCGGTACGGGCGGCGGGTCGGACGGGGCAGCACGTAGGACGGGCAGCACGGGGCGGTACGGGCGGCGGGTCGGACGGGGCAGCACGTAGGACGGGCAGCACGGGGCGGTACGGGCGGCGGGTCGGACGGGGCAGCACGTAGGACGGGCAGCACGGGGTGGTACGGGCGGCGGGTTGGACGGGGCAGCACGCAGGACGGGCGGGTTGGACGGGCGGGTTGCAGCAAGCGAAGCGGGAGATCCGCTTCACATCGGGACGGCTCGGGCGTGAGGGATGGGCGGTGGGGGCCGGTCCTCAGCGGAAGAACATCTTCGCGAGGACCGGTTCACCTTCAACGCCACCCATCCCCCTCAAAACACCGAGAGCCCGGTCAGCGTCGTGAACCGGTCCAGTGCTTCCACACCCGCAACGGAGTTGCCGTGGGCATCCAGCCCCGGACTCCACACACACAATCCACAGCGATTCGGGATGACGGCGATGATGCCGCCACCGACACCACTCTTGCATGGCAGGCCCACGCGATAGGCGAACTCGCCCGCGGCGTCATACGTGCCGCAGGTGAGCATCACCGCGTTGACCTGCTTGGCCTGGCTGCGCGTGAGCAATCGCTCACCTTTCGCGCCCTGCCCATGACGCGCCAGGAAGCCACAGGCCCGCGCGAGGTCCGCGCAGCTCATCGACAGCGAGCACTGCCAGAAATAGTGCTCCAGCACGCGAGGCACCGGGTTCTGGATGTTGCCGTAGCTCGCCATGAAGTGCGCCAGCGCGGAGTTGCGGTGGCCGTGCTCGGCCTCTGACGCGGCGACCACCGGGTCGAAGTCCACGGACGCGTTGCCACTCTCCGCCCGCAGGAACTCCCGCAACACTCCGCGCGAATCGCCCGTGAGACTCAGCAACCGGTCCGTGACGACCAGCGCCCCCGCATTGATGAACGGGTTGCGGGGCACACCCTGCTCGTACTCGAGCTGCACCAGCGAATTGAACGGATTGCCCGAGGGCTCCTTGCCCACCCTGCGCCACAGCGCATCCCCATCGCGAGCCAGCGTCAGCGCCAGCGCGAACACCTTGGAGATGCTCTGCACGGAGAAGGGAACCCGCCAATCCCCCACGCCGAACACCTCGCCATCGACGGTCGCCAGCGCCATGCCGAACCGTGCGGGGTCCACCGCGGCCAGCGCGGGGATGTAGTTCGCCACCCGCCCCTGCCCCACCGTCGGCCGGATGGCCGCCATCACTTCATTCAGAATCGCCTGGAAGTCGTCCATCGAGTGCCCCGTCCACCGTGGCCCCGGATGATAGCCGCGCGGCGGACTGTCGCCTCATTCACATCGGTGAACCAGCGAACCTGACCTCAGGCCCCGGAGCACTGGGCATTCGCCAATCACCCTCCACATTCCGCGGACCCGGATGAACGATGGGTCCGGGGAAAGGAAATGAATCCATGCGTCACTCCCGTTCATACTTCCTCGCAGGCAGTTGTGCGCTCTTCTGCGCCTGCGGCCCCATGGAGGAGTCGGTGGACCCACCGACCCCCGACATCACCTCCGAAGCCGAGCTGAGCCAGGACCTGAACAACCAGTGCAGCGGGCCCAAGCTCGTCGCCGACCTCGCGCCGGGTACCGGCTCGACGTTCCCGTTCGACAGCGTCCAGGTGGATGGCGTCGTCTATCTGAGCGTCGTCTACGGCCCGAGCCTCGACACCTACGCCCTGTGGAAGCTGGAGGAGAAATCCGGCGGGCAGGACCTCCATTCCGGATGGAAGGCCACCCTGTTGCTCGGAAACCTCTCCGACTACCCCAAGCGAATGACTGTCGTGGGCTCCAAGGTCTTCTTCATCATGGACGATGGCATCCACGGCAACGAGCTGTGGAAGACAGACGGCACCCCCGGAGGGACTCGACTGGTCGAGGACATCAATCCCTTCGGTGACGCCTTCCCAGACAACCCGCTCTTCCAGCTCGTCTCCGTGGGCAAGACGCTCTACTTCCCCGCCGACGACGGCACGCGCGGCACGGAGTTGTGGCGCAGTGACGGGACGACCGGGGGAACGCACCTCGTGAAGGATATCGCCCCAGGCTTCGCGAGCTCTTCCCCCGGGCAACTCCTCGTCGATGGCAAGCGGCTCCTCTTCGCCGCGGACGACGGCGACAAGGGTCGTGAGCTGTGGAAGTCCGACGGCACGAATGGCGGAACCCGGCTGGTGCGAGACATCGCCCCTGGCTCCGGGAGTTCGTCGCCCGAGCAGCTCTTCCGACTGGAAGACGGCACCGTGTTCTTCGTGGCGAACGACGGCACCCACGGCCGGGAACTCTGGACGACGGATGGAACGAAAGAGGACACCGAGCTGGTGGAGGACATTCGCGCGGGTTCGGAGGGCTCGGACATCGCCTGGCTGACGTCAGGGAAGAAGAAGCTCTATTTCACCGCGAACGACGGCGTCCACGGCGCGGAGCTGTGGACCTCGATGGGCTGCGAGGACGACACACGACTGGTGAAGGACATCCGTCCGGGTGCCACGGGCTCGGACCCGCGTGAGCTGGTGCCGCTGAAGGGCAACGTCATCCTGTTCGCCGACGATGGCACCCACGGCAGGGAGCCCTGGAGGAGCAACGGCACGACGGCGGGCACCTTGATGCTCGCGGACACCCATCCGACGTCGCCACCGCCCGGGTACGAGCCCTCGAGTCTGGCCGCCGGAAAGAACAAGGTCTTCTTCTACGCGACCACGCCCGACGAGGGGAAAGAGCCCTGGGTCACCGACGGCACGCCTTCGGGCACCCGGCTCATCAAGGACCTGAGGCCCGGGCCCGAGAACTCCATCTCTGGAGACCCCTTCCCGCCCTTCGTCGTGGGCGACGGTGCGACCTTCCTCTACTTCGACGAGACGGTGGGCGCGGAGCTGGCGTGGACCAACGGCACCGCGTCGGGAACCCACGTGGCGGACATCAATCCGGGGCCGGCTTCGTCCAATCCGGTCATCTTCCTCGCCTCCCACGACTGGGTCTATCTCGTCGCGGGGGACGGCACCCACGGCAGCGAGCCGTGGGCCTTGTCCACCGGCTGCTTCCCCAAGAACTGAGCCTCGAAGACACGTTCATGAGACGCGAGTGTCCGGAGCCGGGAACCGATTGTCCCAGCTCCGGCCACCGCGCCAGGTGGCTCGTCGCACCGTGCGTCTGACGACAGAGAGTGCGCCTCATGGCACGCTCCGTGCTGTCGGGCACACGCATGGACTTTTTCCGCCAGGACTTCCGTCACGCGCTGCGCCGGTTGCGACGCAGTCCCACGTTCACCCTGGTGGCGGTGCTCACACTCACGCTCGGAATCGGGGCGAACGCGGCCATCTTCAGCGTGGTGCACACCGTGCTGCTGCGTCCCCTCCCCCTCCAGGACGACGCGCGCGTGGTGCGGCTGTACAGCGTGGGGAAGCAGGGCCCGGGTCCCACTTCACCTCCAGACCTGGTGAGTCTGCGCGAGCAGGCGCGCTCCTTCACCGGATTGGCCGCGCTCGCGAGCACCGAGCTGACCCTGGGCGCGCATGACGCCGAGTCGCTCCCCGTGAAGGTCCAGGGAACCCTCGCCACGGCCGACCTCTTCCAGGTGCTCGGCCCGCGAGTGCACCTGGGCCGAGCGCTCCAGCGAGGAGACGATGCTCCAGGCGCGCCTCCGGTCGCCGTCATCTCTCATTCCTTGTGGCAGCGTCGCTTCGGCGGAAGTCCGACGGTGCTGGGGCGAACCCTGAGCACGGGAGCCCCCGTGCCCACCACGGTGGTGGGAGTCATGGCGCCCGGCTTCGACTTCCCGGCGCGTTCGGAGCTCTGGTTGCCCCTGGTCCTGGGCCCGGAGTCGTTGACGCCGGAAGCACGCGGTGCCCACTGGCTGGAGGTGTATGGCCGCCTCGCGCCCGGCGCGAGCGTGGAGCAGGCGAGCGCCGAGGTGGCCGCGATTGCACGAGGACTGGCCGAGCAGCATCCCCGAACGAACGGGGACGTGGGCGCGAGCGTGGAGTCCCTGCGCGACGTGCTGCTGGGAAAGGTGCGTCCCTCCCTGCTGATGTTGATGGGCGCGGTGGGGCTGGTCCTGCTCGTCGCCTGCGCGAACCTCACCCACCTGTTGCTCGCACGTGCGGCCTCGCGTGAGGGAGAGTTGTCGATTCGCCTCGCCCTGGGCGCGAGCCGGGGCCGGCTGGCTCGCGAGCTGCTCGCGGAGAGCGGCCTGCTGGCGCTCGCGGGTGGCGCGATGGGACTGCTCGCGGCCATGTGGGCCATGGATGTCCTGACCGCGTTCGGCCCCCAGGACATTCCTCGTCTCGAGGAGGCCTCCATCGACGGCACCGTGCTGGCCTTCACCGCCGCGTTGGCGATGCTCACCACGGTGTTGTTCGGCCTCGTTCCCACGCTGAAGGCCACGCGCGTGTCGCTCGGCGGTGGACTGCGCATGGCGAATGCGGGGAGTGGCGGTGGCGCCCACCACCACAAGACGCGCGCATTGCTCATCGTCGGGGAGACCGCGCTCGCGGTGTTGCTGCTGGTGAGCGCGGGGCTGCTGTTGCGCAGCTTCGTGCATCTTCAGCGAGCGGCGCCGGGGTTCGAGTCGGAGGGAGTCCTCACGGTGAAGCTCGACCTGCCGCCCAATCGGTATGGCTTCGGCACCGCCGCGCCCGAGGCCTTCTTCGACCAGCTCCTCACGCGGCTGCGCGCCCTGCCCGGCGTCGAGGCCGCGGGCATCGTCGCTGGCCTGCCGATGGACGGAGGCAAGATGCCGCTCGACCTGAAGGACCCCCAGCGTCCGGTGCCACCTGGAGCGGCCCCCTGGAAGGCCAGCGTGCGCATCGTCAGTCCTGGCGCCCTGGAGACCCTGCGCGTGAAGCTCCTGAGTGGCCGGGGGTTGAGCGCCGAGGACCGAGGTGAAGGCAGGCGCGCCGTGTTGGTCAACGCGGAGGCCGCTCGCCGGTTCTGGCCGAACGAGGACCCGCTGGGGCGGACGCTGAGCACGGACATGAACTGGGGAAACGGTGCGTTCGGAGGAGTCGTGGTCGGCGTGGTGGACAACCTCGCCATCGACGGGCTGGCGGCGCCCGCTGTCGCGGAGGTCTATCTCCCCTATGAGCAGGCACGCAGCACGCAGATGACGCTCGTCCTGCGAACGTCGGCGGACCCGCTCACGCTCGCCTCGGCGGTGCGCGCGGAGGTCCGGTCGCTCGACTCGAGCCTCGCGCTCGGCAGCGTGCGCACGCTGGCCTCGGTCGTGGACCGCACGATGGCGCCACTGCGCTTCTACCTGCTGCTCGTTGGAGTCTTCGCCGGGGTGGCGCTGCTGCTGGCGGCGGTGGGGCTCTATGGCGTCGTCGCCTATGCGGTGTCCCAGCGGACGCGGGAGCTGGGCATCCGCCTGGCCCTGGGAGCGAGGGCACACCAGGTGACGAACCTGGTGCTGCGTCGGTACCTGGGATTGACGGCGATGGGGCTGGGACTCGGGCTCGTGCTCGCGGCGGGGGCCAGCCGGACGCTCGCGCATCTGCTCACCGGGGTTCAGCCCGTGGATCCACTCACGTACGCGGTGGTGCTGGTGGTTCTGGGATTGGTGGCCTTTGCCGCGGCCCTGCTCCCCGCGCGGAGGGCGGCACAGGTGTCTCCCTCGGTCGCGCTCAGGGGTGACTGAGGCAGCCAGGCGTGGGGCCCGTCAGCGGGCATCGTGGAAGATGATGCCCACCGTGTGACGGTGGCCCGAGCGGAGGCGGCTGACGCCGTGGCGCATGTTGACGCGGTAGATGCCTCGCGTGCCCTGCACGGGGCGGTGGTGGACGGGGAAGATGACGCCATCTCCCTGACGAAGCGGCACCACCTCCGCGCGGGACTGCATGCGCGGGCGCTGTTCGGTGAGGACCAGCTCGCCTCCCGTGAAATCTCGCTCCGGCTCCGACAGGAGGAAGGCCACCTGGAGGGGGAAGACCTCCTCGCCATAGAGGTCCTGGTGGAGGCAGTTGTAGTCCCCCTCGCCATACTGGAGGAGCAGTGGCGTCGGCCGGAGCTGCGCTGCCTGATGACAGTGCTGGAGGTAGGCGGCGTGCGTGTCGGGGTAGCGCGTGTCGATGCGCATGGCTTCGTTCCAGCGATTCGCGATGGCGGCGAGCTGGGGGTAGAGCCCGCTGCGTAGACGGGCGACGAGGTCAGGGAGCGGATAGGCGAAGTACTTGTACTCGCCCCGACCAAAGCCGTGCCGAGCCATGACGACGCGACTGCGGAACGGCGCATCGGAGGCGTAGAGTCCCGCGAGGGCCGAGCACTCGTCAGGCGTCAGAATGGAAGCCAGCGTGGCGCACCCACGAGTATCCAGCTCCGAGCCGAGAGCCGCCCAGTCGAGCGCCTCCAGGCGCTGCTCCACGTTGGGAGGGCTCGACGCACGCATCCTGCGGACAGGCGTGGTCATGAGGCCCTCCACTCCACGGACACCTGAGCTGACATTGTTCGCTGCTTCGGTCGCCACGCCATACAGACACTCCCTCTTGTCTCCGGCGGCGCAGTCAGCACACCGGACAGACACAGGAGATGGCGCACCGGGGAGCAGGTTGCGACCCGGTTGTTGCTGCGAACGGACGGCGCCGGGGCGCCGCTTCCAGTTACGTGCCGCAAATCCCCGCTGTCACACTCCCCACGCGAAGCAATCGCGCCCCCAGTGTCTCCAACGCGGCCGCCTGCGCCGCCGACAGCCGCACGCCCGGTCGCGCCTTCTGCACCATGGCCAGGGCTTGCTTCGCATCCGGAGCCAGTCCGCGCGCCAGGAGGAGTGCGGCAGCCACCATGCCCGTACGCCCATGTCCCTGCGCGCAGTGGATGTAGAGCGGCGTCGGCAGCATCGCCCAAGACTCGACGCAGGACGCCAGGCGCTCCACCGGCGGCGCCGTCGCGTCGAGGATGGGATGACAGACGTAGTGCTCAACACTCCGGATGCCTTCGGGCTCGATGAACTCGGACGTCAGGTCCACCACCGTCCGAGTACCCACCGGTAACTCCCCCGCCAACAACCGACGCCCGATGACGATGCCGGGCGCGACCTCGTCATGCACTGATTCGCGCGAGAGCCGCCGCGCGAGTCGCCACGTCGCCCAGGTCATCAGCAGATAGGGCAACAAGACGACCAGCGCCCAGGGATGCATCCGTCCATCGGAGCACTTACCAAAAACCGCCGGCCACGCCCCGGCATACGCCACCGCCACGAGCGCGAAGCTCAGCGCGGGCCAGAGCAACCCCCACCCCAGGCCCCGAAGCTGGAAGGCCAGGACCATCAGCAGCGCCGCGAAGACACCGAAGACAAATGAGTACTTCAGGCCCGCCATGGGATTTCCACCCTCTCACCCCGCGACCTACTCGACGCACTCAGGCTGCATGCCGCATGCGCTCGAGTATCGGGCCGAACCGCACCCTACGCGAGCGCATGGAGCCTCCGACAACCGCTCAGCGCGGCGTCAGCTTGAGCAGTCGCCCGTTGTCGTCGTCGGTGAGCAGATAGAGCGCGCCCTCGGGGCCCTGGACGACCTCGCGGATGCGTGAGTCCTGGTCCAGGAGCAACCGCTCCTCGCCCACCACGCGGTCGTCCTTGAGCACCAGCCGCACCAGCGCCTGACTCGACAGACCGCCGATGAAGAAGTTGCCCTTCCATTCGGGGAACAGATCTCCCGAGTAGATGGTCATCCCCGAGGGCGAAATCACCGGGTCCCAGTAGTACACGGGCTGCTCCATGCCCGGGCCTTGCGTGGACTTGTGGATGGGCGCACCCGAGTACTCCTCGCCGTAGCCAATGGTGGGCCAGCCGTAGTCCTTGCCCTTCTCGATGAGGTTCAGCTCGTCACCACCGCGCGGGCCCATCTCCACCTCCCAGAGCCGATGCTTGCTGTCGAGCGCCGCGGACAGGATGTTTCGGTGGCCCAGCGTCCAGATTTCAGGCCGCGCATCCTTGCGACCGACAAACGGGTTGTCCTGCGGAATGGAGCCGTCCGGGTTGATGCGGACAATCTTCCCGAAGTCGCTCTTCAGGTCGCGCGCCTGGACGCGGCCCTGGAGAATCGAGCGCTCACCCAACGTGACGAACAGCTTCCCATCCGGCGCGAAGACCAGACGCCCACCGGCATGCAGCGTCGACTCCAGCGTGGGCTCCATCCGGAAGATGACCTTCAGCCCTTCGACCTTGGGCTTCGCCCCATCCACCAGCTTCGCGCGCGCCACCGCGAGCCCGTTGCCGCCCTCGCGCGGCTCGTAATAGCTCCAGTAGATGAGGCCACTGGTGGCGTAGTCCGGCCCCACCTCCACGTCGAGGAGCCCGCCCTGGTTGCGCCCATCCACGCGCGGCACACCCGCGACGGGCTGCGACTTCTCGCCCTTCGGCGTGACGATAAAGATCTTCCCGGTCGGCTTCTCCGTCACCAACATGCGCTGGTCCGGAAGGAAGGCGATGGCCCACGGCTTGTTGAAGCCCGAGGCCACCTCCGTGACTCGGAACGGCGTGCGCGTCTGGACGCCCGGCGCGCGCGTCTGGCCCGGGAAGGCCGGCTTGAACCCGGGCACGTTGGGCGGCGCCGTCTCGACGGGCGCACCGGTGGGATTCGGTCCCTGGCGGGGCTCGGACTGCTGGCTGCCCGCGGCGCCACCAGGGGCCATGTTGCCACTGGGCTTCGTGGGTTTGGCGGGAGCCTGCCCGTGGGCGGCCCCCGCGAAGGACAGGAGGGTGGTGCAGGCCAGGGTCGTCAGCAGGGTACGCATGAAGTCACTCCGCGAGCTGGGATGGAAACGAAGCTCTGCCGGCGTGCAGCAAACCCGAAGTGCGCTGCGGGGTGGAAGAACGATGCGTCCAACACCCGGCAACGAGCAGAAGTGGACGTCCGGCCCCCAGCCTGATGGGCACCGTCGCTCAGTCGACGGGCATCTCGTCGCGAATCCACGCCGTCACGGAGTCGTGTCGCGGCGCCCAGCCCAGCTCGCGCCGTGCCCGCTTCGCTCGCACCCGACTGTTGGAGCCGAACGAGTAGCGAGCGTGGCCCTCGCCCCACTCGCGCGAGGCCTCCTCCACCGTCCACGACCGCACCGGGCCCAGCTTCAACCGCGCCGCGATGGCCTCGCCAATCTCCGCGTAGGGCGCCTCGCCGTTCTCCACGAAGTAGAAGGCTCCCGCCGGCGCCCGCTCCAGGGCCAGCGCATAGAGCGTGGTGACATCGTCGAGGTGCACGTTCGACCAGCGGTTGATGCCCTTACCGACGATTCGCACCACCCCGCTCTTGCGCGCCTGGGCGACGAGCGGCGGAATCTGCACGCTGTCGCGGCTCAGCCCCTTCCCCGTGCCGTAGATCATCGTGTTGCACAGGACGATGCCTCGCGCGCCCTCGGCGGCGAGGACGCGATTGTCGAGCGCATGCCGCGCCTGCTTCTCCGGCTCGACGATGAACGGCGTCTCCTCATCGAACACGTTGGGCGACAGGGCATTGCCCTTCACGTCATCGCCAATGACGCTGGAGCCGCTGGTGTGGATCAGCGGCTTGCCGGAGCCTCGCACGCCGTCAATCAACGCGAGGATGGCCTGCTCATGGTCGCTGCTGGCCGCGTTGATGACACCGTCCGCGCGTCGGGCCTCGGCCATGAGCAGGGCCGTGTCGCCCAGGTCCCCACGCACCGGTTCGATTCCGAGCGCCGCCAGCTTCCGGGCCTTCGCGTCGTCGCGCACGAGCCCACGAATGACATGCCCCCGGGCTTTCAAGTCCAACGCCAGGGAGCCGCCGATGAAGCCGGTGGCGCCAGTGATGAAGAGGTTCATCGCGAGGTCTCCAGGGAACAGGACAGGCGCAACGTGCGCACCGCATGCTCGCGAATGAAGCCGCTCCCCGGCGGGGCTTTTCCGCCGCGCGGTGAACACTGAACACCCACGGCCCACATCACCCGGCGGTTTTCGCGGACGTCCAGTCCAGCGCGGTCCCGCACGTCTTGCAGTAACGGGCGTCCAGGTCGTGCCCCTGCGCGCCACAGCCGGGACACGCCTGGGTGTCCGGACGCTGCTTCGTGGCGGCGGCCAGCTCCACGGAGACGATGCCCGTGGGCACCGCGAGGATGCCGTAGCCCATGATCATCAACACCGACGCGATGAACTGACCGGGCACCGTCTTGGGAGTGATGTCGCCGAAGCCCACCGTCGTCATCGTCACGATGGCCCAGTACATGGACCGGGGGATGCTGTCGAAGCCGTGCTGCTCCCCTTCCACCAGATACATGATGGCGCCCATGACCACGTCCACGGTCAACACGAAGCCGAGGAAGACGATGATCTTCCCCCGGCTCGCGCGCAGCGCGGTGAGCAGGACCTCCGCCTGCCCCAAGAGGTGCCCCAGCTTCAGCACCCGGAAGACCCGCAGCAGGCGCAGCACCCGGACCACGAGCAGCGTCTGGGCCCCGGGGAAGATGACGCTCAGGAAGGACGGGAGGATGGCCAGCAGGTCCACCAGCCCGAAGAAGCTGCGCGCGTAGTCCAGCGGTCGGCGCACGGCGATGAGCCGCAACACGTACTCGAGCGCGAAGATGATGGTGAAGAACCACTCCGCCACCTGCAGGGCGGACGCATACCGGACCCGGATGGAGGACACGCTCTCCAGCATCACCGCCGCGATGCTGAACACGATGGCCCACAGCAGGGCCACGTCGAACGCCTTTCCCGCCGGAGTGTCGGCCTCGAAGATGATGGTGTGGAGACGGGCGCGGAAACCACCCTGGGGGCTCTGCTCGGAGGACCTGGACACGGGGCGGCAGTCTAGGCGCAACGCGCGGCCGGACGCAGGGGCTTCGGCCTCCTGGTAGATTGAGACACCATGTCCATCACCCACGACACGCTCGTCGAGTACCTCCGGAACCAGCCCGGCCTCGAGGATGCCGTGAAGGAGCTGGACGACGTCCCCATGCAGGTCCCCGCCCACTGGGAATGGATTGGCGGCATCCACGACGACGTCCTCGGAGCGACGACGTCCGTGAGCTATCGCGCCTGGACCCACTTCGCGCTGGGCTTCTATCCCTACAACGGCTGCGACCTCTATCGCGACACCCGGAGCAGCCGCGTCATGTTCTCCTACGTCGAACTCGGAGGGCACGGGGCGCGAAGGATCAGCTATCTGGTCACAAAACATTCCCCTTTCATCCACGAGCCTGTCGCGGCCCACCTCCAGGTGCCCCCGGAACTCCACGACGACCTCTTCGCCGCCCTGCGCGAGCTGGGAATGAGCGAACAGACGCTTCGAGTCCAGGCGGAGCGGTACAAGAACGTCTCGAACATCCTGGAGCCCCTGCCCGAGGACCGGCTCACGGGCGCGAGCATCCGCGGAGAGCGCGGGCAGACGCAGCTCGACCTGACGTTGATGGGTCCTCGGGCGACGCTCCGTGCCCTGCGCCAGCGCTTCAACCGCGCCTGAGGAGCCCTTCGCCTACAAGCGTCCGGACCCCTTCGAGGGATGCGCGGGTCGACGGAAGCGCCCCTTGCGCTTCACCTCGTCGGCCCTGCACACGCGCACCCCAAGGAAGCGCTGGAGCTGGTCCAACGCCAGGTCGTGGTCCGTGTCGCTCTCCGCACAACAACAGTCGCTCAGCACGGTGATGTCGTACTCGAGCATGTGCGCGTCGTGGGCGCTGAAGAAGACACACAGGTTGGTGGCGATGCCCGCCATCAGCAGCTTCTTCGTCCCCAGGTGCTCCAACAGGGGAACCAGCGACGTCGCGAAAAAGGCCGAGTGCTTGGGCTTGAGGACGAAGTAGTCCGTGGCATGTGGTCGCAAGGCCCGGGCGATGCCTCGGCCCCGGCTGCCCGCCCGGGTGCAGTGCCGGTAGACGTCCCGGAAGTTGCTGCGCCAGTGGTTGAAGTTGTCGTTGACGTAGATGACCGGCACCCCCGCCTTGCGCATCCGCGCGGCGAAGGGTGCCAATCGCTCCACCATCCGCGACGCCCAGGGGAGCACGTGCTCTCCCCCGGGGAAGTCCAGGTCATTGATGACGTCGATGATGAGCAGCGCGGCGTCCGCGCCCCTCAAGGACTTCGAGCGCGTCCCCTTCCCCGACTTCAGGACCGGCTTCGCCACGTGGACCTCCCGGGACGTCAAGGTAGCCACGGCCCAGGCGGCTGAGCAGTCCCCCAGGGAGCCACGCGCCCGAACGCCGCGCGCCCGGGCGGACTACGGCCTCGCCGTGACGCTCAGGAGGCGAACCTGGGTATTGATCCACGGGATGTAGTTGGAGACCCGGGCATAGATGCCGGGCAGGCCGGGCCTCGCGCAGCCCACGCCAAAGCTCACGACGCCCTGGAGCACGGGCCTGCCCTGCGCGCCAAGAACGAAGAGCGGTCCCCCGCTGTCGCCCTGACAGGCGTCCTTGCCCCCCTGGCTGTATCCGGCCCCGAGCATCGCGTATGGGTCGATGTGGATACCCTGGGAACTGTAGGCCGCCGCCACCTGCCGATGCGCGATGGTGGGGACCCCCACCTGCATCAGCACAGGGGACGTGTCATATCCGCCCTCGCGCGTGAGGCCCCACCCCGCCACCGTCGCCTCGACATTGTCCGGGACGGTCTCTCCCGCGAGCGGGAGCAGGATGGGCTGGACCGTGGCGGAGAACTTCAGGGGCTTCTCGAGCTTGACCACTGCGATGTCGTTCATCGTCGTGTCCGGGTCGTAGGCCGGATGGTAGACGGTCCTCACTCCTCGAACAGTCTGGGCACCCGCCCCGGGCCGCTGGAGGTCGTGAACGCCCGCGGAGACCGTCAGTCCAGACGTGCCGTCGTAGACGCAGTGGGCGGCCGTGACGACGATGTCCGACTCATTCTTCGTCGCGCTGACCCGGATGAGCGAGGCGCCGCAGAAGTGGCTCCCATGCTGCTGCATGCTGACGTTCCAGGGGTGGCTCCCCTGGCGTGCCTCCACCCCTCCGACAATCTCCTGGCCGATGCTCTCCACCGCATCGACACCCTGCACGTCCGGACCACCACAGCCCACCAGCCCCACCGCGACAACGACTCCCAGCACGAAGCGCATCGACCCCTCGGATTTCAAGTTCGAGACGCCTTGTGCAAGCCGAAGACCACGCGCGCGAAGGGACTGCGGCGAGGGAAGCCGCGCGAAGAGTCTGGACTGAAGTGAGCGGTTGACGTGTCAGGCCCCGCCCCGGGAGTGCACCTGACGCGTCACGCTGGCCCCCCGCCGTGTCGCGATTGTTCGAGCCGCGCGTCTCCTCCCAAAAGCAAAGAGGGCCGCCCCTCGGTGGAGGCAGCCCTCTTCGACAACCTGGTGTCATCCGTCGGATGACGCGGCGCTCAGTGCCCTTCGGCGCCCGTCGCTCCCGCCGGAATCACGGGAGCCTCTCGCTCCGCCCCTCGCAGCGCGAACTTCCGGATGACGATGTAGAAGATGGGCGTCAGCACCAGCCCGAACAGCGTCACGCCGAGCATGCCCGCGAACACCGCCACGCCCATCGCCTGGCGCATCTCCGCGCCCGCGCCCGTGGCCAGCGCCAGCGGCACCACGCCCATGATGAAGGCGATGGAGGTCATCAGGATGGGCCGCAGCCGCAGCCGGCACGCCTCGAGCGCCGCCTGCACCACGCCCACGCCCTCGTCTTCCTGCGCCCTCGCGAACTCGACGATGAGGATGGCGTTCTTCGCCGCCAGGCCCACGAGCACCACGAGCCCAATCTGCGTGAAGATGTTGTTGTCCCCACCCACGAACCACACCCCGGCAATCGCGCTGAGCAACGCCAGCGGCACCGTGAGCAACACCGCCAGCGGCAGCGACCAACTGTTGTACTGCGCCGCCAGGATGAGGAAGGCCAGCAGGATGGCGAGCGGGAAGACGAACAGGCCTTCCTTGCCAGCGAGCTTCTCCTGGTACGTCAGGTCGGTCCACTCGAAGCTCATGCCGGCCGGAAGTGTCTCGGCCGCCACGCGCTCCATCGCCGCCACCGCCTGTCCCGTGCTCACCCCGGGCGCCGCCGCGCCGTTGATATCCGCGGAGGGATATCCGTTGTAGCGCAGCACCTGGTCCGGACCGAACGAGGGCTTCACCGTCACCAGTGACGCCAGCGGCACCATGCCGCCCTGGGGGTTTCGAACCTGGAGTCGGCCGATGTCCTCCGGCTCCATGCGGTGCTTCGCGTCCGCCTGGACGTTCACCTGGTAGGTGCGCCCGAAGCGGTTGAAGTCGTTCACATACAGCGAGCCCAGGTGAATCTGGAGCGTCTCGAACACCGAGCCCAGCGGCACGCCCTGCTGCTTCGCCTTCACCCGGTCCACGTCCGCCTGGAGCTGAGGCACGTTGATTTCAAAGCCCGACATCAGGCCCATCAACTGGGGCTCGGCCGAAGCTTTCTGCACCAGCGCCTGCGTGGCGGCGTAGAGCGCCTCCGGCCCCAGCCCCGCGCGGTCCTCCACCTGGAGCTTGAAGCCCGCCATGGAACCCATGCCCGGCACCGGGGGCGGAGGGAAGATGGCCGCGAAGCCCTCCTGGATGCCGCCCAGCTTCGCCTGGAGCCGGCCCGCGATGGCGTTCGCGGACAAGTCCTTCGTCTTGCGCTGCTCGAAGTCGTCGAGAACCGCGAAGACGACGGCCGAGTTGGGGGAGTTGACGAAGCCGTTGATGGTGATGCCGGAGAAGGCCACGACGCTCGCCACGCCCTTCTCCGCCAGCATCAGCGCCGACATCCGCTTCGCCACGTCGTCCGTCCGCTCCAGCGAGGATGCGGGAGGAAGCTGCGCCAGCCCCACCAGGTAGTACTTGTCCTGCATGGGCACGAAGCCCGCCGGCACCTTGGCGAAGCCCACCCACGTCAGGAGCAGCAGGCCTCCGTATACGACGAGCGCCAGCGCGCTGACGCGCACCACCCGCTTCACCAGCGACACGTAGCCAGCGGAGGCCTTGTCGAAGAAGCGGTTGAAGGGCCCGAAGAGCCAGCCGCCAAACGCCTTGTCCATGAAGCGCGTGAGGCCGTCCTTGGGCCCGTGGTGCCCACGCAGCAGCACCCCCGCGAGCGCCGGGCTGAGCGTCAGCGAGTTGAAGGCCGAGAGGATGGTGGAGATGGCGATGGTCAGCGCGAACTGCCGATAGAACTGGCCCGTGAGTCCGCCGAGGAACGCCGTGGGGACGAACACCGCCGACAGCACGGAGGTAATGGCGATGATGGGGCCCGTCACTTCGGTCATCGCCCGACGGGCCGCCTCCTTGGGATTGACGCCCTGGGCGATGTGTCGCTCCACGTTCTCCACCACGACGATGGCGTCGTCGACGACGATGCCGATGGAGAGCACGAGTCCGAAGAGGGACAGCGTGTTGAGCGAGAAGCCCAACATGTGCATCACCGCCGCCGTGCCCACCAGCGACACGGGCACCGCCGCCAGCGGAATGATGGAGGCGCGCCACGTCTGGAGGAACAGCAACACCACCAGCACCACCAGCACCACCGCCTCCAGCAGCGTCGTCACCACGTTGCGGATGGACGTGCGCACGAAGAGCGTCGGGTCATACGCGATGCGGTACTCCATGCCCTTGGGGAACGCCTGGCTCAGCTCGTCCATCCGCGCGCGGATGCCCGCGGATACGTCCAGCGCGTTGGAGCCCGAGGCTTGGTTGATGCCGATGGCCACCGCCGACTTCCCATCCAACCGGGCGCGCACGGAATAGGAGTTGGCGCCCAGCTCCACCCGGGCCACGTCGCGCAGGTGCGTCACCTGTCCGCTCTCGCCCACCTTCACGACGATGTCGCGGAACTGCTCCTCGTCCGTGAGGCGTCCCTGGGTGGTGACGGTGAGCTGGAAGGCGGAGCGCTCATCCGGCTGCTGGCCGATGACCCCCGCCGCCACCTGCACGTTCTGCTCGCGGATGGCGCCCACCACGTCGCTCGCGGTGAGCCCGCGCGCGGCGAGCAACTGGGGGTCCAACCAGACGCGCATGCTGTACTCGCCCGCGCCCAGCACACTGACACCCCCCACGCCCGGGACGCGCTGGAGGACGTCGCGCACCTGGAGCACCGCGTAGTTGGAGAGATAGAGCGGCTCCAGCGACTCGTCCGGCGACACCAGGTGCACCACCATCAGCAGGTCCGGACTCGACTTCTCGGTGAGCACGCCCAGCCGCTGCACCTCCGCGGGCAGGCGGGGAATCGCGCGGGCCACCCGGTTCTGCACCTGCACCTGCGCGGTGTCCGGATTCACGCCCATGGCGAAGGTGATGGTGACGGCCACCCGGCCATCGCTCGTCGCCTGCGAGGACATGTAGAGCATGCCCTCCACGCCGTTGATCTCCTGCTCCAACGGCGCGGCCACCGTCTCCGCGATGACGCCCGGGTCCGCGCCCGGATAGGCCGCGCGCACCACCACCGTGGGCGGTGACACGGCCGGGTACTCGCTCAACGGAAGCTGAATCAGGGACAGGCCACCGCCAATCAACAGCAGCACGGACAGCACGGCCGCGAAGATGGGCCGGTCCACGAAGAAGTGCGCGAACTTCACGGCCGCGCCCCCTCGGCGTGTTCGGAGCCGGCCATGGCCACCATCGTCGGCGCCACCGTCATGCCCGGCCGCGCCATGCCCTTGAGGACCACGCGCTCACCCGCCGACAGGCCCTCGCGCACCACGCGCAGCCCGCCCTCGGTGGTCCCCAGCTCCACGCGCCGCTGCTCCAGCGTCTGGTCCGGACGGACGACGAGCACGTAGCGCCCCTTCTGGTCCGTCCCCACCGCCTGGTCCTGGATGAGGATGGTGGGCCGCGCCGTGCCCGTCTCCAGCCGCACCCGGGCGAACAGGCCCGCCGTCAGCTTCCCATCCGGGTTGGGCAACACCGCGCGCGCTCGCGCCGTGCCCGTCACCGCCGCCACCTGATTGTCCAGGAAGTCCAACCGGGCCTCACGCGGGAAGCCCTCTTCACCCGTCAGCGCCACACGCACAGGCACCGCGTTGACGCGGCCGTCCTTGCCGCGCGCCCCCGAGGCCGTGCCCGCGAAGCGCAGGTACGTCGCCTCGTCCACGTCGAAGTAGACGTAGAACGGCTCCACCGAGACGATGGTGGTGAGCAACGTGGCGTTGGCGCTGCCGCCGCTGACCAGGTTGCCCGCCGTCACCAGCGCCCGCCCCACCCGACCACTCACGGGCGCACGCACGCGGGTGTCATGCAGGTCGATCTCCGCCGAGCGAGCCGCCGCCTTCGCGGACTCGACCCGGGCGCGGGCCTCCGCGCGCTCCGCCATCAACACATCGAAGTCGCCCCGGGAGATGGCCTGCTCGGCCACGAGCTTCTCACCGCGCTCGAACTTCTTCTCCGTCAACGTGCGCCGCTCCTCGGCCTGACGCAGGTCCGCCTGGGCCCGGGCGTTCGCCGCCTCGAAGGTGCGCGCGTCGAGCTGGAACAACACCTGTCCCGCGGTGACGAGGCCCCCCTCCTGGAAGCGCACCGCATCGATATAGCCACCGACGCGAGGCCGCAGCTCCACGCTCTGCACCGCCGCGAGGGTGCCGGTGAATTCGGCGCTGTCCGCCACCTGTCGGGTGACGACCTCCGCCGCGACGACAGGAGCCGCCGCCGGCTTCGCCGGGCCTGCTCCACCTTGCGCGTCCGAACCCTCGTCGCGCGCGAGGACAAGACCGCCCACCACCAGCGGGAGGGCCAGAGCCCCTCCCACCGCTGCACGTTTCCAATTCATGGCTGACTCCAACTTCCATTCAGGGGTCGGGACACACCGGTGGCGCTCGCACGCATGCGTGTGCACCTCCGGCGGCCCGTGAAAAACAGGACGAGGAACGACTGCGCGAACGTCACCCGGCCGGTCGGTGTGGCACCGCCGGGAGACAGGGTGTGTGGGTGTCTGGGACGGGCGCGGGAGCGCGGCGCACCGAGCCTGGAGACAGGCTCGGCCCCCGCGTCAGGGCCCGTGAGGTGCTAGCGAGACATGGAGCGACAACAGCGCACCGGGGGACGGGACGCTCGAGGCGGGGCACGCCTCACCGCGGAGGTAATTTGCAACATTGCCTCTTACTAATTACCCCGAGGCCTGACGCGCAACGCAATTTGAAGCGGCCGGCCCCGAGGTGGGACGTCACTTGCCGGTGACGGCGCAGCCCGGGGATGGCCGCCAGTCGCGCAGCGCGGTGACGAGGTCGTCCTGTTGGGAGGTGACACCTTCGGGTGCGTCGCGCTTGTTGACGCTGGCCGGGCGCGTGAAGTCGAGCAGGTCCACGGGCGCGGGTCGTGACGGGCAGCCTTCCTTGAAGGACTTCTCGGCGTCGACGAGCAGGCGGTCCGCGTGGTCATCGGCCGGGTCGGCGGACTCGGGCCACGTCAGCTCGCCGGACAGGGGTTCGGCCTTCTCGGGGGGAAACCACGTCCACCGCAGCGTCGTCTGGCCGGTGTTGCCCCAGAAGCTGCCTCCACCCCCTCCTCCCCGCGTGGTGATTCCGGAGGGCCGCTCCCGCCATTCGATGGGGTAGCCCGCCGGCACCGTGCGTGTGAGCGGGCGAGCACGGTCGACGGTGATGGCCTCATCGGCGAGCAGCAGCACCCACGTCAGCTCCCGCAGCGAATCGACGGAGAGCGTGCCCACCCTCACTCGCGCGAGCCGGTTCGCGTTCGTGGTCTTCACATCCACCTGACCGATTCGCTTCGCGTCGTCGTACAACGCCAGGTCGCTGCAGTTCTGCGACACCCAGGCCGCCCCCGTCCCCAGGTGGTAGGCGCGCACCTCGTCACAGAAGCCGTGGTGCCCCCGGCGGCCTCTCAACACCAGCCATCCGTCCTTCGGCATCCGCATGCGCACCACGGGGAGCACCTTGTCGAAGGACGTCCAGCCCCCCTCGCAGCCACGCCACGCCGTGTAGCGCCAGCGCTGGGGCCGGGTGCGAGCATCCTCCTCGCACCCCTTGCGAGACTCCGCTTCCGCTTCGGCGACGGAGGACTCGTCCGGTCGGTCGAGCGCGCGGAGGAAGGCCGCGTCCACCCGGGTGTACGGGCCCTCCATCTCCTTCGCGCAGGCGGTGTCCGACGCGGCGCACAGCAGCGAGGCGAGCCGGTGGTCCGGCTTCACGGAGTCCATCGTCAGCGTCTCGCGCGCCTCGGGCGGCAGCACCACCATGCGCGCGCCGGGCTTGCCCAGCTCCAGATAGGACTCCACCCAGGTCCGTCCACCCTGCTTCCACCAGGCCTTCAGGGCCAGCGGTGACACGTCCTCGGGCACCGGCTCGCGCTCCTCGCGGCTCATCGCGAAGCAGTGCGACGTGAGCAGCTCGCGCAGGGCTTTGGCGCCTGCCTTCCGGTCACCCCCGTCCGGAAGGGTTTCCAGTCGTGCATCCAGCGCCAGCAGGCGCTCGCGCGCGGCCGTCCACTCGGGCGAGGCTTCGGGGCACGGGGCGAAGACCTTCTCGTCCGCCGGTGGCCGGGCGGACAGGAGCACACCCAGGGTGAGCAGGGGCAGGAGCATGGGCGCTCCAGAATCGCGCATTTCCCAGGGACGGGGCCAGGACGTCCCGCGGCGTGACACTTCCCGCCCGGAGGCTCGGCAGGCCCGTTGAGGTGGATGGGGCTTGGTGCTAACCCCATGGCCGCCCATGCCACGTACGACGACCCTGGAGCTCTACAAGGAAGAGATGAAGTTCTCGGCCGGGCACTTCACCATCTTCTCCGCGACGCACCGCGAGAACCTGCACGGCCACAACTTCACCGTCTACGTCGCGCTGACGGGCGAGGTCGCCGACAACGGGATGCTGTCCGATTACGGCCCCCTGAAGCAGACCATCATCGCCCGCTGCCGCGCCTGGAACGAGACGTTCTTCCTCCCGGAGCACTCCCCGCACCTGAAGCTCGAGCGGGACGCGAAGGGCAATGTCCTGGCGCGCTTCAACGGCGAGGAGCTGCGCTTCCTCGCGCGCGACATCACCGTGCTCCCGGTGGAGAACGTGACGCTCGAGGAGCTGGCGCGCGTCTTCGGTGAGGAACTGGTGGGCGACGGCACCGCCCTGCGAAAGGACGGCGTCACCCGGCTGGTGGTGAAGTGCGCTTCCGGTCCGGGGCAGTCGTCCTCCTGGGAGTGGGTGGCGCCGTGACGAACGACTGGGCCATCGTCACGGGCGCCAGTCGGGGCATCGGGCAGGCCCTGGCCGCGCGCTTTCGCAAGGAGGGCTGGGGCGTGCTGAACCTGGCGCGCCAGCCGAGCCACGTGCCGGGCGTCGTGGACCTGAGCGTGGACCTGGGCTCCGGCGACTGGGAGCCCCGCGTGGAGGCCGCGCTGCGCGACGCCGTGGGACAGGCGAAGGGGCGCGTCAGCCTGGTGCACAACGCGGCCATCTATGACCACGACGACGCGCTGACGCTGACGGCGGCGCAGCTTCGCCGGGTGCTGGAGGTCAACGTCGTCGCGCCCGCCGTGCTCAACCGGCTGACGCGGCCCTACCTGGGCGACGGCTCCTCCATCCTCTACGTGGGCTCCACGCTCTCGGAGAAGGCCGTGCGGGGCAATGCCTCCTACGTGACGTCGAAGCACGCGCTCGTCGGGCTGATGCGCTCCACCTGCCAGGACCTGGCAGGCACGCGCATCCACACCGCCTGCGTGTGCCCGGGCTTCACCGACACGGAGATGCTGCGCGAGCACCTGGGCGACGACGCGGCTCGCACCGCCACCATCGCCGCCAAGTCGACCTTCGGGCGCCTCATCACCCCGGAGGAGATCGCCCACGTGCTCTACTTCTGCGCCACCACGCCCACGGTGAATGGCGCGGTGCTCCACGCCAACCTGGGCCAGGTGGAGACCTGAGGGCGTTAGCCCTCGGCCGGATAGACGGTGCACTGCGAGGTGCACGTCTCCGACACGCGCAGCTTCACCACGCGCGCGGTGGCGAAGCTCAGCCGCTCGAACACCCACGCGGCCAGCAGCTCGCTGGTGGGGTTCTCCAGGCCGGGCACGTCGTTGAGCAGCCGGTGGTCCAGCAGCGCGTGCAGCGGCTGCCACGCGGCGTTGAGCTCCGCGAAGTCGACAATCCAGCCGAAGTGCGGGTCCACCGGCCCCCGCACGGTGATTTCAATGCGGTAGCTGTGCCCGTGGACGCGCGAGCACTTGTGGCCAGGGGGGACGTTGGGAAGGCGGTGCGCGGCCTCGAAGGTGAACTCCTTCGAGATCTCGGTCACCAGCGAGGCTTTCTTCGTCGAGACGGGCTCCATTGGACCGGCCTTCTACCCACGTTTGTGTCCGGGCGTCGAGCCAAGACACGGCCCGGGCTCCCACCCCTGCCTACCGACGCACCGCCGCGAGGATGTAGCGGGGCAGCAGCTCCTCCCGGAAGGTCTTCCAGAGGTTGAACTGGCCGTAGTTGCCGCCGGTGAACATCACCGTCAGCTCCAGCTCGGGGATGACCATGACGTACTGCCCGCCGTTGCCGCCTGCTTCATATTCCGCGTAGACGCGCTCGCCCACGCGCAGTTCGTGACGCCACCACGCGTACCCGTAGGTCCGGTCCGGGCTCATCACGGAGTGGCGGGTGATGGAGCGCTCGACCCAGCGCTTGCTGACCACGCGCCTGCCGTTCCACACGCCGCCCGCCAGGTAGAGCTGCCCCAGCTTCAGCGCGTCACGGGGACGCGCGTAGAGGCCGCCGCCCAGGTACGCCTCTCCATCCGGCATCAGGTTCATCGCGTAGCGGCGGAACTGGAGGGGCTCGGCCACGGTGCGCGCGAAGTGCTCGGGCAGCCACGTGCCCGTCGCGTTGCGCACCATGCCGCCCACCAGGTTCATCCCCGCCGAGCAGTACACCGCCTGCGGCTCTCCGGGCGCCCGGCCCATGGGCAGGTCGAGCGTGTACGTGTACCAGTCCCCCTCCTGCTCCTGGAGGGCGTTCTCGTTGCCCGGGGACTCGTCGTTGTTCTCGTCGCAGTCCAGTCCCGACGTCATCGTCATCAGGTGCTCCAGCGTGAGCTGGGCCTTGCGCGGGTCCGCGGGCGCGGCGCTCTTGTACGAAGGGAACAGCGAGTAGACCGGCGTCTCGGGTGAAAGCTTCGCGCCCTGCTCCATCGCCGTGCCCACCAGCACCGGGGCCAGCGTCTTGGCCGCGGAGCGCAGGTCATGCAGGCGCTCCTTGTCGAAGCCGTGGAAGTACTCCTCGACGACGAGCTTGCCCTTGCGAGCGATGAGCACGCCCTGGATGAGCGGCCCCGCCGAAGGGCCCGGCTCGGTATCGAGGATGCGCTGCATCAGCGCGCGGATGGGGGCGGGGTCCATGCCCACGTCGGAGAGCGACGCCGTCGCCCAGCCATCCTGCTCCGCGACAGGTTGGCGGTAGGCATAGGGCCCGGGCGCGGGCGTGCGCGGGTAGAGGCCCACGGCCTGGTCGCGCTCCTTCTTCGTGAAGTTGATGGGGCCCAGGAAGAGGATGGGCACCGTCAGTCGACCGAAGCGCGGGTCGAAGGTGCCCTCGAACGTCGTCGGACCGCGCGGGTCCACCAGCTTCACCGCGTTGCCCTGCATGGAGACGTTGAACGCGAACTGCTTGCCGAAGCCCTTCTCCGGATCTCTCAGGTACGCGGCGATGGTGCCGTCAGGCCGCGCGTACACGACGAGGTACAGCGTGAAGCGGTCCGCCCACGGCGTCACGTGGCCCCGCCACACACCCTTCTGGAGCGCACGCAGCTCCACGGGCGTGGCGTACTGAACGCCGCCCACCACGACGCGCGGCTGCACCCAGTGGCCCCGGATGAACTTGCCGTCGGTGCCCACCACGCCCCGGAATGTCCCCAGCCCTCCCGGCATCGTCACCGTCAGCGCGTTCTTCTCCAGGCGCCCCGGTGCCTCGTACCCAGCGATGCGCGCGCGCCACGTGTCCCCTTCTCGGAACACCGTCAGCTCGCCCTGGACCTCGGGCCCGAAGACGGGCTCTCCCGCCCAGATGCCCAGAAGCTTCGTCGCGGTGTCAGCGGTGGCCGCGGCCTTCGCGGACTCGACGGGGGCCTTCGCGGGCTCCGCGCCCAGGACGTGGGAGGGCAACGCGAGCAGCGCCAGCAGGGCGCCCAGCGGGGCACGGGCCGAGGGGGACATGGCGTGATTCCTTGGTGGACGGGCGAGGGGGTTCACCACCCGTCTCCCTACGCGGGAGCCTCCACGCCGATTGCAATCCACTTGCACGAATGTCCCCGGGCGGGACGCGGTCCCCCGGGCTATCCTCTGGGGCCATGAGTCAGGAGGCCAGGACGGCCGGTCGCCCCGCCGGGGGGCTGGCGGGAGGACAGCGCTGCTTGCACCCCGGGCGCGGGCCGCGTAGCGATGGTGCTCCGGCCGCTGCACGGTCCTCGCGCGCATGAAGCTCTCCCTCGCCACCCGCATCTTCCTGGGCTACGCGGTGGTGCTCGTCACCTTCGGCCTGGTGTCCCTCTTCAGCGTCGCGGAGCTGCACCGCAACCGGCTGGAAATCCGGCTGCTGAGCCAGGGCTATCTCCAGCTCTCCCAGGACGCGGCGGAGATGGAGATGAACCACGCCAACCAGCAGCGGCACACCGCGCGCATGCTGGAGGAGGACAGCGCGGAGATACGGCGCGCCATCATCCGCCTGGCCCGCGTCTACGTGCCCACGGCCTTCATCTCCCAGCGGCTGGCCACCACGCGCGAGCGGGCCACCCAGCTTCGGGACATGGCCCCGGCGAGCGAGGTGCCCTTCATCGAGGAACTGGAGGCGCGCCTCCTCGAGCTGGACTCGCGCTACCGCGAATATGGCCGCGCCGCGGAGAGCGTGTTCGACGCGTTCTCCACGCAGGCGCCGGACAAGGCCCAGGTGGACCGCGCCACCGCCGACGTGCTCACCATGGAGGACGCCATCGGCCGTGAGCTGCGGCTGCTCCGGCTGTCCCTGTCCAACCGCATCCGCGAGCGCGTGGACGGCGCGGAGGAGCGCGAGCGCCAGACGGGCCTCGCCATCATCAGCCTCTCCGTCGCGGCCATCCTCCTGGGTCTGGGCGCCACCGCGTGGTCGGCGCGCACGCTGCGCCCGGTGCGCACGCTCATCGAGGGCGTGTCCCGCATCGGCAAGGGTGACTACAGCGCGCAGTTGGGCGTGCGCGGCCACGACGAGGTGGCGGTGCTCGCGCGAGCGTTCGACCAGATGGCCCGCTCGCTCCAGGCCCGCGAGGCGCAAATCAAGGCGCAGGCGGAGGCGCTGATGCGCGCCGAGCAGCTCGCCGCCGTGGGCCGCATCTCCGCGCAGATTGTTCACGAGGTGCGCAATCCCCTGTCGTCCATCGGACTCAACGTGGAGCTGCTCGGGGACGCGGTGGAGCGCGCGACGTTCCCCGCGCCCGACGAGGCCAACGAGGTGAAGGATTTGCTCTCCGCCGTCACCCGCGAGGTGGACCGGCTGGCGGACGTCACCGAGCACTACCTGCGCATGGCGCGGCCCCAGCGGCCGGACCTGGACCCGCGCGACGTGACGGCGGTGCTGGACGGCGTGCTGGACTTCTCCCGCGAGGAGCTGATGCGCGCGGGCGTGGAGGTGGTGCGCGAGTTCTCCCCGACGACGCCTCCCGTGCTCGCCGACGAAGGGCAGCTGCGCCAGGTCTTCCTCAACCTCCTGCGCAACAGCCGCGAGGCGATGCCCTACGGAGGGCAGCTCACCATCGCCACCCGCCCCCTGGAGCAGGACGTGGAGGTGACGGTGCGGGATACAGGTCAGGGGATGACGGAGGAGGTGCGCCGTCACCTCTTCGAGCCATTCTTCACCACCAAGGAGGGGGGCACGGGGCTGGGGCTCGCGGTGAGTCAGCAGATCCTCCAGGCCCACGGGGGCTCGCTCTCCTGCCAGAGTATTCCCGGCCAGGGCACGGCCTTCGTGTTAAGGCTTCCACGCGCATGAGCTTCACATCGTATCGGGACGTGCTGCCCTCCGGGCTGCGCGTCGTCACCGTCGAGACGCCCCACCTCCACACCGCCCTGCTCGCCATCTACGTCCGCACGGGCAGCCGCCACGAGACGCTCGCCAACAACGGCGTCAGCCACTACCTGGAGCACCTGTTCTTCCGGGGCAGTGCGGGCTGGCCGGACACGGTGAAGATGAACGCCGCCGTGGAGGAAGTGGGCGGCAACCTCAACGGCGTCACCACCCGGGACCACGGGTACTACTACACGCCGCTGCACCCCGCGCACATGCGCGTGGGCATGGACATCCTCGGGGACATGCTCACCCGTCCGCGTCTCACGGACATGGAAGTGGAGCGGCAGATCATCCTGGAGGAGATGCTGGACGAGGTGGACGAGAAGGGTCGCGACATCGACCTGGACAACCTGTCCAAGCGCCTGCTCTTCCCCGACCACCCGCTGGCCCTGAAAATCGCGGGCACGCGCGAGTCCGTCTCCGCGCTCGCGCACAACCAGGTGCTGGAGCACTTCGCGCAGCACTACGTCACCGGCAACCTGGTCGTCACGGCCGCGGGCCGCGTGCGCCGCGAGGAGGTGCTGGAGTTGACCGAGCGCGCCTTCGCGCACCTGCCGCGAGGACTGGCCAGCACGGAGGCGCCCCCGCCGACGGCCGCGCCCGGTCCCCGCCTGCACTTCGTCTCTCACGACGAGTCGCAGACGGAGTTCCGCCTCAACTTCCGCACCGTGCCCGAGCAGCACGACGACTACGCCGCGCTGCAAATCATCCGGCGCGTGCTGGATGACGGCCTGTCCTCCCGGCTGCCCTTCGAAATCGTGGAGAAGCGCGGACTGGCGTACTCCGTCCACGCGTCGCTGGACGGCTACCACGACTCGGGCCTGTTCGAGATTGAGGCAGCCAGCGCGCCGGAGAAGGCCGCGCAGGTGGTGGCCGAGTCGTTCCGCGTGCTGGGCGCGCTGTGCGACGAGGAGATTGGCGAGGAGGAGCTGGCTCGGGCCAAGCGCCGCCACCGCATGCTGCTGGAGTTCTCCCAGGACTCCCCGGGGGAGCTGGCCGGGTGGTTCGGCGGCACGGAGCTGTTCCGCGCTCCGGAGACCTTCGAGCACCGGGCGGACCTGGTGGACTCACAGTCCGCCGCGCGCGTGCGTGAAGTCGCGCGGCGCTACTTCCACCGGGACAACCTCATCGCCGTCGCGGTGGGTCAGCGCAAGGGGCTCAAGGCCCTGGAGCGCGTGGTGGCGGAGGCGCCGGGACTGCCCGGAGCGCCCGCCGCGCCGTTGCTGGTCAGCGGCGCCCGCCACGGATGATGACGGGGCCGGTGGACTTCTTCTTCGGCTTGGGAGCGACGGCCAGGAGGGCCTTCTTCACCTCCTGGTACTCCACGTTGTCGGGCTCGCGCGTGAGGGCCTCGTCGATGAGCTTCATGCCCCGAGCCATCTGCGTCTGGAGCTGAGCGGAGAGCTTCGCCAGGGCGACCTTCTCCTCCTGGGAGGCCTCGCCCAGCGCCAGCAGGCGCTCCAGGGACGAGTACGCATCCACCTTGCGCTCCGACTGGAGGAACAGGCGCCACAGTCGGGTGTGCACGGGCGCGAAGCGGGGCTCGGCGCTGAGGGCGAAGCGGTAGCTCTCCTCGGCGCCCTTCAAATCCTTGGCTTCCTCCTGGGCACGGCCGCGCACGTAGAGGGCGCGGGCGAGGCGGGGGCGGAACTGGAGGGCACGGTCCACCAGGGCGAGTGAATCCGCGCGGCGGCCCTGGGCGAGCACCGTCTCAGCCATCCAGGCGAGGGCCTCGGCGTTCTGGGGTTCGGCGTCGACCAGGGGCTTGAGGGCGGCCTCGGCGTCCGTCGCGCGGCCCTGGGCCAGCAGGGCGCGGGCGCGCAGCATGACGACGTCTCCGCGGTTGGCGTCCTTGCCTTCGACGGCCTGGAGGTCGGCTTCGGCCATCTGCGGCACGCCGCTGACGAGGAAGTAGCGGGCCCGCAGGAGGCGCGCGGTGGTGTGCGCGGGGTTCTGCTGGAGCAGCTTGTCCATGAGGTTGGCGGCGAGCAGCTCGTCGCCCTTCATGAGGAGGACTTCCGCCTCCATGGCCTTGGCCTCCGGGTCGTCCGGGCTGTCGCGCAGGACGCTCTCCAGCGTGGCGAAGGAGGCTTCAATCTGACCTTCGCGGGCCTGGAGCCGGGCCAGGCCGAGCACGTCCGACTCCGTGAGCAGGCCGGAGTCGCGCAGGGTGGAGAGGATGGTGAGGGCCTCCTGGGTGTTGCCGTTGCCCAGGTACAGCTCGGAGAGCTGCTTCTGGATGGAAGGGTCCGTGCCGGGGATGAGGGCCTCGGCCTGCTTGAGGGACATGATGGCCGCGCCCATGTTGTTGTTCATGAGGTGGGCATCGGCCATCAGCAGATAGGGCTCCGCGCTGTCGGGGGCGGCGGTGGCGGCCTTCTTGAGGGCCACGAGGGCGGGGCCGGGCTGCCCGTTGGCGAGCTGGGCGCGGGCTTCCCCCAGGGCGGCTTGGGCCTGTTGGGCACGGTTCTGGACTGCGGCCACCTCCGGTTCCTTGCAAGCAAGCGGGAGGAGGAGCGCCAGGGTCCAGGGAAGGGTTCGAATTCGCCAGGGCATCGCTGAGCGGGAGGGTACCGGATGTTATCCTCCCTCGTCGATGGACCCATTCGTTCGGCGCCTCGTGGAGAGGCTCCATGACCCCAGCAAGCCACTGTCGCGTAATCGGCACTTCCACACCTTCGACACCCCCGAGGGGCGGATGGCGCTGAAGGTGTTCCGACGCCTGCGCAGCCTCCAGAAGGACATCCTCGCCTGTCGGGCGGAGGGCCGGAGGGCCCGCATCTTCCGGCGCGTCAACGCGGCGGGGGACCACCGCATCGAGCTGACGATGGAGCGCATCTCCGGCAAGCGGGTCTCCGTGCTCCAGTCGGCGGAGCTGGAGCTGCTCTCCGCGCTCCCGGGAGTCCGGGAGGCGTTGGAGATTCGGGAAGAGGCGGCCTGACGCGGTGGCACAGCCCCGGCTTCGGCCAAATGGGTGGGGCCTACCATCCCAAGCGCGGCAGGCGGATTCGTGAACAGGGCCATCTACCATGGGCCCTGGCAATGCAATGCGCGGTGGATGGTGCGGTGCGAACAACGATGCGCCGCGGAAGGACACACCCTACGCGGTTGCATCTGGCTCGCGGACATCAAGGGCGACTGGACGGGGCGATTCCTCGCGATGCCCGCTGAGGCAGGAGGACGCCTCGCGATTACCCACTGCTGCTGCGACTACCCCACCATCAGCGATGTGCAGCGCCAGCGCGACAGGTGGGACGGCGTGCGCGAGGGGTTCCGAGAAGAATGGGCTACTGAGTTCGGAACATGGCCACAGAGCGGTGGCGACTACTGGCCGGGTCACCACATCCACGACCTGTGGCATGGCGGCCATCCAACAGCACGCAACAACCTGTTACCCGTGCCACCCGCTGTACATGGCGTCATCAACATGGCGTACCCGGCATGCTACGGACGCACGGGGCAATGGCATCTGGTGGGCCCCACCAGACCCTACGTGGACTAAGCAGATGCAGACACTGCTCGAAGAACTGTCGCGCGACCACTACCCCAACCCACCGGCGACCTCGGCACAAATCGCCGAAGCCGCGGCACGACTCGGGTGGAGATTGGACCCGGACTTGCGCGCGTTCTACCTCCACTGTGACGGTGCCACGCTGTTCCGTCGCAGGCCTGATGCGAAGTACCGAATCCTCTCGCTCTCTGAAATAGAGCGGGCACGTGTTCGCATGCGAGGGGAGGACGACGACTCCATGGGAGCGGCGACCTGGTACACCCTCCTCTACTGCCAGGACAGCGACTTTGTGCTCGTTGATGTGGCGCAGCCCGGCGGCCCCTATCCACTGCTGGATGCGTTCCACGAAACCTATCCGCTGCACGTTCGGCAGATCGCCAGATCATTCCAGGAGTTTCTGCAACTTGCGTTGAGGAGCGGCAACAAGCTGTTCTGGCTCAGGGACTGACACTACGGCCGTAGGAGTCAGGACAAGGCGAGCCCCAGCGCGAAGCCCATCACTCTCGCGATAATACCGGAGACCACCATCTCGCGGTTGCGCATCCCCCGGGCGGCATGCGCGATGAAGGCCAAGCTGAAGAGGGGCTGGCGCTCATCCTGGACACGCGGCGCGCCGCACCTCTGCACGCTGTGGCGCGAGCGTGAGGTTCATGGCGACGGCCCAGCGTTCCGACATCACCAGGGCGCGCAGGTCCAGAATGTGCTGGCCGGACTCCTCCTTCCAGCGCGCCCCCGGGCGCTTCATGCGCAGGGCAACCAGGGCTTTGCAGGTGGCCTCCACGTTGCCATTGCCAATGGGCAATCCCCGCACTCGTGCCTCCGCGTAGTGCATCCGCTTACCGTGACTCCCCATGTAGGTGATTGCCTCGGGCACCGGCCGCTGGTCGCCGATGACGACGTCCCGCTTGCCGCTGGCGTGCAGTGCAGCGGCGGGGGTCCACACCGCCCCAGGCGTGTTGAGCAGCGACACGTCGCCAGGGACGGGACTATCGTCACCATCTGCTGGGGGCACTGACATGGCGATCTTCTTCCCCGCCTTCGAGAACATCCAGAGGCTCACCACGCCTCCTACCGAGGGAGAGCTCTTCCTGCTCTCCCAGTTGGGCGAGAGCCTGGACGACACATACGAGGTGTTCTTCAACCCCTTCCTGGACGGTGACAGACCGGATGTCATCGTTCTCAAGAAGGGCTGCGGCGCCGCAATCATCGAGGTCAAGGATTGGAACCTCGTGCATTACCGAATCGATAGGAACAACAAGTGGCGTTACGGGGACGCGCACAAGATGTCCCCGCAGCAACAGGCGTTCCGATACAAGAGCAACTTTTTCAACCTGCACCTTCCGGTGCTCGGCCTAAAGAAGATTATCAATCGCCACTTCTATGGCGTGATTACGCCATACGTTTACTTCCATAACGCTACAAAGGCCGAGCTCGCAAAGGTCTACGAACCGGCCATTCGAGAGCTGACAGCCAGCAGAAACGCGTTGAACCGCGACCGCGCGAACGTCACCCGGTCTACCTACGAGGAGGAGTTCGAGCGTCTGTCGCGCCATCTGCAAAATATGGATCGCGATCTGAACATATCATGGGCCAGAGACAGATTGCCGGCCAAGATCCGCAAGCTCTCCACGATCAAGCCAAACAACCTCTTCACCGACGACATCTACGAGGAGTTCAAGCGCAGGTTGGCGCCGCCTCGTCACGTGCTGCGGCAGGGAAAGCCGGTGCGGTTCGACACGAAGCAGCACGCCCTGACCATAAGCGCCCCGGGGCTCTCGAAGATCAAGGGCGTGGCCGGATGTGGCAAGACCTCAATCCTGGCCCAACGGGCCATCAACGCCCGCGCTCGCCATGGTGAGGAGGTCCTGATCCTCTCCTTCAACATCACGTTGCGTCACTTCATCCGCGACACAATCAGCCTCCAGCAGGGAAAGGGCGCCGACAACGGCTTCGGTGTCACCCACTTCCACGCATTCATTGACTCCAGCCTGGACGAGGTGGGGATCGACTGGAACGAGCGGCCTGATCTGGACCGACACAACGTCCAAGGGATGGACGTCCTCGCCCGGGCTCTCGCCTCCGGCCCCGTTCGTAAGTTCAAGACAATCCTCATCGACGAGGCACAGGACTTCCATCCGGAGTGGATCAAGCTCATCCACGATAAGTTCCTGGACGAAACCGATGGCGAAATGGTGCTCTTCGCGGACCAAAATCAGAACATCTACAAGCGAGACGGCAGCCTTCGCGAACCGCCCATGGCCAGGGGATTCGGGCGTTGGAAGAAGCTGACCAAGTCGTACCGCTGCGGCCTGGATACGCGCCTCGTCGAGTTGTTCAAGCGCTTTCAGGCTCAATATCTCGCTTCAACGAACCCGGACGCCGAGATCTTTGATTCTGCTCCTGCGCAAGCAAGCATGAGCCTCGATCTGCTGTCCTACGAGAGCTACGGCGCAAGCTACGACGCGAAGCAAGTGTGTCGCAGAATCCGCGACTACATAAAGCAGCGCAGCCTCCCCCCCAATGACGTGTCCATCATCTGCTCGGAGGTCGACTACCTCATCCCGATCAACGAAGAGCTGATGAGCGAAGAGAAGACGAAGGTGATGTTCGAAACAAAGGCCGAACTCGACGCGCTATCCCCGCTGCTCACGGAGAAGGAGGGGCAGGAGTTGATCGAGAGACTCCGCAGATGCAAGAAGATGATCTTCGCGCAGAACTCCGGGCTGATCAAGCTCTCCACCACCCACAGCTTCAAGGGGCACGAGTCCGAGACCATCTTTTGCATCCTGACACCCGACGACACCGCGACGATGGCCTATACGGGGATTACCCGGGCGCAGAAAAACCTCGTCATCTTCGACGTGGAGGGTGGCAGGTACGAGTCGTTCTTCCAGACGCACATCGCTTCTCCCGGCGGCGCGACGTCTCCCTTGACCTATCGTTTGCCGGAACGCGGGTGAGCACCTCCCGACGGCCCCGAGTCGTTGCTCGCATCCGAAGCCATTGGTGTCCGGCGATCGATGTGCGGCCCACCCGGGCACCTCCCCTGGGCAGACCCCATCGGCTTCCGGTTTAGCCGCCGCTCCCGAGAGACGACTCACGCGTCCGCCGCTCGCGCTCTCTGCGCTGCTGGCGCAAGCGGGCTGGCCCGGGTGAAGGCAGCAAGCACGAAGCGACCTTAGGACGCCCAGCAGGTTCGATCGGGCAGTTCGCCTTTTCGCCAATGGCTTCGAACCTTGTGCGCAGCTCGCTCGAACAAGCCCTTGGATTCTGAATCCGCCGGATGCGCCGAGAGCAGATCAACTTGACCAGTGGCCTTGCTCATGACGAGCCGTCCCTCGGCAGTTTCATCAAGGCCGAACGCGTACTCCGCCGTTTCGGCATTCTCCGAAATCTTCCGAATGGAGATGTATACGGCCATGCGCGCACTCCAAACCTGAGAAGAGACAGGACGAACAGTTAGCATGGAGCACTCTTGAAATTGGAGAACGGGGGCTTCTCTTTGAGTCAAGGCCGCAGGAGCCAGGACAGGGCGAGCCCCAGGTACGTCCCCAGCGCAAAGCCCATCAGCCCCGTGGTGATGCCGGAGACCATCAGCTCGCGATTGCGCAGCGCTCGGGCCACGGGGGCGATGAAGGCCGGGCCGAAGATGGTGGCCGTGGAGGTAATCAGCACCGTGTCGGCGTCGATGCGGAACAGCGCCGCCAGACCGAAATGCAGGACGATGGCCAACACCATCACGCTGGCGCAGAAGACGAAGACAGACAGTCCCGCGCTCCCCAATTGGCTCGCATCCGCCAACGTCCCCACCGCCACGCAGAAGACGAGCAGTGCGTAGTCCCCCAGCGCGTAGCTCCCAGGAAGGGAGCGGACGGCCGGGATGAAGGACGCCGCCAGCGACAGAGTGGTGATGAGCAACAGCACCACCGTCGCCTCCAGTCGACCCGCGAGCCCCAGGCTCACTCCAGCGGACACACCGCAGATGGCGACGGCCAGCAGCAGCGACAGGGCCAGACCTCGCGCAAACCGCCAGGAGAAGCCATCCTGTCGCGTCCCCTCCTCCGCGGTTGAACCATCCCAGCCCGTCGGATTCGGGAACGGAGGAAGGAATGCCAGCGCGATGCGCTGTGCCACCGTCATCAGCACGAGCAGGTAGGCAGCACCCGCGACGATGTCCGCCGTGTTGAGGAGAACGAAGGTCTCCTCGCGCACCTGGAGCGCCACGCCCACTGCGTTCATGTTGGCGGTACCGCCGACGTACACACCCACCAACATGCCGGCCATCTTCCACCACTCGTCCATCCGCCCCGAGAAGGCGAGCCCCACCACCGTGGCACTTACGAGGGCGGACACACAGGCGAGGGCGAAAGACAGCAACGTCGTGCGGGCCAGCCTCGTCCAGCGCGGCACATCCGTGGACAACAACAGGAGGGGAATCGCCAGCGGCACCGCCGCCTCGCTCACCGAGAGGCTCACGCCCGTCTGGAGCGACAACCCCGGTGCGTTCCCCAGGAGGATGCCCGCCGCGTAACACATCACCACGGGCCCTATCCATGCCACGGGCTTGAAGACTCGTGTCCCCAGCAGCACGAGCCCGGGAAGCCCCACCACCACAAGGACCTGGATGAGCGCGCTCATCGGAGGGCACCCACGAGCCCGAACCAGGGTGAGGCCAGCGTGCGACGCTGGATGAGCGCGCTCATCGGATAGTCCCCACGAGCCCGAACCAGGATGAGGGCACCGCGCGAATCTGGATGAGGGCGCTCATCCGTAGATGGAGTCCATGAACTGGCGGATGAAGTCCGCGGCCTCACGCCGGTCTGGGATGGCGCCCAGCATGCCGTACATGGCGGCGCTTCCCTCGGGCGCAGGCTCTCCGCGCTCCAGACTCGCGGAACACTCTCTCAAGTCCGCGAGGAACGGCTCCACCACCTTTTCGTGCGCGGGCGTCACCATCAGGTGCAGCGCTGGCGGCCCCATCTGCCGGTCCAACTTCCACCCTCGCGCCTCCATCGCATCCCCCAACGCATACACATCCAACGCATCAGACGCGAAGGCAAAGACACTCAGCCGGGGCTCGCCCACCAGCTTCAAGCCTGGAATGGCCGTGATGCCCTCACGCAATGCCCTCGCCGTATCGAGCACCGTCCCAGCAAGCCGCAGATACCCCTCCTCGCCCAGGTACTTCAGGATGGCCCAGGCCGCCGCGATGGCGCCTCCCGGCCGGGTCCCCGCCATCGACGGTGACGCATAGATGCCGCCACACCAGTCCGCGTACGTGAAGAACTGATACCGACGCAGCTCCGGCGTGCGGTACAGCACTAGCGACGCCCCCTTCGCCGCATAACCATACTTGTGCAGGTCCGCCGACAGGCTCGTGACGCCAGGCACCGCGAAGTCGAAGTCGGGCACGTCGTGCCCCAGCTTCCGCGCGAACGGCAGCAGGAAGCCCCCGAGACACGCATCCACGTGAAAGAGGACGCCATGCTCCTGTGCGAGCGCCGCCAGTTCGGCAATCGGGTCCACAAGCCCGTGCGGATAGGCCGGCGCGGAGCCGACCACGAGCACCGTGTTCGCCGTCAACGCGGCCCGAGTCGCCGCCACGTCCGCGCGAAAGTCCGGCCCCAGCGGCACATTGACGGGCTTCACGCCAAAGTAGTGCGCGGCCTTCTGAAAGGCCGGATGCACGGACGCGGGCAGCACCATCTCCGGCGCCATGATTCCCCGCTCCTCCCGAGCGAAATCCCGGGCCGTCTTCACCGCCATCAGGATGGACTCCGTTCCTCCCGACGTCAGCGTCCCCGCGGCGGTGTCTCCGTGAAACAACTCCGCGCCCGTGGCCACCACCTCTGACTCGAAACGCGCGAGGCTGGGGAACGCCAACGGACTGAGGCCATTCTCGGACATGAACTCCGTGTAGGCGTCCGCGAGCAGCCGGCGGATGTCATCCCCCGCGTGGTAGACGAGGCTCCACGTCTTCCCTTCCTTCCAGCGCGAATCATCGGCGCGCAGCTCGCGCATCTGGTCGAGGACGTCCTGGTGACTCATCCCTTGGGGGGCCAGTCGAGGCGAAGCGGGCATGGTGTTCTCCGGGGTTCAACGCGCATCGAAGTACACACCGCGAACCCAGCGGGCACCCGTGAACGAGGTGCGAGCGTGGAGCATTCGCCAGTTGTCATAGAGGAGGAAGTCACCCGCCCCGAGTCGGAAACGGAACTGGTGGCGCTCGTCCCGGACCAGCGTCGCGAAGCGGTTGTAGGCGCGGTACCACGCCTCCATCCGGGCGAACGGCACCCGGTGCGGCGCGAGCGTGAAGTAGCTGTACCGGATGCGAAAGCCCTCAGGCGCATCGAAGTCGAGCACGGGTGACACCAGCACCCGCTCGAACGCTGCCTGCTTGCGATGGAACGTCACCGGCACCGTGCGCAGAAGCTCGAAGGCAGACGCGTCCTGGTCCGCCAGGTAGCGCGCCGCCGCGAGCCCATCCACGACACTGTTCTCCCCACCCGTCTCGGCGGGCCGCTGGCAATGCAGGAGCTGGTAGCGCGGCGGTCGGTCCAGGAAGGGTTGGTCCGTGTGCAACTGCACCGCGCTGTCCGTATAGCCAAGCTGGTCCGTGTTCCGATTCGTCGTGTTGTCGGTGCGCAAATCCTCGATGCGGCCGAAGTGCGTCTCGATGACAGAGAGCCCGGCACCACCGAAGAGGTCGATGAGCGCCTCCGTGTCCGCCTCGAAGCCCCGCACGATGACCGCCCCGGACTCCTGGAGTCGCTTCAAGGCGAACGGCACGAGCGGCTCGCGCACCTGGGAAGCCTCCACCGTGAGCAACACACTGTCCGAGGGCGGCGGAGGCACGGCGACACGGTCTGCCGCATAGGCATTCGCGAGCAGCCAGTCCGCCGCGTACCGACTCACCTGCCCATCGGCACGGTCCCCCCAGTCGATATCGAGGCCAGAGGCATCCTCCGAGACCCGCACCCCGCGAGGCCGCAGCTCCAGCGGCAGCTCCGAGGAACAGACGATGCGCTCGCGCGTGAGCGGATGACGGTCCAGCTCCGAGTTGTGCCGCAGCCAGAACCAGTGGAAGTCCGCGTGCCGGGGAACACCATCCCCAGCGAAGTAGACACGCAGGAAATCGTCATGCGGCGCGAAGCGGGTGATGGGCATGCGCAAGACTCCGGCGGAGGGACGCGAGGCCACGCACGCGAGACGAGGCCAGGGCCTCATCACCGGGACGCGGAACACCACCGGGGCAACGAACCCAAGGCACCAGGCCCGGGGCTCAGCGGAAACGAACCGGTGGAACGAAGGACGCTCGAAGCAGCTCGACTAACAACACGCGCCACGGCAACAGCGGCCGGTGGCGGTCGTCAGGAAGCTCGCGTTCAAGAGCATCATCGTGGCGTCACGCTAGCTGGCACCCTCCGCGGGCGTCAATGCCACCGGATGACATCGGCCACTCAAAACATGTGGTTGAAGTCGAGATAGAAGGCGGACGTGCCATCCCGAGGACTCACGCCGTAGTCCGCTCGGACGATGAAGGTGTTGTCCCAGGCCACTCGCAGGCCCCCACCTCCCGCGTACCGGAACAACCCCTTGTCCCGAAAGCGAAGGTCCGTCCACACCTGTCCCGCATCGAAGAAGGCCACCAGCGTGAACTCCAACGGCTGCTCCCACGGCCGCACGTCGAGGAAGCGCCAGCGCAGCTCGCCGTTGCCCACCGTCTTCACCTCGCCCTGCAGGCGGTTCTTCAGCAGCCCTCGCGCGGTGAACAGGCCGCCCACGCCGCCCCAGCCATCGCGCCACTCCACTCCGCCAAAGCCGCTGAGCAGGAAGAAGGGCACATCCCCTCCAAGCACGTCGGCCATCAGGCGCAACGCGGCCACCAATCGCTCATGTCCCAGGGGGTGGTAGAAGCGCAGGTTCGCCGTGGAGCCCCAGTAGCTGAACGAGCTGCCCGTCGCCCCCACCGCGCCGCGCGCCGCCAGTTCGTGGAACATGCCGCGCACGGGCGCGGGCTCGTTGTCACGCGAGTCCCACAAAAGCCCCGCCGTCACCTCCGCGGTCCGGAACGTCCCCTCCCCTCCTCCAGCCTCCAGCCCCGTCAACAGCCCCGCCCGAGCATCCTCCTCGAGCCGCGAGTCCCGCGACTGCCCCAGGTCCTTCGCGCTGTAGCGCGAGCGAATCCGCGTCAGGCGGAAGCGATAGCCCACGGACACCTGCAGCGGCCCTCTCAGGGTGCGCCGCGCGTTGAACACGACGCTCGGCAGCGTGCGCTGCTCGAAGCTGTAGTAGCGCAGGCCCCGGAATGAGGGATTGCCCGCGCACACATCCCGCGCGTCCTCCAGCTGCTCCCGGTCGTCACACCGGGCGAAGTCCGGCTCGTATCCGGCGGCGGCGCCCTGGCCGAAGTAGGGCGAGAACCGCTCGTTGATGAAGCTCAGGTCCAACCCCAACCGCCAGTCCGAGTCGAAGAAGCGCGGCGAATCCATCATCAGCCGATGGGTGGCCACCCCCCGCGTCGTCTGGAAGAACTGCGCGATGAGGGAGTATCGATAAGGCCGGTACGTGCCATCTCCCGCATCCACCAGCAGGAGCCTCGCGCCGTAGCCGAACCCCTCGTCGCTGTTGAAGTTGAGCAGCGGCAGGCCCTGGACGCGCCACCCCGTGCGCGGCGGTGGCACCAGCGCTTCAACGGGAGGCTCGTCTGCCCAGGCCGAAGTCGCCCCCATCAGGACGACCATCACCACGCTCCACGCCAGGCGACACTGCGGCATGCGAAGTCTCCAGGCTCACGTTCGAGCCTGGAGACACCATAGCCTTCCCCGCACAGCGCATGACACTTCGCCCCGCGCGTGGGCCCGCTCTCACTCCATCGGTCTGGACACGGCGCGCGCGGTGGCGGGCTCGGAGAAAGCTCCGCGGCTCTCCGCCAGCTCGCTCACGAGCGCTGGAGGTAGACGCCTGCGGACAACCCCTGCTTGACGTTGCGGCTCACCTCATCGGCGAGCACCTCGTCCTGGCCCGCCTCGAGCGCATCCAGCGTCAGGCGCACCACCTCGGCGGTGCTCGTCTTCGGCGCCGTGACTTTCTCCGCCATGTCGGTGTCCATGTAGCCGACGTGCAGGGCCATCACCTGCGTCTTCTGGGCGCCCAGCTCCTTGCGCAGACCGTTGGTCAGCGCCCAGGCAGCGGCCTTCGAGGCGCTGTAGCTGGCCGAGCCCGGGAAGGCCATCCAGCTGAGCACCGAGAGCACATTGATGATGGCACCCCCGCCGTTCTTCGCCAGCACCGGCGCGAACGCGCTGCTCGTCGCCAGGGGGCCCAGGTAGTTCGTCTCCAGTTCAGCGCGCGCGGCGGACAGCGCGTCCGCCCCCAAGAGGCTCGTGCCCTTCAGGATGCCCGCGTTGTTGATGAGCAGCGTCACGTCACCCGCCTCGCGGACCAGCGCCTCCAACTGCTCGGGGCGGGTGACGTCCAGGCGGACCGGCACCACGCCTGGAATCGTCACACTCGAGGGCTCACGAGCCGCCGCGTACACCTTGCGAGCCCCCCGCTCCAACAAGGCCTTCGCGAAGGCGAGCCCCAACCCGCGATTGGCACCAGTGACCAGGGCGACAGCATTCTTGACCTGCATGACTCGACTCCGGCGTGACGAGGCGGACGGAAAGCTCCGGGCGGCCCCATTGAGGAACGTCAAATGGACGGACAGGCGGGCTCCCGAGAGCCCCTGCCCACCATATGATGACTATAATATGACGAAATTCGAGCTTCATCGAAAAGCGACATGGGTGAAGGACCGGCCCGTCCGGTCGCCGCTCCCCCAGTCGCTCCCCCGCCGACGCCGCCACGGTCCGCGGGCGCTGACGCGTCCGCCCGAAGCCTGACACGTCAGCGATTCCCCAGCGACGACGCCCCGGGACCTCCCAAATCCATTCGCCTGACGCGTCAAGGCCACATCCCCTGCCCCGCATGTCCTTGAAGACAGACACCCAGGACCGGGAAGGACCTTGGTGCACCAATTGCAGCGAACCGGGCCGACGCAAGGCGAATCCCCTCTCCCCCATGAGGCAGACATGTCACGAGTCAACCCACCAGCGATGGACACCGGAATGGACGATGGGCTCCAGCTCGACGTGGCCATCATCGGCGCCGGAGTCTCCGGCCTCTATGCGGGCTGGAGACTGCTCGTGGGAGACCTGGCCCCCGAGGGCACCCGCCCCGAGACGGTCCACATCTTCGAGCTGAGCGAGCGCCTGGGTGGACGCATCGAATCCGTCTTCCTCCCTGGCATCTCCCTGGCTGCGGAGATTGGCGGCATGCGCTATCTGCAATCGCATGAGATTGTGAACTCGCTCATCACGAAGGTCTTCGAGCAGGAGGTGACGCCTATCGACTTCCCCCTGGGCGACGACGGCAATCACTACCGCTATCTGCGCGGGCAGCGCTTCAAGGCCAACGAATGGGAGAACGCCCAGGCCGACCGCCGCACGTACAAGACGCGCTACTTCCTACCCGACGCGGTGGTGGGCTTCACCTCGGACCAGCTCTTCAACAAAATCATCTACGACGTGCTCATGGCGGACCCGTGGTTCCGGGAGCGCTATCCGGGCAAGGCCACCTTCACCGCGCCCTATGACTATGCCTTCACCCTGACGGCCCGCGAATGGGATGACGTCAAACCCAACCTGACCTATCACCAATCGGGTCCGTACGACGGCCTGAAGGTCAACGACCTGGGCTTCTGGAACCTCATCAAGGACCAGGTGGGCCAGGAGGCCTACGAGTTCCTGTCCGTCGCCGGCGGGTACTACTCCAACACCATCAACTGGAACGCCGCGGAGGCCTTCCCCTACCTCGTGGGCGACTTCTCCAACGCGGAGGTGAAGTACCAGACGCTGGCGGGCGGCTATGACCAGGTCGGCAATGTCCTCGCGCGGCGCTTCCTGGCGCAGGACCCCAGCGGCAAGCGCGCCCATCTCTGGGGACAGAATGGCCTGCGGCGAATCGACCCGGCGCCGGGCGGCAGCCGTTACAAGTACATCCTCACCGTGGCCAATGCCCAGAGCGGCAAGAGCTGGACGGTGTACGCCAAGGCCGTCGTCCTCGCCATGCCCCGCCGCGCCCTGGAGCTGCTGGAGGTAGACCGCTTCTTCGCCACCCCGGAGGTGAGCGAGCAGGTCCGGAAGAACCTCGACTCGGTCATCTCCGAGCCGTCGTTCAAGCTCCTGATGGGCTTCGAGTCTCCCTGGTGGCACGCGGAGTTCAACGCCCTGGCGGGCGAGTCCATCACCGACCTGCCGATGCGACAGTGCTACTACTTCGGCACCGACCCCTCGAACAGCCACTCCATCCTGCTGGCCAGCTACAACGACATGCGGACCACCCCCTTCTGGTCCGCGCTGATGGCCTCTCCCCAGCGGAACCTGAAGCGTTTCAAGCCCCGGGCCACGCGACTGGCGTCCCCGGAGTCCCTGGCCCAGGTGGAGTCCCTCCAGGCCCCGGCGGTGATGGTCCAGGAGGCCGTCCACCAGCTCCGGGAGCTGCACGGCCCGGAGAACCCCGTCCCTGACCCGTATGTCTCCTACTTCCGTAACTGGACAGAGGACCCCTACGGCGGCGGCTACCATGCGTGGCAGGCCGGGGTGAGCGTGCGCGAGGTGATGCCCTTCATGCGCCGCCCGGACCCCGCGGAGCGCCTGCACATCTGCGGCGAGGCGTACTCGGACCAGCAGGGCTGGGTGGAAGGCGCCTTCTGCGAGGCGGAGAAGATGCTCCAGGCGCACTTCGGGCTCGCGTGGCCCTCCTGGCTGGACAGCCAGTACTACCTCGGCTGGTAAAGCCAGACACCTTCGTCCCTCCAGAACGAAAGCAACGCAAACATGGACTCCTATGACGTGGTGGTCGTGGGCGCGGGCGCCATTGGCCTGTCCGCCGCCTACTGGTGCTCGAAGGCCGGCAAGAAGGTCCTCCTGTTGGACCAGTTCGACTTCGACAACGACTTCTTCTCCTCCAAGGGAGAGTCCCGCTTCTTCCGGGTGATGTACTCCAATCCGCACCTGTCCCTGCTGGCGCAGTCCGCCTATCCGCTCTGGCGGGAGCTGGAGGACGACAGCGGCCTGGATGGCATCCTCAACGACACGTCCCTGCTGTTCTTCGGCCCGCCCAGCGGGGTGAACACACCCGAGGGCGACCTCAAGGACTCCCAGGCCGTCCTCGAGGAGCAGGGCCTGCCCTTCACCCGCCTCACCGCGGCGGACTTCCCGGAGCGCTACCCCGCGCTCAAGGGGCTGAGTGACGACGTCGTCGGACTGGTGCAGCCCCAGGCCGGCGTCATCGCGGCGGACCGGGCCCTTCAGGCCCTCGCCCAGCTCTGTCGCAAGCAGGGCGTCACCATGATTCCCCGCCGGACGGTCAGCCGCATCCAGGACGCGCCGGGCCAGGTCACCGTCTCCACCGCGCAAGGGGACTACACCGGCAAGAAGCTCATCCTGGTGCCCTCCGCCTGGACCAACCCGGTGCTCGACAGCCTGAACCTCCAGTTGGAGCTGGAGATCTGGACCATGACGTATGCCTACTTCACGGTGGCCCAATCCCAGTACAACTACCCGCTCTGGTTCTACTTCGGCGCGCCCCAGTTCCCTGGCGATGACCAGACGACCTACTACGGCCTGCCCCCGCTCCTGACGCCCGGGCGCCTCAAGGTGGGCACGGACTTCACCTTCCAGAAGTCCCCGCTGCCGCCCACCTCGCCGCCCCAGGCGGACCCTCGGATGGTGGAGCTGCTCAACAACTTCATGCGCGCGCACTTCCAGGGACTTCAATCCCTGGCACAGGACGCCGTGGGCTGCCTCTACACGATGACCCCCGATTTGAACTTCGTCCTGGATGCCCTGCCCGGCCATCCGGACATCCTCCTGTTCACCGGTGACACGGGGCAGGCGTTCAAGTTCACCCCACTGCTCGGGAAGATTCTCGCCGAGCTCGCGCTGACGGGCGTCACCCAGTTCAACATCCAGCCCTTCTCCATCCAGCGCCCCGGAATCCTGCGGCCCCGCTGAGCCCTCTCACCCCGCCTCAATCAGGAGTGGTCCATGCCGGATACTGAAAATACAGCCAACGTCCTCGTCGTCGTGGATGCGGAGAGCGTCTACCAGGCCTACCAGGGGAAGTTCAGCACGGACGCCAACAGGCCCGTGTCCCTGGGCGAGAGCACGCCCTACATCTACATGTTCGTCCGCCAGGACGAGGTGCTCTCCGGACAGGCGACGGATGACCTGGTCATCACCCTCAACACCAACAACAACATCCGCTGGCGCATCACCTCGCTGACCGGGAACACGCGCTTCAGCGTCGCGCTCAGCCAGTGCAACATCCTGCGGGGCGTGGGGCTCATCACCCAGCCCGGCCTCATCGAGCCCACGGTGACGGTGCCCCTCCCGTCGGTGAATGGCTTCCAGGTGACCATCAACCAGACGCAGACCTATACGGACGCCTATTTCCAGGCGACGGCGGTGAACCCCTCGCCGCCCAATGTCTCGTACCAGTTCTCGTTCGTCCTGGCGAACAACGACGGGAACATCCTGAGCTACTTCTCGTGGGATCCGCAGATCTCCATCACCTCATGACGTCACCGGCGGGCTAGCCGACGGTGTCTGACTTCTTCTTCCGAAAGGATTGGATGCGATATGGGACAGGATAACGGCTTCATCGATGTGCTCACCGTGGTGGACGTGGACAAGGTCATCGGCAAGTACGGCCCCAACGCGTCGCTCGACAACCCCGGGGTGGCCATCGCGGACTGTGTGTACATGCTCGTCCGGCGGGACTCGGCCGTGGGGGCGGAGGCGATACCGGAGCTGACGGTCGCCGCGAAGACCAACGACAACCTCCGGTGGCGGCTGGCGTCGCTGACGCTCAACACGCGCTACAGCGCCCTGCTCTACAAGATGAATGTCTCCGGAAACGCGCAGTGCATCACCCAGCCCCAGCCCCTGGTGTCCCACATCAAGGTGCCAGTCCCCGAGGTGTCGGGCGGGCAGAGCAGCGGCTTCAACGTGCAGCCCTACGTGGACTTCTTCTTCCAGTCCACCGCGATGCTGCCCACCGCCACGCTCCCCGGCGGGCGGGTGACCTACCAGCTCTATCTCCAGGTGACGGACAACCAGGGCAACAAGGTGGGCACCTACTCGTGGGACCCGTACATCACCATCACGTCATAGGCCGCGCTTCCCATTCACGAGGAGACCCATCATGAGTGACAAGAACCGGCCCTCGGGCCACACCGCGCTGCCTGGGAGCGGCTGTCCATTCCACCGGGGTGCGGGAAACGCGATGCTGTCCAAGATGCCCTCCGGCAACCTGGTGCGCCCCCACGGCGGTGTGGGCACGGCCGTCTCCAACAAGTCCGCGCAGTCGCTGAGCGGAGACAACGGCCCCGTCGTCTCCGACTTCTTCCGCATGTTCCCGGACCTGGGCCCTTCCCTCTTCAACGTGGAGGACCTCCGGGCGCTCACCCTGCCTGGAGGCCCCATGGATGTGGCCAACCAGAGCCCGGGCCTCCCCCAGGACAACCCCACCATCCCCGCGGGCTACACGTTCCTGGGCCAGTTCCTGGACCATGACCTGACGTTCGACGTCTATTCGAACATCAATGGCCGGGACACCCAACCCAACCAGACGCGGGATGCCATCACCCCCACCCTGGACCTGGGCAACATCTATGGCCGGGGGCCCGTGCAGGACGCCTTCCTCTTCGACCAGAAGGACGGCGCCACGCTGCTGTTCGGCCGGCCCGACAATCCGGACGGCGACGTGCTCCGCAACTCACAGGGCACGGCCATCATCGGAGACCCGCGCAATGACGACAACATGTTCGTCGACCAGCTCCACCTGGCCGTCATCAAGTTCCACAATCAGGTGGTCAAGGACCTGTCGAGCCAGTTCTCCGGAGGGGCGCTCTTCACCGAGGCGTCGCAGCGCGTGCGCTGGCATTACCAGTGGATTGTCTACCACGACTTCGTGCGCCGCTTCGTCGGGGATGAGCTGTATGGGAAGCTGGTGAGTCAGGGCCCGCAGTACTTCCCGCCCACCCTCCAGGCGATTCCCATCGAGTTCTCCGCGGCCGCCTACCGCATGGGCCACGCGACGATTCGCGAGTTCTACCAGGTCAATGACAACTACAAGGGCGCGCAGATTTTCGACCTGCACCAGCCCGGGACGTTCCTGAGCCCGGAGAAGCGCGTGGACTGGAAGTACTTCTTCGACACCGACTCCCGCGTCACGCCCCAGGGCGCCAAGCTGTTCGACACGCTGGTGGCGTCGGAGCTGCTTCAGCTGCCCCAGGCCCTCATCCCCGGCTTCGACAATCCCCAATATCAGGGCAAGCCGGATCCGCTCTACCTGTCGCTGCCGGGCCGCAACCTGCTGCGCCAGAATGAGTTCACCCTGCCGGCGGGACAAACGGTCGCCAAGGCGCTGGGGACGACCCAGTACTCCAATTCCCAGTTGGGCTTGCCGACGAACTGGGGGAGCACGCTGGCGCCGCTCTGGTACTACATCCTCAAGGAGGCGAAGCTCGCCAACCAGGGCCGCTTCCTCGGGCCCGTGGGCGGTCGCATCGTGGGCGAGACGTTCTTCAGCGTGCTCATCAACGACCCCCAGTCCTTCCTGCACAACAAGGGCTGGAAGCCCACCTACGGCACGGGCGGCGACTTCACCATCGTGGACCTGCTGCGCATCGCGGACGCGTACAAGTCCTCCTGAGGTTCCCCCGGGCACGACTGTCTCCGGGCCCTGTATCGGGCCCGGAGACGCTCGCGCACCTCGGGGCTACTTGCCCCAGCGGAGCAGCTTCGTGCGGGCCGTCTCGGAGAGCCCCCTCGCGGAGACTCCCCCAAGCACGACCTCAAAGAGCGCGCTTTTGCCGCGACTCAGTGCGTCTCGACGTAGATCTGGTCGAGGGTCGAGCTGAGGCCCTGGTTCTGGACATACAGGCGCGCGCCGGGCCAGGCGCAGTTCAGGCTCGTGGGATAGACCTGATTCGGCGCCAGCAGGATGGAGATGTTGTTGGCGCCACAGTACGCGTTGAAGCGCGTGGAGCGGGTGGCGGACATGTTCCGGACATAGAACGGCGTCACACCGAACAGCCAGGTCGAGAAGTCACGCGTCTGACCGCCAGCGATGAACGCGCTCTCCACGGCCTGCGTCGCCTCACCCATCTCCGGGCTCTGAGCGGCCTCTTCCGGCGTGTATTCCCCGCCGCACCCAACGGCCATCAGAGACACCACTCCCACAACTCCAAACGTATTGAACAGCTTCATGACTTCCCCCTCATTTCGAGTTGCCCCTGTGTTGGGGCCTGCACTCTGCATAAGTACTCTCACGCAGTGTAAATGGTGTATTCATGACACCGCATGGGTCTGATTTGAGGGGATGATTGTCATTGGCCGTGCCGTAACATGAAGAGTTACGGTCGGGTGGCGGGCGACCCGGGCCCGACTTCGAGCCCGGGACCCTTGCTCACTCCGGTGGTCCCCGCCTTGGCGGTGGCTGGGTTTTCATGCGCTCGTATTCCTCATCCGTGAAGACACGGCTGCGCGTGAGGAAGCGCACGCCCAGGGGCGACTCCAGGCTGAAGCCCGCGCCCCTTCCAGGCACCACGTCCAGCGTCAGGTGCGTGTGCTGCCAGACCTCGAACTGCGCGCCGCCGATGTAGACGGGGCAGCCCTCGACGTCGCCCAGGAAGACATCCCGCTGACCGACACGGAACTCCCCCGCCGGATAACACATGGGGGCACTGCCATCGCAGCAGCCGCCGGACTGGTGGAACATCAGCGGACCATTCGCGGCACGCAGGGAGCGGATGACGGCGGCGGCCTCGGGCGTCACCGCCACCCGGGCCACCTCCTGCTCCGTCTGCCCACCCGCGCCGGGCCCGGCACGGGTGTCACTCATCAGAAGAACCCCATCGCCTTCGGGCTGTAGCTGACGAGCAGGTTCTTCGTCTGCTGGTAGTGGTCCAGCATCTTCCGGTGCGTCTCGCGGCCGATGCCCGACTGCTTGTAGCCGCCGAACGCCGCGTGCGCCGGGTACAGGTGGTAGCAGTTGGTCCACACGCGGCCCGCCTCGATGGTGCGGCCCGCGCGGTACGCGGTGTTCGTGTCACGCGTCCACACGCCGGCGCCCAGGCCATACAGCGTGTCGTTGGCGATGCGCATCGCGTCGTCGAAGTCCTTGAACGTGGTGACGCTCACCACCGGTCCGAAGATCTCCTCCTGGAACACGCGCATCTTGTTGTGGCCCTGGAACACCGTGGGCGCCACGTAGTAGCCGCCCTTGAGGTCGCCCGGCAGACTCACGCGCTCGCCGCCCATGAGGACCTTGGCGCCCTCCTTCTTGCCGATGTCGATGTAGCCGAGAATCTTCTCGAGCTGATCATTCGACGCCTGCGCGCCCAGCTTCGTCTCCGTGTCCAGCGGGTTGCCCGGGCTGACCTTCTTCACGCGCTCCAGCGCCCGCTCGATGAACTGGCCGTAGATGCCCTCGCCCACCAGCGCGCGCGACGGACACGTGCAGACCTCACCCTGGTTCAGCGCGAACATGGAGAAGCCCTCCATCGCCTTGTCCAGGAAGTCGTCGTCGTGCGCCATGACGTCGTCGAAGAAGATGTTCGGGCTCTTGCCGCCCAATTCCAGCGTCACCGGGATGAGGTTCTCACTCGCGTACTGGAGGATGAGCCGGCCCGTCGTCGTCTCACCGGTGAAGGCGATCTTCGCCACGCGAGGGCTGCTCGCCAGCGGCTTGCCCGCCTCGACGCCAAAGCCGTTGACGATGTTGAGGACACCTTCGGGCAGCAGGTCCTGGATGAGTTCGGCCAGGACGAGGATGCTCGCGGGCGTCTGCTCCGCGGGCTTGAGCACCACGCAGTTGCCCGCCGCCAGAGCCGGCGCCACCTTCCACACCGCCATCAGGATGGGGAAGTTCCACGGGATGATCTGCCCCACCACGCCCAGGGGCTCGTGGAAGTGATACGCGACGGTGTCGTGGTCCAACTCGCCCACCGTGCCTTCCTGCGCGCGGATGCAGCCGGCGAAATAGCGGAAGTGGTCGATGGCCAGCGGCAGGTCCGCCGCGAGCGTCTCGCGGACCGGCTTGCCGTTGTCCCAGGCCTCCGCCACCGCGAGCATCTCCAGATTCTGCTCCATGCGGTCGGCGATCTTCAGCAGGATGTTCGAGCGCGCGGTGGGTGACGTGCGGCCCCACGAGACGCGCGCCGCGTGCGCCGCATCCAGCGCCAGGTCGATGTCCTCCGCGGTGGAGCGAGGAATCTCGCAGAAGACCTGCCCCGTCACGGGCGAGATGTTCTCGAAGTACTGCCCGCGCTTCGGCTCGACCCAGCGACCGCCGATGAAGTTCTGATAGCGGGCCTTGAACTTCACCTTCGAGCCAGGCTGATTGGGGGCGGCGTAGATCATGAACGCTCTCCTTGCGGGTGGGGCTGCGGGTGGAAGCCGTGCCCCCCAGAGCAGCGCGCATGCCACGCCCCGCACCACCGACGTCGCGGCGCGTCGTGTCCCGCGATGCGACACCTCTGTCCGCTCCGCGTGGAGCACCTCGCGACAGTGTCGCGCGCGGGTGTGCCACCGCACGGATGGAATGTTCCGATGAGGACGAGCCACCGTCCCCTCGCGGGCCCACGGCGCGCCTACGGGAAAGCTCGCATCACGAGCGCGGAGGGAGCACCAACCCGAAGCGCTCCACCATCCGGTACAGCGTGCTGCGAGCAATCCCCAGCAGCCGCGCCGCGCGGGCCACGTTCCCACCACTGCGAGACAGCGCGTCGAGAATCGCGTGGGCCTCCAGCTCCCTGAGGCCCGGGGAGGCCACGGGCTCGACGGGTGGCGGGGACACGGGTGGCACGTGCGCGGGTGCTCGCCCCAGCTCGGGCGGAAGCGCGGCCGCGTTCACCACGGGCGCTCCTCCTGCTCGGACCAGGGCCATGCGGAGCACCGTCTTCAGCTCCCGCACGTTGCCCGGCCAGGCGTGTGCCCGCAGACGAGCCAGCGCCTCTGCGGACAGCGTGCTCGCGGGATGGCCTCCTTCGACGGACAGCCCACTCAACAACGACCGGGCCAGCTCCGGCAGGTCCACCCGCTCGCGCAGCGGCGGCAAGCGAAGGACCGCGCCTTGGAGGCGATAGTAGAGGTCGCTCCGGAAGGTGCCCGCGCTCACGGCCGCTTCGAGGTCCCGACACGTGGCGCCGATGAGTCGGAAGCGCGAGTGCCGCACGCGCGACTCGCCGACACGCGAGTACCCGCCATCCTCCAGCACACGCAACAGCGTCACCTGCAGCGCCGCGGGCATCTCCGCGAGCTCATCGAGGAAGAGCGTGCCTCCATCCGCAGCCGCCAGCTTGCCTTCGGCCCCACCCGCGCGAGCCCCCGTGAAGGCTCCCGGCGCATGACCGAACAGCTCGCTCTCCAGCAACGAAGCGGAGAGCGCGCCACAGTTGACGGCGACGAAGGGTCCGGAGGCCACCGCGCTCGCGGCATGCACCGCGCGCGCGAGCAACTCCTTGCCCGTACCCGTCTCCGAGAGCAGCAACACCGGCAGCGTCGTGGGAGCGAAGCGCGCGGCCTCTCGCAGCGTCGCGCGGTGCTCCGGGTCACTCCCCTTCAGCGCGGCCCAGGCCCCTCCATCGGGCCCGCTCTCGGCCACCTCGGGCGGCATCCGCGCCGTGACGCGCGTCGCACGAGGCTCCAGCCGCACCAGCACCGCGAGCGCCGAGTCCCCCTCCCCCACCGCTTCCGCGTGGACCCGCCACGTCGCACCCGAGGCCTGATGACACGCCTCCAGCGCGTGGCCTCTCAACGCCGCGTCCTTCAACGCCCGCCAGGACAAGCCGAGCATCCGAGTCGGCGACACGTCCCCCGGGGATGACTCCAGGCCCAGCAGCGAGCGCGCCGCGCCATTGAGACGCCGCACGCGACCCGGCGGCTCGACGAGCAGCACCGGGCCGTCCTCGCGCGACAGGTGGGCATCCACTCCCCCTCGCGCGGCCGCCGCCACACGCGCCCACGCCACCTCGCGCAGTCGCGCCTCCGCCGAGTGAGCGATGCTCGCCACCGCCACCAGCACCAGCGGGTCCGCGCCACTCGCGGGCCCGGTGACGTCCAGCACGCCGACGACTTCGCCGAACGGGTCTCTCACCGGCGCGGCATAACAGACCAGCCCATGGTGCCGCTGCGCATAGTGCGCGGGCCCCACCACCGCCACGGCCGAGGACTCCACCAGCGCGGTGCCAATCGCATTGGTGCCTCGCGACACCTCGTCCCAACAGGCCCCGGCCACCAGTCGCACGTAGTCGGCGTGGTCCCTGAAGTCGCCCCCCGAGCTGCGCGTCGCGAGGATGACGCCCTCCCGGTCCGCGAGCAGCGCCACCCGCCCTGACGGCATGGGCGCGGCGGCGAGCACGTCCAGGATGTCACGAACCTCGTGCCACACCGGCTCCAGGCGGGCTCGCCGCTCGATGAGCGCGACGCCGGCGACACTGGGCCCCTCGTCGGGCAGGCCCGTGCTCGGAGCGCCAAGCGCGCGTGAGCGTTGCCAGCGGGAGAGTATCGGCGGTGCCTCTGGAACCGAGGCCACGTCCTCGTCGAGCGCACCGACGAGAAACTGCTCCCACAGGTGCGCGGAGGCGCTGAGCGTGAGCGTTCCCATGGGGCTGATTATTCAGCCAGTCCCCACGCTGACGGCAACCCACGGCCTTCCCGAAACGCGACTGCTGAACCAACGCGGTGCGGCGTCCGGGAAGGCCAGGGGCCTACACCTCCGAGCTACTTGTCGGTGGCGTCTTCAATCTTGTCGCCCGCCTCCTCGGCGGCGTCCTCGACCTTGTCGCCCACCTTCTCGGCGGTGTCCTCGGTCTTGTCCGCGGCGCGCTCCGCATCATCCTTCGCGCTCTCACGGGTGTTGCGGTGGCAGCCCACTCCGAACGTCAGGGAACCCACCACCAGGGCCAGCAGCATCTTCGCCTGCACCGTCAGCTCCTCGCGTGACGACGCCCGGGCTTTCGCCCCGGCGTCGCATTTGTGCGCGGGAAACTAGTCACGACGCGCGGACTGCCAAGTGCTCACCGCCGGGCTTCCACTCAGAAAACGCACATGCCATTCGCGCCGCAGGTGCCTTGCAGCCCCTCGCAGACGCAGTTCCAGTCGCCGCCGCAGCGGTAACCCGTGCACTGCGAGCCCGGGCCACCGCCACCGCCACCACCGCCTGGATCCGGGTACGTGTACACGCAGTAGAAGTTGACGCAGACGGCGGTCGCCGCCTCGGGGCAGTTCGCCTCGCAGTTCCAGTCTCCGCCACACCGAGCCGGCCCACAGGTGAGCAACGAAGCCTGTGAGCTGGAGTCCTCGCGAGAGACCAGCTCCTCCTCGACCGACTCCGCCAGCGCGGGCGGCGCGGCCAGCGCGAAGGCGAGCACCACGGCAAGGCTCCAGGGATGCGACAAGCGACGCGAAGACATGAGCGGCTCCTCCAGGTGACCCGTCGGGCTTCATTTCAAGGCCCGCACGGGGAGTGCGAGCCTAGCACCCCCGCGACGAGGCCTCCGCGCGCGGCTTCACTTGAAGCACTTCGAGCGTCAGGGAGTAGGGCTCGCGACGGCGCGTGGTTCGGCGAGCCACTGCGCCAGGACCTTCGCATCGAGCGACTCGACGCCAAACGATGCCGGACCACAGCGCACGCCGCCATCCCGCTCGCGAACGAGTGGGTCCCGCGCGAACACCACGATGACCGGCTTTCCCTCGGGGCTCACGTGCGGAACCACGTACTGCGCTTCCACGATGGGGCGAAGAGAGGGGTCTGCGAGCAGCTTCCGGGTGAGCTGCCCGTCCGGTGTCCCCGCCTTGAGCTGGTCCCGGGCCTCTTCACAGAGCCAGCGCGCGGTCCGCGTGCCCTCCGGTTCAATCCCTGGCCACGAGCTGCGCACCAGGCGCGCGCGCCCCGACATCAGCCAGCCCACGTGATGTCCGATGCCCACCGAGGCCATCGTCGCGGCGAAGAGCAGCACCCCGAGCAGCAGCAGCGACACGCTCCAGCGCGGGCGCCACACGGAGGCCCCTGGCGCCTCGGCGTGGAGCTGACGCCACAACCACCGGAGGAACAGATGCGAGCCCGCGGCGAGCACCGCCGCCACGAGCAGGAACTCGGCGATGGCGCCCCAGCGGAACGTCACCTCCGGCAACACCTGCTGGAGAAAGGACAGCCAGCCGAAGGCGAGCAGAAAGGGCACCTTCATGACCCAGACCTGCCCCATGCACAGGAAGATCATCATCACGAAGATGACGCCCAGGAAGGTCACGCCCTTTTTCGACTTCACGGCGCGCCCTCCGCCACGAACGAGCGATGGATGTCCTCGACGGGGAGGCGCCGAAGGTCGCCGTCGGTGAAGAGCACCCAGCGCTCACGGCCGAAGATGCCCGGCTCGTACGCCAGTGGCGTCGCGGGCGCGTCCGCCTTCTGCCCTCCGATGTAGATGAAGTGCAGGCCGGAGTCCCCGAGCACCTTCCAGCGCGCCGCGGGAAGCTCGGTGCCCAGGTCGCTCTTCGGAAAGTCGCGCCCATGTTCGGCGGCATAGGCCCACAGCGCCACGCGCAGCTCATCCAGACGCTGACGCCGCGCCTGGACCAGCAGGTCCGCGTCCGAGGGGGGTGGCGCGGGGATGACCTGGTAGGTCGCGCCCTTCTTCTCCCAGGCTCCCGGGGTCATCAGCTCACGGCCACCGGCAATCATCGACAGGACGAGCTGAAGGCCCAGCCCGACCAGGAACACCAGCGCGAGCGAGGCCCTGTAGCTCAGCCTCGGCAACCGGGGCACATCCCGTCGCAGCCAGTTCCACAATCTCCAGACGCCCAGCGACACGAGCAGGAAGACGGCGATGAAGAAGGAGATGGCCTCCAAGCGCTGCTCGGCGATCTCCGTGAACAAGAAGCTGGGCATGCCCGCCAGGGCCACCGCTGGGGTCAGCAGCACGACGGAGAGGAGGAGCTTGTTCACGCGCACGGAGGGCAGTCTGCCTCGCTCGGGTGACAGGAAGTCAACCAGGGGGCCGGCGCGCGCTGGGCAGCCGAGCCTTCCAGGCATCGCCCCCGAGGGTCTCTGCGTTCAAGGAGAAGGCACATCCTGAGGCGTGACGGATATCCATCACGGAGGGCCGACGATGCGCACCTGGAATGAAACCTGGCGCTGGCTGCGCCTGGGTGGCGTGAGCGCGGGCGCGCTGCTGGCGGGGCTCGGCTGCGCGATGGGGCCCGAGGAGTTCGGTCCCCAGCTGAAGTCGACGTCCACGACGCTGGGCAGCAACATCTCCATCTTCCGCGATGTGATGGCGCCGCATGGCGAATGGCTCCAGCTCCCCGAGGTGGGCTGGGTGTGGCGCCCCGACGCGAAGCTCGTGGGCCTGGACTTCGTGCCCTACGCCACCTCCGGCCAGTGGGTGTTCAGCGACTGGGGTTGGACGTTCCAGAGCGACTGGGACTGGGGCTGGGCGCCCTTCCATTACGGCAGGTGGTTCGTCGCTCCCTCGGAGGGCTGGGTCTGGTGGCCCGACGACGAGTGGGCCCCTTCCTGGGTGGACTGGCGCTGGGGGGAGGGCCTCGCTGGTTGGCAGCCCATGCCCCTGCCAGGCATGAACGTCCGCCGCCCCTGGACCTTCGTCGCCACGAGCGACCTGGTGCAACCCGATGTCAGCCGCTACCTGGTTCCACCGGACCAGGAGGCCGCGCTGGTGGCGAAGACCCAACCGGTGGGCGCGCGGGTGACAGGGCGGACGGGCCAGTGGAACGTGGGCCCCGAGCCCGACGAGGTGGCGAGCGCCACCGGAGCACCCGTGCCCCACACGGGCCCGATAGCACCGCCCACGGGGCAGCCTCCCATCGCGGGGCCACACTCGGCGGCGCGGTAGCGGGCACGCCGCGCCACGGCGAACAGAAAGCTCCTTCCGGGGGGCGGGACGGGCAGGCCCGGGACGTCATGAGCGAGGGTGGTCGACCCCGCCCCCGAGGTCCCAGCTTCCTGTCACGCATTCGCCGAAAGGAGACCAGGACATGCCCGAGACGCAGCCCTTCGTCAGCGACCTCCAGGAGATCCGCCGTCGAGCCCGTGAGCACCTGGAGGAAGGCGCTCTCACCGAGAACTACGAGGGCGATGTGAACACGACGCTCAAGCTGCTCAACGACGCGCTCGCCACGGAAATCGTCTGCGTGCTGCGCTACACGTACCACTACGTCTCCGCCATGGGCATCCACAGCGAGGCGGTGAAGGAGGAGTTCGGGGAGCACGCGCGCGAGGAGCAGGAGCACGCGCTGCGGCTCGCCGAGCGCATCAACCAGCTCGGGGGGCGCCCGGACTTCAACCCCGACGGCCTGCTGTCACGCAGCTCCAGTCAGTACGTCGAGGGGCAGAACCTGGTGGACATGATTCGAGAGAATCTGGTGGCGGAGCGCATCGCCATCGAGACGTACCGCGACCTGATTCGCTACTTCTCGGACAAGGACCCCACCACGCGGCGGCTCCTCGAGGACATCCTCGCCAAGGAAGAGGAGCACGCCAACGACATGCATGACCTGCTGGTGGCGCACCAGGGTCAGCCCATGCTCAACAACTGAGCCGTCACGACACCGCGTGCCCCTCGGAGGAGACCGCGCTCCGAGGAGGCACGTCGGCCCGCGCCGCCCAGGCGCGCACGTTGGCGTCGCGGTAGCGCACCATCCGCCCGAGCGACGGCTCCCACAGGTTCAGCCGCAGGCAGTGGACGATGTCGCGCGGGCTCAGCGTCGTGACGTGGGGGTTCTGCAGCTCGGGGATGGCGGCCATCGCCTCCGGGAGTCGATAGAACGGGATGCGCGGGTTCAGGTGGTGCACGTGGTGGTAGCCGATGTTGCCGGTGAACCACGCCATCACCTTGCCGCAGCGCAGGTAGCTGGAGGCCTCCAGCGCGGCATCCGCGTGGGTCCACTGCCCCTCCGGCAGGATGCGGACCTCGTCGAAGTTGTGCTGCGAATAGAACAGGTACGTGCCCAGCGCGTAGGCGAGGAGCAGCGGGCCCACGAAGGCGAACAGGTACACGGCGGGGCCGAAGAAAACCCAGAGCGCCACGGACAGGGCCACGTGCACGCCGAGCGCGAGCCCGGAGGTCCAGTAACGCTTCGGGTCCTTCACGAAGGGCACCAGGCACAGGCTGATGAGGAACGCGGTGACGTAGCCGAACAGGATGGTCACCGGGTGGCGCTCCACCGCATAGCCCAGCCGCTGCCAGCCGGACGCCTTGCGCCACTGCTCGGTGGTCCACGTCGCGAACGTGCCCGCGGAGTCCGCGGCGATGCGCGCCGTGTTCGCATGGTGGTGGTTGTGCGTGTCGTTCCAGATGCGCGCGGGTGTGAGCGTCAGGATGCCCTGCACCTGGAAGAGGACCTTCGCCCAGCGCGACGAGGGCAGCAGCGCCCCGTGCATGGCGTCATGGAAGAGGATGAACGCGCGGATGAGGACGAGCGCCTCCAGCACGCCGCCCACGACGCGCAGGGGCCACCAGGGCGCGGCCACCGCCAGCGTCACGGCCGCGGCGAGCGCGGCATAGGTGGCCGCCAGGTTCCAACCCGAACGCGCCACATCCTGCATGGCGAAGGGACGTGTCCGGGCAATGAGCTCCTTGCTCGACGGCGGTGCGACTCGTTCCATTGAGAGGGGCTCCTACGAGGTGGGGTGTGTCCGGCCCTGCGCCGGATGAAGCGCCATGGTTCTCCCATCGCCATGTCACGCGCGGGTCAGCCGGTGAAACGACGTGCGAATGGACCCAGATGACGCGACTCGCCGTGTGCAATGGCATGCACAGTCGCGTGGGACGGGGCCCCTTCTCCCCTGGCGACCAGGGGACGAGGGGCCTGGCTTCCTGGTGGGTTTGGGTAGAATCAGGGGCCGCTGGCTGTTAGGTCGAGACGTTCTCCAAGGAGCAGCCGTGTTCCGATTCGAAACCGACCGGGACCTCATCCAGTCCTTTCGTCCGAGAGACCGCCGCGTCATGGAAATGCCGCCGGGTCTCATCTTCCCCTTGTTCGTTCGTGACTACCTGGCCTGGACGGAGACGTCCGGCGCGCGCGTGTACCTGGTCTTCTCCGCGCCCGGCAGCCACCAGCCCATCGGCATCATCTTCCGGCGCGATACCGGAGGAGGTCTCGATGTCGCCCGCATGTGCGAGTGGTGCCACAACTACGGCTCGTCGCACGCGGTGGACCTGCTCACCACCGACGTGAACAGCAAGCGCCGCGTGGGCATCAGCCTCTGCGTCGACCTGCGCTGCAAGGACAAGCTGGAGGACGAGGCCAACCGCGGCGGCCGAAACACCCTCGCGGCGCTGGACCAACTCCGGGCCCGGATGTACCGCTTCGCGAACGAGGCGCTCGGCATCGAGGCCAGGCCCGCCGCGCCCGCCGCCTAGCAGCGACTACGCGACAAAGGCGCTGGCCCGCTGCACCTGGGGCACGCCGGGCAGCATGGGCGCGGGGTTGAGGGCCTGCACGAGCAGCGACCTCAGCGCCTCGCCCAGGTCGTCCACCACGCTCAGTGCCCCGGCGGGGGCGCCCTGGAGCGCCGCGGGCACCTCCGCGCCCACGACGACAATCGGCATCCGCGCCTCCCACGCCAGATAGTGCGCCAGTCCCACCGCCGGCTCCGACACGTCCAGCAGCAACGCGCCCACCGCGCCCGCGCTGAAGGGGCGCCACAGGGGCCGTGCCGCCTCGGCCGGAGGCAGCGTGCAGAAGTCCAGCCGCAGCACCTCGCTGAGCACCAGTCGCCCCAGTGTCCCGAAGCCGCTCTTCACGGCCGTGGGCTCCGCGGACAAGGCCTCCAGGCCCGGCACGCGGGCCATCACCCGCCGCGCCGCCGACGAGCCGCTGCCGCAGACGAAAATCTTGGCGGTCGCCACCCTCGACGGAGCCTTCGTCCGGAGGATGCGGCCTCGCAGGGCATGCACCTCCGCGGCGCCCAGCAGCTCGTTGGCGTTCGCGTCCATGCCGTGTACGTCCGCCGGCCTCGCCACGCCCCGCTGCATCAGGGTGGACAGCACCCCCAGCACTTCCAGGTCCGTGGCGGGCGCCAGGTCCAGCACCTCGCCCAGCGCGCGCGGCTGGCGCAGCAGGTCCACCACCTGCGCCGTCACCGGGTGCTGGTCCTGTTGCAGCTCCACGTCCGGCGCCAGCATCAGCCGCGTGTGGCGCGGCGGCAGGCCCGGCATCAGGCGATTCACCTCGTCCGACTGGCGCATGCCTTCCAGCAGCGCGTCGTCCATGGCGCGGTTGATGCGAGCCTTCGCCGCGCTGGCGCCGGGGGAGAACGTGAAGGTCCCATCGCCCCAGGCCAGCAGGCGGAACAGCGCCTTCTCACCTTCCACCCGCCCCAGCTTCGAATTCACCGGGCGGCCCTCCACCACGTGGATTTCGCCGCGCTCGTTGCCCCGCTCCAGCGAGAGCTTCCCGCTGCGCCGGTTCATCCCGAGCAGCTGCATCAGGTCCGGGATGCTGAGCTGGCTGAGGGAGCCTTCGATTTCCTGCTGCTCGACCTTGAGGTCCTTGGCCGCCTCGTTGCGCCGGAAGATGTGCTCGATGCGGCTGAGCACTTCGTCCAGGTTGAAGGGCTTGCGCAGGTAGCCATCCCGCAGGCCGCGATACCGGTCCCCGTCGAAGCTCGACGTGGTGAGCACCACCGGGATGTCCTCGGTGCGCGGGTTGGTGCGCAGAATCTGGATGAAGGTGCGCGCCTCCAGCAGCCGGCAGTTCTCATCGAACAGCGTGAGGTCCGGGTGGCGCAGCACCGCCACCTCCAGCGCCCGGGAGCCATCCGGCGCGTAGTGCACCTGATAGCCCTTGGTGCGCAGCTCGCGGGACAGCGCGCGCACGGACTCAAGGTCGGGGTCGGCGATGAGGATCTTCCGGACCTGGGCCATGGGTCGCTCCGCTTCGTGTCAGTAGGGCTGCAGGTCGTATTCGGCCTGCAGCTTGGAGATGAGCCCGTCCACCACGGCGGTGTCCGAGGTGTGGAAGCCCCACGTCGCGCCCCGCCCCCGCCGCTGGATGAGCGCGTAGGCCGCGCTCTCCGACAGCCAGAGGATGAACTCATGCCGGGACACGCGCTCGTCGCCCTCCAGGAACACGGGCGTCAGCGCGGGATGCGACTCGAGGTCCACCCGGCGCCCCAGCAGGTAGATGCGCGAGGACAGGTCCGGCGGCGCCGACTCCAGCCCGGCCGCGATGGGCAGGTCCGCGCGAATCTCCGGCCCGCCCACGTACAGAAGGCCGCGCGTGCCCGGGTCTCGGGTGAGCTCGCGCGCGATTTCCGCCTGGAGTTCGTCGAAGAGGACATCCGCGACCTTGCCCCGGCGGCTCGGCTCGGCGCGCTCGTCCACGGGCAGTCTGGGACTGTTGGGCGTGCCCAAGAGCAGGTCCACCTCGTCCCAGAACGGCAGCCCGTCCAGCATCAGCCGCCGCTGGAGCGACGCGCGGCGCTCGTCCATGCGGCGACGGCAGCGGTGCACCAGCTCGTCAAAGTCCTCCCCGTCCTTGGGGAAGGTGCTGGCTCCGCCCACGAGGGCCAGCGGAAGGCGGGACTCCACGTCCTGGACTTCAGGCTCCTCGCGCACCGCCGCCACCGCGCGACGCACGAACATCATCGCGCCGAAGAAGTCCGTCTCCGGCAACAGGAGATAGAACTCCTGGTCGCTCGCCTTCGCGATGACGTCCGAGTCGCGGATGATCTTGCTCAGCGCGCGGATGATGCCGCGCACCGCCTTCTTCGCGTCCGCCGCGCCCTGGCGCACGCGCACCAGCGGCAGGTTGTCGATGGAGAAGGTCAGCAGCGAGAACGTCCGCCCATACCGCCGCGCCTTGTAGATTTCCTTCGACGCGTAGTCGGTGAAGTAGCTGAGGTTGTAGGCCGCCGTCTCGCGGTCTCTCAGGCCCAGGCGCTGGAGCGCCATCATCCGCCGGCCGTTCTTCACGCCCACGGCGGCGAAGTCCGCGAGCACGCGGGCGTCCCTCGAATGCTCGGCGCGGAAGTCACCGGCCAGCGGGTCCGACAGCTGCGCGAGGCCGACGATTTCGCCGGAGACCATCAGCGGCACGTACAGCACCGCGGAGCGCTCATCCCGCGCGAACCATGGCTGCGCGTCCCGCAGGCGCCCCGCCAGCGGCCCTTCCGGGCTCATCTTCTCCGCGAGGAACTGCTTGTCGAGCAGCCCCCGGTACGCACGCAGCACCAGGTCTCCCCGGTCGTCCAGCACCCACAGCGCGGCGCTCTGCGCGTCGCACACCGCGGACAGCTCCGAGATGATGCGCTCCTGGAGCCACTCCAAATCAGACTGGGAGATGAGCTCCAGGCAGCGCTGGTGCAGGTTGTGGAAGCGGGCGAACTCGATGTTCTCGTCGCGCAGCTGGGTGCGCTCGCGGCGCAGGGCGGCGCGCTCCAGGGCGCGGTCCACCGCGAGCACCAGGTCCGCTTCCTCCACGGGCTTGGCCAGACAGTCCGCCGCGCCCGAGCGCAGGGCCATTTCCGAGCCCTTCACGTCGGTGCGATGGCTGACCAGGATGACCTCCTGGTCCGGGTCTCTCTCGCGAAGGCGCGCGGTGAGTGCGAAGCCGTCGACGCCCGGCATCACCACGTCGGTGATGACCAGGTCGAAGGGCGTGCGAGCCGCCTCCTCGAGCGCCAGCGTGCCGTTCTCCACAGAGACTACGCGGTGCCCATGACGGGACAGCATGTCGCTGGCGAGCTGGCGGAAGAACAGGTCGTCGTCGACGACGAGAATGGGACCGGCCACGCGCTGTCTGACCCGGGTGCGAAGGGGGAGGTCGGAGGTTACCGGCCCCCAGCAAGCGCGACAACGCCCTCGAAGACGAAGGCGACAGGACCACGGAGGCGGATGTCGGACAGGTCGGCGGGCACGCGGATGCGCAGGTTGCCTCCCGGAAGGGTGACGCGCAGCCAGGTGTCCGAGGGCAACCGCCCCGCCAGCACCGCCGCCACCGCCGAGGCACAGGCCCCCGTGCCACACGCCTGGGTCAGCCCACAGCCCCGCTCCCACACGACGACGGTGAGGCCGTCCTCCTCCACCCGGACGAACTCGACGTTGGTACGGTCCTGGAAGTCAGGGTGCCGCTCCAGCACCGGCCCCAGTCGAGGCGCGTCCTCCAGCGGCTGGTCCAGGAGGACCAGGTGGGGATTGCCCATGCTCACCGCGGACGCGCGAAGCTCGGGGTGCCCTGGCAACGGCGTGTCCAGGAACGCACGCCCGGTGACACCGGACGGGAGGTTGGGGGCCACGAGCCGTGCTGGCCCCATGGAAATGTCCACCGCGACCACCCCGCCGTCACCGTAGCCGGGCATGCAGGTGAGCACTCCGGCGCCTGTCTCCACGTCGATGCGGCCCGGGTTGTCCCCGGACTGGTCGACCAGGTACTTCACCGCGCAGCGCAGGCCGTTGCCGCACATCTCCGCGATGCTGCCATCGGCGTTGTGAACGACCATCCGGGCCAGGCCGTGCTCGGAGGGGAGCAGCGCGAGGACTCCGTCGGCGCCGATGCCGAGCCGGCGGTCGCACATCCAACGCGAGGTCTCCGCGTCGATGTCCACGCCGGACCGGCGACGGTCCAGGACCACGAAGTCGTTGCCCAGCCCCTGGTACTTGAAGATGCGCTCGCGAACGTCCACGGTGGCAATCCTAGCCGTGGAACGTCACTCGCGCTCGTCCGCCTTCTTCGTCGGAGGCGGCGGGTCGGGCATGTCGAGCGCGGGCACGGCGGTGCGCGGGGGCTTGGCCTGAGGGATGGTGGGGGCCCGGACGGGCGTGCCACCGGGCGGGGTCAGCGCCACGCCCGTGCGCCGGGACAGCTCGCTCTTCACCGCGTTGAGCTCCGCGTTGGCACGCTCGTAGATGTCCTGGACGGGGTTGGCCCCGGCTCGGGCCACCTGACGGCGCAGGGTGCCCAGCTCCGTCTCCTGGGCCTGGAGCTTCTCCTGGAGCGAGTCGACCTCCGACTGGAGCTGCTCCATCTCCGCGGCCATCTCCAGGACGGCGTCCGTCTGCGAGGCGGCCTTGAGCTCCTCGGTGGCCTTGAGCAGTTCGTTGCGCTCGGCCTCCAGGGCGGTGAGTCGGGCCTGCTGCTCCTTCACGAGCGGCTCCAGGCGCTCCCGCTCGAAGCGATCCTTCAGGAGGTCCTGCTTCTCCGTCGTCAGGGCCTGCGCCTGCTCCTGGAGGCGCGTCAGCTCGGTCCGCAGCGTGGTGAGACGGTCGGACGTGGTGCCGTCACGCTGCGCGAGCTGGCGTCGGGCTTCTTCCAACGACTCGGAGACGCGGGTGCGCTCGGCGCGCTCGGTGTCGAGCAGGCGCACCGCATCCGTGGAAGCTGTCTCCAGGGCGGTGATGCGGCCTTCCAGCCGGACCCGGGCGGCCCGAGCGACAGTCAGATCCGACTGGAGTCGCTCACGCTCCGACTCGGCGCGGGTCAGGCGGTCCTGCAAGGACTGAAGCGCGGTGGCGCTCTCCGTCGTGGAGGACTCCAGGTCGGACAAGCGGGCTTCGAGTTCGGTGCGCCGGGCCTCGAAGTCCGTGGTGGCCTCGACGAGCCTGGCGCCGTGTTCCTCGCGCATGGATTGAGCGCGAGCCCGGAGGTCGGAGAACTGGGCTTCCAGCTCGGCGCGGCGCGCCTCGGCGTCGGTGAGCCGAGACTCCAGCTCGGACTTGTCCGTGCGCTGAGCGTCCAGCAGGGCCACCGTGTCCGCGAGCCGCGACTCCAGGTCGGCGCTGTCCGTGCGCTGAGCGTCCAGCAGGGCCACCGTCTCCGTGAGCTTCGATTCCAGGTCCGCATGTTCGGCGCGCTGTGCGTCGAGTCGCGACACGCTCTCGGTGAGCTTCGACTCCAGGTCCGTGCGCACGGAGTGCTGAGCCTCGAGCCGCGCCACCGTTTCCGTGAGCTTCGACTCCAGGTCCGCACGCTCGACGCGCTGCTCTTCGAGCCGGGTGCTGAACTCCGTGAGCCGTGCTTCCAGCGCGAACTGGTCCGCACGGTGTGCCTGGAGCAGCGAGTCCGACTCGGTGAGCCGGGCCTCCAGCGCGGCCAGCGCCGACCGCTGCGCCTCCAGCTGCGACAGGGTCTCCGTGAGGCGAGCTTCCAGCTCGGACTTCTCCCCGCGATTGGACTCCAGCTCGGAGCGCTGATGTTCAAGCTGCGCGGTGAAGTCGGCGAGCCGGACCTCCCAGTCCGCCCGGGCCTGTCCCAGTGCTTCGGCGGCCTCCGTCAGTCGCGCATCCAGGGTCGTGGACCGCTCCTGTTCGGCCCGCGCCGACTCGGTGACTCGCGCCAGCTCCGACCGCGCGGCCTCCAGGTCGGCACGCGTGCTCTCCAGCGAGGCGCGCTCGCTTTCGAGCGAGTTCTCCATCGCGGTGGCCTTCCCCGCGAAGCGCCGCGCCGTCTCGAGCTGCACCATGAGCAGCTCGGCGTTCTCGCGCTGGGCGACCAGCCGTTCCCGTGCGTCCACCAGCTCCGCGTCGAGCCGGGAGAGGTGCATTCCCCGGTCGTGCAGCGCGGCCATGGCGCGCTGGAGTTCCATCCCCAGGCGCATCACTTCCTGCCGCGCCGCCATCAAGTGGGTCAGCTCGCCTCGCAGGTCCAGCACTTCCTGGCGCGTGGCCTCCAGCGCGGTCTCCGTGGCCTCTTGCGTCCGAAGTTGTTCGCGAAGCTCACCCAGCTCCACCTCGCGCGCGGTGGCGGTCTCGGTGAGTCGAGTGGCCTGGGCCTGGAGCTCTTGCAGGGCCCACTCCCGCTCGGAGAGGGTCGCGTCCACCGTGCGCTTCGCCGACTCCGCCTCGCTCAGCGACTGCTCCACGGACGCCAGTCGCGCCCCCATGGACTCCGCTTCGGACAGCCGCGCATCCAGGGTCGACTTCAGCTCCCGCGCCGAGTCCTCGGCCTGGGCGCGTTCTCCCTCCAGTCGCTCCACGCTGGCGCGCAGCGCCTGCTCGCGGGACTCGGAGGTCTCGCGCACTTCTGTCAGGGCCTGCTCTCGGGCCGCCAGCTCGGCACGCACCTGCGCCAGGGCCTCGCGCTCACGGGCCAGCTCGGCACGTGCTGCTTCCGCGCCCTGCTGTTCCGTCGCCAGCGCGTCTCGGGTCTGAGCCAACGAGGCTTCGACCTCGGCACGCGCGCGCTGCTCTCCCTCCAATCGCTCATGAACACGTGCGAGTCCGGCCTGGCCATCGCTGCGTTCCTGACGTTCGGTCTCCAGCTCCGCGCGAGCCGCACTCAGCGCCTCTCGCTCCGCCGTCAGCGAGGTCTCGACTCGAGCCCGACCCTCTCGCTCCGAGACAAGCTCCGACTGGAGTCGGGTGACGACCTCGTCCGCGTCGGAGACTCGCGCTCGGGCGTCGGTCAGCTCCGCGGCCAGTGCTTCACGCGCCGCACGCTCGGAAGCGAGGGACTGGCGTGCTTCCGCCAACGAGGCCTGGGCCTGAACCTCACCCTGCCCCCAGGACTCTCGCTCCGTGGCCAGCGCCTCGCGGGCCTCCGCCAGGGCTGCGTCAGTCCTCGCGCGTTGCTCCGATTCCGACTGGAGTTGAAGCTGCGTCTCCGACAGTGCCTCATCGGCGCGTGTCCGCAGCGCCTCGATTTCCGCGAGGCGCGCTCGAGCCTCGCTCAGTGCGGCTTCGACACGAGCCTTCTCTTCGGTCTCCGCCAACAGGCGTGCCTCGGCCTCGGCCACTGCCGCGTCGGCGAGAGACCGCTGTTCGGCCTCACGCTGAAGCTGGGTCCGGGCCTCGGCCAGCTCCGTCTCGACGCGAGCCTTCTCCTCGCCGTCCTCGTGACCACGGCTCCGAGCCTCGGTCAGCGCCGTCTCGACGCGCGCCCTCGCCTGGGTCTCTTCCTTGAGGAGTCCCTGGGCCTCGACCAGCGCCGTCTCGAGACGCACCCTCGCTTCGGTCTCCGACTCGCTCCGGGCTTGCGCCTCGGCCAGCGCAGACTCGACACGCGCCTTCGCCTCGGCATCCGACTCGCTCCGAGCCTGGGCCTCGACCCATGCCGACTCGACACGCGCCTTCGCTTCGGCTTCCGACTCGCTCCGAGCCTGGGCCTCGACCAACGCCGTCTCGAGACGCGCCTTCGCTTCGGCCTCCGACTCGCTCCGAGCCTGGGCCTCCGCCAATGCCTTCTCGACGCGCGCCTTCGCCTCGGCCTCTTCCTGGATGCGAGCCTCGGATTCAGCCAGCGTCGCTTCGACGCGAGCCTTCGCCTCGGTCTCTTCCTGGATACGGGCCTGGGCAGTGGCCAGTGCAACCTCGAAGCGCTCTTGCGCCTCCGTCAGCGTCGCTTCTGCGCGGCCCCGCCGCTCGGCCTCGGCCTGGAGGCGAGCCTGGGCTTCCGCCAGGGTGCCTTCGACATGGGTCCGCTGCTGACCTTCGCCATGAAGCTGTCCTCGCGCCTCCGCCAGCGCCTCCTCGGCGCGCGTGCGTCGCTGGAGTTCCTCCTGGAGCTGGACCTGCACGTCCGCGAGCACCGCTTCCCAGCGAGCACGTCGCTCCGTCTCCGCGTCCAGTGCCTCCTTCGACTGGGTGAGCGCCTGTCGTGCCTCGGCCAGTCCCGACTGGGCCTCCGCGAGCGCCGACTCCGTGGACTCCCGACGCGCCTGCTCCGTCTCCAGCTCCGCGCGCAGGGTCTCCAGCGCGGAGCCCGACTTCACGCGACCATCGCGCTCGGCCTCCAGCGTGGCCTGGACCTCCGCCAGCGAAGTCTCCAGCGCGGCACGGCGCGCCACCTCCGCGTCCACCGCCTCGCGAGTCCGCGCCAGCATGGCCTCGGCATCGACGAGCCGCTGAGCCGCGCTCTCCAGCTTGCCCCGCGATATCCGCAGAGCATCCTCGACAGCGGCGCGCGACTCCCGCTCCTGGTCCAGCTCTCCGCCCACGCGAGAGGCCAGGGCCGCCGTGGAGTCCCGCTCCTGATGCGCCGTCTCCAGGTCCGACTGCACGGACTGGAGCGTGAGTTCCAGCTCCTCCGCGCGCGCCGACTCCTCGCGACGGGACCGACTCAGCGTGGAGACCTCCGCCTCCAGCTCCACCACGCGCCGGACCAGCGCCTGGCGCTCCTCCTCCAACTCGAGCTTGCGCGCCTCCGTCTCCGCGCGAATGGCGGCCTCGGTGCGAGCCTCCTCCGCGAGCGCCTCCGCCCGCACACGCTCCGACGCGAGCACGCCCTCGAGCGCCGTCAGCCGGGACTGGAGCCCGGAGCGCTCTGTCTCCAGAGCCCCCGTCAGCCCCGCTTCGACGCGAGCACGTTCCGCCTCCAGCTCCGTGATGCGCTGGCTGGCCTCGTGGAGTGACTCCTCCAGCTTCCGCGCGGTGGCACGAGCGGACGCCTCACCCTCGGTGAGCGCCTCCAGCTCGCTGCGCAGCCGAGCTTCACGCTCACGCGCGGCGACCAGCTCCGTCTCCTGACCGCGTCCCTCGGCCTGAAGCGCCGCCAGCTGTTCCTCCGCGTCGCGTCGAGCACCCTCGGCCGACGCCACGCGCAGGGACGCCTCCGTCAGCTCGCGAGCCGCGCGCGCCAGCTCCGCTTCCTTCAGGGACAGGGCCGCCGCGGCCTCACGCGCGAACTCCTCCGCGCGGGTCGTCCCGCCCTTCAGGTGCTCCACCGCCGCCAGGGCCGCCGAGTACTGCTCGGCGATGCGCAGCTCCCGCTCGCGGGCCGCATCCGCCGCGCGGCGCCGATCCTCGGACTGCTCCCCGGCGCGCTCCGCCAACAACCGGTCCTTCTCCCGGTCGATGCGCAGCGTGGTCAGCTCATCCTGAAGCTCCCGCACCTGGGTATAGGTCTGCGTCAGCCGCTCCCGGGCTTCCTCCAGGGACGTGGCCAGCTCCTCGCGGCGCGCACGCTCCAGCCGGAGCGTCTCCTGGCCCGCGAGCACCTGGACTCCGGCCTCTGCCTGCACGCGCTGCGCGGCCTCGACCTCCAGGCGCTGCGCCGTCAACCGGCGGTCCGCATCTCCCAGCCGCTCGTGCGCGACCTGGAGCTCCAGCTCACGCCGTCGCAGCCGTCCCGTCAGGTCGTCGCGCTCGCGCTGCGATTCCGGCGTGCCCCGCGCCTGCTCGAGCTGCGCGGTGAGCCGCGCCACCTCGTCCCGAGTCACCTCCAACACGGGCTTGAGCGCGGCGACCTCCGCCTCCCGGTCCGTCAGCTCCGTGCGCAGCCGCGTCAGCGACTCCTTCAGCCGCGTGCTGCGCTCCTCCCAGGACTTCGCGCGCGCCACCACTTCGTCCAGCTTGCCCCGGGTGAAGGCGAGCGGCTCCGGCGGCAGCTGCACCCACGTGGGGTCCACCGAACGCGAGGGCTCCTGTCCGGCGACGACCAGGAAGTACGCCGCCTCGCCGTTCTGCACGAGCGAGCCGTCCACCTGGAGCCCCTCGCCACGCTCGAAGGCGAGCTGGTAGCCCAGCACCGGCGACTGCGTGGCCACCTCCACGTGCGGGAAGTGCACGTTGAGCGCATCCAGCAGCAGCCCATACGTGGGCGGCGCGCCACCCTCCTCCGCCTCCATGAGCTGCGGCAGCGCGAGCCCCGCGACGTTGCGCAGCCCTCCCACCAGGAAGCCCTGCTTCGCGACCAGCCGCGCCAGCTCCGCCAGCAGCTCCGGGGCCCGGACGTACGGCGCCAGGTCCGCCACGAGCACGACATCGAAGCTTCCCGGCTCGAAGTCGTCGTAGATGTTGGCGCGGAAACGCAGCGTGGGCCCACCGTGCGCCTTCTGCGCGGCCTGGACCGCCTTGAGGTCCTCGTCACAGGCGACGACAGCCCGCGCTCCCCGCTCCAGCAGGAAACGCGCGCTCTCTCCACCGGTGGAGGCCACCGCGTCGACCTCCAGAACGCGGCGGCGCGCGAAGAGGCTCTCGGCGAAAATGTAGCGGGGCAGCAGTTCACTGGGCCCCATGCGACGGAATGTGTGATGCATGGGTGTGTTCGGGGGTGGGAGTATAGCCGTGGGCCTCCGCGCCCCAAGGAAAGCGCCAGGGACCGAAATCAGCCCGGCGCCCGGACGTCAGGAGAGCAGGCGACATGAACGGATCGGCACAGCAGGGCTTTGGCTATCGGGCACGGCGGACCTTCATCAGGCTGCTCGTCTTCTTCCTCATTCTCGGACTGGGCGGCGGAGTCGTCTTCCTCCTGTCCCAGCTCAACTCGCGCACCTTCACCCTGGCCCCCGTGGACGGCCAGCTCGTGGTGATGAAGGGCCGCATGGCCCCCATGGGCGCCGTCCCCTACCGGCCCGGAGACCCCCGGCTGGCGGACGCCTACGCCCCCATCCCCCTGGAGGGCCAGGACGTCGGCTCCCTCATCCTGCGCAGCTTCACCGAGCGTGACGAGCTGGACCGGGCCCTGTTCCCCCTCCTGGAGTCCATGGCCCGTCCCCGCATCGCCTCCGAGGAGCCCCCCAAGGTGGAGCAGGGCCTGTACTACCTGCGCCGCGCGGAGAAGCTCGCCGGAGTCACCGAGGAGCAGCGCCTCACCCTCCAGAAGCTCATGACCGAGGTGGCCTACTTCCAGGCCCGCCAGAAGCTCGAGGATGCCCGGAGGCTGGTCAGCGACGCCCTGGTCCAGCTCAAGCTCGCTGCGGAGAGCCAGAGCCGCCACGCGCGCAGCGCCAACCAGATGCTCTCCACCGTCTCGCCCCCGGCCCGCGAGCTCGAGGAGGCCCTCCGCCGCGCCGTCCACACCTTGAGTGGACCCCAGGAGACGCCTCGTGAGACGCCTCCCGCGCCCCCCGTCCAGTCGCCCCCACCTGCCCCTACACCGACCTCACCGGAGGCCCCCACGGAGGGTGCCACGCCGACGCCCCCGGTGGATTCGGGGATGGATTCGGGCACGACTCCCTGAGCAGGGTCCGGCTCGTCCATCCTCCCAGGTTCGATTCCAGCCCCCACGTACGGAGTGTCGTCCATTCTGTCACGCACTGTTGTGAGCAGAACGTGACGTGGGGCGTTGGAGATCGATCATAGATTGCAAAGGACGGACCTACTCAGGCACTAGATCTCGCGTTGACACCAACGGGAGCCCCCAATACCTTGTGCCCGGTCGACGACGCCCCACCGTCCGGTGAGGCGCCATCCAGAGGTGCAGGAGGGGTTGTGGCAGACATACGTACATTGTTAAGCCACGCTTGCCCCCTGTGCCTCGGGCTCTCCTTGAGACCCACCTCGCGCGTATCCGCGAGAGCCTGATACCTGCCCAAAAGTTCAGTATTCTTGTGGCCCGGGAACCCATCCCAGGGCAAGCTCTCCGCTTGCCCTCGTGGCCACGCCATTGCCCTCGTTTGGAGTGAGCCGCTCGTGAACTTCGAAACGCCCGTGAAGCCCGCCCCCGCGCCCATGCATGTCCCGCCCGCCACCCACGCCCAACCCGGGCCGACGACAGCGAGCGTGACGCCCGTGGCCGAGCCCACGCAGAGCGAGTTCGCCCCCACCACCATGCGCGTGCGCAAGCGCAACGGCACGGCCGAGCCGGTGGACCTGAACAAGATTGTCCGCGCGGTGGGCAAGAGCTGCATGGGGCTGTCGCGCGTGGACGTCATGCGCGTGGCCACGAAGACCATCTCCGGCCTCTACGACGGCGCGACGACGCGCGAGCTGGACAGCCTCTCCATCCAGACCGCCGCCGCCCTCATCGTCGAGGAGCCCGAGTACGCCCGCCTGTCCGCGCGCCTCCTGGCCACCTTCATCCAGAAGGAGGTCAGCAACCAGGACATCCACTCCTTCAGCCAGTCGGTCGCCGCCGGCCACAAACACGGCCTCATCGCGGACCGGCTGCTCCAGTTCGTCCAGGCCAACGCGCGCAAGCTCAACGCGGCCATCGACCCGTCGCGCAACGACCTGTTCGAGTACTTCGGCCTGCGCACCGTCTATGACCGCTATCTGCTGAAGAACCCGCAGACGCGCGAAGTGCTGGAGACGCCGCAGGAGTTCTTCCTCCGCGTCGCGTGCGCCCTGAGCGGTGACAACGCGAAGGAGGCCATCGAGCTGTACCGGCTGTTCAGCTCCCTGGAGTACCTGCCCAGCTCCCCCACCCTCTTCAACTCGGGCACCCGCCACGAGCAGCTCTCCAGCTGCTTCCTGCTGGACTCGCCGACGGACGAGCTGGACGCCATCTACCGGAAGTATTCGGACATCGCGATGCTGTCCAAGTTCTCCGGTGGCATCGGCGTGGGCTACCACCGCGTGCGTGCGCGCGGCTCGCTCATCCGCTCCACCAACGGCCACTCCAACGGCATCGTCCCCTGGCTGAAGACGCTGGACGCGTCCGTCGCCGCGGTGAACCAGGGCGGCAAGCGCAAGGGCGCGTGCTGCGTGTACCTGGAGACGTGGCACGCGGACATCGAGGACTTCCTCGAGCTGCGCGAGAACACCGGTGACGATGCGCGCCGCACCCACAACCTGAACCTGGCCAACTGGGTGCCGGACCTGTTCATGAAGCGCGTGGAGTCGGAGGGCGACTGGAGCCTGTTCGACCCGAAGACGGTGCCGCACCTGACCGACTTGTTCGGCGACGCGTTCGAGAAGGCCTACGTCGAGGCGGAAGGCGCCGGGCTGGCCATGCGCAAGGTGAAGGCGCGCGACCTCTACGCCAAGATGATGAAGACGCTGGCGCAGACGGGCAACGGCTGGATGACCTTCAAGGACATCAGCAACCGCAAGAGCAACCAGACGGGCCTGCCCGGCAACGTCATCCACCTGTCCAACCTGTGCACCGAAATCCTGGAGGTGACGAGCCAGGGTGAGACGGCGGTGTGCAACCTGGGCTCGCTGAACCTGGGCCGCATGGTGGCGGACGGGAAGTTCGACTTCGACCGCCTGCGCGCCAACGCCCAGCTCGCGATGAAGCAGTTGGACCGGGTCATCGACCTCAACTTCTACCCCATCCCCACGGCGGCGGACTCCAACCGCCGCTGGCGTCCGGTGGGCCTGGGCCTGATGGGCCTGCAGGATGTCTTCTTCCAGCTCCGGCTGCCGTTCGACGCGCCCGAGGCCCGCGCGCTGTCGCGGAAGATTTCGGAGGAGATCTACTTCGCGGCGCTGACCACGTCGTGCGAGATGGCCGAGCAGTTCGGCGCGCATCCCTCCTTCCCGGAGACGCGGGCGGCGAAGGGCGAGCTCCAGTTCGAAAGCTGGGGCGTGACGCCGGAGGACACGGCGCGTTGGGACGCGCTGCGCGCTCGCATCGTGAAGCACGGCCTGCGCAACTCGCTGATGATTGCGATTGCGCCCACCGCGACGATTGCGTCCATCGCCGGCTGCTACGAGTGCATCGAGCCGCAGGTGTCCAACCTGTTCAAGCGCGAGACGCTGTCGGGTGACTTCCTCCAGGTGAACCGCTACCTGGTGAGAGACCTCCAGGCGATTGGCATCTGGAACGAGGGCGTGCGCAATCGCATCAAGATGGCGGAAGGCAGCATCCAGGACCTGACCGAGCTGCCGGAGAACCTGCGCGCCATCTACCGGACCGCGTGGGAGCTGCCCATGCGTTCGCTCATCGACATGGCGGCCGACCGCGGCGCCTTCATCGACCAGAGCCAGTCGCTCAACCTCTTCGTGGAGACGCCGAACATCGGCAAGCTCTCCTCAATGTACTTCTACGCATGGCAGAAGGGGCTGAAGACGACGTATTACATGCGCTCACGTCCGGCCACGCGCATCGCCAAGGCGACGGTGGGCAACAGCACCGCGACGGCCCCCGCGCAGTCCGCTCCCGCCCCCGTCGCGTCCGCCTCCGCGGTGACGGACGCCGAGGCCGTGGCGTGCTCGCTGGAAAACCCGGAAGCGTGCGAGGCCTGTCAGTAAAGAACTCCTGTTTCACTGATTTTTTCGTCCTGGCGAGCACGCGTGAAAACGCGTGCTCGCTTTGCTTTTTTTCCGGGCTGTTGAGACGTGAGCGAACGTAAAAGCGTATCGCCGCGCGAGTCACCTTGACGGGTTCGCGAGCGTGGTATGGATCGCGCCCATGCTGCTGGAACCCGGACTGAACCTGACGCTGCGCCCGATGGCATACCCGGTCTTCTTCGAGATGTATCGGAACGCCATCAAGAACACCTGGACTGTCGAAGAGGTCGACTTCTCCACGGACCTCGTGGACCTCCGCTCGAAGATGACGGATGCGGAAAGACATCTCATCCACCGCCTGGTGGCCTTCTTCGCGACGGGCGACAGCATCGTCGGCAACAACCTGGTGCTGAACCTCTACAAGCACATCAACGCCCCCGAGGCGCGGATGTACCTGTCGCGGCAGCTCTACGAGGAGGCGCTGCACGTCCAGTTCTACCTGACGCTGCTGGACACGTACGTGCCGGACCAGGCCGAGCGCGCCAAGGCGTTCGCCGCCATCGACAACATCCCCTCCATCCAGCGCAAGGCGCGCTTCTGCATGAAGTGGATGGACAGCGTCAACGGGCTGAACGAGCTGAAGACGAAGGAGGACCGTCGCGCCTTCCTGCTCAACCTCATCTGCTTCGCGGGCTGCATCGAGGGCCTCTTCTTCTTCGCGGCCTTCGCCTACGTCTACTTCCTGCGCAGCAAGGGCCTGCTCAACGGGCTCGCCGCCGGGACGAACTGGGTGTTCCGCGACGAGAGCGCGCACATGGCCTTCGCCTACGAGTGCATCCAGGTGGCTCGAAAGGAAGAGCCGGACCTCTTCGACGCGAAGATGGAGCGCGACGTGGAGGCGATGCTGCGCGAGGCGGTGGAGTGCGAGACGCAGTTCGCCCAGGACCTTCTGAGCGGCGGTGTCGCGGGCCTGTCGGTGCAGGAGATGCGCGGCTACCTGGAGTACACAGCGGACCAGCGGCTCCAGATGCTGGGGTTGACGCCGGTGTTCCGCACGAAGAACCCGCTGTCCTTCATGGACCTGCAGGACGTGCAGGAGCTCACCAACTTCTTCGAGCGTCGCGTGTCCGCCTACCAGGTCGCCGTGGGCGTGGGCGCCGCCAACGACGTGGTGCTCGACGCCACGTTCTGATGCTCCCGGGCGGGCCCCTTCCCGGGCCCGCCTCCCGTGTCACGCGGACAAATCGTACCGGTAGACGTGGCGGCGACTTCCCTCTCGCCCCACGCCCTGGAAGCCGAGCTGTTCGAACGTCTCCACGAAACCCATGAAACGGTAGCTCGGTGAGTCGGGGTCCACGGGGTATGCCTCCAGGACCTTGCCGCCCCGCTTGCGAGCATGGGTGATGGCGGCCTTGATGAGTCGCCGCGACACTCCCTGCCCTCGCGCTTCACGGGTGACGAAGAAACACGCCAGGGACCACACGCTGCCCGGCGCTTCATCCGGAGCCTCCAGCCCCCCGAGCCCCTTCCGGTACGTCTCCCGAGGCGCGATGGAGCACCAGGCCACGGGCTCGTCCCCGAGATAGCCCAGGAGCCCCACCGGAGTCCCCTGCTTCACCCGCCGATGCATCGCCGCCTTGCGGTGTGCGTTGTCCGCGAGCCGGGCTTCCGCGCCCTCCGCCCGCCACACCATGCACCAGCAGTACTTGGGCCCGCCCTGGCTCTCGAACAGCCGCGCGAAGTCGCGCCAGCGCTCCGCATCCACCTCGTGCGTGGTGAACCGTCCCGAGGGCGCCACGGACGAGCGAGGCTTCGCCGTCGAACGCCGAGTCACACTCCGCTCTGAAGCAGCACTCCCGCGTGAAGTCCCGCGAGTGGGCATGCGTCTCTCCTCCTTCTCAAGCTAGGGCCTTCCCCCGAGGGCGGCACCTCCCGCGCGCATCCCTGGCCTGCCTCCTCGCCTGCCCCTCCTCCACTCCCCAAACCAGACACCACCCCACTCCGGGCTCGTCACCTCCGACGGACGAACCCCGTGCACTCATGTCTGGGAAAAGACCGGCCTCGTCGAGAGTCCTGGCCCCACTCAATCCCAGCACGCGCCGCTACCGTGTCGGTTTCAGCCACGCGGCACAGGAAGCAGACAATGGCAGACAGCACGGGACGATTGATGGTCGATGCGGGGAGCGCCCTTCGGTTCCACGCGAAGGTGTCCCGGTGGCCCGCCTTCGTCGCGGCGGTGACTCCACCGTCGCGCCGGGCCTTTCGGACGTGGGCAAGGCCGACCTGAGCCACGTGGACGGCTCTGGCGCGGCCCATCTGCTCGCGGCCTTCGCCAACCCCACCGGGACGGGCAACGGGCACCATCAAATCTCGTGGTTCAACCTGGGGCCCGGCTCCAAGTCCATCACCCTGGACGTGCCTCGCGGGACGGAGGACGTCACCAGACCGTGCCCTTGAGCGGGGCCCGGTGAAGGCCGACGGTTCCGCGTGATAAACAGGGGGCACACCCATGGAACGTGCTGCCCTGCTCTTCTGGCTCTGGATGCTCGCCTTCGCCGTCACCGCCCTCTGGGCGTTGAGTCAGGCGGCCGTGGCCAGCTCGTTCGGCGTCAGACCCACCCTCGTGAAGCTGGGCTACGGCCCCAACCTCGTCACGCTGTCTCTGGGCGGCATCCAGTGGGCCTTGCACCCACTCATCCCCCTGGGCAGCTCGGTGCGCTTCAACGGGCCTCCGGAAGACGCACCCACGGAAGCCCCCGCCGACAACCGCCTCCACCAGCTCCCGCTGGTCCTGCACGCGGCCACCATCATCCTGCCCTGGGCGCTGCTCGTCGTCGTCGCCATGGCATGCCTCGGCGCCGGCGAGGGACTGAGCCAGTTCCTCACCGGCTTCACCGTCCCATTCCAGTACTCACGGCTGCCGGACCGCATCGAGCGCTTCGTCGCCCTGCTGCGCCACGGCGAGCTGTTGCAGGCCTGGGGGCTGGCGAGCGCCAAGGTGGCCGCCATCAACCTGCTGCCCATGCCCATCCTCGCGGGTGGCTCGCTGCTGGCGCTCCCCTGGCGTAAGCAGCGCGAGCGGCTCCCGGTGTGGGCGGCGGGCCTGAATCTCGTGACGCTGCTCATCCTCCTGCCCTGGGCCGGCTACGCCCTGTACCTTTTCGGCGCGGCCATCTTCCGCTGAAGGCGGGGACATCGCGACGGCTAGGAGCGCTCCTGGAGCGCCAGCCGCGCGCCCAGCGCGACGAAGACGCCTCCCGTCACCCGCTGCTGCCACGCCGCGAAGCGCGGGTTGCGCCGCAGCCAGCCGCCGAACGCGCCCGCCACGCCCGCGAGGAACGCGAGCCACAGAGTCCCCGTCACGTCGAACAAGAGCCCGAGCAGGACGAACTGCAGGCCCGGGGAGCCTCGCGACGGGTCCACGAACTGCGGCAGGAAGGCCAGGAAGAACAAGGCCACCTTCGGGTTCAGCACGTTGGTGACGACACCGTCGCGGAAGATTCGCCACAGGCTCGCGGGCTGGAGTTCCCGCACCGCCTCGGGCCCCTGCTTGCTGCGCAGCATCCGCACGCCCATCCACACGAGGTAGAGCGCGCCCACCCACTTCACCACCAGGAAGGCCATGGCGGAGGTCGCCAGCAGCGCCGACAGTCCCAGGGCCGCAGCCGCGATGTGGAACAGGCACCCGACGCAGATGCCCAGCGCGGAGACGAAGCCCGCGGCGCGGCCCTGTCCCATGCTCCGGGCCAGCACATACATCGTGTCCGGCCCTGGCGTGAGGTTGAGGACCAGTCCCGCGAGGATGAAGGCCACCAGGCGCGTCGGCTCGAAGAGCATGTCGAAGGGCTTTCGCTCCGTCATCCCGGAGCAGGGAACGGGAAGGCACGGCCCCCTCCCATCCCTCGTATACGCCCGGAAGCACCGCCAGGAAAGCCACGGGCAGGGGCCCCGCGCGCGACGGGCCCTGCCCGGAGGAGCAAGGCCCGTCCACGCAATGCGGCCTTCTTCGCCCCTACACCGGCGAGCGCGTGTGGCTGCGGTCCTGGGCGACGCGCTCCGCACGCTCGGCATCCAGCGAGCGTTCGGCCGTGCGCGCGGTGATGGCCCCCGCCGGGCTGAACACGGAGCGGTACACGGCGGCGGCCAGGCCCGCGCCCAGCATCGGCGCGATGATGAACATCCACAGCTGGGTGAGCGCCTGCCCGCCCGCGAACACCGCCGGCCCCAGGCTGCGCGCGGGATTCACGGACGTGTTCGTCACGGGGATGCCCACCAGGTGGATGAGCGTCAGCACCAGACCAATGGCGATGCCGGCGAAGCCCACCGGCGCCTTCGCGTCCGTCGCCCCCAGCACCGTCAGCACGAGCAGGAAGGTGAGCGCCACCTCCGCCAGGAACGCCGCCCCCGCGCCATAGCCCTCGGGCGAGGCGAGGCCGTATCCGTTCGAGCCCAGCCCCGCCACCGAGGCCTGGTAGCCCCCGGGGACGCCCTTCGCGATGAGCAGCACCACGCCCGCAGCCAGCACGGCCCCCAGACACTGCGCCACGATGTAGCCGAGGATGTGCTTGTTCTCGAACTTGCCCGCCAATGACAACCCCACCGTCACCGCGGGATTCACGTGGCAGCCGGAGATGGGGCCAATCGCATACACCATGGCCAGCAGCGACAGGCCGAAGGCGAAGGACACGCCCAGGAAACCGATGCGGTCCCCCGCCAGCACGGCCGCACCCACGCCGCCGAGCACCAGGACGAACGTCCCGATGAACTCCGCCAGGTACCTCCTCATCGAATCATTGCCCCCGGCCGCTGTAGCAGCCGGGATTCTCTTGTCTGTCGCTGAACGCATGCGCACCCTCTCCGGCCGCACGCACCAGGACACGAGCACTCGCGTCCGGCGCCTCGCGGCGCAAACAGTCCCACCCGGGACGCTGCGCACGCTCTTCCTTTCGACAACAGTCCACTGCCCTCCACGCCAGGAGAGCGGCATCCACGCGAGGCGCTCGACGCTCCGCCACCCCTGACGCGGGACTTCAAGCCGGCGGGAAGGCGACCCACTCCCCGCGCGGCTGGAGGAAACCGGAGGGCTACTTGCCCTTCATCACGCCAATGAATGGCACGTTCCGGTACTTCTCCGCGTAGTCCAGGCCGTAGCCGACGACGAAGAGGTCTTCGATGACGAAGCCCTTGTAGTCGATGTCGATCTTCGTCCGCGCGCGCGCCGGCTTCTCCAGGAGCGAGCAGAGCTTCAGCGACGCCGGGTGCCGGGCCCGCAGGTTCTCCAGCAGGAAGCTCATGGTGAGCCCCGTGTCGATGATGTCCTCGATGATGAGCAGGTGCTTGCCCGCCATCGGCTTGCTGACGTCGGTGGTGATGCGCACCTCGCCCGTCGTCTCCGTGCCACCCTGGTAGCTGGACACGCCCAGGAACTCCAACGTCAGCGGCAGGTCCACCGCCCGCGCCAGGTCCATGGCGAAGAACGTGGAGCCCTTCAACACGCAGACGAGCGTCAGCTCCTTGCCCGCGTAGTCCCGGGTGATTTGCGCGCCCAGCTCCCGCACGCGCGCCTGCAGCTTGTCCTCCGAAATATGGACGCCAACTTCCTGCTCGTAGAACGCCAAGGCTTCCTCCGCGCTACACGTAGGCGTTGTTCATGATCTCCCCGAAGCCGCCGCCACCGGGGACGATGTACTGCCGGTCATCCAGGCCTCGCTCCTTCTCCCAGAGCGCTCCCGGCGCCGTGCCGAAGACCTCCGGAGGAGACAGACCCCGGTCCAACCGGAGCGCGTAGATGATCACGTCCGGATGGTCCGTCGTCATCTTCCGCAAGTACTCCGGCGTGACGATGAGGTTGAGGGTGATGATGCGCCGGGGGGTGCCGGGCACCTTCTCCTTGTAGAGCTTGATGGCCGTGGAGAGGCTGCCGCCCGTGGCCCCCATGGGGTCCGGGAAGAGGACGAGCGCGTCGTCCACATCCCCACCAATCTTCGCGCCGCCAATCTGCGAGCCCACCACCGTCTCGGCCGCGTCGATCATCCGGCTCATGATGATGTGGTCCTGGCGCACCACCGACGGGTCCACCGTGGCGTTGAGCAGGTCATACGTCACCTGCGACGGCAGCGTGCCCGCCCGCGCGATGTTCACCGTCACCACCCGGACGTGCGGGTCGATGACCTCGCCCTGGTAGAGCCCCTGCGGGGTGGAGTCGATCATCCGTGTCGGAAGGCTGACCATCTTCCGCGGGAACTCCGCGTTCACCACCGTCTTCACCAGGTCGCTGTAGAGCGTCTCCACCAGCCGGTTGATCTGGGGTTGGATGACGCCCTTGGCGCACAAGGTGGCCAGCTGGGAGAGCAGGAACGGATTGCCCACCAGGTGGACGTTGGGTCCATAGTGGTGGGTCATCTCGTTCAGCCGGAAGGGCACGTTCGCGTACAGGGTGTCACGCATTCGGTCGGTTCCTCTCGTGCCCTGATGCCCGCGGGCGAAGCGGGGTCAGTCGAACAGTTCGAGCGTCTGCGGCGGCGTGCCCTCGGTGGGCTCCGGAACATGACACTTGCGGCACCGCGGCTCGTACGCGCCCGCCGCGCCCACCACCACGCGCTCTCCACTGGAGACGAGGCGCTGGGAGCGATTGGCCGGATTGCCGCAAACCACGCAGATGGCCAGCTCCTTCGTCACGTACTCCGCCACCGCCATCAGCTGCGGCATCGGCTCGAAGGGACGGCCCTGGTAGTCCTGGTCCAGTCCCGCGCAGATGACGCGCAGCCCCTTGTTGGCCAGCGCCTCCACCACCGCGACGACCTCCGCGCCGAAGAACTGCACCTCGTCGATGCCCACCACCTGCGTGTCGGGCTCCAACCGGTAAAAAATCTCTTCAGCCCGCTCCAACGGCGTGGACGTCACCTTCAGCTTCGAGTGACTCACCACCTGCGTTTCGTCGTACCGGTTGTCGATGCGAGGTTTGAACACCTGCACCTTCTGCTTGCCGTACACGGCGCGCTGGACGCGGCGGATCAACTCCTCCGTCTTACCGGAGAACATCGAACCGCAGATGACCTCTATCCACCCGATATCTTTGGGGAATTGGTGCAAGGGACGCTCGCCTGGCCTGGGGGCGGAGGGGCGCGGATACTCTGTCACCCCCCCGCGGGAGTCAACCGCCAACCGCGTCCTCGTGACAGCCCCCTCGGGCGTGCCGGGGCCCGCCTGCCCGCCCGCCCCTCCAAGTTCCATCCGGGCGCTGGCAAGCCGCTTGAAAGGAACCGCCTCCGGAAGGTCGGGACTGGGAGGCAGGGCGTGGCGACGACGACGATGGAGCAGGTTCGGGGCGCGGTCCGCGGTGGAATGGCTTCCTTCTATGCGTCACCCGCCTCGGTGGCGTTGCTGATGCTCAACCTCATGGACGGGCTGTTCACGCTGCTCTTCCTCCAGTTGGGCGTGGCGGAGGAACTCAACCCTCTCATGCGGCTGGCCTACGAGCAGTCACCGCTCTTCTTCATGTTCGCCAAGCTGCTCATCGTGAACGCCGGCCTGTGGCTGTTGTGCTTGCACAGGCGTCTGCGCGCCAGCCGCCTCGCCATCCGAGCAGGCGCCGTCGTCTACGGAATCATCGTCGTCTACCATCTGGCTTTTCTGACCCACCTGGTCCTGCACTGGCCAGGAGCCCTTGGGTAGTCCCTTTCACGCTCTGGACTGTGCGCGAGTGGAACAATGGTGAGGGAACTCCTTCACCATACCCTTGCATTTTGCACCCGGTATGTCCCAGGCTTCCCGCCAGCTCCGACCTTTCGGGTTCGGGGGGGGACCATGAACATCACCGACGTCCGGGTGTTTCCGGTCGAAGAGGACAAGCTCAAGGCGTACGTCACCATCACCCTGGATCACTGCTTCGTCATACGCGACTTGAAGGTCATCCACGGCTCCTCGGGGCTGTTCATCGCGATGCCGGCGAAGAAGCGCAAGGATGGAACGTACAAGGATATAGCCCACCCGCTCAACGCGGACACACGCAGCCAGATGGAGCGTGTCATTCTCATGGAGTACGAGCGGCACCTCCATCAGGCGCAAGCAGGGATGCTCGGTCCGATGCCAGCAGATCTCGACTAACGCCTTCACATCCGCGCGTGTCCAGGTTAGTCAGCGGGCCCATCATGCAGCCGCGCGACTTCAAGATCTTCGCCGGGAGCTCGAATCCCGGCCTGGCTCACCGAATCTGTGAGTACCTCAAGCGTCCGCTCGGCAAGGCGGAGGTGGGTCGCTTCTCCGACGGAGAAATCCACGTCGAGATTGGCGAGAACGTCCGCGGTCACGACGTCTTCATCCTCCAGTCGACGAGCCCGCCGACCAACGACCACCTGATGGAGATGCTCATCATCTGCGACGCCCTGAAGCGGGCGAGCGCGAGCTCCATCACCGCCGTCATCCCGTATTACGGGTATGCCCGGCAGGACCGGAAGGTCGCCCCGCGCACGCCGATCACGGCGAAGCTCGTCGCGGACCTGCTGGAAGTGGCCGGCGCCGAGCGCGTCGTCTCCATGGACATGCACGCCGGGCAGATCCAGGGCTTCTTCAACATCCCCTCGGACCACCTGTACGGCTCGCCGGTGTTCCTGGAGGACCTGCGCAAGCGCTTCCCGGAGTCGCAGGAGCTGGTCATCGTGTCGCCGGACGCTGGTGGCGTCGAACGCGCGCGCGCCTACTCCAAGCGCCTCAACACGGGGCTGGCCATCATCGACAAGCGCCGCCCGCGCCCCAACGCCTCCGAGGTGATGAACCTCATCGGCGACGTGTCCGGCAAGGACGCCGTCCTCGTGGACGACATGGTGGACACCGCCGGCACGCTCGCCCAGGCCGCCGCGGCGCTCAAGGCCAAGGGCGCCCGCCGCGTGGTCGCCTACGCGGTGCACCCCATCCTCTCCGGCCCCGCCATCCAGCGCATCCAGGACTCCGTGCTGGAAGAGGTCGTCTTCACGGACACCGTGCCGCTGTCGCCCGCGGCGCAGGCGTGCTCGAAGATTCGCGTGCTCACCACCGAGCGGCTCTTCGGCGAGGCCATCGCCCGCATCCACCGGGCCGACTCGCTCAGCTCGCTGTTCGTCTGAGGCTCGGGTCGCCCGTCCGCCGGGCGACTTGACTCCATGTTCGGGGGCTGGCATGTCCGGCCTCCTCCAACGGTCCCCTTCGCGGCGCCGTCTTCGGGGCCCGCCACTGGGGCGGGATGCCGAGGGCGCCAGGGTGGCCGGTGGTCACCGCGGTACCCATTCCCAAGGTATTTCCATGTCCGAAAACAAGAACACCCTCGAGGCGAAGTCGCGTGAAGGCTCTGGCAAGGGCTTTGCCCGCAAGCTGCGCGCCCAGGGTGTGGTGCCCGCCGTGGTGTACGGCAAGCACCTGAAGACGCCCGTGCACATCTCGGTGGACCCGAAGGCCGTGCGCGCGGCCATCAACACCCCGCACAAGTTCAACACCGTCATCCAGCTGAAGCTGGCCAGCGGTGACCAGCAGGTCCTCCTGAAGGACTACCAGATGGACCCCGTCACCCGGGACATCCTGCACGTGGACTTCATCGGCGTGCGCGCGGACGAGCAGGTCAAGGTGGACGTGCCGCTCGTGCTCGTCGGCAAGTCGGTGGGCGTGGCCGAGGGTGGTCTGCTCAGCCAGATTCGCCGTGAAATCACGGTCTGGGCGCTGCCGAACGCCATTCCCGAGCGCATCGAGGTGGACGTGACGGCGCTGAAGATCGCCGAGGCGCTGCACATCAACGACGTGAAGTTCCCGGCCGGCGTGTCGGTGAAGTCGAACGTCAACTACACCGTGGCGGTCGTCGCCGCGCCCGAGGCGGCCGAAGTGGCCCCCGTGGCGGCTGCGGCGGCTCCCGCCGCCGCGGCTCCCGCGGCGAAGGCTGGCGACAAGGCGGCGGCCCCCGCGGCCGCGGCCAAGGCCCCCGCGAAGAAGTAGTCGTCTTCCGGTGTACCCTGGACACGGGGCTGGCCTCCCTGAGGCTGGCCCCGTTTCTTTTTGGAGCCTCCCATGAAGCTCATCTGCGGGCTGGGCAACCCGGGGCGCGAGTACGAGCGGCACCGGCACAACATCGGATTCATGGTGGTGGAGGCGCTGCTGTCGCGAGCGCGCGCGGAGCTGAATCAGGAGAAGTTCGCCGCGAAAGTGGGCCAGGGGACCCTGGCGGGCGAGCGCATCCTCTTCGTCGAGCCGCAGACCTTCATGAACCTGTCGGGCCGCTCGGTGGCCGAGGCGGCGCGCTTCTACAAGATTGCTCCCGAGGACGTGCTCGTCATCCACGATGAACTGGACCTGCCCCTGGGCCGGCTGCAGCTCAAGGCGGGCGGCGGCAGCGGGGGCCACAACGGCCTGAAGAGCATCGTCGCGAGCCTGGGCTCGGAGGCGTTCATCCGCCTGCGCTTCGGCATCGACAAGCCGGAGGGGCCCAATGCCCGCGAGCGCGTCGCCGACTACGTCCTGTCCAACTTCGACGACGGGGAGCGCCGCCAGCTGGACGAACTGAAGGACCGCGCCATGGACATGACCGAGTGCTGGGTGCGCGAGGGGCTGTCGGTGGCGATGAACCGCTTCAACCGGAAGGCCTGAGGCCCCTCGGAGCGCCCGGGACGGGGGGAGCGGACAGGCGAGCTTTCCGGGAGCTTGACTTGCCCGGGGGGCCCTCCTAGAAGGCCCGTTCGCTCGCTGGGTGGTTGATCCAGTGGGATGTTCTTTTTCAGCTTCCCGTGTTGGTGCACGGGACGTAGCGCGAGGGTGACGGGCGCGCGGTTTCCCGTTCCCGGTGGTGGCCATGGGGCCAATCGCCGTTTCCCCGCTCCTCGGATTGTCCGGGGGGCACTCGACCCCAAGGGGAGAGAAAACATGGCAGAGACGCAGGCCGCCAAGCGGCTTCGTGAGTACGAGACCATCTTCCTGGTCAAGCCGGACCTGACTGACGACAACGTGGACAAGCTCAAGGAGCGCGTCCGTGGCATCGTCTCCCGCGAGGGTGGCAAGGTCCTCCGCTTCACGGTGTGGGGCAAGAAGAAGACCCTGTTCCCCGTGGCGAAGCAGCCCCGCGCCATCTACGTGCACGCCAGCTACCTGGGCGGTTCGGGTCTGGTGGCGGAGATTGAGCGCAACCTGAAGAACCTCGATGAGGTCACCCGCTACATCTCCGTGAAGCTGGCGGATGAGGTGGACCCCGAGACGCGTCCGGTCCTCGAGGACCTGAAGCTCGCCGGCGATGTGGAGGAGACCCGTCCGGGCGCTCCCGAGCCGCGCGAGGGTGGCGGGTTCCGCGGCGACGTGGCCGAGGAGTCCGTGGGCGAGGCGGAGGAGGAGTCGTCCGAGGAGGCCTGAGCGCCACCTGGGACATTCTCTAGGGACCTTTTCAGGAAACGAGAAAGTTCATGAGCAACGGAACGGACAGCAAGACGGGCGGCTCGTCGTCGGGCGGCCGCAGTGGCGGCTTCGGCGGCGGCGGTGGGCCTCGCGGTGATCGCGGTGGAGACCGTGGCGGAGACCGTGGTGGTGATCGCGGAGACCGCGGTGGCATGGGCGGCGATGACGAGAAGCGCGGCGGTGGCCGTGGCTTCGGCCGCAAGAAGGTCTGCCGGTTCTGCGCGGAGAAGAACGCGTCGGTGGATTTCAAGGACCAGGCGACGCTGAAGTACTTCGTCACCGAGCGCGGCAAGATCATTCCCCGCCGCATCTCTGGCAACTGCGCGAAGCACCAGCGTGAGGTGGCCACGGCCATCAAGCGCGCGCGCGGCATCGCCCTGCTCCCCTACAACGCGGTGGTCGGCTAACCGCCGGGTCCGCTCAGGAGACTGAACATGAAGGTCATTCTGCGAGAGGACATCGAGAACCTCGGCAAGTCCGGGGAGCTCGTCACCGTGAAGGACGGCTTCGGCCGTAACTACCTGCTGCCGCGCAAGAAGGCGGTTCTGGCGAGCGAGCAGAACCTCCGTCAGCTCGAGCACGAGAAGGCGGTCATCACCGCCCGCAATGCCAAGCTGAAGGGCGCCGCGGAGGAGCAGGCGAAGAAGGTCGGCTCCATCAAGGTCGTCATCAAGCGCAAGGTCGGCGATCAGGACAAGCTGTTCGGGTCCGTCACCGCGCTGGATATCGCCGAGGCCGTGGCGGCCCAGGGTCAGACGGTGGACCGTCGCGCCCTGCACCTGCCCGAGCCCATCAAGGCGATTGGCAGCTACGAAGTCGAGCTGCGCCTGCACCGCGACGTGACGGCGAAGATCAAGGTCGAAGTCGCCGCCGAGTAACGGCTCGACTCCGCCTCAAGCGGGTTCGAGAAGGCCGCCCGGGGCAACCCGGGCGGCCTTTTCATTTGGGGATGGCCGCCGTGTCTCGCGTCCGGCTCGCGCCGTGGCCGGTCCGTCCTACGACAGGCGCGTGGAGCCTTCCGAGGCGGGTGGGTATCCAGGAGGCACAGGAGGCTCGCCCATGAGCACGCCCGACCCCGCCCCGACATCTCCCGCCGACGCCCATCGCCCCGACCTGGACTGGCTCCGCGTCGTCGCCATCCTCGTGCTGCACCTGTTCCACACGGGGATGATGTTCAACCGGTGGGACTGGCACATCAAGGCGCCCACGCTGCTGCCGGTGCTGGAGCTGCCCATGGACATCCTGCACCACGTGCGCATGCCGCTGCTGATGGTCATCTCCGGCGTGGGGACGGCCCTCGCGCTGCGGCGGCGCTCGCTGCGTGACTTCGCGGGGGACCGGACGCGCCGGCTGCTGCTGCCGGTGGTCTTCGGCATGTTCGTCATCGTGCCGCCGCAAATCTACGTGGAGCGCGTGTTCACGGGGCGGTTCCAGGGCAGCTACGCGGACTTCTATCCCTCTGTCTTCGGCCTCGTCCCCTACCCCGCGGGCAGCCTGAGCTGGCACCACCTCTGGTTCGTCGTCTACCTCTTCGCCTTCTGCCTCCTGGCGCTGCCGCTGTTCTGGGCGCTGGGGACAGCGCGCGGGAAGGCCTGGCTCGCGAAGGCCGAGGCCTGGCTGTGCCGGGGTCCGAATCTCCTGTGGCTGTTCATCCCGCTCTTCGTCAACGACCTGCTGCTGCACCGCTTCCCGCAGACGCACGCGCTGTTCGACGACCCGAGGACCTTTGGCCACTACGGCCTGCTGTTCCTCATGGGGCACCTGCTCGGCCGCGCGCCCAGGGTCTGGGACGTCCTGGTGGAGCGCCGGTGGTGGCTGCTGGGCGTGTCAGCGGTCCTCTTCGCCATCATGGCGCCAGAGAGCGAGTTCGACCTGGTGCCCGAGGTGCTCGGGGGCACGTCGGCCCAGTGGCTGTTCATCCTGACCGCGCTGGGCTGGGCGCGCCGGTGCGTGCGGACGGAAAGCCGGTGGGTCCGGCACGCGCAGGAGCTGTCGTATCCGTTCTACATCTTCCACCAGACGGTCATCATCGTCGTCGGCTTCGCGATGCTGCGGCTGCCCGTGGGGCCGTGGAGCCTCTTCGGCTGCGTGCTCGTCACGACCTTCCTGGTCAGCTGGGGCTTGAGCGAGCTGGTGGCCCGCCTGCCCTGGTTGAGGCCGTTCTTCGGGTTGAAGGCCCGTGTGGTGTCCCGTCCCGAAGCGACGCTCCAGGGCGCGCCCACGGGGCATACTGCGTGACGGAGAGCCATGGCCGACACCCTCCCGACGTCCGCCCTCGAGGTGCCGCAGTCCCGGTCCTGGCGGTGGCCCCGCTTCCGGTTGCGCCCGGTGCTCGGGGTGCTTGCATTCTGCCTCGTCGTGGGCGTGTCGTATGGCGCCGCGGTGAGGTTGGATCAGCTCGCCAACGGACACACCTCCCTCCCCGCATCGCGGGCCTTCTTCTGGGAAATCACGGGTGCGCTCTCGGCCTGGGTGACGCTGCCCCTCATCCAGACCGCGACGCTGAACGCCCCGTCACCGCGCGCCTCGGGGTGGGCGCGCTTCCTGGGGCTGCACGTGGTGGGATTCGCGCTCTACACCTCCGTGCACATCCTGGTCATGCTGGGCATTCGCTACCTGCTCTACCCGCTGCTGGGCTGGGGTGAGTACGAGTACGGGCCCATGGCCTTCCGACTGCCCATGGAGGTGTCGAAGGACCTGATTGCCTACGGGCTCGCCGTCACCTTCATCAGCCTCTTCACGGCCTGGCGGAATCAACATGCGCGAGCGCTGCGCGAAGCGGAGCTGGAGGGTGAGCTTCGCAGCGCGCAGCTCCAGTCCCTCACCGGCCAGCTCCACCCGCACTTCCTCTTCAACTCGCTGCACACCATCAGCTCGGTCATGTACGAGGACCTGGCGCGAACGGACCGGCTGCTCAGCGACCTGGGACATGTGCTGCGCGCCAGCCTGGAGCGCGCGGAGCCCACGTGGACACTGGCCGAGGAGCGCGCGCATACCGCGCGCTTCGTGGGGCTCCTGTCCGCGCGCTTCGGGGACCGGCTCGCGGTGCACTGGAGCGTGGAGCCGGGCCTGGACTCGGCGCGCGTGCCCTGCTTCGCGTTGCAGACCCTGGTGGAGAACGCGGTGAAGCACAACCAGGACCGCGTGCAGCCGCTGGAGGTGCGCATCCGCGCCAGCGAGACGGCGGGCACATGGCGGCTGGAGGTCGAGGACACGGGCCGAGGCTTCGGCGGTGAATCGCCCGCCTCGGGGACGGGCGTGGGACTGGCGCACCTGGAGCAGATCCTCGCGCTCCTGCACGACGGGCGGGCCCGGCTGGAGAGAGGCCAGGGGCCCGAGGGCGGAGCGCGCGTGTCGCTGACGCTGCCCCTGGGAGCGAAGCCATGACGACCTTCCGCGTGCTGGCGGTGGACGACGAGACACCCGCCCGGGCCAAGGTGCGGCGCTTTCTGGAAGGCGAGTCACGCTTCACGCTGGTGGGCGAGGCCGCGGATGGAACGGAAGCGCTCGCGAGCATCGAGTCGCTGAAGCCAGACCTCGTCATCCTCGACGTGCAGATGCCAGGACTGACGGGCTTCGAGGTGCTGGAGGCGCTCGGGCCGGGAACGGGCCCCGCGGTCATCTTCTCCACCGCGTATGATGGCTTCGCGCTCCGGGCCTTCGAGGCGCACGCGGTGGACTACCTGCTCAAGCCCTACGACGGCGAGCGCTTCGCCCGCGCGCTGGACAAGGCCCATGCGCTGCTGCTCGGTGGAGGCTCGGAGGCCGCGAGGCTCCAGGCGCTCCTGCGAGAAGTGGCCTCGGCGACGCCACGACGCGCGCTGGAGCGGCTGGTGGTGAAGTCGGGTGAGGCGTGGGTGCCGCTGCGCCTGGAGGACGTGTGGCGCCTGTCGTCCGAGGACAAGTACGTGCGCGTGTACACCGCCCAGGGTGAGCATCTGGTGCGCCAGAGCCTGCGCGCGCTGGAGGAGCGGTTGGACCCGGAGCGCTTCGTGCGCATCCACCGCGGAGACATCATCAACCTGGACGCGGTGGCGAAGCTGGAGCCCTGGAGCCACGGAGACGGAATCCTCGTGCTGAGGAACGGCACGACGGTGGTGCTCAGCCGCACGTGGCGTGAAGCATTCCTCCAGCGTTGGGGAATGGAAGGCTGATTGCGGGTAGGTCCACCTTCCTCCGCCCACCCGCCGCTACAGGTCTGTGGCGGAATATTTCTGCCATGTCAGAGCCGCCTGTAGAGTGGGCGGGCAGCCATGGAGAACTCCCTAGACCTCAGAGATGGGCGAAAGGTCCACGAGGACCTGGCCGCCGAGCGTGCAGTGCTCGGCGCCGTACTCGCGGACAACACGCTCATCGCTGCCGTAGGCGAAGTGGTCCACGCGGACGACTTCTCCAGCCCCGCGCACGCGCAGATTTTCGCGGCGATGATTCGCCTGGACGGAAAGCAGCAACAGGTCGACCACCTGACGCTGGCTGAAGAACTCAAGGTCCTGGGACACCTCGTCGCCGTGGGCGGCCCCGCGTACCTGATGCGGTTGGACCAGGTGGTTCCGCTGGCCTCCAACGCCGTCCAGTACGCGAACATCGTCAAGGACCAGGCGCTGCGACGCCGGCTGGCGAACGTCGGCCGCGAAATCCAGGACCTCGCCAGCCAGGAGACGGGCGAGCTGGAGGTGTTGCTCGACGAGGCCGAGCGCAAGGTGTTCCTCCTCGCGGAGAAGAAGCGCGAGGGAGACCTGCGGCCCGTCAGCGAGCTGATGGAGCACACGCTCGATCTGCTCGACAAGATGAAGGCGGCGTCGACGGGCATCACGGGCCTGTCCACCGGCTACATCGACCTGGACAACCAGCTCACGGGGCTGCACGCCGGTGAGCTCATCATCCTCGCGGCGCGTCCCGGCGTCGGCAAGACGTCCTTCGCGATGAACATCGCGGTGAACGCGGCGCTGAAGGAGAACAAGGCCGTTGGCATCTTCAGCCTGGAAATGCCCGCCGACCAGCTCCTGATGCGTCTGCTCGCGTCCACCGCGCGCGTGGACATGAAGAAGCTGCGTGGCGGCCGGCTCTCTCCGCACGACGAGGAGAAGTTCCAGGAGATGGCGGGTGCCCTCTACAACGCGCCCATCTACATCGACGACTCGGGTGGCCTGTCTCCGTTCGACCTGCGCGCCAAGGCGCGCCGCGTGAAGCAGAAGGACCCGCGCCTGTCGCTCCTCATCATCGACTACCTCCAGTTGATGCATCAGAAGGGCAAGGTGGAGAGCCGCCAGTTGGAAGTCGCCGAAATCTCCCGCGCGCTCAAGCAGTTGGCCAAGGAGCTGGAGGTCCCCATCATCGCGCTCAGTCAGCTCAGCCGTAAGGTCGAGGAGCGCAAGGGCGGCAAGCCCATGCTGTCGGACCTGCGTGAGTCCGGCTCCATCGAACAGGACGCCGACGTGGTGATGTTCATCCACCGCGAGGAGACGGAAGAAGGGGGCGAGGCGCCGCCTCAGTCGCAGTCAAACACCGTCATCCCCGTCGAGCTCATCATCGCCAAGCAGCGCAACGGGCCCATCGGCGAAATCTCCCTGGTGTTCCTCGCCGAGTACACCCGCTTCGAAAGCCGCAGCCGGGCCGAGTAACACCAGCGCGCGACGTGCCCGGCCCGCCCTGCTCCAAGCCCGTGCGCAGGTAGCGCACCACCTACCTCCGGGCCGCGCGAGTACCGTGCGACGTGCCCTGCCCGCCCTCCTCCGCGCCCGTGCGCAGGTAGCGCACCACCAGGGCCCGAGCCACGCGCGTGGCGGCCTCCAGCGTGCGGCCCCGCCCCAGCTCCGTCGCCAGCGCGGAGGCCAGCCGACACCCCGTGCCACGACGCTCGGGCGCGCGCGCCAGTCGCTGGCCCTTCAACACACGGACGCCTTCGGGCGTGGCCAGCACATCCGCCAACCCCTGCGCATCCGGCAGGTGCCCGCCCTTCACCAGCACCGCGCCGAAGCCGTGCTCCACCAGCGCGACAGCGGCCTCACGCGCCGCCCCCACCGTGTCCGGTACGGGCCTGCCCAGCAGCCACCCGGCTTCGTCCAGGTTCGGGGTGAGCACGACACGCGGGCCCGCGAGCGACAGGTAGCGCCGGGCAGACAAACGGGACAACAGTTGCCCCCGAGACGTCCGCACCACCGGGTCCACCACCCACCAGGCCCGCGTCCCGGCCAGCGCGGCGCTCGCGGCCTCGAGCTGCGCGAGGCCCGGCACCATGCCCCACTTCACCGCGTGCACCTCACCCAGCTCGCGCGCGGCGATCAGCTGCGCACGCACCACGCGGGGCGGAGACGCCACCCAGGAGAAGGTGACACGGCCCTGCGCCGTCTGCGCCAGGGGCACCGCCACCGGCTGCCCTTCCAGCGCACGCACCGCCGCCACATCCGCCAGCAGCCCCGCTCTTCCCGTGGGCTCGAGCCCCGCCAACAGGACGACGCGCGGAATCACCGCCGATGCTCTCGCGCTTTCTGGATGAAGGACTTGTACAGCCCCACGTGCACGGGAATCGTCGTCGCCATGTACTCGGGATGCCACTGCACGCCCACCGCGAAGGCGTGGGTGGTGGACTCGATGGCCTCCACCACGCCGTCGGGCGCCATCGCGCAGATGCTCACGTCGCGCCCGGGGCTGCGCACCGACTGGTGATGCGTGGAGTTCACCATGAGCTGGCCGTGCCCCACCGCCTCCGCGAGCAGCGAGCCGCTGCGCACGTCCACCGGATGCTGCGGCTGCGTGCGGTCATGCTTCTGCTCGTGCTCACGAGCGCCCTGCACCTCACGGCCGATGTCCTGGAACAGCGTGCCACCCAGCACCACGTTGAGAAGCTGCATGCCGCCACAGACGCCCAGCACCGGCATGTTGCGCTTGAGCGCCCCGCGCATCAGCGCCGCCTCGAACGCGGTGCGCCCTTCCTTCAGCGCGCCCAGTCCCTCGCGCGCCGTTTCCCCATACGCCTCGGGAGGAATGTCGAAGGCGCCGCCGGTGACGAGCAGTCCGGACACGCGGTCCAGATACGCGTCCACACACGTGGGGTCGTCCGCGTACGGCAGGACGAACGGAAGGCCCCCGGCGCGCAGCACCGCGTCGGCGTAGGGCACCTTCAGCTCGTACCGCGCGAAGGGCTGATCCTCGGGCTGGCTCCAGTCCGGGGTAATGCCGATGTTGGGCCGCCGGGGCGGCTGGCCATGGTGACGCGGATGATTGTTCATGGGGGAGTCCGTCGGTCGAACCTACCCCCCCACACGTCCCCGTTCAAACGCAGCCGTCAGCAGGCGCACCCGCTCGGCGATATCCTGGGCGAGCAGGACGTCCGAAACCACCGCCGCGCCATGGGCGCCCGACGCCGCCACCCGCCCCACGTTCTCCAGTCCCACGCCACCAATGCCCACCACCGGCAGCGGGCTGTCAGTCACGACCCGCGCCAGCCCCTCCAGCCCCAGCACCGGTGCGGGCACCTGCTTCGTCGTCGTGCCGAAGACGGGCCCCACGCCCACGTAGTCCGCGCCCGCCTCTCGCGCCGCCCTCGCGCCCTCGGCGTCTCGCACCGTGACGCCCACCAGGCGACCAGGCCCCAGGAGCGCGCGCGCCGCCTCCGCGGGCAGGTCCTCATCGCCCACGTGCACGCCATCCGCGTCCGCCAGCAGCGCCAGGTCCACCCTGTCGTTGAGCAGGCACACCGCGCTCGCGCGCCGACACAACCGGACGACCTCCCGAGCCACGGACAGCGCCTCGCGCACCGGCGTTCGCTTCATGCGCAGTTGCACCACCCTCGCGCCACCCGCGAGCATCCGCTCCGCCTTGAGAACCAGGGGCATGTCCACCCGCACGGTGTCGTCGCACAGCAGATACAGTCCCGGGGGAAGCAGCGGACGGGGCGGGGCGTTCATCGGCACCAGGAAGGCGGGACGGCGGCGTTGACAGTCGCCCCCTCTGCTATAAGGTAGCGCGCTATTTTCCAAGCAATTCCGAGGATTTGAAACATGGCGGACACGGTGGACCCCAAGTATCTCGATAAGCGCACCGCGGAGCGGTACCTGCGCTCGGGCCAGTTGGACGAGAAAGCGCACGAGCGCCACCTCAAGGGCCTGCCGGATGTGGCGGACAAGGCCACGCCGGTGGAGACCTTCATGGATGACGACGTCGACGACGACTACGACGACGAAGAGGATGACCTCGACGAAGAGGACGAGGCGGACGACGAGGATGAGTCCTCCGACGTGGCCGATGAGACGGCCTCTTCCTCCGATGAGGCCGAGGGCAAGGATGAGCCCGAGGGCGAGGAGCCTGTCACCCCATGAGCCCCGTGGACGAGAAGCGCGGCGAGACCTTCGTGATGCGGGGGGAAGCGCGCTCCGCGTCCGAGGAGGCCATCTCCTTCAGCACGTTCATCGTGGGGTTGGGCACCGCGGTGCTCATCCACCTCGGTGACGCGCCGAACCCGGAGACGGGCCAGACGTCGAAGGACTTGCCGTTGGCCCGGCAGAACCTGGACCTGTTGTCGATGTTGCGGCAGAAAACGCGGGGCAACCTGACGCCGGACGAGGAGAAGCTCTTCGACGGATTGCTCGCGGATCTGCGCCTGCGCTTCGTGGAGGCAAGCAAGCGGTGATGGCGTCGGCTCCCCGCTCGGGCAGGCTTCCCGGGCGCATTCGTTTCGCGGCCCTCGCGTGTGTCGTGCTCGCCATCTTCACGGGCTGGGGCGCGCTGAACGAGGCCATGGAGATGGCCCACTTCTACGAGGTCCGCTCCCGGCACATGGAGGCCAGCCCTCCGTTCCTCCTGGGCAGCGACCCCGCCGTCCTCCAGAAGCTGCTGGAGGTGCAGTACCAGGCCCTGGAGCCCATGCGAGAGCCGCGCGCCGTGTTGATGGGCGTGCTCGCCGTGGCGTGCGCCTTCGTCTTCGTCTCCGCGTCCAACATTCTGCGCTCGGGCGGACTGCCTCGGGACGCCTTGCGCAAGATGCTCGGCCGCGCCGCGCTCACGGTGGCGGTGCTGCGCACCATCGACGGCGCCCAGTGGGCCGTGGTGTCCCGCCGCGTGGGCGTCACGCTCGCCCAGACACTCACCCAGCGCCCCGAGTACCAGGACCCCACGACAGCCGAGGTCGTCACCAGCGTGGCCCCCTGGATGGCCCTGGGACTGACGGTGCTGGGGACGGCCGTCATCGCGGGCACCTTCGCCCTGCTCGGCCAGTACTTCCGCAGTGACACCGTGCGAGACGCGCTCGTCGCCCAGGACAGCCCGGCGGACGGCTAGCAGCCTCCCGGAACGTCAGTGGGCGTGGGGTGCCACGCCGCCCGGCAACAGGGCCTCCAGCGCGGACTCCACGTCCGCCGAGGAGTCCTCCTCCAGCGACAGCACCCGCCCCAGCCCCGCCCGAGGCAGCCGCAGCAGCTCCTTGCGCGACAGCCCGAAGACGTGCGCCAGGTGCCCCATGGGCCAGCGCGACTGCATGTGCGTGAAGGCCGCTTCGTCCAGGTCCTCGGGACGGCCCTCGGGCAGCTCCACGTTGTCGTAGACCACCCGCTCACCGCCCACGCGCCGACCGTTGCCGTAGGCGAGGACTTCCTCACCCTCGTCCGGGTCATAGACGTAGGCATGCACCGTGGCGTTGGCCGCCCGGGACAGCAGCCGGGGCAGCGCATGGTGCGCGGCATACCAGTGCGCGCCCGGCCGGCCCTGCGTGAAGGGGCCCACGTAGGCCAGCCGCACCACCTTGCGGCGCCGATTGACCGACACCTGCAGGCCCGTGGCGCCCGATGCGCCGTCCAGCCGCAGCGCTTCACGGGCCTGCCGGAGCAAATCCAGCCCGCCGAAGCTTTCGAGTCGAATGAGATAGCCGCCGTGCGCTTCCAGAGTCAGCCCCCCGAGGGTGGGCGCCGCCTATAACCGAGCCTTGCCCCTGATGGCAACTCAAGCACCTCGAAATTCCAGCCGCTACCAGGAGTCCAAAGTATTCCGCTCCTGGCGCAGTTGTGACACCGCGCGTTAACTTCCTGAGCTCGATTGCCAAGGTCGAGCCGACTCTTACGTTGAGTGTATGCGACTCGATAAGTTCACGGTGAAGGCGCAGGAAGCCATCCAGGAAGGCCAGACGCTGGCCCGCCGCGCCGACAATCCCCAGTACGAGCCTGAGCACCTGGCCGCGGCGCTGTTGGGACAGAAGGACGGAATCGTCGACCCCCTGCTGCGCAAGCTTGGCGCCGACGTGAAGCTGTTCTCGTCCCGCCTGGGTGAAGCCCTGGGCAAGCTGCCCAAGATGCAGGGCGGCGAGAGCGCCATGCTGGGCCAGCGCCTGCTCAAGACGTTCGACAAGGCGGAGGACGAGGCCAAGGCGCTCAAGGACGAGTTCATCTCGTCCGAGCATCTGCTGCTCGCGTTGACCCAGGACAAGGGCACGACGGGCGAGGTCATGAAGGCGTCCGGCATCACCCGCGAGCGGGTGGTCGCCGCCCTCAAGGAGGTCCGCGGCTCCGGGCGCGTGACGAGCCAGGACGCGGAGTCCACCTATCAGGCGCTGGAGAAGTACGGGCGGGACCTGACGGAGGCGGCGCGCGCGGGGAAGCTGGACCCCGTCATCGGTCGCGACGAGGAGATTCGCCGCTGCATCCAGGTGCTCAGCCGGCGCACGAAGAACAACCCGGTGCTCATCGGCGAGCCGGGCGTGGGCAAGACGGCCATCGCCGAGGGGCTGGCGCGGCGCATCGTCGACGGCGACGTGCCGGAGGGCCTGAAGAACAAGCAGCTCATCACGCTGGACATGGGCGCCCTGGTGGCCGGCGCCAAGTTCCGCGGTGAGTTCGAGGAGCGGCTCAAGGCGGTGCTCAAGGAGGTCGCCGACGCGTCCGGGCAGGTCATCCTCTTCATCGACGAAATCCACACGATTGTGGGCGCGGGCAAGGCCGAGGGGGCCATGGACGCGGGCAACATGCTCAAGCCGGCGCTGGCGCGCGGCGAGCTGCACTGCATTGGCGCGACGACGCTGGACGAGTACCGCAAGCACATTGAAAAGGACGCGGCCCTGGAGCGCCGGTTCCAGCCCGTCTTCGTGGGCGAGCCCAGCGTGCACGACACCATCAGCATCCTTCGCGGGCTGAAGGAGCGCTACGAGGTGCACCACGGCGTGCGCATCCAGGACACCGCGCTGGTGGCCGCCGCCACGCTCAGCCACCGCTACATCGCGGACCGCTTCCTGCCGGACAAGGCCATCGACCTCATCGACGAGGCCGCCAGCCGCCTGCGCATCGAAATCGACTCCATGCCCACCGAGCTGGACGACATGCGCCGGAAGATGACGCAGCTCCAGATTGAGAAGGAGGGCCTGCGCAAGGAGACGGACCCGCACTCGCAAGAGCGCCTGGCGGCCATCGAGAAGGAGCTGGCCAACCTGCGCGAGCGCTTCGACGCGCTCAAGGTCCACTGGGACGCGGAGAAGACGGCCATCGGCGCCATCCGGACGCTGAAGGAGAAGCTGGAGAAGGTGAAGAACGACCAGGTCGCCGCCGAGCGACAGGGCGACCTCAACCGCGCCGCGGAGCTGAAGTTCGGCGTCCTGCCTTCCTTGGAGAAGGAGGTCCAGACGCAGAACAGCAAGCTCCTGGAGCTGCAGAAGAAACAGAAGTTCCTCAAGGAGGAGGTGGACTCCGAGGACATCGCCGCCGTGGTGGCCAAGTGGACGGGCATCCCCGTCTCGCGGCTGATGGAGGGCGAGGTCCACAAGCTGGTCCACATGGAGGACCGGCTGGCCCAGCGGGTGATTGGTCAGCGAAGCCCGATTGAGGCGGTGTCCAACGCCGTGCGCCGCGCGCGCAGCGGATTGCAGGACCCGAACCGGCCCATCGGCTCGTTCATCTTCCTGGGCCCCACGGGCGTGGGAAAGACGGAGACGGCGAAGGCACTGGCGGAGTTCCTCTTCGATGACGACACGGCCATGGTCCGCATCGACATGTCCGAGTTCATGGAGAAGCACGCCGTGGCCCGACTGGTGGGCGCGCCTCCGGGCTACGTCGGCTACGAGGAGGGCGGCCAGCTCACGGAGGCGGTGCGCCGCCGTCCCTACACGGTGGTGCTCTTCGACGAAATCGAGAAGGCGCACCCGGACGTCTTCAACATCCTGCTCCAGATTCTGGACGAGGGCCGGCTGACGGACAGCCAGGGCCGCACCGTGGACTTCAAGAACACGGTGCTCATCATGACGTCCAACCTGGGCTCCGCCGATATCCAGGCGGGCATGGCGGGCAAGGAGGAACTGGACGACAAGACGCGCGAGGACGTCATGGACGCGCTGCGCGGCCACTTCCGCCCGGAGTTCCTCAACCGCGTGGACGAAATCGTCATCTTCGAGCCGCTGCGCAAGAAGGACATCTACCGCATCGTCGACATCCAGCTCGCGAAGCTGGACAAGCTGCTCGCCGACAAGCGGCTGTCGCTGGAGCTGACCGACGCGGCCCGCGAGATGCTGGCGGAACGCGGGTACGACCCGACGTACGGCGCGCGGCCCCTGAAGCGCGCGGTGCAGAAGAACCTGTTGGATCCGCTGGCGCTCAAGGTGCTCAGCGGCGAGTTCCTCCCGGGTGACACCATCCAGGCGGACGCGGGCCCCACCGGGCTCACCTTCGCCAAGGTGCTGGTGGACAATTCGAAGAAAGTGAAGCGCGCGGAGTAGCGCGGACCGAGCCGGCCCCCTGCCCCGTCATCCTGGACGGGCGGGGGCGCCCCACGGCCCTCCTGCCTCAGTCGGATTCCGAGCCGGACGCGTCCGTGATTTCGGCATCCGAGTCGTCGGGGTCGCCACGCCCCCAATGTGCCTCCATGTTGGCCACCATCGACGGGATGTCCGGGTAGAGCCTCGCGAAGGCCCGGGGATAGGCCAGCCGGATGGAGCGGGCATGCTGCTCGAAGATGAGCGCCCGGAGCTCATCCAGGTCCTGGGTCGTGTCGTCCGGACTCAAGCCGAAGGCCCGGTACTCCGCGGTGGCGCTGTTCCCGTCTTCGTCCGTCTGGACGTCCGTCACGGTGTCGAAGTCGAAGAGTCCGAGCAGGGCGCCCCGCAGCTCGGCGTTGGTGACGCCTCCACCACCGACCTGGTTGCCCGCCCGGGCCATCGCGGCGTCGCCCGCCACCGCCCCCGCGCCACCTCCGAAGTTCGCCTGGGACAGCGGCAGCTTGCTGCGCACGACAATCCACTGCTGGGCGTAGGCCTGTATCGCGAAGGCCTGCGCGGGTGTGCCCGCGGCCGCGGCGTTGGCCGCCGCGCGTCGGGCCGCCAGCTCGTCAATCTCCACCTCGGCCTCTTCCTGCTTGCCAGCCTCCAGGCTGTCGACCAGGTCCCATCCCGGCAGATTCCGCAGGTGGCCATCCAGGGTGTTCATGTTGTTGAGGGCCTGGGCGAAGTTCCGGTTGAGCAACGCCCGGTCGAGCGTGTCCAGGTACGTCTGCCAGGGCGTGGTGTGGTGACGCTCCTGGGGCCACAGGGAGCCCGCGCGTCCGCCCACGTTCACGTTGTTGATGTTCCCCGCCCCGTTGATCCCCAATTGAACCGCCACGCGCTGGATGGGCTCGAGCGACGTGTCGCCCGAGACGGGAGCGACCTTGCGCTGAAAGGGCTCGGAGTCGAGGGTGGGCCCGGTCAGCTTCAGGCCCGAGGCGCGCGAACCCATCAGGTCGGCCTCGGACTCCAGGCCCGGCGCATCGTTGAGGGACTCGCCCTGTAGCTGCGTCGTGGGACGCACGCGCCCCTGCTTCTGCTGCACGACGTGCCAGGCCTCGTGGGCCAGGTGCTTCTCCTGCCCCGGCGCGACGTGGATGTCCGAGCCCTGCGTGTACGCCAGGGCCTGGAGCTGCGCGGGCGCGGACGAGTTGTAGTGGACGCGCACGTCGTCCATCGCCATGCCGGAGAGCGCCTCCACTCCGGACTTCAAGCCGTCGGGCAGTCCGGTGTCGTTGCTCGGAGCGGCACGGCGCTGGAGCGTCTGGGCCTGCTTCGCCTGGGCGACCACCCGAGGCGATGCGTCAAAGGTCTGCTGGAGCTGGCCCAGCGCGCGCGTCCGGGAGTTTCCTCCCTCGGTGGCTCCGGAGGAGGAGGCGGCGTGTGACTCGTCCCGCGTGGACAGCGACTCCTGCACGAACACGCCCATGCGATGTCTCTCCTGGAGACACGCAATGTAGCGTGCACGCTTCAGGGGCTGACAGGATGCCCCGGGTGTCGCGCGCGTCAGCCGGCGTCACACCGGGGGACGTCTCCTCCCCGCATGGGACGTGGAGGGTGGAGTCCCCACGTCCCGGCGCGTCCACTCAGGACGGAGAGGGCGGCGCCTGCGACGCATCCGCGCCGTCCGCGCGAATCTTGCGCGAGTTGTCCAGCAGCTCCTTCCAGGAGGCCTCGTACTCCCCGCGCAGCGTGGACCACTCACCGCCCTTGGCCGACATCAGGCGACGCAGGGCATCTCCCGTGCTCTTGAAGGAGCCGCGCAGGAACTGGAGCTCCTGCTTCGTGAGCAGCGAGTCCTCCGCCCGCGACTGGGCGATGCTCGCCTCCCAACCGTCGAACTGGGCGCCAAGTTCACGCAGCTCGGCTTCGCGCTTGCGCTCGTACGTCGCGCGCCTCACGCCCGCCTTCTCCTCCGCGTCGACGAGAGACTTGTTCGTGTCATCACAGGCCCGGAGCAGCTCCTTCTTGCCCCGCTCGAAGTCCTCCGTGCCGCGCTGGCGCCACTCCTCCAGCTTGCTGCGGAAGGCCTCGCGCCGCTGCTTCACGCCATGCAGCTCCTTCACCTCCTCGTCCGCCTTGCGGATGTCGGACTGCGCCTCGACTTCGGCGATTCGCGCATCGATTCGCTTCTTCTCGGCGTCCATCTTCTGCAGGTAAGCCTCGCGCTCGTTCATGGTCTGGGTTCCTCCTGGGCCGCGCCGCTCGGTGGCGGCGGCTCGCGAGGGTATGGATGCGGATGACCCCTGGCGTCGGGCACAGGCGACGGCACGAGGGCACGAGGTGTCGTGCGGAGTGCTTGACCCCGGGCCGGCTCCGGGCGAAGAGCCGTGCCCATGAAGCCCTGGGAGACACTCGAGAGCGCGAACCTTCCGGACGTGGGGGAGCTGACCCTGGTCCGCAGAGGGGACGAGTACGTCCTGCGCGTGCGCGGACAGACCCTGATGTCCAGCCGGATGCACGGCTCGGAGGAAGCGCTCGCGAAGGCAGGCTGCGCTGGCGTGGTGACGTCCGGAACCGGGCGGGTGCTCGTCGGAGGGCTTGGCTTCGGCTACACCGCGCGCGCCGTGCTGGACACCGTGGGCCCGGGCGTCCGCGTCTCCGTGGTGGAGCTGCTGCCCACCGTCGTCGCCTGGAACCGGGGACCCCACCTCGCGCCCCTCGCCGGCGCTCCCCTCGAGGACAAGCGCGTCACCGTCATCGAGGGAGATGTCGGCGACGTGATGGCCCACCACTCCGCCACCTTCGACGCCATCCTCCTCGACGTGGACAACGGGCCCAGCGCCCTCACCCACCCGGACAACCAAGGCCTCTACGGCCTGCCTGGGCTCTCCAACGCCGCCAGGGCGCTGCGCTCCGGAGGCACGCTCGCCGTCTGGAGCGCGGGCCCCGCCCCCGCCTTCGAGCGCCGCATGGAGAAGTGCGGCTTCACCGTCGAGGTCCTCCACCCCCACGCCCACGGCACCAAGGGCCCTCGCCACGTCCTCTTCATCGGCAAGCTGGGCAGGAGCCGCCGCTGAAGTCCGGCCCCAGAAGGGCTCGACAGAATATGATGACCGGTATATTCATCTCCTCGTGAGCAAAGGAGAAGACACACGCCGGCGGATGATCGCCGCGGCGGCGGAGATGCTGGAGCGCTCGGGCTATGCGGGCGCGGGCATTCAGGAGCTGCTGGAGGCCGGCAAGGCGCCTCGGGGCTCGCTCTACTTCCACTTCCCTGGCGGCAAGGAGCAGCTCGCGGTGGAGGCGCTCCAGGTCTCCGCCTCGGAAGTCACCCGGCTGCTCGACGCGCACCTCGCCACGGAGCGGGGACTCGTCTCCGGGCTGCGTCGCGCGCTGGCGACGCTGGCGGACCGGGCGGAGGCGTCCGGCTTCGAGAAGGGGTGCCCTGTCTCGGCCGTGGTCCTCTCGTCGGGCGCCACCCCTGAACCCGTGCGCGCGGCGGCAGCCGAGGCCCTGCGCACCTGGCAACAGCTCCTCACCGAGCGACTCCGCGCGGAGGGCCTCACGCCCACCGAGTCGCGGCGACGCGCGGCCCTGCTGCTCTCCTCCATCGAAGGCGCCCTGTTGCTGATGCGCGCCCACCGAAGTCGAGCTCCCGTCGAGGAGCTCTCGAAGGAACTGGAGCGCCTGCTCTCACTGGACTGACAGCGGCCCCGAGCCGACGCGGATGGGCCGCGTGGGATCCACTTCAGAATATGTAGACTGGTCTAGATATATCGAGGTCATCATGAACGCGACATCACCAGATGCGCTTGTCATCGGCTCTACGGGATTGATAGGGCGTTGGCTCGTGCCGGAGCTCACGCGGCGGGGCCAGCGGGTGGCCCTGCTGTCACGCAACGCGCGGGCTCGGGCCCAGGAGTACCGGGACTGGGTGGCCGGGCTGGGAGGCGCACCCGAGCAGCTCGTGTTCCTAGAGGGCGACCTGGATGCGCCACGACTGGGACTGAGCGCCGAGGATGAGGCTGTGCTTCAGGGCGCGCGCGACGTGTTCCATCTGGGCGCTCGCTTCGCCTGGAACCTGTCCGCCGATGCGGCTCGGCGCACCAACGTCGAGGGCACCCGCGCCGTGGTGGAGCTGGCCTCCCGACTGCCCGCGCTGCGACGACTCGTCCTCGTGGGCGGATATCGCATCGGTCCTCGACTCGATGCCTCGGGCGAAGTCGTCCCCGCGCCCACGTTGGGCTTCACTGGCTCGGGCGCCTATGAGGCCTCGAAGGCGCTCGCGCATCGGGTGGCACTGGAGACCGCCGCGCGACTCGGTGTTCCCGTCACCACCGTGCATCCGTCCACTGTCATCGGCGACAGTCGCACCGGAGCGACGGTGCAGAGCCTGGGCCTCGGAGACACCTTGCAGCGCGTCCACGCGGGGACGATGCCCGTGCTGCTGGGCACGCCAGAGACCTTCGTTCCCGTGGTGGCCGTGGACACCCTGGCGCGCTTCCTCGCTGGCGTGGCGGAGCTGCCGGAGACACAGGGCCAGCAGTACACGCTGCTGGACCCGAGCACTCCTCCACTCCACCAGCTCGTGCGCTGGGCGGCGGAGCGCTCCGGTCGACGGGCACCGCGCTTCGCCCTGCCTGTCTCGTGGGTGCGTTGGTTGCCGGAGCGCCTGCTCGGCGCGGCCACGGAGTCGCTCGACTTCCTCGACACGGCCCGCTACCCGGTGGAACCGGCGCTCGCGCTGGCCCGGCGCATGGGCGTGGAGCTGCCTCCGGTCGCCACGGTGCTGGACCGCTGGTTCGACTTCCTGCGCGCCACGGACTTCGCCCCCGATGTCGCGCGGGCCCGCACCGCATCGGTGCGTCCAGCCTGACCCCCAGCCAGGAGCGCCGCGCGCGCTCCTCCCACCGACAGCCTCGTCCTGTGGTGTAGTGGCGCGGCTCTCGACACGGACCGGAGACCTCCTGGTGAACCGCCCTTCCCTGCTGGCCTTGCTCGTCGTCCTCCTGACCGCGCCCGTGGGGCGTGCCCTCGCGGCGCAGCCCTCCACCGTGCTGGGGGCCTTGGATGGCCTCTATCCGGAGCTGGACATCTTCTACCGGGACCTGCACCAGAACCCGGAGCTGTCGTTCCAGGAGGAGAAGACCGCCGCGAAGCTCGCCGAGCGCCTGCGCAAGCTGGGCTTCGACGTCACCACCGGCGTCGGCGGCACGGGTGTCGTCGCGCTGCTGCGCAACGGGCCGGGCCCCACCGTCATGCTGCGCACGGACCTGGACGGGCTGCCCATGGAGGAGAAGACGGGCCTGCCCTACGCGAGCAAGGTGACGGTGAAGAACGGCGAGGGCCAGACGGTGTCGGTGATGCACGCGTGCGGCCATGACGTGCACATGACGGTGTGGCTGGGCACCGCCACGCTGCTGTCCAAGAAGAAGGACCAGTGGCGCGGCACGCTGATGCTGGTGGGCCAGCCCGCGGAGGAGATTGGCGCGGGCGCGAGGAAGATGCTGGCCGACGGCCTCTTCAAACGCTTCCCCAAGCCCGACTTCGCGGTGGCCCTCCACAACACCACCGCCGCTCCCGCGGGACGAGTGGAGTACGTGTCCGGCTACGCGATGGCGCATGTGGACTCGGTGGACATCACCCTCTACGGCAAGGGCGGCCACGGCGCGTATCCGCACACCACGGTGGACCCCATCGTCATGGCGGCGCGCACCGTGCTCGCGCTCCAGTCAGTGGTCAGCCGGGAGAAGCATCCCCTGGAGCCCGGCGTCATCACCGTGGGCTCCATCCAGGGCGGCACCAAGCACAACATCATCCCCGACGAGGTGCGCCTCCAGCTCACCGTGCGCTCGTACAAGCCGGAGGTGCGCAAGGCGCTGCTCGACGGAATCGACCGCGTCGCGAAGGCGGAGGCCCTCGCCTCCGGCGCCCCCCGTCCTCCCAAGGTCGAAGTCACGGAGGGCACGCCCGCCACGTACAACGACCCGGCGCTCACCCGCCGACTCACCGACGCCGTGGTGCGCGTGCTGGGCGAGAAGAACGTGGGCGAGGCCCAGCCCGTCATGGGCGGCGAGGACTTCTCCGAGTACGGCCGCGCGGGAGTCCCCGCGGTCATGCTCTGGCTCGGCGCCGTCGAGCCCCAGCGCTTCACCCAGTCCCGCTCAGGGGGCGAGCCACTCCCCTCTCTCCACTCTTCCGGCTTCATCCCGGACCGCGAGCGCACGCTGCGCACGGGTGTCACCGCACTGACAACGTCGGCGCTGGAGCTGTTGGGCAAGCCCTGAATCGCCTTGTTAGAACGGCGGAATGCTCAAAGCCGTTCCCGCTCGCGCGTTGCTTCTCACCGCCTGCTGGCTCTTCTGCGCCTGCGCGCGGCAGGTGCCCTCCACCACCCCTGAGTCACCCTCGGGGAGTGCCCATCCGCCCGAGAGCTTCGCGAGGCTGGTGGACACCATCTTCGAGGCCTCGTTCGACTTCTCTCCGTCGAACGGCACGGCGGTGGGGCTGCACGCCTATGACAGCAAGCTGGAGGACCTGAGCCGGCCTCGCGTCGAGGCCCGCATCCGCAAGCTGGAAACGCTCCTCGCCCGACTGCGCGCCGTGGACCGGGCCTCGCTCTCCTTCGACGACACCATTGACGCGGAGGCCCTGGAGAGCCAGCTGCTCGCGGAGCACTTCGAGCTGAGCGTCGTGCGCGGCTGGGAGCACAACCCCATGCTGTACGCGGGGCTGCCCGGTGGCGCCATCGACGGGCTGATGAAGCGCGACTTCGCGCCGAAGGCCGAGCGGCTGCGCTCGGTGATTGCGCGCCTGAAGGCCGTGCCCGCCGTCTTCGCCGCCGGCAAGGCCAACGTCCAGACGCCGCCGCGCGAGTTCACCGACCTGGCCCTCCGCATGGCGAAGGGCTCCGTGGGCTTCTTCGAGGGCTCGGTGGCGACGTGGGCCAAGGACGCCGCGGGCAACGACGCCGTGCTCCAGTCCTCGTTCCTTGTGGCCAACCGCGCCGCCGTGGCCGCGGTGAAGGACTACGCGCGCTGGCTGGAGACGGACCTGCTGCCACGCTCCACCGGCAAGTACGCGCTGGGCGAGGAGCGCTTCCTGACCAAGCTGCGCTACGAGGAGATGATTGACCTGCCCCTGCCCGAGCTGCTCGCGCGCGGAGAGGCCAATCTGGAGAAGGACTACCGCGACTTCGTGGCCACCGCGAAGCGCATCGACGCGCGCCTCACGCCGGCCCAGGTGATGGCCCGGATGGAAGAGGACCACCCCACGGCCCAGGACCTCATCCCGTCGGTGCGCCGCTCGGTGGAGGGCGTGCGCGAGTTCCTCGTCGCCAAGGACCTGGTCACCATCCCCTCCGAGGTGCGCCCCCGCGTGGAGGAGACGCCGCCCTACGCACGCTCGGGCTCGTTCGCCTCCATGGACACGCCCGGGCCCTACGAGACGAAGGCCACCGAGGCGTTCTACTACGTCACGCCCGTGGAGCCCGAATGGGACGCGAAGCACCAGGAGGAGCACCTGAGCCTCTACAACGCGCCCGTCGTGTCGGTCATCAACATCCACGAGGTGTGGCCCGGCCACTACCTCCAGTTCCTCTACGCGCCCCGCTTCCCCACGAAGGTCCGCAAGCTGGTCTCCGTGGGCAGCAACGCGGAGGGCTGGGCGCACTACGCCGAGCAGATGATGCTGGACCAGGGCTTCGGAAACGGAGACCCGAAGCCGCGTCTGGCGCAGCTGTCCGAGGCCCTGCTGCGCGACTGCCGCTACGTGGCCGGCATCAAGCTGCACACCGCCGGGTGGACCGTGGAGGACGCCGCGCGCCTGTTCCGCGAGAAGTGCTTCCAGCAGCCGGCCAATGCCTACGAAGAGGCCCGGCGCGGCGCCTACAACCCGACGTACCTCTACTACACGTTCGGCAAGCTGGAGGTGCAGCGGCTGGCCCAGGACTACCAGGCCGCGAAGGGTCCGGGCCTCAAGCAGTTCCATGACGCCTTCGTCGCCCAGGGCAGCCTCCCCTTGCCGCTGGTGCGGCGGCTGCTCCTGCGCTGAAGACCGCGTGCCGCGACGAGGGCCTCGGGCCGGAAGACCCTCGCCGCGACGCGCGGGAGCGCGAGCGTCCCCCAAGACGCCCGCGTTCCTCACTCCCCTCGGGCTACGTGCAGATGCCCGGACGGACGCTGACGCAGCCCGCGGCTCCGCAGCGGGTGAAGAGCGTGCAGCGCCGGGCCTCGAAGTCGCCGAAGGCCCTCACGGAGGTGGAGCGGCGCCCGTCCGATTCCGTCTCCACGCACATGTCGAAGTCGGCGATGGGCGTGTTCGGAACCTCGAAGAACGCCTCGCCCGGATTGAGCATGCCGCTGGTGGTCGCGCACGTCATCGCGTTCGCGGCCGTCGTCGCGCGGACCTCCACGACGCGCACCGCGCACAGGTTCATGTCCTGGATGCCCACGGTGAAAATCGAGCCCCCCGGGTCACACGCCCCGCCCGTCACGGACTGGCAAGCGCCGCCCACGCAGTTGCCTCCCGCGTTGCACACCTGCGCGCCTGACGAGTTGCAGCACGCCTCCCCCAGGTCACCGCAGTTGCGGCACACCTCGCCGGCCGACTCCATCACGCACATCAGGGAGCCGCCGCAGACCCCGGAGGCGCCGCTGACGCAGCACTCCTGGCCCTCGGCGCCACACGAGATGCACGCCCCGCTGTTGCACACCAGCCCCGCGTTGCAGCTCGCGGAATCGGTGCGGCACGCGCAGCCCTCGGTTCCCGCCTGGCTGGGGTCGCAGCTCGGGGTGCTCCCCTGGCAGCTTCCACAGCCCGCCATGACGACCATGCACAGCATCAACAGCCCCCGCAGGGGTGAATTCAGGTTCACGATGGGATTCCTCATTCGCAGAGTCGATGGGAGAACGGTGTCGGTGGGGCTCATGGGCGCAGCACCAGATGCACGGTCTGCCCCTGGCCATCGATGGCGCGGACCAGGACCTCGAAGTCGTCAGAGACGGCCAGCGCCTCCACGAAGCGATAGCCCGCCTTGGTCAGCTCCTCGGGTGCCACCTGCGACAGCGGGACGCTCTTCTTGCCGTCCGGCGTGGAGATGAAAGCCGCCTGCGTCTTGCCATCCTCGGAGGTGGCGGTGCCCACGGCCCAGCCGCTGGTGTTGAGGGACACGGCCTTCCCCGACACGAAGCCCTCGGGCAGGGGCAGCCACTGCACGCCCTCCTTCGAGGACCAGCGGAAGGGCCTCAGCTTCTTGTCGGAGCCGCGCACCGTTCCCAGCACATGGCCCACGTCGTTGAGCGCGGTGACTTCCGACTCCTCGTCCACCAGGACCTGCTGCTCCTTGCGGACGATTCGCACCGCGCGAGCGCCCTTGCTGGTCGCCACGGTCGACGCGGACTCGCCCAGGGCGTTGAAGAAGATGCGGCCCGACGCGAGCCCCGCCAGCCCCTCGTGCTTCATGGGGCCCACCTCGTCCACCAGGTACACGGTGTCCTTGTCATCCGGCCAGCGCACCAGCGGCGTGCCATGGGCATTGCCCAGGAGCGCCTCGTAGCCGTCGACCCACAGCTCCGCGCCTGACTTCACCGTGCTGGACTTCAGGCGGAACGCGCTGGGGCCCTTGGACGTGTACGCGGTGCCGAAGACATCGCCACTGCCATTGACGCCCTTCACCTCCACGCGGTCCGCCTTGAGCACCTCCTGGAGCGGATATGCGACCGACTTCGCGGTGATCAGCGTGTCCGACTCCTGGTTCGCCAGCCGCGCCACCAACGCACCCCCATTCAGCAGGAAGCGCGGAATGGAGGACGCTGGCAGAAACTGCCAGTACTTGAAGGGGAACACTTCGACGATGCACTTGAAGACCGCGACCTTGAGCGTCTGGCGGATTCCTCCCGACGAGGCCTGGATGACGGTGGGACCGGACCAGTCCGGGGGCAGCCGCATGGTGAAACGCGCGGTGCGCTGGGCCTCGGGGACCCGCACGTTGAGCACGCCCACGCTCGCGTCCACGCTCAGCAACTCCACCAGCGCCCCTCCCGTGGGCGCGGGGCTGCTCAGCGTCACCTCGCCAATCAGCTCCGTCGGGTCCGGCGACTGGCAGCGGTTGGTGGACGTCAGCACGCGAACCGAGGCCAGGCGCGGACGGGGCACACCCGCGTAGGCCACGAACTGGCGGACCGTCACCGGCTCCGTCCAACCGACCTTGATGATGATGTCCGTGTAGCCGTCCACCCAGACCTGGCTGCCGGAGGTCAGCACCAGCTCCACGTTGTGCGGACACGAGGAGTGGGCACAGAACGGGTCATCCGCGCCGCGCACCTGCCGGGCAAAGGCCTTCAGCGTGCCGCGCACACGCGTGACGCTGTTGGCGCCTCCCAGGTAATAGGGGCTCGGGAGCGTGTCATCGAAGGTCCAGGTCAGGACGTTGCCGGAGCGCGAGCCGTACAGGTGCAGCACCAGGTCCGAGTTGATGCCGAAGTCGCGCGCGGGGACGTTGAGGTTCAGCGATCCGGACGCCTTGGGCAGCAGCCAGTAGCCCGTGGCGTAGTCGTTGCCCTTCACATGGATGCGAGCCGCGTTGAGGCGCACGTTCGTCCCGCGCCGCACGTCGTCCAGGACATCCGCCTGGGCCACCGGAGTCAACCAGAGGCCGAGCAAGGCCAGCAGGCCCAGCCTGTTCAGAATGCGTTTCATGAAGACCTCGAATACGTGGAGTGATTGAGACAGGGAGAGAGAGGCCGTGGCTCAGCCGTCACGCTGCGCGGAGGACTGGGCCATGAGGGACATGATGCGAGCGCGAAGTGAGGACTGCTGCCCCGGGCGCAGCGCGAGGGCCTGGAGCATCTGGTAGATGGGCGCGCTGCCGTCGAGCCGGTGGGTGATGACGTTCAGCAACGTGGACTCCGCGCCGGAGGCGAGCTGGCCGGAGACGACCCAGCCTCGCAGCCGCTCCAGGTCCGCCGCGTCCAGCGCGCGCGCGTCCAGGGCGTCGAGCAGCGCGGACTGCACCGCGCGGTCCTTCTCGAAGCCGAGCGAGTCCAGCAACATGCGAGTGGCCACTTCCTGCGGCGCGCGGCGCAGCGACTCCGCAGCGGCGGCGCGCACCTCCGCCGATTCCGCGCGCAGGTGGGGCCCCGCCTGGTCCAGCACGGACTCCAGGCCGGTGTTGCCCAGCGCGCGCAGCGCATGCGTGCGGTCCTCGTCGCTGCGTGCATCGCGCAGCGCGGCCTCCAGCGGACGCGCGTACGTCGCCACCTCCGGGTCACGCGGAGACAGGTGCGAGATGACGCCTCCCAACGCGTACGCGGACGCCCGCTCCGCTCCCACGTCGTTCGCCGCACGCGCCTGGGCGTTCATCGCGGTGAGCATCCGCCCCGTCTCCGGCTCGGGCTCGCGGAGGAAGCCGGCGCGCTGCACCATCAGTCCGAAGGAAGCCTCGTGCTCACGGGCCGCCGGCGACTGGAGCAGCGCGCGCATCGTGGCCTGGGCCTCCGCGTGGCCCGCCCCCGCCAGCAGGTCCATGGTGAGCTCGCGCAGTCCTGGCGACACCCCCTTGCGCTGGAAGCTCACCGCCAGCTCCCGCACACGCTCGGGCTCCAGCTTGAGCGCGGCGATGGCGCGGCGCACGAAGCCGTCCAGGCCCGCGATGGCCTCGGCGCTCGTCGCGGAGGAGAGCACCTGGAGCACCCGGTCCATCGTCATGCCATCGGCCTGGCTGCGCAGCAGGGCGACCTCCGGGTCTCCCTCGAACGCAATCTGCGCGGGCTGGCGGATGATGGTCTTCTCCCCTCCGGTCGCCAGCAGCGGCTTGAGCTGGCGGGAGGCGAACTCCACGCGCAGCCGCATCCGACGCGACATCAGCGCGCCGCCGTCGGTCCGCGAGGCATCCAGGGACTCGTCGTGGAACACGCCGGCCATGCGGCCCTCCGGGGTGCGCTCGAAGCGCGTGAGCGAGCGGAGGTCCTGCTGGAAGGGGGCGTTGCCACCCGCGGCCCGCAGCTTGTGGTAGCGCGAGCGACGGCGCGTCAGTCGCGCGTCACCGTCACCCTCGAAGCGGAAGTGGGCCTCCACGTCGCCCGTCTGGGTGGACTCGACGGCGCTCCACTCGGAGGCGTCGCGCAGCTCGGTGGGGAACAGCTCGGCGGCGAGCGTCTGCGTGAGCTGACGGAACATGGGCGGCTCGGCCTCCGAGAAGCGCACGGCCAGCAGCGCGCCCCGCGCATCCAGCTCCACCCACGCGGAGGCAGTCTGGGGAAGGTGCGCCGCCACGGCGGCCGCGTCGGGCAGGAGGACCTGGCCGGACAGCACGGCCTCGTGTCGCTCCAGGGACTTCAGCGCCAGGTGCAGGCGCGTGCCGGTGGGGCGCACCTCGAGCGCCTGGAGCGTCAGCGAGCCTTCCAGGTGCAGCGTGCCATCGAGCGTCGAGGACTCGCCGGCGGAGGGCAGTGGCAGCGACACGCGCTGGAGGTCGTCCCAGACGAAGCGGTAGACGCGCTCCTCACCCTGGGTCCACTGGTAGAGGGGCAGCCGAGAGTCGCTCACCACGGACGCGGTGTCGGCGCCGGGCGTGGTGGGGCGCGTGAAGTACCAGGCGGACAGCGAGCCGGTGAGCAGCAGGGTGGACAGCACGGCCGTGCGGACGGCGAGCCTCGGGCGACGCATGAAGGACTCCAGGAATCAGACTGAAGAGGACTGGGAAGGAGCCACCCCGGCATGCCCGCACCGGGGTGGATGGAAGGGGGTCCGGCCCCTTCTCGAAGGGAGGGACCGGACCCGGACCCGCACGTGTGGCTAGAAGAGCTGCGCCACCGGCACGGTCACTTGCTGGGTGTAGATGTTGTGCTTCATGCCGAACCCGCTCCAGCTGAAGATGGGGAACTCCGCGTGGGCCGGTCCCAGCTCGGCGTAGAGCATGATGCGGCCGTCGAGGAAGCGCGCCTCGATGTCGAGCTTCGACGTGAGCCGCAGGAACAGCGTGTTCGGGTTCGTCGGGTGCGAGGGCGAGCTCAGGTAGATGCCAATGTCGCTGTAGAGCGGCAGGTTCACACGGGTGAGGACCACCTCTCCGCGCACGGCCACCTGGAACTGGGGAATGCCGATACCCACGGAGGCGAAGCCGTTGACCGTGAGGTAGGGGGTGACGGTGCCGAACAGGTCCACGCCCAGCAGGTCCGCGGCGCAGTCGCGGGTGACGGCCCCGCCGAGGGAGATCTTGATGCCCGTCTCCGCGGAGACGCCGCCCTTGACCGTGACGGGGATGAACCACACCAGGAAGGTGGTGGACGCCTGGGCGGCGTCGCTCTTGAAGAAGGGCTTGTCCTCCGCGAAGGTGATGCGCAGCGGGTAGTGCATGTCGTGGTTGTAGACACTGAGGCCCAGCACGCGAGCGCCCAGCTGGAGCCGGATGCCGTTGCCCTCGGTGCCCGCGCCGCCGTGGACGTGGACGACCTCGAACGGCGTGGGGCTGAACACGTTCACATATGCGTTGAACTCCGCGTAGAGCCGCGCGTTGTAGTCACACCACGGGCCCTCGAACCCGAACCCCTTCGCCTTCAGGTCCGCGCCCGGCGCGGTGATTTCCCAGCCCGCCTTGTAGTCGTAGCCACCGCCGAACATGCTGTCGCCGGAGTAGCCGCTGTCGCCGTGCTCACCGCCGTGGCGCACCAGGCCCGAGGACGGGTCCACCGGCACATCCAGCGCCGCGATGTGCGCGCCGTAGATGTTCAGGTACTGGGTGAGCAGCGAGGAGCTGAGCGTGTAGTCCTTCTGCTTCAGCGTGGAGAGCTTGAGCAGGTCCGCGTTGCGAACGAAGCTCTGCTCGCTGAAGTCGTTGCCCGTCAGGTTCAGACAGGCCTGCAGGTCCGCGGCGCGGCGCGGCGCCATGGCGGCCTCGAGCTGCCCCTTGTAGCGGCGCGGGCTCCAGTCGCAGGACGTCACGTTCGAAGTGTCCAGGCAGCCCTGCTCCTGGGCCTTCACCAGCCGCTCCTCGATGGCCTTGTCGAGCATGTAGAGGTGCTCGCCCACCTGATTGTTCAGCTCCTTCGGGTCCTGGTCCTGCTTCTTGAAGATGAGGACGGCCTGCTGCCACTCGGCGTAGACGGCCTCGCGCCGGCGCAGCAGGGCGGTGAAGACCTCCTGCTCCTCCTGACGCACGGTGAGCACGTCATCGGGGGTCTTGCTGAGCTGCTTGCTCATCGACTCGTGCCAGGCATCCGTCGGCGTGGCCCACTTGCGGGCCTCCTCGTTGTTGGCCAGGGACGCGGCCTCGCTGGTGAACTCGTAGCCATTGATGCCGTCCGGGTACGGGCCCGGAGCGAACTCGAAGTACGCGTTCTTGGCCACCGCCTGGTCCGCCCAGATGGGCGCCAGCTTCTTCTGGTCGCGGCTGTAGAGCGTGCGGTTGGCGATTCCGTTCGCGCCGTACGCCGCGTTGAAGAGCGCGCGGTAGTCATCACCGTACTGGCCCGCCAGCCGCTCGAAGCGGCTGTAGCCCAGGTACTTCTCGTCCACGAACTCCTGGCACGACGTGATTTGCGTTCCGTTCTTGTCCCAGGCCTCCAACTGGATGAGGTACGCCTTCTCCGCCTTGGTCAGGTTCTCCAGCCGCTTGCGGTAGAGCACCTGGCCCTTGAGCACCTGGCCCGCGAGCCCCTGGTCCATGCCGGTGAAGCGGGTGGTGCCCAGCTTGACGGGCTGAGTCGCCACCGTCGCCGTCTTGCCACCGAGTTCCTCCGGCAACAGCACTACCTTCTTGGCCGCCAGTTCCCAGCGCGCCTTCCACTCCGACTCCGTGAGGTCCTGGCAATACGCGTCGTGGGCCTGGCCGCAACTGCTCGAGCGGTAGTCCACGTTCGCGCACTGCTCGAGCACCGGCGTCGGGCAGTCGGCCGCGAGACTCGCGGGCGCCGCCAGAATCGTCGCCGACAATCCGGCCCAACGCAGCGGGCTCCCCAACAGACCCACCTTCATCCCCTTGGTCATATGCAGCTTCGTCCTTGGTGTGGGGCCGGCTTCGGGCTCGGCCCGCGCAGCCAGAGAGCACACGCTGTGCCGCGCGCTTCTCACTCGGGGACACGAGGAGACACGCGGGCCAGACGAGGACCCCGGGACAACAAGGCGATGGGGGCCGTTGCCTGCGAGGCAACACCCCACGCGTGACGAGGCACCAGGCCTCTTGGTTCGAGGGCCCGGGCTCCGCCAGCCACGCATGGGCTCAGGGAATCAGTGGCCTACGCGCTCGCACAGGCCCAGGCGCGCGTAGGTCCAGTCGCGTCGGACGGTGGCGGGAACCACGCCGAGCACCGCCGCGGTCTCCTGGATGCCCAGGCCCGCGAAGTAGCGCAGCTCCACCACCCGGGCCAGCCGGGGCTTGAACGCCTCCAGCTCCACCAGCACCCGCTCCAGGTCCAGCACGTCGATGTCGACGCCGACCGGAACCTCGAAGACCTCGTCGCGAAGGAACAGCGGCTCGCGCCGCGCATCGCTCCGCCGGGCATTGCGCACCCGCACGCCCTCCACCAGCACCCGGCGCATCGCCTGGGCTCCCGCGCCCAGGAAGTGCCTCCGCCGGTCCGCATCCGCCACGTCCCCCGCGAGACGCAGCCAGATGTCTCGCAGGAGCATCATCGGACGCATTGAAAGGCGGGGTGACTCACCATTCATGTCCGAGTGCGTCATCTCTCGGAGTTCCTGGTACGCCACCCACCGCAGTGCGTCCCGAGCCTCCGCGTTCCCGTTGCGAGCGCCGTCCAGCAGCGATGTCATCTCCGACATGCCCATGGTGTCCTCCTGGGTCTCACATCCCATCGAGTCGCTTCGCCACGTCTGCCTACGATTTCGAACGAGGACGCCCGTAAATCTTGAGAACAAAGAATTGTTTTTCGCGGATGCCGACAATTCCCTGCCCGGTGGGATGACCCAACCTGTGCTCTCAAGGTGGGTCGGCGCAATGCGCGCTCGCAAGTATTTCTTATTTTTCTTGTTTATCTACATTTCCAAGGATGACTGGGATACGTTCGCGGCGCGGGCGCCCATGCGGGCTCCTCTGCGGGCGTGAGGACGACGTCGACCGCCTGACAGGCGAACGCCTCCCTCACCGGGCAGGCGCCCGCGGCCACCCGGGAGTCGCGGCGGACGTCAGGCGGCGGGAAGCCAGAGCACGAAGCGCGCGCCGCGCCCGCGCACCCGCTCATGGCGAAGGTCTGCGCGCATGCTCCGCGCGAGCCGCCTGCAGAGCGCCAGCCCCAGTCCCACGCCGGGCGCGGACTTCGCCGCCGTCTGCACGGATTTGGAGAACGGCTCGAAGAGCTTGCGCGCCGTGGCCGCGTCCACGCCCGGCCCGTGGTCCCTCACCACCAGACCCACCGTCGCGCCGCGCCGCTCCAGTTGCACGAGGATGCGCTTGTCCACCGCGCCCGCCGCGTACTTGGAAGCGTTGTCCACCAGGTTGAAGAGCACCTGCTCCACCGCCGACGGGTCCGTCAGCACCACCACGTCGGCAGGCACCTCCACGCACAGCGACATGCCCGCCTGGAGCGCGCGCTGAGAGAGCCGCTCCTCCATCCGGGACAGCAGCGTGCCCACCGCCACCCGCTCCAGCCTCGCGGGGGTGCGTCCCCGTTCGAGGCGGGCATAGGCCAGCACGTTCTCCACCAGGTGGCTCAGCCGCTCCGCCTCGCGGTGGAGGATGTCGAAGTATTCCTGGCGGCGCTCCGCGTCGGGGACCATCCCCGCCGACAGCATCTCCGTGTACATCCGGAACGTCGTCAGCGGCGTGCGCAGCTCATGCGTCACCGCCGAGACGAACGCGCCCCGCCGCTCGCTCAGCGACATCACCCCGCCCAGCAGCGACACCACGGCCACGCCCGCGAGCACCACGCCACTCCACGCCACCATCAACACCAGGGGCAGTGAGGACAACGCGCCGGATGAGCCCTCCTCGCCTGGTGCCGCGCCCGGCACCAGCCGCACCGGCAGCGACGCCAGCAGCCGCCCCTCCCCTTTCGCTGTCTCGGAGCCCTTCACCGGCTCCAGCGTCGCGCCCGGCAGCAGGTCCTCCACCTTCCCCTGCAGCCAGCGCTGAAGCGCGGGCCAGTCCAGCCAGCAGCCTTGGAGATATTCCTGGCCGTCGACCTGGACACGCCGGCCGAGCAGCAGGGCATCCCCCACCCAGATGGCCCGCATCTCCTCGACCACTTCGCGGGCGGCGACGTTCTCCGCCGGCGCCATGTTGCCGTAACCCACCATGTTCTGGCTCGCGGCCTGGCGCGCGCTGCGGGAGCGCGCATCGAACTCGCTCGCGTTCTTCGTCCACTGGAGCGCATCCCCCAATTTGTTCCCACTCGACCGACGCGCCACGGGCTCCCCATCCGAGGGCGCACGCATCGCCAGCGCCTCCCGCACGTTGGCGCTCCGCAGCAGCAGCGACACGCGATCCAGCCGCTCGCGCAGGACGTCCGCGTCGACACCCGGGTGCGCCAGGTGCGCCAGGCTTCGCAGCTCGGGCTCCATCACCTGGGGCGAGGACACCTCGCCATCAGGCCCCATCTGGAAGTGAAGCAGGACGTGCTCCGGCGGGCCCGAGAGCAGGGGCGAGGCCACCCAGGCCTGTCCCCTGGCAAGGGGCCGCCGCTGTCCGTCCAGAATGCCGCGCGCGGGAGCCACGGCCGCATACGACTCCACCGCCACCGCGCTCTCCCGGGCCACCAGCGGCAGCAGCTCCGAGTCGAGCCGCCACAGCGCCAGCCGCACGTTCTCCTCTCGCGCCGCGCTCTCACGTGCCTGACGGTCCGTGCGGTCCAACCGCAAGGCGAAGACGGACAGCCACACCACACCGGCCAGGGCGAGCAGCAGACAGGCGCTCACCGCGAGCCAGACACGCCAGGAGCGAATCATCCCGGGCCGCCCGGCGCGGAGAACATGTAGCCCTTGCCTCGCACCGTGAGGATGACGCGGGGCTCGGCCGAGTCGTCGCGCAATTTCTCCCGGAGGCGCGCCATCGTCATGTCCACCGTGCGCGTCTGCACGCTCCTCGCGGGCAGGTGCCAGACGCGCTCCAGCAGCTCTTCCCGGGAGATGGCCCGGTTGGCGTTGTCGCCCAGGTAGCGCAGCGCCTCGGCCTCGCGCTCGGAGAGGTCCGTCCGGGAGCCGTCGTCGAAGCTCAGCTCCCGGCGCTCCACCACGAAGTGGCCTCCGGGGAAGTCCACGCGGGAGGCGCCCTGGGGCCGCTCCGCCGAGCGTCGGAGCACCGCGCCCGCGCGTGCCAGCAGCTCACGCACCGAGAAGGGCTTCACCACGTAGTCGTCCGCGCCGAGCTTCAACCCCATCACCCGGTCCTCCTCCTGGCCCCGGGCGGTGAGGATGATGACGGGCAGCGTCGGCCGGCTCTTTCGCACGGCCCGGAGCAGGTCCAGCCCGTCACCGTCCGGGAGCACCAGGTCCAGCAGCACCAGGTCCACCGGAGTGCGTTCGGCCAGCCGCTGGCCTTCCTCCCGCACGCCCGCTTCGAGGACCTCGTAGCCCTCGAAGCGAAGCGCATCCACGATTCCGCGCCGGATGGCGGGGTCATCCTCGACGACGAGTACTCGGCGCGCGGCCATGACGGCATCCTACTCCAAGGTGAACTGACGCTTCGTCGCCTCGCGACGCACCACCTGACCGATGACCCCGTCCAGCGTGGACTCCTCCTCCGTGGGATTCTTCTTGCGAGCCTCCGCGAGGAACTCCTGACGCTGCCGGCCCAGCTCCTGGATGCGCTGCTGCAGCGCCGCCCGCTCCTTCTCCCGGGCCTCCAGCCACGCCTTGCGCCCGTCGCCGTCCAGGTTGCGCATCGGCTCGGGCAGGTCATCGGCGGCGACCGCGCCCAGGTCCACCTTGTTCTTCTTCACCGCGTCCACCAGGTCCCAGCTCTCGTTGGAGTAGTTCCCGGAGGACTTCGCCACCGAGCGCGCCGCCATGTTCTGCACCGACACGCCGCGCGAGAGGCTGTCCTGCTCCTGCTGCCGCATCTGGCTCGCCTTGCCGGAGGCGCCGCCATAGACGACGTACGTCTTGTTCAGCTCGGTGCCGAGCCGGGCAATCTCCTCGTCCTGCGGCGCGGGCAGCTCCACCACCTTCTGGTTCTGGTCGATGTTCATGTAGCTGCCATCGGCGAGCGTGGCGGCCGCCTTCCACTGGTCCGAGATGCCCTGCTCGTAACCACCGCAGTGGATGGTGTTCACGGTGATGCCCCGCTTGCTGGCGGCGGACACGGCCTCGCGGAAGTCGACGGGGCCCTGGGTGAAGGTCTCGTTGCCGGCGATGAAGATGAGCCGCATCGCGTCCGGGTTCGTGCTCCACGCGAGCTTCTGGCTGGCCTCCTGGATGACCTCGCCGCAGTGCTCGGAGCCACCGGAGGTCCTCAGGGCGAAGAGGCGCTCGGAGATGGCGTCCAGGTCCGTGGTGAAGGGCGTCAGCAGGCGAATCTCATTCGAGCCCGCGCCCTCCCCGGCGTAGCCGTAGGCGTAGAGGGCCAGTTCGAGCCTCGGAGCGGCGCCCCCACGTCGGGCCTGAGAGAAACGGTTCACGATGTTCCACAGCTGCGTGCGGGCCTGGTCCAACAGGCCGTCCATGCTGCCGCTGGTGTCCAGCAGCAGGGCAATCTGGATGACGGGGGCCGAGGCATCGGCCGGCACGGGCTTCGTCGGGGTGGGGACCTCCACGCGAGGAGGAGGGACCACCGCCACGGGAGCGGGACGCGGCACCTCGGGAGGAGGCGGCGTGGACGCGGGCTTGCCCAGCAGGAGCGCGGAGAGCGCGAGCACCGTGGCCGAGCCAAGGATGACAGGGAGCTTGAGGGCCGGTTTCATCGTGAGTCCTTTCGTACGGCGGTGCCCTGAAGAGCACGCTGGGACAGTAACGATGGAGACCGTCCGAAAGGTGTAACCGCCGTGTAACCAGGTGCGTGGCTACCGCGCGTCCCAGAGGAAACCCAGCTCCAGCTCGAAGGCCTCGAAGGGCTCCGCGCGAACCCTCGCGTTCGCCTCATGAATGACGGGTGGGGCGTAGCTTCGTCCATCGAGGCGATGGACCTCCAACGTCCTGGCTATCGGATCGATGATCCAGACATGGCGCACGCCTTCGCGGGCATACAGGGGCAGCTTCAACGAGCGGTCCAGTCGCGACGTGGAGGGGGACAGCACCTCGCAGACCCAGTCCGGGACGACCGTGAAGCCGACCGTCTGCGGAAGCTCTGTCATCCGCTCACGTCGCCAGCCCGCGACATCCGGGACGAGGACATTTCCCCCGAACAGATGAAGCTCCGGCTCGTCCAAGATGAACCAGCCTCCAGGCCCGCCCCTTCCCCGGTCGAACGGTCCGCTCAACTCACCTCCCAGCCGGGACGACGCCAGCGCGTGCCGCGGTGCTGGCCGAGGGCTGACGTGCAGTTCCCCATCGATGAGCTCCCCGACCACCGTCTCGGGAAGCGCCTCCAGGTCCGCATAGGTGGCCGGTTTCTTGTCCATGACGTCCCCATATCCATAAGCCTCGCCGCCCAACCCCAGTTCCATGGTCATGCGAGGGGAATAACATCGGGGTCTGACGCGTGAGGGTGTCCATGTCGCTACCGCCCTCCCAGGTTGTATCGGCTGGACGGCGGACGCAAGGGGGGCGCTACACCGCCACCCGGCTCGGGCCACGCGCGTGCACGTCGTGCAATCACGCGGCCAGTGAGCGCCACGAACCAGGCACCGCCGACTCAGGCGCTCCGGAGCATCAGCCGCTCCACGACGGAGCGCACCTCGCGCAGCCGCGCGGGGTCCGTCACGGCGACAAAGATGGTGTCGTCGCCAGCCACCGTGCCAGCGAGCCCCGGCACCTCCGGCTCTCGGTCCAACGCCAACGCCAGGGCGGGCGCATAGCCAGGCCCCGTCTTCACCACGAGCATGTTCGGCGGAGCCTCGATGATGCTGACGCGCTGCCGCTCGGTGGCCACCACCGGCTCCATCGACGCGCGCTGATAGCGCCCGCCGACCTTCTGCACGCCCAGCTTCTTCAGCCGCCGCGACAGCGTGGACTGGCTCGGGGCCTGCCCTTCCGCCTCCAGCAGCTCCTGCAAGACCGCCTGATCGCTGATCTCCCGCTCCGAGATGAGCCGAAGGATTTCGTCGTCCAGGTTCATTCCCACCACCATGCATGCGCGTGAATTTCCATGCAAGGAACCCGCATGAAAGATTGCGGGAACATTACCCTTGCGCGTCGCGTCTTTCTGCATAATATCCGCGCCCCATTCGCGGAAATGCACGCATGCTGGTGCATATTCATCCACCTATGCATCCGGTCCAGGCCGGGGAGCGCAGGCCCATGAAGCACGTCACGCACATCAAGGATCTCGGCCCCGCGGGTGTAGAGGCCATCCTCGCGCAGGCCTCGGCCTGGAAGAAGACGCCTCCGGGTCGTCATCTGGAGGGGAGCATCCTCGGGATGGTGTTCTTCAACCCGTCGCTGCGCACGCGCACCTCGTTCGAGGCGGTGATGCTGCGCGGGGGTGGCAACGCCATCATCCTGGATGTCGGCTCGGGCGTGTGGAAGCTGGAGCACCGCGAGGGCGCGGTGATGAACCTGGACCGGGCCGAGCACCTCAAGGAGGCCGCGCCCGTCCTCTCGCGCTTCGTGGACATGCTGGGCGTGCGGACCTTCTCGCAGGGTGGCGGCGACGAGGAGGACGAGGTCGACCCCATCATCAACGCGTTCCGCAAGTGGGCCACCGTGCCCGTGGTCAGCATGGAGTCCGCGCGCGAGCACCCGTGCCAGGGCCTGGCGGACATGCTGACCTTGCGCGAGACGTTCGGCACCACGAAGAAGCTGCCCGTGACGCTGACGTGGGCGCCGCACATCAAGCCGCTGCCCAAGGCGGTTCCGAACTCGTTCCTCCTGAGCGCGGCGGCGGCCGGCTGTGAGGTGCGCGTGGCGCATCCTCCTGGCTTCGAGCTGCACCCCGCGGTGCGCGCGGAGGCGGAGGCGTACGCCAAGGCCACCGGCGGCAGCATCACCTACACCCACGACCAGGACGAGGCGCTCGCCGGCAGCCGCGCCGTCTACGCCAAGTCGTGGGGCCCGACGGCCGCCGCGGCCTTCTCCCCCAACGACGTCACCGCGCTGCTCGCGTCGTATTCCGGGTGGATGCCCACGCTGCGCACCATGGCGAGCGCGGCGAAGGATGCCGCTTTCCTGCACTGCCTCCCCGTGCGTCGCAACGTGGAGGTCGCCGATGAGGTCCTGGACCACTCCAGCAGTCGCGTGGTGGACGAGGCGGGCAACCGCTTCCACGTCCAGCGCGCCCTGCTCCACTGGATGCGCTCGCAGTCCCGCTGAGCGGCGCCACCCAGGCGCGCCTCTCCCCTTCTCTTCATTTCGAGGTCTCCCGTGCCCTTGTCACCCGACCCGTACTCCGCGCTTCGCAACGCCGCGCGCTATGTGCAGCAGTTCCGCCGCAAGACGTTCGTCGTGAAGCTCGGCGGCGCCATGCTGAGCGACCCGCGTCTGCGCCGCTCCGCGTGCGAGCAGATTGCCCTGCTGTGGACGTTCTCCATCCGCCCCGTCGTCGTGCACGGCGGCGGGCCCGAGCTGGACACGCTGTGTGACGCCCTCCACCTGCCGGTGGAGAAGGTGGCGGGCCGTCGCGTGACGTCCGCGCCCGTGCTGGACGCGGCGAAGATGGTGCTCGCCGGCAAGCTGCACACGGACCTGCTCGCGGACCTGCAGGCGGCGGGCGTGCCCTCCGTGGGCCTGAGCGGCGTGGACGCCGGTCTCATCAAGGCGCGCAAGCGTCCTCCCGTCATGGTGACGGAGCCGGGGGCCACCGAGGGCCGGCTGGTGGACTACGGCCTCGTCGGCGACATCGAGGCGGTGGACACGCGCGTGGTGGAGCACCTGCGCTCGGCCGACTACGTGCCCGTCATCGCGCCCCTCTCCGGCGGCGCGGACGGCGCCGTCTACAACACCAACGCGGACACCGTGGCGGCGGCGCTGTCGGTGGCCCTGTCGGCGGAGAAGCTCTTCTTCCTCGTCCAGGTGCCGGGCCTGCTGCGCGACTTGAATGACCCGACGTCGCTGGTGACGCTGGCGAACCTGACGGACCTGGCGACCATGGAGAACACGGGCGCCATCTCCGGCGGCATGCGTCCCAAGGCGCACGCCATCCGCCACGCGCTGGTGGGCGGCGTGGGCAGCGTGCATCTGGTGAGCGGCGTGGCACCCAACGCGCTGTTGGAGGAGGTCTTCACCAACGAGGGCAGCGGGACGATGGTGGTGCGCGAGAAGGCGCCGAAGAACGCGGGGAACGGGGGATGAAGGCGGCGGAGCTGCTCCAGGCGCTGGTGGCCATCCCCAGCGTTTCGGGTGACGAGCGACTCATCGCGGACACGGTGTCCGGGTGGGCGGAGGGCTGGGGTGCGCGCGTCCAACGGAAGGGCCACAACGTGTGGTTCTCCGTGGGAAGCGGGCCACGCCGGCTGCTCGTCAACTCGCACCTGGACACGGTGAAGCCGTGCGCCGGGTGGACGTACGCGCCCCACGCGCCCGAGTGGCGTGAGGACCGCCTGTACGGCCTGGGCAGCAACGACGCCAAGGGCTGCGTGACGGGGATGCTCGTCGCGGCCCGGACGCTCCTGAAGGAAGGTCCGCCCACGGGTGGAGAAATCGTCTTCGCCTTCACCGCCGAGGAGGAGACCGGAGGCCAGGGCCTGGGCACGCTGCTGCCGGACCTGGGGCCGCTGGACGCCGCGGTGGTGGGCGAGCCCACGAGCCTCAAGCCCTGCACCGCCCAGCGGGGCATGCTCCTCTTGCGCTGCACCGCGCACGGCCGCAGCTCGCATGTCGCGCACGCGCACAACGCGCAGGCGGTGAACGCCATCCACGTCGCGGCCGGAGACATCTCCACGCTGGCGGAGCTGCGCTTCCCGTCCCACCCGCTGCTGGGTGAGGCGCGGGCCCAGGTGACGCAGATTTCCGGAGGGCTGGCGCGCAACCAGGTGCCGGACGCCTGCGAGTTCTTCGTGGACCTGCGCACCACGCCGAGCATGGACCACGCGCAGGTGGCGACCCAGCTCGGTGGCGTGTTGAAGAGCGAGGTGAAGGTGCACTCGGCGCGGTATCTGCCGAAGGCGACGCTGTCGCATCAGCCCATCGTCCGGGCGGCCATCGCCGCGTCGGGCGAAGAGCCCGTGGGCTCCAGCACCACGTCCGACTGGGCCTTCCTGGGCGAGCTGCCCACGGTGAAGGTGGGTCCCGGCGACACCCTGCGCAGCCATCTGGCGGACGAGTTCATCACCCTGGCGGAGCTGGAAGCCGGCGCCGCCTTCTACACGCGCCTTCTGCGCGGCTACTTCGAGGAGGTGGCCCGTGGCTGAGACTCTGTGGGGCAAGGGCGCCGCGCTGGACGCGGTCATCCACCGGTTCACCGTGGGCGACGACCCCGTCGTCGACCTGGCGCTGACGCCGCACGACGCGCTGGGCAGCGCCGCGCACGCGCGCATGCTGGGCAAGGTGGGCCTGCTCAAGCCCGAGGAGTCCCGGGCGCTCGTCGGCGCTCTGAAGACGCTGCACGACGAGGCGCGCGCGGGCCACTTCACCATCCGCCCCGAGCAGGAGGACGGCCACACTGCGCTGGAGGCCGCGCTGGTGGAGCGCGTGGGCGAGCCGGGCAAGCGCATCCACCTGGCGCGCTCGCGCAATGACCAGGTGCTGCTCGCGGTGCGCCTCCTCCTGCGTGAAGAGGTCCTCGCGCTCGGCGCGGGCGCGGTGAAGCTGGCGGAGGCCTTCCTGGACTTCGCGCAGGCGCACGCCCACGTGGCGATGCCGGGCTACACCCATCTGCGGCGCGCCATGCCGTCGACGTTCGGCATGTGGGGCATGGCCTTCGCGGAGGGTCTGTTGGAGGAGCTGGAGGCGCTGCGCGGCGTGTGGGGACGGCTGGACCGCTGCCCGCTCGGCGCCGCCGCGGGCTTCGGCGTGCCGCTGCCCATCGACCGCGAATACGTCGCTCAGCTGCTCGGTTTCAGTCGGGTGCAGAGAAGCCCCATCGACGCGCAGAACGGACGCGGCCGTCACGAGTCCGCGGTGCTGGCCTGGGCCTGCAGCGTCGCGGGCACGCTGGAGAAGTGGCTGTGGGACGTGCAGCTCTACAGCACGGACGAGTTCGGCTTCCTCGGGCTGCCGGATGCGTTCACCACGGGCTCGTCCATCATGCCGCAGAAGAAGAACCCGGACGTGGTCGAGCTGGCGCGCGGGCGATGCCGCGAGCTGCAAGGACTGGCGCACCAGGTGGAAGCGGTGGCGGGCGGCCTGCCCTCCAGCTACCACCGCGACTTCCAGTTGCTCAAGCGCCCCACCTTCGCGGCGCTGGCGTCCAGCCGTGCGCTCCTGGACGTGCTCTCCCGTCTGGTGCCGGTGCTCCAGGTGAAGGCGGACGCCGCCGCGCGCGCTTGCGACGACACGCTCTACGCGGCCCACCACGCCTACACGCTGGTGGCCGGAGGACAGGCCTTCCGCGACGCCTACCGGCAGGTGGGCCGGGAGCTTTCGGACGGCACGTTCCACCCGGACCGCGAGGCCCTGACGGCCACCCACCTGGGTGGCGCCGGAAACCTGGGGCTGCCCCAGGCCCGTGAGGAGCTGGCCGCCGCGCGCGCCTGGCTCGACGACACCCACCGCGCCCTGGCCACGGCCACCTCGCGAGTGTGGGACGTATGAACGCCTTCCCCGTGAGGAGTGACGACATGAGCAAGAAGAACGTGGTGCTGGCCTTCTCCGGCGGACTCGATACCGCTTTCTGCACGGTGTACCTGCGCGAGCAGGGCTACGCCGTCACCACCGTCACGGTGGACACGGGCGGCTTCCCGCCCGAGCAGCTCGCGAGCATCGCGGCCCTGTCCGCGAAGCTGGGCGCCGTGGAGCACATCAAGGTGGACGCGCGCGGCACCCTCTTCCAGGGCTACCTGCGCTACCTCATCGCCGGCAACGTGCTGCGCGGGCAGCTCTACCCCCTGAGCGTGTCCGCGGAGCGGGCGTGCCAGGCGGTGGAGGTCGTCCGCGTGGCGCGCGAGAAGGGCGTGCAGTCGCTGGCGCACGGCAGCACCGGCGCGGGCAATGACCAGGTGCGCTTCGACGTGGCGTTCCGCTCGCTGGCCGGTGATTTGGAGCTGCTCACCCCCATCCGCACGCTGGGCCTGAGCCGCAAGGAAGAGCTGTCCTTCCTGGCCGAGCGCGGCATCCACATGCCGCCGAAGCTGGGCTCCTACTCCGTCAACGAGGGCATGTGGGGCACGTCCGTGGGCGGCAGCGAGACGCTCAACTCATGGAGCGCGCTGCCCGAGGCGGCCTTCCCCTCCGGGGAGATTCCCACCGACTTGAAGCCTCGTCCCCTGACGGTGGGCTTCGAGCAGGGCATCCCCGCGTCGCTGGACGGCAAGGCGCTGGGGCCGGTGGAGCTGGTGGAGGCGCTCAACGTGCTGGGGCGCCAGTACGGCATCGGCCGGGGCATCCACCTGGGCGACACCATCCTCGGCATCAAGGGCCGCGTGGGCTTCGAGGCGCCGGCCGCGCACCTGCTCATCACCTCGCACCGCGAGCTGGAGAAGCTGGTGCTGTCCGGCAAGCAGCTGTTCTGGAAGGAGACCGTGGGCAACCTCTACGGCTCGCTGCTGCACGAGGGGCACTTCTTCGACCCGCTCGTGAAGGACCTGGAGGCGTTCCTCACCTCCTCGCAGGACCGGGTGACGGGCGAGGTGCGGCTCGTGTTGCACCCTCGCTCCATCGTGGTGGAAGGCGTGCGCTCGCCCTATTCGTTGATGGACGCGAAGGTGGCGACGTACGGGGAAGCGAACGTGTTGTGGACGGGCTCGGAGGCCGCTGGCTTCGCCAAGCTGTACGGCGTCGCGCAGATGCTCTCGCACCGGGCGAAGGGAGGCTGACATGAAGGTCTTCGTCGACAAGGTGGGAAGCGTCACCCGCAACCTGGGCCTGGGGCGCACCGTGCACCTCACGCCCGAGGTCAAGGCCGAGGAAGGCGCCGTCATCGCCATCCGCATCCACGGGGAGAAGACGGTCTACAACCAGCTCGAGGACGTCCACGGGCGCCTCGTCACGCTGCACGCGGGCGACATCATGGTGGGCGCCCTGGGGCACCGCAACGCGCTGCACGGCTACGAGGGCGTGGTGCCGGAGTCCGTCACCGTGGGTCAGCGGCTGCACGTGCTGAACATGGGCGGCGTCATCGGCAAGTGCACGTCGCACAACCCCGGCGTGGGCATGCCCTTCGAGGCGGAAGTGCTGGGCCAGGTGCTCGAGTTCCCGGAGCTGATGTCGCGCAACGGGCAGCCGGCGCACGTGATGTCCGGCGCGCTCAAGGGCACGAACGTGGCAGTGAAGTGCCCCGTCGTCTACGTGGTGGGCACGTGCATGAACGCGGGCAAGACGTTCGCCGCCAGCGCCATGGTGCGCAGGCTTGCGCAGGCGGGCTACCGCGTGGGCGGCGCGAAGCTCACGGGCGTGTCGCTGATGCGTGACACGCTGAGCATGCAGGACTCCGGCGCGGACGTGGTGATGGACTTCACGGATGCGGGCATCGTCTGCACGGGGCCGCGCACGGCGGCGCGCGTGGCCAGGGTGCTGTTCTCCGAGCTGGCGGTGTCCGACGTGGACGTCATCGTCGCGGAGACGGGCGACGGCATCATGGGTGAGTACGGCGTCCAGGCGATTCTGGCGGACCCGGAGCTCAAGGCCCTCGCGGGCGCGTGGGTGATGTGCGCCAACGACCCGGTGGGCGCGGCCGGCGGCGTGCGGCACCTGAAGGAGACGTACGGCATCGACGTGGACGTGCTGGCCGGTCCGGCCACGGACAACGCGGTGGGCGTGCGCTTCGTGGAGCAGGTCGTGGGCGTGCCGGCGCGAAACGCTCGCGCGGACCCGGCGGCGCTGGGTGGTCTCATCCTGGAGAAGCTCTCGCCGAAGCTGGGCGCGGGGAGGAAGTCATGACGCGGGCGCATATCTACATCCTGGGGGCCTCCGGTTTCGGCGGAGGCGAGCTGTTGCGGATTCTCTCCGGGCACCCGGCCGTGGCCGGCATCCGCGTCGTGTCCCGGCACCACGCGGGCGAGCCCGTCCACAAGGTGCATCCGCATCTGCGCGGCCTGGTCGACGCGAAGTTCGAGGCGGAGCCGGACTGGCGCTGGCTCGCGGACTCGCAGCAGCCCGTGCTGTTCAGCGCGCTGGGTCACGGTGAGCTGGCCACGCAGTTCCTCGGCCTGGAGAAGAAGTGGGCCGAGGTGGGGCTCGCCGACCGCCTCCTGCTCGTGGACCTGTCCTCCGACTTCCGGTTGGACCACCCAGGACGGTACGCGGGCGCCTATGGCAAGCCGCACCCCGCGCCGGACCTGCTGGGCACCTTCACCTACGGCCTCACCGAGTGGAAGCGCGAGGAGATCAAGGGCGCCAGGCGCATCGCCAACCCCGGCTGCTTCGCCACCGCGGTGCAGTTGGCGCTCTTGCCCATCGCGTCCACGCCAGGCCTGGGCCTGCTGGCCGTCTCCGGTGTGACGGGCTCCTCCGGCTCCGGCTCGCTGCCGGGCGAGGGCACGCACCACCCGACGCGCGCGCACGACTTCCGCGCGTACAAGCCGCTGGAGCACCAGCACGAGGCCGAAGTCGAGGTCATGTTGGTGGCCCACGGCGCGCAGCGCCACCGGCTGGCCTTCGTGCCGCACTCGGCGCCCATGGTGCGCGGCATCTTCGCCACCGTGCAGTTCGAGTGGCCCGAGCACGGCGGCGCGGTGGTGACGCAGTCGCTGACGGACAAGTTCCGCCGCTATTACGAGGGCTCCAAGTTCGTCCGCATCGTCGAGGGCACTCCGCGCGTCGCCGCCGTCACCGGCAGCAACTTCTGCGACATCTCCGTGGCGACGAAGGGCCGCTCCGTGGCCGTCATGGCCGCGCTGGACAACCTGGTGAAGGGCATGGCCGGCCAGGCCGTGCAGAACTTCAACGTGTCCCTCGGCTTTCCCGAGGACACCGGGCTGCGTCAGGCCGCCTGCTACCCGTGAACGACGCCGCGCCCGCTCCGGTGGCCTCGGAGCGGGCGCGGTGGCCCACGGCCTGCTTCGCCGCGAGGGCTAGAGGACGCGGGTGATGGTGAGCTGAGCGATGCCCCCCAGCGAGGACACACCCGCGGGGTTCAGGCAGGCCAGGTTCAACAGCGCCGTCGTGTAGACAATCGACCAGGTCGCGGTGGAGCCGTAGTACTTCCCGTGCAGCACCGTGCCCGCATAGGTCACCACCGTCGTCAGGCCCACGACGCCGACCTCGACCGAGGTGTAGTCGAACCGGGACGTCTCTCCGGTGTTCCAGGTGATGGTGGCCTCGCCGGCCCCCGTCGTCAGCGGGCTCGAACACGTCAGCCCCGTCTGGAGGTTGGGGCCCGTCGATACGCTGCCGTTGAGGACCACCTGTCCGAGCACCGTCAGGCAGTTGCTGAAGGCCGAGGCCGTCGACACGTTGATGTTCTGCGGATTCATCGTCGCCGCTGGCGAGAAGGTCCGGGTGGACGTCCCCAACTCACAGATGACACTCACCGGCTCGACAGCGAGGGCCGAGCCCACCGGAGAGGCCAGCACCGCCAGGAACGCACCTCTCAGCAGCACGCTCCCGAGACGACGCACGTTTCCACCGGCAACCATATCGTCCATTTTCATGATGTCTCCAATGACTGGGTTCAGGCCGGCCAAGACACCCACGCGAAGGCAGACGCCCTCCCAATGACTGTCATCCAGCCCGGCGCCACTCTGGCGGCTGGGAATGACGTCAGCAATTGAACCTGAGGGTACGGGTACACCAACGCCGCGCCGGGAGTGCGGGCGATGACGTTGCCCGCAATCAGCGCTGTCAGACACCACCTGGGGCTCGCGTCTGTTTCACTCAACGCCCCCACTTCCTCCCAGGCACCGCCCATTCTCGGGCGAGCGTCCCGCCGGGAGCACGTCAGGCCGCGCTCGAGTTCGCGTCGGAGGAGGCCCGCCCGGCAATCCCCGCCGTGCGCCCTCCACGAAAGCGGTGCCCATGCCTCGACGCTCCCGTCCTGCAAGTGCCCTCGTCTTCGGTCGCAATCCCTCTCAGTACGACACCTTCGACGTGGAGGCCGAAGCCGCGGAGTCCCTGGGCCTCGACACGTATCAGGTGGACCTGGCCGCCCTCCTCCATGGCAACCTGGAGCGCGCGCTCGACGCGGTACCGGAACATGGAACACTCCGGCTGCTCTACCGGGGGTGGATGCTCACAGAAGAGGAGTACGGCGCGCTCGACGAGGCCCTCTCCGAGCGCGGCCACCGGCTGCTGACCACCCCCACGCAGTACGCCGCCGCAATGTACCTGCCGAACTGGTACCCCCGCCTCGCCCGCTACACCGCGCGCTCAGTCTGGACCGAAGACACGGACGCCCAGGAGGCCTGGCGCGCCGCCCAGGAGCTCGGGCCTCCTCCGTACATCCTCAAGGACCATGTGAAGTCCGCCAAGGAGCGCTGGGAGGAGGCCTGCTTCGTCCCGGCTGGCGCCACGCGCGAGGACTTCGAGCGAACGTGCGCCAACCTCGTGGAGGAGCGTGGTGAACGCTTCGAGCGGGGACTCGTCGTCCGGAAGTACCTGCCCCTCAAGGTCTACGGCAGGATGCCCACCGGCCCCGCGCACCTGGAGTTCCGCCTCTTCTTCGGACACGGCCGCCTGCTCGCGGCCGAGCCGTACCACGAGTTCGACGTCGAGGTTCCGGACTTCACCGCCTTCGAGCCCCTGGGCCGCCGCATCGACTCGCCCTTCTTCTCCCTCGACGTCGCCATGCTGGAGGACGGCGGCTGGGCCGTCGTCGAGGTGAATGACGGCGGCGTCTCCGGCCTGCCTCCGGGGTTGGACCCTCGTGCCCTCTTCGAGCCCCTGCTGGGGGCCGGGTAGCCAGGCACCCGCCACGCCGGCCCCGCCCAGGAGCAACCTTCGCGACGCGCTCCTGGGTTATGGTGCGCAAAGGTTTGACGTCAAAACAGGCAAGGAACGATGCACTTCGAATTGGCCTTCGTCCTCATCTTCGCAGTCGCGACCGCGGTGGCCATCGCGGCGCGGTACTTCAAGATTCCCTACACGGTGGCCCTGGTGGTGGCGGGGCTGACGTTGGGTGCGGTGCATCTCTTCGAGCCGCCGCATCTCACCAAGGAACTGCTCTTCGCCATCATCCTGCCAGGCCTCTTGTTCGAGGCTGCGTTCCACGTCGAGTTCCGCAAGTTCTGGAAGAACAAGCTGACCATCCACGCCATGGCGATTCCGGGCGTGGCGGCCTCGGCGGGCCTGACGGCGCTCATCCTCTCGGAGTGGGTCGAGGGAATGAACGTGGTGAGCGGCTTCGGGATGATTCCGGCGATGGTGTTCGCGGCGGTCATCGTCTCGACGGACCCGATTGCCGTGGTGGGGTTGTTCAAGACGCTCGGCGCACCCAAGCGCCTGCTCATCCTGGTGGAGGGAGAGAGCCTGCTCAACGACGGCACCGCCGTGGTGCTCTTCACGCTGGTGGTGGGAGTGGCGATGGGAGGCCAGTTCACCGTGGGCGGCGCGGTGATGGACTTCATCAAGGTCGCGGGCATGGGCGTGCTGGTGGGCAGCGCGGTGGGGTATGCGGCGGCGCGGGTCATCAAGCGTGTGGATGACGCGATGGTGGAAATCACCTGCACCGTCATCGCGGCGTACGGCTCGTTCGTCATCGCGGAGAACTTCCACTACTCGGGCGTCATCGCGACGGTGGTGGCCGGCATGCTCTGCGGCAACTGGGCCACGCACGAGGGCATGAGCCCCACCACGCGCGTCGCGGTGGAGAGCTTCTGGGAGTACTGGTCCTTCGCGCTCAACTCGGTGGTGTTCCTCCTCATCGGCCTGGAGGTGAACCTGTCGTCGCTGCTGGCGTCGTGGAAGCCGATTCTGGCGGCCTACGTGGCGGTCATCGTTGGACGGGCGGTGGTGGTGTACGGCGTGTCCGCGCTGCTGAGGCTCACGTCGGAGCGCATGCCCTGGTCCTGGAGCGCGGTGCTCACCTGGAGCGGCCTGCGCGGCGCCATCTCCATGGTGCTGGTGCTCAGTCTTCCGGCGGACTTCGACCACCGCGAGCTCCTGGTGAACATGACGTTCGGCGTGGTGGTGCTGTCCATCGTCTTCCAGGGCCTCTCCATGGCGCCGCTCCTGCGCAAGCTGGGCATCACCGGCCTGAAGGACGCGTACCAGGAGCAGTACGAACTGGCGCGCGGCCGGCTGGGCGCCATCCACGCCGCGATGGCCGCGCTCGAGGCCCTGCGTCGCACGCGTGAGATTCCCGCCGACGTGCTGACCCAGTTGGAGAAGGACTACCAGGAGAAGGAGCGCGTGACGGAGACGGAGCTGGCGCAGCTCAAGCAGCAGTCGATGCGCTTCCACGAGGAGGAGCACCAGGAGGCCGTCCGCCGCATGCTCATCGTGGAGAAGGAGTCGCTGCTCAAGGCGTACCAGTCCGCCGCCATTGGCAAGGAGGCCTTCGAGCGACTCACCGCGGAGCTGGATGAGCGCATCGCCCATGCCGACGCCGCGGAGATCCACACGTCGGTGCCCGCCACGCCCGCCGGGGCCGTCGGGACCTGACGTCAGGCGGTCCTCGCGTCACGGGCGGCCTTCACGGGCTCCCGTGACGAGGGCGCTACGGGCCGTCAGGCCGCTGGCGTCTTGGAGGTATCCGAAGTCGCGGGCGGCGCCTCGGAGAGCGACTGCTCGGGCAGGCGAATCACCGGGTCCGGACGCTCCACCTCGGAGGGAACCGCTTGCACCGCGCTCGCGGTCGCGGCTCCGAGGGACTCCACCGCGGACACGGACGTGTCCACACGTCCCTCGGCGCTCGATGACGAACCATCGACCGATGGGTCCACCCGTGCTTCGGCCCCTGATGCGGACGACATCGGGTTTTGAATCGACGTGTCCACGCGTCCCTCGGCGCTCGCAGCGGATTCGCCCGGAGCGGGACTCGACGTCTCGACATGTCCCGCGACGCTCGCGGATGCGCCAGGCGCCTCGGCGGATGTATCGACTCGAGCCCCGGCGGCTGACTCGGCCTCGCGCTGCTCCAGCCTCGCGCCGCCCTGCTCCGCCGCTCGGAGGAACTCGTCGTACTCGGACTTGCGCTCCTCGGCCTTGGATTGGGTCTTCTCGGATTGCTGCGCGGCGGCGGCCCTTCCGGCCTTCAGCGCGCGCGCACTGACAACGATGCCCGCCCCGAACACCGCGACGTTCAGCACCGAGCCCAGCCCACCCAGCCACAATGAGTCCACGCCGCCCTGGACGTAGCCCAGCGCGAGCACGAAGACCGCGCCGGACACGGCCGCGCCAGCCGCCGTCTGCCAGGGCTTCAGCTCCATCACCCGGCCCGCGCCGTAGCAGAGCACCGGCAGCACGCCGACCAACCACACGTTCTCCAGCAGCACCGCCACCAGCACCTTCAACGAGTGGAAGGGCAGCGCCTGCACGCGCAGATTCAGCCGCAGCGTCAACGACACGCTGAGGGCCGAGCCCAGGACAAGCGAGATGAAACCCAGTCCAACGATGAACTGGAAACGGCGGATTCGAACACGCAGCGGCTCGAGGACACTCGGCTTGGGGCTCACGGGCAGGCAGCCTACCCCAGTTCAGCCCTCGTCCTCGTCCACGTCCGCTTCCCCCCCCGGAGTCCGAGGAGGCGGGCCATCCGCGTAGAAGACCTGCTCCAGCACCAGCCCCTGGGGCGGAGCCGTCTGTCCCGCGAGCTTCCGGTTGCGCGAGGCCAGCACCTCCGCCACCCACGCCTCGGGCCGCTTCCCCTTGCCCACGTCCACCAGCGTCCCCACGAGGTTTCGCACCATGTGCTTCAAGAAGGCCGTGCCCTCCACCACGATGGAGATGGCGCCCCCGGCCTCCCCCTCCACCGTGATTTTCCGCACCTCGCGAACCGCGTGCTTCGCCTGGCAGTCCGCGGCCCGGAACGCGGAGAAGTCATGCCGGCCCAGCAGATGCGCGGACGCCCTGCGCATCGCCTCGACATCCAGCGGCGCGAAGACCTCCCAGTGCGTCGTGCGGTGCAGCGGGGAGCGCGTGCGGCGATTGTTCAGACGGTAACGGTAGCGTTTGCCTCGGGACCAGCGGCGCGGGTCGAACCCCTCGGGGGCCTCCACCGCGTCCACCACCGCCACGTCGTGCGGCAGCAGGCCGTTGAGCCCCATGACGTACGCCTTCATGGGCAGCACCCGCTCGGTGTCGAAGCAGATCACCTGCCCCGTGGCGTGGACGCCAGAGTCCGTGCGCCCGGCGGACCGGACGGACACGGGCTCGCTCAAGAGCCGCGACAGCGCCTCCTCCATCACCGCCTGGAGCGAGCGCCCATTGGGCTGCACCTGCCAGCCCACGTAGCGAGTGCCCTCGTATTCGAGCGTCAGCTTCAGCCGAGGCATGTCAGCGGTACTTGAGCCAGGACTCGAGGAGCTCCGCCACCATGCGCCCCGCGGGGACACCGTTGCGCCGGGCCACCGCCTCCACCGCCTCCAGCACCTCCATGGAGAGGGGCACGACCAGCATGCGCGGCTCGGTGCGCTCGTCGGGCCCCCCCGGCGCCAGGGCGGCAATGCCCGGGGGGATGGTGAGCGGCGCGGTGACGGCGGGAGGTGGCTCGGACACCGGGGCCGGAGGAATCCCGGGGTCCAGGGATGCCACGACCTCTGACAGCTCCAGCGCCTCCTCGGCGGTGGGCGCGGTGGCGTTGCGGCTGCGCAGCCGGCGCTGCTCCTCCTGGAGTTCCTCCTCGAAGAGCTGCTTGATGAAGTTGGCCAGGTGCAGCGGCGTGGGCGTGAAGTCGTACGCGTCCAGGAACGCGTCCAGGTCCTTCTGCATCTCCGCCGCCGTCTGGTAGCGCCTGTCGCGGTCTCGCTCCAGCGCCTTCATCAGGATGACTTCCACGCGCTCGGGCAGGTCCTCGCGGAAGTACGAGGGCGCGTAGATCTTCCCCTCGGTGATACTGCGCATCACGGCGACCTCGGACTCGCCCGTGAAGAGCTTGAAGCCCGTGAGCCACTCGTAGAGCACCACGCCGAGCGAGAACACGTCGCTGCGGCAGTCCAGCGCCTTGCCCAGACACTGCTCCGGGCTCATGTAGCTGAGCTTGCCCTTGATTTCGCCCGTGCGCGTCTGGCCCACCTGGTTGGCGGCCTTGGCGATGCCGAAGTCGAGAATCTTCACCGAGCCGTCGAAGGCGACGACGATGTTCTCCGGCGACACATCCCGGTGGACGATGTTGAGCGGGCTGTCGTACAGGTCCGCCTTCGTGTGCGCGTGGTGCAGGCCCGCGCAGACACACGAAGCAATCTTCACCGCGTAGACCAGCGGGAAGGGAATCCCGAGCGCCTCCGCCTTGGGGACGACGCGGCGCATGTCCCGCCCGGCCACGTACTCCATCGCGATGAAGTAGCTCTCCGCGATCTTCCCCAGGTCGTGAATCTGCACCACGTTGGGGTGGTTGAGCTGGGAGGCGAGCCGGGCTTCGTTGAGGAACATCTTCACGAAGGCCGCGTGCTTGGAGAGGTGCGGGCGGATGCGCTTGATGACGACGGGCGACTCGCGGCCGTCCTCGCCTTCCTGGTGCGCGAGGAAGATCTCCGCCATCCCTCCGACGGCGATGCGGTCGATGAGCCGGTACTTGCCGAAGCGACCGGTTTCGCGCTGCTGCGGTGCGGCGGGAGACATGGCGTCCTGACCTTACCCGCGCCAGGGGCCCTGGTGCTAACGAAGTTGGACGACGTGGACCTTCAAGGCCGGCTCCTGGCCAGGAGGGCTCGGAAAGTCGAGGGAAGAAGGACCCGAGGAATCCACCGCCCTGCCCTGCCGCCCCGCGAGGGAGAGGCCCTCGGACACCATGGCCTCGAAGCGCCGGGCGGGCAGGCCCGCGTGGTTGCAGCAGGCGACCAGCCGTCCCCCGGGGGCGACGACGCGCGCGGTGGCCTCGGCCAGCCGGGCATAGTCACGGGCGGCGGAGAAGCGGGCCTCCTTCGTGTTGGAGAACGACGGAGGGTCCGCGATGACGAGGTCGAACGTCTCGCCCTTCTTCGCCAGACGCTTGAGCCAGTCGAAGACATCACCGGCCACGTAGTCATAGCGGTCCACGGGCTGGCCATTGAGCTGGGCGTTCTCCTCACCCCACTCCAGTACGCGGCGACTCGCGTCCAGGTTGAGCGCCCGCTTCGCGCCGCCCGCTTTCGCCACCACTCCGAATGCACAGGTGTAGGCGAAGAGGTTGAGCACGGTGAGGCCGCGCGCCTCTTTCAAGAGCCACGCGCGAGTGTCGCGCATGTCCAGATACAGCCCCACCGAGAGGCCCTGTCCGGGGCGGATGAGGAAGGACAGGCCATTCTCCAGGGCCGTGAGGGACTCCACCGGCTCGCCCCGGGCGGAGGTCTCCGGGGCCAGCGTCTCCTTCGCCACGTTGGCGAGGACCCGCGCCTCGCGGGGACGGCGCTTGAGATACAGGCTCGTCGGCGCCCACGCCGTCATCGCGGCGTCGAGCAGCGCTTCTTCCTCCGTGGGAGAGAAGTCGCGGTAGAGGCTGAGGACATACAGGCCACCGAAGCGGTCCGCCGTCACGTCGGGGACGCCATCGGCCTCGCCGTGGAGGACGCGGAAGGCGGTGGTGCGAGCGTCGGTCAACAGGGGGCCGCGCCGGGCGTGCGCGGTCCGAAGCGTGTCCACGAGGGTGGGCATGGGCCCTCCCTGTATCAGCTTCCCAGTCGGGCGCGAGACCAGACGCGCTCGAGCGCCTCGGTGGCGGCGCGGGAGAGGTCCACGTAGTCGGAGCCCAACAGCTGGCCTTCGCGCACGCGGACGCGTCCATCGACGATGGTCCAGGCCGCGGGCGAGCGGGCGAGCTGGCCGATGAGATACGGCGAGTAGCCCGTCTCGGGGTCGGCCGCGGGCACGGAGTCGTAGACGACGAGGTCCGCGAGGCTGCCCTCCTCCACGGTGCCCGAGGGCAGGCCGAACAGGCGGGTACACAGCTCCGCGGGGCCGCTGACGAGCAGGTGCGCGAGGGTGCTGTCCACGTCCGGCAGGTGCCCGGCGCGGGAGATGCGCAGCACGCCCACGAGGGCCGCGAGCAGCTCGTCCTGAAGAGTGCCGTGCCCCCCCGTGCCCAGGCCAAGCAGGTGCAGCCGCAGGAGGATGGCCTCCATCGGGTCCGTGCCGCGCTCCAGGGTCCGCACGCCACGGGCCGCGAGCGAGACGAAGGTTTCAGTCTGCTCCAGGCGCGCGGCCTCGGAGCTGTCCAGCGCCCGTGCGTAGCCGGCGATGGCGCGAGGACCCAGCAGGCCCAGCGCGTCGAGCCGGGGCACCACCCGCTGACCGTGACGAGCGTAGGTGGTGCTGAGGTCGTCCTCGTTCTCCGCGAGGTGGAAGACGGTGGGGACTTCGAGCTCCGCGCTGAGGCGGGAGATGCGCGAGAGGAGCGAATCCTCGCAGGTATACGAGGCGTGGAAGCCGAGTGCCCCGCGCACCAGGGGGTGCTTCGCGTAGCGGCGGGCGAAGTCCGCGTTGGCGTCGAGCCAGGCGTCAGCCTGAGCGGCGCCATCCATGCTGTGGGTGGCGTGGCTCGTCACCAGTCGGAGGCCGACGCTCTCGGCCGCGCGGGCCTGGGCGGTGAGCCCTCCGGCCACGTCGGCGCAGGCGAGGTGTTCCACGACGAGGGTGACACCATCGCGAAGCGCGCGGGCGGCCGCGAAGCGGGTGAGGGCCTCGATGTCCTCGGAGGAGACGAGGCGGGCCACGCGGCGCATGCGCTCCAGTCGCTCGCGAGGAGGCAGGAGGAGGAACTGGCCATTGGGCGGAAGGAGCTGGCCGTTGACGAGGTGCGAGTGGCTGTCCACCAGTCCGGGGGCGACCAGGCGGCCTCGACAGGCCACTTCCCAGTCACCTGGAAGGACAGGCACCTGCGCGTCCGGAGCGACGCGGCGGATGACACCACCCTCGACGACCACGGCCATACCGCGCCTGACCCGGCCATCCGCCCGGAACACAGCGCAGTTTTTCAACAGCAGGCGACCTTCCATGTCCGGCAACTGTCATAGCACGGGTCAATGGAGGTGGGAGCGGGGTAAGTCCAGGAATCCGGGGTCGGCAACGAGGGCTTGCCAGAGGAGGCGACTCAGGGCAGGGCGCCCCGCTCCGCCGAGCCAAGGGGTCCATGGACCGCACGACTCACCGCCTCGGCTCCATCCCCGCTGAGGAGTGGGGGCCTTGTACCCGCCAACGAATCAGGGAGGCGGCGCATCACATTCCGTCTCAGAGGGGACGGGTATCCGAGGGTATCCCGGTGCCCTGCACCTCCCTGCGACACAGCGAACTCGAGGCGAGTCCGAGCACATGACGCAGTAGTAGCCACAAGCAGCGTGTACGAGATGGCTGATACGTGGCAGTTCCTCATTCACCACCTTCTTCGAACCGACCAGCCAACACGCATCATACGGAACAGGCTGCAACGCAACGAGCGAGCAGTCGTCATCGACCTGACAGGTTGAGAGTTCCTCGATCTCCGCGGCGGCGGCCCACCATGTCTCGCGGCATTCAGGCGAGAGCTCCCAATTATCATTCGGGTCGAGAAGTTCCTCACGGCCAGCAGACACAAGGCACTCAGATATCTTCCTGGCATGCGCGACATCGCGGGGCACCACCGAGTGTGAACACCCCCATAGAGCCAGCACGAGGAGAAGTCCCATGCCCTGAAGAATCTTCATGTCCCCAATCACGGTCCTCCCCCTGGTCATGACACTCAAGGGATGACCTGCTCCCCCTGGGATTGAGGCTGAGTTTCCATCCATCGCTCATGGTGGCGGGTCCGCAGTAAGACCTGGAGCGTGACGACGCCACGTTTGCTGGCGCCAGCCCTCCGCTCGCAGCAAACGCTCAATCTGTCTCCAGCCACAGCACCGTCATGGCACTCCCTCCAGGAGAAGTTGGGCCAGTTACCCCAATGCTCGATGCGGGGGCCCTTCAGGACAACACCCGTCTCACGCCGCAGATGAGCAAGCACCTCGGACCGCGATTCGCACGAAGCGCTGGACTCAGCACGGCCCCAGAACATCAGAGCGAGTTGCCCGACCGAGAGAAACTCGAGCCAGACACTCCCTGACCGCCCCGCCAGCACCGCTGTTCCCGTGGGGGGAGTCCCGGCCGCGCTTCCCCATGGTTCCGAGCAGACTTCTGTCAGGACACGACCCGCCACGTGGACGGGCACGCAACTCTTTCCTGAAGCGTCCTCGGCCAGGGCAGAACCCGAGATGAGCATCACCGCCCATGCGCCGTGAATGAGGCTTCTCCGGACAGACATTTCCGCTCCATTCCCTGGGGCTTCTCGTGAGAGGCCATCCTAACCCTTGACCTCCACCGCACCGAGAGAAACACGTTCCACGCAAGCAACGTCGAACCATGACGTCGCCATGATTTAGACCGTGCGTCCATTCGATATGCTCCGTCGGCCTCCATCTGAACGCCGAGCCTGGGCTCACGTCTCCGAAAGCTGCCTCGAAGCGAATTTCATTCGAGGAACAGGAGAGTGCTGGAGTGGAGCGGACGCGGCGGACGGTCCCTGCTTCGCCAGGGGGTGGCGGAACGGCTTCTCGTAGCGGGGCGAGGTCGGCGGCGGGAAGGAGTCCAGGACGCTGCACGAGACAAGAAGACAACGGGCTGGTTTGTGTTCCTGGAGCCCTATCCGAGCGGCGGCGGGGCTGCCTATAGTTGTCGCATGAGCCATGCGTCGTGGAACGCGGATCTTCAAGGTCGCGCACCAGCGAGGTCATCTTGCTCATCCGACATCCCGCCGGTCCCGCGGTGCAGCAGACAGGAGATTGAGCGTGACGAAGAGAGCACTCTTGTTGGCGGCGGTCCTGGCCGCGGGTTGCGGCGGTGAGGCCAAAAAGGCCATCGAGCAGCGCCGCATGGCCGTGGCCCCAAAGCTCGCCAAGGTGACATCCATCGCGGACCAGGCGCGGGCGCTGCCGCCGGTGAAGGAGGGCTCGCTCACGCTCGGCGCGGCGCCCCTCGTCATGGCCTTCCTCACGACCACGCCGCTGCGCACCGGCACCGTGGTCTACGCCGAGGACCTCGACGACCTCTCGGTTTTCAAGGACGAGCCTCCGCACTACAAGATGCGGGTGAGGCAGGCGGGGCTGATTCAGGCCTGCGGCCAGCTCCTCTCCAAGGGCACCTACGGCATGCAGACCGCCGCCAACGTGCACGCCAACGTCGCCATCGAGTACCTCGATGCCTGCGCCAACCTCGCGTACGTCTTCGTGCTGCGCACCCGCGAGGTGAAGGGGCGCTCCTTCGAGGGCGACGTCGTCGCCTTCGACCTCGCCGACGGAAAGCCCATCGGAGGCTTCCCGATCTCGTTCACCAGCGAAGGCCGCCGCGACCAGGTGAGCAACACCACGAAGAGCGTGAGCACTCGACGGGTGGGTAACCGCAACCGCACCACGGTCACCGAGACGACCACGACCGCCACCGTGGATGCTGATCGGGAACAACTGCGCAGCGACCTGGATGGCGAGATCGAGGCCGCGATCGTGAAGCTCGCTCCCTCGAGCAAGTGGCTCAACTGACCGAGGTACCCCGAAGACGGTAGCGGGCCTGGAGCGTAATGGTGAAACCTTCACAGGGCCTGCAAGACCTCGTGGGTCTTGCGCCCTGTGAAGCGCCTCGCGAGCGCGCGACTTCACAGAATCGCCGAGTCAATGTGACGACACGCGAGGCTTCCTCGTCCTGCTTGATGCGAGCCACCGTCACCGCCTCCGCGGAGGCCAACTCGACGGGCCTTTCACATACGGCCGTGCCCGTTGCTTCGCGAGGTGAGTGCATCGAAGCGCGTACCCTTCGACCCCTCAGGCATTTCAGCGATGGGCCGAGGATGCTCGATCCGGGCATGCGCGCGTTATCCACCATCGCCTTGGGCTCACGTCGGTTCGTTGTGCCGCCCGTCCCGTCTTGCCCCGCTCTCGTCCCCGTTTGCGGGGCTCACTGGGGGGACATGCGGCCCCGCAGGTCAGCCCGCTCACGCCGGCCGGGAGCATCACTCAGGGGACTTCCTCAACCCCGCTCCACCTTCCCCCTTCAACAGGGCGTCTATCCCGCATATCCGCTGTCTTCGTGAACATGAGGCCCATTGTCCGGAGGGACAGTGTCGATGTCTTTTTTGTGCGAGAGGAGCGGGTGATAACTCGCGAATTCGCGGAGGACGATGTTAGGGGTTGAGCCGAGATGGATGGTGGGTAGGTTCTGGGTATCGCGGGGATATTCAACATCGCCCTCGTGCGGGCCTGACTCTATCGGCCGTCTAGAAACCTAGGGAATCCCGAATGAAACTCCGCATTGCATTGATTGCTCACGACACGAAAAAAGACGACATGCTCGCCCTGGCCGCTGAATACAAAGCCTTCCTCTCAACCTGCACGCTGACCGCCACCGGCACCACCGGCAGCCGCCTGACCAACGAACTGGGGCTGGAAGTGGACCGCAAGCACTCCGGCCCCTTTGGCGGCGACTTGCAGATCGGCTCGCTGTTGGTGGAGGGTGAGATCGACTGCTTGATCTTCCTGCGCGACCCGATGACACCGCAGTCGCACGAACCGGACATCAACGCCCTGGTCCGCGCCTGCGAAGTGCACAATACGCCGTGCGCGACCAACGTGGCGTCCGCACATCTGGTGTTGACTCAACTCGAGCAACGCGCGGCACAAATGAGCAACGGAGGAAGGGAATCCGCATGAACCGCGTCAGCGGTCCTGTATCCATGGACCTGGTGAAGATGGACCTGCCGCCGCCCGGCGCGCTGGGCCGTGGGGGCGGGGCGCCACCTGAACCTTCTCACGCGACAGTGACCTCCGCGACTACCGGAACCGTACGACGCGTGGGGGCTTGTCACCGGCGTGCGGGCTCGGGAAGGTAGGGGGATGCTCGTTTCGGTCCATCTCTATGCATGGCAGGCCGTCATCGTCGGCAATGCGCGGCTCGGGGGGCGCGACCTGCGAGCGGCAGTGCTCGACGACCCGTGGGTGGGCGTGACGAAGAGGGAGGGGGACGTCTTTCGCGGCTTCGCCTGCGATGGGGATTTCGAGCCCTCGTTCTATGCATGGCTGGATCTCCAGCGGGTGCGGGGCCTGCAAGCGATCCGGACGCTGTGCACCGTCGATCCCGGTGACTGGGCGCTCCACACGCCGCCACCCCGGCAGCCCCCGTTGCCGGAGTTCGCCCTCGTCTTCCCGGATCGCGTCGCCTGGTACCGCTACAAGCATTCGAGCCTCGACCCGCGAGGCCTGAGCGGACCCTATGAGGAGTGCTTCGTCGAGGTGCCTGAGGAGTCGCGGCCGGCGACGATCACCCCTCTGGAAGAGGCGGAGCGGGAGCTGCTTGCGGCCACCCGGGACTATGTCGCGTTCGTGGAAGCCAGGGCCCGAGCGGATGACGCGACGGACATGTTCTACGCGAAGCAAGGGCGCACCACGTTGGAGCTCCTGGAGGACACGGAGGACTCCTTTCGGGAGAGGCTCATCGCGCTGCGCCAGGAGGAGTTGAAGGAATATCGCCGGCGGGCCAAGCAGTGGCACCCCGTCCAACCGGCGACGAGGGCGATGCGGCCCGTCATCCTGGAGAATGCCGCACGCTGGCTGGTGCGGGACGATTATCTGAGTGTCCTGGAGGCCGCGGGCGCGTCGTGGCGGGCGGTGCGACTGGCGAGAGCCTCGCAGGACGCCTGGCCCCTGAACATGGACGTCGACCGCAGGTCCCAGGAGGATCTTCCGCCCTTCATCCACGCGCCAGGCTATGTCGCCATCGGCCGGCGCTGGGCCTGCGCGGCGGCGGCGGCCCTGAACGCCGCGTTGAACATGCGCTAGGGGAGTGTTCGCAAACTAGAGCCAAAGGCTTGCGACAAGCCCCAGTCCTCGCTCCAATGCCCTTTCCCTATCTCGAAGCACCTGACGATCATGAACCCACGAACCCTCGGTGATTGGCTCGCGACCCGTTGGCGATATGCCACCATGGCTGTGCTCCTGGGGCTGACTGTGTCGCTCGGAGTGCCGTATTGCGGGCGGTGGTGGCGCATCGACACGTGCCTCGACTCGGGTGGCGCCTGGAACCATGAACAGAGCACCTGCGAGCACTGACCCCGCTGCCCCACCAGGCCTCGGGACCGGCGATGCCTCAGTCTCCTCCTGCGCCCCAGCAACCATCCTTCTTCGCAGGCGTCCCAGGGGCAAAGTAGCCTGGAGCCCTCCCATAGGATTGAGCGACCCATGACCCTGGACGTTCGTGAACTGATTCATCAAGCGATGGTCGAGCCTCGCCAAGGAGTGCAGTCGCTCGCCCGTGAGATCCGAATCGCCCTTGGCCATGGTGACCCCGACGCCGCACGAACCTTGGCTTATGCACTGCTGGCACTGGCCGTCGAGAATGACCTCGCACATGAGTCGCTGACGGACGCTGTTGCTTGGTTGATTCGTGATAGACGAACCAACATTGCAATCATGCAGCGCCTTCACCGGTACGCACAACTGGCTGGCGACGCCCTCCTGGAACAACGACTCACTGGACGCGGGGACTGAACCCACCCCAGACCTCGCGAATCGAGTCCCTCACATGTGCAACTTCACGGACGAATATCTCGGCAATGTCCTGGAAGAGTGGAGCCAGGGCCATCGCTGGAGATGACGCAACTCCATCCTTCAGGACACGAGTCATTTCCTCTCGGGTCGCAGGCAAGCTCACAGGTCGAGCCCCCATCCGTGTGAGCGAAGTTCGTCCCGCCGGCGCACACCAGGCCTGGGCCACAATCGCTCGGAGCCGCGCAACGAGTGCCGATGACCGCGAGCATCTTCGCGTCGGGGTCGCTCTCATTCGCCTCACGCTTGCAGCCTGCCAACCCCCAGGTCAGCAAGAGCAGCGTCACCGCACTCCACGACAGCCGATAGGCACGGCTCATGTGATCTCCATCTCGGACCGCTCCTCGCAGGAGCCCCGGGGACTTCGTCCTGCCGCATCCCGACGGCTTTCGCGGCACAGGCAGCACCCTGCCACGCCCAGGACCCTACTCGCCCCCTGTCCTTCCCTGCAGGCATGCCTTCGCAGGGCGCCAGGAGCGAAGTAGCCTGCGACCCACATGAGAACGCGGTCCCTCCTCCTTCCCGGTCCAGCGGCCCTGGCGGCACTGGTGCTCACCGTGCGGCTCGGGATGTCGCCGCTCAAGAACTTCGACCTGTTCTTCCACCTCGCCGGTGGACAGTTCGTCTTGAAGAACGGCTTCACTCGCATCGACCCCTTCAGCGTCACCGGCACCGCCGGCTGGGTCCCTCATGAGTGGGGCTTCGGCGTCCTCTGCGTCGCCCTGGTCCGCTGGCTCGGCGCCGCTGGGCCCGCTCTCCTGGTCGCCGGCCTCGTCGCCCTCAACCTCATGCTCCTGTGGACCGTCCTGGAGCGCGCGGCCTCGGGGCGACGTGGGTTGCTCGCCGTGGCGACGCTCGCGGCCCTCCTCGTCGTCTACGCGCCCACGTGGCCTCAAGAGCGCCCCTACCACCTGGGCCACCTGCTCTTCACCCTCGCGGTGCTCGCCATCCAGTCCTGGCGCGCGGGCAATGACCGCATCCTCTGGGTGTTCCCCTTCCTCGGCGCCGTCTGGGCCAACGTCCACGGGAGCTGGCTGCTCGGCCCCGCGCTGCTCGGCGCGACCGCTGTCGGACAGGCCCTGGACGAGGGCACCCCGGAGTCGCGCCGGCGCTCGCTGCGCGCCATCGGCTTCAGCGTCGCCGCGTTCCTCATGGCGGGACTGGGTCCGGACGGGCTCAACATCTACCTGTACCCGCTCCATCACTCGCTGCTGCCGTCCACGCAGACCATCGTCGAGTGGCGCCCGCTCAACCTGGACCTCGCCTCGAGTTGGGCCTACCTCGCGCTCGGCGGCGCGGCCTGCTTCGCCGTGGGACAGGCTCGCGTGCGCAAAGTGGCCATCCTCCTCCCCACCTTCGTGCTCGGCCTCGCCGCCATCAAGGTGCAGCGCCATGCCCCCTTCGCCGCCGTGCTGCTGGCCCTCGCCCTCCTGGAGCATGTCGCGTTGAGCCGGGACACCGCCGTGGCAACGGACGCGCCGGTCGGAGCGTGGAAGCGCTTCTGGGCACGGTTCGATGGACTGACGGCCGGTTGGAACGACAAGGCCAGCGGCGGGCTCTGGCCCACGCTGGCGCTGCTGGGTCTCGTCCTGATTCATGCGCAGAGCCCGTTGCCGTTCGAGCAGGGCGTGAAGCGCTCCGTCATCCCCATCCCGGTCTTCGAGGCGCTGCGCAAACATCCTCCGGGCAAGGTGCTCAACCCCTTCGTCATCGGCGGCCCCATCTCGTTCTTCGCGGGCGCCGACTACAAGGTGTTCATCGACAGCCGGAACGACCCGTTCCCCATGTCGGTCCACGAGGACTACGACAAGCTCGTCTGGGGCGAGCCCGGCTGGGAGGAAGCCCTGACGCGCTATGACCCGGACTACCTGCTCTGGGACATCGAGAACCCCGGCAACATCCTCCTCGACAACCTGAAGGTGCTCGGCGGCTGGCGCGAGGAGGCTCGTGACGGCAACTACGTGCTGTGGATTCGTGAGCGCACCACCGCGACGGGCCATCCATGACCGCGCGGCGGACGGATGCGCGGAAAGCGGGGCTCGCCATCGTGGGGCTCGTGGCGATGCTCGCCTTCGCTTACAGCCCCGTGCTGCGCGGAGAGCTGCTCGCCGGTCGAGACGTGTTCCGCATCTTCTTCCCTGACTCCGCCTTCCTGTTGGAGTCCCTGCGAGCGGGCGAACTGCCGCTGTGGACGCCGTACCTGCGACTGGGGCAACCGTTCGCGGCCACGCTCTACTCGCAGGTGTTCTATCCACCGCGATGGGTGGCGGTGCTCGTCTCCGGTCCCATCGTCTCGATGACGGTGTTGCACATCGCGCACGCGGCGCTCGCCTCGGTGGGAGTGTTCCTGCTCGCCAGGAAGCTGCGAGCCTCGTGGCCCGCGTCACTCGTCGCGGGGGCGATGTTCGGCCTGTCACCGATGATGACGGACCTGGGCATCCAGCAGAACGTCGTGGACGCGGCGGCATGGAGCGGGTTCATCCTCCTCGCGGCGCATGACCTCGCGCACCGGCCCGGACCCGGTCCGCTCGCTCGCCTCTCCATCTTCTCCGCGCTGTCTCTCTTCGCGGGCTCGCCCGAGACCACGCTGTGGCAGGGAATCGTCGCGGTGCTGGTGGCATTCCTCACGGATTCGTCGAGGCGTCGGGCGCATGAAGGGCCCTCGGCGACACGCGGGTTGCCCACGCCCGAGGCGCATGCAGCCGCTCAGCCGCTACTCGTTGGCGCGCCTCCCCCTGTTTCGGTCGCGACGTTGGCGGGGCCACACGCCGACACGTCGACCGCGAGCGAGCAAGGGACCCAGGTCCGCTCCGATTCTGAAGCAGCAAGCCGAGCCCTTCAGCCCCACGCGGTACTGCCCGCGGCAGCGTCGCATCACTCCGAAGTCGCACGGTCGAGCCTGCCTCCGTTCGGTGCCACCTCGGAACTGCCGGAGGAGGGCCATCGACCACTCCGTGCGGAACAGTTGATTGTCGCCAGAGCCGCGAGGCTCTCGGACTCGGGACTCGAACAACCTCACCTCCTCGCGCATGAGCACATCGCCGAGCACGGTACGGCCGCGCGGAATCCATCGATGGGTCGCGAAGCGGTCCCCCGTTCTCAGCTCCACGGCGTTCCTTCGTCGGTAGCGCCTTCGAGCACGCGCGACGCACGGACCCGCCTCCAGGCCCGGGGACTCGCGGTGGCGCGTATCACCGGGGGCTTCATCCTGTCCGCCGTGCTCGCGTCGGTGGCGCTGTTCCCTGCGGCGGAGTTCGCTCGGAACTCCCTGCGCTCCCAGCGCGGCTGGGCCGAGCAGCTCGCCTGGTCCGTATCCTGGCCGCAAGTGCTGTCTTCTGTGTGGCCGCTCGCGGACTGGCCTCGTGACAGGTACTGGGGCGAGGACCAGTGGTTCATCCTCAACCTGTTTCTCGGCACCCTGCCCTGTGCGCTCGCCATCGTCGGCGGACTCCATGGCCCGCGTCGCGCACGGCCCTTCATCGTAGGGGCCCTCACGCTGGTGATGCTGAGTCTGGGGCGGCACTTTCCTCCCTCGGCCTGGGTCCTCCAGTCCGTGCCGCCGTTCTCGCTCTTCCGCTACCCCGCGAAGTACTTCGTGGGCGCGGCCTTCTGCCTCGCGGTGCTCTCGGCCTTCGGGCTGGATGCGCTGGGCCGGCTCGCACGAAAGCTGCCTCCCTCCCGACTGAAGGCCGCCATCGCCTTCGTCGCCATGGGCGCAGCCATCGCAGCCATCGGCCCCGTGGTGCGCATGCTCCCCATGCGCGCCTCCGCCGAGGCCGGTGCACCCTGGGTGCCCTTCGCGCTCGGGCTCGCCACCCTCATCCTCTTCCTCCTGCCGTGGTCCTTCGCGCGCCCGCGCCGCGTTCGCCATGGACTCGCGGCTCTCGCCGTCCTCGAACTCGCGGCGGCACACTCGCTGCTGGGGATTCCCAAGTACACGCCCTGGGACTCGCTGCGACAGCCCTTCTCCCTACGCACGCTGTTGCCCCAGCCGTTTCAGGGACGCATCAGCGCGGACATCGAAGGCCCCGAGGACCCCACTCGCGCCGTGGTGACGAACACCATCGAGCGCAGCCTCGACCGCCTCATGCCGAACAGATTCGTCGAGGAGCGACTGCCCGCGCTCGAAGGCTACGGCGCCCCAGAGCCCGTGCGCTCGGACCGCTTCCACCTCGCCGGAGAGCGCAGCGTCTATGACCTGGCCGGCGTCACACACTATCTCCGCCAGGGCCCGCCCCCGTTCGAGGACCTGGAGCTGCTCCACCGCGCCGAGGACGGCACCACGCTCTCCCGCTCGCGCACCGCCCTGCCCCGAGCCTTCCTCGTCCAGCGCGCCCGCGTCGTCACGGATGACGAAGCCCTGGAGGCGGTGCTGGATGCCGACCAGCCCTTCCGGGAGATTGCCTTCCTCGCCTCGGGCGAGCCACTCGAACGTCCCGATTGCGAAGGCTCCGTGCGTCCCTCCAGCAGCGGAGCCCAGCACCTGGCACTGGACGTGAGGGCTTGCGACGACAGCTACCTCATCGTCTCGGACAGCTACTACCCGGGATGGCGCGCGACAGTGGACGGCAAGGACGCCCCCATCCACCGCGCGGACCACTCGCTGCGAGCCGTGCGCCTTTCACGCGGTGAGCACCACGTCCGCTTCGACTACACCCCGCTCAGCTTCCGCGCGGGACTCCTGCTGTCCCTGCTCGGCTGGGCGGGGCTCGGCTTCGTGTGGCTCAGGGCGAGACGACGTCCAGTCGCCCCGGCGTGACGGACGTCACGACTCCACGCCGTTGCGTTCCGCGTTGGCCACGAAGGCGTCTCGCAGGTACCGCGAGAGCCCGGGCTTCACGCTGTCGATGTTCTCCGTGAAGCGGGAGTCACTCACGTACATCTCCCCGAGCCCTCGGTGGATGACGTATGAGCACGGGTAGAACCACTTCGAGATGTACTGACGATGCGCCTCCGCGAGCGCCAGCACCTCGGGCTCCGTCGGCGCGCGTCCTGCAGCGAGGTGCTCCGCGAGCGCCTTCATGAGCTGGTCCCCTTCCGCCTTGATGGCGCTCCAGTCCTCCTTCTTGTAGCGCGAGGTCCGCCGGGCCGATTCCTTGTAGGCCTCCGTGTCGCCCCAGCGCTCCTTCACCTCGGCCTCGTACTTCGAGGGGTCGAAGTCCCCAAACGCCTCGAACATCTTCTCGCTGTCCATCGTCTTCCCCTGGTCCAGTGCGTCCAACGCCGCGTCCACGGCGTGGCGGAGTGCGTCCAGCCGCGAGGCCCGCTCGGTCAGCAACTGCCGTTGCATGAGCAAGGCCGCGCGAAGGTCGAAGCGAGGGTCACCCAGGATGCGGCGGATCTCCTCCAGCGGGAAGGCGAGCTCCCGGAAGAAGAGCACCTGCTGCAACCGCTCCAGGTCCGCCTGCGTGTACAGCCGATACCCCGCCTCGCTGCGCCCCGAAGGACACAGCAGGCCAAGCTCGTCGTAGTGATGCAGCGCCCGAACGCTGACCTTCGCCAATCGGGCCACCTGGCTGACCGTCAGAGCCATCTCTTCACCTCGGATGAGATGTCTAAGGCCTCACGTCGCGTGAGGGTCAACCCCCGCCACGTCGAGACGCCACGAATGAAGCGGGCAACCTGTCACGGGCTCCCTCAAATGGGGGCTCGGGCTGCCCTCCGAGCATCATCGGGCGGGTTGGGAGCACGGTCTCCGTGCGAGTCGCGCCCCTCGAATCCTTCATGCAACGCGCCTCGGCACCGGCCGTTGTGGAGTGGACCTTCGGGCCATCCACCGCGAAGTCTCGGGCGTTCATCGCGAGGCAACGAAGCCTCGGGCGCGTCAAGGCGCGTGCGCCACGTCTGGCGGAGCGTCCACGGGAGGACGAAAGACATACATCATCAGCGAGGCCCCCTCCGCCACGCGCACCGTCGCGTCGCGGCGGAGCACCCAGAGCTGGCCCGGCTTCACCGGCCGCTCGTCCGCCGCATTCAGGGAGCCCGAACCCTCCGCCACGTAGACGATGGCGGGCTCTGCGCGCGTGGCCGTCAGGGCATGCTCCCCCTTGGCGAGCACCACGCTGGACATCTTCCCCTCCAGCGCCGGCAACGTCTCCACCGTCACGCCCCCTGCCTGTTCCGCCAGCATGACGAGCGCGCGGGTCGGCGCGTAGGTGAAGGGCTCCGGCCCCTGCGCCAGTCGCGCATCCGTCGGCTCGACGTACAGGTTCCCGTCGAAGCGCGGCGTGGCGAACACGAGGTTGCCCAGCATCTGGTCCTCCGCGCGGTTGAACCACGCGTGGCCGGTGAAGGGCTCGGAGGCAATCAACGCACCGGGATGATGCGTCCCCCGCCGCTCCGCCAGCACCCCCTCCCGCCCCCAGATTTGATGCACCTCCGCCTGCCCCGCGACGATGACGGTGGCCTCATGCGTCCGGCGGTGGATGTGCAGCGGACACGCCTGCCCGCGCCCCATGACGTGCAGATGCACCGTGGCGCTGTCCGAGAAGAAGAAGGTGTCGGAGATGTCCGCCGCGTCGGGGTTCTTCTTCGCCAGCGACTCGAAGACGGCGGGCACGTCGAAGACCTCGACCTCCGGGTCCTCGGGCACCGTCATCGCCCGCTTCACGGCGAACAACACGCCCAGCAAGGACACCGTCAGCACCAGCGACAGCACCCGGTACAGCACCACCCGGCGACGCAGCAGCAAGAGGTCCGCGGAGGTGGGCTCGGTCACGGGGGCATCCTGGACTTCGCGCCGCGCCCCGGCCACCTGCCCTGCCGCCGAGCACGAGCGCACAAAGAAACATGGCGGGGCCCTCGATGAAGAGGACACCCGCCACGTGAGTAGAGGCACCGCCGTGAGGCGACGCATCCAAGACATGAAAGCTTAGTAGGCGTTGTTCTCGCCGAAGCTCTTCATGGTCTTCTTGTTCAGGGCGACGTTGGAGCTCTGGCCGTCGTTGGCGACGTTGGAGTTACCCGCCAGGGCCGCCGCGGAGGCGCCGAACAGCTTGCGAATGTTGTCGCCGAACAGCGTCACAACGCCGATGGCGGCGATCGCGATGAGGGCAACGATGATGATGTACTCGGTCATGCCCTGACCACGAGCCTTGCGGAGCTGGTTCTTCTTCGAGATCGCCTTCATGGGAAGTCTCCTGGGGTTCAGAACGGGAAAGACACCCTGTTACTCGGGGTTGAAAAGCACAGTACGGGAGATCCCACCTGCACCTCCATCCGTCATCGGGAGGATGGGGCCAATCCCCTGTAATTCCCGGCGGATAGCTCTTTTTCTCAGAGACTGGAAGGCCGCTCAGGGGCCAACCGGGGCTGCGACGGGCGTCTTCGAGGGGGCGCACGCCGAGGCGGGGAGAGCATCGCACAGGTTTCGCACGGCGCGTGCGAGCTCCGCGTCAGCGGGGAACTCGGAGGCCACCTGCCGGCCCAGCGCCAGCGCGGGGGCCGCGTCCACGGGGGTCCACACCGTCCGGGTCGCCCAGGCCCGCTCGGCGACGAGCTTCAGGTAGGCGGCGACCAGCTCCGGCTCGCGCCCGCCCTTCGCCACCTCCGGCTCCAGGAGGGAAGCAGCCAGCGTCAAATCCTTCTGGGCCAGGGCGGCCTTGCCCAGCGCCACCGTCGCCTCGCGGCTGTCGGGGGCCACCGAGCGCCACAGCGTGGCCACGCCGCGCACCAGTGGATCATTCGCCGCGTGGTAGCGCTCCATGTTGCGGTACAGCCGCGCGGCCTCCTCGGCCGTGGGCGGGTGCTGGCGCAGGTAGTCCTCCAGGAACAGGCGCGAGCCGCCTTCGGGAGAGCGGCGCTCGTCCTTCACGCGCACGTCGATGTTCGCGACGAAGAAGGCGATGGGCGAGGCGTACTCCAGCAGGTTGTGGTCATCCGTGTTGATGGGGCCCGGGCCCGCGAAGGCCAGCTGCCCGTCCTCGCTGTGCACCTGCTTGGACAGGAGCGCGAAGACGTCCGTCAGCCCCACGCGCCCCATGTCCGCGCGAACCTCCGGCACCGCCATCCGCTGGGCCAGGCGCTCCGCGTCGAAAGCCAGCGGCTTGCGGCTGGCCACGAGCACCAGGTCATGCGGCCCCAGCCACGTCGTGGCATGCGGGAAGGTGTCGCGCAGCGTGCGGACCACCAGCCGGATGAGTTCGTCGTTGCTCTCGTAGGTGTGAATCCACTGCACCAGCACGCCGTCATCCGCGAGGTGGCGATCCACCGTCTGGAAGAAGTCCCGCGTGAAGAGGCCAGACACGCCCGCCACCCACGGGTTGGAGGGCACGCTCACCACCAGGTCGTACTTGCGCTCGGCCAGCGCCATGAACGTCTTCGCGTCGTCGATGTGGACACGCGTGCGGGGGTCATCCACCGCGTTGCGGTTGTCCTCCTTGAACAGGCGCGCGGCGTCGATGACCGCCGGGGCGATCTCCACCATGTCCAGCCGCTCCACCGGATGCGCCAACACGCTGCCCGCGGTAATCGCCGCCCCCGCGCCCACGAGGAGCACGTTCTTGGGCTCGCGTGGGTGCAGCAGCGCGCCCAGGTGTCCGGCAATCACCTGCGTCTCCACGTCGCTGCCGTTGGAGGCGTCAATCTTGCCGTTGAGCTTCATGAAACGCAGGTGGTCCTGCGGGTAGTCGGCCACCATCACCGTGGCGAAGGTGTCGTCGCGGTAGAAGATGGGGTGGATGTTCTTCTCCGTCTCCTCCACCAGCTTCGCGTAGCTCTCGGGGGGCTTCTGGTGGGAGCGGATGGAGGCGATGCCCGACAGCCGGACGGACCAGCCGCTCATGCCGCCCAGCACCACCGCCGCCAGCAGGGCCACGGCGCCCACCGGCCACAGCGCGCGCACGGGGCTTGAGGGACGGCCCGGCAGCGCGTGGAAGGCCAGCGCGGCGGCGGCGAGGTTCGCCACCACGCCCGCCACGAAGTTGCCCTCCATGCCCCACCACGGCATCAGCACCAGGCCGCCCAGCGCGGAGCCCGTAATCGTGCCCACCGTGTTCCACAGGTACACGCCGCCCAGCTCACGGCCGACCTCGGACACCTTCGCCGTGGCCACGCGCGCCGCCGCCGGGAAGGCCGCGCCCATGAAGAAAGTGGGCACCAGCAGGACGAGGCAGCAGAAGCCAAACGTCAACAACTGGAACAATGGCCAGGTGTCCACCGAGCGCGTCATCATCCACTGCGCCGAGCGGAACAGGTGCGGCAGCCGCACGTACAGCGGCAGGGCCACGCAGAGGCTGGCCACCAGCGCCACCTGCATCTGCCCGTACAGCTTCAGCGGGTCCGACTTCTGAGCGCGCGTCATCAGCCAGAAGCTGCCCAGGCCGATGCCCAGGATGAACGCGGTGAGGATGAGCGTGAAGGCGTACGTGGACGCGCCCAGGACGATGGACAAGAGCCGGATCCACGTCACCTGGTACAGCATGGACGTGAAGCCCGACAGCGCCACGCCCACCAGCGCCGCTCGCACCGCCACGCGGGGATAGGCCAGGTTCGCCGTGCTCTCGGACACCGGCGCGGCCTGTCCCGGCGCCAGGGCGGGAGGATGCCTGCGCGCGAGCAGCAGCGCCGCGACGGCCAGGAGCAGGTTGAGCCCCGCGGCCAGCTTCGCGGAAGCGGACAGGCCCAGCACCGGCACCAGCTTCGTTCCCGCGATGAAGACGCCCAGCGCCGCGCCCAGGCTGTTGACGGCGTACAGCCGCGCCAGCTCCCGCTGCACCCCGGAGAGGCTGTCCGCGAAGTGCCGCACCAGCGCCGGCAACGTGCCGCCCATCAGCAGCGTGGGAACCACCAGCGACACCGCCGCCACCAGCAGCCGGGGCCCCACCCGCCACCCATCCGGCACGCCGGGCGCGACCGCCAGCCACAGGGCACCCAGGGCATCCAGCACGTACGGGAAGGCCAGCGCGTACAGCGCCACGCCCAACTCGAGCACTCCGTACAAGGCCAGCGGGCTCTTCACCCGGTCCGCTGTCCTCCCGAAGACAGATGCACCGAGCGCCAGGCCGCCCATGAAGGTGGCGAGCACCACCGCGTGCGCCTGCCCACTGTTGCCCAGGACGTTCCCGAGATACTTGGACCAGACCAACTCGTAGACCAGCGCCGTACCTCCTGAAAGGAAGAGGAGGGCCGACACAAGGTTCTTCGGGAAACGCGCGATGAGGGACATAAGGGGACAGCGCGGAACCTTACTCGTTATGTTCGGGACCCACCAATGAACGCCCACCTCCTGCAAGCCGCATTGCTCGCCTGGTCTCCAGGCCTGCGGGTGACCCGCGCGCAGGGTGACTGCGCCGCCGTGCTCCGCCGCCCCGTCGAGGAGCTGCTCGACCGTCCTCTCCACCAGGTCCTCGGTGTCTCCGCCGAGCGCGCCCGCGAGCTGGACGCACGGGCCCGCGAAGACCGCCGCGCCGTGGAGTTCATCTCCTCGGCGCTGGGGAACGAGGACGCCACGCCCCTGCGGCTGACGCTCGGCCTGGACGAAGGCGAGGCCGGAGCGTGCGCCCAGGACCTCAACGTCCTGTTGGAAGGCGCCCCGCCCGTGCAGATCTCCCGGCTGTCGAGCTCCCTCAGCCACGAGATTCGCAACCCCCTGTCCTCCGTGAAGATGGCGGTGCAGACGCTGGCCCGGAACACGGGCCTGTCGGACCGGGACAGGCGGCGGCTGACCATCGCCAACCGCGAGATTCGCACCATGGAGCGCATGCTCTGGCTCCTGTCCGAGTATGGCCGCGACACCACGCCCAACCTGGACGCGCACGTGCTGCGCTCGGTGATTCAAGAGGCCACGGGCATGGTGGCGCCCGAACTGGCCGAGCGCCGCATCGAGGTGCGCGTGGACGAGGAGGCGGAGCTGCCTCGCGTGCGCGTGGACCCCAACCGCCTGCGGCCGGTGCTGGCCCAGGTGCTGCTCAACGTGGCCATGGGTCGACCCGAGGACAGTCCGGTGGAGGTGGCCCTTCGCCGGGGCCCGCCGGGCCGCGTGCTGATGGTACTCAAGGACCCCGCCGCCGCTCTGCCTCCGGAGGAGAACGGCACCCTCTTCGAGCCCTTCGGCTCGAGGCTGGCGCGCGGCGCGGGACTGTCACTCGCCGCGCTGCGCCGGGTGATGATGGGACAAGGAGGGGACGTCGCCGCCGAAGGCAGCGCCGAGCCCGGCATGGTCTTCACGCTCACATTCGCCACCTGAGAAGGAAGCCATGATGGAGACCCTTCTCATCGTCGATGACGACGTGTCGCTCCTCGAGACGTTGAAGATGCACTTCGAGGAGATCGAACACGACGGCCAGCCACGCTACCAGGTGGCCACCGCCACCAGCGCCGCGGCGGGGCTGCGCGCGGCGCAGGACTCCATGCCCAGCGTGGTCATCCTCGACATGATGCTGCCGGACCGCACCGGTCTGGAGATCATCGAGGAGATGAAGGGGCTGTGCGGCGACGCGCGCATCATCCTCGTCACCGCCTACCACGACATGGAGACCACCATCCGGGCGATGAAGGCGGGGGCCTTCGACTACATCCACAAGCCCTTCCCGGACCCGGCCGCGTTGGACCTCGTCGTCGAGCGCGCGCTGGAGTACCGCCAGCTGTCACGCCGTGCGGACGAGGTGAACCGGGAGAATGCCGCGGTGCGCCTGGGCGACATCGTCGGCACCAGCCCCTCCATGCAGCAGCTGGTGAAGGAGATTGGCAAGGTGACGGGCAGCCACGCCACCGTGCTGATTACGGGAGAGAGTGGCACCGGCAAGGAGCTCATCGCCCGCGTCATCCACAACTACTCGTACGACGAGCCCCGGCCCTTCATCGGCATCAACTGCTCGGCCATCGTCGACACGCTGCTGGAGAGCGAGCTGTTCGGCCACGAGAAGGGCGCCTTCACCGGCGCGACGGCGGGCAAGCCCGGCAAGTTCGAGCTGGCCGAGGAAGGCACCGTCTTCCTCGACGAGATTGGCGACATGTCGATGATGCTCCAGGCCAAGCTCTTGCGCGTGCTCCAGGAGCGCGAGTTCGAGCGCGTGGGCGGCGTCAAGCGCATCAAGCTGCGCGCCCGCGTCATCGCCGCCACCCACCGCAACCTCGCCGAGGAGGTGGAGAACCTCCGCTTCCGCGAGGACCTCTACCAGCGCCTCAAGGTGATTACCCTCCTGATTCCCCCGCTGCGCGAGCGGCGCGAGGACATCCAGTTGCTCGTCAAGCACCTGCTCGAGCGCATCAACGAGAAGGTGCACAAGCGCGTCACCCGCGTGCCCACCGAAGTCATGGAGCGCCTGACGCGCCTGCCCTGGCGGGGCAACGTGCGCGAGCTGGAGAACGTGCTCACCCGCGCCGTGGTGCTCGCGCCGGGCGATGTGTTGCGCGGGGATGACCTGCCCACGCTGGACATCCCGCCCTCCCCGGAGTCGGGCCGCGTCGCCAGCAATACCCTCATGTTCACCGCCCCCGCGGTGGATGACGCCAGCCTCATCCCCACGCTCGAGGAAGCTGAACGGATGCTCATCGCCCGTGCCATGGCCGTCACAAAGGGGCACAAGGGTCGCACCTGCCAGATTCTTAAAATCAGTCGCCCCACCCTCGAGCGCAAACTGCAGAAGTACAATCTTTCACAGGGACAGAACCCTCTAGGGCACGGGTTCACCGTGAAAGACGACCCCTGAACACTGTCCGGGCCACGACAAAGGGCCCCACCCTTTGAACGTTTCGTTCAACATGATCAGACTGTTTGAACGTTCTGTTTCAGGTTTCGGACACAGACAGGTGGGTGCTACGGACCTCTAGCGCTAAGTACCCGGCATTCCTGGATGTGTTCCTTCCGGAGCACTTCATTCCCCAGTGGCACGTTCCTTGGAAAAGGTAAGCCCCGTTGCCGCTGAAGCAGGCGGCCGGTCCTACCCCCGATTGCTTTCCACGGAGTGAATGCCATGCACGGTTTCAATCGCCCCCTCGGCCCTATCGGTTCCAACGTCGTGGCGCCGCTCCAGGCAACCAGCTCCGGGATGATGGTCACCGCGAACAAGCTTGTTCCGGGGCAGGAGGCCATCGACTTCAAGGGCTACTTCAAGGTCGAGTCCTTCCCGCACAACTCGACCATCTACCGTCCTGGCGACAACACGGACCGCGTCTATCTGCTCAAGTCCGGCCGCGTCCGGCTGATGCGCATCGGGAAGAATGGCACCCGCTCGGTGGTGTCCATCCTCCGCCCCGGCGACTTGTTCGGCGAGCTGTTCCGCCCCGAGGGGACGCCGATTGAAGAGATGGCCATCGCCGCGGGCGAGGCCGAGGTGTGGAGCATCGAGGGCCGCGACTTCCGCGCGCAGCTCGAGGCCCGGCCGGCGCTGGCAGTGGACGTGGTGCGCGCCTACGCCGAGCGCGTGCGTGCCCTGCGCAAGCGCGTGCTGGGGCTGACCTTCAAGGAAGTTCCCGCGCGGCTGGCGGACACCCTGCTGACGCTGGTGGAGGCGCACGGTGAGCGCTGCCCCCACGGCGGGGAGACGGACCTGCGCGGAATCACGCAGCAGGACCTGGCGGACCTGGTGGGCGCGTCGCGCTCGTTCGTGTCCACGCTCATCAACGAGATGAAGCGCGAGGGCGTGCTCGGCAATGTCGGCCGCATCCTCTGCGTGAGGGACCAGAAGGCGCTGCGGAAGATTGCCTCCAAGGAGAAGTGAGCACGGCGGTCCCCCGCGGATGTCGCGGGAGCACTGACGTCAACGACGGGCCTGACCACGTGACTTCTACGTGGTCGGGCCCGCGTCGTTTTCATGGGTGACGGCAAGCAAGGAGCGGCCACGCGGGGAGGCGCGGCGCTCGATGGAACGATTCACTCCCCGGGACGCGACCTCAGGCCCGGGCCTTCAGCTCGTCGACCTCGGCGCGCAGCAGCCAGTCGTCCTGGAAGTCCGTCGCGGCAGCGGCGATCTGAGCCAGACGCTCCGGCTTCGCCTTCCCCGAATCGCGCAGGCCGCGCACCTCCCGGTAGAGCGCCGCGAGCGACGGGTGCAGGGCCAGCGCCTTGCGCTCGCGCGCCTTCGACTCGCCGTCACCTTCCGCGAACGCCCCCAGCTCGCCGAACCACCGGTCCCACGTCTCCGGGTCCGCCGGCCCACCCGCCACCGAGGGCAGGTGCGTGGTGACGAAGAGCTTCGTCACCGCGGGCACGTCCAGCGCGCGGCCCGCGAGCCGAGCCCGCAGCGCCAGCACCTCGCCTCCGCCCGCCGCGAAGCCCTCCAGCTCCAGCCCGCTGGCCAGTGACAACTTGAACGTTCCACGCTCCGGGAGGCTGCCCGCACCGAAGGCCACCAGCGCCGGACCGTTCCACGGCCGACTCCCGTCCCCCTTGCCACCGCGCGAGGTGAGGACCGGACCCTCCATCCGCACCAGCGCGGTGGTGAGCCCCGGGGCCACCTCGGCGGGCGCGGCCACCGTTTCCAGGACGCGCCCCGTCACCTCGCGGCCATCCGCCAGCACCAGGTGATTCACCGTGCGCGCCTGCCGGGCCACCTCCAGCCCGAAGTCGCCGCCGCGCTTCCACGCCAGCGTGGACTCGAACTCCGACAGCACCTCGAACAGGTGCTCGAAGTCCCGCGCCACGAAGAGCTGCGGCTGCATCCGGGTGATATCGAAGTCCATGTCCGCGCACGCCACGCCGAGCGGCAGCTTCCGCACGGCCGGCGTCAGACAGAGTGCCGCCTCGCCAATACTCGACAGCAGCCCCGCGCCGTAGATGCGCGGCGACTCCAGGCCCCCGACGAGGCCGTACTCCGCGGTCCACCAGTACAGCCGCGTCGCCCGCGTGCTCTCACTCACGTACCGACGGCTGGCGCTCGCCGCCTCCAGTCGCGCCTCCGAGTGAGCGACCTCTTCCGGGCTCGCGTCCGGGTCTTCCTTCACCACCGACAGGTTGCGGATGGCCTCGAAGACGGCCTGGTCCTCCACGCTCGCGATGGACTTGAAGCCCACGAGGCCGCACGCCTTCAGGTACTCCGCGTACCGCCGATTGGCGATGATGGGCGCGTGCCCCGCGCTCTCATGGACGATGTCCGGCGCGGGCGTGTACTCGATGTGCTCGTGCGTGCGGATGTCCGAGGCGATGGCCAGAACTCCCATCGACTGGAGTTCCGTGAAGACCGCCGGCGGAATGAAGCCGCGCACGCCCACGCACGCCCAGCCCAGCCGCGACAGCCGCTCGTTCATCTCGTCCAGGCTGGGGATGGACTCCAGGTTGATGCCCGTCGCCGACAGCCCCTCCAGATAGACGGAGTGCGCCCGCTCCCCGAGGTGCCCGCGCAGCTTGCCCAGGATGTGCCGCCAGACGGCGTGATCTCTCGGCGTATACGCGTCGTAGTCCTGGCTCACCACGTAGCGCCGCAGATGCGCGGGCAGGCGGGATATCGTCAGTTCCGTTGGCGTCATATCCGGGCACTCCTGGTGAAAACTTTCGGCCCAGAGAAGATACAGGCGCAGGAGGCTCCGGAAAACCGGCAGAATTCGACGTCTTCGTCGATTTAACGACGAGCACTCATACGCGCTGACGCAGTCCGTCGAGGACGGTGGAGGCACCGGGACTGAGCGCGCCGGAGGGCCAGAGGGCCACGACTTCCACGGCCTGGGGCTCGTCCTCCTTGAGGGGCCAGGCGTGCATGTCTGGGGGGAAGGGGTGCATCGGCCGCAGGTCGGGCGTAATCGCGCAGGCGCTGAAGGCGCGCAGCAGTTCGTAGAGCAGAAGGAAGCTTTCGACTCGGGCCACCTCGGCCACCTTGACCCCATGGGCGGCGAAGCGCGCGCTGTTGGCGCCGCCGTAGGGGTCGTCTCGCAGCCAGTCCACGAAGGGCTGTCCGTCCAGGTCCTTCACGTGCAGCGTCCGCCGGGACGAGGCCATGCTCGCCAGCGCGTTCCCCGGGCCGGCGAGCACGACGAACGACATGCGCAGCAGGGACTCCGACTCCACGCCTTCGTGGGGCGGCAGCGGGGTGAAGTCCAGTGCCAGGTCCAGCTGGCGCGTCTGCACCTGCCGCGTCAATTCGTGCGGTCCGCCGAAGCTGAGCACCAGCTTGAGTCCGGTGGCGGCGGCGTCGCGGGCGACCTTCCCGAGCAAGGAGATGGACAGGGTGGGATTGAGGCCCAGGCGCACCACGGGCTCCGCGCTGGCCAGGTCGCGCAGCCGCTTCATGTCGAGTTGGTGCAGGGGCGTCTGGGTGCCAGCGAAGAGGCGCTCTCCTCGAGCGGTGAGCTGGAGACGTCGGCCGGGTCCGCGCTCCAGCAGCGTGGCGCCCTCCGCCAGCGCCATCTCCAGCGCGCGGATGTGCTCGCTCACCACCGAGCGGGCCACGCCCAGGTGCTCGGCGGCGGATTCAATGCTGCCCGCCTCCACCGCCGCGGTGAAGGACTCCAGCCAGACGAGGTGTCGCACGAGCTTGCGTGGCGGCATGCTCCCATCCTGGCACCGCCGAGCCATCGGACACGAGACATGAGGTGCGGCTCCACCCGGCACCTCGTGCACGTGGCGCTTCACCTCCGCTCCCGGCACCGCTAAGCCGCCGGACACGAGACATGTGAGGCTCTATCCGACGCGTCGCGTGAGTGGGCGTGCATCCACTGCGAGGGGGCGGCCGGGCGTTCCTGTCTTCCTTGAACATCAGCCTGCGGCGGGCTAGCAGGAGGCGCGATGTCTCGGATGCCTCCCGCCACTGTCACTCCCGCCGAGAGGCTCCGCCCGCGGTTGGCCGACGCCCTGCCTTTGCTCGGCCCCGCGCTGCTCTGGTGCACGCTGCATGGGCTGCTCGCGCTGCTCTTCTTCGGTGCCCCCCTGCTCGACTCCGTGGGGAGGCTGGCCAGCTCCTTGCGTCCCGTGCTGCTGGTGGGCGGCATCGTCCAGGCGCTGTTCCTGGGGCTGCTCACCTTCGTGGCCACGCTGCCCCTGATACTGCTCGGGCGGCGCTATGCGCTGGCCCTGCCGGTGATGGTGGCGCTGGGCGTGGCCCTGCTCGGCGTGGACGCGCTCGTCCTGTCCTCGCTGGGCTTCCACATCAACGGGCTGGTGCTCGCGGTGGCCATGCAGCCGCGCGCGCTCGCGGAGACGGGGCTTGCTCCCCATGAGCTGGCGCTCCTGGGCGCGGCGACACTGGGCGTCCTCGCGCTCGATGTCTGGGCGGGCGTCCACTTCCTGCGGCGAGTCCCCCGTCCGCGCCACGTTGCCCGGCTCATCGCCATCCTCGTCCTCGTCACCGCGGTGGAGCGACTGACGAGCGCGTGGCTCGTCTTCGCCCATGGTGGCGCCGTGCTGCACGCGGCCACCACCCTGCCCCTGCAACCCCCCGTGCGCATGAACACCCTGCTCACGCGGCTGACGGACAGGCCCCCCGCGTCTGGACTGCGGCTGGGCGTGAGCCCCGAGGCCGGCGTCCCCGCGTCGACCATCGACCCCGCCTCGGTGCGCTTCACGCGCCGGCCCGACATCGTCCTCATCCTCGTGGAGAGTCTGCGCGACGACTTCTTCCGCCCGGACGTCATGCCCCACCTCTGGCGCAGGGCGGAGCACGGCACGCGCTTCCTCCATCACCACAGCGCGGCGAGCTCCACGGACTACTCGCTCTTCAGCCTCTTCTTCGGACTGGAAGCACAGCGCCGCGACGCGGTGGTCGGCGCCGGGCGCTCGCCCCTGCTCTTCCCGGCGCTCCGGGAGAATGGCTATCGCCAGGCCTTCTTCGCCGCGTCCTCCGTGGACTGGATGGGCCTCAAGGACACCGTGTTCCGCGACGTGCACGGCGGCCTGCGCACGGACTACGAGGGCCGCAGCCACCTGCGAGACACCGCCATGGTGAAGGACGCGCTGGACATGGCGCGCACGACGCCCAAGGACACGCCGCTCTTCACCTTCGTGTTCTTCGCGGGCACGCACTTCGACTACGACTACCCGCCGCGCTCGGCGGTGTTCACCCCCGCCTGGGACGGCAAGGGAGGCCTGGCCACCGCGCGAGTCCCCGCCGAGCACCTCAAGGCCCGCGCCTGGAACTCCGCCTACGAGGTGGACACCAAGGTGGAAGAGCTCTTGAGCCAGTGGGAGGCCACACGCGGAACGCGTCCCCTGGTCATCTTCACTGGCGACCATGGCGAGGAGTTCCGCGAGCACGGCCGGGTCGGCCACGCCAGCGACGTCACCGAGCTGCAGCTCCATGTCCCCATGCTCGTCTTCGACGAGAAGCTTCCGACTGGGCAGGTCGAGGCCGTCACCGGCCACATCGACCTGGTGCCCACCCTGTTCGACCTGCTGGGTGACACCCACTCACCGGAGCAACTCGGTGACGGGATTCCCATGAGCCGCCCAGACCCTCGGCGCTACCTGCTCACCACCATTGGCTGGGAGGCGCGCTATGCGCTCATCGGCCGGGACTTGAAGGTGCGCTTCGGCGCGGGACTCCCCGGCACGGAGCTCAGCGACCTGTGGGACCGCCCCCTTCCGGACGCCCAGGAGCGCTTCGCCGCAGAAGCCCCGCGCATCCTGCGTCGACTCCGGGGCGGTGGCGCGCAGACCGAGGCCGAGCCGCCCTCACCTCCCGCCACGGCGACGCAGCCTCCGCGCTGAAGGCCGCCTCCACGGGGGCCGCCGCTTCACACCGCGCGCTTCAGAAGCGGACCCGCGCCCCGAGCGCGAGCGTGAACAGGCCCGTCTTCACGGTGCTCGGGTTCTGGAGGAACTGGACGATGCGGTAGTCCGTCGCCACCAGTTCGTAGTACCCCTCCAGGTGCCTCAGGCCCAGCGACGGCACGGGCCGGCCCGCGCTCCCGCCCAGCAACAGCGCGGGCCGCAGCGCCGTCTTGAACCAGTAGTAGCCGGAGACATAGCGGTCCGGCAGCGTGAGGAAGTAGTCGTCGCCAAAGGTGTAGCTGAAGGCCGCGCCCACGGTGAACGGACGAAAGCTCCACTCGCGGTGGGTGACGTGGAACGGATGCCACTGGCCCTTGAGCGTCAGGGTGACGAAGTCCGCCCCCGCCACCGCCCGAGGCGCCCAGCCCACCAGCACCTCCAGCTCCAACTGCTCGTCCAGGAAGGCCCAACCTGGCCCCGCGGCCAACATGCCAATCGAGCCGGCGAACTGGAGCGCCGCGTGGTCCGGCACGTACCACGGCGCCCCCGCCTCCCTCGGCGCCGCGCGCACGGGATGCGCCGCGAGCAGCATCGACGCCAGCAGTCCACCCACGAGCCAGGTGCGCGCCATCAGAAGAAGACCTGCTCCACAGCCACGGACTCGCCCTCGACGGTGACGAGCAGGTAGCTGTGAAGCTCTATCGAGTCCGCGATGAAGTAGCGCACGCCCCGCCGCGCATCAGTGCTGAAGCGGTGGGTGTGGCCGTGAAAGGAAACCGTGACTCCGTGCTCCGCCTGGAGCTGCTCCAGCGGCTCTGTCAGCGATGCATCGAAGTCCGCATGCCCAGGTGGCACATGCGAGAAGGTGAACAGGTGCGCGCTACCCGGCGCTTCGCCCAGTGCCGAGCGCAGTTGCTCCAGGTCCGGCACGTTGCCCGGGAACCCGTACTCGCGGGAGTTGGAGTCGAAGAGGACGAACCGGCTCCCCCCATGCTCGAAGGCCAGGAACGTCGGCCCGAAGCGGTGGAGGTAGAGCTCCCGCCCCTTGCCGAGCAGGTCATGGTTGCCGATGACCGCCAGCGCGGGCACTGACGCGTCCTCGAGCAGCCCCGCCACCCAGTCGTACTCCTGGGCGGAGCTGAACTCCGTCAGGTCCCCCATCTGCACGACGAAGTCGACATCGCGCCGCGCCAGGTCCTTCACGGCGTCGACGGAATCGTCCTGGTAGACGCCGATGTCTCCCAGCACCGCGAAGCGGAAGGACCCGCCGCTGACGTTCCGCTGGAGCCGCTCGAGCGCCCGGGCATTCGTGTCCCGCACGCCCCCTCGAATCTCATAGGGGTGCAGCTCGAAGACGTCGCAGCTGACGCAAAGCAACAGCAGCAGCAGACATGGGACCCAGGACCTCACGGTCGTCCGAGGTAACGACGTGGTGCCACCTCTTCAACCCTTGGGTCGGGCGCTCCATGGCACATGAAACATCCGCTCATGGAGTTCATCACGTGACCAACAGTCGACACGCACGCAACGAGAACCCCAGGCCGTTGACGCTGTTGTCTCCTTCGCCCTCGGCCCGTTTCGCCGAAGCGCTCAGGCCGCGAGGGACTTGGCCCCGTCCCAGTCCTCCACCTCGTAGAGGAACTTCGAGCCCTTCACGAGCTTGCGATTCGCCGAGGTGCTCTGCACGAAGACGACGTACTTCTCCAGGCTGGCGGGACGGATGCGCACCGTCTCCCCCGGCGGCAGCCCGAGCATCTCCCGCGCCCGCTCGCCGCTGTAGAAGTCACCCGTCTTGCGGTCCATCAGCACCACTTCCTTGTGGCCCTGGATGGTCTCCGTCTTGGTGAACTCGTAGAAGCCCCGTCCCGTCTTGAAGCCCAGCCCGTTCTCCTGGACGAAGGCCTTGATGGGCATGTCATCGTCCACCTCCAGCGACTGGAACCGGCCGGGAGCCACGGCGCGCAGGTCCGTCTCCGCGTAATCCGACGACGTCTTTCGCTGGAGCATGGTGCTGAACATGGCGTTCAGCCCGCGGCTCATCCGCCCCTCCTTCGCGACCTCCGTCTCGTAGGCCTGGAGCCGCGCGTCGGACGACTGTTTGTAACAGACGGCCAGCAGCATGTCGGTGACGTGCGCGAACTGGTCCAGGCTCAGATGGAAGCCGCCCGACTTCTCCGCCAGCTCCTTGTAGAACGGCGTCGCATGGCGCCGCGCCAGCGCCTGCACCCCGTACACCGGGACGCCCATCCTACCCAGCGCGTCCACTTCCTTGCGCCAGTCCAGGCGCTTCGGGTTGTCCGACGGCGCATGCGGCACGTCATCACCAATCAGCACGAAGGCCCGCGTGTAGCCCACCGTCCATGACAGGGATTGCGCTTCATGGAGCACCAACTCATAGCACTCCGGCGCGTCACCGCCGCCCGTCTGCCCCACCTTGTCCACGAACCGCACCACGGCCTTCGCATCGTCCGTGAGGTCCAGAATCTTCGTCACGTACGTCGAGCGCGCGTCGCAGTAGTCGCCGTGCGCGATGACGCCGATGCGGATGCCCGGAATCTCCTTCATCAATCGGGACACGGTGCCATGCAGCTTCTTTCGCACCTGCGCGAGACACGGATACATGCTGCCGGTGGTGTCGAAGCTGAAGACAATCTCGACGCGATTATCAATCACTGACGCGGCCATTTTTGGTTCCCCTCGTGTGCGGCGACGGAGAGAAGAATACGGGGTGGGTCTGACATTTTCGGGCCTCCCGGAGGGCCTACGCGTGGGGTGGTTCCAAGGGGTTGGAAGAACCCCTCCCAGCAGGCTTCAGCGATGTCCTTGCGGGCATGTCGGGGGCGTGCTGAAAAGCCTCGCCACAGCCCCAGACCGGGGCGCGGGGAGGACCTTGGTGGAGATCCAGAAGCCCTACCTGTTGTTCCTGGGGGATGTACCCGACCAGCTCGCGGCGAAGACGGCCCACGGCATCGTCGACTGGCGGCCCGAGTGGTGCGTGGGCCAACTCCGACTGCCGGGCTGCGGGGCGGACTGCGGCCTGACGGACCTGGACATCGCCCAGGCCAGGGCCCGGGGCGCCCAGACGCTCATCGTCGGCGTGGCCAACGCGGGCGGCGTGCTCCCCGAGCACTGGGTGAGCAAGCTGGTGGAGGCCCTGGACGCGGGAATGGACGTCGCCACGGGGTTGCACAAGCGCCTGGCCTCCTTCCCCGCCATCGCCGAGGCCGCCGCGCGCAATGGCCGCAAGCTGCACGACGTGCGCATCCCCGACATGGACTTCGCCACCGGCAAGGGCACGAAGCGCCAGGGATTGCGCCTGCTGACTGTGGGCACGGATTGCTCGGTGGGAAAGAAGTACACGGCGCTCGCGCTGGAGAAGGAGATGCGCGCCCGGGGACTCAAGGCGGACTTCCGCGCCACGGGACAGACGGGCATCTTCATCTCCGGCCGGGGTGTGGCCATCGACGCGGTGGTGTCTGACTTCGTCGCGGGAGCGGCGGAATGGCTGTCACCCGCCAATGACGCGGACCACTGGGACCTGGTGGAAGGCCAGGGCTCGCTGTTCCATCCCTCGTTCGCGGGCGTGACGCTCGGTCTGCTGCACGGTGCGCAGCCCGACTCCTTCATCGTCTGCCACGAGCCCACCCGTACGAAGATGCGCGGCGTCCAGCACGCCCTGCCCTCCATCCAGGCCGTCATCGACCGCACGGTGCTGGAGGGGCAGCTCACGAACCCGGGCATCCAGTGCACCGGGCTCGCCATCAACACCGAGCACCTGGAGGAGAAGGACGCCCTCGCGCTGCTGGAGCGGACGGGCCGCGAGTACGGCCTGCCCTGTGTCGACCCCATCCGCACCGGTGTCGGCCCGCTGGTCGACGAGCTGGTGCGCCGCTTCCCGGCGAAGGGCTGACCGCGCATGCGCAAGCTCACCGTCAAGCACGAGAGCTGGCCCATCGCGGGCAGCTTCACCATCTCCCGAGGCTCGAAGACCATCGCCGAAGTGGTGGTCGTCACGCTGGAGGAAGACGGCGCCGTGGGGCGCGGCGAGTGTGTCCCTTACGGTCGCTATGGGGAGACGGTCGACGGCGTGCTGCGGGCACTGGAAGCCGCGCGTCCGCGCATCGAGGGCGGGCTGGGACGCGACGAAGTCCCGGAGGCGCTGGAGCCGAGGGCCGCGCGCAACGCGCTGGACTGCGCGCTGTGGGACCTGGAGGCGAAGAAGGCCGGCAAGCCCATCTGGGAGCTGCTCGGCATGTCGGAGCCCCAGCCGCTGGTCACCGCATACACACTGAGCCTGGACACCGCCGAGGCCATGGGCCGGTCCGCCGAGAAGTCCGCGCACCGGCCACTGCTCAAGGTGAAGCTGGGACGCGGGAGCGAGGGTGACATCGAGCGACTGCGCGCCATCCGCCTCGGAGCGCCGGCCAGTCGCCTCATCGTGGACGCCAACGAGGGCTGGAAGCCCGACGAGCTCCCGTCACTGCTCGCGGCCTGCGCCGAGCTGGGCGTGGTGATGGTGGAGCAGCCGCTGCCCGCGTCGGATGACGAGGCCCTGCGAGGCCTGCGGCGCCCCGTGGCCGTCTGCGCCGACGAGTCCGCGCACGACAGGCATGGGCTGGCCACCCTCGTGGGCAAGTACGACGCCCTCAACATCAAGCTCGACAAGACGGGAGGGCTCACCGAGGCCCTGGCCCTGGCGCGCGACGCACGCGGGCACGGGCTTCAGCTCATGGTCGGCTGCATGGTGGCGACCTCCCTGTCCATGGCCCCGGCCGCCCTGGTGGCCCAAGGCGCGGAGGTGGTGGACCTGGACGGCCCTCTGCTGCTCGCGAAGGACCGAGAGCCGGGCATCCGCTTCGAGGGCAACACCCTCTTCTGGCCGCCTCGCGAACTCTGGGGCTGACCCGCCATCGCGGGCCTCGTGGCGGTTACGCGTCGCGCGACATCGAGCCACGGCACACCGGTGGAGGAACCGACGTTTCCTCCACCGGTGCCGCCCACGCGGGGAACGACCCTTGGTCGCGAGTGTCCTCGCCAGGGACGGGTTCGACATGGACGCGAAACTCTCGGGGACGCCCTCCCGCCGGTTCAACGCCGAGGTGAACCGCCGGGATGGCCTCGGACCGTTCTACGTCGTTGGACCCCCACCCTCCGCTGACTCATGAAGCACCCGCCCCGGAGGGCCTCGCCTCTGGCCTGCTCACCAGAGGCCACCTCCTCCTCTGGCAACGAGTCCGGGCGCACCTCCGTCATCCCGACACCATCTGAAGACAGGCGGCCCTTGCCCTGAACGGGCCGGAAGCACAGCATGCGCGGCCACAGTGTCCGCGAACGCCCCGAGCCCGAATCCCCACCACACGTACACCGAGCGCCGTGCCGCCGCTGAGGCGGAGCTGGCCGCCCTGGACCGCGTCAGCGCCCGCTACGCCAACCTGCGCACCCTGGCCTTCCTCGTCGCGGCCGTCGTCTCGGGGCTCATCGTCACGGGCAGACTGCCCAAGACCTGGTGGTGGGGCACGGTGGCCGCCGTCGTCGTCTACGGCCTCCTCGCGGTCCTCCACCACCAGATCTTCCGCCGCGAGGCGCGTCAGCGGCTGTACGTCACGCTCAACGAGCGGGGCCTCGCGCGCCTGGGCCACGGCTGGCACGAGTTCACCGAGCGCGGCGAACGCTTCGCCTCCCCCGCCCACCTCTACACGCCGGACCTGGACGTCTTCGGACAGGGCAGCCTCTTCCAGCTCCTGAACGAGACGGCCACCCGCGCGGGCGAGGAGCGACTCGCCGCGTGGCTGTCAGCGCCTGCTCCGGTGGACGTGGTGCAAGCACGTCAGGGCGCGGCGCGTGAGCTGGCACCGCTCGTGGACTTCCGACAGGACCTCTGCGTGGAAGCGCGCACGGTGGCGAAGGAGAAGGCCGACCCGAGCCTCTTCATCCAGTGGTCGGAAGCCGGGCCCGCGCTGGACTCCATCCGCTGGTCCCTCCCGCTCGCCATCATCCTGCCGCCGGTGACGCTGACGCTCTTCATCCTGGGCGAAGTCGGCGTGCTGCCCGGCTCCTCGGTGTGGGCGGGACTTGCCGCGCAGCTCGCGGTGGCCGTGGCCACCCGTCGCACGCTGCGGAAGATGGACGAGGGCGTGGAGAAGGGCGAACAGGGCTTCGTCCGCTACGCGCCCATCTTCGAGCGCGTGGAGGGCCAGCGCTTCGAGCATCCCCTCCTGCGTCAGCTCCAGTCCGGACTCCAGCAGCAGGGAGAGCAGCCCGTCTCGAAGCACTTCCAGCGCTTCAGCCGGCTGTTCTCGCTCATCGAGTTCAAGCGGCACCAGTTCCACCCGCTGGTGCACTGGCTCACGCTCTGGGACATCCATGCGCTGTTCGCACTGGAGCGCTGGCGCGCGAAGCATGGCACGCGGGTGCGGCACTGGTTCGAAGCGCTCGCGGAGATGGAGGCCCTCTCCTGCGTGGCGGGCCTCGCGCATGACCGACCCGCCTTCGCCTGGCCCACGCTGGAAGCGACGGGGCCCCTCGTCGAGGCGAAGGTCATGGGCCATCCGCTGCTGGATGCCCCCGTGCCCAATGACGTGTCCCTGCCGGGCCCCAGGGAGGCACTGCTCATCACCGGCTCCAACATGAGCGGCAAGACGACCCTGATGCGAGCGCTGGGCACCAACGCGGTGCTGGCGCTCGCCGGAGCGCCGGTGTCCGCGGCGTCGTTCCGCCTGTCTCCGCTGCATGTGCTCACCAGCATGCGGGTGAAGGACTCGCTGGAGCGCGGCGTGTCGTACTTCTACGCGGAGGTGCAGCGCATCAAGGCCGTGCTGGACGCGGCGCGCGCGGCGAACGGGCAGGCGCTGTTCCTGCTCGACGAAATCCTCCTCGGCACCAACACGCGAGAGCGGCAGCTCGCCTCGCGCGAGGTGCTCCGGCTGCTGCTGTCCACCGGGGCCTCGGGCGCGGTGACGACGCACGACTTGTCGCTGACGTCGCTGGCGGAAGAGACGCGTGACGCGCACGTCCGCAACGTCCACTTCAGGGACCACCTGGAGGCGGGGGAGATGGTGTTCGACTACAAGCTGCGCGAGGGCGTGGTGGACACGACCAACGCGCTGCGAGTCCTGCGCCTCGCCGGTGTCCCCGTGGACGACCCCGAAGCCCCCGTCTCCTGACGTCGAGCATGAAGGGCCGGCGCCTGGCCGAGCCCCGCAACGACACGGGCCCCGGGAAGGACTTCCCCGGGGCCCGCGAACTTTCAGTCGGTGAAGCGGGCGACTACTTCGCCAGCTCGATGAGCGCCGCGGCGCCCATGCCGCCGCCGATGCACATGGTGACGACGCCGTAGCGGCCGTTGCGGCGCTTCAGCTCGCGCAGAATCGTCGCGACCAGACGCGCACCGGACACGCCCAGCGGGTGGCCCAGGGCGATGGCTCCGCCGTTCGGGTTCACCTTGTCCATGGGGATGCCCAGCTCACGGATGCAGTACAGCGCCTGCGGAGCGAAGGCCTCGTTCAGCTCGAAGACGTCGATGTCCTTCACTTCGAGCTTGTTCTTCGCCAGCAGCTTGCGCACCGCCGGAACCGGGCCGATGCCCATGACTTCCGGGGCCACACCGGCGACGGCGAAGTCCACGAAGTAGCCCAGCGGCTTGACGCCCAGCTCCTTCGCCTTCTCCTCGCTCATCACCACCGCCGCCGCCGCGCCGTCCGTCAGCGGCGACGCGTTGCCGGCCGTCACCACACCCTTGGCGTTGAACGCCGGGCGCAGCTTGCCCAGGCCCTCCGCCGTCGTCTCCGGACGCAGGATGGTGTCCACGGACACCGTCACCGTCTGCGCCTTGCCCTCCTCGTCGTAGACGGTGGTGGTGACGGGGACGATTTCCTCGGCGAACTTGCCCGTCTCCCGCGCGGAGGCCGCGCGGCGCTGGCTCTCCGCGGCGAACTTGTCGGAGTCCTCACGCGACACGTTGTGACGGGAGGCGATGTTCTCCGCCGTCACACCCATGGACGAGTAGATCTCCGGGTGGTTCGCCATGATGTCCGGGTTGGCGCTGACCTTGTTTCCGCCCATGGGCACCATCGTCATCGACTCGGTACCACCGCCGATGCCGACCTGGATGTGCCCCGCCTGGATGGCCGCGGCAATCTGGGCAATCGCCTGCGTCCCGGAGGAACAGAAGCGGTTGATGGTCATCGCCGGTACTTCCACCGGCAGCCCCGCCAGGAGCGTGGCCTGACGCGCCACGTTCATCCCCTGCTCGGCTTCCGGCATGGCACAGCCCAGGACGACGTCTTCCACGTCCGACGGCTTGAGGCCAGGGACCTGGGCAACGGCTTCCTTGATGGCGATGGCGGCCAGCGTATCCGGCCGCGTGTCCTTGAACTCTCCCTTGTGCGCGCGGGTGAACGGCGTGCGGACCGCGCTGGCAATCACGACTCGACCAGGCATCTTGATGTCTCCTTGCCCGGGGAGCACCCGGGCATGCAGCGAAATTTATGTCGTAGCCAATGGATACCGGCCGGCCGTCAATTCCGCAGCGGCTTGCCCTTCTCGATCATGAACGTCAGGCGGTCCTGGGTCTTCTCCTCGCCGCACAGGCTCAGGAAGGCCTCGGCCTCCAGCTCCAGCAGTTTCTCCTCGGTGACGAGCGCCGAGGTGCTGGTGTCGCCGCCAGTGAGCACGCGCGCCAGCTTCTGACCAATCTTGCGGTCGTGCGCGCTGACCTGCCCGTTCATCTCCATGTCGTACAGCATCATGTCGATGGTGGCGTAGCCGCTGGGGCCGCCCAGGCGGAAGCGCGTGGGACGCGGCGCGCGGAAGCCCGCGTCCGCCATGCCCAGCACCCGAGCCTTCGCGTCCGACAGCAGGAAGTCCCGGTTGGCGCTGATGCCGTCCGTCAGGGACAGGAAGCCCAGCTCCCGCGCCTCCTCGGCGCTGGTGGCGACCTTCGCCGTACCGATGGCCAGGAACACCTTCTTGAGGAAGGGCAGCGGATCGAAATCCTTGTCCGTGGAGTACGCGCCGTAGACGTTGCGGAGCAGCTGCATGTTGCCGCCGCCGCCGGGGATGAGGCCCACGCCGACCTCGACGAGGCCCATGTACAGCTCCGCGCTCGCCTGCACCGCGTTGCCGCCCATCGTCACCTCGGAGCCACCGCCCAGGGTGAGGTTGAAGGGCGCCGTCACCACCGGCACCGGGCTGTAGCGCATGCGCTGATTCACCGCCTGGAAGCCGGTGACGAGCTTGCGGATATCCTCGTACTGGCCGCTCTTCGCCGCCCACACCAGCGCGACGATGTTGGCTCCCGCGGAGAAGTTGGAGCCGTCGTTGCCGATGACCAGGCCCTTGAAGTTCTTCTCCGTCTCGTCCAGCGCCGTGTTCATCATCTCGATGATCTGGTCATCGATGGAGTTCATCTTCGTGTGGAACTCCAGCAGCGTGGCGCCGTCGCCCAGGTCCCACAGGGTGGCGGAGTCGTTGCCGGCCACCTTCTTGTTGCCGCGCTTGAGGTACTCCACGCGCTGCGTGCGGGCGTTCTCCGGCACCACCTTCACGGACTTCGTGGGGATGTCCCAGTACGTGTCCTTGCCGCCCTCCACGCCGTAGAAGGACTCGCGGCCCGCGGCCACCATGTCCTCCACCCACTTCGCCGGCTTGAGGCCCAGCTCCTTCATCCGCGCCAGGCCCTTCTTCACGCCGTACGCGTCCCAGACCTCGAAGGGACCCAAATCCCAACCGAAGCCCCAGCGCACGCCACGGTCCACGTTGACCACGTCGTCGGCAATCTCGGGGATGCGGCGGCTGGTGTACGCCAACACGTCCAGCGTCACCTGCTCGGCGAACTTCGCGGCCTTGTCCGTGCCGTTCAGCACGACGGCGACGCGCTCCTTGACGTTCTCGACTTCGCGGGCGGCGCCCAGCGACTCGAAGCGCACCTTGCCCTGCGCGCGGTACTCCAGCGTCTTCAGGTCCAGCGCGAGGATTTCCTTCCCGCCGCTGCTCTTGTCCTTCTTGTAGAAGCCGCCGCCGCTCTTGTCGCCGAGCATGCCCTTCTCCACCATCTTCTGGAGGAAGCCGGGGATGGCGAAGACCTCACGCTCCTCGTCCTGCGTCAGCGTGTCGTAACAGTTCTTCGACACGTGGACGAAGGTGTCCAGACCGACGATGTCCGCGGTGCGGAACACGGCCGACTTGGGGCGGCCCATGGCCGGACCGAAAATCTTGTCCACCTCTTCGATGGACAGCTCCGCGGGGCCCATGGCGGCGATGGTCCGCATCATCCCGTACACGCCGATGCGGTTCGCGATGAAGTTGGTGGTGTCCTTGCCGTAGACGATGCCCTTGCCGAGCACTTCCTCGCCAAAGCGGTGGATGGTCTTCATCACCGCCGGGTCCGTCTCCGTGCCGGCGACCAGCTCCAACAGCTTCATGTAGCGGACGGGGTTGAAGAAGTGCGTGACGAGGAAGTTCTTCTTGAACGCCGCGCCCCGGCCCTGCGTCATCCCGACAATCGACATGCCGGAGGTGTTGGAGGAGATGATGGCGTCCTTGCGGGCGTGCTTCTCCACCTTCTCGAAGAGGGCCTGCTTGACGGTCAGGTCCTCCTTCACGACTTCGATGACCCAATCGCAGTCGGCGATCTTCGCCATGTCGTCATCGAAGTTGCCCACCTCGATGGCGGTGAACACCTGCTCGGACATGATGGGGCTGGGCTTCTGCTTGCGCATGTTGGCCAGCGCCCCGAGGGCGAACTTGTTGCGGAAGGCCTTGGTCGAAGTGTCTTCGCCCGGTGCGGCCTTCGGCGGAACGATGTCCAGGAGGAGCGCGCGCACGCCCGAGTTGGCCAGATGGGCGGCGATGCCGCTGCCCATCACTCCGGCGCCCAGCACAGCTACCTTGCGGATCCGCGTCGTCATTGGAAGAGGCTCCCTTGAGGGAAGAAGGGACTGCACAAATGTAGGCGATTGACCCGAAAGTCAATCTGTTCGGAAGGTGGGAGCACTCGCCATGGGTCGTCCCAAGGACTACAAACCGGACCTCCATGGCTCGCCCCGACCCGCACTCCTACAACGACAGCACGCAGCCTGAGACGGAAACCCTGGACTGGAAGGCTCGCGTCGACTTCCGGACCCACCGCCTGCACGCGGAGGCCACCCTGACGCTGAAGGAAGCGTCCGCGGGTCCGCTGGACCTGGACACGCGGGATTTGGAGATTCTCAGAGTCGTAGACGGCAATGGTCGCCCCTTGCCCTACATGCTCGCCCCACCGGAGCCGATTCTGGGCAGCCGGCTGAGGGTGGAGCTGCCCTCGGGGGTGAGACAGCTCACGGTGCACTACCGCACCTCGCCCACGGCGAGCGCGCTGCAGTGGCTGACGCCCTCGCAGACGGCGGGCGGGCAGCACCCATTCCTGTACAGCCAATGCCAGGCCATCCACGCGCGCAGCGTGGTGCCGCTGCAGGACACGCCTCGCATCCGCATCCGCTACCGCGCGTCGCTGCGAGTGCCCAAGGCGCTCAAGGCCGTCATGGCGGCCAGCTTCGTGCGCCGCGAGGAGCACGGCGTGGAGGCGGAGGAGCACTACGAGATGCCGCAGCCGGTGCCTCCATATCTCCTGGCCTTCGCGGTGGGCAGCCTGGCGCCCAAGGAGCTGGGCCCCCGCTCGCGCGTATGGGCGGAGCCGGAGCTGCTGGAGGACGCGGCCGAGGAGTTCTCCGGCGTGGACGACATGCTGCGCGCCGCCGAGTCGCTCTTCGGGCCGTACGACTGGGAGCGGTTCGATTTGCTCACCATGCCTCCGTCCTTTCCGTACGGCGGCATGGAGAACCCGAGGCTGACGTTCCTCACGCCCACGCTGATTGCCGGGGACAAGAGCCTGGTCAACGTGGTGGCGCACGAGCTGGCGCACTCGTGGACCGGCAACCTCGTGACGAATGCGTCCGCGGAGCACTTCTGGCTCAACGAGGGCTTCACCGTCTTCGCCGAGCGCCGCATCCTGGAGGCGCTGGCGGGGCCGGAGGTCGCCGCGCTGAACGCGGCCCTGGGGCGGCGGGCGCTGGACGAGGCGCTGCACCACTTCCGCGAGCACCCGCACCTGACGGCGCTGCGCACGCACCTGACGGGCGTGGACCCGGATGAGGCCTTCTCCCAGATTCCGTACGAGAAGGGCTACCTGTTCCTCCGGGCCATGGAGGACGCCGTGGGGCGCGAGGCCTTCGACGGCTTCCTGCGCCGCTATCTGGCCACGTACCGCTTCCGCGCCCTCACCACCGAGGAGTTCATCGCCTTCACCGAGCGGGAGCTGCCCGGGGTGCTGGCGAAGGTCGACGCGGAGGCCTATCTGCAGCGGCCCGGCGTGCCCGCGAGCGCGCCCTCGCCGCGCTCCAGCCGGCTGGAGGCCCTGCAGCGCGCCCGGGGCACGGTGCCGTCGGTGGAGGCGGCCAAGGACTGGACGCCCGCGGAGTGGCAGCTCTTCCTGGAGTGGATGCCCTCGGACGCGCCCAGGGACTTGTTCCGTCAGCTCGACGAGCGCTTCGCCTTCACGCGCAGCCGTAACTCGGAGGTGCTGGTGGCGTGGCTGGTGGCGGCGCTGCGCGCGGGCTGGGGGCCGGCGGTGGGGCGCACCGAGGCGTTCCTGGGCGAGGTGGGGCGCATGAAGTACCTCAAGCCCCTGTACGGCGTGCTCGCCGCGTCCCGGGAGCACCGGGCCCTGGCGCGCTCGCTCTTCAAGCAGTACGGGGAGCGCTACCACCCCATCGCCCGTCAGGGCGTGGAGCTCATCCTGTCCCGCGCCTGAGAAGCGGCGCGGGGACTCGCGGCACGGGGACTACTTCGCCGACTGCGCCACGAGGCGCTTCTCGGCGAGGTCCAGGTACTTCTCATCCATGTCGATGCCCACGTAGCGGCGGCCCAGCTTGAGGGCCGCCACGCCCGTGGTGCCGCTGCCGTTGAAGGGGTCCAGAATCAGCGCGTCCTCGGGGGTGCTCGCCTCGATGATGCGCTCCAGCAGGGCCACGGGCTTCTGCGTGGGGTGGCTGCCGAAGGCCTTCTCCTCGCCGCCGCGCGGGACGGTGAGCGTCCACAGGCGGCCCTCGCCGTCGGCGGTGACTTCCGCGTCGCCAGAGGGAGGAAGCGCCCAGGCGTCACGCATCTGCTTGCCGCCGTTGTCCGCCTTCATCTTCGAGTAGTTGAAGACGTGCTGGAGCTTGCCGCCCGACTTCGGGGAGGCCCAGATGAGCAACTCCGTCGAGTGGGTGAAGTAGCGGCACGCCAGGTTGGGGCTGGCGTTGGGCTTGAACCAGGTGACGGTGTTGAGCAGCTTGTAGCCGAGCTTCTGCATGGCGAAGCCGGCGTTGAAGATGACGTGCTGCGTGCCGCTCACCCAGAGGGTGCCGGTGGGCTTGAGCAACCGCTGGCAGGCGGCGAGCCACTCGGTGGTGAAAGCGTGGTCCTCTTCCACCCCGCGCGACACATCCCAGCCACCCTTCGCCACCGACACGCGCTTGCCACCCTTGCAGGTGGTGCCGCCGTTGGAGAGGAAGTACGGCGGGTCCGCGAAAATCATGTCGAACGTCTGGGGCTCGAACTGCTTCAGGAGCTCCAGGCTGTCCCCTCGCAGGAGCGTCCAGGCGTCGCCCTTCGCGTGCACGCTCTCGTTGAGGGAGCGCCGGACAACCTTCAGGTTTGGGGCAGCAGCTTCCGCGAACATCACGCCTCCGTCGGACTCTTCGTCGTGGGACGCGGCGGAATGTGCCTCAACAGGCTGCTACAGCAATTTTCTGACCTGTAGCACCCTGAAACTTGACGAGCGACTCAAGTCGTAGAAACACCGCGAGCAGGGCGGGAGCGCCTCTCATGGAGGCTCTCCGACACCCTGCTCGACGGTGCTGCTTCAGTGGCTACGAAGCGCGACGGCCCGACTCAGGCCTTGGCCTTCTTGGCCTTGGCGACGGGGACCGCGATGTTGCCCTCGACAGGAGCAGCGTCGGCGCCCTTCGTGGGGTTCGCGGCGTACTTCTTCTTGAAGCGGTCGATGCGACCGGCCGTGTCGATGAGCTTGTACTTGCCCGTGAAGAAGGGGTGGCAGTTCGAGCAGATTTCCACCGAGAACGAGCCGCGGGTGGAGTGGGTCTCGACGACGTTGCCACAGGCACAGGTGATGCGGGACGGCGGATAGACGGGGTGCAGTTCCGGCTTCATGACGCTCTCCAAGGTGCCTTGCCCCCAACCGCCAACGGCTGGGAGGTCCGACACTGTAATGGCCGGCGCTTATAACGGCGCGCCGACCGGGGCACAAGATCCGCCCGGGCTAGTGGGCCGCCGAGCCCGGAGGCTCGATGCGTTCCACCGCTTTCTGAACGGCCGGGTCCGCCGGCACGTCGCTCCCAAGCTGGATGTACGACAATAGATGCGTCCGGGCCGCGGGCGTTGCGCCCCCCGCCACCGTCTTTTCCAGCGCCGTGCGCCGGGCTTCCAGGCTGGCGACCGCTGACTCGAGCGAGCGCTTCTGGACCTCGTCGGTGGACTTCGCGAGCCGCTCCCTGGCCTTGGCCAGGTTGGTCTCGACGATTCGCAGGCCGTCCCGGGTGCGAGCCACCTCGGAGTTGTCCACGAACCGGCCGGGGCCGCTGATGGACAGCTCCAGCTTCGCCAACTGCCGCCCCCGGTCTCCCGGCGGGACAATGGTGGTCATCGCCATGCGCTGGGGGATGCCGGAGCCCCGGCCTTCGTGGGACTGCATCACGAAGTCCACGCCCTCCACCTCGTTGGCCAGCTTGAGCACCTCGTCGTAGGGCACGGCGGCGAGCAGCACCACCAGGTCCACGCGCTCCTTCTGACGCAGCCGCGTCGCCTCGGCGGCCACGGCGGGAGCCACCGGAAGGCCCTGCCGCATCACCCCGGCGGCCTTGCCCTGGGCCAGCGGCTCCATGGGCTCGGGCTGGGTTGTCGCCGGGGAGGCGCCCACCACGCCGACCTTGAGCCCGCCGACCTCCACCACCGTGGAGGCGGGGAACAGAAGCGTGCCCTTCGCGTCCACGAGGTTCGCCGACAAGAGCTTCAGCTTCGACTTGCGCGTCTGCTTGCGCAGGAAGTCCACGCCGAGGTTGAGGTCTCGCGCGCCCACGGCCATGGCGGTGGTGCCCTGCGCGTCCATCTGCGCGAGCAACAGCTCCGCGCGTGCGCGTGCGTCCGGAGCGCCGCCGCTGTCCCGGCTCCTGAAGAGCGCGTTGCCCGCGTCCAACACGAGGACCGGTACGCCCTTGGCGCGCTCCTGCTCTATCGTGACTTTTCTTCTGGCCAGACCGCCAGACGGGTTGTGTCGTCAACCACAGGGGGCGATTTCGCCCCCATTGTCTCCGGTGAAGAGCAGCACCAACTGCTTGGGCGCCGCGCCCGCGACAAAGGGCACGAGAAGGAGCGCCAGCGCGGCGAGCCGCAGGGGACGGAAGCTCACTTCTTGCCGCCCTTCTTGGCGGGGGCCTTCGCCTTGTCCAGCTCGGCGATGCGCTCCTTGGCCGTCTTGGCCGCGGAGGCCTTGGGGTAGCTCTTCACCAGCTCCTCGAGCGCCATCCGCGACTCGTCCTTCATCTTGAGCTGGGCGAAACACTCGGAGGAGCGCAGGTAGGCGTCCGGCGCGGACGGCGTCTTCGGGTGGTCCTGCACCACCTTGCCGTACTCGAAGAGGGCCTCGCGGCACTTGGACTCGGTGAAGTACGTCTCACCCAGGCCGTAGTGTGCCTCGCCCACGAGCGGGTCCTTGGTCCACTTCTTCAGCAGCTCGGTGAAGAGCTGGCGCGCCACGAGGACTTCGCCGGCCTTCGCCCGCTCCTGCGCGAGCGCGAGGAAGTCCTTGGGGTTGGTGGGACGCTGGAGCTCCTCGGCCTTCTTCTTGGCCTCGGCCTCCTTCACGGCGGCCGTGCCCTGCAGGGCGAGCAGCTTCTGGTCCTGGGCGCCGAGGGCCGTCTCCAGCTCGGTGATTTTGTGGAGGTAGGTCTCCACCTGGCCTCGCAGCTGGGACAGGTCCTCCATCGTCTTCTGGAGCTGGACGCCGATGTCCGCGTCCTTGCGGCGCGCGGCGGTGTCCAGGCCATCCAGGGCCTTGGTGACCTCGGCGACCTTCTCGTCGATTTTCGGCAGGGTGGCGGCGAGCTGCTCGCGCGCCTCCTTCAGCTCCGCCTGCATCTGCGCGGAGTCGGTGCCGAGCCGGTCGACCTTCGCCTCGAGGGCGCGGCCACGGTCAGCGGGATAGAAGCAACCAGGGAGCGCCAGCAGCGCGAGCAGGACGAGCCTTCGCATGGGGCCGGCATCTTACGGCCAAATCGGCGCTTCGTCCGGACTTCTCGCAATGCCCTGGCATCCCGGCCCGGCCGCCTGCCCTGTCAGCGACTGCCGCCGAGGGGGGACAGGCGTCCGGCGGCGTGTGCGCAGGCCACGCGGAGCCGGCCGGGGTTGAGGAAGAAGGGGACCGTGCGGGCCCTGCCTTCCTCCAGGGATTCGAGGGCCCGGCGGTACTCGACGGCGGCCTCCAGGGGGCGACGGCACTGCTCCAGGAGCAGCCCCAGCAGGTAGCGCGCGGCGGCGTGGTCCGGGTCCAGCGAGAGGCAACGGCGCAAGTCCCGCTCCGCCACCGCGTCGGAGACACCCGAGGCGGCTCCGTCGAGGACACAGGCGAAGAGCAGATCGGCCTCGACGGAGGCTGGCGAGGGCAGTGCAGTGACACGGCTGGCGTCGAGGGGATTCGAGGGCTCCCGACCCGCTCCCGACGCGGACGTCCGTCCCGAGTCGAGAGGGCTCGACGGCTCGCGGCCCGCTCCCGACGCCGACGAGCGCCCCGCGTCGCTTGGATTCGCAGGCTCCCGGCTTGCTCCCGACGCGGACGTCCGTCCCGAGTCGAGGGGGCTCGACGGCTCGCGGCCCACTCCCGACGCCGTAGCACGACCCAAGTCGAGGGGGCTCGACGGCTCCCGGCCCGCTTTCGAAGAGCGCCCCGCGTCGCTGGGATTCGCAGGCTCCCGGCCTGCTCCCGACGCCAAAGAGCGCCCCGCGTCGCCGGGATTCGCAGGCGCGCGGCCTGCTCCCGACGCCAAAGGGCGCCCCGCGTCGCTGGGATTCGAGGGCTCCCGGCCCACTCTCGACGCCGAGGCCCGACCCACCTCGATGGGAATCAACGATGCTCGGCTCGCTCCCGACGCCGAGATCCGGCCGGAATCCCGTGCGCCCGACAGCGCTGCGCCCTCGGCCGCCGATGACCGGCCTGGAACACCAGGGGCCGCGGCCTTTCCGAGGAAAGCCACCGGGACCTCGTTGCCAGGATGCGGCGCACCCTGCCCTGCTCCGGATTCTTCGACACGGACGTGAAAGAAGGCCGCCGCCGTGCGCTCCACCCGCAGCGTCGGAGGCACCTGGAGCAACGGCTCCGACGCGGACAGCACCAGCGTCCCCCCGGGCGCGAGGCTGCCAGCCAGCGTCGCCACCGTCCGGTGGAACGACTCCACCGTGAAGTAGATGAGGACGTTGCGGCAGAAGATGACGTCGAAGCGCCCCTCGCCCACCGGCCGGGGATAGGGCACGTCCATCAGGTTGTGGACCTGGAAGCTGGCACGCTCACGCAGCGCCGACACCAGCGCCAGCCTCGAGCCCATGGGCACGAAGTAGCGCTCACGCAGCCCCGCGGGCACCCGGCGCAGATGCTCCGGAGCGAACGAGAGCGCGCACGCCCTCCGCAGCGCCGCCTCGGAGATGTCCGTCCCCAACACCGTGCTGCCAGGGCTCGCGCCTGCCTCCGCCAGGAGGACGAGCAGCGTGGCCACTTCCTCGCCCGTGGAGCAGCCCGCGCTCCAGATTCGGAGCGGCCGTCCCCCCGCGCGCGCCACCAGCGGCGCCAGTACCCGCTCCCGGAAGTCGGTGAGCTGGACCTCGTCTCGGAAGAGGTCCGTCTTGTTCACCACCACCGCGGAGATGAGCCCCTCCAGCTCCGCCGCGCCCGACGGAGACTTGAGGAAGGCCAGGTACTGGTGCGGCGTCAGCCCACGACACCGCTCCACCAGCCGATCATCCAGGCGGCGAATCTGAGGTCCGCTCAAGGCCATGCCCGTACGCGCCGTGAGGAAGGCGCGCACGGAAGCCCATGGCGCGCCCGGAGCACGCACTGGCGGCTCAGCGCCCCACTGCGAGCGACTCACCCCGGGCCAGTCGCGCCAGCGTGGCGGCGACTTCGTCCCCATGGATGAGGTGGTCCACCGCCTTGCGCTCCACCGCCGCGCCGGGCATGCCGAACACCACGCAGGACTCCTCGTTCTGCGCGAGCGTCAACCCTCCCGCCTGACGGATGGCCAGGAGCCCCTCCGCGCCGTCCGCGCCCATGCCCGTCAGCACCAACCCCACCGCACGGCGGCCGTAGGTCCTGGCCGCGCTCTCCAGCAGTGTCGTCCCGGACGGCATGTGCCCGTCCCGCTCCACGCCCGCCTTGAGCGCCACGCGCCCCCGGAAGGGAATCATGGTGTGCAACCCCGGCGGGGCGATGAGCACGTGCCCCGGCATCAGCGGCTCACCGTCCTGCGCCAGCCGCACCTTCAACCGGCTCGTGTTGCCCAGCCACCCCGCCAACGACTCCGCGAAGGCGGCGTTGATGTGCTGGACGATGACGATGGGCGCCGGGAAGTCCGGCGGCAACTCGGAGAGCATCCGGTACAGCACCTGCGGCCCACCCGTGCTCGCGGCCACCACCACCACGCCCATGGACACCGCGGGCAACACCGACGTCGTCACCCGAGGAGGGGTGATGTTCCCCTTCTGGGAGCGCCGCAGGTGGCGGATGACGCGCACCGAGGAGAGCAGCTTGATTTCCCGCACCAGGTTCCACGCCTCGGGGCCGGCGTCGATGGCGGGCTTGATTTGCAGCGCGAGCGCGCCCAGCTCCAGCGCGCGGTACGTCAGCTCCGGCGCCTGCGAGCGCGGGTCGGCCGTCAGCACCAGGATGGGGGTGGGGCACTCGGCCATGATGTGCTCGGTGGCCGTCAACCCGTCCATGACGGGCATGTCCACGTCCATGGTGATGACGTGAGGGCGCAGCTCCTTGGTCATCTCCACGGCCTGCTTGCCGTCCGCGCAGGAACCGACGACCTCGATGTCGGGGTCCTTGCTCAGCGCCTCGCAGATGAGCTGTCGGCAGATGAGTGAGTCATCGACCACCAGCACCGACACTTTCTTGCCCATGCCCTGTCCATACCCCGTACGCGAGGTGGCGAGTATAGCCAATGCTCGCCCTGTCCTCAGGAGGTTGAGAGGGGACCCTTCAGGACAAGAGCCGGCCCACCACATCCACCAGGTCCTGGCGCACCAGATCTCCCTTGGTGATGTAGCCGTCCGCCCCGGCCGCCAGCCCACGCCGCCGGTCCTCCTCGCCACCACGGGTGGTGAGGATGACGACGGGTAGCCGGGCCTGGGTGGGGTGCCCCTTCAGGCGCCGGGTCAGCTCCAGACCGTCCATCCCCGGCATCTCCAGGTCCGTCACGACGAGGTCCACCGACGCCCCTTCCAGGGCGTCCAGCGCGTCCGCACCGTCGGCGGCCATCACCGTGTCGTACCCCACGGCCTCCAGGAGGTTGGAGATGAGCTCCCGGGTGAGCGGCGAATCGTCCACGACGAGGATGCGGCGTCGCCGGGACTCAGCCCCGGGCACGGCCGAGCGGGGCAGCTTCAGGGGGGAGGTCCCATGCGCGCTGGCGGTGAGCCAGGCGGCGGACAGGACCATCGCGAGCCTCCCGTCCGCCAGGGACGTGGCCCCCGCCAGGTGGCCGAACCGGGCCAGCACGCCACGCAGGGGGAGGATGGCCTGGACACGCTCCTCCAGGACACGGTCCACCACGACGGCGGCGGCGCCGCTCTGGCTGCGCACCACCAGGACGAGTTCGCCCTCGCGCACCTCCCGCTCCGGAGCAAGGCCCAGGAGCGAGCCCAGGGAGGCCAGCGGGAGAACCCTGCCCTCCACCAGCAGCGAGGGCCGGCCGGCCACCTCGCACAGGTGCACGGGCTCCACCTTGAGCGCTCGCGAGACGTGGGTGGCGCTCAGCGCGAGCGTCTCCTGGCCCACCTGGACGAAGAGCAGCGGAGCCACGGTGAGGGAGACGGGGACGCGCAGCTCGAAGATGGTGCCCCACCCTGGCGCGGACTCCACGCCCACGTCGCCGCCCAACCCCTGGATGGAGGCGCGCACGGCATCGAGCCCCACGCCCCGACCGGACACGTCGGTGACGACCTCGCGCGAGGTGAAGCCGGACAGGAAGATGAGCTCGCGAGCCGCGGCATCCGACAGCGCGTTGGCGGCGCTCTCGTCCAGGGTGCCCCGGCGCACGGCGACCCGGCGCAGCTCGGCGGGGTCCAGGCCCAGGCCGTCGTCCTCGACACGAAGGATGATGCGGCTGCCCTCTCGCGCGGCGCGCAGCGTGAGACAGCCTCGAGGGTGCTTGCCCGACGTCACCCGATCCACCCGCGTCTCCAGGCCGTGGTCCAGGGCGTTGCGCACCAGGTGCATCAGCGGCTCGCGCAGCGCCTCCACCACGGCCCGGTCCGCGCGCGTGTCCTCTCCGTCGACGACGAGTTCCACTTCCTTGCCCAGGGCGCGCGACAGGTCGCGGACCATGCGCGGGTAGGGCTCGAAGAGGACGGACAGCGGCAGCATCCGCAGGCCCTGCACCTCCTCCACCACGAGGCCCAGGTCTCGGAGTTCCTCGTTGGACAGGAGCTTGGACTCGCGATGGAGGTCGGCGGCCAGCTCCTTGGCCGTGCCCAGACGGGCCACCAGGGCCACCGCCGCCGGGCCCAGGTCCTCCGCCGCGCGGGCCAGTTGCCCGAGCTCCCGGGCCAGGGCCAGCCGCCGAGCGTTGGCGCGCTCACGTCGCCGCGCCACCTGGGCCAGGTTGGTCACCGCGCTCGTCAACAGGTCCAGGCTGGCCACATCGATGCGCACCGCGTCCATGCGCGTCTCGGGCTGACGGGACACCGCCGTGGCACCGCCTTGCTGCCCTCCAGCGGGAACAGGAGCGCGAGTTCCCGTGCTGGATGAAGTCGCCGGCGAGGCCGTCAGCAAGGCCCCCGCGCCGGGACCGGCCCGAGGAGGGCTCGCGGCGGGAGCACCCTCCGGACGGGGCACGGAAGGCCAGTTCCGTGCACGCGATGACGCAGACGTGCCGCCCGTCGGCAGCTGGGTTCCCGCCGTGGTCCGAGGCGGGCTCTCCATGGGCGCGCTACCACTGACCCGCCACATCCCCGTGCCCGAGCCACGCCGAGGAGCTCCCTCTCCGGAAGCGCCTCCTCCTACACGCTCCATTCCGCTGCCCGACTCGCCCCGCGCAGTCCCATCGACGGAAGCGCCGCCACCCACCCTGCCCATCCCGGTGCCCGTCGACTCGCTCCGAGGAGTCCCATCGAAGGACGCTCCTCCGACACGCCCCATCCCAGCGCCCGTTCCACTCCGAACAGCCTCATCGACGGAAGCGAAGGCACCGCCGCCGGCCCTTCCCACCCCAGTGCCCATCGACTCGCTTCGAGGAGTCCCATCGAAGGGCGCTCCTCCGACACGCCCCATCCCAGTGCTCGGAGACGATGTGTCGCGAGGTGCCCCAGGAGTCGCGACGCCCTTGCCCTCCGCGCCCCCCAGAAATGAACCCGCGGAGTTCGACTCGGAAGCCACGGCGGCGGCTCGAGCCAACGCGGCCAGCGACTCGCCCGCGTCGACTCGACGGGACACCGGGGACTCCTGCCTGGCGGCCTCCGTCGGGCTGCCCACGCCCGGCAGCCCATCCGCCTCCGCGCGAGTACACGTCTGGAGCCAGACCACGAGCCGCCCTACCTCGGGCGACGCCTCGGCCGAGGGCTGGGCACCCGATAGCACCAGCACCACGTCCGCGGCGCTGAGCAACGCGTCCGTGGAGTCGGCCGACAACGCATACCGCCGAGGCTCCGTGCAGCGGACCAGCTCCTCCATCTCGTGCACCAGCACGTTGATGTCGTCGAAGCCCATCATCCGGGCCTCGCCCTTGAGCCCGTGCAGCTCGCGCAGCGCGCCCCGTCCCGCCTCCACGCTCGCCCCCGCCTCCAGCTCCATGAGCGCCCGGTTGATGCGCTCCAGGCGCACCGTCACCAGGTCCCGGAACTGCCTGAGGAGGCGCTCGCTCGGGTTCACCCGCCCTCCTCCCGCAGCGTCTCCTGCCCAATCTGGAACCGCTCCACCACTTCCCGCAAGTCACGCGCCAGCACGAGCAGGTCCGTGTTCGCGCTGCTCACCTGCTTGGTGGCGTTGAGGCTCTGCTGGGTGATGCGCAGGATGTCCGCCATCGTCTCCGCGAGCTGGTCGGTGCCCGTCTGTTGCTGCTGCGTGGCCAGGGAGATGCTGCGCACCGCGTCCGACGTCTTCCCCGCGAGCTTCGTGATTTGCCGCAGCGACTCCGACACCTGCTGCGCCAGCGTCGTCCCCGTCTCCACCGCGCGCACGCCGCCTTCCGTGGCGGACACCGCCGCGGCCGAGGCCTCGCGGACCTCCTCGATGAGCCCCTCGATTTCCTTGGTCGACTCCAGCACGTTCTCCGCCAGCCGCCGCATCTCCGCGGCCACCAGCGAGAAGCCCCGGCCCACCTCCGCCGACTTGGTGCCCTCCAGCTCCGCGTTCAGCGCCAGCAGGTCCGACTTGTCGGCCACGCCGTTGATGAACTCGACAATCTTGCCAATCTGTTGGACGCGCTTGTTGAGCCGCACCACCGCGGAGGCGATGGCGCCGTTGTCCTGGCGCATCCGCTCCATCGACCCCAGGAACGACTCCGCGCTGCGCTGCCCCTGCTGCGCCGCCCCCAGCGTGCGCTGGGCAATCTGCGCCACCGAGCCCGCGTTCTCGGCGATTTGCCGCGCCGAGCGCGCCAGCTCCTCCGTCGTCGCGCTCGTCTGGTCCAGGGAGCTGGCCTGCTCCGCGGCCCCCATCTCGTAGCGCCCGGAGGTGGTGAGAATCTCCTCGGTGGTGGCGGAAATCTGCGCCCCGGCCCGCTGCAACTGCGACATCACGTCCGCCAGGTGCGCGCGCATGGTCGTGAAGGCGGCGGACACGTCCCAGATTTCATCCTCCGCCGGCACCACGCGCGGGCTCGCCAGGTCACCCTCGGCGATGCGCCGCGCCTCGCTCGACAGCTCTCGCAAAGGCCGCCCCAGCAGCGTGCCTCCCAGGTACGCCGTGGTGAGCGCCAGTCCGAAGACGAGCAGCACCAGCGGCCCTCCCGAGGCCAGTGCCTCCAGACGCAGCGCCGAGGCCAGCGCCGCCGTGGGCTCGCCATACGCCACCAACTGGGCCAGGGCCCGCTCCCCCAGCGCCGAGGAGAGCTGCACCGACAACACCGCCGGAGTCACCACGGAGATGAAGGCGAAGGCCACCAGTCGCGCGCGAATCTCCGCCCGCCGGGGCATGGCCGCGATGAGCTGCGAGTGCGTCATGCCCAGCTCCGCCAGCCACAGCACCACCTTGCGCGAGCGCAGGATGACCAGGCAGTGGACGAGCAGCGCCGTCAGCGGGCCGAACAACAGCCCCAGCCCCGCGATACGTCGGGACATGTCCATGTCCGCGCCCGCCAGCCCCCACAGCGAGGCCCCCAGGCCCACGGTGGTGAGCAGCCACAGCCCCAGCGAGCCCAGGAAGGCCTCGTCCGGCGCGCGCGTCACCTCCAGCACCGCCGCCTTCAGGGACTCCGGCGTCACGGGGACATCCCCGCGCTCCAGCCCGCGCAGGGTGCGCAGCCGGCCCAGCGCCGCCGCCGCGCCCACCGCCATCGCCACCCCGCACAACAATCCGCCCAGTTGGAGCAGCCACGACAGCCGCCCCTCCTCCGCCAGCGCATCGGAGAGCGTGAGCCGGGCGTAGTGCAGCCCGAGCGCCGCGCCCATGAGGTTGGCCAGCGGCACGGGGAGCATCAGGTGCCGGCTGAACGAGGCCCGCCGGGAGCCACCGCGCGCGCTCATGCGTCCTCCCCGGCCACGACGTGGAAGCGCTCCACCACGCGCTTGAGGTCCCTCGACAGGGTGGACAGGTCCGCGTTGGCCACCGCCATCTGCTTGGTGGCCGCCGAGTTCTGCTCGGTGACACGCAGGATGTCCCCCATGGCGGCGGCGAGCTGGTCGGTGCCCGTCTGCTGCTGCTGCGTGGCCAGGGAGATGCTGCGCACCGCATGGGACGTCTGCCTCGCCAGCTCCAGGATGAGGCTCAGACTCTCGTCCACCTCGGCCGCCAGCACCGTGCCCGCGTCCATCGCCTTCAGCCCCGCCTCGGTGGCCATCACCGCCGCATGGGTGGCGTCGCGAATCTCCGCGATGAGCTGCTCAATCGCCTTGGTGGACCGGATGACGTTCTCCGCCAGCCGCCGCATCTCCGCGGCCACCAGCGAGAAGCCCCGCCCCACCTCGCCCGCCTTGGTGCCCTCCAGCTCCGCGTTGAGCGCCAGCAGGTCCGACTTGTCGGCGATCTCGTTGATGAACTCCACCACCTTGCCAATCTGCTGCACGCGCTTGTTGAGCCGCACCACCGCGTCGGCGATGGCCTGGTTGTCCTGCTTCATGCGCTGCATGGCGCCCAGGAAGGCGGCGGCGCCCCGCTGGCCCGTCTGCGCGGCGGCGAACGTGGACTCGGCGATGGTGGACACCGACTCCGCGTTGCCGGCGATCTGCTGCGCCGAGCGCGCCAGCTCCTCCGTCGTCGCGCTCGTCACGTTGAGCGAGCTGGCCTGCTCGTCCGCGCCCGACTCCTGCTCGCCGGACGTAGCGACGAGCTGCTCCGTCGTAGTGGAAATCTGGAGGCCCGCGCGCCGAAGCTGGGTGAGCGCCTGCCCGAGCTGCGCCTGCATCTGCGCGAAGGCGGCGGACGTGGCCCACACCTCGTCCTCGGCGGCGATGACCCGAGGGGGGCGCAGGTCGCCCTGGGCGATACGGGTGGCGTCCTCGGTGATGGCGCGCAGGGGCGCCGCGATGACCGTGCCGCCCAGGTGCGCCGTCAGCAGCACGAGGATGGCGACGAGCCCCGCTACCGCCAGCCCCCGCCCGTCATCCGCCCGCCGCAGCGCCGCGTCCTGCTCCAGCGGCGAGCGGGCCAGCACCACGTCATCCATGGCGCGCAGGGTGCGGGTGACGGTGGCGTCGAGGATGAACAGCGACGGCGTGAGCACCGCGATGGCGGTGAAGAGCACCATGCGGCGGCGGATGTGCAACCGCCGGGGCGGCGCCGTGGCCACCACCTCCAGCGGGGACAGGCCACGGGCCGCGATGAGCTCCACCGCCTCCCGGCAGCGACGCACCACCAGCAGGTAGATGAGCAGCGCCGTCAGCGAGCCCAGCGACGCACCGACGAGCAGGATGCGCGGCCCCAGCGACAGCGGCGCATCCGCCCAGGGAATGAAGACGAAGGCCACGACGACGGCGCCCACGAGCCAGCTCTGGAGGGCGAAGGAGAAGCACCGCTCGGGAAAACCCCGGGCCTCCAACAGCGCCGACTTCAGATGCTCCGGCGTGGCCTGCAGTTGCCCGGCCCCCACGGCATACAGCACCCGCAGCGAGCGCCTCGCGTGCTGCTGGATGAGCCACAGCGACAGCGCGGTGACGACGACGACGAGCACCAGGAAGCGCATCCAGGAAGCGACGGGAAGCGCATCCGTGAGCAGGCCGTGCAGCAGCGCCAGGGAGATGCCCAGGGTGCTGGCCGGCGCCACCGGACGCGCCAGCCACCGGGCCAGGCCCCGTAAGTCCGTGGGCGCCGTCATGCCGCCCCCCGGGCCACGCCCCGCAGGAAGCGCTCGAAGTCCGCCAGCCCCAACAACGGCCACAACACCCCACGCGCCAGCACGAAGCCCCGCAGACTGCCGCCCGAGGCATGCACCGTCACACAGGGCGCGGGCAGCACCGGATGCGACTCCGCGTCGATTTCGAGCGTGTCCACCCCTACCGCGCCGCCCGAAATCGCCACCAACACCCGGGTGGCACCGGCCGGCGCGTGGAAGGCCAGCCCGGCGGAGGCCGCGTCCGCCTCCTCGCCCGGCGAGGTGATGGACAGCACCTCATGCGCGGCGAAGGCGAGCCGATGCGGGCCCGCATGGCAGAACAACATGCCCCGGACGGGACTGGCTGGAGCCATGGGTCAAGCCCCCTGGCTGAGATGGTCGAAGAGCCCTTCGGGGTCGATGACGGCCACATCCCGGGGACCACTCTTGGCGGGGCCCTTCAGGTGGACCTGGACGCCAGTGGAGCCCAGCGGCTCCAGCGCGCCCGTCACCGGGGAGACCCCCGCAACCGTGCTCGCCGTGAGGCCCAGGGTGCCGCGCGGCAGCCGCACCAGCACGGCCCGCCGCGAGGATTGGCTCACCCCCGCCACCAGCAGGCCCATGTCCACCACCGGGATGACCTCTCCTCGGTGGGCGAACACGCCCAGCAGATGGGCAGGGGAGCCCGGTACCCGCGTGAGCTCGGGGAAGGTAACGACCTCCGCCGCGCTCTCCGCGGGCACCGCGTACCAGCTGCTACCGCAGGCAAAAACGAGATAGGACTGCCGCGCTTCCGGCTCGTGGACGGCCATGTGGCGCACAGCCTACCCCAGCCTCAACTAGCGCTGGAACTCGACGCGGCGGTTCTCGGACCAGGCGTCCTCGGACGAGGTGTTGTTCGCCGGCCGGGTCTCACCGTAACCCACCGTCGTCACCGCGTTGGACTTCACGCCCAGGTCCGTCAGGTAGCGCTTGACGGCCTGCGCACGGCGGTTGGACAGCTGGAGGTTGAACTCCTCGGTGCCGCGCTCGTCGGCGTGGCCCGCGAGGGTCAGCTTGCCCTGCTGGCCCGTCTTCAGGCACGTGGCCAGGTCGGACAGGCGCTGCTGGGCCTCGGAGGTCAGCGAGGACTCGTTGAAGCCGAAGCGCACCGGGCTCCAGTCGCACTTGTCCGCGGAGGCCGTCACGCAACGGCCGGCGCTGCACTCCTGACCCTCACCGCAGTCGGAGTTGGACGCGCAGGTGTCCGTGGGGGCCTGGCAACGGCCCGCCTGGCACTTGCCGCCGGAGGGGCAACTGGAGTCGTCCTTGCACTGGGCCTCGGCGCACTTGCCGGCCTCGCAGATGCGGCCATCACCGCACTGGTTGTCCACCGTGCACTCGGGGGGCTTGGGCGCGCACTTGTTGCCCTGGCACGTGAAGCCCTCCTTGCAGTTCGCGTCGGTGGCGCACTCCTGGCACTGGCCCTGGACACAGACCTCGCCCTTCTCGGAGCAGGTCGAGTCATCGTTGCAGTTGGGGTAGCTGGGGGGGCAGCCGGTCAGCACGGCCATGGCGAGGCCGAGGCCCGCCCAAAGAGAAATCCGACGCATCATTCCTCCCGAAAATCTTGAAGACGAAATAAGCACCCGCAGGGGGCGGGTATTCGGGTCGCGTGTAGTCGCAGTCGCCAGGGTGAGTCAAAGCATTTGTCCCTTTCGAGACACGCCTCGGCGCGCCGAAACCCTTGAATGTCCAAATAATTTCCATGAGATTGTGGCCCTTGCCCGTGAGTGGCCGCGTGACGTGGCCCCAGGCCGGGAGCGCCCCACATGCCCGCATCCGTCCTCATCGTCGATGACGAGAAGAACATTCTGCTGACACTGAGCCAGTCGTTGCAGCTGGCGGGGTATCAGACACATCTGGCGGCCAGCGGTCAGGTGGCGCTCGACGTGGTGAGCGCGCGTCCGGTGGACGCGGTGTTGATGGACGTGAAGATGCCGGACATGGATGGGTTGACGGCGCTGGCCCGGCTCACGGAGCTCAAGCCGGAGCTGCCCGTCATCATGATGTCGGGACACGGCACCATCGACACGGCGGTGAAGGCGACGCAGCTGGGGGCGCGCGACTTCCTGGAGAAGCCCATCGCCCGGGAGCGGTTGCTCGTCGCGCTGCGCAACGTGCTCAAGCACCAGGCGGCGATGGAGGAACTGCGGGAGCTGCGCGAGCAGCTGGGACGCTACGACATGGTGGGCAGTGGCCCGGCCATGCAGCGCATCTTCTCGCTCATCCAGCGCACGGCGCCCTCGGAGGGGCGGGTGCTGATTACCGGTGAGAACGGCACGGGCAAGGAGCTCATCGCCCGCGCGCTGCACCAGCACTCCCGGCGCAAGGCCAACCCCTTCGTGAAGCTCAACTGCGCGGCGGTGCCGCACGAGTTGATTGAAAGCGAACTATTCGGCCACGAGAAGGGCGCCTTCACCGGCGCGGTGAGCGTGCGGCGCGGAAAGTTCGAGCTGGCGCACGAAGGCACTCTGTTCCTCGATGAGATTGGGGACATGCCGCCGGCCATGCAGGCCAAGCTCCTGCGCGTGTTGCAGGAAGGCGAGCTGGAGCGGGTGGGCGGCGCGGAGACGCTCAAGGTGGACGTGCGGGTCATCGCGGCCACGAACAAGAATCTGGAGAAGGAGATCTCCGCCGGGCGCTTCCGCGAGGATTTGTATTACCGCATCAACGTCGTACAGATTCACTCGCCGCCCCTGCGCGAGCGGCGCGAGGACCTGCCGGACCTCATCGGGACCTTCCTGCGCGAGGCCTGCGCGAAGAACGGGCGCCGCCCGCTGACGCTGTCGCCGGATGCGCTGTCGGTGATGAGCGCCTACGACTACCCGGGCAACGTGCGCGAGCTGCGCAACCTGGTCGAACGCCTGGCCATCCTCTGCGAGGGCCCCATCGTCACCCGGACGGACGCGCTAGAGCTGTTGCCTCGGGGGCGCGGGGGCGTGCCTCCTCCAGTGGTGGAGACGTCAATGGCGATGACTCCGCCGCCTCCCACCCTGGACTCGGCCGTGGTGGCGGCGGCCAGCACTCCGGCTCCGGCCCTGGTGGCGCCCCCTCCCCCGCTGTCGGCCCCGGTGCAGGCGGGCTTCCATCCGCGCGCGGACAAGACCTTCCGCGAGCAGGTGGAGGACGCCGAGCGGGAGATCATCCTGTACGTGCTCGCGCATACGCACGACAACGTGACGGAGGCGGCCCGGCTGCTGGACCTCGAGCGGGGCCACTTCTACAAGAAGATGAAGGCCCTGGGCCTGCGGCGCGGCCAATCCGAGACATAGCGTCTGCTCCGTGACGGAGGCGGGCTCGAAATCCTCACACGGAAGCCACACGGGACACGGCGCGCTTCATGCTCCTCGCGCCGTGACACCCGCCGGAGCCTGGCCCGCAGAGGTGCCCACGAGACGGGCGATGAACTCTCGACGGCTGCGCACCCCCGCCTTGGTGAAGATGGACTTCAGGTGGTCCTGCACCGTCGCCGGGGTGATGAACAGACTCCGCGCGATGGTGCTGGTGTTGTTCCCTCGGGCAACGAGGATGGCGACGTCCTGCTCACGGGCGGTGAGCCCCAGGCTCATCAACGCCATGGGCAGCACCTCCGCCGGCGTGGCGGGCGTCACCACGATGGCGACCTGACCATCGGGGCGTCCCTCCAGCAACGAGGCATGCAGCGTGAGCCACTGCCCCGTGCTCGTGCGCACCCGGGAGCGCGACGGCACGTCCATGCGTCCCGCGGCGCCCAGCCCTCGCGCATGTTCGGCGACGGTGATGAGTCCGGACGGCACGCCCGTGGACGAGGGTGACGTCTCGGCGAGCTCCGCCAGCACGGCCTCGGCCCGAGGGTCCGCGGACATCAAATGCCCTCGCGGCCCCAGCACCGCGATGCCCGGGAGCGGCTGCCCTTCGCCCTGGGGCACGGTGCCCCGGTAGGACCGCCACAGCATCTGACCGATGTGCGAGGAGAACCGGTCCATCATCCCGACCTCTGCCTCGGTGTAGGCACCCCGGTCCTTCGCGCGCAGGAACGTCGCCGCGCCCCAGCACCCCGACGGAAGGTCGAAGTTGACGCGCATCTCGTCGCCAAAGCCAAACGGGGCGATCAGCTCCCGGTAGCGAGCGCTGTCGTCGAGCTTCCCCTTCGCCGCGTGACTCAGCGAGTCCACCCGCTTCCCCAGCGCCCGCAGGCCGGCGAACGTCAGCGGCTCCGGCGCCCACAGCTCCAGATAGGCCGCGCGCTCGAAGCCTCGCGGGTCCAGGTTCTCCATCACCGTGGACGTCACCATCCCCGACGCGGGGTCCGTCCCATGCCAACAACTCGCATCGACGCCCAGCGGCTCCTTCAGCAACAGGTTGAGCTGGGTGAACAGCTTGCCCAACGGCAGCTCCGCCGCCGCCAGGTCCCGCAGCACACCCAGCAACTCACGCTCCATCCGCGAACGGGTCACCATGCCTGGAGCCAATCACACCCATCGGCCACTTATTCCAGAGAATCCCACTTTTCTGGGATGGACCTGCCCGGCTCGCCCCGCCCACCCTGTCCGCGTTCGGCACTGTCCTGACGCGTGGGGAGGGGCCCCTTGGAGACACGAACCCGTGGTCGCCTGACTGTCCGCGTCATCGCCCTCGGGGTGCTGCTTGCCGAGGCCCGGACCGCGCGTGCGGGCGAAGGCCCGCTGACAGTCCTCCATCATCAAAAACAGCAGTACTGCTTGATGCCCTCCAAGCAGCGCCCCGGCGGGGTGGGCCCGGCGCCCTGCCATGCCCCCGCGCTCGACTGGGAGTTCGCGCCCGTGTCTGGCGCTCCCGCGCGCTGGGAGGTCCTCCGGGAGGGCGGGTTGTGCCTGAGCGCACAAGGCGGACGCCTGACCGCCGTGAGCTGCAATGGCGGGCTGGAGCAGCAGTGGGTCCTCACGCCCTTCGAGGCCGCGGGGGCCGCGCCTCCGCCTGGCTTTCGAGGGGTCCAACTGAAGAACGCGGCGACAGGCGCGTGCGTGGAGGGCGCTCCGGAGCCTGTCGCTGACGGCGCGCGCATCACCCTCCGGGCGGACTGCCAGCCCAGTCCCTTTCAGCAGTGGAACATCCATCGCTCCGCCTTCGAGCGCCTGCTGGCGAGCGACCTACAGGGGCCACACCGGGAAACACACTGAAACCGTCATCAACGCCCTGAACGCGAACCTCGGGACTCATCCCCTGGGAGGAAGAAGCACGATGACGTTCGACAGGAAGCGCCGCGCCCTGCCCCTGGTTTTCGTATCCGGACTCCTGCAGAGCGCGTGCACCAGCGCCCCCATCGAGGAGGGAGCCGGAGCCCTTGAAGTCAGACAGGAGCGGCCGACGGCGGGGAGCGCCCGGAAAGAGGAGCGCTATCAATACTTCGCGGACCAGGGCCACACCGTCCTGGTCGGCTGGCGCAGCCAGAACTGCCAGGGCCAACAAGCCTCCTGGGGTGTCCGCTCACGACATGAGACGTACACCACCTCCGCCTGCCGCGATGGAGCACCGGAGACGCGGCTGAGAGAGTAGCGGCGTCCGCGAGAACTCGAGCACCACAAGGCCAATGATGCCTTCGGACTCGTCTGGGGACGTCACGCCGGACGTCGCACCCTCTGGTACGCCGGTGGGGACTGGGGCTTCAGCAGCGACATGATGCGCTTCCCCGACGACGGGCTCACCGTCGTGTGCCTGTCCAACCGGGGCAACGGCCACGCCGACAACTTCGCCATGAAGGTCGTCGACGTGCTGCTGCCCGCCCCCGCTGGAGGCCCGTGACGGACGTTCGTCACGGGGCCTCGAAGGACAGGCTCAGAGCGGCTCGGCCGTCGCGCAGCTCGGAGAGGCGCTCTCCGCCACCCCGCGCGTCAGTGACTTCCGGCTCGCGTCGGTGAAGGGGGAGACGCCCAGCACCAGACATGTCCGGTAGAGCAGCGTCTTGCCCACGGGGAAGGCGTTGATGGACGTGCTGAAGTCGGGGTTGAAGTACACGGTGGAGAGCGCCGAGCCGTAGAACGGGCTGGAGCCCCACGCGAACTTCTTTCCCGTCACGCCCGTGTTCGCGTTGAGCCCGCTGTACTGCGCGGACTGGAAGGGCCACTCGCCCGCGGAGAAGTCCCCGCTCAACAGCGCCCGTCCCGTGGCCGCCTTCGTCGTTCCGTTGTTGGTGCTGTAGCCGCCGTAGACGAGTCCCGGGTCCTGCCCCAGCTTCAGCTCGACGAGGCCCAGCTCGTACAACACGCCCGTGCTCGAGTGCCGCGCGAGCAGGCTGTGATACTTGCGCGTGGTGCCGATGGGCTCGTTCCACGTCCAGCCCGCCTGCGTCGTCAACGGGTTCGCCACGGGCGCCTGCGTGGTGAAGTGGTTGCGCGTGTCACCCCACTGCACGTTGCTGAGCGCGGCCTGGGTGTCCGAGTCCGCGAACTCCACGACACCGTAGGGCCCGCGCATGTCGAACGAGAGCTGCCCCGCCACCGCCTCGCCCAAGTCCATCCGGGTGTCGAGGCGCGGGAAGTCCATGCCCTTCTGGAAGACCCACCGGAGGGTGAGCGGCACCATGAACTTCTGATGGGCCGCCGACGCCGCGGGAGTGCTCGCCGTCACATCCGCCATCGCGACCCGGGTGCCCCACTTCGGATAGGCCGTGGTGAAGGTGTGGCTCGCGAACGTGGAGCCCGGGAGGATGGCCGAGTGCGTGCCCTGCACCGCGAAGCCATACCCCAGCGGGGAGTCATCCTCTCCATGCAGGCCCGCGATGGTGCCGGACGAGCCGTTGTCGAATTGCCGGTACAGCTCGTGCCCGACGAAGTAGCCGAAGCCACTCTCACCGCCGGCCGTGCCATCCACCGTCACGGTGCGCCAGTCTCCGCCGGCCCTCACCTGATAGGTCGACTGGACGGCGTAGCCGCCATTGCCCGCGGACGTCTGCCGCTTCAGCGACACCGTGCGCGGACGGCCCTGCGAGTCCGTCCATGTGTAGCGGTCCACCGCGATTCCTCCCACCGTGGTGGACTCGCGAGAGACGCCGTCACCTTGCTCGAAACCGGGGTCCGTGGGGCCGCCGTCAGGGCCCGCGTCGCTGACGCCCGCATCCGAGCCACCCGCGTCCGCCGTGCCGGCGTCACTCACGCCCGCATCATCCGGACCCGGGTTGTCGTCATCCGAGTCACAGGCCGCCAGGCAGAGGGCTGTCGTCAGCAACGTCAATTCGAGCCATCGTCCGTTGGTTCGCATGTGTCGCAGCTATCACGACCCACGGTGTCTGGCTCCACGACGGTGGCCCGATTCGTCAATCACGAACCGTTCCCACTCGAAGCACGCGCACAAACTCGTGAGGACTTCGCCCTCGGACCGTACTCAGGGCGGGAGTTATCGGGACGCTGTCGTCTAGACAGGCTGAAGGTTTCGTCCACGGTTGTCTGAAAGCCTGGGCGCGCGCTGCGTCATCGGAGGCGTGGTTTCAGCGATGAGTTCAATGACCTAGTCTCGAAGTGCAACACGCACCTGAGACCCGTTCCTGGAGGACGCATGCGAAGCATTCTCGGAGGACTGCTGGCGGCGGCGCTGTTGGTGGGCTGCGGTGGTGGCAACGAAGGCGGAGACGAAGTCCCCTCGCCCGAGGGTGAGGTGTCCGCACAGGCCATCTGCGAGAGCCAGTACGTCATCAAGTACTACGACAAGACCTATACGACGGTGCTCGGCACGATGCAGTGCGCCTGTGGCGCGGATCCAGTCTTCACGGGCACCCTGACGCCCTATCCGAAGCGGTACAACCAGGGCACCTGTCCCTGAGTGGCTCACGGCCCGCTCCCTGTCCTGGAGCGGGCCGTCTTCCCCTTGGAGTTACAGCACTCCGAGCAGGCGCAGCCCCGCCGCGGTGACGGCCGCCGCGACCACCACCGCGATGAAGGGCAGCCTCCGCCAGGCCAGGAGCGCGCCGACGAACACCCCCGCCGGCCGCGACCACCCCACGAAGCCTCCCTGCGCCACCAACGTCGACGTGGCCACGAGCGCCGCCAGCATCGCGATGGTCGCCATGGACATCAGCTCCTGCACCCTCGCGGACAACTGGAGCCGCTCGCTCAACAGCGGCCCGGCGATGCGAAAACCAAACGTCCCCAGGGCCAGCACCAGAATGGGCAACAGCGTCATCGCAGGGCCACTCCCACGGCGAGAATCGACAACAATACCGGCACACCCGCGGGCAACAGCGGCGTCGCCACCAGCGCGATGAGCGCCCCCACCAGCGCCACCCGACGCGCCTTCGTGGCCCTGCTCTTCGCCGCATCGGGCGCGTCCGCCTCCTTGGGAGGAAGCAGCGACGGGAGCAGCAGCGCGAGCATGCTCGCGGGGAACGCCGCGTCGAGCCCCAGCAGTTCGGGATTGCCCACCGCGCGTCCCGCCCACCCGCCCACCACGACGCCCAGGTTCCACGCCACGAACAGCATGCCGCCGCACAACCAGTAGGCCGCGCGTTTGCGCGCGGGCTCACGCTGCGCCAGGGCGAACGCCACCGACTCATCCACCATCAGGTGCGCGCCCAACAGCCGCATGGGCCACCGCTTCCCCAACACGTCCGCCACCGCCATTCCAAACGGCAGGTGCCTCGCGTTGAGCAACAGCCCCGCGAACACCGCCGCCACCGGCGTGGCTCCCGCCGCCACCATGCCCACCGCGACGAACTGCGCGCCTCCCGCGAACACCACCACCGACATGAAGAGGGCCATCCACACCGACAGCCCCGCCGCCACCGCGAGCGCGCCAAACGACACGCCCACCACTCCGGACGCCAGCGCCACGGCGCCCACATCCCGGACGAGGGCGCGATCCACATTTCCCATGCGCATCAATGTGGACAGAAGCCTGTCGTTCGTCAATAAGAACGACCATGCCGGTAAAACGAACGCCCAAGCCACCCCGCCCCCTGGACGCCATCGCCATCGCGCTGCGCCGGGAGCGTGAGCGCGCGGACGTGTCGCTGTCGGAGCTGGCCCGGCGCGCCAACCTCTCCAAGTCCACGCTGTCCCAACTGGAGGCCGGCACCGGCAACCCCAGCATCGAGACGCTCTGGGCGCTGGCCGTGGCCCTGGGTGTGCCCTTCAGTCGCCTCGTCGACCCACCCACCCGCGAGGTGCGCGTCATCCGAGCGGGCGAGGGCGCGGCCATCCGCTCCGAGCAGGCCCACTTCACCGGCATCATGCTGTCCGCCTGCCCCCCGGGCGCGCGCAGGGACCTCTACGTCATCAACCTGGAGCCCGGCGCCGCCCGCCACGCCCAGCCCCACATTCCGGGCAGCGTCGAACACCTGGTCGTCAGCAAGGGCCGCCTGCGCGCGGGCCCCAGCGACGCTCCCGTCGAGCTGAACCCCGGCGACTACGCGACCTTCTCCGGCGACGTGCCCCACATCTACGAGGCGCTCGCACCCCACACCGTCGCCGTCATGGTGATGGAGCACGTGTAGGGACACCCACCCCGGGTGTGGTGGAACGGACAGCTCGTGGGCGCAATAATCCGCGAGCCTGGAGAGCATGGAATCTCCGGAGCTGAACCGTTGCTCAGGACGTGGGAGAGTCGGGGGCGAATGAGCACGGCCCCCATCCTCGGAATCGACTTCGGGACCACCAACACGTCGGCGGCGTTCTTCGACAAGACGGGCAAGCTGCGGCTGGTGCCCGTGACGGACAAGAGCTTCACGCTGCCTTCAGTGGTGTGGTTCCACGCGGCGGACAAGGCCATCGTCGGCTACGCGGCGCGGCGGCAAATCATCGACGACCCTCGGCACACCGTCTTCGGCGCCAAGCGCTTCCTCGGACGCCGCTACCAGTCCGAGTACGTGACGCAGCACAAGGACAAGTACGCCTTCGAGCTCGTCGAGGCACCCGACGGCTACACCGCGGTGAAGATGTACGGGAAGGTGACGTCGCTGACGGACGTCACCCAGCTGGTCATCCGGCAGATTCTCACGCTGGCGACCCACGCGGCCGGAGAGCCCTTCCGCGAGTGCGTGCTGACCGTGCCCGCGCACGCCAGCATCCGCCAGCGCGAGGCGGTGCGACAGGCCGCCGAGCAGTGCGGGCTCCAGGTGCGCGCCATCATCAACGAGCCGACCGCGGCGGCGCTCTACTACGCCAACCTGCGCAACCCCGAGCAGACGGTGATGGTGTTCGACCTGGGCGGTGGCACGTTCGACGCCACGCTGCTCGCGGTGCAGAACCGCATCGTGAAGGTGCTGGCCACCGGCGGCGACGCGTTCCTGGGCGGCGCCAACTTCGACGAGCGCATCGTCGAGATGCTGGTGGCGGACTTCCAGCGTCAGCACGGCATCGACCTGCGCGGAAACCAGGTGGTGATGCAGCGGCTGGTGTTCGCCGCCGAGTCCGCGAAGATGACGCTCAGCTCGCGTGACTCCACCGTGCTGCGCGTGCCCTGCATCGCCCAGAAGGACGGCGGCTTCGTCGACTTCGACTACACGCTCACGCGCAAGCAACTGGAGTCGATGGTGTTCCAGCTCATCGAGCGCGCCGCGTCCGCGTGCGACGACGTGCTGGAGCGCGCGAAGCTGAAGGCCGAGCACGTCGACGAGCTGGTGCTGGTGGGCGGCCAGACGCGCATGCCCGTCATCCGCGAGCGCTTCTCCCACTTCAAGCGCCTGTCGTCCGACAAGGAGGTCAACCCGGAGCTGGGTGTCGCCGTCGGCGCGGCCATCCTCGGACGCAACCTGGCGCGAGGCATCAACGGCCTGGCGGACGTGGTGCCCATGCCCATTGGCATCATGGTGCCCGGCGGCGCGCAGCACGAGGTCATCCCCGCCAACACGCCGGTGCCCGCGACGAAGTCCGTGACGCTGGAGCTGCCGCTCATCCCCGGCCCCATCTCCGTCGCCCTCTTCGAGTCGCTCGACACCACCACCGTGGAGCGCGAGCTGTTGGGCACCGTGCGCATCGAGCTGGACTGGCGCACCACGCACAAGGGGCCCACCACCCTGGAGCTGCGCATGGGCCAGGACTTCATCCTCAACGCGGCCCTCGTCTCGCCCCAGGGCGCGCGCCACCCCCTGGCCATCACCGACCTGCGCGCCCCCAAGCGCGCGTCATAGCGCCAGGGTCTACTGGAGGCGGCGTCACCCGCCCCTTCCGGCGCGGGCTCACTGGTACTGGCTGGGCAGGACCTCCGCCGCGATGGATTCGCCCTGCCCCGGGTCCATCACGATGATCTCCGCGGCCGTGTGCACGCCTCCGGCGATATAGAAGCCCACCCGGACCTGGGCCGCGTCGGTCAACTGCCCCCGGTAGCGCGAATCCGTCCAGCCGTAGGTGGTGCGGTCGTCGATGCGCAGCGTGAGGTCCTCGCCCGCGCCGATGTCGTGCACCGTGAGGTGGTCCGGCCCCGCGTCGACGATGTTCCCACTCACCGCCTCGTCCACCTTGTCCAAGTCCAGGGTTGGGTTCTCGGTCTGCATGGCGCTCCCGTTCCGGAGGCTCCCCGCTCGGCTCCACCCTGACCACCGGGCGAGCCCGAGCCCCTTTGCCCGGCCGACACGGTGAGAGGAGGCCCCCATCCAGCCTTCAACCTGACCTCGACGCGTGTCCTGGGCCAGCCATGGCCCGCGCCCCTGCCCCGACACCCTCCGACAGAGCACCCCGATGGGGAACGGGCCCGCCTTGCGCCCGCTCCCCGCCCCGTCACGCGGGGCGACTACATGCAGTTGGCGTTGTAGCCCGGGCCACCGAAGTAGAAGTACCGGCCCCAGCCACCGGGGTTGTTGTACTGGATGATGTCGTAGCAGTTGCTGTCATTGCGCCAGGCGCCCAGCGAGGTCGGCTCCCGATAGACGTTGGTGGTGTCCACGTAGAGCAGGTTGCGCGTGTAGGCGGCATTGGCCCAGCCCACGCCGGGATAGGCGCCGCCGCCCATGTCCGTGGACGTGTGGAGGTTGCCATTGCGGTTGTCGATGATTTCACCGCCGTAGTCGATGACGTCGGCCCGGTCCATCAACCCCGCGGCGTCGAAGCGCGTGCGCGGGTAGTAGCCCACCCAGATGTCCTGGAACTTCAGCCACCATGCGCCCGTGGTGCCATCCTTGAACCACATCAACTTGAACTCGTACTGCGCGCCGTTGGTGACGCTGTAGTTGTTGAAGCCTCCGCCGATGCTGACGGTGTTGTTGACCTGGACGAACGCGCCGCAGCTCAAGTTGTAGCAGCCGCCGCTGCCGTAGTTGTCGGGCGTGAAGTAGATGAAGAGGCGCGCCCGGTCATCACCGTAGAGGTCGCGGTACTTCTGCCAGCCCGCCTCCACCGTCTCCAGGTTCGAGCCCGAGCCACGGACGACCCACATCTGCGACAGGCTGAACTCGCTGGACAGCTCCGTGTACGGGCTCCAGATGTTGAAGATGGCCTCCGCGCCCCAATTGCTCACCCCTTGCGCGGTGTGCGCGTACTGGTGCAGGTCCGTGGGGCCCGAGCGCGCGGACGGCGTGGCGCTCGCCAGCGAGCGGAGCTTGTCGGTCTCCACCGAGACGTTGCCCCGCAGGTGACCGGGCACCTTCTGACGGAAGTCCTCCAGCGACTCGAAGCGCTTGAGCGTGTCGAGCGTCAGTCGGACAATGGGCACGGAGCCCACGGGGCAGCGGCGCAGCGCGCCGGTGGCGTCCAGGTCGTCCGGAGCCGTCTCGAGGCCCTCCAGCGACGCGGGCTGAGCCCGCCACTTCTCAGAGGGCGCGGTGGGGGACGGAGCGAGGCGCTCGGGCGGGAGCACGGGCTCGGTTCCCGGAGCGAGCTGGATGCGGTGATTCTCCATGCCAGGCTGCCGCAGCGCGGGCTGTGCGTACAACGGCACGCAGTCGATGCCATCTCCTCCCTTGCTGGTGAAGCGGTGCACCACCGACTTCGCGTCGTAGAGCGAATCGACGTAGTCCCGCATCCTCGCGAGCTCCGCCGAATCACGCACGCGCTCCACCTGCATCGCGGACGCGGAGGACGACTGCTCGGGCCCCGCGACTTCGGGCTCGGCGACTCCGCCACAGCCCACCGCGCTCAGACACAGCCATGACATGAGCCCCAGTCGCATCCCCTTGCGCTGGACACACGACGACCTTCGCTGCTCGCTCATAGGGCGCCCCTTTTCCTTCTGGAATGTCCGCCGCGATTCGCGACGCGACAGGGAATGAACGCCTCGCTGGGAATCCTTCGGTTCGAGGCACGACGACGTCATGCGAGGATGCGGCAACGCTTTGGAGGACTACGACATGGTGGGAAGAATGGCGTTGGGCTGGACGCTGGTGCGGGCTGTATTTGGGCTCGCGCTGGGACTGGGGCATGGGTTGCCGAAAGTCACCGGAGACATGTCCCGATTCGCCGCGGGCGTGGCGGAGCTGGGGTTCCCCTTTCCGCTCTTCTTCGCGTGGTGCGCGTCGTTGGCGGAGCTGGTGGGCGGGGTGCTCGTGGCGGTGGGGCTCTTCACGCGACCGGCCGCGGCGATGGCGGGCTTCACCATGCTGGTGGCGTTGTTCCGCCACCGCGCGGATCCGTTCGGGCGCATGGAGCTGGCGCTGCTCTATCTCACGGTGATGGTGGCGGTGGCCCTCATCGGCGGCGGGCCCTGGAGCCTGGACTCACGCGTGCGGCGCAAGGCGTAGCGGCACTCGCGCTATGCGGCCACGCGCTCCACACACGCGGGCACGTCGTTCGTGGGGATGTTGACCACGCGCGAGACCTCGTAGGCCTCCATCCCGCCGTCGACGGCGGGCACCAGCAGCGGCAACAACACCGCCGCCTCCTGGGGCTCCGGACGCAGCCATACTTCCTGCGCCTGTGGCGAAAGGATGACGGGCATCCGGTCGTGAATCGGCGCCATCAGCGCGTTGGGGCCCGTGGTGATGATGGTGCACGTGCGCAGCACCTCACCCGTGTCCGGCGCCGTCCACTCCTCCCACAACCCGGCGAGCGCCAGGGGCTTGTCGTCCTCACGGTGGAAGAGGAAGGGCGTCTTCGGCTTCGTGGACTGCTTCCACTCATACCAACCGTCCACCACCACCAGACACCTCCGCCGCTTGAGCGCGCTGCGGAAGCTGGGCTTCTCCGCCACCGTCTCACCGCGTGCGTTGATGAGCTTGTTGCCGATGCTCGCGTCCTTCGCCCACGAGGGGATGAGCCCCCAACGAAACGCATCCAACATCCGCGCGCCGTCATTGGGCACCACGGGCATCAACTGCGTGGGCGCCAGGTTGAAGCGCGGGCGATCCACCGCCGCGCGAATGCCAGCAAGCCCCAGCTCCACCACGAGCTGGTCTGGAGAAGTCCGAACGGTGACACGGCCACACATGGGCCGGGAGTATCGCCCTGTCCACGACGAGACCCAAGCAGTCCGTGCAGGGCCGGCCCGAAAGCAACCGGCCGGCCGACGCGGTAGACTGCGGGAATGAGCGAAGACAACCGTTCGAACTTTGGCGGGCCGTCGGAGCCGAAGAAGAATCCGAAGGTGTTCGGCGTCCCCGTGAAAATCGACCCGTACACCTCCGTGCGACCGGAGCACCCCACCGGCGAGTACGGCATGCCCAACACGTCCACGAAGAAGAAGAGCGACAAGCCCTTCGACCCCTTCGCGGTCGTCATCGAGTCACCAGAAGGCGGCACTTGAACGACACGGCGCACTGAAACCGGACCTTCGCCCGCCGCCCCTGGTCTACATAGGCGGGTCATGAACCGGTTCACGCTCCTGTCCGTCTGCGCCGCGGCCTCGCTCCTCGCCTGCACCCCGCGCGCCTCCACTCCGCCGTTGGGGGAGGATGCCAGCACACCTCCTCCGTCCACGGAGACTCAGCCCCCCGCCGCGCCCACGAGTCCTCGAGCCGAGGGTGATGGGACTGTCGCAAGCTCCGACTCTGGCTCGCGCGTGGAGGACGCGGGCACCACGGACGCGGGCCTCCTGGCTGGGAGCCCTGGCGATGCGGGCACCGTGAAGTGCTCCGCGATGGACCTGCCTCTCCCGGAGCCGCGCACTGGCCCGCCGCCGCCGCCGAAGGCCGTGGAGGACATGCGCCGCCGCATCATCGCCGCCGCCAGGGCCTGTGACTACGCGCAGCTCTCCAAGCTGGCGGACGAAAAGGGCAAGAGCGTGCGCTTCACCTTCGGCGATGGCGACGACGTCGCGGCGTACTGGAAGGAACGAGAGGCCGAGGGCGAGCCCATCCTCGCGCGCCTCGTCAACGTGCTGGACCTTCCCTACGCGCTGCAAGGCGGCATCTATTACTGGCCCTGGCTTCACGTGACCGGCGTCAAGAACCCGGAGGACTGGAAGGCGCTTTCCGACGTCTATTCGGAGGCGGAGTTGAAGGGCATGCGGGAGACGCGCGACAGTTACTACGGCCTGCGCGTGGGCATCAGCAAGACGGGTGACTGGCAGCTCGCCGTCTCCGGAGACTGAAGCCCGCGACGCCGTTCGCCGCACCGGGCTCACCACTCGCCGCGCGTTTCACGCCATTCCCTGCACGCCTCGGAAGGGCGATGCGCGCGGCGACATCCTGGCGGGCATGAGAAGACTTCCACTGTCACTCGTGCTCGCCACGCTGCTGTTCGCCTCCACCGCGAGCTCCGCCGAAGACACCGCCCGGCCCCGCGTCCAGGCCGCCCTGGAGGCCATGGGCGGTGAAGCACGGCTGCGGGCCCTCTCCAGCCTGCGCATTCACGGCATCGGCCACTGGAACCTGCTGGAGCAGTCCGAGCGCCCCGCCGCGCCCTGGCTCGTCATGTACGAGCAGCTCGAAGAGGTTCGGGACCTGCGCCACCGGCGCCTGCGTCAGAAGACGGAGAGCCGAGGGGCCGCGGGCCTCGATTCCTGGCAGGCCGTGACGATGATGCTGGCCGACGGCGTGGTGGCGATGGAGCGCGGTGGAAAGCTGTTCCCCGCCGGCGCCGCGCAGCTCCAGGACATGGAGGAGCGCCTGGACTTCGCTCCCGAGCGGGTCCTCTTCACCGCGCTGGAGGCCGCCGACCTGCGCGCTCTTCCCGACACCATGTTGCAGGAGGTGCCCCACCATGTGGTGACGTTCCACCATGGGAGCGCGACGGCGAGGCTGTTCCTCAATGCCCGGACCGGGCTGCCCACGCAGGTGGAGACCGTGGACGCGCACCCTGGTGACTTCTTCTGGAGCGTCTGGGGTGACGTGCGCACCCGGCTGTCGTTCCAGTCCTGGTCCCTGGAGTCCGGGGGCCTACGTTACCCCCGACACTGGGAATGGGAGCGCAATGGCAACGCCTATCACTCCTTCACGGTGACGCGGCTGGAGCTGGAGCCGAAGTTGTCCGAGTCCGACTTCTCCATTCCCGAGGACGTGCGCAAGGGCTTCGCGGCGCGGAGCAAGACCACGGCGGAGACCGCTCCACTGGGCCGGCCCGACCGACCCGCCGTCGAGCTGGTGCCTGGCGTGGTGCACCTGCCCGGCGCCTGGGACGTCGTCCTCGTGAAACAGGATGACGGGCTGGTCATCATCGAGGCGCCCTTGTCCTCCGGCTACTCGGCGCGAGTAATGGATGAGGCCCAGCGGCGCTTCCCGGGCGTAAAGGTGAAGGCCGTGGTGACCACCAGCGATGCGTGGCCCCACATCGGCGGACTGCGGGAGTACGTCGCTCGCGGGGTGCCCCTCCACGTGCTGGACCTCAACCGTCCGCTGGTGGAGCGCCTGTTGAAGTCGCCCCGCACCCTCACGCCGGATGCGCTCGCGAAGTCGCCTCGCTCCAGTGCGATTCGTCCCGTCGGCACGCGCACCACGCTGGGCTCCGGGAAGAACCGCCTGGAACTGGTGCCTGTGCGCACCGAGACGGGCGAGCGCATGCTCTTCGTCGGACTCCCCGAGCACCGCCTCCTGTACACCAGCGACCTGGTGCAGCCGATGCCGGACGGCTCGTTCTTCAACGTGCAACAGCTCGCCGAGACGGTGGAGGTCGTCGCGCGCGAGAAGCTGGAGGTGACCCGCGTCTTTGGCATGCACCTGAGCGCCAGGGAGTGGTCCGACGTGACCACCGCCGTGGAGAAGGTGCGCGTACCGGCCCCGTGACATTCCGTCCGCCATCACGGGTGTGCGAGGACTGACGCCACATGGAAGGACTCGGGAGGCCGCGCAGCCCATCCCTTCGTGGATGGGAGCGCTGGCGCCAGGGTCGAGACCTTCCTTCGTGAGCGCGGCGTCTTCCAGGAGCGGACCGTAGATGACGTCGCGGCGCGGGTGGATCTCTACGGCCGGGGGCTCCGATTTAGTAGACGACCGGTCTAATGCGCCGTTATGTTCGACGCATGACCGCGCCCGCCGCCGCGACCGACGTCCGCCAGCACATCCTCGATGTGGCCAAGCCACTGTTGCTGCGCAAGGGCTTCACCGGAGTCGGCCTGACCGAGGTGCTCACGGCGGCGCAGGTGCCAAAGGGCTCGTTTTATCACTACTTCGGATCCAAGGAGTCGTTCGGGCAGGCGGTCATCGAGGCGTACTTCACCGACTACCTGGGGCGAATGGACACACTGCTGTCGCAGCGGGGCACGGCCGCGCGGCGGTTGACCGCCTACTTCCGCGATTGGCTCGACTCGCAGACCGGCGACGACGCGAAGAGCCGGTGCCTCGTGGTCAAGCTCGGCGCGGAGGTCAGCGATTTGTCCGAGAGCATGCGCGCGGAACTGGAACAGGGGACGCGTGGAGTCGTCGAACGCCTGGCTCGCTGCATCGAAGCGGGCAGGACGGACGGCTCTCTGTCTGCCCCACTGGACTCGCACGCTGTCGCGGCCTCTCTCTACCAGAGCTGGCTTGGCGCCAGCCTGCTCGCCAAGATTTCTCGCGACCGCGCGCCACTGGACGCGGTCATGGCCGCCACACGGAAGCAGCTGGGTCTCACGAAAGCCCGCTGAACGGGAACGGGGCACGGGTGTGCCCCCTTTTTTTGCCAGTCCACTAGACGACCGGTCTATTCCGGTCCGCACACCGCTCTCGCGACGTCCGTGCATGTGCATGCGGCGGCGCCAGAGCGCTCCAGCAGAACGTCTCCCCACACCCCAGGAGCAAGCCCATGAAGCCAGATGCCGCCGTCAATCGCCGTGTCGTCCTCGCCGCGCGTCCACGCGGGTCGCCGACGCCCCGGGACTTCCGTCTCGACGAAGTCGCCGTACCGACGCCCGCCGAAGGACAGGTGCTGCTGCGCACGCTGTACCTGTCGCTCGACCCGTACATGCGCCAGGTGATGGACGAAATCCCTCCGGTCTACGCGCCCTCGGTGCCGCTGGGTGACCCCATGGCGGGCGGCACGGTCAACCGCGTCGTCGCGTCCAGGCATCCGCGATTCCGCGCCGGTGACCTGGTGCTCGGCAGAGCGGGCTGGCAGGACTACGCGCTGTCGGACGGGCAAGACATGGTCCCGCTCGGCGCGCTGACGCAGCCGTCACTGGCGCTGGGCGTGCTCGGCATGCCCGCGTTCACCGCCTACGTGGGCCTGCTCGACATCGGCCGCCCCCAGCGGGGCGAAACCGTGGTCGTGGCCGCCGCATCCGGCGGGGTCGGCGCGGTGGTCGGGCAGCTCGCCCGGCTCAAGGGCGCGCGCGTGGTCGGCATCGCCGGCGGCGCGGACAAGTGCCGCTACGCGGTCGAGGAGCTCGGCTTCGACGTCTGCCTCGACCGCAGAGACCCTCGGCTGGCCGAACACCTCGCGGCCGCCTGCCCGAACGGCATCGACATCTATTTCGAGAACGTCGGCGGCGCGGTGTTCGAGGCGGTGCTGCCACTGCTCAACGTCGGCGCGCGCGTGCCGGTGTGCGGTTTGATTTCGCACTACAACGAAGAGACGCCGCCGGCGGGGCCGAACCTGCTGCCTGGGGTGATGAAGGCCGTGTTGCAGAAGCGCATCACCGTGCAGGGCCTGGTCATCCTCGACCACTACGCCGACCGCTTCGACGCCTTCTTCCGCGACATGGGCGAGTGGGTCGCCGCCGGACAGGTGAAGCTGCGTGAGGACGTGGTCGACGGCCTGGAGAACGCGCCGACGGCGCTCATCGGCCTGCTCCAGGGACGCAACTTCGGCAAGCTCGTGGTGCGTGTCGCCGACGTTTGACGTCGCCCCAGGCAGGTCACCGGGGTGCCATCGCGGCGGACAGGTCGATGGGTTCACCTGTCGCCGCGCCCGCTTCGGAGACTGAATGGCCACCCTCCCCTGTTGCCCTGGAAGAATGCCGCCAGCGTTCGCGTGAAGGGTCCGCTCAGCGGGCCCGGCCGAGCCTGCGCTCCAGCACGTCCTTGCGAGTGCGGCTCACCCGCAGCCTCTGGCCAGTGCTCAGCACCACCACCGTCTCCGTGGGCGAGTCGTGGTGCAGCTCACGGATGCGCCCCACGTTGACGATGACCGAGCGATGGATGCGCACGAAACGCTCCGCGTCCAGCCTGGACTCCAGGGCCGCGAGGCTCTCTCGCAGCACATGCTCCCGGTCCCCGACGTGCAACGTGACGCAGTAGTCGTCGGCCCCAATCCAGTCGATGTCCGCCACCGGCACCAGCACCGAGCGCGTGCCCACCTTCACCAGCAACCGCTCCATGGGCTCGCCCGGACGCGCGGGCTCCGAAGGGGGTGGCCCGGCAGCCCCTGTCCCCTGCGCGGGAACAGCGGGGCCCGCCGCGTCCGCCAGCAGGGCCGCGAGCTTCCGCCCCAGCTCCACCGCTTCGCCCTGCCGCAGTCGCTGCCGGGCCCGGTGCAGCGCCTCGTCGAAGCGCTCGTCCGCGAAGGGCTTCACCAGGTAGTCCACCGCGTGCATGTCGAACGCGCGGACGGCGAAGGTGTCGTATGCGGTGACGAAGATGACCGCGGGCATCCGCGCCGCGCCCACTTCCCGGATGACGCCGAAGCCATCCAGCTCCGGCATCTGCACGTCGAGCAACACCAGGTGAGGCCGCAGCGAGTGGATGGCGGCCACCGCCTCGCGTCCGTCACGACACTCGCCACACACCGTCACGTCCGCGTGTCGGCTCAGCGCCTGTCGCAGTCCCCGCCGGGCCAGCGGCTCATCGTCCACCAGCAGGACGCTCAGCTCAGCCACGCGCGGCTCCCGCCTCGGACGCCGTGACGACAGCGTGGAAGGGCAGCGTGACGGTGGCCACCGTGCCCACGCCCTCCCTCGGTGGAGCCACGACGACACGCCCCGCGTCGCCATAGAGCTGCGACAAGCGTGCCCGCGTGTTGGACAGGCCGATGCCCGGGCTGCGCTCCAGGTCGAAGCCAGCCGGGAGCCCCGGCCCGTCGTCCTCCACCTCGAGCGACAACGCGTCTCCCTGGCGACGCGCACGGATGCGCAGCACGCCCGCCGCCGTGCGCGCGGAGACCCCGTGGCGGATGGCGTTCTCCACCAGCGGCTGGAGCACCAGGTGCGGCACCCGCGCGTCCAGGAGGGCATCGTCCACGTCCCAGTCGACGCGCAAGCGGTCCTGGAAGCGAAGCTGCTGGATTTCCAGATAGCGCGACAGCACCGCCACCTCTTCTCGCAGCGAGACCTCTTGCGTGGCGCCCTGCTTCAACAACCCGCGCAGGATGTCACCGAGCAGCACGAGCATCCTCGCGGCCGTGTCCGTCTCCTGCGCGCGCACCAGGACGACGATGGCGTTGAGGGTGTTGAACAGGAAGTGCGGATGGAGCTGGACCTGGAGGGCCTGGAGCCGGGCTTCGGCGAGCTCGATGGCCAGCGCCGCGGCCTGACGCTCCTTCTCCCGAGCCCTCTGCTGGGAGGCAAGCGACTGCGCTACACCGACCACCGCCGCGTAGGTCATCGCCATCATCGGCAGCCAGCCCAGCGAGTAGCGCAGCAGCATCATCGCGAAGGAAGGCCCACCCGCGCCCATCGCTGGCACGAAGGCGCGCTGAAAGGCGGTGTACACGAGCGCGAAGAGACACCCCACGCCCAGGCAGGCCAACAGGTGGCTCGCCCAGGCGCGCGCACGAAAGGGCCGCCCCAGCCGCCACCTGCGCGCGAGGTGGAAGACGATGGGCGTGGCGGGCACCCACACGTACCAGGCTGGCAGCTGTGACACGAAGGCGCGCCAAGGCTCCAGCGGCTTGGGGCTCGACAGGCTGAAGAAGTACGTCTCCAGCGCGGAGAGCGTCCCGGGCACGGTCCACACCGCGACCTGACTCAGCCATCGCCGCCATGGGGAGGCCGGCGTCTCTTCTTCCAGCGGTGTCACGATGCCGCCGAGTGTAGCGGAGCCCCCAGGAGGGGCCTACGTCGACGTCGCGCCAGGGGTACCCGAGAGACGCACCTCCCTCGCCACCTCGGAGAGCCGGGGCTCGGGCGGGGGTATCGCTTGCGAGCCTCGCGCCTGGTGCCCACCTGTCCCGGAAGGAGGCTCGAGGCCCATGGGACTTGGACGAACGAAGGCGGTGCCCACCCTGGCGGTGACGGACCTGAAGACGGCCCGGCGGTTCTACAGCGAAGTGCTGGGGTTGGAAGAAGTGTCGGAGCTGGGAGAGGAAGGCGCGGCCATGTTCCGCTCGAGCGGGGATTCCTACCTGTTGCTCTATGAGCGCTCGACGCCCTCCGGCTCCACCGCGACCGCGTGCTCATTCGCCGTGGAGGACGTGGAGGCGACGGTGGACGGCTTGCGGAGCGCCGGCGTGAAGCTCGAGGACTACGACATTCCGGAGATGGGCATCCAGACGCGCAATGGAATCGCCACCATGGGGGACATCAAGTCCGCGTGGTTCAAGGACCCGTCGGGCAACATCCTGGCCATCGACAACTCGCTCTCCCAGTTGGAGCAGCGCGGACGTGAGCGCCGCGCGGGGGCACGCTCGGAGGACTTGCACGCCTGAGGCACGGCGAGGGCGCCGCTAGGTCGGCAGCTTGATGCCGGACAACCGCTGGTACAGCTCCACCGCGAAGCCGTCCGTCATCCCGGAGATGTAGTCCGTGACGCACAGGAGCCGCTGGTACATGGACAACCTCGCGAGCGCCTCACCGATGTCCTCGCTCTTCAGCGGATTGTCTGGCCGCTGAAACAGCTCCAGGGGGAGAAGCTGTCGCAGCTTCTTCTCCTCGCGATTGGGCGTGTCCGTCACCACCGCCCCCGCGAACATGTCGAGCAGGCCGCCCAGTGTCTTGAAGCCCGCGCTCTCGATTTGCAGCACGCGCTCGCTCTCGTAGCCCTGGCGCCGCGTCAGCTCCTTGATGACCTTCAGCGGCACGCGGACCTCGTCCCGCGCGGAGACCAGTGGCGTCTCCCACTCCCCCGCCTCCATCGCCTCCACGTGCTCCAGGAACACGCGCACACACGCCTGGATGAGCACGCCAATCGCCCGAGCCCGCGCCTGGGCCATCCGCGTCTCCGGGTGCGCCGGAGGCGGCCGGACCTCGCCCTTCACCGGTGACGGCAGCACCTTGTCCAGCAGCTCGCAGGCGTCCTTTGTCGGAATCAGGCCGAGCTTCGCGGAGTCCTCCAGGTCGATGACCGCGTAGCAGATGTCGTCCGCCGCCTCGACGAGGAAGGCCAACGGGTGCCGGGAGAAGACGCCCTCCTCGCGCTCTCGCAGGCCCGCGGCGCGATAGGCCTCCAGCGCCAGCACACGGTCGTCCTGGAAGTAACCGAACTTCTTCTCCGACACGCGCCCCTTCACCGGCTCGCGGCCGCCAGGGAGGACGGACGGGCGCGGGTACTTGCTCATCGCGCCCAGCGTCGCCGCCGTGTAGCGCAGCCCGCCCCGCCGCTCGCGCGACTGGAGCCGGTTGAGGATTCGGAAGCCCTGCGCGTTGCCCTCGAAGCTCTCCAGGTCCTTCCACTCCTCCCGAGAACCGAAGGGGCTCGGGCGGTTTGAAGGCGCGCTTCCCGGGGCCGTGAGCCGCTGCTCCACCCAGTGCTGGATGGCCGCCTCGCCGGAGTGGCCGAAGGGCGGATTGCCGATGTCGTGCGCCAGGCACGCCGCGGCGACGATGGTGCCCAGGTGCGAGGGCTCCACCTTCACGTCCTGCATCTTCAGTCCCCGGCCCGCGAGCTGGCCCAGCGAGCGCCCCACGCAGGACGCCTCGATGCTGTGGGTCAGCCGCGTGCGCGTGTAGTCGCTCGACGAGAGGGGGAAGACCTGCGTCTTGTCATGCAGGCAACGAAACTCGCTGGAGAAGACGATGCGGTCGTAGTCCACGTCGTACGGCGTGCGCTCGTCCAACGGGAGATGCTCGTAGCTGGTGGGCGCCTTCTCCACCAACGCCTCCACCGGCTTCACGTCCGAGCCCACCCGGTGCCCCGAGAGGAACTGCCGCCACCGCTCCGTCCGACTGCCGCTGCCCACGGATGCCTCACTGTCGCTGCGTGGAAGGACTCCGGGTGTCCATGCTGCTCCGCCCACACGCCGAGGCAAGTTTTCCCGGGACCTCCAGCCCGAGGGTACTCCCTCCCACCCCGGCAGGCGGGCGGCGGCTCCACCGGTCGGGAGGCATCGTGGTGCTGGACGGGAGAGGACTCCCTGGGCAGCCTGCGTCCCCGGTTCCCTTCCCCATTGGAACCCAAGGAGTCCCACGTATGAAGCTCAAGGCGTTGTGCATCGCCGTGTCGCTGCTGGCCGTCCCGAGCGTGGCCGCCGCGCAGAGCCCCTTCGATTCCATCAAGAAGGCCGCGGGCGACGCGGGCAAGTCCACCGTCGAGAAGAAGGTCAACACCAAGCTGACGGACGAGGCGAAGAAGAACCAGTGCAGCTTCAAGACGGGCACCGCGGAGCTGGCCCCCGGCTGCGACGCGAAGCTCAAGAAGCTCGCCAACGCCCTCGTCGACGCCAAGAAGCAGCTCACCGCCGCGGGAGTGAAGACCTACAAGTTCGAGGTCTCTGGCCATACCGACTCGACGGGTGACGCCGCGAAGAACAAGCAGCTCAGCGAGCAGCGCGCGGAGGCCATCGTCAAGGAGCTGGTCGCCCGAGGCATCTCCCGGAGCGAAATCACCGCCGTGGGGCTGGGCGCGGATCGCCCCCTGGTGAAGCCGGACAACACCGAAGCGAAGAAGGCGAAGAACCGCCGCTACGAGCTCCAGGTCCGCCTGTAGCCGTCGTCAGCGCATCAGTTGCGGGAGGTCGGCGCCGTCACTCCATCGACGGCGCTGTCGTCCGCGTGTACTGCCGGGATTGAACCCAAACTCAGCGCGTGAGCTGCGGCGCCGTCTCCGACACACCCGGCGACACGGTCCTCTTCACTTCGTCGCCTGCGTGCGCGGCTGGGATGAACGTCATCGCGCGCTCGGCGAGCGCGGTGATGGTGAGCGAAGGGTTGACGCCCGGATTGGCGGAGATGGCCGAGCCATCCACCACGTACAGGCCCTCGTAGCCGAAGACGCGGTGGCGATGGTCGATGACGCCCGTCTCCGCCGAGTCTCCCATGCAGCAGCCACCCAGGATGTGCGCGGTGGTGGGGATGCCCAGCACCGTCTCGCTCACCATCGTCATGGGATAGCCGTCGAGCTTGTCGGACACGCGCTTCGCCAGGTCGAACGCCTCCGGCATGTTGGAGGTCGGCGCGGGGCCGGACTGGAGGCCCGTGGTGAGGCCCCTGCGCAGGCCGGTGGTCAGCCCTCTCGCGCGCCGCATGCGCAGGTGACCTTCCAGCGTGCGCATGTAGAGGAGAATCATCGTCCGCCGCGCGAAGTCCGGAACAAACCAGGCCTTGAGGAAGCGCAATGGATGCCGCGCGAGCAGCGCGAAGAGCCGCGCCACACGCGTGAGCATCGTCGTCCCGCGCACCTGCGGCGCCATCAGCAGGCGGAAGAATCCCGAGCCCGCCGAGTAGCGCACCGGCTCCAGGTGCGAGCGCTCGTCGGTGTGCAGGATGGAGCCGATGGCGATGCCCTTCGAGAGGTCCTGGTCCTTGTGCCCGCTCACGATGCCCACCAGCGCCTCGGAGTTGGTGCGCACGCTGTCACCCAGTCGCTCCGACAGCCGGGGCAGTCCGTCCGGACGCTCCTTCAAGCGCAGCAGCAGGTCCACGGTGCCCAGCACGCCCCCGGCGAAGACGACGTTGCGCGCGGTGAAGCGCAGCGTCTTCCGGGAGAACAGGCCGGTGCCCTGGCGCGCCTCCACCTCGTAGCCACCCTCCGGCAGCGGGCGCACCCACGTCGCCTCGGTATCGGCGTGCAGGGTGAGGCCGCGCTTCTCCGCGAGGTGGAGGTAGTTCCGGTCCAGCGTGTTCTTCGCGCCGTGGCGACAGCCGAGCATGCAGCCGCCGCAGGCGATGCAGCCGGTGCGCTCCGGGCCCTCGCCTCCGAAGTAGGGGTCCTTCACGGTGACGCCCGGCTCGCCGAAGTAGACCGCCACGGTGGCGGGCTCGAAGCCCTGCCGGCCGATGTCCTTGCCCACCTCCTCGAGCACGCGGTCCGGCACCGTGGTGAGCGGATTGAGCGTGGCGCCGAGCATCCGTCGCGCGGTGCGGTAGTGCCCGGACAGCTCCTCCTTCCAGTTCGCGAGGTGCCCCCACGAGGTGGCCTCGAAGAAGTCATCCTTCGGAACGGGCAGCGTGTTCGCGTAGACGAGCGAGCCTCCGCCCACCCCCACGCCGGACAGCACGGTGACGTGGCGGAAGAACGTCATCTTGAACAGGCCGCGCCAGCCGAGCTGGGGCATCCACAACCAGCGCTTCAGGTCCCAGTTCGTCTTCGGGAAGTCGGCGGCGAGCAGACGCTGGCCCTTCTCCAGCATCACCACGCGGTAGCCCTTCTCGGTCAACCGCAGCGCGCTGACACTGCCGCCAAAGCCCGAGCCGATGATGAGCCAGTCGCAGTCCATGCGTCTCCCGTCCTCATGTTCCGATGCGCCACCATCCCGAACCGTCGCAACCGGGGCGACCTGCTCGGGCGGCAGCACTCTATGCGAAACACCTCCACCACCAGGGCTCCGAGAAGCAGGCGTACCGCTCCCCGCTGCCCGCCTGTCTGGCAGGTAGGAGACATAAATCGGGATTTCTCGGTGCGCTTTTCGTGGGAACCGGCGGCTCCTGGCGCGCCGCTCGTCGCCTGCCAGCACCGTCCAGCGGTGTCTGACGCCGTTGGAAGAAGCGCGCTGTGCGGACAGGCGAGTCTCCGTTACCCCTGTCGCCGACACCTCGACGCAAACAGGAGACACCCCATGAAGCAGCACCTCAGGAACGCGGTCGCCGTGGGCTCGGTCATCGTGGGAGCGGTACTCGCCTCGGGCAGCGCGCTCGGCACGCCCGCCCCTTCGGAAGACGAGGCTGGCGCGCGACGCGCCGTGGAGCTCTATCTGAAAGGCCACGCCACCGGACAGGTGGCCCCCTTCCGGGAGGCCATGCACGACGAGATGAAGATGTTCCTCAACCGGGATGGAGCGCTCGTGAGGAAGACCACCGCCGAGTACCTCGCGGGCGTGAATGGGAAGCCCGCCGCGGACGAAGCGAAGCGCAAGCGCCGATTGGTCAGCCTGGACGTCACCGGTGACGTGGGCGTCGCCAAGGTCGAGCTCGACCACCCCGACGCGTTCATGACGGACTACCTCACCGTCATCAAGACCGACGGCGCCTGGAAGATCATCAACAAGGTGGTTCACATCCAGAAGCGCTAGAACCCCGAGCATGCGGCTTGGTGCTCGGTTCTGGAAGGTCCAGCTCTGGGGCTGGGGGGCGTACGCGCTCGCCGGCTATGTCCTGTCCATCCCCAACCTGGAGCATGGCGGCACGAAGGAGCACCTCTTCGTCATCGGACTGAAGCTGGTGCGCTCCCTGCTGGGCCTGGGCATCAGCTTGACGATGGCGAGGGTGCTCTCACGGCTGTGGGCGCGGCGCGCACCGGCCTGGGTGCTGGGCACGGTGGGCCTGACGCTCTCTTCGCTGCTGGCCGTGGTGTGGCTGGGGCTGTTGCGCTGGAGCTTCGGGCTGGTCCCCGTGTTCCATCCGGCCTTCACTCACGATGTGCTCAACTGCACCATCGTCCTCCTGGCGTGGAGCGCGCTGTTCCTGGGCAATGCCTACCGGCTCGACCTGGAGGCGGAGCGGGAGCGCGCGCTGCGAGCCCTGTCGCTCGCCACCGAGGCACGCTGGCAGATGCTTCGCTATCAAGTGAACCCCCACTTCCTCTTCAACGCGCTCAACTCCATCCGCGCGCTCGTGGACGAGGAGCCCGGACGCGCGAGGCAGATGATCACGGAGCTGGCCGACTTCTTCCGCTACTCACTGTTGGAGACGCGAGAGCGGGAGGTGCCGCTCGGAGAGGAGCTGCGCGCGATTCGCAGCTACCTGGAGATTCAGCGCATCCGCTTCGAGGAACGGCTGCGCGTCACGTTCGACGTGGGGCCCGGCGCGGAAGAGGCACGGCTGCCGGGCTTCCTGATTCACCCCCTGGTGGAGAACGCGGTGAAGCACGGACTCGACAGTCAGAAGGGACCGCTGGAGCTGCGCATCCGAGCTTCGCGACAGGGCGACACGCTGGAGGTCGAGGTGGCCAACACCGGTTCATGGCGCGAGCCGACGTCTCGGCCCGAGAGCACCGGCACCGGCCTTGCCAATGTCCGCGAGCGACTGGAGCACGCGTACCCGGGCCGGCATCGCTTCACCGTGGGCGCGGATGGCGGCTGGGTGAAGGCCTCCCTTCATGTGGAGCTGGCACGGCGGGAGGCGGCATGAGCGCGAAGCTCGGAGTGCTGCTGGTGGATGACGAGCGACTGGCGCGCAACGAACTGCGCAAGCTGCTCAAGCCCCACCCGGAGCTGGAGGTGGTGGGCGAAGCGGCGGACGCGGACGAGGCCGCGCAGCGCATCGCGGAGCTGGACCCCGACGTGCTCTTCCTCGACGTGCAGATGCCGGGCGCCTCGGGCTTCGACCTGCTGTCGCGCGTGGAGGTCCGGGCCCAGGTCGTCTTTGTCACCGCCTACGACGCGCACGCGCTGCGAGCCTTCGAGGTCAACGCCCTGGACTACCTGCTCAAGCCCGTGCACCCGCAGCGCCTGCGCGCCACGGTGGACCGGGTGCTCCAACGCGCGATGCCCGCGACACCGGTGGAAGCGCCTCGGCCGCTGGCGCTCGATGACCACCTCTTCCTGTCCGGGGAGCGCCGGGTGCGCTTCATTCAAGTCTCGGACCTCTCGGCCGTGTGCAGCGCCGGGGACTACTCGGAGCTGGTGACGCGTGACGGCCAGCGCCATCTGCTCCCCCGCCCGCTCTCGGAGTGGGAAGCGCGGCTGCCGGAGAAGCACTTCGTCCGCATCCACCGGGGCACCATCATCAACCTGGGCTGCGTGGAGCGCGTGGAGAGCGAAGGCGACGAGGGCTTTCGCGTCCACGTCCGGGGCGCGGAGGCGCCGCTCTCCATGAGCCGTCGATATGCGGCGCGGCTCAAGTCCCGGCTGACCTGAAGCGCCACCTGCCCAGCACAGGAGGAGCCCCAGGGACTCCCGTGGCATGACGACATATGGTCCGGCCATGCCCCACGACGCCTTCATCACGAGCCTCGGCAAGTTCCTGCCGGGCGAGCCCATCTCCAACGAGCAGATGGAGGACTATCTCGGCAAGGTCCGAGGACGTCCCTCCCGGGCCCGGGCCCGCGTCCTGTCGCAGAACGGCATCACCCAGCGCCACTACGCCATCGACCGCGAGCAGCGCAGCCTGTTCAGGAACTGGGACCTGGCGGTCCACGCCATCCATGATGCGCTGTCGCGCTCGCCCATTTCCCTGGGGGAGATGGACCTGCTTGTCACCGCGACCACGCAGGCGGACCTGGTGCTGCCCGGCTTCGCCAGCCAGGTGCACCGTGCGCTGGGCGGGCCCGCGTGCGAGGTGGCCTCGCTTCATGGCATCTGCTCCAGCGGTATGCAGGCACTGCGGGCGGCCACCCTCCAGGTCGCCAGCGGAGAGGCTCGACGCGCCGTCGTCTGCGCCAGCGAATTGGTGAGCCGGCTGCTGAAGGCCAGCCACTACGAGGAAGTCACGGGTGAGGACACCGTGCCGTTCGAGGCGGAGTTCCTGCGCTGGATGCTCTCCGACGGCGCGGGCGCCGCGGTGGTGCAGGACCGACCGCACCCCACCCGGCCCAGCCTCAAGGTGGAGTGGATGGACATCCGTTCCCATGCGAACCGGCACGAGCTGGGCATGTACGTGGGAGCGAACCGAGGTGCCGATGGAGGCTTCGGGCCGGGGTGGATTGACTCGCCCACGTTCGCCGAGGCCGCCGCGTCGGGGGCCTTCAACATCAAGCAGGACATCCGCCGGCTGGAGTCGCTGGTAGGGCTGGGCGTGGATGGGTTCTTCGCGTTGATGGACCAGGGCCGGCTCAAGCCGGACGAGGTGGACTGGTTCTGCATCCACTACTCCTCGCACTTCTTCAAGCAGCCCATCGTCAAGCTGCTGGAGCGGGGCGGCGTGCGCATCCCCGAGGAGCGGTGGTTCACCAACCTCTCCACGCGCGGAAACACCGGCTGCGCGTCCATTTTCCTCATGCTGGAGGAGCTGGTGAACGAGGGCCGCGTGCGCCCGGGTCAGCGCATCTTCTGCATGGTCCCGGAGAGCGGCGGCTTCATCGCCTGCTATGCGCTGCTCACTGTCGTTGCTCCGGGCCGAGCCGTCGTCCCCGACGTGGGCGTCACGACTCCGGCGGCCAACACGCAGAACATCGTGTCGGGCCCCGAGACACCGGCGAAGGGAGCCACCGAGGAGCTGGGGCCGTTGCCCCTGAGTCCGAAGGAGGGTGGAGACCCGGTCCGAGAGAAGCTGGTGCGCGAGCTGACGCGTGTCTGGGTGGACTTCGAGGCGAAGCTCCAGCGTGTGCCGGTGCTCGACAAGCTGTCACGTGGCGTCTTCACGGTGGAGGACTACCGCGAGCTGCTCATCAACATGCGGCAGCAGGTGGTGGAGGGCTCGCGCTGGATTGCCCGCGCGGCGTCGAGCATCACCGCCGAGCATCTGGCGCTGCGCTCGTCCTTCATCCGCCACGCGCGGGATGAGCATCGGGACTACGAGATGCTGGAGCGGCACTACGTGTCGGTCGGGGGCACGCACGAGGCCATCACCCGCGCGCCTAAGAACATCGGCAGTGAGGCCTTGTCAGCGTGGATGTTCCACCGCGCCAGCCAGGAGAATCCGTTCGACCTGCTGGGCGCGATGTTCATCATCGAGGGCCTGGGCAGTCGCGTGGCGCGGCGCTGGGGCATGGCCATCCGGGAGCAGCTCTCGCTGGAAGACGAGCAGGTGCGCTTCTTCCTCTACCACGGCGACAACGACGCCACGCACCTGGACAGACTGGACGGAGCGCTCGGCTCGGGCATCCTCACTCCGGAGCTGGCCGCGCGCATCGTGAAGACCGCGAAGGTGACAGCGCGCCTGTACCTGCTTCAGCTGGAGGAGCTGGGGAATGTCTGAGGCGTGGAGGGGGCGCGTGGAACGATGCGTGGCGTGACTTCAAGGAGCAGAACCCACGAGCCGCTCCTCCGGAGATCTTCAAGCACGCGGGGGAGCTCATTCATCGGTTCGACCTCGTCGGCGGCCCCATCCAGCCCTACTATTCCCGCCCGGGAGCGTGAAGACGGATGAGGCGTTTCTTCTGGGTGCGCGAGGACAAAGCGCTGAGGGCGAAGTACAGCGGAGACGTGGACGGCTGGCACAAGTGGGCCCTGCCCGGCGTGAGCTGCCACGACTGCGGCGCCAACTGGAGTGACGTGGGATACGAGTACCCCGCCGTTGACCTCTCGCGACTGCCAGAGCATCGGGAGTTCGAGAGGGCCAGGCCCGAGCCAATCCCCGAGTTCGCTCGACTGCGAGAATTGGTGCGCCCCCTTGCGCCGCCGCATGCATTGCTGCCCCCCGGAACAGGCTTCGGACCGCTGACGGGCAGGGCCAGCGGCCAGTTCGCTCGCATCTCCTGGGTGGCGGGGCTCAAGCCTCTCGTGCAGCGCGAGGTCCTTGATGCGCTGGTCGCGGAACGGGTGCGTGGCTTGCTCGGTTGCCCCACCGAACTGCGCTTCCGAAGCAAGAACGGACCGGACCTCCTCGAGCTACAGGTCGAACCACACGGTCGACTTCATCCTGACTGCATTCCCCCAGAGGTACCTCCACCCTGCCCCACCTGCGGGCGACATGGATTCAGTCGCCCCGAGGACCCCATCCTCGACGCGGCTTCACTCCCGTCCGAGCTGGACCTGTTTCGCGTGGGGAACTTCGCCTCCATGGTCATCGGCACTGAGCATTTCAGGGAGACAGTCAGCAGGCTGGGTCTCGACGGTCTCATCTTCCGCGAGCTGCCCAGCCGCTAAGCTCCTTGCGAGAGGCACACCATGGACCCCATCGAGCTGCTGAACAATCAACCGCATGACCCGAGGGACCCGGACCCCTGGGTGGCGCTGTTCCTGGACCGCAGCCTGCCCATGCATGAGCGCACCAAGGCGGCCCTGCTCGTGGACCAGCGCTCGCGCTCGCGACAGTTCCTGCTGCCCGTCGTCCGGCCACTCGCCCGGATGTACATCGTCCTCTTCCAGGTGATGAAGATCTTCATCCCCAACCGCTTCACCTCGTCGAAGTGGCTGCACCGGCTGCTCGCCTGGGGCCTGCGCGTCTGGGTCAGCCCCGAGGCGAACTTCCTCATCCTGCGTCACTTCCACGTGGGCTCGGAGATTCTCGACTTCATCGCCCGGAACACGAAGGAGCTGAACGTCCCCACCAGCCCCATCCGTCCGACGAACCTGGAGCACGTCAAGGATGAGATCTTCCTCAACCACGACCTCAACCTCTTCAACTTCGTCATCCGCCTGAACCGCGCGCTCAGAGACCAGGGCAAGACGCTCATCCCTCCCACGCGGCTGGACTTCAGCGGCGTGTCGGACGAGTTCCCCCTGGAGGAGCTGCCCGACCGGTGGACGAACTTCCTCGACCTCCAGTCAGCGATTGAGGTCTTCACCCCCATCTACCAACTGTTCCTCACCGACCGGGACTTCTGGCGCGCGAGCAACTCCCTGCAACTGGACGAGACCATCGCCATCTACGTGGCCACGCTGCTCCAGGCACCGGGACTCGTCGCGCTGGTGAACAACCGCCACCCCATGGTGCCCCTGACGACGCTGCGCGCGGGCTTCCGCCTCATGCTGCACGGCCTCTCCGCGGAGTCGCTCCACGCGTTCCTCCTGGAGTGCAAGCACGGCCGGATGCCCCAGCTCGCCCGAATCGTCGCGCCGAACTTCCAGCCCTCCTCACCCGAGGCGGCCTGAGGCTCCACGTCCGCGAACAACACGGCCGCTCGGAGGACAAGTGGAGAGAAGCCAACACGCCACCTCCCCAAGTGGCACCGCGCCCTTCGCCTCGGGTGGCGTTACCAGGGAACCTCGTGGCGCTGCTGCCAGACCGGGAGCCCGCCGTGCATCACCCCACGGCGGGACTCCTGGGCGTCATCGCCGTGACGCCATCTTGCGAGCGCGACGCGCGGCAGGCGTGTTCGCCACGTACTGTTGCCCGCGACGCGACGCCATCCGCTTGCGGCGGTCCGTTGCCTGCTTCTGCCGCGCGCTGAGCCGGCCCCACGCCTCCTTCGGCAGGTAGCGAGCGGTGGTGGCCCCGCGACGCGCACGTGTGCCGCCGGTCCGAGTCCCCCACGCCTCGCGGGTCCACGCCACCATCGACTTCTGGGTGCCCGTCTTCCGGCCGCGATAGCCGCCCCCGGCCTTCTCGTACTCCGTCGCCAGAAGCTGCGCCTTGCGAGCGCTCCACTGGCCCGCGCGTCCGCCTCGGGTGCCCGCCATGAGGCGCTTCTTGATGCGCTCCCTCAGCGCGGGCCGCGTGTACCTGCTGCTGGCCGTGGTGACTCGGGCCCCCACGCGGCGCCGACTCGTCGCATTGACACGACGCGGCTTGGCGCGGCTCGTGCGGGAAACGGTCCGCTTCTTCCGGGGCGTCATCGTACGGGTGCGCGTCGAGGCGCGCGTGCTCTTCCTGGCGACCATCAAGTCCCTCCTCCCAGTGACTGGACTGCGCGCCACAGTTGGGGACGGCCGGAAGCACTCGCAATTACCCTCCTCGCCCACCTGCCCGCGACAACGAGGGCTTGCTCCCTCCGTTGCCCTCATCCATTTCAACTGGGATTGGATTCCGCGGGGCGGAAGAGCGCGCAAGCCCGCACCGGCTGCGGCGGATACTTCCCGGGCAACAGCGGGCACATGATGAAGACGGAGGTCCGCGTCTGGACATAGCGCGGGGGCGCCGCGCAGCGATGGCAGAGACTCTCCGGAAAAGGGAGGGACTCGGGCGGTGGCGTCGTCATGGACTCACACATCTCACAATTTGAGGAAACAAAGCGGAGGCAACTTCAGACAATTCAAATGACTCAGCCCCCCTCCCCAAGAGGAGTCACGCAATGGCCCCTGTTCGTATCGAGAAGCGTCAGCCTGTCTACCGCCGGCCCGAGGAAGAAGTAGCGCCCAAGCCGCAGGCGAAGCCGGTGGCGCAGGCGGTGACCCGGAACATCGTGGATGACTTCATTCCCTCCGTGCCCATCCCCGGCAAGGAGCTCCTCAAGAAGGTCCAGGATGCGGCCGACAAGGTCGAGGGTCAGGCGCTGACGGACGCGCAGAAGAAGGACTTGAAGGGCGTCTTCGGCGACAGCGTGGACCTGGACAAGGTCAGCGTGGTCAACGGCCCGGCCGCGCTCTTCGACAACCTCACGCGCTACACGCCCGCCTTCACGGTGGGGAACAAGATTCTCGTCAACCCGACGAAGCAGGACGGCTCGTCCAACTTCCCGCCCTCCAAGGACCTCCTCACCCACGAGGCCACCCACGTCTGGCAATACCAGAACCATGGCGCGGACTACGCGGCCAAGGCCCTGGTCGCCCAGAGCGCGGGGCAGGGCTACAACTGGGAAGAGGGCATCAAGTCCGGCAAGAAGTGGGGAGACCTCAACCCCGAGCAGCAGGGCGAGATCATCCAGGACGCCGTCAAACAGGGCTACTTCGACGGCAAGCGCCCGTTCGTCGGCGAAGGCGGCAAGGACCACACTGCCTACCTCGACGACGCGGTGAAGCAACTGCGCGAGGGCAAGGGCGACCCGAACTGGGACTTCTCCAAGGCCACGGGGGAGTTGAAGGAGCTCAAGGACAAGGTTGTCGACGGCGTGAAGGACGCGGGCAAGGAGGTCTGGGACAACGTGACGGAGCCCTTCAAGCGCGCCAAGGATGGCCTCCTGGACTGGGTTCGTCCGAAGTGGCTGTGAGCTGAACGGAAGCCCCGCCCGTGAGTCACTCCGCGCTCACGGGCGCGGTCGTCTCGCGAAGCCATTGCGCGGCGACGCGGAGGACGTCTGCGGGAAGGGAGTGGCCGCCCGCGAACTCGTGGTAGCGCACGTCGAAGCCCGCGGCACCCAGCTCGGCGACGATGCGCCGGCCCGCCTGCTCGACGGGGAGCACCGCGTCCTTGTCCCCGTGGGAGATGAAGACGCGCGGCACGCCTCGAGGCTCCGCCGCGTGAACGAACCCGGGTGAGAAGGCGAGGATGCGCGGGAACAGGTCTCCGTTGAGGATGCCGAGCGCCAGCGCATACGACGCCCCATCCGAGAAGCCCGCGACGGAGAGACGTTCCTTCGCCACGGCATAGCGCGCGAAGACATGGGCCAGGGCCCGGTCGAGGAATGCCAGGTCCGCGCCCGGGGTGGCCAGCTTGTGGTCCCACGTCACGCCTCGCGACTCCGGTATCAACAGGATGAGGCCTTCGGCCTCCGCGAACGCCTGCATCGCCTCCAGCATCTGTCCCGCGTTTCCCCTCGCGCCGTGCAACACCAGCATCAGCGCCGCGGGCTGCTCCGGACGATAGGAGCGAGGCACGTAGAGCAGTCCGTCCCGCGCGCCACCAAGGCCCAGCGGATGCAGCCCCAGCGGCCCTGGCTCGGTGGTCGCCGCATGGGGTCGGGCGTGCACGCGGCCATCCGAGGCCACGGTGGGCGTTTCAGGGACCTGTGGCGGTGGGGCCGTGCGCGAGGCCGTGGGTGAGGTCGCGCAGTGGGTGAGGCACAGGGCCAGTACTCCACCCACGAAGACACGCACCCGCCGCCCCGAGTCCCCCCGAACCTCCCGGCGCACCTTCGCGCGGCCGGTGCCCTCACACAGGAGGGCGGGCTCTCCGGGCGAGGGACTGCTCGCGCTGGAGGAAACATCGCGGGGTGCGGCTCTCAGCAGGCGGCGCGGGACATGATTCAAGGGAGACTCCTCACCGTTCGAGGCGCACCCGTGGCGCGTCACGAGTCGAGTGTGGCTTCTATTGAGCGCACTCCCCATCTTGGGCCACCCGCGGCGCTTCCTGCACGGGTGCTCGCCGTTCGAGTGGCGCATCGAGCGCGTCGCTCATCATGGGCGCCACACCGCGATTCAGGTGCGACTTGTTGCCTCTTGAGGGACTCGGCCAGGCTTGACGCACCGCACCTTGTCGCGAGGCCCGCTTGGGAATCGCGGCGCACCTCGACGAAGGAGGCGACGCCGCTGTCGACGGGGCTCGTGGCCGCGCTCACCAGAGCGGGGCCATGTTCTCCACGTACTTGAAGCCCGTGCCCGTGTTGAAGACCACCACCGACTCGTCCGGCGCCACCTGGCCCGCGGACTGGAGCTTGCGCAGCGCGGCCACGCAGGCCCCGCCCTCGGGCGCCGCGAAGAGTCCCTCGGAGGCCGCGAGCTCCTTCGTGCCCTGCACGATTTCCTCCTCGGTGACGGAGATGGCCGTCCCTCCGCTGGCCTTCACGGCGCGGAGGATGAGGAAGTCGCCCAGCGCCTTCGGCACGCGAAGGCCGTGCGCGTGCGTCGTCGCCCCGGGCCACATGGGCGCATCCGGCTGACCTTCCGCATGCGCCTTCACGATGGGCGCGCAGCCCTCCGCCTGCACCGCGACCATCCGGGGACGCTTCGAGCCGATGAGCCCCATGGTCTCCATCTCCTCGAACGCCTTCCACATGCCGATGAGTCCGGTGCCTCCGCCCGTCGGGTAGAGGATGACGTCCGGCAGCGTCCAATCCAGTTGCTCCGCCAGCTCGTAGCCCATCGTCTTCTTGCCCTCCACGCGGTAGGGCTCCTTCAGCGTGGCGCACTCGTACCAGCCATGCTCACGCGCGAGGCTGGCGCACACCCTGCCCGCGTCGGTGATGAGGCCGTCCACCGTCTCGACGTGCGCGCCGTAGGCACGGGTCTCCATGAGGAAGAGGCTCGCGATGTCCTTGGGCACGAAGACATGCGCCTCCAGGCCACCCCGCGCCGCATAGGCCGCCAGCGCGCTCCCGGCGTTGCCCGCGGAGGGCAGGCACACCGCCTTCGCCCCCAGCACCTTCGCCATGGACACCGCCGCCGACAGGCCGCGCGCCTTGAACGAGCCGGTGGGATTTCCGCCCTCGTCCTTCACCATGACGCGCTTCAGCCCCAGCCACTCCGACAGGCGCGGCGCATGGAGCAGCGGCGTGTAGCCTTCGCCCAGGCTGAGCCGCTGCGCGGGGTCCTCCACGGGCATCACCTCGTGATAGCGCCACATGGAGCGCTCCCGCGTCGCCAGGGCCTCGGGCCGAAGCGTCTTCGCCGCGCGCTCCAGGTCGTAGCGCGCGAAGAGGGGAGCGCTGCAGGACGTGCACAGGTTCAGCACGGCGCCCGGCGCAAACGTCCGGTCGCACTTCGTACAGTCGAGTCGGATGACGGGCATGGGGCGCCGACTCTAATCCAGGCCGGGCGTGAAGGCGGGGCGCTCTCGGCGGTCCCCGCGACGACGTGCCTACCGCGCGGTCTCGGCGGCCACTGGAGGCAGCCACTTGCGCAGCAAAGCCGGCGCGGTGGACCGGTAGATGTTGTCGTGGCGGAGGTCCGGCCGAGGCTCGACCTCCCACTTCAAGCCCGCGGGCGCGCTCACCCGGAGGACCTCGCGCAGCCGCTCGACGGCGGGGACGATGTCATCCACCTCGTTCGCGGAGGACACGTACAGCGCGGCCTTCAGGTCCGAGCGCGCCGTGAGTCGCTCACCCGCCTGACGCACCAGCGACTCCGCGTTCCACCAGATGCTGGGGCTCAGCGCCAGGTACGTGCCGAACAGCTCCGGCTCCAGGAAGAACGTCTCCACGATGAACAGTCCTGCGAGCGATTCCCCGATGATGGCCCGCTCCTCCGTCACGCGATAGCGCTGGCGGACCTCCGGCATCAGCTCGTCGCGAAAGAACGCCCGGAACGCGTCCGAGCCTCCCGAGATTGGCGCGGCCTCCTTGTCGGTGGCCACCGTGGTGGGTCCCGTCATGTCGCGCCGCCGCACCGTGTTCTCGACGCCCACCACGAGCAGCGGCCGCAGCTCGCCCGCGCGAATGGCCGCATCCACGGCGGAGGCGACGTGCGGGAAGTCCTCCTTGAGCCCACCGTCGGGCATGTAGAGCACCGGGAAGCGCATGTCCTTCGCCGCGTCGTAGCCAGGAGGCGTGTAGACGGCGATGTGGCGGACCTCCTTCAGCTTCGCGGACTCGAGCGTGAAGGACTGGTGCGCGGGCACGGGCTCGTGCGCCTCCGCGGCCTCGGGCGGCTTGCCCGCGGACGCACAGCCTACGAGGAACATCCCCAGCCCCACGCACACCATCGGCCATCGCAGCTGAATCACGGCTGTCCTCCCCACTTCAGTCCCGCAGTTCCAACCACACCGGCGCATGGTCCGAGGGCTGCTTGCCCTTGCGCGCCTCGCGGTCCGTGTCCGAGCCCGTCAGCCTGGGCACCAGCGGCGCCGACACGTAGAGGTGGTCGATGCGCAGCCCCAGGTTCTTCGGGAAGCCGAGCATCCGGTAGTCCCACCACGAGAAGCGCTGCGTGTCCGGGTACAGCTTCCGGTACGCATCCGTCAGTCCGAACGCGCGCAGCCGCTGGAGCGCATCCCGCTCCTTCAGCGTGAAGAGCGTCTGGCCCTCCCACAGCTTCGGGTCGTAGGTGTCGATGTCCTCGGGCGCCACGTTCCAGTCGCCGCCGAGCACCAGCGCCTCGTCGGGCTTGTGCCGCGTGTCCAGGTAGCGCCGCAGGCGTCCGTACCACTCGAGCTTGTACTCGTACTGGGGCGAGTCCACCGTCTGGCCATTGGGCGCGTACGCGCTCACCACGCGGATGCCGGCCACCGTCGCGGCGATGAGGCGCGCATGCGTGTCATCCACGCCGTCCGACAGCCCCTTCACCACGTCGCGTGGCTCCTCCTTCGCGAGGATGGCCACGCCGTTGTAGGTCTTCTGCCCGTGGACCGCCGCGTGGTAGCCGGCGTCGCGCACGGCCTCCATCGGGAAGTCGTCCTCCGTGCACTTCAGCTCCTGAAGGCAGAGGATGTCCGGCTGCGCGCTCTTCAGCCACTCGAGCAGCCGCTCCTGACGGGCCCTCACCGAGTTCACGTTCCAGGTGGCGATTTTCATCGCGGGCACCGTCGCACGACACCCACGCCCCCGCCACGGTTTTCCCCTCGCGTGCGGCCCCAGGGACACACCCTGTCTCATGCCCTCGGGGCAGGCCCCTGGCACGGCCATCGCAATAGCCCCGGGTGGGAGGACGCCCACAGGTGTCCGCCCGGAGCGTCCTTCTCGGACGCCCCGCCTGGAGTCGAGGTCGCCATGAGCCCGAGGACGAGGAAGGCCACCCGCCGCACCCTGGGTTTCACCCTGCCCCCCGCGCTGAAGAAGTCCCTGCTGCCCACCTGCCTCGCCGCGCTCGGCCTGGCCGCGTGGAGCGACGTGCCCCTGCCGGCCACGTGGCGCCCGTGGCTCGCCCTCGCCGACCAGCACGCGGCGCGCACCCGCGACGCGGGCACGGGCCCTGAGGCGGTCCAGGGCTTCACCGAGGCTCCCCTCCCCATTCCCCTCGCCCCGCCGGAAGGCCCGAGCCCCACCGTCGGGCAGCCTCCCCGCCCGGCGCCCGAGGATGTCCTGGCGCTCACCCACGAGCACGGTCGACGCGTGGACCACCTGGGCCGCGCGCGCTCCCTGCGCGAGCTGGGCGACGTGTCCGGCGCCCTCACCGAGGTGCGTCGCGCGCTGCATGACGACCCGGCCGACACGGACGCGCTGACGCTGGCCGCCCGGCTCGCCCGCCTCCAGGGCCAGTCCGACGTCGCGCTGCTGGCGTACGCGCGGCTGGGAAGCCTGGTGCCCGAGGACGCGGGGGCCCTCATCCAGCAGGCCCGACTGCTCGTGTCCCTGGGGCGCCACGGGGAGGCGGTGCGCGTGGGCGAGGAGGCGGTGCTGCGCGCTCCGGAGGACGCGGAGGCATACCAGGTGCTCGGCCGCGCGCACCTGGTGGGCGGGGAGCTGGCGTCGGCCATCCTCCGCTTCCAGCAGGCCGTGCACCTGGACCCCGAGCATGGCTACGCGCTCAACAACCTGGGCTTCGCGTACCTGCGCGCGGGAGAGAACGCGAAGGCGGCCGAGGTGCTCACGCAAGCCGCGGAGCTGCTGCCGAACGTGGCCTACGTGCACAACAACCTCGGCGTGGCGTGGGAGCGGCTGGGCCGCAAGGAAGAGGCCCGCGCCGCGTACGCCACCGCCACCCGACTGTCCCCGCGTTATGTCCAGGCCCGCGTCAACGCGGACCGCCTGAGCCGCGTGGCCCAGGTGGACCTGGACTCGCCCGAGCCTCGGGCACGGGAGGTGCTCTCCCCGATGCCCGAAACGCCGTAGCGCTCCCCTGCCTGGAGGCCAGCCTCCAGGTGCGGCCCGGTCCGATTCCCGAATTCAAAATCCGACTTGGTCTAACGTGCAGCCCCCGTCGAGAAGCACATGACCCTGGCCCCTGTGATGCCCACTCCGCCCGAAGCTCCCCCGCCTCCCGTCCCGGCGCCCGCGCCCCTTCCGCCACGCCCCGGGTTTGGCGCGCGCCTCTGGAAGTGGACCCGGCGGCTGCTCATCACCGGCGCCGTGGGCCTGCTGCTCGTCGTGCTGGTCGGCGTGGGGGCGTACGTCTACTACAGCCGGGATTTGCCCTCGGTGGACGCGCTCCAGCACTACGAGCTGCCCCAGGTCACCAAGGTGACGTGCGCGGACGGGAGCATCTGCGCCGAGTACGCGCATGAGAAGCGCACCGTGGTGCGCGTCGCGGACCTGCCGCCCCATGTCCGCGATGCCTTCCTGGCCGCCGAGGACGCGGACTTCTACAAGCACGTGGGCCTGGACCCGTTCGGCATCGCCCGCGCCGCCATCAAGAACCTCATCCCCGGCAGCCGCAAGTCCGGCGCGTCCACGATTACGCAGCAGGTGGTGAAGAACCTGCTGCTCACGCCCGAGCGCAGCCTGTCGCGCAAGATTCGCGAGTGGATCCTCACCCCGCGCGTCGAGGAGGCCCTCACCAAGGACCAGATTCTCGGCCTCTACATCAACCAGTCCTATTACGGGAAGCGCCGCTACGGCGTGGAGGAGGCCGCGCTCTATTACTTTGGCAAGCACGCCAAGGAGTTGAACGTGGGCGAGGCCGCGGTGCTGGCGGGCACGGTGCAGATTCCCCACCGCATCAACCCGGAGACGAACATGACGCGGGCGAAGTCGCGTCAGCGGTACGTGCTGGGGCAGATGGCCAACCATGGCTTCGTGCCGCGCGACGTGGCGGAAGCGGAGCTGGACAAGCCCATCGTCCTGGCCCCGCGTCCCGAGCGGGGCGTGGGCCCGTACTACGCCGAGGAGATTCGTCGCACGCTCATCGAGCGCTATGGCGAGCACGCGGTGATGAATGGTGGCCTGCGGGTGGACATCGCCATGGTGCCCAAGCTCCAGGTCGCCGCCGAGCAGGCCGTGCGTGAGGGCCTGGAGGCCGTGGACAGGCGACAGGGCTACCGGGGTCCGCGAGGCACGCTGGAAGATGAGAAGTGGGCTCGCCTGCGCGGCATGGTCGCCACGCGCATCGAGGAGGCGGGCCGCCGACTGAAGGACCAGGGCTACGTGGCGGACCTGGCGCCGCTCGCGCAGGCGGAGAAGGCGGCGACACCGGAACCGAAGGGGGAGACCGAGGATGACGGCGCGGAGGAGCAGCGCCCGGACCTCACGCCAGAGGACGAGGCCCCTCCCTCCGAGGAGGAGTTGATGGTGCGCGCCGTGCTGCTGAAGCCCCTGTCGGAAGGGCTGCGGTTGACGGGCTACGTGACTGAGCTGGACGAGAAGCGGAACGTGGCGCGCGTGGACCTGGTGGGCCGCACCGCGGAGATTGCGTACTCCACCGTCACGTGGGCCCGGCAGAAGGGCAAGGGCGCGCCCAAGAACATCTCGGATGTGTTCGCCAAGGGGCAGCTCGTCTACGTGCGCATCCTGAAGGCGCCTCCCGCGCCAGCGTTCGTGGAGGCCACGCTGGACCAGGTGCCGCTCGTGCAAGGTGGCCTCGTGGTCATCCGCCCGGAGAACCGCAACGTGGTGGCGCTGGTGGGCGGGTATGACGCCGCGCGCTCGTCGTTCAACCGCGCGACGCAGGCCAGGCGTCAGCCGGGCTCGTCCTTCAAGCCCTTCCTCTACGCCGCGGCGCTGGGCAGCGGACGCTACACGCCGCTGTCTCAAGTGAACGACGCGCCGGAGTCCATCCGGGACCCGTACACAGGCAAGGCGTGGAAGCCGCAGAACTACGACCGGCGGTTCGAAGGGCCGATGACGCTGCGCACGGCCCTCACCAAGTCGAAGAACACGGTGTCCGTGCGCCTCATCGAGGCGCTCACGCCCCCCACCGTCATCGACTTCGCGCGCCGGGCGGGCATCCACTCGCCGTTGCCGGAGAACCTGACGCTGGCGCTGGGCACCGGCGAGGTGACGATGCTGGAGGCGGTGAACGCCTACTCCACGCTCCAGTCGAATGGCCGCTACGCGGAGCCGCTCATGCTGCTGCGCGTGCGCGACTCGCGCGGCAAGGTATTGGAGGAGCATCAGCCGGCCTTCGAGGAGACGCTTGCGCCCGCCGTCGCGTACCTCACCACGTCCCTGATGCGCAGCGTGGTGGAGGAAGGCACGGCCAAGGCCGTGCGCGAGCTGAACCGCCCCGCCGCGGGCAAGACGGGCACCACGCAGGAGTCCAAGGACACATGGTTCTCCGGCTACACGATGGACTGGGTGGCCAGCGCGTGGGTGGGCTTCGACGACAATTCGCCGCTGGGGAGCAGTGAGACGGGTGGGCGCGCCGCGCTGCCCATCTGGCTCCAGTTCATGCGCGTGGCCCACGAGGGCCTGCCCGCGCGCGACTTCGAGGTGCCCGCCGGCATCCTCCAGGTTCGCATCGACCCCGTCACCGGACTGCTGGCCGGCGCCTCCGTCCCAGGCCGGTTGGAGCCGTTCCTCGAGGGCACCCAGCCCACCGCCGAGGCCCCGCCTCCGGGCCAGGTGACGACCGACGAGTTCTTCCTCAACGAAGGCAACAGGAAGGGTCTGTGAGCCGAGCCCGGGTCCTCGCACCGCTGCTTTTCGCCTTCGCGGCCAGTGCCGCATCGCAGACTTCCCCCGACGAAACCGCCTCGGCCGTCCAGCGACTCGCGCGGGAGCTGTCCGCCTCCGTGCGCGCCCTGCCCGCCGAAGCGCCCGTGGCGCTGTACTTCTCGGGAGGCTCGGCCGAGCTGCGACGCGCCGTGGGCAGCGTGCTCGCCGCGCGACTGTCGGCGGAGGGACTGGCTCCCACCGTGGTGGACGCCGCGAGCGCCGAGGCCGCCGAGGGCGTGGCGCGCGCACAGGGGGCGCGCACGCTGGTGAGGCTGACGCTGGATGTGGAGGCAGGCGCCTTGCGGGCCCGTGGGGACGCGCTGGGCACGTGGGTCAACTTCTGGTCGGGCCGCGCGCCGACACGCCCCGCTCGGCCGGCGGGCGCGCTCGTCGAGTCGGTGGACGCGGACGCGGAGGTGCTCGCCCTGGCCTCGGTGGCCCCCTCGACGACGTCGCCTCCCACGAGTGGTCCTCGGGGCATCCGACTTCTGGGTGCGACGCTGGTCCGGCTGGAGCAGCCCGTGGCGGCGCTCGCGGCGGGAGACCTGGACGGGGATGGCCGCGACGAAATCGCGGTGCTGACGGAGGCGGACGTGTCCGTCTTCGCGGCGGATGGACGGCTGCTGGCCCGCAGGGAGCTGGGCGCACTGCCCTTCGGCAACGCCGCCACGCGGGAGCCCTTTGGCGCGCTGGCCGTGCTGTCGGGGCCACCCCGGCTGGCCGCGTGGAGTACGCGTCGCGCGCACGGAGAAGTGCTCGTGCTGGAGAAGGGTCGAAGCACGCTGCGGCCCGTGGGCACGCTGGACAGCGCGCCGCTGGGGCCCGTGGAGCGAGGAAGCTTCGTCCCCGGGCAGACCGCGTTCCAGGCCGAGGTGCGGCTCGCGGACGGCAAGCCCGTGACACCCTCCGCGCCCTTCACCACCGCGAGCCTCGCGCCGCCGAGGATGCTCTTCGTGCACGCGGATGGAACCGGCTCACTCTATCCGCGCGCGGGTGCGGCGCCGACGCGGCTGAGCGCGCTGGGCGCGGGCAGTGCCCTGGGCGACCTGGACGGAGACGGCACGCCGGAGCTGATCACCACGTCCACCCTGCTCCAGCCTTCACCGGACGTGCTCCGCGTCCACTCCCTCAACGGAGGAGACCCCACGGTGCACGAGCCGCTGTGGCAGGGCGCGCTGCCCGCGGGGCGCGCGTTGTTCGTGGTGACGGCCAACCTGGATGGCGACGAGCGCCGTGAAGTGGTCGTGGGCCTGTGGAAGCCGGATGGCACCGGTGAGCTGTTCCTCCTTCGCCAGGGTGCTCCATGAAGTCCCGTCGCATCGCCCTCGCCAGTCTCGTGCTCCTGGGCTCCGCGTCCGCGCTCGCGGCCGGACGGCCCCGTTATGGCGGAGAGCTGCGCGTGGCCCATGCCGGGCCGCCCGAGATTGGAGAGCCCGCGCTCGCCGACACTCCTCTCGAAGCCACGCTGCTGGGGCTGTTGTCCCGGCCTGTCTGCGCTGTGACACCGGAAGGCGAGGCGCGCCCCACGCTGGCCCGTGAGTTGTCGCGCCCTACTCCGCAATCCGCGCGGGTGATGCTCCCCAATGCCGCCACGGCGGGTGCCCTGGCGCGTGCGTGGATGCGACTGTCCAGCACCGAAGGGGCTTCGCCCTACCGCGCCCTGCTCTATCCGCTGCGCGGCGAGGGACGGCAGGTCAACGCGAGCGGTGCCTCGCTGGAGCTCGCGCTCTCGTTTCCGTGGCCCGATTTGGAGCGCGCGCTGTGCCACCCGGCCCTGGCCGCGCCCGTGGCCTCGTCGACTCCGGGCCCGTTCTCCTCGGCGGGGCGCGGGACGCTGGATGCGCAGCTCGGCTGGCCACGTGGGCGCCCGTACCTGGACCGGCTGCTGCTCACCTCCACGGATGAGCGGGGACTGGCCCGGCTCTGGTCCACCCGGCAGGCACAGTTGGAGCTGGGGGTCGCCTCGGAGACGGACAACGCGTCGGGCGCACTGCTCTACGCCACTTATCTCGCCTTCTCGCCCCGGCGCGTTCCGGCGGACTTCCGGCAGGCAGTGGAGAGCTCCATCGACCGCGAGGACCTCACGCGCCTCTTCGTGCGCGGCCCGGCGGTGCCCATGCCGCACCTGCTGCCACCCGCGCTGATGCAACAGGGGCCCAAGCCTCGCCCGGCGGCGCCCGCATCGGGTCCGGCGCGCACGGTGACGCTCGTCTACGACGCGGCGCTGGAGGACCAGCGCGCGGTGGCCGAGCGCATCCAGGTGAAGCTGCACGAGCGGGGCTACACCGTGGCCCTGGAGCCCCTCACGCGCTCCGCGCTGCGCGCCCGTTGGGCCAAGGGCGACTTCGAGCTGATGCTGCACGCGCTGCTCCTTCCGCCTGTTCCTGGCCCCGCCCTGGCGGTGGTGCTGGACGCGGGGGGGCGCAAGGACCTGCTGGGCGTGGAGCTGCCCGCAATCGGCGCGCTGTCGGACGCGGCGGCGCGGGATGCTCGGGTTCGCGAGCGGGCCCTGGCGCTCGCCGCATCGCTGCCCTTGCTCCCGCTGTACGCGCAAGGGCTCGGGCTGCGCGTGGTGCCGGAAGTGGGCGGACTGGTGATGGATGCGCAGGGCCTGCCCATGCTGGACGGCGCCTTCATTCTTCCACCCGAGGGAGCGGGGACCGGGGGGCGTCCATGACGCGCGCGAGGGAGGGCGTCGAGGACCGCTTGAGTTGCTGGCCACGAGGCGCGGTCTGGAGGATGGCCCCTTGCGCCTGAGGACCCGGCTGGCCCTCGCCTTCGCCCTGCTCGCGTTGGTGCCGCTCGCGGTGGTGGTGCTGCCCACCCTCTCGCGCCTGCGCGACACGTTGTCCCGTGAACTGGACGCACGGATGCAGGCCGCCACCACCAGCGCCCAGGAGTCGCTGGAGCGCTCGGCCACCACCGCCCGACGCGCGGTGGAGGAGCTGGTGGACAGCGCCGCCATGGAGGACCTCGCCCGCGAGGCCCGAGAGCGCCCCACCCGAGCCATTCAAGCCGGCACGGCGGAAGCGCTGATGAAGACGCGGGGACTGACGGTGCTCGCCCTCTTCGACCGGGGCGGCACGGTGCTGTCCTCCGGACACCTGCCCGCGCGGCGCGGAGACCCGGACCCGGCCCTCTTCGCCGTCACGAAAGTGGCCTCGTCGAAGCCCGTCCCGGTGCGAGTGGAGGTGCGCACCTCCTCGGGCCTGCGACAGATGCCGGCGCTCGTCACCGCGCGCCCGGTGGACTACGGGGACCTGCGCCTGTGGGCGGTGGGCGGGGTGCTGCTCGACGACAGTCTGGCCCAGCACCTCGCGCGGCTGACCCAGGCGCAAGTCTCGCTCGTCTCTGGTGACACCGAGCTGGCCCGGGCCGGCACGGCGCTGCCTCCCACGGTGGCGCGCGAGCTGCCCCTGGGCGACGCCGCCACGGTGCGACTCGTCTTCAGCCGTGCCGCCGCGCGCGAGGCCGAGGAAGGCGTCATGCGCGCCTTCCTCCTGTTGGCCGGACTGGGTGGCGCCTTCGCCATGCTGCTCGGGTTGCTGGTGTCGCGGTGGATGACCCGGCCGGTGGAGGCGCTCACCGAGGGTGCCCGGCGCGTGGCGGAAGGCGCGCTGGATGTCCAGGTGACGGCCGCCGCCACGGGCGAGGTGGGCGAGCTGGTCCGGACGTTCAACCACATGACGTCCGAGCTGAAGGCGACGACGGAACGACTGGTGGCCAGTGAGCGCATCGCCGCGTGGCAGGAAGTGGCGCGGCGACTGGCCCACGAAATCAAGAACCCGCTGACGCCCATCCGCATGTCGCTGGAGACGCTGCTGGCGGCGCAGGAGGCCGGGCACCCTCGCTTCCCGGAGTTCTTCAAGGAGAGCGCGGGCGTGGTGCTGGAAGAGGTGGACCGGCTGCGGCGCATCGTCGACGAGTTCAGCCGCTTCGCGAGGATGCCCAAGCCGCAACTGGCGCCCGTGGACCTGTCCGAGCTGACGCAGAGCGTGCTGGCCCTCTACGCGACACCTCCCGAGGGCATCCAGATACTCCCGGCGCTCCAGACGGGCGTGGTGGCGCGCGTGGACCGGGACATGCTGACGCAGGTGCTGGTCAACCTGGTGAAGAACGCCGAGGAGGCCATGACCGGCAAGGGTGGCCACCTGCGCGTGCGAGTGAAGGGCACCGACGCGGACGCCATCATCGAAGTCGAGGACAGCGGCCCGGGCATCCCCGCCGAGCACCGCGCCCGCATCTTCGAGCCCTACTTCACCACCAAGGACGGCGGAACGGGCCTGGGGCTGGCCATCGCCGCGCGCATCCTCCAGGAGCATGGCGGCAAGCTCGAGGTCGGCGGAGAGCCGGGCCAGGGCGCGCGCTTCAGCGTGGTGCTCCCACGCGCGGACCTCATGGCGACCGGCGCCGCGAGCGCCCCGTAGGCAGCCTCGCCAGGGGCCATCGCCCGGGCCCGGTTCAGCACCAGCACCTGAAAAGCACAGAGCCCGAGGCGATGTGTCGCCCCGGGCTCCGATGTCGTCACGCGGTGGAAGCCGCGCTCAGTCCTTGACGGGCGTGGCCTTGAGAGCGGCCTTGCCTTCCTTCACGTAGACCTGGAAGCGCACCGTCTTGCAGGCGTACTTCTGGACGAGCTGCTCCTTGTTCTTGCGCAGCTTCTGCACGAACTTGTCGTACGTCAGGCCGTCGGCCGGCTCGCCACACCGCTCACGGGTGGTGACGAACTCGCGGAAGACCTCCTGGAAGTGCTGCTCCTCGGAGAGCGCCACCGCGGAGTTGCCCGACGGGCCCGCGCCCGGGAGAGGAATGGCGGCGGGCCCCCCCGCGCGAGGCGGCAACGGAATGGGGACCTCGGCCGGCCGGGCGCTGGCCTGGAGCAGCTCGCGCGGAATGGCCGCGACGCGCGTCGTCTCCGGGTTGTCCGGCGACTGAGCAGCCGCCAGGGCGAACGGGTTCGCCGCCTGCTGGAGCGTGTACGCCGCCGTGGGCTGGTCCTCGAAGGCGAAAGCGCCGCGCCGAGGCGACGCCGTCGACAGGGGCTCACCCGAGGCGGAGAAGCCACCCGGCTCGGGCTCGAAGGGCATGGACGCGCCCGACGAACCGAACGGACTGGCCGCGGGAGGCGGCGGAATCGCGGGAGGCGGCGCGGGGAACGGGAACGCATCCGCCTGCGCGAACGGATCCGCCGAAGCGAACGGGTTCGACACCGGCGCGGGGGCCGGAGGCGGCAGCGCGAAGGGGTCCCCCGAGCCGAACGGATGGGCCGCCGGAGGCGGAGGCGCCATGGAGAACGGGTCCGCCGAGCCGAAGGGCTGGGCCGCCGGAGGCGGGGGCGCCATGGAGAACGGATCCGACAGGGGAGCCACCGCCGGAGGAGGAGCCCCACGCGCGAACGGGTCCGGCAACGGGCCCGGCGTCGGCGGGGCGGCGAACGGAGCCGAGGCGAACGGGTCTGGCAGCGGACCTGGCGTCGGCGTGGGCGCCACCGGCTGCGGCGCGTGAGGAACCTGCGCGTGCATCTGCGCATTCGCCGCCATCGCGGCCGACAGGCTGAGCGTGTCGGAGGTGCCCTGCACGTCGTCGCCAGAGCCCGAGCGGGAGCCACCCATCAGCACCGTCCACACCAGCGTCAGGCCCAGGAGCCCCGCCAGCGCGACGAGCGCGTTCTGCTGGTAGTCCGCCAGCGCACCCAGCACCGGCTGCGTCCCGGCCACCGCGAGCACTTCCAGCGGCGTGCCTTCCAGCGCGCGGCGAGAGCCCACCGACAGGGGCGCCTTGCCTCCCATGGCATCGCCCTCCGTCATGAGAGGCAGGCCCAGCGGGCCCAGGTTCTGGAGGCTCCCGCGGCGCAGCACCACTCCGCTCGCGTTGGCCGCCACCTGCGCCAGCGAGCCCTCCGCGAGCAACTTGTCCGGCCCCACGGCCGTCACCGAGTCCCCCTTCACCAACCCGAGCGCGGAGACGCCGGTGGCCTGCACCGCGGCCTCCAGCGCGCCCTCGTCGAGCAGCGGCGCGCCCACCACCAGCGTCACCGCCGGCTGCATGCCGAAGTCCCCGCCCCACAGCACGGGCACCGAGGCGAAAACGTGCGCCGCACCGAGCGCGTCCACCACCGAGGTGCCGGCCTTCGCCAGCGCGGCGACGTCCAGCTTCGTGGCATCCGAGGACGGCTCCGCGCCCGCGACGGCATGGAACGCGGCGTCCGGCGCGGCCAGCGCCACCACCGCGCCCTTGAGCTCCTTGGGCAGCACGGCCTCGACGGCCGTCCGCACAGCGGTGAAGCGCTCCGCCGTCAGCGGCTGGAGGGCGTCCTTGTCGTCGGCCTTGTCCTTGTCCCGCGACGGGGGACGCACGGAGGCGACGGGCTTGGGGGGAAGCAGCGCGTGGACAGCGGAGGCGACGTCCGGCGTGGCGGCCAGCTTCAGCGCCAGCGCCTGCACCTCCGCGCGACGCGCGTCCACGCGACGCGCCACCTCGGCAACACCCGAGGCGGACTGGGCCGTGGCTCCGTCCACCGCGCGCGCGCGAAGCGGTCCCGACAGCATCGGGAGATGAGCAAGCCCCAGTCCAATGACCAGGAACGCGAAGAGGAGGAACTTGAGGCGGACCATCGCCGTCCTTTAGCCCATGGGTGAAGGGTTCCGCTTATAGCGTTCACCATTCGGACCCAGCAAGATTCGGGCAGCGGACAACGCGGGCCCGGCCGCCCGGTGGACGACCGGGAAGACCGGGCCCTACACCGAGGCAGGCCCCCGGCTAATAGCTCGGAACGTTCGCCGCCACGTCGTCGGGCAGCCCGTCCGTGTGCACGTCACGGCGCTTGTCCACGGCCTTGCGCAGGGTGCGCTCCAGCCGGTCACGCGCCGCGTCGATGGCGGGAAACAGCGTCTCCGCCCGCTCGGTGACATGCACGGAAGCGAAGTTTGGCATGCGCACCGTCACCCGGCACTCCTTGTCCACCCCACCCTTCGGACCGTTGATGTCCACCAGCGAGATGTCGATTTCCGCCGCCTCGTCGTCCGCATACCGTTCGATGTGGCGCACCAGATGCTCCTGCAGGTAGTCCCTCAGCGACTCCGTCAGGGTCAGATGCACGCCCCGCATCAACACCTTCATGGCATCACCTCCAAGGCTCGAAGATGGACAGCCTCCCGCCCGCCGGTGAGGGGGGCTCTTCCACCCGCCTGCCCTCCAGGCGACGAGGCACCGGTCCCCGCGTCCTCGCGGCGGACGAATCCGACAAGGGCCAGAGTTACCCAGACGCATGGGTGCCGAGCGAATCAAGGTCCTCCTCGTAGAGGACGATGGTGACAGCCGGGAGCTCCTCGCGGAGCTGCTCGAGTTCGAGTTCGACGTGGTCACCGCCCACGACGGACTCGCGGGCCTGCGGGCCTTCGAGAGCACGCTCCCGGACGTGGTGGTGACGGACGAGTCGCTGCCGGGGCTGTGCGGCACGGAGCTCGCCCGGCGGGTGAAGGCTCGTGCGCCACGCACCCGCGTCATCCTCGTCTCCGGATACACCCAGGTGGACGGCGCCGAGCACTGTGACCTGGTGCTGCGCAAGCCCATCGACGTGGAGCGGTTGAGCAGCGCCGTCGGCAGCCTGGGAGACGAGGCCCGCCGCTGGCAGGGCGACGACGACGCCCGGCAGTGAACGGAAGGACTGGCCCCCGGTGCCGCGGCAGGACACCAGACCTACTATGTCCCTCCAGGACATCCACGGGCAGGAGGGACAGACATGAAGTACTGCGCCAGGTGCGGATCGGAATATCGGGACGACATCGAGCAATGCTCGGACTGTCCAGGCAACCCACGGTTGGTGGACGTAGGAGAGATGCGCAGCCGGGGGCTCCCGCTCCCGCATGAACTGGACAAGCGCGTCTTCGTGCGCGCGGGCACCACGGACAACCCGCTGATGGTGGAGGTCTTCGTGGAGCTGCTCCAGGAGACGGACATCCCGGTGCTGGTGCGCGCGGGTCGCTCGGGCGTGGTGGACAAGCTGACCACGGGCACCCTGCTTCCCTGGTGGGAAATCCTGGTGCCCGAGGAGCAGCAGGAGCGCGCCGCCGCCCTCATCGAGCGGGAGCGGGCCCAGGAAGCGGCCACCAACGACGAGGCCGTCAGGGCCGCCGAGGACGAGGAGCGGGAGACCGAGCAGTCGGCCGCCCCCCCATCCGCCCTCTGAACATCAGGGTGAGCGGACGACGGCGCCGGGCGCGGAGGACTCCGGACGGCGGGCCTCGAAGAGGCTCACCCCGGTGACCTTCCACTTCGCATAGCGGGAGTTGCGGCCGAGGAAGGTCTCCAAGTCTTCGTCCACGACGCGGTTGTAGCCCCCGCGCGAGGCATGGCGCAGGTAGGTGCGGCCCTTGCGCTGCACCACGAAGCCCAGGTGCGTCACGCGGGTGGCCTTCAGCGGAAGGTCCTCGCGCAGCACCACGAGGATGGTGCCGGAGGGGATGGAGCGCGCGTGCTCCATCACCCGCTCCAGCGGAATCATGTTCATCGCGAAGGTGCCCACCGGCTGACGCGCCTTGGGGAGTTGGAGCGACTGGGACGAGCGGGACTGCCAGGTCACGGGCGTCAGCGTCTTCGTGACGGCCACCGCGTCCTCGCCCCCGAAGCGCCGTGTCACGTCTCGCAGGAAGCCCTTGCGGATGTTGTTGGGCAGCCACTGCGCCTCCATGAGGTGGTTGCGGTCCTCATAGGCCGGGGCCTGGGCGTAGCGGATGTGCTCGAGCAGCGGCGCGACCTCCGGCTCCGTGCGCGCGAGCCCCAGCGCCAGGGACTGCTCGACGAAGGTGAGGCAGTCCACCGCGTCCAGGCGGAACGTTGGATCAGGGTCGACGCCCGCGCCTTCTCCCAGCGGAGACAGGACATAGGGCGTGTTGACGAAGCGCTGGCTCATGGACAGCAGCCGCTCGGTCAACGGCGCGTTGGACGCCTCCGACACCAGGGCGGCGAAGGCGCTCGCGTCCATGCCCGTCCAGCCGTTGGGGCGCGCGGGGGTGGCCGTGGCCGCCTGGGCCGCCGCCGAGCCGGAGTCGAGAATCCGCGCCGCGCCGGGCGTGGCGGAGTCCTTCGTCGAGGAGGCCGGGGTCGCCTGGGTGACGAGCGCCGCGGCCAGCACCACCGCCCACGTCATTGCGCCACGCCCGCCCTTCGGAGGATGGCCTTGCGCCGGTCATCCTGGAGTTGGAGCGTCTCCAGTTCCTTCTCGTACGACAGCTTCTCTTCGCCCTTGGCGTTCCACGAGGCCAGCACCAGCCAGTCCAGCATGGCGCTGTCTCCACCCTGGTAGAGGATGCGCGCGGCGCCGGCGGCCAGGCCCCGGTCCTTGTCCTCCAGCAGCGGCTTGAGCGCGGGGGTGGCCTTCTTGGCGGCGACTCCCTCGAACAACTCCAGCCCCTGCCGGCGCACGAAGCGGTCCTGCGCGCCGAGCAGCTTGTTGGCGAAGGCGAAGCCCTCGGGCGAGCCCAGGCGGCACAGGCCGCGCGCCGCCGCGAAGCGGGTGCTCTCCGAGTCGTTGGTCAGGTACTCCTTGAGGGGCTTCACCTGCTTGGCGTCGCCCGTCTCACCCGCGGCGGCCAGCATGATGGCGCGCACCTCCAGCTCCTGCTCCTGCTTGGCGGCCGCCATCAGCGCCTTGCCCATCTTCGGGTTGCGCGAGGCGCCCAGGGCCCGGGCCGCGTCCCGGCGAACCCCACTGCTCTTGTCATCCAGCAGCGGCAGCAGCACCTGGACGTTGCGGCTCTTCAGCCGGGCCAGGCCCTGCGCGGCGTACATGCGCACCGTGCTGTCGCCGTCGCCGGCGAAGCGGACCAGGGCCGGCTCCGCGGAACGCGTGTCCAGTCCCGCCAGCACCGCGACGAGGTTGCGGCGGACCCGCTCCTCCAGCACCCGGCGCATGGATTCGTTGATGAGGTCGGCGGCATAGGGCTCCTCGCGCAGGTAGCGCAGCCGGGAGACGGCGGCGGGGACGGCTCCTCCCTGAATGACGGTCTGGATGACCTTTTCCGTCTCGGCACGGCGCTCGCCGCGCTTGGCGGCGGAGGCCTGGGCGGACAGGGCCAGGGGGGGTAGGAGCAGCGCGAGCAACACCAGGAAGCGGGCGGAGAGGACGGACGGGCGCACGGGAGGGGGACGATGGCAAGGGTGGCGCCAGTCGTCAAAGTCCCAGGCACCGGCCGGCCCCCCTCCTCAACGGGGTATGCCCGATTCTTGACCCCCCAAGAGGCGATTGATACGACCGATGCCTCTTTCCCTCCTCTAGAGGCGCCACCCTATGAAGAACCTGACGGTGCTGGTGGCGGTGGCGGGGGCGCTCACCGCGTGCGGCCCCGTGAAGTCCACCGCGAACATCCTCGACGCCGAAGTCCAGATTCAGGCAGCGCGCACGGCTGGGGCCGACAAGTTGGCCCCGTACGAGTGGACCGCCGCCAACCTGTATCTGGAGAAGGCTCGCGAGGAGGTTGGCTACTCCGACTATCAAGCCGGTGTGGATTTCGCGGTGAAGGCCTCCCGCTTCGCCAATGAAGCCCGCGAGAAGGCGATGTCCGTGGCTGGCAGCGATTCCGACACTGGCACTGGCGAACGGACCCCGAACCCGTGACGCACCGAGCGCTCCCGATGACGCGTCCCTCCCTTGCAGCGCTGCTGTCCCTCCTCCTGGTCGCCGGCTGTGTGAGCGGCAGCAAGATTCGCGCGGACACCCAGGTGCTCGCCGCGGATGTCGAGCGGGCCCGCCGCAGCGGCGCCTTGCGCTGCGCCCCGGTGGAATTGGCCACCGCCGAGGCCTACCTCGACTTCGCCAAGGGTGAGCTGAGCCAGGGCAACAGCGGCCGCGCCGCCTCGCACGTCCGCGTCGCCGACACGGCGGTGGACCGGGCGTTGGAGCTGTCGAAGAACTGCGGTCCGCGCCAGGTGCTGGTGCGTGAGCGCCCGGAGGCCCCGCAGCAGCCGCAGCAGCCCACGGAGACCAAGCCGCAGCAGCCCCAGGTGGTGGTCCGCATCGAGGAGACGGACAGCGACGGGGACGGAGTGCTGGACAAGGACGACCCCTGCCCCGACCAGGCCGAGGACACGGACGGCTTCCAGGACGAGGACGGCTGCCCCGACGCGGACAACGACAACGACGGCGTGCTCGACGCCAACGACAAGTGCCCGGTGCTGGCGGGAGTCGCCGACAACCAGGGCTGCCCGGCCGAGGCGCCGAAGGACCGCGACGGCGACGGCATCGTCGACCCGCTGGACAAGTGCGTGGACCAGGCCGAGGACAAAGACGGCTTCCAGGACGAGGACGGCTGCCCGGACCTGGACAACGACAACGACGGCATCGTCGACGCCCAGGACAAGTGCCCCAACGAGACGGGCTCCATGCAGAACATGGGCTGCCCGGACAAGGACGGCGACGGCGTCAACGACGGGCAGGACAAGTGCCCCGACGAGCCCGAGGACAAGGACGGCTTCCAGGATGAGGACGGCTGCCCGGACCTGGACAACGACGCGGACGGCCTGGCGGATGCGCAGGACAAGTGCCCGACCGAGGCGGGTCCGCCGGAGAACAGCGGCTGCGCGGACAAGGACACGGACAATGACGGCGTGGTGGACCGACTCGATGCGTGCGTGGATGAGCCCGGCACGAAGGAAGAGCGCGGCTGCCCGAAGCAGTACAAGAACGTCGTCATCAAGAAGGACCGGATTGAAATCAAGAAGCAGATCCTCTTCGGGTCCGGCTCCGCGAAGATCATCGGCAAGCAGAGCACCGCCATCCTCGAGGACGTGGCATCGGCCCTGAGGGATGCGCCCTGGATTCAGAAGGTCCGCATCGAGGGCCACACGGACTCGCTCGGCAAGGATGAGTCGAACCTGAAGCTGTCGCAGAAGCGCGCCGACGCGGTGATGGCGCAGCTGCTGCGCAGGGGCATCGACCCGGGCCGCATGGAAGCGGTGGGCTTCGGCGAGACGCGTCCCATCGCGCCGAACACCACCAAGGCGGGCCGTGCGCAGAACCGCCGCACGGAGTTCAACATCGTCACGCAGTAGGCAGCCCCGCCCCGGCCACCTCAAGGCCGGGGCAAGCAGGGTCAGCGCCTCCCGGGCTTCCGTCCCGAGGAGGCGCTTCGCTTTTCAGCGCGTGGGGTGTCCTCGACAGCACGCACGGGCGAGCGGCCCGCCAGGGCTTCACGCCGGGCATCTCTCCGCCCGGCCGAAGTCACACAGCAGGCGGTCCCCCACCCCAAGGCAGGGGCATTCACGCTCGCCGCACACGGTGTACGCGACGGGTGTCCCGCGTACGCAGCCCCCAAGGCCGGGGCATTCACGCTCGCCGCACAGGGTGCACGGCGTACGCAGCCCCCAAGGCCGGGACATGCACGGTCAGCGCCTCCGGGAACAGGTCCCGAGGGCGCGTTGCTTTTCAGCGCATCCGCTGCCCTGGAAGTCACGCACGCGAGCGCAACATCCCAGAGGAGTCGCGGACGAAAGGGCCCGCGCGGGCGCGCCCATCAGGCCTCGCGCCAGGGCATCACCCCAGCGAGAGGACGTCAGTCGTCCTTCAGCAGCTCGTGGAGGACCTCGGTGGCGTACGCGCCCCGGGGCAGCTCGAACGCGAGCCACAGGTCCTCGCCCTCCGGCGTCAGCTCGGGCGAGCCCAGGCGGACGCGATACGGCCTGCGCCCTCCTTCCGTCTCGCCCCCACCGCGCTTGAAGTCATCCGGCGTGACGCCCTCTCCGACCAGGAGGCTCGCCTCGAACTCGCCCACCGCGCCCGTGGCGGCCGTCATCTTCGGGCCGAACAACGGCCCGGCGGGGCTCACCTCGAACGACGCGACGCGCGGACCATCCACATCCGGCGCCTCGCATACGAAGAGGCCGCCCGTCTCTTCCTTGCGCAGCACGTCACCGAGCAGCGCGGTGGACAGGGTGCCGGAACGCACGCGCTCCGCGAGCGCCCGGTTGAAGATGCGCGACTGGAAGGCGGAGAGGTACAGCTTGCGCTGGAAGCGCTCGGGCCGCTTCGGAAGCCGCTGCCCCAGCACCAGCAACCTGCCCAGGTCCGCGTTGTCTCCCGCACGGCCGAAGCGCTGTTCGCCGAAGTAGTTGGGAACACCGCCCGCGGACAGTCGCGAGAAGCACTCTCGCGCGGCCTCCACGTCACGCACGCCCCGCAGGCGCAGCTTGAAGCGATTTCCCCGCAGGTGGCCGGTGCGCAGCTTGTTGCCGTGCCGCTTCGACCACAGCACCTGCACGCCCTCCAGCGCGAACTCCCCCAGTCGCGCTTCCGCGCGCGCGGGCACCGAGAGCAACTGCCGCGTGACGGCCTGCCGGTCCTTCATCCCCGCCACGCCGATGTCGTCCTCGGACACGCCCAGCGACGAGGCCAGCGCCCGCACCACCTCGCGCGTGTCCCGGCCGCGCTTCTCCAGCCACAGGTAGAGGTGCTCTCCCTCGCCCGACGGTTGGTAGGCGGGAAGCTCCTCGACCTCGAAGTCTTCGGGAACCAGCTTGAAGGCACCACCACAACCAGGCACATCCGCCGTCAACCGCGGCCAATCCGAATCCGTCGTCACGGCCCCTCGAGCGTCGCCAGCAGCTCCTTCACGCGACGGGCGAGGTCCTCGTCCGCGCGCGACTCCAGAAGCTCACCGGCCTGGAACAGCAAAAAGAACATCACGTCACTGAGCGCCTGTTTGAAGGACGCCAGCGGCTCGCTGCCCAGTTGGGCGCGGTGCCGCTCGAAGGCATCCATCAACCGGGGCTCGGCCAGGCTCCCATCCGACTGGAAGGCCAGGCCCTCCAGCACGGGAGAGGACGACAAGGCCTGTCCGGACAACGCGGCGTTGGCGGCGGCGATGAACTCACGGTCCATGCCCTGCTTGGCCACCTCGTCGCGAATCTCCCGGAAGATGAAGTTGAACACGCGCGCCACGGGGCGAGGGTCCACCGCCGGAGCGGCGCTCGCGACCGGACGCCCTGGGCCCGCGGGCACGGGCGTGGCCGGAGTCTGGGCCCCGGTGGGCCCCACCGTCGGCACGGGGCCGGCGGGCACGAGCAGCGGCTTGTCCGTCAGCGACGCGAAGCCGCCTTCCAGCAACCGGAAGACGACCTTGGTGATGTCGAACTCGGACAGGCGGGCGGCGTGGCCCAGCTCCAGGATGGTGCGCCGGCCGTCGAGCAGCCCCAGCACCCGGTCCTCATCCTCCTCCAGCTTCCCATCCGAGGCACGCTTGCGCGCCACGTACAGCCGGCCATGGGGGATGCGCTTCCGGAAGTGAGCCATCTCGTCGATCTTCCGGATGCTGTCCATCAACAGGCTCTGGGTGGAGAGCTGGATGGAGTGGCTCGCCTTCTCATCCACCGGCTGGTCGATGAGGAAGAAGCTCCCCTCCCGACACAGGACGATGGCGTGGAAGATTTCGCTCACCTGATGCGTGACGCACTTGAAGAGGTCGTGCGCCTGCAGGAAGCCCTTCTCCACCAGGGCGCGGCCCACCTTGGACGGGGGCTGCCCCTTGAGCGCGGCCTCCACCTGCGTGCGGTCCACGTAGCCCAGGCGAACCAGCACCTCGCCCAGCCGGTCCGCGGGGTCGTCCGACGAGGCGCCGCGCACCTCGCCGTCCCGGAAGGTGACGGAGCGCTCGCCGCCAGGGGAGTGGACGCGGATGATGCCGCTCCACCGCGACTGGCTGAGGAAGGCCATCAGGTCCGACAGCGGGAAGCCGCCCGCGTCACCGGAGAGCACCACGCGCGGCGCGGCGATGGTGCCACCCTCGCTCGGGCCCCGGGAGAAGACGAGCAGGTCCGGGGACGTGGGCATCAGCGCGTACGTCCCCGAGCGCCCCGTCAATGGAGAGGGGCTCTGGCGATCCTCGGGGACGAGCTGCCCCGCGTCGATGCGGAACCTTTGCGTCATCTCCGTGTCAGTCGGCTGCCCAGGCGTTCTTGTTGTTCACCCACTCCAGCTCATCCTCCAGGCTGTGGTTGAGCAGGTCCTCCTGGATGAAGCTCAGGTCGAGCGCGCGCCCGTTGAAGTACACGGTCGGCGTGCCGGACAGGCCCGCCGCGCGGCCCTGGTTGCGGAAGCCCTCCAACTCCTGCTTGTAGGCGTCCGACTTGAGCACCGCCGTAAGCTTCGCGCCGTCCAGTCCCAGCCCCTTCGCCAGCGCGGGCAGCGCCTCCGGCTTGAGGTTCTCCTGGTGGGTGAAGAGGGCGTCGTGCATCTGCCAGAACTTGCCCTGATCTCGCGCCCACAGGGCCGCCTGCGCCGCGGGCACCGCGTTGACATGGTTGGACAGGGGGAACGGCAGGTAGCAGAAGCGCACCTGGGCCGGATTCTTCTTCGCGAAGGCCTCCAGGACGGGACGGGCCTTGGCGCAGTAGGGGCACTCGAAGTCGGAGAACTCCACCACCGTCACCGGGGCGGACACAGCGCCCATGCACATCCGGTCGTCCACCTTGAACTGGGCGCGCTGCTCACGGAAGGCGCCGTAGTACTGGGACAGCTGGACGATGACCTCGGTGGCGGGGCTGCCCTCGGACACCATGCGCGCGGCTACGCGGGCCATGCGCTTGGCGTGGCGGCAGGTGTTGTGCGACTTCAGGCAGGCGCCCAGGGTGTGCGGGCAGCCGCAGTAGCAGAACTCGTCGCTCAGGACGGTGGCCAGCTCCCGCTTGGAGGCCGCGGAGAGCGAGGAGAAGTCCATGCCCGGGATGCCGGAGAGGGCCGCGGCGGGGTCCGTCGGGGCGGCGGCCGGAGGGGCCGGGGGCGGCGGCGGAGTCGCGGCGGGAGCCGGAGCGGCGGCCGGGGCGGCGGCCGGGGCCGGGTTCGAGGCGGGCGCGGAGCCCTCCGGGTTCTTGCAGCCCGAGCTGGTCAGCGCCACGGCGGCCAGCAGGGGAATGACACGCTTCCAGCAGGAGAGGAGCACGCGGCGGGTCTTAGCCACGCTCGCGGGGCTTGTAAAGCAACGCAAGCCTTGGCAGGGAAGCACCCTTGCCCATCATGCCCAGAGTCCTGCTCCTGCATACCGGTGGCACGCTGGGGATGGCCGGAGGTCGGCCATCCGCCCTGCGCCCCGCTGCCTTCTTCAAGACGCTCAAGGCCCGCGTCCCGGAGCTCTTCCAGCTCGCGGACATCGAGCTGCAGCTGATCAGCAACGTGGACAGCTCGGAGATGCAGCCGGAGCTGTGGCAGCGCATGGCCACCCACCTGCACCAGCAGCTCAAGGACTTCGACGGGGCCGTGGTGACCCATGGCACGGACACGCTCGCCTACACGGCCAGCGCGCTGTCCTTCATGTTGCGCAACCCGCCCTGCCCCGTGGTGCTGACGGGCTCCCAGCGGCCGTTGGGGGAGGTCCGCTCGGATGCGCGGCTCAACCTCATCGACGCGGTGTTGTCCGCGCTGCAGGGGCCGCGCGAGGTCACCATCTGCTTCGACTCGCACCTCTACCGGGGCAACCGCACGCGCAAGGTGAAGGTGTCCGAGTACGACGCCTTCGAGAGCCCGAACTGCCCCGTGCTGGGCACCCTGGGCGTGGACGCGACGTTCGAGCCGGGACTTCGGTCGAAGGGCCCCTTCCGCCTGTACGAGAAGCTGGATCCGCGCGTCTTCCTCTTGAAGGTCTACCCCGGGCTGGACCCCGCCCTGCCCCTGCAGTTGCTGCCGCATGTCCGGGGACTCGTCCTGGAGGCGTACGGAGCCGGCAACTTCCCCATCGACCCGGCCCTCGGGCGCTCGCTCCTGCCCCTGTTCACCCAGGCCCGGGAGCGCGGCGTGCCCGTCGTGGTGGTGAGTCAGGCCCACCGCAACGGCGTGGATCTCAGTCTCTACGAATCTGGAGCGGCGGCCCTGGCCCAGGGGGCCGTGGGCGGCGCGGACCTGACGCCCTCGGCGGCGCTGGTGAAGCTGATGCAGGGACTGGCCTATCACCCCCGCTCTCCGGAGGCGCTCGCGCGCTTCATCCAGACACCGGTGGCCGGGGAGCTGACCGTCGGACGCAAGACAGTGGAACCCCCGGGTCGCCGGAGCCACAAACCAACGCGGTGAGTCCAATCCTGGCGAGGGTTGCCGGCAAGGAAGCCGGCAGCATGCTTGCCGCCATGAAAAAACGGCCCGTAAGATGGGTGGCGCGATGTCCGAGGAGAAAACTTCCGTCCATTCCATTTCGGACCTGCTGGGCAACGGCCAGCGGCAGAGCGCTTATCTGATCGTCATCAGCGCCAAGTCCGCGGCGGGCATCGGCCGGATGTTCAAGCTGGACCGCTCCGAGGTGGTGCTGGGGCGCAGCTCCGAGGCGCAGTTCCAGGTGGAGGACGACGGAATCTCGCGCAAGCACGCCAAGGTGGTGGCGCTGGGCGACGGGCGCTTCCAGGTGGTGGACCTGGCGAGCACCAACGGCACGTACCTCAACGGCCTGAAGGTCAACGCCGCGCCGCTCTACGACGGCGACAAGATCCAGATTGGCTCCAACACCGTCCTCAAGTTCTCCATCCAGGACGAACTGGAGGAGCAGTACCAGCGCAGCATCTACGAGTCGGCGACGCGCGACGGCCTCACCCGCGTCTACAACAAGAAGTACTTCCTGGAGACGGTGCGCAAGGAGTTCAGCTACTGCCTGCGCCACCGGGTGAACCTGTCGCTGGTGCTGTTCGACGTGGACCACTTCAAGAAGATCAACGACGCGTACGGGCACCCGGCGGGTGACTACGTGCTGACGCGCATCGCCCAGCGGGTCAGCGACACCGTGCGCACCGAGGACCTGCTGGCGCGCTACGGCGGCGAGGAGTTCGCGCTGATGCTGCGCGAGTCCGCCGAGGACCAGGCCCTCGCCTGCGCCGAGCGTTGCCGGTACGCGGTGGACAAGGCGGACTTCGTCTTCGGCGGCACGCCCATCAAGGTGACCATCAGCCTGGGCGTGGCGACGTTGCTGGACTCGGACTTCTCCCAGCCCGAGGACCTCATCGCCGCGGCGGACAAGTACCTCTACCGGGCCAAGCGCGCGGGTCGGAACCGCTCGGACGCCAAGGCCATCAGCGGCCCCTGAGTTCGGCTCAGGGCCCGAAGCCCAGCCGCCGCAATCCCTCGCGCGACACGTGCTGGACGTGGGTGTCCCCGTCCCGGGCCACGGCGTCGGACAGCGCGGCGGCGGCATGCGGCCCGCCCAGTCGGCCCAGCGCGAGCGCGGCGGCCACCCGGACATCCGGCACCGGGTCCTCGCGCAGGCAGGACGCCAGCACCTTCACGTGGACGGCGCGGCCAATGGCCTCCAGCGCCCGGGCGGCGGCGGCGCGCACCACCGGGTGCTCCGAGCCCAGCAGCTCCGCGGCCGCGTCCCCCCGTGTCGACTGGCGCTGCCCCGCGACCACCGCCAGCGCGGCGGCCACCACCTCCGGCGCGTCGTCCTCCAGCGCCCGCGTGGTGGCATCCATCACCTCGGGTCTCCGGACGGACATCGAGCCCAGCACGCGCACCGCCCCGGCCCGAATCACGGGCTGCGAGTCGCGCAGATAGGGCGAAAGCGTCTCCACCCGCTCGTTCTCGCTCTCGCGACAGTCCGCCAGTGACGCCAGCGCCTGGCCCCGCAGCTCCGCGGGCATCCTCGGGTTGCCCGCCACATCCAGGAAGAAGCCCGCGCAGCCCTTCTCCCGCACCATGGCCTCCAGCCACGGCCGGGACACGGCGGCGTCGCGCCCCTCCACCCGGCGCTCGGCGGCCACGCGCAGCGACGTGCCCTCCGCTTCCGCCATCTTCCGCGCCGCGGAGCCACGCACCTTGGGGTCCGCATCCTCCAGCGCGCGCTCCATCTCCCTGCGGGCCAGCGGTCCATAGACGCCCAACGCCAGCACCGCCGAATCCCGGCGACGGGGCTCGGGCGCCGTCAGCTCCGGCTGAAGCTCCTCCAACTCCCGCGAGTACACGGCGAAGAGTCGGTTCACGAGCACCGCGTCCGCGGGCTTCGCCTCCTCCAGCAAGAGGCGCCCCACCGAGGTGCGCTGTCGCAGCGCCACGGACTTCAACGCGCTGGCGCCAATGACATCCGTGCTCTCCGGCCTGGAGGCCGTGGCATCGAGCAACAGCCGCGCTGGCTTGCGCCCCATGAACGTCCCCAGGTGGGCGAGCGCCGACCCTCGCGCGCGCGGGTCCTCCGAGTACAACTCCACCTCCAGCGCCTGCCGGATGGCCTCACGGCGAGCCCATACCCGGGCCGCCGCCTCGGGCCCCCGCGCTCCGGCCTCTCGAAGGAACGTCGCCGAGGATTGATCCGCCTCCGCGGCCGCGCGTGCCGCCGTGAGACACGCCTGCAGATCCGCCGACGTGGGCGTGCTGGCCACCCACTCCGCGAGCACGCGGCGCTCGGCAATCCCCTTCCCCTTCGCCTCGGCCCGCACCGAGGCCCACCGCACCCGCCAGTCCTCGTCCTTGCGGGAAGACGCGAGCGCGTCGCGGGGAGTCGGCCGGACCGTGCCCAGGGACGCCACCCAGGAGTCGACCCGTCCCCCGGACAGGCAGGAGCCACACACGCGGCCCCGGAGGGCCCGGTCCGCCACGTGCCGTTGGCAGGAGTTCCAGCAGTCGGTCGTCCCGGTGCCGCCACGCTGACCGGTCGCCAGCAGTACCATCAGGATGAGGGCAGGGCTCACGCAGCGGACAGTGTAGTGCATCCGCCCCCGGGTTTTCCCTCCTGCGTCCTTGCGTTTTACCTCCCGCTAGGACATACCCGCTCCCCTTTTGAAGTACACACACATTGACGCATGGCGGAAGGAGGTGAACTCATGCCCGGTATCCGAGTGAAAGAAGGAGAATCCATTGAGAGCGCCCTCAAGCGCTTCAAGAAGGCCACTGAAAAGGCCGGAATCCTTTCCGAGATCCGCAAGCGCGAGCACTACGAGAAGCCTTCCGTGAAGCGGAAGAAGAAGGCCCTCGCCGCCAAGAAGCGCGCGGTGAAGAAGGCCCGCAAGTCGTTCTAGTTGCGAGGCCGGCGTGAGAGCCGGGGCGCCCCCGAGCAGTCAGGTGCCCTGGCTCCCGTCGTCCAGTCCCCCCGAACCACAACCCCAGCGGAGTCGCATATATGGCAACCCTCAAGGAACGGCTCGACGCGGACCTGAAGGACTCGATGCGGGCCAAGACCGAGACGCGCACCACCGTCATTCGGGCCATCAAGAGCGCCATCAAGTACAAGGAAGTGGAGCCCGGCGCCTCCGCCCTCGATGACGCGGGTGTACTGACAGTTGTCGCCGGCCTCATCAAGAAGGGTCGCGACTCCGTGGAGCAGTTCAAGGCCGGCAACCGGCCGGAGATGGCGGAGAAGGAAGAGGCCGAAATCGCCATCCTCCAGAGCTACCTCCCCCAGCAGCTCACCCCCGACGAGCTGGCCGCCGCCGTCCAGGCCTCCATCGCCGAGGTGGGCGCCACGAGCTCCAAGGACATGGGCCTGGTGATGAAGAACCTCACCCCCAAGATCCAGGGCAAGGCCGAGGGCCGAGCCATCTCCGAGGCCGTGAAGGCCCAGCTGGCGAAGCTCTCCTGAAGCCGTCTCCCACCCGTTCGGGGTCGCTCGCTTGCTCCCGCGGCCCCTCGGGTGGATGGGATTGGGGTGAGCGGAAACTTGCTCCCCCGTCTCCCCGTCATTAAGTGCCAGGGCCAGTCCGTCGCGCGCGCCCCACCCCTTCCAGGGAGGCGCCGTCCGGGCCGTAGGAGCCCCAACGTGTCCCCAGCCATCCTTCCCGCCCCCCGCCGCCGGTCCTTCGCCCTCGTGGGCGGGGTGATCCAGCGGGTTGGCGACCAGACGGGCGACGTCAGGCCCGGCTGCCAGGATGTCGGGAGTGCGCCCGCCCAGGTGCGGGACGAGGGGTGGCCGACGTGATCCCGGAACACAAGATCCAGGAAGTCCTCGAGCGTGTAGACCTCGTGGGCCTCATCTCCCGACATGTGGAGCTGAAGAAGGCGGGCCGCGAGTGGAAGGGGCGCTGTCCCTTCCATCAGGAGAAGACCCCCTCCTTCTACGTGGTGCCGGAGAAGCACTTCTATTTCTGCCACGGCTGCCGGGCGAGCGGGGACGCGGTGTCCTTCGTCCAGCGCTACCTGGGCAAGACGTTCCTCGACGCGGTGAGGGACCTGGCGCGCGAGCTGGGCATCGACCTGGAGGCGCAGCAGGACCCGGGCATGCGCGAGCGCCAGCAGCTCAAGGAGGCCACGGACCTGGCCGCCGAGCACTTCCGCGCCACCCTCTGGCAGGACGAGGGCCGCTCCGCGCGGGCCTACATCGCCAGTCGTGGCGTGTCGGAAGAGACGGCGCAGTCCTTCGGACTCGGCTGGGCGCCCAACGCCTGGAGCACGCTCGCGGAGCGCTTTCAAAAGACAGGCATGCTGGACTGGGCCATGAAGGCCGGGCTGGTGCTCAAGCGAAACACGGGAGACGGCTGCTATGACTTCTTCCGCAGCCGGCTGATGGTGCCCATCCGGGCGCCGGAGGGCCGCCCCATCGCCTTCGGTGGCCGCCTCGTCGGCGCCGAGGAAGGGCCCAAGTACCTCAACTCGCGCGAGTCGCGGCTCTTCAACAAGAGCGACACGCTCTTCGGCATGGACCAGGCGCGCGACGAGGTCCGCAAGCGCAAGGCCGCCGTCCTCGTGGAGGGCTACTTCGACTGCATCGGCCTGCATCAGGTGGGCGTGCGCCATGCCGTCGCGCTGTGCTCCACCAACCTCACCCCCGGCCACATGCAGGTGCTCAAGCGCGGCGAGGCCCGGGAGCTGGTGCTGCTCCTGGACGGGGACTCGGCGGGAATCGCGGCGGTGGAGCGACTCGCCGGTCCGCTGCTCGCCGCCGGGGCGACCGCCCGGGTGGCGCTGCTGCCCCAGGGGGATGATCCAGACGTCTTCGCGCGTCGAGAGGGAGCGGAGGGTGTGGAGCGGCTGCTGGAAGGCGCTCAACCGCTCACCGCCTACCTGTTCGCCTCCTTGCTGCCCCAGGGCAAGGGGGCGTCTTTCGAGGAGAAGATGGCGGCACTCGAGCGGCTCAAGCCCGTGGCGGCGCAGGTGCCCGTGGGACTGGTGCGCTCGTCGCTCTTCTCCGCCCTCGCGGAGCACTTCGGTTGGCGCTCCGCGGACGTGGAGGCCGCGCTGCGCAGCAAGGTGCCCCCCACGCCCAAGCCCGCCGCTTCGGCCTCGCATGATGGCGGTTCTGCCGCGCCCGCTCGCCCGCTGCCCGAGAAGCCGCCCCCGCCCATGGAGGCACTCTACGTGGCCTCCGTGCTGAGGGAGCCTCGCCTGCTCGGCAGGGATGTCTTTCGTGTCTGTGACGAGCTGTCCCACATGGGACTGCGCATGGCGCTCGCGCATGCCACGTCGGGCCAGGGCACCCAGGATGCGCTCTTCGAAGCAGCCGAGTCCGTGAAGCGCGCCATCGAAACGTCCTGGCGCCAGCTCCCCTCGGAAGGCCAGGAGCTCGAGCATGCGTTCTTCGCCATCTGCCGGGAAATCATGGTGCGGCGCATCGACGAGCGGCTCACTTATATAAAGCGCGCGACAGAGCAGACGCCGGGAGCGTTCGACCTCACGGAAGAGACGCGGCAACTGTTGTCGGAGCGCGTGGAACTGCTGGCCCTCAAGAAGCGTGTCCTGGAGGAGCTCAAGCCCGCTTCCCCGGGAACAAAGGCGCCCATGCAACCGGTTTGACTTCGCGTTTGTAAGAAACCCTGACTTTGCGGTAGATCGGCCGGCTCGCCCCAGGCCTCAAGCCCCTGAATTTCTTAAGGAGAAGTACCCGAATGCCGACGCAGAAGCCCTCGAAGGCGTCCGTGAAGCCCACCAAGAAGAAGGTGGATCCGGTGATCCGCAAGAAGAAGGCACCGGACAGTCCCGCGGCGAAGGGTGCTGGGGTGAAGGCTGGGACCGAGGAGCAGGAGCCCCTGGAGGCCAAGGAGGCGCCCGCCGAGGTCGAGACGAAGAAGAAGAAGAAGGGCGTCGTCTCCGCGGACGTGGACCCCGAGGAGGCCGCTGAAGAAGCCGCCGCCGCCGTCGAGGTGGACCCGGACGCCGTCGAGGACGACGTCGAGGAGGACCCCGTCGCCGAGCGCAAGGAAGTGAAGGACCTGCTCGCCCAGGGGCGAGAGAAGGGCTTCCTCACCTACGACGAGGTGAATGACGCGCTGCCCGCCGACATCGTGTCGTCCGATCAAATCGACGACGTGATGAGCATGTTCGGCGACAACGACATCGAGATTGTCGATGCGCAGAAGGCTGCTCAGAACAACGAGATCAAGCCCACCGTCACCGTCGAGGAGGAGAAGGAAGACGTCGACGAGGACGAGAAGGACGAAGACGACGAGCCGGGTGGCAAGTCGAACGACCCGGTGCGCCTGTACCTGCGCAAGATGGGCAGCGTCAGCCTGCTCACGCGCGAGGGCGAGGTCGAAATCGCCAAGCGCATCGAAGAGGGCGAGAAGGAAGTGCTGCGCGCCCTGCTCGCCTGCAAGGTCGCCGTCGAGGAGATCCTCGACATCGGCAACAAGCTGAAGACGGCCAAGCTGCGCGTGCGCGACGTCATCAAGGACGCGCCCGAGGAGGCCCAGGCCGAGGGCGCCGAGGAGGCTCCCGAGGAGGTCGGCGAGGGTGACGCCCCGGCGCAGCTTGCGCAGAGCGAGCTCAACAAGATTGAGCAGATCTGCAAGCAGATCGAGCGCTTCCGCAAGTTCGCCAAGGACTGCGACGTCTTGGAAGAGGAGCTCATCTCCAAGAAGAAGCTGACCGAGGTGCGCAAGAAGGAGCTCAAGCAGGAGATGAAGGACCTCCGGACCAAGATGATGGAGGTCTTGGAGGAGATGCGGCTGAACAAGAAGCAGGTCGACCGCATCGTCGTGAATCTCAAGGGGCTCATCGAGCGCGTTGAGAAGGCCGAGGACGAGCTTCGTGATTTGGAGCGCCGCTACGGCATCTCCATGAAGGAGCTGCGCCCGCAGCTGAAGGAGTCGCGGGAGAATCCGAACATCGGCAAGAAGCTGCAGAAGCAGCTCAACCTCACGCCCGAGCAGCTCGAGGTCCTGGACCGCGACGTGCGCACGGCGGTTCGGAAGATCAAGAAGGTGGAGGAGGAGGCCAACCTCCCCGTGGATGCGCTGCGCCGCAACTACGACGCCATCCGCCTGGGCGAGAAGCGGGCCGAGCGCGCCAAGAGCGAGCTGGTGGAGGCGAACCTGCGCCTCGTGGTGTCCATCGCGAAGAAGTACACGAACCGCGGCCTCCAGTTCCTGGACCTCATCCAGGAGGGCAACATCGGCCTGATGAAGGCCGTGGACAAGTTCGAGTACAAGCGCGGCTACAAGTTCTCGACCTACGCCACCTGGTGGATTCGTCAGGCCATTACGCGCGCGATCGCCGACCAGGCCCGCACCATCCGCATCCCGGTGCACATGATCGAGACCATCAACAAGCTCATCCGCACCAGCCGCTACCTGGTGCAGGAGATTGGCCGCGAGCCGACGCCGGAGGAAATCGCGGAGAAGATGGAGCTGCCGCTCGACAAGGTGCGCAAGGTCCTGAAGATCGCCAAGGAGCCCATCTCCCTTGAGACGCCCATTGGCGAGGAAGAGGACAGCCACCTGGGTGACTTCATCGAGGACAAGAGCCTCGTGTCGCCGGCGGACGCGGTCATCAACATGAACCTGGCGGAGCAGACCCGCAAGGTGCTGGCCACGCTGACGCCGCGCGAGGAGAAGGTGCTCCGCATGCGCTTCGGCATTGGCGAGAAGAGCGACCACACGCTGGAAGAGGTGGGCCAGGACTTCGAGGTGACGCGCGAGCGCATCCGTCAGATCGAGGCCAAGGCGCTGCGCAAGCTGCGTCACCCCAGCCGCTCCAAGCGCCTGCGCTCCTTCGTGGAGAGCTGACGCCTTCCTGACGGCTCCATCGTGAGCCGTCACGGGAAGTCCCGAGGCCCCCGCTCCTTCATGGACCGGGGGCCTTCGTGTTTCTAGAGTCGGGCGCCGTGGCGCTCTCCAGGTCCAGGACGACGACGAAGACGAAGTCCCGAGTGGAACCCGAGGCGTCGGCTCCGCCGAAGCGTCCGCCCTTCTCCGAGGCGGTATGGCGCGCGGTGCGCTCGATTCCGCGAGGCCAGGTGCGCTCGTACTCGCAGGTGGCGTTGTACGCGGGACGTCCCGGGGCGGCGCGCGGCGTGGGGCGCGAGATGACGAAGCTGCCTCCGGGACAGGAGCTGCCGTGGTGGCGTGTGACGAAGGCGGGAGGGACGCTGGCGTCCACGGTGGCGAATGAGCAGGCGAAGCGCCTGCGCGCCGAGGGCGTCACGGTGGAGCAGCGTGGGCAGGTGTTCCGGGTGAAGGTGGCCCAGGAGCCCGCGACGCCCGCGAAGCAGCAGGCCTCACGCAAGACGGGCGCTCCCACGTCGAAGCGGAAGCGCTGACGCAAGGCGCGCACAAAGCCTCACGCCGACGCGAGAGGCAGCGTCAAATCAGGGGGCCGAGTGGCGCTTGCCAGCAACGCATGCGCGGGGATATGCCACCGGACACGCGGGTTGTTCACGCATGGGGGCCCTTAGCTCAGCGGTTAGAGCTGTCGGCTCATAACCGATTGGTCCCTGGTTCGAATCCAGGAGGGCCCACTCCCCTTCCCCCGTCAGACGCCTCGGCCCAGCCACCGAGGCTTCGTCTTCTGACAATGGCAGTCATCGGGAAGAAGAGGCCTTGCTTGCGCAAGGCCCCACGGACTCGCCGCGGCTACCTCCACCACAGGAGGGCCAGGCCCGACGCTCCCGGAGTCGATTGCTCCGTCTGCCAATTCGTCAGGGGCTCTCCCCCACGGCCGGCGATGCCCAGGTATCCCGTCACAATCCGTCCACCCGGCTGCTGACCGTTGCCGCCTTCAGTCGCCAGGAGCGTGACGCTGGGATGCGCATATGACGAGCCGCCGCCACCGCCTCCTCCTGAGTAGGTGTACCGGCTGCCGCCACTTCCTCCGCCATACCAACCCGAGCCACCTCCCCCTCCAGAGCCATTCCCCATCCCGCGTCCTCCCAGGTGGCCGGTGGCGACGGGCTGGGCACTGGACTGGCAGGCACGAGACGCCCCTCCTTGCAAAGCGTCTCCCGGAAGCCCCGGCGCCGCACAGGTCACCGGCTCCGGCGGCTGCCGGTTGTTGCTCGGCCCCGCCACACCTCCCGCGTTCTGCATTCCTCCGCCGCCGCCTCCCGCTCCGGACAGGTGGTAGTCATTGAGCCGGCCGTTCTGTCCATTCCCGCCCACGGGGCCTCCACCGCCCCCTGCTCCGCCCAGGGGGTCTTCATCCCTGGAGCAACCACTGCATCCGTCATGTCCTCCCCCGCCGCCTCCCGCCGCCACCAGCAGGACCTGCCCGGCACGGAGGACCTGCGAAGCGCCACCACCGCCCCCTTGCGAGTCGCCACCGCTCGCGATGCGCAGCTCGAGAGACTCCCCTGGAGTGACCGGGACGCGCGCGTGGAGCCATGCGCCTCCGCCTCCAGGCCCCGGGGCACCGCCTCCGCCCCCCGCCCCCCAGAGCATCAGCTCCGCGACGTGCCTGCCCGGCGGCACCACCACCATCACCGGCTCCCCGGCGGATCCCCAGACCTGGGCATCGGCGACAACCACGGGTGAAGGGGCGGGCCCCACGCAGATGGAGAGCCGACCCGAGGTCCACGCCCCCCGCGAGTCACGAATGCCCACCGTGATGCGGCAGTTGTTGCAGCCCCTGCTTGGACGCACGGAGGGAGTGAATTGCGCCGTGGCGCGTTCGGCGTCCGTCCAGGTGCCCTCACAGCTCGCGCTCCACTCGTACCGAATCGAGTCTCCATCCGTGTCCGTCACGGCCGCCGTCAGCACGGTGGTCTCCGCCACATCCACCCGGCCGCTCGAAGCGGAGATCCGCTGGAGGACAGGCACGTGGTTGAAGCTCGTCTCGACGATGGCGCCAGTCGCACCGGAGAGGACGCTCAAGGACAGCTTCGTGCCGGAAGCCCCGCCTCGCCCGTCGCTGACGGTGAGCGTGAGCTCAGCGGACCCGGCTTGCGAGGGGGCCGTCCAGCGGACCACCCGGCCGGTGGAGCTCGACAGCCCGCCCACGCTGGCCGTCCACGTGTACGTGAGGCTGTCCTCGGGATTTGGGTCACGGGCCACGGCAGTCAAGGTGACCTCGCTCCCCTGCGCCACCTCAGTGGAGGAGACCGCGAGCCCATCAATGACAGGCACCGCGTTGTCGAATGGGTTGGAGGGAAAGACAAACTCCTGCAAGACGATGGCGACCAGGGCCTGCTTGCCGGACTCGATGGTGACATCCGTCACGACACCCTGGTAGCGCCACCAGTGAGTGTTGTCATAGGCCAGGGCTTCAAAGCTGCGCCCGGTGCCCGCGGGGATGCCTTCCAACACTCCCTTCCAGACACCGTCCGTCAGGGTGAGCTCGGCCTCGATGGGCTCCATGTCCGACGCCGAGACGGTCACCGTCACCCGGGTGATTCCCTCGGGCGTCAGGCGCTGACCTTCGGAGACGAGGAACCGCACCGAGCCGGCTGGCTCCGGCTGCGTAGCACTACACCCGGCCGCGAACCCCAACATGAGGGCCAGGGCCGCGAGGACACTTCTTCTGTGCATGGAAGCCTCTTTCGCTTGCCACTCGAGGTGGACAGGCAGAGCGGGCAATCCTTACGCATCCAGCAACATCTGCACTGGCATGGAGCGCGAATTCGAGGTCACTTTGATTTGCGCTTCACAGTACAAACAACCCGTGGCGGCTTGCTGGTGGAATAGTGACGCTCATCCCAGGACTCACCCTCGTTGCCTGTGCTCAGATTGAGTCACTTGGTCCTTGGATGAAGGTCGGCGGAACGGTCTTCGCAATGGTTGGCGGCATACGGTCGCGGGCATTGCCACGCAGGAAGACAATGGGGTCGAGGAGCACCGTCGCCGGAGGTAAGCACCAAGGAAAGCTGGGCGCGCTGAGGAGCGGGGATGGACGTGAGCTGCCTTGAAGGTCCTGAGCCCACCGCGAAAGCGCCAGCAGACCCCTCCGACCTCGTTCCGGCACCTGCCACGGACATGGCGACAGGTGCGAAAGCGGAGCCCCAGGCCCCAGGGCCTACCGCCGCCACTCCGGGGGAACGTTCTTCTCCACGGCGTAGCGCTCGAGTTCGGCGAGCTGCTGGCTCGCCAGCTTCAGCTCCGCCTCCACTTCCAACTGGCGCTTTGCCACCGGCTTGCCGGAGGACTCGTCCTTGCGCAGACGCGCGCGCTCCTCCTCGAAGCGGGCGACACGCGCGCGGGCCTTGCCGAAGGACGTGCGCCACCGCTCCTCCTCCTCCCGTGTGCGATTCCCCGCCAGCCTCTGCTTGAAGCGCTCCCGCTCCCAGCGCTGGATGCCCGCGGGGTTCCGGGTCCACGTCTCACGGGCTTCCCTGACGTCCTTGAGCGACACCTCGATGCGCTCCTCGTTCTCACCACTTCCCTGCCCTGACTTCAGCCAGGCCGTGCCGACCTCTGGGAGCGAGCAGGTCTCGACGGGCAGCCGCGCCCCACCGATGTGGATGCCCAGGGTGAGGCCTCGCGAGAGGAACCAGCGCAGCCGCCGCGAGTCCTCCTGCGCCGCCAGCGACTGGCTCAGCGGCCGCCAGTCCTCGAACTCCAAATCCAGCGTGCACGTCTTCCCCTCCGCCTCCAGCTCCATGCGGCGCTTCACGGCCGTGGGTGGCGAGTCGAACCGCTCGACGACCAGCACGATGAGCCCCAGCCCGTCGACCCGCTGCACCGAGAGGACCACCTGCTGCTCGGTGTCCACCTGGAAGCGCCGCACCTCGCGCTCCTCGTCGCGCGCCACGCGCTTGAGCAACTGACTCCAGCGCTCCGTGGACTCGGGCGTGGTGGGCACGGAGACGAGCTTGCTCGCATAGGCGATGGGCAGCGCCAGCCCCAGCCCATCCGCGTTCTCGATTTTCATCGAGACGACGCCGACCACCTCGCCGCGTCCGTTCAACAGCGGTCCGCCACTGTTGCCCGGATTCACCGAGGCATTGAACTGCACATAGCCAGTGCCCAGGTACTGCCGGCCCACGAAGCCCACCTTCCCTTCGTGCACGGTGAAGTCCAGGCCCTTGGGGCTGCCGATGAAGACCAGCGGGTCACCGGGCTCCAGGCGCGTGACGTCTCCCAGTGGCAACGGGACTGCCTTCGCGCCCACGACGCGGACGGTGGCGAGGTCCAGGTCCACGTCACTGGCGACCGTCTCACCGAGCAACTCCCGCCCGTCCGCGAGCACCGCTGTCATCATCTTGCCCGGCGGACACACCACGTGCTGGTTGGTCAGCACCAGCTCGGAGTCCACGAAGAAGCCAGAGCCCGTCTTGCTCCCACACCGCAGCGTCAACGTGCTCGGGCCGGCGCGGCGTGAAATCTCCGCGGTGGAGAGGGCCGAGGGCACGGGGGCCGCCTCGCCCGGAGTGTCTTCACCCGTGGCGAGGGCCAGGACATTCGAGCGCGTGCGCTCGAAACGCGGAGAGCGAGCCATCCAGATGCCGCCCACCAACCCGACCAGGACGCAGGCACCCACAAGCGCCCTCAGGAGTCCACGCGAGGACTCCTGGACGGGCACCACCGACTCCACGAACGGCCGCAAATCCGCGCGGGCGCCCTGGGCGCGCAGCACCTCCAGGAGCTTCTCCGCGAAGGCGCGAAAGACGCCACGGGCCAGGGGCGCCCCCGCCGTCGCGAGCAGGGTTCGCGCCTCGGAGAACGAGGGCGCGGGAGGGCCCAGCAGCGAGATGGCCCGGGCCAACGCGAAGCGCGTCCGCTCGTCAGCCACCGCGTCCCGCAACACGACGTCCACCCGGAGGCTGGCGCCGCACACACAGCGCGCCACGCTCCCCGCATCCGGAGCACCACACCGGAGGCACCTCTGCTCGACCGACTCCGACATTCCCGCGCTCCCCCTGCGACGACCCTGGTTCCTGGCACCCGTGCGTCACCCGCGAGGACCGGGTCACGCCTCGGCGGCTCCCATCATCATGCCTCCGAACGCGCGTGGAGTCCCAGCCCACCCACATCAGCCCCCGCGCCGGGGCCCGAACTCCAACCCGACAACCTCGCCCGAGCAAGCCTTCATGCCCGGGCATCGAAATCCGAGGAACGGGGTCCGGCGGTCTCCTGTCAGAGCTTGCGCTCGACGAAGCCCTTCTTGTGCAGCTTCGCGATGAGCGCGTCCGCCGCGGCGCGGGCCTGCTTCGCGTCCTTGAACGCAGTGCGCTTGCCGCGCCCCGGCTCGCCCAGACTGCCCGCACGCACCCAGAGCTCGCTGCCCACCAGCGCCACGCCCCGAAAGTCCGTCTCCGTGTCCACGAAGAGCCGCTCCTCGTCGGGGCGCGCGGCCCGCGTCGCCTTCGCGCGCGACAGCGGCCGGATGGACGAGACAGGCTTGACGGCCCACACCTGGTAGCGAACGCGAATCTCCGGCTTCGGGCCATAGCGGAACAGCACGCGCCAGCGGCCCCCTCCCGTGGACTCAAAGACAGCCTCGCCCCAGGACTTGAGGCCAGTGGTGGGTGACTTCGGCAGGAACGACTCCAGCGTCTTCAAGAAGACCAGATAGTCTTTCTCCTGCTTCACATAGCCAATCAGCCGCGTCCCCTCCGGCAGCGACAAGTCGAGGTCTCCCCAGGCCGTGCGCCTCACCAGGGCGAGGTCGAGGAACACGTTATTGCCCAGCAGGGGCGCGCACTTCTTCCAGAAGTCCGCGCTGACGCGCACGTTGCGGGCCCCCAGAAGCGTGGTCGAATCACTCATGTCTCTTCCATAGCATGGCCGAGCACCGACACATTCGTCTCCACGAGGTGTTTCGCTCCCTGGAGAGGGTTCGCGGGAAAGGCAGGAGCCGCATCCCCATGGACAACTGAGCCATCCCTCACTTGAAGCCAGGCACTTCTTGGAAGCCACTCGGGCCGAGGGACCTCCGGTGCCGCCAGTTCCCACACATCCACTGACGTGGGGTGGACAATGGGCGCAACGCGTCAGAAGGGTGGCGCTTGACCCAAGCCCAGGGCCCGCAGTTGGATTCGAGGGCTACAACTGCAACGGGGTTTCCAACATGAATCTTCGTGTACTGGCACTCGCAGCTCTCGTTTCCATCGTTGGCTGTGGCGGAGCAGAAGTCCCGGAGGGCACCGAGACTGGCGCCCTTCCCGAGCAGGAAGTGTCCGCGCAGGCCGCCACCTGCGAGTCCCTCCAGGGCAAGGTCTGCAGCCCGGACCGGGAGATTGGCTGTACCTTCGCCAACGGCACCCCGGGCTATTGTCTCTGCCAGGCCATTCCGCACAACAGGTGGGTCTGTCTGACCGACTGAGAATTTACGGCCGGGCCTGGAAAAAACTCTCCGGGCCCGGCCGCCTGTCTGGGCTTCAGGACACCTAATGACAATTCAGGACGACGTCCTGCGTCGAGGCGGTGTCCACATAGCAGATGCGGCTGAGCGAAGACTCGTTGCCCCAGGTGTCTCGCGCCGAGATAGAGAATGGGAGGTCGCTCTGGACCGGGGCTGTGCCCGCGATGTTCCACACGTATGCGTAGGGGGCCACAGGCAGCGTCACGGTGAAGCCTCCAATCAGGCCTCCGCTCAGGGTCACCGACTGCACACCGTGTGAGTCGCTCACCGCACCCGCCGACACCAGATACGCGCGACGTGAGCCCTGGACGCTGAAGTTGAACGTCGGGCCCGTGTTGTCCGCGATCACCGTCCGGGTCTCCGGGCTGCTGGCGAAGCCCGCGTTGTCCGAGCACTGGAACAGCACGATGTAATCGCCGTCCGTGCGCGAGGAGGTGTCGACGACGAACTCGTACGGCGCGGTGGTGTCGGACTGGAGGATGACTCCATTCTCGCGCATCTCCACGTGGTGGACTCCCTCCGGGTCGTTGCAGGCCACCGTGAACTTCGGCTTCTTGGGTTGGGTGTCGTTGCGCGTGATGGAGACAATCACCGGCACGGAGTTCGACTTGACGAACGAGGCCACGAAGTTGGCCGTGTTGCCGCAACGGTCCTGCGCCAGCGCCTGGAACACGTGCGTTCCAGACGCCATCTCCGAGCCGAACGTCAGCACGTAGCCCGGCGTGGTGGGCTGGGCGGCCAGGGTGCCGTCCACGAAGAGCGAGTATGGGTACTGGATGCCACACGTATCAGTGACGTTCGCGCTGAGCGTCACCGTGGTGCCCAACTGGGACGCGATGAACGTCACGGCGGGCGGAGTGCTGTCGAGCGGCGCGGCCCGGGTCGCGACACCCTTGTTCCCGAACGCGTCAGTGACCTCGACAATCAGGTTGTGAGCCAGCCCGTCGGTCGGTGAGTAGCTGACGGAGTAGGTCGTCGCGGAGTTCGTCCTCGTGGCGAACACCACTCCGTCCACCTTGAAGTCCACCCGGGTAATCACGGATGCATCACTCACGGAAGCGTTGACGGTGAACGGCGGCCCGGAGGAGCTCACGGCCATCGACACCGAAGGCGGTGTGTTGTCGACCCTCAGCGTGTGCGTGAGCGTCGTCACGTTACCGGCCGGGTCGGAGACATTGATGGTCAGCGGGTAGGTACCATCGGCCCAGGTGGTGGTGTCGAACTGGTGCTCGAACGGCGGCGCCATGAGCGAGACAATCAACTGTCCGTTCCGGATGAAGTCGACCGAGTCAATTCCCGAAGCGTCGTTCGCGGTGATCAAGAACCACGGCTGCTTCAGCGAGCCCGTGACGGTGAGCGACGCAGTGGGCGGCGTCCGGTCCAGCGTCACTGTCACACTCTTGGTCACCTGATTGTTCCAGAGGTCCCATGCTTCGAGAACAATCGTGTGGGGCCCCGTGGAGAGAGCGCCCGCGGGGATGAGCTGGGTGAACTGAAAGCTTGGGAGCACGACCGTTTGCACGCCGCCGTCGACCACGAGGCGCGGAGCCTGGCGGGCCTGGTTGGGAGTCTCCGCGTCGGTGATCGTCCCAGAGCACTCGATGTCCGAGCCGCGCTGCCGGCAGGACAGCGTCGCCTGCGGCGGCTGGTTGTCCGGCACCGCGCCGACGTTGATCGCCGCGAAGGCAGAGGCGACTGCGCGCATCTTCGTCGAGGAGGAGGCGCCGTCAATCACCCCGGCCGCCATGAGCGCGGCGTCTCGGGCCTGGGCGTAGTCCGCCCCGACCGGGAGCGCCTCCACCGTGCGGGTCCAGATGACCGCCGCGGTGGACGGCCCGATGCCCGTGAAGCCCTCGGGGACCCTCGGGCAGTTCCAGGGCCCCGGAGACTGGCCCTGCGCCAGCGGCTGACAGCCATAGGCCAGGAGCAGGAACATCCGGTCGATGGGCCCACAGCTCTCGTGCTCATCCCAGTTGACGAGGTCCGGGGTCCACTCCGGATTGGAGGGCGTCAGGAGGCTGCGTCCTGCAACTCCGGTGTCCTCGCCTATCGTCAGATTGGCGGGGCGCAGGAGCACCTGGTCAATCTCATTCAGGGGGCGCCGCTTGAGGGTGTCGCGCCCCAGCTCGGTGAAGAAGCCCATGATGTCGCCGGTGCCCTCATTGAGGGCAGCAATCTCTCCGGACGCCCCGGAGCCCAGGCTCGGATCCCCCCACACCTCACGCATGAAGAAATCGTGGGTGATTTCGTGGGCGACGATGTCGGTGGTCGCGAGGTGGACGAGCGTCGTCACCCCCGTCGGCGCCGGATAGGTCTCATAGCCAATCAAGACCCTTGGGTCATTGCTGCTCGCGATGTAGCCCGCGTTGTCCCATGGATAGTGCATCTTGAACTCCATCGGGGGGAGCGCCTTGGACCCCGTCCGGCCGAGGAAGTACTCGAACATCGTCGACGTCATGTTCGAGGCGAAGAAGGCGTCGACCGCGGCGGTCTCTCCGTTCGTGCTCCGAGCCTCGGAGGTGACGTTGAACAGCGCGCCATCTCCGAAGGACGCATCGGGGCTCGAGTAGTCGAGATAGGAAATGGTGCCGTCGCCGTTCGGGCGCGTGGCGAGGAATGTGTTGCCCCGCTTGTCCTCGAGCTTGTACAGCGCCTTCGCCGTGTTGACGACGACCGAGAAGGTGTTGGTGCCGGAGTAGCGCCCCTTCAAGGACGCGTTGGCGTAGGTGACGTGTACCTCCGCCGGAGCCACCCGCAGGACCTTGCCCGAAAGCGCGTCTACCTCGCCCACCCACTCACGCGGAAAGGCCCAGAGAGAGCCCGGGCCACCGGTGGAGAGCGTCAGTCGGTAGATGGGCGTCAGCTCGGTGATGACACGCTCATACTGCGTCGCATCGTGAGAGCCCACCACCGGCACACCCGGCTTGAACCGCCGCTCCTCGTGCGGACGCAGCATCAGCTCTCCGCCGCGCAACACCGTCCCAGTGGGGTCGCCCAGCGCCGAGAGGGCCGCCGCCTCGGCCTCGCCCCGGGTGACGCGCGCCTGGGTTTCGACCTTCGCCGTGGGCTCGACGCGAACCGGGGTGACGCGGGTCTTCCCGTTCGCGGTCTTCGCGCCCACGCCCCACACGGGCAGCTCGTCGACACGAAGCTGGTGGTACGTGTCGTCCCCTTCCTTCCGGGGCACCACGGACATCTCGCGCAAATCAAAGCCGCGTGCCGTCAACTCGCGCTCGACCTCGAGACGCACCGGAGTCTTCACTGATTCGCTCGCGGACTCTCCGCACGAAACAAGTAACACCGCGCCAGCCAGCACTCTCAAGAACCGCTGCATGGACATCCCCCTCTGTCTTGGTTTGCTTACATGAAAACAGTGCCCCCGCAAATCGTGAACATGTGTTCTCGTTAGCCGCCCTCCTCGTCCCGTCAACTCCACTCCCGCCCGAGCGGATGGATGAACTCATCTGGGATTGAAAGCTCACGGCGGATGACTTCGGGATACATCGTCAGCCTGGACACAGGTTCCGATACCGCGCGCCGTCAGCCCCAGCATCAGCGTCTGGCGGCCCATTCCGATTCTCGTGGATTTCCATGTAAACCTGTTCAGGCCCCGCTGTTTGTCCTATGCTCGCGGGGAGGGCTCGCAACTCCTTCTCAATCCAGGACATCCCATGCTGGTTTCCCAGCCACCGCCACCCCCGACCACCAGTCCCCTCGCTGCCCGCGCGCTCTTCCTGGCGATGCTCGTGCTTGCCGTCGGCATGTCGGCCTGCCTCTCGGAGGACAAGGGCACAGGGAGCACGGAGCAGTGGCGCGAAGGGATGTCGACCGAAGACGAGGAGGAGCCCGAGGTCTGCGACGAGTGTGACGGAGGCGCTGACGCCGGGGACGCTGGAGATGCGGGTGACGCCGGAGACGCCGGCTGTCCTCCTCCTGAGCAGGAGTTCACTGAGACAGCCACCTGTGACGACGACGCAGGCACCGATGCGGGTTCCAACACAGGTTCGGACGGCGGTGGCGGTGGTGGTTCAGACGCGGGTTCGGACGGAGGCGCCGACGCGGGCTCGGACGCAGGGCGGGATGCGGGGACGGGGCCTGTCGTGGACGCGGGCGCCGACGCAGGGACCGACGCGGGCGCCACCCTGGCCGAGGGGCCGCCAGTGCAAGCCTCCTTCGCGCCCCAGGCCGCGCCTGCTCCAACCCCCGTCTTGAATCCCACGCCGACCACGGCGGGTGACCGGACGAATGGCGCGGAGCGGTCACGGATGCGCGCGCGCTGTGGCATGTGCGAGCTGCGACCCAGAGGGCCCATCGATCCGAACAAGGTGCCCTACATCTCCGTGCATGGCATCGGTGCCGGGCCCGAGGTGATGGACCCGGCCATCAACAACTTCCCGTCCAATGCGCAGGTCTACGACTTCTTCTACCCGGACAACCGGCACCCCATGGAGACGGCGGACTGTCTGCGCAACGCCATCGTTCAGGCGCGGGGAGCGCACTCGGGGACGACCGTGCAGGTGGTGGCGCATTCACTCGGCGCAATCATCGCGACGGGCGCGGACCACTCGCTCGCGGACGAAGAATGGATGCCGACGGAGGTCCCCACCACCTGCGGGTTCATGAAGAAGGTGCGCGGCCGGCATCGCAAGGGCTTCGTGCTCGAACCGGCGCCCAGCCCGAGTCAGCTCGACCTCCGGATGACGCTGATCGACCCCGTCTTCCAGGGGTTCACGGATGCTCCGCTGATTGTCTCCGACTGCGTGCCCGGGCCGGGAGACCTCACCGCGGGCAGCGCGCTCATGCAGACGCTGAACACCCGGCCCACGTTCTCCAGGCAACGCAGGGTGTTCTATGCCAACCACCCGAATGATGACAAAGCCCGTGACCTCACCGAGTTCGATGACGCGGACCTCGAGCTGATCTGCAAGGCGATCCGAGGGGAGACCGTGCGCACCCGGAAGTTCGGCCTCATCAACGCGTGGAACGCCGTCAAGAACCTGCGGGCCGGTCCAGGCGGGAAGAAGCTCAAGGACGCCCTGGGCTGCGGCGGCTGCTCCGCGGCGCGCATCAAGGAGCTCGCCGGGCAGGTGGCACCCCGGTTGCCAGGCGACCACACAAAAGTCATCGAAGAAGTCACCTTCTGACCCCACCTGGGACACATCAAGAGCGCGCCGCGCCATCCACCTCGCCCTGCGTGCGCGCGCCAGTTCCCACCTCATCCCACGCTCGAACGCGAACAGGCGGTGAGGAAGAAATCCCCCTTCGCACGTTATCTCGCGAGGAAAGGCAGAGACGCTTTCCGGAGCCCCACACCCAGCCTGGGTGCGGAGGCCTCAATCCACAGCACAAGGGGACAACACCATGAAGCGAGCGTCCATCGTTGTTTCGGCGGTGATGATGTCGGTCGGGTTTTCCAGCACGGCCCTGGCGGCCCCCATCACCGTGAATGGCTACGTCTGCGCGGCGAAGTACACCCGGCAACCCAATGTCGTCTACGGCCAGGGCTACGTGGTCGTGCAGGTGAACACCGGGGCGAACTGCACGGGGAGCTTCGTCGGCAGCTATTACTATCTGGGCTCGGGTGCCTCGTCCGCCGGCTACCAGTACAGCGAGGCCGAGCGCCTGGGCCTGTTCGAGCGCGCCACCCAGGCCGCCACCCAGGGCACTCAGGTCACCCTGTACGTGGAAGGCGCGGGCGTCGGCATCCTCGACACCACCTACCGAGGCGGCTGACGGCGGACGGGCTTTCGTGCTCCTCTCCGACGAGGAACAACGCCTGGGGGCATGAATGCGCCCATGCGTTGCCGAGCACGGCGGCTGAGGGGGCCCCTCGTCATCACCCACGGGCGGAGCAGCGGCGCGTAGGATGCGCCGCCATGGACTTCCAGGCGCGACTCGAGGCGCTCACGCACCTGCTCGGGCCCTGGTCTCCGCTCTGGTCCCGCTCCATCCTCCAGGGCTGGCCCGAGTCCGGCGCCGCCTATCCCGAGGACTGGCTTGCCTATGCCCGGTCGCTCGATGAAGCGGGCGAGCGGCGGCTGGACCAGGGGGTGCTCGTGGGCGTCCCTCCTCCGTCCCTGGGCGCGCTCCTCGGCGCACTCCAGGAACTGACAGCGCTGCCCTGGCACGAGGGCATTCATCCGCTGACAGTCGCGCAGACGCAGGGACTCAGCACCAAGAAGACCCACGAACTCGAGCGGGTGCTCGCCCTGCTCGCGCCGAGAACGCGCTTCATCCACCAGGCGGTCGATATCGGCGGCGGCATGGGACATCTCGCCCGCCTCTGTGCGCGGACGTTCGGGTGGACCTTCCACAGCATCGATAGGGATGCCGCACTGCAGGACAAGGGCCGGCGGTGGTTGACGAGAACCCACTCCCCGGTCGGGGACACCCTGTCTTTCATCCAGGCCTCCGTCGAGGACGGACTCCAACCGCGAATCGACCCGCTCTTCTCCGGCCTGGACCGGGCTTCTATCGGCCTGCACACCTGCGGGCCGCTCGCCCTCACGCAGCTCCGCAAGAGCCAGGGGGCGGGCTTCGTCCTGAACATCGGCTGCTGCTACGACAAGCTGGAGGTCCCTCGGGACTACCCCGTGTCCGGCTTCGGGGGCGCGCACCCACTGCCCTTCACCTCGCACGCCCTGGCGCTGACGACGCGGGGACGGCATCACAAGACCGAGGTGGAGTTCGCACGGATGAAGCGGGTCTACGCGTGGCGCTTCGCGTTCGATCTCCTAGCGAAGCGGCACTTTCCCGAGCGCGGCTTCGTGAGGGCCGGGGACGCGCCCCGAGCGCTCTATGACGGACCCTTCGCGGTCTACGCACTCGACCGCCTGGAGCGCCTGGGCCTCGACGCCCACATGACGGACGCCGAGCTGAATGCCTTCGAGGTGTCCGTTCGCGCCGAGACGCGGGAGCTTTTGCTCTGCCATCTGCTGAGGGACCGCTTCGCGAGGGCGTTGGAAGTCGTGCTCCTGCTTGATCGCGCAATCCTCCTGGAGGAGCTGGGCTTCCAGGTCGAACTCCTCCAGCTCTTCGATCGGCGCCTGTCTCCGCGCAACCTCGCGCTCATCGCGTCGCGGAGCGCTTGAGCACGGGCCGGGCCCCGTGGGAAACGCCTGTCCAGGCCGCCCTCCCACGAGGGGCACCGCGGGGGCCTGGACAAGCTCACCTCGAGCCGCTCACAGTCCGTCGTGGTAGCAGAAGCCGTAGGTGCGGTCGGTCGGTCCACCCATGCACGGGACTCAACGGCAGACGCGCGGACTTGTCGCGAGCGCCTTTGCCAATCTGTCAACTTTGTCCTATTTTCCCCACATGACATGACTGCACGTATGATTGGCGTCACGCGCGGCATGGGCCGCGCGAATCCCTCGCGCGACCCCGCTTTAGCCAGACACGGACTAGCAGTTCTGCCTGCAGGGCGGCGGGGGGCCGACGGGCGGAGGGCTCCCGGCAGGAGGCGTGTTGATGCTGCTGTGGCAGGTGTAGAGCTGCAGGTCAAAGCAGTACTGGCGGTAGTACTGGGCTGACGCTCCGGAGCCATACATGTACTGGGAGCAGTTCCAGAAGCTCCACTTGTACGGCGTCCCGCTCGGACAGCTCGAGTCCAGCCACCCACCGCTGCCGTAGTCGCGACAAGCACCCTGGTACGTCCCGGGCTGACACACGTTCTGCTCCACCTCGCCCACTTCCACCGTCTCGGCGGACGCCTCGTCCATCGGCGCTCCACCACAGGCAGAGGCGCCCAACCACATCGCCCCCAGGAACAACGGCCGCATGACTTGCTTCAACATGGATTGACCTCTTGGATTGTCAGCCCTGCCGTGACCCTTTCGGCGGCAGGTAGAGGCCACTCTGCTTGTCGTGCTGATTAACCGGGATTAATCACAATTAAATGTGACGATTGCCAGGCCGGTCTGGCGGGCGAAGGCCACGCCACCCTCGCGCCTGAATGAAGGCAGGCGCGGCCTCGGGCCATCCCCGTGGGAACGGGAGGTGGGGCGAAGGTCTGCCTGCCCCACCTCCTCGCGACGTCCCGGCTCAGCGCGCCTGGGCGATGCGGTTGTTGGTTCCGGTGTTGCTGACGCGCGGCTTCTTGCCCTTCTCCGCGCCCTGCTTCCAGGAGACCTTGTTGCCGCTGCCCGTCGTCTCGATGCGGTGCGCGGTGTGGACCACGACCTGATTGTCGCTGCCCGTCACCTCGACGAGTTCGCAGGTCCCCGTCAGGGTGACCTTGTTGTCGGAGCCAACGATCTCCACCTTGCCCCCGTCGGCACAGTCGTGCGTCACAGTGCGCTCGGAGTCCACCAGTTCGAGCGAGCCGCTGCGCCGCGACGACGTGTCAGCTTCGTCGTCATCGTCATGCGCCATGGCGCCATCGACCTGGACGTCGACGCCTCCGCCCGAGCGTACCCGTGTCGTTCCGCCGCGCGTCTCGACGGTATTTCCCTGCGCCTTCACCTTCACGCTTCCGTCCTTGCCGACCTTGACCGACGCGGCCTCGTCCTCATCCTGGGCGCTGGCCGTCATGGACCCCAGGACACATGCGATGACGATGAAGGCCTTCGATTTGAATGGGTTGTGCATTGCGGTGGACCCCTTGAGTGGCTGGATGCGCAATGTACGCAACGGCGTCGCGGAGATTCAAAATCCCCGCGACATATCGCGCGACAGTCCAGTGGATTGCAGTGAGCCTTCATCTCGGCACATGCAGCGGAGGGACATGGCGAACCTGGTGGTGGACCCTGGCCCGGAGTGGCGGGCGTGATGCCCCGCGTCCCTAGGCCTTCGCGAGGACGGGGCCGAGCACCTTCAGCAGCTCCTCGGGCGCCTCGGACACCCATGCGGGCGGAATCTCCACGTATTCGTCACGCAGCACCTTCACGAGGCGGTCCGCCAGCGCGCGGTCCTCCGGCCATGCGGGGACGAGGTACTCACGGACCAGCAGCTCCACCGTGGCCGTCTGCCGCCAGATGACCTGGGACAGCCGCTCGAGCACCCCGGGCGGCTCCACCTTCATGCCTCGCGCCAGGGCGTGGTACGCGGCCGGGTCCTCCACCCTCGACAGGCAGGCGTAGAGCCGCCCTCGCACCGCGTCGTCCTGCTCCGCTTCCAGCCCGGAGAAGAGCAGCGGCCGAGTCTTCTCCGGCCAGTGATTGAAGAGCACCTGGTACAGCGCGCTCCGCACCGGGGCGAACCGGGGTCCCCCATTCTCCGGGGCCCGCAGCGCGGCCACGAGCTGCTCGAAGGCCTCGGGAGTATCCACGAAGGTCTTGCTGCCATACGCGGCGCGGACCATGACGGGGGCGTCCTGGACGCTGTCCATGCGCGCCTTCAGCGAGCCCGTGGTGAAGGGCTGCTGGGGGTCCCGCTTCGAGCCACCCCGGGTCCGCACCTTCTTCGGACAGGGCTCGAAGGTCTCCGACGCCGGAGTGCCCACCGCCGAGCGCATGAGCTTCCGCACCTCGCCGTCCTCCACCCAGGGGTAGAGCGGCGCCAGGACGACCCCTTTCTTCCGCTCCAGCGTGGCCACGTAGTAGTGCCCGGCGATGTCCACGAGGACCTGGAACCGGTCGGGTTCGAGCACCGCGGCGATATGCGCCAGCATCCGCAGTGCCTTCGGGAGTTCGAAAAAGCGCTCGGGCAGGCGCAGCAGGTGCTCCTCGGCGGAAGCATCCTTCGTCGTGCCGTCGAAGAGGTCGAGCAGGCTGTCCGCGCCGACGGAGAGCGGAACCTGGGCCTCCTCCCCTTCAGGCACCGAGAACCCGACCCGCTCATCCTCCTTCAAGGACCAGCAGACCTCCGCCTCGTCGAGCCCGTCATCGGAGGCCAGGAACACGCCGTGCTCGAATTCCAGGAACGTGTCCTGGAACACCACGCAGATGAGCGCCTCCGGAAAGTCATCCAGGGCGGCCAGCAACACCTGCTCCACCTTCTCCTTCTCGTGAAGGTCCGGGCCCGCGGTGATGCCGTGCCTCTGGAGCGTTGGCCGCACCTCTTCCGAGGCCTCGCAGCCACGAATCTTCACGTAGTCGACGTGGGACATGCCGGGAGGATAGCCCCGGCGCCATCACGGTGACACGGGGCACGGCACCTGCGTGGGATTGAGCCATTCCTCCGCTACTCGGTGGCCGCCTCGGGCCACCACGATGCCGGGTAGGGACGCCTGGGGACCTGCGCTCCGTTCGTCGGTCGGAGGCTCGCGAGCTGGCAGCTTCCGTCCGGCGCGCGACCCACCGCCCAGCGCAGGTCCGGACTGAAGGATTCGAGCGTCACGAGCGTCCGCAGGGCCATCGGATAGAAGAGCTTCAGCGTCCGGGTATCGAGGATGACAAGCGGGTCGAGGCTCAGGGCCACCCAGCTCTCGCCGAGCCACCGCGAACCACCCGACCAGGAGGCCGGAATGCCTCCAGATGCCCCCAGGACCGCATTCCGCACGCGCTCGGGCAACTTCGGCCGACGGATGGCCCCGGAGGACACCTCCTCGAGCACCGGCGCCCGCCCATCCCTCGGGTCAAGGTCCAGGGCATACCGACGGCTGGGTGAAAAGGAGCGACTCTCGCCGTCGTCCGGCCACACCTGCGTCGCGCCCACCACGCCGGTGCTCGGATCCCACAGCGCGCTGAGGAGCTCTCTCTCGGCGGGTGGATTGTAGTCACCGGCGAAATACTGCACGCCAGGGGTCGTGGAGACCCCGAATCGAAGCAGGTAGCGCGCTCCTTGTTTCTCCCAGCCCATGGGCGTCACCCACCGCAGCTCGGGTATCCGGAGGGATGGGGACACTCCCCCGTCACGCTCGATGACACGGATTGCATTGTCGGAGCTCCGCAACGCGACCGAGTGCCGCTCCGGATGGACCTCGAAGGAGTACGGCCCCTCCAGTCCCTCGGCCCAGTCACCATGGAACCGGACCTCGTCCGAGCCTCCGTCACCCCGGTACCATCGGCACGCGACGCCGAGGGTCCGAGCGCTCCCGCCATCCGGAGTCAGGCCTCGGCAGCCGACACAGGTGCTCAACGCATCACCGCCGCAGGCGAGATGCTCGTTGGAGGCCGCGGCGCCCGTCAGGAGTACAGGGGGAGTCCGGGTACCCGGCTCGACGGCCCAGATGCGCCTCGTTCCAGCATCCTCCGGTTCTTCGAGCAGCATGTGTCGCCCACCCGGGGTGAAGGCCAGGTAGCCGGCTCCGGAAGGCGCGCAGGGTTGGAAGGGCTCGAGGACGAAGCCTTCCGGATTCTCTGAGCGAGGAGACGCCGCCAGCGTCACTCCCGCGAGCACGAGCCCCAACACCACGGTCCCCAGTCGTTTCACCAGACCCTCCCGTCGCCGTTACAGCATGAAGACTTCACGTCGCAAACCGCTTCCGGTAGTCGCTTGGCGAGATGGAAAGATTGCGCTGGAAGGTCACCCGCATCCTTTCCTCGTTCCCGAAGCCGCACACGCGGGCGATCTGGTCGACGTTGCGCTTCGAATCCTCCAGCATCCGCCGGGCGGCCTCCAGCCGCAGGACCTCGATGGCCTTCGCCGGAGTACGGCCGGTCTTCTGCTTGTAGACACGCGCGAAGTTGCGCGGGCTCATGCGGGCTCTTTCGGCCAGCGCTTCGACGGTGAGGTTGTCGCTGCCCAGGTTGTCGGAGATCCACAGGTGCAGCTCATCGAAGGCGTCGCCGTCCTTCGTCTGCGACTTCAGCAGCTCACTGAACTGCGACTGCCCACCCGGCCGCTTCAGGAAGACGACCAACTCCCTTGCCACCTTCATGGCCAGGTCATGACCATGGTCCGCCTCCACCGGCGCGAGGGCCAGGTCGATTCCCGCACTGACGCCGGCCGAGGTCCACACAGGGCCTTCACGGACGAAGAGCGCGTCGTGGTCGATCTTGATTGAAGGGAAGCGCTCGCGCAGCAGGTCGCACATGGCCCAGTGTGTCGCCGCGCGCTTGTCCTGAAGGAGCCCGGCTTGGGCAAGCAGGAAGGTGCCGCTGCAGACCGATGCGGTGCGGCGGGTCGCTGCCGCCTTCAGCCGCAGCCATTCAATCAGCGGCTCGGAGCGGGCCAGCACCTGCTCGATGTTCGGCGAGCCAGGAACGACGACAGTGTCGACAGGGACTCTCGCGAACGCGGCGAGCGGCACCGTCTGCAACGCGACGCCTTCCGCCGACTGCACCAGCCCACCATCAAGGCTCGCCGTGTGGCGGAGGTACCCCGGCAATCCGCACTCCGCCAGGGCCTTTGAGGCGGCCCAGAACACGGTCTGGGGCCCCGTCAGGTCCAGCAACCCCATGTCGGGAAAGGCGACGAAGAGCACGGTGCGCTGCCCGCCCGAAACTGGCAGAAATTCCGGGGTATCTGTCATGGCTGCCATACCCTTTCATGCCTACATTCTCGTCGTCAACGGAGAGGCAAACATGAAGATCGTGGTCATCGGTGGCACCGGCCTCATCGGAACGAAGGTGGTGACGAGGCTTCGCGGGCAGGGCCACGAGGTGGTGGCGGCCGCGCCCAGTTCGGGCATCAACGCCCTCACGGGTGAAGGCCTGGAGGAGGCGCTCGCGGGCGCGCGGGTGGTCGTCGATGTGGCGAACTCGCCGTCGTTCGAGGACAAGGCCGTGCTGGAGTTCTTCGAGACCTCGGGGCGCAATCTCCTCGCGGCGGAAGAGAAGGCCGGCGTGAAGCACCACGTCGCGCTGTCGGTGGTCGGCACCGAGCGGCTTCTGGGCAGCGGCTACTTTCGCGGCAAGATGGCGCAGGAAAAGCTCATCACTGCCGGCAGGATTCCGTACACCCTCGTGCGCTCGACGCAGTTCTTCGAGTTCATGGGCGGCATCGCCAAGGCGGGAACGGAAGGCGAGACGGTGCGCGTTTCCACGGCGCTCATACAGCCCATCTCGTCGGACGACGTGGCGGATGCGGTGGCCGAAGCGGCGCTGGGCGCGCCGGTCAATGGCATCGTCGAAGTGGCCGGGCCGGAGCGAGTGCGACTCGTCGACGTGGTCCAACGCTTCATGACCGCGAAGCAGGACGGGCGCAAGGTCATCGCCGATGCTCACGCGCCCTACTTTGGCGTGGAGCTGGACGACCAATCGCTCACGCCGGGCGACGGAGTTCGTGTCGGGCCGACGCAGTTCGAGGAGTGGCTCCGCCGTTCCGCGACATAGTCCGCGCGCATGAGCATCGGCGATGACCAGGTGCCCGCGAAAGGCACCTGCTCGCGAACGTCAGTTCATGCGCTTGCCGTGCTCACGCCATTCACCTCGGCGCAGCAGCTCCTCGCGCAGTTGGGTCCGCGCACGGTGCAGCCGCGTCTTCATGGCGGCCAGCTCAAGCCCCAGGGCTCTACAAACCTCCTCGCCGGAGAGCCCCTCGAGGTCTCGCATGATGAGCACCTCGCGATAGATGGGCTCCAAGGCCGCGATGGCCGCATGGACGGACTGGATAAGCTCCCATCGCTCCAGCGCCTTCTGCGGGTCGAGCGCGTCGGACACAAGGGCGGCGTCCTCCCTCAGTTGCTCGCCCAGGGACTGCCGCTCGCGGACGAAGGGACGGAGCATGCGCAGGCACGTGTTGCGCACCACGCTCATCAACCACGAGAGGACGCTGGCGTCCCGCTGCACCTCGGGGCGCTTCGCGAGCTTCGTGAAGGCCTCCTGCACCGCATCGTCCGCGTCGTAGCCGTCCCGGCACACGCGCAGGCCGAACCGGTACACCCGGTCGTGGTAGGTGCGCACCAGCGCGGCGAGGGCCTCGTCATCACCCCGGGCCGCCGCGGCAAGCAACCCTCCGTGCCCCGCGCCCATCAGCGCCCCGGCCCCAGGGGGCACGTCGAGCGGCCCATCAGGGCATAGCCGAGGCAGCTCCCCGCCAGGGCCGAGAAGAGCAGATACGCCCCCAGCACTCCGAAGGTCGCGACCCGGATGGCCAGCGACAGCGGCGCCAGGGCCGCACACGTGACCAGCACCAACCCGCCCAGGGCCCTGAACAGCCGCTCCACCTTCCCGACATTTCGCTTCATGACGCCCTCCATTCACCAGGAGAAGTCACGTCGCGCCAGAAAGGATTCAGGGCCCCGGATTTTTTCGCCGCCCCGCGTGCCAGATTCGCGGGGAGTCCACGGGAGCCAACACGCGCCCCCGCGGACACCGGTGGCGCTGATCCTCCGTGCTGGGTGGCTCCCGGACACTTCCGCCCCACGGGAAGCCGTGAATCAGGCGGTGCTTCGCACTGGCGCGGAACGCTCCTCCGTCGCGGATGCGTCGCCGGGCACCGAGGGCATCAGGCTGACCTTCAATTTCGCCACGTTGGGTGTCACCCCGAAGAAGGAATCATAGGCGTTGAGGTGCTGCTGCCCCACCGTCGTCATGAAATCATTGAAGCTACCCGGATGGGGAGGCAGCGGCGACGGCGTGAACTTCTGCGAAGGCAGTCTGACGTAGGGATTCGGGCTCGGCAGCAATTGGTACATCTGGTTGATCGCGCCATAAACAAGGTTGGCATCGAGCCCCAGGAAGCCGCTGAGCGGGCCGTAGAGCGTCTGGCACGACTTGTTCTCGACGTAATCCCACACCACGTCGTTCTGCACATTGTACGGCTGGACGTTCATCAAGTTGGTCCAGCCGTGCGGCACCACATCGTACTGGTTCCAGATGACCTGGTTCCAGTAGCCATAATTCGCGATGCCGGAGATCGCCGTCGGCGGAAAGAGCGCAGTAAAGGCGTTGACGAATCCTTGATCTCCGGTCGAGGGGGCGGCCGTCGGCAGCACATAGAGCGCGGCCCACCGCTTCACATCGAAGACGTTCTGATAGAGCCAGCGGGCCAAGGTCGGGCAGAGCGAGCCACCCAGGCTGTGCCCAGCGAAGATCAGCGTCGCCTGATAGGACGCTTTCTCCCCCAGGAAGGTCTGAAGCGATTGATTCGTCTGCGAATCCAGCATGTTCAGCAGATTCGTGGTCCCCCGTGCCGCACCCTGCGAAACGTTCCCCACGTTGAATTGACTGGGACTGGTGCTGTTCGTCGGGGTGATTCCCACCGGGAAGGCCACCGTGTTCGTGACGCTATTGTCCAGACAGTCCGTGTCGTACCAATTGTGCGCGGTGTCGCTGTTCCCGTTGGTACCAGCAATCGCCACGACATAGCAGTCCGCTTGCGCATTGTGGACCGCGTACATGACATTGTCGGCCACCTTGGACACCCTGCCCTTGCCGCTGCAGTCTGTGTCGGTTTGATAGACGCAAGGTCCCCACACTCGCGTCCACACACCCAATTGTTGACTATTGCTCGTCAACGCAGCATCGATGATTGGCCCAAGCTGCTGAGCGATGTTGGAGGCCGTGTCTTCCAGGCTGTCGCCCAGACCAGAGAACCTCGAAAGCTGGTATACCGTCTGGATGATATTGTAGCTTCCGCCGGTATAGATTGGCTGTACGATGCTCATACGAATGAGCCTCCCCTTGTGTGGTGATGATTCGCTCGGAAACCCAAGCAGAAGGCATGCCAGCACGCCCTGCCGCGATTCCCCAAGGCAATCACACGCATCTCAGGACTCACACCAGGCGGTTGACGCGTCAGCAGGGGTCCTGACGCGTCAGGAGGGTGCTTGACGCGTCAGCGGCGACTCGATGGCCGCGAGCCGGAGGGATACGAAGCCACCCCAACCTCGAGGACGACGACCCCGGGGCCTGCCCTGGAACCGGTTCACCCCGCACATCCCGCCCCGATCCGAGCACCGCGAGTCACCGGCAGCCCTGTTCCGCTTTTTGTACGAGGTCGAGAATAAACCGAAGCCCGGGCACGTCAGGGGCCGCGCGCTCGTGTCCCCTGGGAGCGCGCGGTGGATGACCGCGGAGGGTCCGGCGCGCCCGATGCGGGTGCGGCGGGTGCCGTCATCGCGGCAGACCCGATGTTTCACCATGACAAACAGAGCAATGCCAGTGCAGCCGGACAGGCAATTACATCAGGAGCGATACATGCAACGGAGCGAAGGTCAGCGGATGAGCCGATGGCTGGGAGTCTGCCTCGGACTGTGGTTCGCGGTGGGCTGTGGCCAACCCCCGACGGGGGAGTCTGTCGAGGAAGCATCGGTGGGCTCGCCCATCACGCGCACGAAGCCGCGCGCCCGCATCGCCGCGGGAAGGGACCATTCCCTGTCAGTGCGTCCGAACGGCACCGTGTGGGCGGCGGGCTCGAACGAATACGGGCAGTTGGGCAATGGCTCCACCACGAACAGCGCCGTGCCCCTCCAGGTGCAGGGACTGACAGGGGCGACGGCGGTCGCCGCGGGCTCGATTCACTCGCTGGCGCTCCGCTCTGGCGGCACCGTGTGGGCCTGGGGATACAATGGCAGCGGTCAGTTGGGAAATGGCTCCACGACATCCAGCCCTGTGCCCGTACAGGCGCAAGGGGTGACGGGGGCGACGGCGGTGGCCGCGGGCACGGATCACTCCCTGGCGGTGATGGCGGATGGCACCGTGCGGGCCTGGGGCTACAACGGCTCTGGCCAACTGGGCAATGGCACCACCACCTCCTCTTCCACGCCCGTCCAGGTGCAGGGGCTGACCGGGGCCGTGGCCGTGGTCGCGGGCAGGAATATGTCCCTGGCCCTGCGCTTCGACGGCACGGCGTGGGCCTGGGGCTACAACGGCTCTGGCCAACTGGGCAATGGCACCACCACGTCCTCCTCCACGCCCGTGCAGGTGCAGGGGCTGACCGGCATCACGGCTGTCGCCGCGACCGAGGAATACGTGCTGGCGGTGAAGTCCGACGGCACCGTGTGGGCCTGGGGCAACGCGTACCTGCCCATGACTCCGTGGCCGCTCTCCACGCCCGTGCAGGTGCAGGGGCTGACCGGAGCCGTGGACGTGGCCGCGGGCAATCTGTTCTCCCTGGTGGCGCGCTCCGATGGCACCGTCTGGGCCTGGGGCTACAACGCCGATAGCGGTCAACTGGGCGACGCCACCAAGACTGGCCGCACCACGCCCGCGGTGGTGCAAGGGCTGACCGGGGTCACCGCCATCGCCGCGGGGCGGGACCACGCCATGGCCCTGCGCTCCGATGGTTCCGTGTGGACCTGGGGCAACAACGACGTGGGGCAGCGTGGAGATGGGACGCCCGCGAGTCAGTTCCTGCCAGTGGCGGTGCAGGGGATGAGCGAGACATCCTCCGTGGCGGCGGCCCCGGCCCACTCCCTGGCGCTGCGGTACGACGGCACCGTGTGGGCCTGGGGCGCCAACTACGCCGGCCAGCTCGGGGATGGGACGACGACGCGCCGGGCCGCGCCCGTGCAGGTGCCGGGGCTCGGCGGCGTCATGGCTGTCGCCGCGGCTGGCGACCACTCGCTGGCGTTGCTCTTCGACGGCACCGTGTGGGAGTGGGGCAACGGCGGCGCCGTGCCGGTGCAGGTGCAGGGGCTGAGCGGAGTCGTGTCCATCGCCGCGGGAGGGGGCCACACCCTGGCGCTGCGCTCCGACGGCACCGTGTGGGCCTGGGGTAACAACTCCGTCGGGCAGTTGGGGAATCCCGGTGCCGGTTACGAGAGCGCCACGCCGGTGCAGGCGTCGGGACTCAGTGACGTCGTGAAGGTGGCGGCGGGTGGCGTACACTCGCTGGCGGTGCGCTCCGACGGCACCCTCTGGTCCTGGGGAGACAACTACGGAGGCCAGTTGGGGGATGGGTCCAAGAGCCGTCGCTTCACGCCCGTGCAGGTGCAGGGACTGACTGGGGTCGTGAGCGTGTCGGGAGGCAATGCACATTCGCTGGCGGTGCGCTTCGATGGCACCGGGTGGGCCTGGGGCAACGGCGGGACGGGCACGCTGCTGCTCGCCAATGGCTGGTACAGCCGCACCCGACCGGCGCAGGTGGCGATGACGGGCCTGGTGGAGATGGCTGGAGGCGGGGGCACCTCGCTGGCCTTGAGCGCCACCGGCGCCTTGTGGGCCGGCGGCACCAACGAATCGGGGCAGCTGGGCAATGGCACCACGTCCAATCCGCTCGCGCCGGGGCAGGTGCAGGGGCTGGGCGGCGCGGTCGTCACGGCCGCCGCGGGAGGCGACCACATGCTGGCCGTACGCGATGACGGCACCGTGTGGGCCTGGGGCCACAACGCCGATGGCCAGTTGGGCCATGGCGCCCCCTCCGACGGCATCACTCCCAGCATCTCCCTGCTGTAACCCCTGGGACCACCGCGGGCCCGGAGCGAGCATGGCTCCGGGCCCGCCCGTCGGCGCATGGCTCGACTCCCGCCCGGAGTCCTTGCGAGCCCATGGGGCATGCCTCCATTCTCGCCCTCCTCGCATGCGCTCCGTTCATCTCCTCGCGCCCCTCACCGCCCTGCTGCTCGGCCTCACCCTCCCCTCCAGCGCGGCCCCCAAGGACACAGAGCGTTCCTTCCGGGTCCAATCTCCCGCGGCCTGGGTGCGCCCGGTCGCGCTGGAGACGAGGGACTCGCGGCCCCTGGGCGAAACCGGGGGCGTTCACTACGCGCTCGCCGATCTCCAGGTGCGCGCGGAGCGCCCGAGAGTGGAGCGTTATGCCCACTACGCGCGACGCGTCCTCACCGAGGGCGGCATCGAGGAAGCCGCCGAAATCAACGTGACGTTCGACCCATCCTTCGAGCGTCTCACCCTGCACGGCGTCTGGTTGCACCGCGGCGGGCAACGCAAGGATGTGCTGGAGCCCCAGGCCGTGAAGGTCATCCAGCAGGAGCGCGAGCTGGAGCAGCGGCTCTACAACGGCACCCTCTCCGCGCTCATCTTCGTGCGCGACGTGCGCGTGGGTGACGTCATCGAGTACGACTTCACCGTCGAGGGCGACAACCCTGTCTTCGACGGCCGCTTCCTCGCCTCCGTGGAAACGCGCTACGGCACGCCCCTGGGCCACTGGCGCTACCGGTTGCTATGGCCCTCCGCGCGCGGGCTGCATGTGAAGCAACACGGCACGGACGTGTCTCCCTCCGTGAAGGAGGCGGGCGGTGTGCGCGAGTACGTCTGGGAGCAGCACGACGTGCCGGCGCTCAGCATCGATGACTCGCTCCCCTCCTGGTACCAGCCCTGGCCCTGGCTGCAGCTCAGCGAGTTCGATAGCTGGGCCGCGGTGGCGCGTTGGGCCGTGCCCCTCTACCAGGCGCCCCCGAGGTTGCCCCCGACGCTCCAGGAAGAGGTGAAGCGACTGCGCGCGGCGCACGCTTCCCCCTCCGCGCGCCTGCTCGGGGCGCTGCGCTTCGTGCAGGACGAGGTGCGCTACCTGGGGATGGAGCTGGGTCCCAACTCGCACCGCCCCCATGCTCCGGAGGAAGTGCTCGCGCGGCGCTTTGGTGACTGCAAGGACAAGACACTGCTGCTCGTCACGCTGCTGCGAGCGCTCGGCATCGAGGCCCGGCCGGCGCTCGTCCACTCCGCCTGGAAGCAGAAGGTGGAGTCGATGCATCCGTCTCCCGTCGTGTTCGACCACGTCATCGTCCAGGCGCGCCTGGAGGGGCACGACTATTGGCTGGACCCCACGGCCTCACACGAGCGCGGTCCGTTGGAGTCCTTCGAGCCGCCGCCGTTCCGCCGCGCCCTGCCTATTGACGAGGCCACCACGGGACTGGTGGAGATTCCGGAGCCGCTCAGGCTGGAGCCCATGATGGAACGGGAGGAGTCCTACACGGAGAGCGCCGACGGCCAACCCGTGACCCTCACCGTGACGACGCACTGGAAGGGTCCGAGTGCCAATCAAATGCGCCGAAACCTCTCCACCGCGTCACTGAAGGACGTGGAGCGTGAGTACCTCAACTTCCATGCGCGCGATGACCCGACGATTCGCGCCACCGCGCCGCTCTCCGTGCAGGACGACCCGGAGCGCAACGTCATCACCCTGGTGGAGCGCTACGTCATCGAGTCCTTCTGGTTGGAGCAGCAGCGCGAATTCACCGCATCCACCATCACCCGCTACCTCACCCGACCGCGCATCGGCCAGCGCACCATGCCCCTGGCCATCATGCACCCGGTGAATGTGCTGCAACGCATCCGCTTCGAGTCGCTCCATCCCATGCGCATCAGGCACCAACGGGACACCGTCCAAGGACCCGCCAGCGCACTCGACTACCGGTTCTGGACGGAGGACAGCGACAACGTGCTCTTCCTCGAGTACCGCTACCACAGCCTCGCGGACGCGGTGGAGCCCGCCCGGTTCATGGCGCACCTGGAAGCCCTGAAGCGGATGGAGACCCACGCCGGCTACCAGGTGACGCTCGGCACGACTCACGGCAACCAAGGCCGAGGCCAGTCCGGGTTCACCTGGTTCGGCGTGGCCATGGGGCTGGGGGGCCTCGCGCTGGGCGGGCTCCTCATGTTCATGGGTGACGGGCCGCGCGCGTTCCTCCGGGACGTGCGGGCGCGAAAGCGCAAGCGGGCGTTCTCGCGCAAATTCGCCTCTGTCGAAGGGGACAGCCCCGCTCAGGCCATGTCGCTCGCCACCGTGGGCGAGCTGCACGCGCGGCTGTCCGGAGTGCGCTGCGCGTGCGGCGTGGCCGGTGCCGGGGCACCGAAGCTGGAGGAGGTCGTCCTCGGAGAGCAGCACCTCGTCCTGGCGAAGTGGACATGCTCCGGCTGTGGCACCGGACGCCATGCCTACTTCACGGTGCGCGAGGAGCGCGCGGCCTGAGTCCCTACGGGCCGACGCGCACCTGCGCGGGTGTCCTCCCGGGATAGGAGGCCGTTCCCGCCAGCCTCCGTGAGTCCGTGCTCCGGAGGGCGGGACGGTTGCGATGCAAATCAGCGACCAGGGTGTCCGGAAACCCGGGATTGGACGGCCACCAGTCCTGAGTTCCCCTCGTGGAGCAAGGACCCGCACGCCCCGGAAGTACGACGACCTGAGCCCCCCGTTGGCAGGCACACTCCACACGCCACATGGAGTCCCCCCTACCTCCGAGGTCCCTCCTTGACACGCTCCCTTCGTACCCTAGGGCTCATTCTTTCGACCTTGTGTCTCTCGCCGCTGATGGGTTGCGACGAGGACCCACCCTCCCCATCCACCCCCGACGCGGGCCGGGACGCGGGCAGCGATGCAGGCCCCAATGAGACCCCGGACGCTGGACCGGACGCGGGCCCCAATGAGAACCCCGACGCGGGACCGGATGCGGGCGTGGATGCCGGTCCCTATGTCTGGGATGGCACCTACGTACCGCTCGAGGAGCATGGGGACGTCGAGGACAAGGGCATCCTGGCCGACTGCAAGTTCGACCCCCGGAACGTCTCTCCCACCATCTGCAACGAACTCGACCGCGCCGACCTTTTCGACCTGTCCCAGTGTGAGACGCAGTCGCTCGGCGCGCTGGCCCAGGAGGGTATCTACCAGGTCGAGCTCCGGGGAGAGCGCGCGCTGCCGGATGGCGGCACCCGCATCGTCCCTTCCTCGACGGGGTTCCTGCTTCGCGACGACGGCGGCACCAGCACTCTGTATGACCAGCCCATTCTCAAGCTCGACATGGAGGGAGACCGCTTTGTGCTGCAGGGCCAGGTGCCGCGAACCGGCACCGTCATGAACCTGACGGGCTGCGAGACGAAGGCCCCCAACATCCTCACCGGCTGCTTCGCATCTTGCCGCCGAGGCCAGTTCACCCAGGGCGGCACCTTCGAGGCCCACCGCGTCGTCAAACAGGAGGCCGAGCCCGAGTCCTCGGGCGGGCTCGCGCTGTTGTCCGAGCACCGCGTCTCCACGGGCCTGGCCGTGGACATCTACGTCACCAAGGGGCACGCCTACGTCGTCTCCATGCCCCACCAGGACCAATTGGGTGGACTCACCGTTTTCGACGTGAGCAACCCGCGCAACCCCGTGCGCACCGCATCCATCAGCCTGCCTGGGGACAACTTCTGGAATGGCGTGTGGGCCAAGGACAACGCGCTCTACGTCGCGAGCAATGACTCGGGCGTCGTCGTCTATGACATCTCCCAGCCCGCCGAGCCCCTCTTCGTGCGCAGCCTGTCCACGGGCGGAGACGGAGGCGCGCACACGGTGCTCGTCGACGGCAACTTCCTCTACGCCATGGTCCCCATCTCTGGCACCTTCATCTACGACCTCACCCACCCACTTGACCCGGTGCTGCGCACCGTCATCCCAGGGGGTCCCCACGACTCCTTCGTCTACGAGGGGCGCCTGTACATCAGCGACTCCAGCGACGGCTATGCCCTCTTCGACCTCGCCAACCTCGACGACATCCGCGAGGTGGGCCGCTACATCATTCCCAATGGCTTCTCCCACCACAACGCGGTAGGCACCTTCGGGGGGAAGACCATCGCCTTCGAGGGCGGTGAGTTCAATGCCTCTCACGTGCGCGCGCTCGACGTCACCGACCCGGCGAACATCGTGAAGATTGGCACCTTCAAGATGCGACGTGTCACCTCCATGCACAACCTCATCCTGCGCGGCAACCTGCTCTACGTCGCGTGGTACCAGGAGGGCTTGCGCGTGCTGGACGTCTCCAACCCCACCCAGCTTCGCCAGGTGGCACACCACCACGTCTTCCGCGAGACGGACCCGCTCCGGGGTGACAGCCTCTTCGAGGGCCTCTTCGGCGTGCGCGTCCCGGGCGACGGCTACGTCTACACCGCCGAATCCTCCCGAGGGCTCATGATCTTCAACGAGCTGTGAGCTTCCTCGGCGCTTCGTAGGAATGAGGCATCCCCAGGTGAGGTCGGCGCCTGGGGATGCACGCATCCCCCTTCACTGGCCGTTCGCCTTCCTCGAGGTTCTCCACCTTGAGGAGCGGCTCGACGATCTCCACGACGCCGGGCGCCATGCTGACGTGCGTACCCATCCGGTCATGCATGCGCGCGAGAACGCGATACCGGCCCAACGGCACGTCGGCGGTCCGCCAGTCGAAGACCGTCAGCGCCGTGGCCGCCGCGGTGCCGAGCACGAGCGGAATCTGATCCGAAGTCGTCTCCGGATCGCCATCCGCGTCGGCGAGCAGGTCCACCGTGGCCGCCCCCGCGACGGTCGACACCCACTCGATGGACACCGGCACGTCGGGAGCGAGGGTCAAGCGCTCAGCGGGACGGACAACCGTGATGTGTCCGACGGCGTCGCCGCCAGGAGGGCGGGCATATTCCTGAGAGCCACAGCCCACGCTCATTGCAGTCACAAGGCCGAGCCGCGAGAGGTGAAGGCGCGTGGGCATGCCGGCACGCTAACACCCGGTGCGCGAGGTCAGCCCACGACTCAGGGCAGGTTGTCCGCGATGACCGCCCGGAGCGGCGTCTCGTGGAATCCCAGGGTGCGAACTCGCTCACCGCGTATGTCCTGCTTGGAGTCCACCTTCGGTGACCTGTCTCGCATCACGATGACCTTCACGCGAGCGTTCGGTCTCTCCACGCATCTGCCGGATGCACGCGCCTGGATTTGGATGACGACCTGACGACTTCGCCCGGAAATTCAAGAAAAAGCCGTAATACGACTTCAAGTCCTCCGCATGAAGTGATGGAGTGCCAGTCCGCAGGGCCCGGCATGTGTCCGCCGTGACTGGCCGGGAATCACTCGATGTCATGGGGGGCGAACGTCATGCGCCAGCAAGCGATTCTTCGTGTCGTGGTGGGGAGTGCCTCGCTGTGTCTGGGAGGCTGGAGTGAAGCAGCGTGGGCCGGTGGGCCCGCGCAAGGCCCCGTGGGAGTGCTCGCGGAGCCCGCCAGTGGCGCCGCGCGTCCCCGGACGCTGGATGACGCGCTGCTCGAGGTGGAGCGCGAGGTGCCGGGCTTCGGCGGCATGTATCACGATGAGAAGGGGCGGCTCGTGGTGCGCCTGGTGAATGCCACCGCGGCGCCGGCCGCGCGCCGTGCCATCGCCTCCGTGTTCGGCGCGGAGAGGATTCCCCAGGCGGGCGTCGTCACACAGCCCGCCACGCGGACGTTCTCCCAGCTCAAGGCCCTGCAGGAGCGGCTCACGCCGGACGTCCTCGCGCTGCCGGGCACCGTCTTCACGGACGTGGACGAGAAGTCGAACCGGGTGGCCATTGGCGTCGAGAAGGCCGAGGCGCGGGCCATCGTCGAGCGGGCCATCGCGCGCCTGGCGGTGGCTCGGGACGCGGTGGACATCGTCGAGTGGGGGCCCATCAACCCCACCAACGTGCAGAGCGGATGGACACCGGTGGGGGGCGGACTGCAGATAGAGACGCCGGGCAAGTACTGCACGCTCGGCTTCCCCGCGCTCCAGGGCGGAACACTGGGCTTCGTGAGCAACTCGCACTGCACCCAGGTCCAGGGCGGGGTGGAGTCAACGCCCGCGTACCAGGCGGTGGCGCCGTGGCTGGTGGGGACGGAGACGACGGACCCCGGCTACGCCAGCGGAGGAAGCTGCCCGGCGGGGCGCATCTGCCGCTCGAGTGACAGCGCCTTCTTCCGCGGGGAAGCGGCCATCGCCACCTACGTCGTGCAGACGCCGGGCGCGTTCGACCTGAACATCTCCGCCTGGCCGGAAGTGACGGGGAAGGTGCTGTACCCCTCCCAGGGACAGACGGTGTTCAAGACGGGCCGCACCACGGGCACCACCAGCGGCACCATCCAGTGGGCGTGCGCCACGGTGAACTCGGGAGGTACGCCACACACGTTCTACTGCAACTATATCGCGACCAGCGCCACGCAGAACGGCGCCGGCGGTGACAGTGGCTCCCCCGTGTACTTCCTCAACGGCAACGGGGTGACGCTGACGGGCCTGATGTGGGGCGCGGGCGCCAGCCCGTGGAACTTCGGCTTCTCGCCCCTGGGCGGCGTGCAGGCCGAGCTGGGCGTCGTCCCGTACTGCCAGGGCGGCGTGGGCTGCTGAGCGGCTCACGCGCCCGGGAAACGACCTGGGAGGAAGAGGGCCCACTCCACTTCCCCCCTGAAGAGGCCGCTCTTCGGGGGGGAAGGAAACCGCCGCGTGGGACACCGCGGGCCAGACTCCTCAACAGGGAAAGCAGTACACCACCCGGGAGTACGACGTCCGGACGCCCGAGAGGTACCACCGCCCGCTGCATGACAGGGTCCCGTTGCCCACCATCTCCGAATAGGTGTCATCCGCGAAGTAGTCCCACTCACAACTCTGAGCCGGAGCCGCCTCGGCCTTCGGGGCATATGCGGACGTTCCGAAGCCCACGAACGCGGGAACCGCAAGCACAACGCCCAAGAGCAGCCTTTTCATTGAATGCCTCCAAGGGGAAGAACCGCGACCTCGAACCCAGCTTGCCTTGGATTGCAATGGATGCGAATGAGTCATGGCGGACCGCGCCCCCGGGCGAGCGGCACGGCCCACGCATGGCACAAGAACGGAAAGACTCGCGCTACTCGCCGATGATGTCCGAGCCCAGGCTCACGCCGTCACTGTACACCGTGGCCTGGAAGGGATTGCCGGCGCCGCTCATGTCGAAAGCCATCACAACGGACGCGGCTTCCCCGAGCTGAGCCAGCCACGCATCCACCGCTTCCGGATCCCTGAACGCGTACGTGCCCGCCTCGGTCTGAACCACTTCGAACGGGTCCGCGCCCAGAAGTTCGCCGCGCGAGCCGAGCACCGCCACGTTCATGATAGGACTCGTGAGCGTCGGAGCCGCCCCATCAATGCCGACGAGGGCCATCTCCAGGCCCGAGGCGCCTCCAGCAACGGCGCCCGCCCTGAGGGACTTCTTCTTGATGGTCACCGTGACTGTCGCCGTGCCCTCGAACTTCCCAGTGCTCGGATTGTACGTCATGGTCGTCGAGCCCGAGACAGTCGTCTCGCACGCCGGCAACAGGGCCAGCGCGAGGACCATCGGGACAATGCTCAGGATTCTCATCAACTTCGTCATGGCTGACACTCCAGATCGAGAGGAATGCGCTGCCATCCCTCCCCGGAACAGTCCAGGCAAGGCGGCAGGCCCGCGATACTCCATCAATACGACACACCACCCCGACCGCCCCCCCTTCGGGGACGCCATGGCGAATCAAAGGCAATCACCCACCACATCAGGATGGCGACGACAAAGTACGATCCGAATCGTACATTGTCAAATGAGGGCGCTCGCGGGCCCGCGCGCGGCGGCCACGGCGACAGAGAATCCTCGGCCGGGGACCCTCCAGCGACGAGGGCCACCCCGGACGAAGGCTGTCACCACGGACGTCAGCAGTCCCGGGCGTAGTCCTGCTCGAACACCAGGACGCCGCGCGACTCCGGGAAGTAGATGACATACAGCTCCCAGATCATGCAGGCGTCCGGCCACATCTCCCGGCTGTAGTGCCAGCCCGTCACCTGCACCGCCTCGGAGCCGTTGCTGTACTCCTGGCCCAGGGCCGGATGCAGGGAAGACAGCCTGGAGAGCAGCCGCGACTGCGCGAACTGCGCGTAGGTCGTATTCGCCAGGCGCGCGCCGAACAGCGCATTGCTCTGCTCCGTCAGGGAAACGGCCTCGGCGACCTTGTCCAGGCTCGCGGGAGTCGAGTGGCTCCAGGGGAAGGAGTAGCCACGCAGTTCGCCGTAGCACGCGGAGGAGGTGCCACAGGCCGCGTTGGCCGCCGACAGCTTGGACTGCAGGCCCGTGCTCACCGGCCGTGAGCCCAGCGACACGGAATACAGCCCATAGGCGACCGTGTAGTCGGACACGCAGACCGGCCACATCCGCTGCGTCCACGTGGCCTCGCCGCCCGCGCACCAGACGGGTTTGGAGGAGGCCGACGGAGCACATGCGCCCTCGTAGAGCGCGTGCGCGTCATCCGCGCCGAAGCACAGGGCGAAGGCCTCGTTGACGGGCAGGCCCTCCGCGTCCCAGTGGGCCATGCAGTCCTCGACGCGGGGACCCACCCGGGACTGGTCACACGTGGCGTAGACGGACGGGTCCACCGGCTCGCAGTTGCCGCTGAGACAGTCGAGCTGGAGGCGGAAACGCTTGCCCGCGCCCTCACCGCTGCTGACCACGACGAGATACTCGCCGCCCTGGGCGAAGGTGACGGAGGCCACCTTGCTGAGCTGGCCATAACCCGCGTCATCGTCCTGGGCCCGCACGGTGGTGCCGTAGCTGCCGCTGGCATCCCTGGGGCCGTAAACGAAGAGCCCCGTGTCCAGGGACATGCTGCTGCCCAGGTGCGTCACCTCCAGCTTCGCGCTCGAGCCGGCCGCGACGTTGATGGCGAAGGAGTAGTACTGGAGGGGCGTGGTGAAGGACGTCTGCACCGCGCCGGGGAGCGCCACGCTGCCCAGGAACGTGGTGCTGTCCAGGACGTTGCCACTCGACGGCGTGGGCGGAGGGAAGAGCACCCCCTGCTCCACGGTGTCGACGGCGGGCGGCGCCTCACCCGCGGGCAGGTCGGAGGAACCACAGGCGGCCAGCAGAAAGACAGACACCCACCGGAGCGACTTGAGGGAACGGAGCATTGGCGATGGCCTCGTGGAACGGGGAATGGCACACCCCTGTTCGCCGCCGCCGCCCTGCCCTCCCAGGTGAGCCGCGCGGAGCATAGGCACGCGCGGCTCGGCCACCCCAGGACCTCACACGTCTGTCACCTGATGCACCGGCGCGTCAGGGGGCGGGCTGCAGCGCTTTGCGTTCCTTGGCGCAGACCTGAATCAGCTCGAGCATGCTCATGCTGGCGCCGCCGATGTCGAACTTCTGCTCCTTGAAGTCGGGGTATCGGTTCTCCAGGATTCGCCCCTCCGCGATGCAGTCATTGAGCTGCGAGAGCGCCTCGTTCTTGCGTCCCTTGGAGAGCAGCGACTTCGCCGAGTCGTAGGCCTTCCTCTGGCCATCCTGGAACCGAAGCTCCACGTCCGCCCTCTTCTGGGGCGCCTGCAGCGCCTCCGCCTTCTGGGCGCACTGAGCCATCACCTCCTGGGGCTGGGTGGGAGTGCCGCCCACGAGCACGTCGACCGTGGCGAGGCTGGCGTTCTCCTTCACCATCCTGGCCCCCTCGTCCTGGCAGGCCGTGAGCTTCTCCAGCGCGCTCGCGTACAGCTCCTTCTTCTTGCGCAGGTCCGTGGAGGACGCGGCCGCTTCCGACGCCTTGCTGGCGACGCCCAGGGCCTCACCCGTCAACCGACGCAGCGCCCGCGCCTGCTTCGCGAACTCGAGGGCCTCGACCAGCTTCAGCCACTCGGCGCGAGCCCGCTCCGCGGACGCCGCGTAGCCCGCGTCCTGCCGCTCCAACGCCGCGTTCGCCTCGAACATCTGCATGACCTCATCCACGCTCTTCGAGGCGGTCTCCACGTCGCCGTCGGTCGATGAGATGCCCTTCGCGGCTTCGAGCTTCTCCTTCGTCGTGGTCAGCCGGGAAGCAAGCTGGACGCGAGCATCCGCCGCGGCCAGGACGATCTTCCGCCGGTTGATGCGCTCGCCCAGGTCCGCCATGCGCTCCTTGGTCTCCTTCGCGTACAGCGCGTAGTCGCGGTCCTTCTTGACGAACGGGGCACCCACCTCCAGCACCGCGCCAATCTGCTTGACCGCGTTCTCCGCCTCCTGGAGCTGCGCCGGCGACGGCGTCTCCTTCTGAATCTGGATGACCAGCGCCGCCGCGTTCTTCCGCGCCTCGTCGACCTTCACGCGCTGCTGCTGCAGGTCGACCTCGTACCGGCGCCGCTCCATCGTCGCCCGCCCATCCCTGAGCAACTGGCGCGCGTCGGCGGCGGCTGGGCTGATGGCGGGGTTCTTCACGTGGACCGTCTCCAGCGTCTTCTCCAGGACGACCAGCGCCGTCTTCGCCTCCTCGAACTGCTCGGCGGTCGCGGCCCGCTTCTCGATGTTGCGCAGGGCCTGCATGACTTCGGCGCGAGCCGCATCGAGGGTGCGGACCTGGAGCACCACCTCCACCTCGACGAGCGTGTTCTTCACCTCGGCGAGGTACTGACCGATGGCCTGACTCCTCGCCGCCTGAGGCTCGTACTTGTCCACCAGCTTCCGGCCGACGAACGCCGCCGTCTTGGCCTCGGCGAGCTGCTCGGGCGTGGGCCGCTTCACCCGGAGCGCCTTGGCGGACGCGCGGAGCTCTTCATGGGCGGGCTCCAGCTCCACCTTCACCCGCGAGACACCCGCCTGCACCACGGACTCATCCATCTGGCGCCGGGCCTGGGTGACCTCGGCGCGTGCCTTGTCCGCGTCCGCGCGGTACGCCTTGTCTTGCACCTCGAGCGGCTTGCCCTCCTCGAGCTGCTTCTGCAGCGCGGCCGTCGCCTTGTCGGCGGCCGTGAACTTCTCGTCCGACCAGGCCTTTCCCAGGTCGGCGAGCGCGCTCGCCAGTGACTTGCGGCTCGCATCCAGGAGGCCGCGCTGTTTCTGAGCCGACAGTTGCAGCCACCGCTCATCGAGCGTCTTCCTGTGACGGGCGACGGTCGCTTCGACGTCGGTGAGGTACGAGGAGAACTTCGGGTCCTGGCTCTTCAGGGGCCGGCCCTCCTCCGTCAGCTTCTCGAGCGCGTCCACCGCGGCACGCGCCTCGTCCATCGCCTTGGAGCCCGGGTCGCCCTGACCGAGCTTCGACATGCGCTCGTTCAGGGGCGCGAGCGCGCTGTCGATGCGCCGGCGGTAATCGTGGATGTGGACCTTCGCCCGCCGCTCATCGACGTACTCGCGGTCGGTCCGGAGCTGCTTCCGCGCGGCGAGGACGCTCTTGGCGTATTCGAGGTCTTCCGTCTCGAAGCTCGCTCCCGCATTGAGCGCCTCTTTCAGCGCTTCCACCGCCGCGAGGGCGGCGTCGAGGTCGGCGCCACGCGGCGGCTCCTGCTCGATACGCTGAACGGCCGCCGTCAGGGCCGAGCGCGCATTCTCCAAACGCTTCGAGGCGTCCTCGATGGACTTCGCGGCGCCAGCGGCAGGAGGCGCGGCCGGGGCATCGGTGGAGGCGAAGACAAGGAACCCGATAAGCATCAGCACTGAAGTACGTACCATTCAGGGAAACCTACTACAGCGAGGCGGTAGGAGCCTCGGCATAGTGTCCGCGTCCCCCGCCTGGAGATGCGGTCAGGCTGCATCAAGGTGGCCCAGATGAAGCGCCAACTCGCCTGGGCGCACGCGGGGCGAAAAGGCACCTCCCAGCATCTCCGTGGAGAGAGGGGCCCGCGCGGGTCCCCTTCGCGCGGGCGTCAGGGCCGCAGACGGAAAGGCACCTTCACCACGCGGTAGACGGCGACAGGCCGACCCTCGAGCAACGCGGGCTGGTAGCGCCAGGTGCTCACCGCGCGCATCGCGGCGGACACGAAGGGCTCTTCACCTCGCATCACGGAGACGTCGCGCACCTCGCCGCGCTCCGTGACGACCAGCTTGAGGACGACCAGTCCCTCGCGCCCCGCGGCACGCGCATGTTGGGGGAACTCCGGCTGGAGGTTGCCCGCACGTTCCACGGGGGGCTTCGCGTTCTCCGGCAGTTGGATGGGCCCCGTGGGAGCCGAAACCTGGAGCGTGCCTTCGGCCACCGCGCCTGGCTGCTCCGCCATGGGCTTCGCGGCCCCGGGGACATCCAGGGGCATGGGCGCGCTCAGGGACGCTCCCGACATCCACTCGGAGCTCCCCGAGCCCTCCGCGCTGGCAGAGGACGTACCCGGAGACGACGAGCGTCCTCCGCGCTCACGCTGCAGCCGCTGACTCAAGAGCACCTCACCCGAGCCCCCCGCGAGCACGCGGTCCGAGCGATACCCCTCCCGCACGAACGTCACCTCCGCGGTGGCCATGCCGCCCGCGTCGGGTGGCACCTCCAACACGAACGGCGTGGTGCCCCGCTCCACTCCCTTCCAGAAGACACGCGCCCCCTCCGGCTGACTGGAGATGTGGAAGCGCACGGGGCGAGGCGCAACTGGCGCCGTCACGGAGGGTGGCGCCTGCCGCACCGATTCGGAAGGCGAGGACACCGCGACCAACGGCGGCGACTCCACGGGCGCTCGCGGACGGCGGGCCCCGAGCAGATAGGCGCCAGCTCCGCAGACGAGCAACACGCCCAGGCCCGCTCCCATCCTGAGCGCCCTTCGGCGGAAGCCCGGACGCGGAGAGTCCGGACTGAGCACGGAGGACTCGTCCAGGATGATGTCCAGGACCAGGGTGCCCTGAACACCGCTCGTGGTGGACCGCATCGATGGCGCGAGGGACATGCCGACAGGCCCGGTCACCGCCTCTCCAGGGCCGGTATCCAGCGAGATGGCCGTGCCCGGACCCGCCGCTCCGCGCAATGCCTCCAGGAGCGCCTCCATCGACTCGTAGCGGTGCGCGGGCTGTTTCTCCAGACAGCGGCGCACGACAGTCTCCACGGACGCGGGAATGGCCACGTCCGGGCGCACCGCATGGAAGCGCGGTGGGACCTCCTTGTGGTGCGCGAAGATGAGCTCCAGCGGGTCCTGCATCAGGAAGGGCGGCCGCCCCATGAGCATCTGGTACAGCACCACCCCGAGCGCGTAGACGTCGCTGCGCGCGTCCGCCAGGTTGCGCGCCTGCTCCGGGGCCATGTACGTGGGCGAGCCCAGGAAGGTTCCCACCTGGGTGATGTCCGGCACCGACAGGTGGCTGGCACCCTCCACGACGAAGGGCTTCACCAGTCCGAAGTCGAGCACCTTCACGTGGTCGCGCTCCGCGCTCCCCTCCTCCGCCAACAGCATCACATTGGCGGGCTTCAGGTCGCGGTGCACCACTCCCAGACGGTGTGCCTCGCGCAGGGACCGACACACCTGCTGGGCGATGTCCACCGCGCGCGGCCAGGGCAGCGGCCCGGCGGTGAGGTGCTCCGCCAGCGTGCGCCCCTCCAGGTACTCCATGGCGATGTAGAAGGTCCCGTCATCCGTCTTCCCGTAGTCGATGAGGGTGACGGTGTTCGGGTGGCGAAGCTTCGCCGTGACGCTGGCCTCCAGGAAGAAGCGCCGCTGGAACTCCGGGTCGTTCGCGAAGGGGAACGTGGGGCTCAGCACCTTGAGCGCCACCATCCGTTCGAGCGGGAGCTGGAGGGCGCGATACACCCGGCCCATTCCCCCGGCCCCCAGCGGCGCCAGCACCCGGAAGCGCTCGTGGAGCACCTGGCCGAGGAGTGGGTCCACCGGCGAAAGAGGCGAAGTCGAGGGGTGCGATTCGGTCTGCATGGCGATCACCTGAGCAGGAACCGTCGCATGCACCCGTCACGGCGGCGTGCCGTGCACATCACGTCATGGCCAACACCCCGTCACGGCCCTCCGGACGGTGAGCGGACCGGCACCGACGTCCATCGGCTCACGACGCGGCCTACGCGCTGAAGCGCTGAAGCCGCCCCGAACACCACCTCCAGCGCCGCGAGGCTTCGCGCGGCGGGCTGGAGGCGGGAGCGCGCCTACTGGATGGTGATAGGGATGTTGTAGAGGAAGCACACCGGGACCTTCTGGGGCTTGTACTCCCAGCCCGCCTTGAGTCCCTGGATGATGTCCTCGTCCGCGCCAGGCACGGACTTCACCGGCGTCACTTCGTACACGCTGCCGCTGGTGGAGACGCACACCTTGTAGATGCCCTGCAGCGTCTGACCGCGGTGGGACTGCTTGAACACCTCCGACAGGCGCGGCGACGTCTGGCGCACCACGTCACGCTGGATGACGAAGGGCGGCACGTTCTTGGGCTTCACCGGCTCGGCGGGGCCCGTTCCACCCACCACCCCGCCCACGACGCCTCCCACCACTCCTCCGACAACCCCACCCGCTACCCCGCCGGCCACACCTCCCTCGACACCGCCCTCTTCGGGGGGCGCCTCGGGCTCCGGCTCCGCGGGCTCCGGCTCGACGGGCGCCTCCACGGGGACGGGTTTGACCTCCACGGGCGTGCGGAGCTCCGTCCGGGGCTTCTTCTCCACCTGACGGGGCGTCGTCCTGCTCGGCGCCGGTGGGGGCGGCGGAGGCGGCGGAGGCGGGGCCTTGACGAGGTTGAGCACCACCTCGATGGGCTGCTCCGCCTCGAGGGCGATGGGCTTCACCAGCAACATCAGCACCGCCACGATGCCGACGTGCACGGCAATCGAGAAGGCGGCAAAGCCGAGGATGCGCGAGGGAGGGTCGGTCTGCTGCGCGAACATGCCGGGGCAGGGCATACCACAAGCTGGGGAAGAGTCCTCGGGATGTAATCGTGCTGCGCCAGCAGAACGGGGGTCTGTCACGAGGACGCCACTCAACTGATACCTGAGGACGTGAGACTCGTGCTAGAGGGCCGCCACCTCGTCCCATCCCCAGAGGTTTTTTCCGTGCAGACAAAAATGAAGTGCGTACTCGGGCTCGCGGCAGCCCTGAGTGCGGTGGCGTGTGGTGAGTCGAACGAGGAGGTCGGTGACAAGTATCAGGGAGTCATCGACGCCACGAACCTCGACTCCAAGTTCAGGCCCACCAGCGGCATCTACCGGCCGGCGGCGGCCCGGGTGAGGGGCACCAACGTGCCCTTCTACAACCTGGGACAGGTCGCGACCGAGCGCAAGGATGACCGCGGCGTGCTCACCAACTCGGGCGTCCCCGTGGACGAGACCGGGCGTCCGTTCCTGCCCGCGAGCAGGGTGGTCGCCACCTCGTACGACTTCGCGGACGGCTGCAAGACGGGCAAGGCGGACTTTGACTTCCGCCTCGACAGCTACCCGGAGACGGTGCAGTGGCCCCTCTTCGCGGCGCTACCGCTGACCGTCACCGGCAACACCACGCCCCCCGTTCTGCCCCTGATGAAGGTGGCGCGCTGGACGGGCACGGGCGCCGAGCAGTGCAACTCCATCAAGGACGTGGCCTCGCTCACCAAGGGTGCCTTCGGTGGCGCCGCCGAGGAAGAGACGACGCTCGCCCTGCGCGCCATCATCGATGTGTCCGCGCAGCTCAACCCCCTGCGCACGGGCTCCGAGTTCACCGCCCAGGGCGGCTGGTACCGCGGCCTGCAGCTGGCCTACCTGGACGGCGGTCCCGTGCAGGTGGATGAGACCGGCAACGTGCGGGTGATGGACGGCGTCCTGGTGAGCCCGCCGACGGGCGCGCCCACCACGGAGACGCCCGTGTACCTGTTCTCGGCCCTCCCCGGCGAGGAAGGCTGGTCGCCAGTGGTGCGCCTGCGCACCTTCACCGCGACCGCGGCGAAGCCCGCCTCCAGCTACACCGGCCTGTGCGTCGACACCTGCGCGGAGACCGAGCTCAACCTCTCCACCGTCACCCGGTACGCCGGCGTGCTCTTCGTCGTGGGGAGCACCCTGTGAGCGCCACCCTTTCTTCCCAGAGCCCTTCCATGAAGACGCCTTTCTTCCGGGGCGGCGGCGCGCTCGCGCTGCTGCTCGCGCTCGTCGCGGCCCTCCCCGTGCCCGCCCTCGCCGCGGGCCAGAACTACGGCCGCATGGCCGGCTACGTCTATGACCCGACGGGCGCCCCGCTCGCCGAGGTGCCCCTCACCGTGACGGGCCCGGCGCTGCTGCAGCCCCAGTCGCGCACCAGCGGCGAGGACGGCCGCTTCGAGTTCGACACCCTGCCCCCGGGCGAGAACTACACCCTGGAGGTCAACGTCCCGGGCTTCGCCCCCATCAAGAAGACGGGCATCACCGTCCTGCTCGGCCAGGCCTCGCAGGTGGACGTGAAGCTGGAGGTGTTCACCGAGCAGACGGCGGTGGCCACCTACGAAATCGTCGAGAAGGTCAACCCCATCATCAACCCGGACTCCGCGCAGATGGGCGCGGTGATGAACGCGGAGAAGGCGGCCACCTCGCCCGTCTTCACGCAGGTGCAGGCCATGCCCCAGTTGGTGGCGGGCGTGGGCAACGGCAACGCGCCCAGCCTGCGCGCCGGCCTGTCGCGCTACGGCAAGTTCTTCATCGACGGCATGGACACGTCCGACGTGGTGGACGGCAGCATCAGCTCGCCGATGAGCTTCTACGCGGTGGAGAACTTCGAGGTCATGACCGGCGGTCTGGACGCGCAGTACAACTCGCTGGGCCTCATCCAGAACGTCGTCAGCAAGAGCGGCTCCAACAAGTTCACCTACGACGTGACGATGATTCTCTCGCCGGCGTGGGCCAACGCGAAGTACCGGGGCGCGGCCAACCAGAACCCCAACGTGGCCAACTACACGCAGAACGAGGTGCCGCTGTCCGAGACGGCCTTCTACAGCCCCCTGGTGGGCGTGGGCGGCCCCATCATCAAGGACAAGCTGTGGTTCTACGTCTCCGGCCAGTGGAACTTCTCCCAGCGCGACACGCCGCTGGGTGAGGAGAGCCGCACGACGGACACGCAGACGCGCCTGGCCCGCCTGAAGCTCACCTGGCAGCCCACGCCGAAGGACCGCCTGTCCCTGGCGTTCAACTACGACAACAACACCATCACCAACCAGGTCGCCTCGACGTTCGCCGCCCCGGAGGCGGAGACGCAGATCGACCGCGGCGGCTTCTTCGCCATCGTCAACTACGACCGCAGCATCTCCGACAACGTCCTCTTCCAGCTCCAGACGGGCACCACCTTCAAGGACATCTGGCAGGGCCCCATCGACGAGGACTCGCAGGAGATTTCCCACACCTACAACAGCGTCACGTACCGGAACGCCGGCGCGCTGCGCAACGAAGTGGGCAACCTGGTCACTGAGAAGCGCATGCGCTACCAGTTCGACCCGACGCTGCTCTTCAAGCTCAAGAACCACCAGATGAAGGCGGGTCTGCAGTTCAGCTACCTGAGCGGCGACAAGACCACGCAGGTGATTGGCAACCAGCGCTTCAATGACCGCAACGGCGAGTGCAACCCCGAGGACCCGTCGACCTTCCAGTTCTGCAACGAGCGCCTGGACTTCTACAACACCGACGGCGCGCAGGCCCCGCTGACCACCGAGGCGGGCACCCTCATCTCCAGCGCCTTCCTCCAGGACCGCTGGAACGTCAACCGCTACCTCACGCTGGTCGCGGGCCTCCGCGCGGACGTGGGCCGTCTGTATGGCGACGACAACCAGTTCATCACCAACCTGGTGGGCGTGGGCCCGCGTCTGTCGGCCACCTACGACTTGTTCGGCAACCGCAGCACGCTGGTCAAGGTGCACTACGGCCGCTCCAACGAAGTGGGCGACGTCTTCATCGCGCAGCACGCCAACCCGGAGCTGACCACGGTGCGGTCCACCTTCGCCGGTGGCGCCTTCGCGGACTGTGCGCCGGACACCGTCGGCAACCCCCAGTGCAGCGTGTCGGGTGGCGCTTCTGGCCGCTACTTCGACAAGACGAGCCACACGCCGCCGCACGTGGACGAGCTCGCGCTCGGCCTGCACCACGCCATCACCGAGGGCTCCGTCATCGGCGTCGACCTCACCTACCGCAAGTACGCCAACATGTGGGTGGACGAGGAGATGAACCGCATCTGGGATCCGTCCGGCTCGCGCGTGGTCGGCTACGTGGACGGCGTGAATCACACCATCGTGAAGATCCACAACCCGGATGACGCCTGGCGCGACTACAAGGGCATGGACCTGTGGGCGCAGGGCAGGACGGGCCCGTGGGATCTGCTCGCCAGCTACACCCTTGCCTACAGCAACGGCACGGTGGGCGACTACTTCGACGGCTACGGGGTGAACCCGCGCTTCAAGCGCTTCTTCGAGGGTCCGTCCCCCGAGGACATCCGCCACACCATCAAGGGCGCCATCGGGTACACCACGCGGTTCGGTCTCGATTTCGGCGTGCGGTTCAACTACCGCACCGGCGCGCCCATGTGGATGTTCACCGAGGGCACGGTCGACCGGCAGCGCGTGTCTCGTTCGGAGCGCGGCACCGGCCACTCCTACAACACCAACACCGGCCTGCCGGACTTCAATGACCCGGCGGCCATCTCCGAGCTGCGCCAGCCGAGCCAGTTCATGTTCGATGTCCAGGCCCGCTACGACCTGAACCGCATCGTGAAGACGCAGGAGACCAAGATGGAGCTCACGCTCATCATGTTCAACGTCCTGAACAACAGCGACGTCACCTTCGTTCAGGAGCAGTACCGCCCCACGAACAACCGCTTCGGCACGGCGACCAGCCGCCGCAGCCCGATGCAGGCCGAGCTGCTGCTGCGCGTGCGCAACTAGCCACACCCGCGCACTCGGGGCCCTCGCTTCCGGAAGTCCTGCTTCGGAAGCGAGGGCCCTTGAATCCGGCGGGGACACCGTTCTAGACGGGCGTGTGACTTCCGCCATCCGTCCCTTCCGCCTCGGGCTGCTGTCCGCCCTCCTCGCCGCCTGCGCCTCGTCCACTCCGCCCGTGCCGGAGGCCGCTCCGGTGGCGCCCGCGCCCCCGAGCGAGGTGAAAGCCGCGCCGGCCCCCCTGCGCATCACCGTGGTGGGGACCAACGACTTGCACGGCTGGGTGATGCCCTCCCGCGCCACGCTGCCGGATGGCACCGGGGTGGACCAGGGCGGCCTGGCGACGCTCGCGGGCTACGTGTCCATCCTTCGGGCGGAGAATCCGGACGGCGTGCTGCTGCTGGACGGAGGCGACCTCTTCCAGGGCACCCTCGCCTCCAACCTCACCGAGGGCGAGGTGGTCATCAGCGCGATGAACACGCTCGCGTATGACGCCTCGGCGCTCGGCAACCACGAGTTCGACTACGGGCCCGTGGGGCCCCGCTCGGTGGCGCTCGACGGGGATGACCCGTTCGGCGCGCTCAAGGCGCGCATCGCCCAGGCGCGCTTCCCGGTGCTCGGGGTCAACGTCACCGACAGCCAGACGGGCGCGATTCCCACCTGGCTCGGCAACGAGGGCATGCGGCTGGTGGAGCGGCGCGGGGTGCGCATCGGCATCCTCGGCCTGGCCACGCCCCACACCCCGCAGGTGACCAATCCCGTGAATGTGGCGAGCCTGCGCTTCGCGCCCCTGGCTCAGTCGGCGCTCGCCGCGGCCCAGGCCCTGCGCGCGCGCGGGGCCGAAGTGGTGGTGGCGGTGGCGCACGCGGGGGCGGTGTGCAAGCGCCAGGACGACCCTCGCGACGCCTCCTCGTGCGACCGCGGGGACAGCGAGATTGTGGAGCTGCTGGAGACCCTGCCCGAGGGGACGTTGGACGCGGTGGTGGCCGGGCACACGCACCAGCCCGTGGGCCACTTCATTCGCGGCACGCCGGTCATCGAGACGTCGGGCCGGGGCCGCGCGTTCGGGCTCGTGGAGCTCTTCGTGGACCCGGTGACGCGCAAGGTGCTCCCCGAACAGACCGTGCTTCAGGGCTCCATCCCCGTGTGCGCGCGCATGGACGCGACGCTGGGCACATGTGACGAGCGGAAGCTGAAGGCGGCGAAGAGCCTGGAGCTGGTCCCCGCCACCTTCCGGGGGCGCCCGGTGGTGGCCGACGCGGCGATGGAGTCACAGCTCACCGCGGCGTTCGCCCGCGTGGAGCAGGAGCAGAAGCGCTCGCTGGGCGTGCGTGTTCCCACCGCGCTCACGCGCAACTATGACGCGGAGAGCACGCTCGGCAACGTGCTGGCGGACGCGCTGCGCGAGGTCTCCGCGACGGACGTGGCGGTAATCAACAGCGGCGGGCTGCGCGCGGACCTGCCGGCCGGCGAGCTCACCTACGGCGCGTTCTACGAGGTGCTTCCCTTCGACAACACCCTCGCCGTCATCACCGTCTCGGCGGCGGAGCTGCGCAAGCTGCTGGAGGCTGGCTATGGGCGCAAGGGCGTCCTCCAGGTGTCGGGGCTGAAGGTGCGGGTGGAGTTGTGCAACGGGGCCTCGCGGCTCACCTCCGTCACCCTGCCGAATGGGAAGCCGCTCCCGGCCAACAAGCGGTTCCGCGTGGCCATGCCGGACTTCCTGGCGCGCGGCGGTGGTGGGCTGGAGGACGTGCTCAAGACGCTGGCGCCCGGGAGCATCGACCTGGGTGAGCGTCAGGCGCTGACGCTGCGCGACGCGCTCGTGGAGCACTGGAAGACCCGGGGCAAGCCGCTGGCGGCTCCCGCGCTCGGACGCATCCAGCGCGACACCGCGACGGCTGGCTGCCCCGCCGAGGCCGCCGGGAAGCCCTGACGGAGCGAGTCCCAGGGACGCCCGCGCGCAAGGGTTTGCTTGCGCGCGGCGCGAAGGTCAGACGACTCCCTTGGAGACCACCGCGTTGAGCAGCACGGACACCTCTCGCATGAAGCCGTAGTCGAGGGTGTCCGGCGTATCCGTCGAGCAGTGGTAGTGCGGGTTGCGAAAGTTCCCGGTATCGGTCCAGAGCACAGCGGGCTTCCCGGCGGTCCAGAACGGGAAGTGGTCACTGCGCATCAGGTCGGGCAGCAGGACGTGGAGCGGTCCCCACGTCTTCGCCGTCATCAACCGCAGCCCTGGCGACTCGGTCGAGTTGACGGCGCGGTCCATGATGGCGTTGGAGCGGCCCTTCCCCACGAGCCCGAGGAAGTCGGGCGCCCTGAGGCTCTGGGGGACCCACGGAAACGGCAGCGCCTGGACCGGGCCTGAGCGTTTGCGAAAGCCGACCATCTCGAGCACGTGCGCCATGCCCAGCTGGCAGGGAAGCGTCGGCAGTCCATGGGCGACGAAGTCACGGCTGCCCAACAGCCCATCCTCCTCCGCGTTGAACCCGATGAAGCCCACGTGCGGGCCCGCGTCGGATTGCGCGAGGACCCGCGCACACTCCAGCATCACCGCCAGGCCGCTCGCATTGTCATCGGCACCGGGGCAATCCGGAACGCTGTCGTAGTGGGCCGCCACGAAGGTCACCGGCCTGCCCTTGGCGTTTCGCGGCAGCGCCACGACGTTCCGATATCGACCCTGGATTCGCACCGACAGGCCGTAGCGCTCGAAGGCCGCCCCGAGCTCGTCACGCACCCAGGCATTGTTCCGGGCGTTCGCGAAGAGGTGCCGGGGAACCGCGAGATGTTCAACCCACTGGCGCAGGCGAACCTCATCCGACTGCGTGGCGCCGTGGGGCAACGGAGTGGCTTCCTCGACCGCTCGCTCTCGAATCCACATGATTGACTTACAACGTAAGCTTATGACGTAAGTCTGTCAAGGAAGCCATGAGACAGTCCACCAAACGCGAACCCCTTTCGAGAGAGCGCATCCTGCGGGCGGCACTGGGCGTCGTTGATAGCGAAGGGCTCGAGGCGATCTCCATGCGGCGTGTCGGGCAGGAGCTGGGCGTGGAGGCGATGTCCCTCTACAACCACGTCGCCAACAAGGCGGCCATCCTCGACGGCCTGTTCGAAATCGTCCTCGCCGAGATGCCCGCGGCGACGAAGGCGGCGACCTGGCAAGTCGCCCTTCGAGACAACGCGCGGGCCTTGAGGCTCGTGCTCCGCGCCCATCCGCACACGCTTCCGCTCTTCGCGACGCGCCCCGCCGTCACGCCCGCGTCCATCATCCACGTCGAAGCGGCGCTCGAGTTGCTCCGGAAGGCGGGCTTCAGTGCCGATGAAGCCCTCTGCACCTTGCAGGTGATGGTGGCCTTCGTCGTCGGCCACACTGTCGCGGGCTACTCGCCGACCCGACCCGAGGAGGAGTCGCGACCCGCCTACGAGCAGCTCAGCAAGCAGGACTTCCCCCGCGTCCATGAGCTCGTGGCCGTCCTCGCCCGACACGACATCGAGAAGGAATTCGAGTTCGGGCTCGAGGCCATGCTCGCCGGGCTCGAGGCGCGGCTCACGCGGCGCAAGCCGTCCCGGAAGGAGTGAGGCAGGGCCTGTCCGAATCAGGGCGGGGTTCGCCCTATATGCTCTCTACCGTGCGCGTTCAGTGGCCCCGAGGTGGGGCCTCGACATCCTGAACGGAGCGGCGCGCGTGCGGACACAGGGACAGAACGACGGGGCGGGAGACTTCGACTTCCTCATGGGAACCTGGAGGGTGCACAACCGTCGGATCAAGGAGCGGTTGAAGGGATGCACGGAGTGGGTCGCGTTCGAGGCCACCGCCGAGGAGCATCCCCTGCCGGGCGGACTCGGCAATCAGGAGACCTATCGCAGCGAGTTCTGGCCCGGCTTCGTGGGCCTGGCGCTCCGGGTCTACAACCCCGCGACGAAGCAGTGGTCCATCACCTGGGTGGACAACCGGAACCACACCATCGACCCACCCGTGCTGGGCTGCTTCTCGGGTGACGTGGGCGTGTTCGAGACGAACGACACGTTCGAGGGCCGCGCCATCCGTGTGCGCTTCACCTGGACCCGACTGGGCCAGGACACCGCTCGCTGGGAGCAGGCCTTCTCTCCCGACGAGGGCCAGAGCTGGGAGACCAACTGGGTGATGGAGTTCACCCGCGTGAAGGCGTGAACGCCCCATGCCTCGGGAGCCGAGCTGTCGAGCCAGGCTCTCTTCACGCGGGATGAACCGCGCCTCCTCGCGAGAACCGACATGGCGTTGGGCGACCTGAATCCGGCGTACCTGCCCGTGGGGGCACGCGTGGGGCCCTGGCTTGCCCGCTCTCAGCCCGCTTCGACGCGGTCGCAGTAGGCGTCGAACGCCTTCTTCCAGGCCGGGCGCGCGATGCAGCGCCGCTGGAAGGCGAGCACATTGGGATGGTCCTTGACGACACTCTCGTCGATGCCGGCGCCCAGCACATGCGTCATCAAGAGGTCCGCGACGGTGAACTCGTCGGTCGCGACGAACTCCCTGCCCTCGAGCCAGCCGTCGAGCTGCTTCAGGCGCATGGCCCCCCACTGGTGAAGCGCATTGCTTCCCTGGGTGCCCTTACCGCCGTTCAAGTCGACGAACCACGCGGTCAGGAGCGGGACTTCAATCGTGTTCAACGCCGCGACGCACCAGCGCAGCACCTGCGCTTCGCCGGCGAGGTCGCGCGGCATCAGCTTGCCGCTCTTGCGCGCGAGGTAGAGCAGGATTGCGCCCGACTCGGTGACGACCACGCCGTCGTCGTCGATGACCGGAATCTGTCCGAACGGATTGAGCGCGCGATACGCGGGCGCATCGAGGTCGTGCCTCGGATGATCCATCCCCACGACCTCGTATGGCAGCCCCATCTCCTCCAGCGCCCACAGCACGCGCAGGTCGCGGGTCTTGCCGCGGGCCATCTTGTTCACTCGGGCGAAGCCGTAGACCTTGAGCATGCGCGAATCCTACTTCGCGCGGATGGAGCGTCCAGGCCTCGTTGGCTTCACCATCGCATCCATGCGCCTCTGGCTGCGATAGACAGGGACAGCCCCGAGTCCGACGTTCCGCGCTCCGAGTCCGGATGACCCGCGTCAGGGCGGAGAGGCATTCGCCTCGCGATCCATCCAGACATCAACAGTCAGTCAGGCTTTCACGACATTGCCGACCTTGAACAGGGAAATGCTTGGTGGGCCGTAGCGCCGTGTCGCCTGGCCTGTCAGGCGGACGGCGCATCCCCCGCTGTCAGCGAAACGAGCCCCCATGTTCAAGAAAGCGGCAGTCCTCGTGGTGAGCTGTGGCGCGTTGCTGGTCGGCTGCGGCCCGGACCCGCAGGCAGAGAACGAGGAGATCATCTCCAACCTGCTGGAGGCCGGCTTTCCGGCCGACGACATCCTGGTCGCCGACGACGCCGTGTATGTGGGCCGTGACGCGCATGTGACGCTCGAGGCGTCCCGGGAGATGCTTCAGGCGCCCCTGGAGAGCGCGGAGCAGTACCGCACGACCAACCTCGTCGGTTCGAGCGTGACCAGGATTTGCGTCAACTCCACCGCCACCTTCGACAGCTACCCCATGCTGAGCCAGGGGCTCGACCTGGCCATCGCCAACTACAATGAGCGGGGGCTGCGAATCACCTTCGCGCGCGGACCGGCCACCGGCTGCACCGCGAACATCACCGCGCAGACCACGTCTGGGACCGGAGGCTCCGCCGGCTTCCCCTCGGGCGGGCTGCCCTACGGCATCATCAACATCGGCACCGGCCTGAACGACTACAGCGCCGACGTGAACGAGCACGTCATCACCCACGAACTGGGCCACGCGGTCGGCTTCCGCCACTCGGACTACTACAATCGCAGCATCAGCTGCGGCGCTGGCGGGGACGAGGGAGACGCGGGCGTGGGCGCCATCCACATCCCCGGGACTCCGACCACGGCCGTCGTCGGCGGCTCCGTCATGAACTCCTGCTTCCGTTCCACCGAGACTGGCGAGTGGACCAGCTCCGACAACACCGCGCTGGACGCCCTCTACGGAGGCACGGTCCCGAGCTGCTCCAGCTACAACTTCATGTCCTACCGTGGGCAGAACGGGACGCAGATTCGATGCAGCTGCCCTGCCGTAAGCGGGGGCGTCGTGTGGGGCACGGACCTCTATACCGACGACTCGAATGCCTGCGCCGCCGCGGTGCATGCGGGCGCGATTCCCGCCACCGGAGGAACAGTGGTCGTCGTCATCCAACCGGGACAGAGCAGCTACACGGGCACCACTCGCAACGGCATCACCACGCTCTCCTATGGCGCCTGGGGTGGGAGCTTCTCTTTCCAGCTTCCACCGGCGCAGAGCTGCTCCAGCTACAACTTCACGTCCTACCGTGGGCAGAACGGGACGCAGATCCGGTGCGGTTGCCCGGCCGTGAGTGGAGGAGTCGTGTGGGGCACGGACCTCTATACCGATGACTCGGATGCCTGCGCGGCCGGGGTGCATGCGGGAGTGATTCCCGCCACGGGAGGCACGGTGGTCGTCACCATCCAACCGGGACAGAGCAGCTACACGGGCACCACTCGCAACGGCATCACCACGCTCTCCTACGGCGCCTGGGGAGGGAGCTTCTCCCTGGGCAGATAATCGCCACGTTGCCTGACGGCATGGAGGCGGGTCGGGAGGGGAAGCGCCACCGGCTCTTCATCGCGGACATGGACCTCCCGGGGGTGCGGCAACTCCCGGGGGGCGTGTAGACGACTCAAGGGTCTTCGGAACCGAGCGAGTCGACGATGCGCCGCACCTGCTTCGTACGGCCCGTCTCCGTGCGCGTCGTCACGATCTCCAGGATGAGGGCATACCGCCGGGTCTTCCCGAGCGCCTCGAAGGCTCGCGCGGCCTGGGGGTTCGCGGACAACGCGGCCGTCAGGTCGCTGGGGACGGTGGCGTTCCGCTGCGACTCGTAGGCAGCGGCCCAGCGCCCATCGGCCTGGGCGGCTTCGACTTCGGCGAGCCCCGCCGGTCGCATCCGGCCCTCGGCGAGCAACGCCTCCACCTTCCGCACATTCACGCGGGACCAACGGCTGCGCGGCCGGCGCGGCACGTACTTCTGGAGATAGAAGCGGTCATCGAGGGACTTCCTCAGGCCCGATATCCAGCCGAAGCAGAGCCCCACGTCGACCGCCTCGTCGTCCGTCAGCGAGGTGATGCCCGTCCCCTTCTTGGCCAGCTTCAACCAGACCCCCTCGGGCGCGCCGCCGTTCTCCTCCAGCCACGCCTCGAACTCCGCCACGCCGCGAAACGCCCTCACCGGGGCCTCGGCGACGACACCCCGCTCAGCGCGCGGCATCGCGGGCTCCGAGGACGTCCAGGTAGTGCCGATTGAACATGACACCCAGCACGTTGCCGAAGGGGTCGATGACCGACGCCGTGACGAAGCCTGGGCCCCGCTCGGTGACGCCCTCGAGGAGCTCGGCCCCCTGCGCGAGCAGTCGTGAGAGCGCTCCAGCGACGTCATCGACGTGCCAGTAGACGACCGCCCCACCCCGGCTCGTGGCGATTCCCGGGGGCGCGAACCGTCGGTCGATGATGCCCAGCTCGTGCTGATAGTCGCCGATGCGGTACTCGACGTAACCGGGGCCGCGCCCGGCGGCCTCGCTGCTGAAGTAGGGCTCCACGCCCAGCAACTCCGAGTACCAGCGGGTCGCCGCCCGGAGGTCGTCCGCCCAGAGGTTGATGGTGCTCATTCCGCGCATGAAGGTCATGGGTCTCTCGTGTCCGGGGCCGCGTTCGTTCGCGACACAGTGACCATCCCCTCTAAAGGTGACAGAATGAGTCACGTTTGAAACGCGAACCCGTCATCGACCGCCTGGACCGCGTCCTCGGCCTCCTCGCCTCACGCCCATCGTGGACCGCACCAGAACTGGCGGAGGAATTGGGCGTCTGCGTGCGGACCATCCGCAGAGACCTGTCCCGGCTCGCGGCCCGGGGTGTCCCCATCGAGTCCGACGCGGGGCGAGGCGGCGGCGTACGCGTGCCGCCACGAACGGGGCTGGGGCGCGTTCAGCTCGACACCCGGGAGGTCCTCGACCTCATGCTCGCGCTGGCGCTCGCGGAGCAACTGGGCTCACCCCTGCTGCTCTCCACGCTCAAGGGCTTGCGGCAGAAGCTCTCCGCCTCGTTTCCACCGGAGGAGCGCACCCGGGTGAGCGGGCTGCGCCGGAGGATTCTGGTCGGCCCCAGCTCGCGGAACGTCGCCGCGACGTGGAAGGCCCCCAGCCTCGCGGTGCTCCGTCCCATCCATGAGTCGTTCTTCGAGCAACGCGCGCTGGAGCTGACCTACCGCTCGAACGACGCGAGCACGGTGCGCGTCGTGGAGCCGCACTACCTGCTGCTCAGTTGGCCCGCCTGGTTCCTCCTCGTCTGGGACCACCTGCGAGGCGCGGTGCGCATGCTCCGCGTCGACCGCATCGAGGCGGCGCGCGTCACCGAGTCGACGTTCCGCGTGAGGAGCTCGGAATCGATGCTCGCCACGCTCGGCGATGTCTTCGCCGCGCTCTGAGCGACAAGGCCGCGAGGCAAGACGAATCGAGTCAGCGGCGGGCGCACCGTGCGGGATAGCGACCGCCAGCGGGCGCACCGAAGCACGCTTCGCCAGATTCCTCGTCCACTTCCCGCCGCCGAAGCGCGCTTCGCTCGCGTCACCACTCGCTCCGAGGAGCGCGGCCCTCGAATGGGTTGGCACAGCCGCTGCTAGGTCCCGCTCAACCGGTGGCCACACAGCCGGGCCCATCACACGAGGACCAGACCCATGCATGACGTGGATCGTACGTACCAGGAGCTGGAAGGTGAGTCGTTCGAGTTCGAGTTCAATGCCGAGGGTCCATGGGGCGAGGTCTTCAACGAGACTGAGCTGAATGAGCTCGCCGCGGAGTTGTTGGAGGTCAGCAACGACCAGGAGCTGGAGCAGTTCCTCGGCAACCTCATCAAGCGGGCGGGCAGCGCCCTTCGCAAGGCCGTGGACAGCCCGCTGGGCCAGAAGCTCGGAGGTCTGCTCAAGCACGCGGCCCGACAGGGCCTGCCGATGGTGGGCCGCGCGCTCGGCAACCTGGTGGCCCCGGGCATCGGTGGCGTCGTGGGCGGCAAGCTGGCCCAGCGGGCCGGGCAGGCCTTCGGGCTGGAGCTGGAGGGGCTGAGCCAGGAGGACAGCGAGTTCGAGGTGGCCAAGCAGTTCGTCCGGCTCGCCGCGGATGCCTCCAAGGCGGCGCTCTCCGCGGCGCCGGGTGGCTCGCCCCAGCAGGTGGCGGGCGCGGCCGTCCAGCAGGCCCTGCAACGCTTCGCCCCTGGCCTCGTCCCGGCGCGCGCCGCGAGCAGCGCCGGCACCACCGGCCGCTGGGTGCGCAAGGGCAACACCATCGTCCTGTACGGGGCCTGAGCCATCATGTCCGCCAGCTCCTTCGCCTCCTGGATGCTGTCGCAGGAGGCCCGCGCGCTGCTCACCCGGCTCGAGCGCATCAAGTCCTTCGCCATGTCGGAGACGATGGTTCCCGCCGCCACGCTCTCGATGGAGGCACAGGCCGCGGTGGAGCGCTACCTCATCCAGGGGCGCCGTGAGCTGCGGACCCAGCTTCACCGATACATCGCCTGGATGGAGGGCCCCGAAGGTCGAAGGGCCCCCCCCGCCGAGGCACAGCGGCGCTTCACCTTCCTGCGGCTGCGGTTCAACGTGGTGCTGTCGCACTTCGACATCTTCAGCGAGGCGTTGAGCCAGCGCAGCGAGGCGGAGAACGGCGTCTGGCTGGCGGGGCTGGACGTGCTCTCCCGGGACGCGCTGGCGCTGCCCGGCTACTACGAAGTTCCCCCCGTCATCTGCTACCTCGCCCGAGGCCCGGGAGCCGCCATCCGGCGCGCCCGCACACGGCTGCCCGGCGGAGGGCCGAACCCGGCCGCCATCATCCGCATCCCTCGCGAACGGATGATTGGCAGCAGCCTCGCCTCCTCGCTCTTCCACGAGGTGGGCCACCAGGGCGCCGCGCTGCTGGACCTGGTGGCGTCATTGCGCGGGGCCCTCCAGGACATCGCGCGGGAAGGCTCCGGCGACGCGCTGGCTTGGAGCCTGTGGGAGCGGTGGATGTCGGAGGTCGTCGCCGACGCCTGGTCGGTGGCTCGCCTGGGCGTCACGTCCACGATGGGGCTGATGGGGGTGGTGAGCCTGCCCAGGCCGTTCGTGTTCCGGCTCGACGTGGACGACCCACACCCCGTCCCATGGATTCGCGTGAAGCTGAGCTGCGCGCTGGGAGCGCACCTGTTCCCCCATCCGCAGTGGGCACGGCTCTCCCACCTGTGGGAGGAGTTCTATCCCGTGAGGGGGCTGTCCAGGCAGTACCGCCAGGTGCTCGATGCGCTCGAGGCCAGCCTGCCGCGCTTCGCACGGTTCCTCATGGAGCACCGTCCCGCCTCCCTGCGCGGCCACTCGCTGGCGGAGGTCCTGAAGACGCAAGAGCGGCAGCCGGCGCGGCTCGGCGCGCTCTACCGGACGTGGCGCGAGCGACGCTCGGGCATCCGGGAGGCGTCACCCTCACTGGTGTTCGCCGTCATCGGGCAGGCCAGGGCCGATGGCGTCATCTCTCCCGAGGAGGAGAGCCAGGTCCTGGCCGAGCTTCTCAAGTACTGGGCACTGCGCGGCACGCTCGACGCATCGGAGACGTGCGCCTCTCGCTCCAAGTCACGGGCCCTGGCCTCCGCGCTCAGGGTCCCCACGTTGCCGCGGAACTCCGTCACCTAGCTTTGGAGGAAGAATCATGGCTCGCGTCACCCTTGTCGCCTCACGCACCACCGTCACGCCCGGCCCCTCGGGTGCCCAGGTGACGTTGACGGCATCCGCCGACTCACCCAATCCCGAGGTCGCCCACCGCGTCTACGAATGGAGCGTGGACGAAGGCACCGTCACGCCCCGGCAGGTGCGGACCACCGGCCAGGACGTCGAAGCCTCGACGACCTGGACGATTCCTCCGACGACCCAGGAGCGCGAGCTCACGGTCCGCGTCACGCTGCGGGAGTACACGCGGGACACGAACGCCGACCCCGTGTCCATCCATGACGCCCGCCAGCGCGTCCTCGCTCATGCGGGGGGAGCCCCGGATGTCCGGCAGGTGGTGCGCGACACCCTCAACGAACTCAAACCGTTCGCGACGCACCACCCCCACGACGGCGTCGTCCCGGTGGGGCTGCAACGCACCCAGCATCCGTTCACGAGCGACGCCATCCTCTGGATGGTGATTCGCAAGAGCACCAACGGAATCTCCTTCAACGAGTACAGCCAGTTCGTCGAGGACCACCTCTACGGGACGGGCTCGCCCCAGTCCCACGAGTCGCTCCAGTCCCAGTCTCCCATGCCCCGCCCCCGAATCTCAGGGGTGGATGCCTATCGGAAGCTGCGCTCCCTGACGGAGTGCTTCTTGATGCTGCGCACGGGCGTGCTGGCGGACTTCTCGAAGCTGCTCGACGGCCTGAAGGCAGATGAGGAGAGCGGCCGGCTGGGGCGTGCCCTTCCCAAGGACTTCAACACTCTGTGGACCGACTACCTGGTGGACGTGAACGGGAGCGAAGATGTGGCGCTCCCGTACCTGGCCATCATCCGCAACAAGTTCCCCGAAGTGCCGGTCATCGTGCCCCCGGGGCTCACGGAGGCGGAGCTCGCGGACTCCTACGGCGTCCTCCAGAAGAAGCTGAGCCAGCCGCCGCTGCTGGAGCTCATCTGGAACTACTGGCACGAGGAGGGAATGCTGGTCCAGGCGGTGAATCACATCAGCCAGCGCTTCCAGAACGTGCGCGGCCCCGGAGAGCGGGACCCGCTGGCGAACCTGGAGATCGACCCGCTGCGCCCCCTCAACAACATGCTGTGGGGCTACTTCCAGGACGAGCAGCGGCGACTGAGCGTCGTGCGTCGCGCGTGCGAGTATGCGCACGAATATGGCTTCACGCTGCACGGCAGGGCGGTGGCTGGGATTCGCACCGCGGACCGGCGCTCGAAGTTCCTCGAGTCCTTCCACAACCTGCTTCACCTGTGCGTGCAGTTCTTCCGCAAGGACGACGACACCACCGTCGTGTCGGATGGCTTCCCGATTCTCAACGCGCTCAAGGAGACGCACTACGTGCTGGCGCAGGGCGCCCACAACCAGTTCGGAGACCTGCCCGCCACCTCGCGCCAGGAGATGCTCATCCAGCAGTGGATGCTGTCGCGCCCGGAGATGCGTGAGTTCCTCGGCGGGCGGGTGATGGTGCCCTATCCGGAGCCGTGGATGGACCGGGTGGACGCGATGAAGTCGCTCCAGGGCTGGACGGACGTCAGCTCCGTGCATTTCCACGACCTGGGAGTCTTCGGAGAGCAAATCCTGCTCTCCGTGCGCTACGGCGGCTGGAGCGTGTCCAACGACCCGAGCCAGGCGGCCAACTGGGCGCGCTACTGGCGGCCGGAGATTCAGGGCTACATCCACGCGTACCGGGCCGTGACGGGCGTGGACCTGACGGTGGTGCACACCGACCCGCAGCGCATGTCCGAACGAGACGTGCCGCCCTCGGTCCACCTGCGCAACCGGCTGGCCCTCCAGAAGAGGCGGTGACGGGGCTCACCGCCGTGCCCGACGTCACCGCGTCGATCCAGGCACGGCGCGCACCGGAGAGGAATCGCGCGGTGGAGAGGCTGACGGAGGCCCTCCACCGGAGACCACGGAGGAGAGGAGGACACGTCATGAATGAATGGTACGAAGGCGAGGACGAGCAGGAGTCCGAGGGGATGGGCGAAGACGAGGCTCACGTCCGGCGCTCCTCCCGTCAGCCCCCAAGGCGCCAGACGCGGGCGGTTCGCGCCAGCACGAATGCGAGAGGCACCGCGCGGCGGACGGGTCCAAGGCCCGCCCCTCCGAGGCAGGGGCGTGGCGTGAGGACGTGGAAGCCCGCCGGGACGAGGCGATGGCCCCGCATTCGCCCCTGGCGGCTGCTGGGACGGCCCGCCACGTACGCCGTGCTCACGCCGCGCGCGGTCGAACCTCCACCCGCGACACCGGGGAACACCCCACCACCGCCGAGGGACGCCGCGTCCTCCGGTGCCGCCGCGCCACCCCCGCCGCCGTGGGACACCGAGCCCGGCGACGACACACCGCCCCCTTCCACGCCAGTGCCCTTCGATGAACCTTCGCCGGAGGACCTGCCCGTTCCTGCTGAGCCCGACGACGAGCCCCCAGCGCCCGACGCACAGGAGGTCCTCGTCTCCCCGCCGCGCATCGCGTGGTCCAGGTCGAGGATGGAGCGCTACCCTTTCACCCAGCTTCCCGCTGGAGGCGGGGTGTACGTCGTGGAGGAGGACGGGCACCCGCTCCATGTGGGGGAGACAGACAATTTCCAGACGCACTGGCGCCAGCGCCTGACCGCCCTCTACGAACTGGGCTTCACGCGCCGGGGTGGGCGGCTCTCCAAGCCCATCACCGTCTGGTTCGGCCCCCTCATGCCCAACAGCCCGGCCGCGCGCGCGAGGGCGAAACGAGCCCTTCGCCGCGCGCTCACACGCTCGGGGGTCGTGCCCGCGGGCCGGCTGCGTGACACGGGGGCCGACCCGGAGGCCATCGAGGAGTCCGACGGGCGCGGCCTTCCCTCCCTCCAGGGGCTGCTCCCCCCAAGCGACTGGGGAGTCCAGGCCGCCAGGGCCTTGGGGCTCGCCCCTCCACGGCGCTCCGACGCGCGGTTCGGGACTTGAGGCATGCTCATCATCGACTGTCATTGTCACGCGGGGCAGGGAGACGGGCTCACCGGTCCCTGGGACACGGCCGCGCCGCTCCACCATTACCTGCGGCGCGCATCCGCCGCGGGAATCTCCCGCACGGTGCTGCTGGCCGCCTTCCATTCCGACTACGAGACCGCGAACCGGCAGGTGGCGCGCCTGGTGAAGCACCACCCGGAGCGTTTCTACGGCTTCGTCTTCGTGCATGCCGCCAGAGAGCTCGGACAGGTCTTCGAGCGCGTCCAGGAGGCCGTGCGGCGCCACGGCTTCCGCGGCATCAAGGTCCACCGACATGACGCGCGCATCACCCGCGAGGTATGTGAAGTGGCCCGGGCCTTCGGCCTGCCCGTCCTCTACGACGTGATGGGAGAAGTCTCCGGCGTGGAGCTGATTGCCACCGAGTACCCCGAGGTGAGCTTCATCATCCCGCACCTGGGCAGCTTCGCCGACGACTGGAAGGCCCAGCGCGCGCTGCTGGACCTCCTGGTGAGGCTGCCCAATGTCCACGCCGACACCGCGGGGGTGCGCCGCTTCGACCTCCTGGTGGAGGCGGTGGCGCGGGCCGGCGCGCACAAGCTGCTCTTCGGCTCGGACGGCCCCTGGCTGCATCCGGGCGTGGAGCTGGCCAAGGTGCGCGCGCTGGAGCTGTCGGCGCGAGACGAACAGCTCGTGCTGGGCGGCAACCTGCTGCGCTTGATGGGCCGGCGCCGTTCACGTCCGGTGGGACGGGTGTCTCGCTGGGCGACGGCGGCTCCCGCCATGGAGGACGAGGCCCAGGACCCCTGGAAGCCCGCGGACCTCCGGCAGCGGTGCTGCTGAGCCCCAGACGTCGGTGCTCGGGGCGGGCTACGACGGCTCGCGCTGCGCCCGTCGGAGCTGGAGCGCGCGGTCCGTGACGCCCAGCCGCCGGGCCGCGCGCTGGACGTTGCCCTGCTCCTCCTCGAGCACCAGGCGAACCGCCGTGTCGGTGGCGCTCCGGCCAATCTCCTTGAGTCCCATCCCCAGCATCAACGCGCGCTGGATGGCCTGCGCGAACGAGGCATCGCACCACGCCCCAAGTCCCTCGACGGAGGGCAGCTCGTCGGGAGGGATGTCCCCCACGGTGATGGGCCCGGAGCCGACGTGCCTCTTGCAGATGCGGCCGATGAGCTGGCGCAGCTCACGGATGTTCCCCGGGTAGTCGCGCTTGAGGAGGAACTCACGCACATGCGGGTCCAGCTCCAGCTCGACATCGGGCCGCATCGCCCGGAGGAAGTGCTGGGCCAGCGGGAGGATGTCCTCGGGGCGCTCGCGCAGAGGTGGAAGCCGGCACACCCAGCTCTGGATGCGGTGGAAGAAGTCGCGGCGGAAGGCGCCCTGGGTGACCTCCTCGGACAGGTCGCGATTGGTGGCACAGACCAGCCGGAAGTCCGTGTGCTGCCAGGTGTTGGAGCCCACGCGCTTGTACAGGCGCTCCTGCACCACGCGCAGCAGCTGGGCCTGGAGGGCCAGGGGTAGCTCCCCCACTTCGTCCAGGAACAATGTCCCCCCATGGGCCAGGGCGAAGGCTCCGTCCCGGAGGTTCGCCGCGCCCGTGAAGGCGCCACGCTCGTGACCGAAGAACTCGCTGCCCGACAGCTCCGGCACCACTGTCGTGCAATCCAGCGTCACCAGCTCCCCCTTGTCCGGACGCCGGTCCAGTTCATGGATGAGGCGCGCCACCTCTTCCTTGCCCGTCCCGCTCTCCCCGAGCAGCAGCACCGAGGCATCCGTGAAGGTGGCTACCTCGACGAGCTGCCGCAGCACCGGCAGCCATGCGGGGGAACGCCCCACCAGCCGCCGCTGCACCTCGGGTGACTTGATGAGGCGCTCCACCTCGTGCCAGCGCTCCAGTCGGGCGGAAATCTCCGCCACCGCGTCGTGCGAGCCCTCCCAGGAGAGCACGTCCGAGGCCCCTTCTTGAAGCAGGCGCCAGCAAGCCCCACCCGCGAGTCCTTGGGCCGTCGTGGCCACCGCCAGCACCCGCGTCGACAGGCTCCGCCGACTGGCCCGCACAGCGTCCAGCGTCAGCGCGTCCACCTCATCGAAGACGAGCACCCCCAGTCCCGAAGGAGCTGCGTCCCCGCACACCAGCTCGATGCCCGCCGCGCCCAGGGCATCCAGCATCCTCGGACGCAGCAAGCCCGCCCCACTCCCCACGAAGCGAATCCAGGCCCTCATGCGCGAGTCGCACGCCACATCCCACCCCCGGGTGATGAAGAGAGCCCACCTCATGGAGTGAGCCGGTGTTGCTGTCCTGCCATTAACGCACTCAAAGCCAAATCCCTCGAAACTACTTTCATCCCGCATCACAGGGCGCCCCCAAACGTCGTGCGCACCCCTGGCCCGACCCCATGACTTACAATCTCGCGACAAAGACTTTCATGAGGGCGCCACTCGAATAAGGCCTGCCCTTCCGGCACCCCACCCCTCCACACCTCCATGACGGGCTCCCGACGCGCGGCGCCACCGGGACGACCCGTGGTCACCTTGACAATCCATGCCTTCACATCTAAATAACTTTTAGATTCGTCGTTCCAGGAGAACAGCCATGCCGCGGATCGCGACACCTGCCGTCACCCTGCTGTCCCTTGCCTGTGGTGTGTTCCTGAGCGCGTGCGCGACGCCCATCGGCTATGCGTCGGGGACCTCCGTCACGGAGCGAGACACGCTGCACCGCTCGACGCCGGCCCCCACCGTGGAGCCGGAGGCGCCGTTCATCGCGCACACGGTCGAGACCGACATCGCCGCGCCTCCAGAGGTGCTGTTGCCCTGGCTGGTGAATGTCCCGCTGGAGCGCATCCTGCTGGGAACCGAGAAGCTCGCCGGCATCGAGCGGACCGATGTCCTCTCCGCCTCCTGGGGCAGCCCTGGAGCGCGCCGGCGCGTGGTGCTGCGCGATGGGAACACCTCCCTCGAGGAGCTGCTCGTCGTCGAGGAAGGCCGTCGGTTCCAGTACGTCGTCTGGAACTTCACCAACGAGGCTCGGCGCGCCGTCCAGTACGCGGTGGGCGAGTTCCGCTTCGCGCCGACCGCGACGGGGACGCACTTGACCTGGACCTATCGCTTCCGGGGCAATGGGTGGCCCACCGAGGGCATCCTCAAGGACTTCGTCGAGGAGGACTTCGCCGCCTATATGAAGGTCGGCATCGGGCACATCCAGAAGGAGTCGACGCTCGACCTGACGGCACGGCGGGACTGACGACTCGTATTGTCGCGGCCTATGCTCCCCACGAGGAAGATGGGAGTCACGTGGCGAGCACACCGAAGACGCGTCAGCCGGCAGCCAAGACGGCCAAGAAAGCCGCGAAGCCTCGCGGCTATCACCACCTGGACCTGCGCCGGGCGCTGTTGGACGCGGCCATCCAGTTCCTGAGGGAAGGCGACGTCACGGGGCTGACCATCCAGGTCCTCGCGCGGGCCGCGGGCGTGTCTCCCGGAGCGCCCTACCACCACTTCCCGGACAAGCAGTCCCTCCTGGCGGCGCTGGCCACCGAGGGCTACGACCTGCTCGCGGAGCGCGTCGCACGGGCCGTGGCGAGTGAGCCCACCGTGGCGGGCAAGCTGACGGGTATCGCCACCGCGTATCTCTCGTTCGCGAAGGAGCACGCTTCGCACTACCGCATCATGTTCCTGCCCGAAATCGAGGACCGGGTGCGCTTCGCGTCCGTCCACGAGGCGTCCGACCGCTCCCTGCTGACCCTGTTCGAGGTGGTGGCCGAGGGCAACCCGGGGCTGCCGCCCGACGCCATCGTCGCCCGGGCCATCGCCGCCTTGTCCCTGTGCCATGGGTTCGCGTCGCTCCGGGCCGCGAGGGTGCTGGGAAACATCCCCGGCATTCCGAAGGTCGAACTGCTCGAGAAGGTCGCCATCGCGGAGGTGGTGACCCTCGCGCTGGGAGCCGGACTGGGGCCCGCCCCGCGATGACCTGCTCAGAGCACGGCCATGGCCGCCCTGAACGTCAGTCCGACCAGCGCCAGTGACGACAGCACGAAGAGCAAGAAGCGCAGCTCGATCTTGTTGATGAGCGCCTGCAACAGGCTGTGCACCACGCGCAGACCCACGTAGCTCCAGGCCAGTATCAGGTTGAGGCCCGTTCCTTCGCCCAGCAGCGCCAGGGCCAGGGTGATGGCGTAGAAGATGGTGGGCTGCTCCATCAGGTGGTTGTAGTTGTCGGCCTTCCAGCGCACCTGGGCCGGCAGCTGACTCATCTGCTCGCCGCGCGGTGCATACGGGTCGGGTTTCATGTTGACCTTGAACATGGCCGGCAAGCGCGTGGCGTACATCCAGGCCCACATGACCATGGACCAGGACACGAGCGCGACGACGGGAGCGAGAATGGGACTGTGCATGGTTCCTTCCCTGCCCCATGCCGCGGCACGGCGCAACCCGTGGCGGAAGTGACGAAGACCTGGACCCGTTGACCCGTGGGCCAGGTTCGACGCTGAGCCCGGGAGCACCGGGAGCGGAATAATCCCCGGGAATATCCGGCGCGGGCTCCGTTCCCATCGCTGACAGCCTTCACGACCCCGCCGAGGGCCCTCGCTCCCGTCAGAGCATGGGCCCGCGCGGTTCCCATCGCAGTCCCTGACAGAGGGCGCCCTGGAAGCGCCCGGAGACCCGGGAGCCGCGCACACGCGGGTGCTCCACGGGAGGAGTGTGTTTCATGCGTCCGTCGAGCCCGTGGTGTCTCGCAGTCCTCTGTGCGCTGGTGGCCTGCGGCGAGGCCACCGAGGAAGAGTTGAACGACGTGGAGGCGCTGTCGGAGGCCTCGCAGTCCCTCAATGGCGCGTGTGATGACACGCGGCTGGCCTGGGCCTCCGCCGGAGACCCGTCCAACATCTGCGCGGTGCCGTGGCAGTACGGGCTGGACTGCAACAAGTCCGGAACCAACGTCACCTGTGGCCCGTCCACCGGCTTCGAGACGATGACCTGCTACGACTACCCGACGTGCCGGCTGCCCCAGTTCGGCGTCCAGGGCCGCGCGACGACGAACTTCAGCCAGACAGTCACTTCCTGCACCGCGTACACGGAACAGGAGTGCAGACCTAAGCCGCACACGCCCGATGTGGAGCTCTGCACGGACGTCACCCGCTTCAACTGCGCCACCCAGTGCCTGGCCGCGGCGAACGCGAAGCGCAACAGCCTGCCGCTCGCGGACCGCAACCTCGTCGTCATCCAGTCAGTCCAGGGGGCCACCGAGCGGGAGGTCAACTCCGGCTCGTGCACCTTCACGCTGACCCTGTGGCCCACGTACATCGCCAAGGCGGACCCGGCCTGTGGTGCGTCCACGGGCAACCACTCGTGCCCGGACCCGTCCAAGCCCATCTACCCCACGTGCCGTCACAACAACTTCGGCAATGACGTGGCCACCGCCTGCAACGCGAACCCGCTGTTCCACCCCGCGGACACCTCGCTGAACTCCGTGAAGCTCGCGGCGGCGGCGAAGTGGGCGGCGATGACGCCGAAGAACTACGAGCCCTCGCCGCTCTATGTGCAGCAGCCGCTCTGCCGCACGTGTGACCACCTGACGCTCACCGCCGCCTCCACCGCCGTGCAGGTCACCGCCAAGTACGACTGTCTGGTGCAGCAGGGGCTCGCCTCGGGTCTCCCGGCCGGAGCCGGTGGCGCGCAGCTCCGCACGGAGGTCGTCTCCCGGCTGAAGCTGCTCTTCGAACTCCATGGACACCAACTGACGCCCGCGCAGGTGCAGTTCATCCGCGGCCTGTACCTGTCCGACCCGGCCGCCAACACGAACTGCAGCGCGGGCTTCATCCCGCCGTCCACGCCCGGTTGCGGCACGAGCCTGACGGCGCTCAACGCGTCGATGGACCTCTGCACCCGACTGTCCTCGTCCCACGTCCCCGGTATCTCCGCGCGCTCGCAGGCGGCCTATTGCGTGGGCCTGGCTTCGCAGGTCGCGGCGGTGCCCGCGGGCGTCTGCCAGGGTGACGTGTACCGCGAGAAGTACCACGCCATGTGGCTGAAGCTGTACGAGCGGACCCTCTCCGACATCCGCCGCGATGACGTCCCGAACGACACGCTCCAGCGCAAGGTCCCCAACGCGGACGACGTGCGCACCCACCTGAAGTCCATCAGCGACTGGTACGCGGTGCAGCAGGCGCAGATGTTCCCCGGGGCCCTCAACAGCCCGGCGCTGATGAAGCAGCTCAGCGAGACGTTCGGCATGTTCTGGAAGGTCGCCTACGAGAACGCCCTCTTGAACGTGAACGGGCTGCCCCTGCACGCCCAGCCGCTCAATGCGGGGCTGCTCGTGGACCAGGCGGTGCTCAAGGCCACCCTGACGGGGACACCGGCGATGAGCGGCCCTCCCCTGCTGATGCTTTTGGGTGATGGCTTCAGCGGTCTGTTCCAGCGCATGGAGGACTTCAGCTACCTGCATGACCTGGGCTGCCGCTTCAAGGGCTGCGCGGCGGGCACCGTGGACACCGAGACGGGGGAGCTGTGGGCCCTCTTCGGCGCCGTGCCGGAGGCCACCACCCTCCAGGCGGCGATTTCAGCGGCCAACAAGCTGAACACGGCCGGCGAAGACCACGCGGGCTGGGTCTCGGTGTTCGGTCTGCTGCACTCGAACCACGTCACCTTCACCCAGGCGGTCCTCTCCGCCACGGGCGAGACGACGTACAGCCCCGCCCTGCTCAAGAGCGGCGCCGCTGGCGCGCCTCCTCCGCTGGCCCGCTGGGCACAACTGGTGGAGAAGGCGGATGCGTATTCCAGCAGCTACGCCAAGTCCGGCTTCTTCGTCAGCACCACGCGCGACACGCTGAAGACGGGCATCGAGGAGTACAAGTCCAACTTCATCAACGACGTGGTGGCCACGCGCAAGAGCGCGCTCACGACGGCGCTGAACGAGTTCACCCAGCATCGCGCCGCGCTCATCAACGAGGTGCTCGGCGAGGTGGCCAACGCCGCCAACCAGAAGACGGTGCGGACCACGCTGGCGCGCAAGCTCAACGAGTTCTATTCGCTCAACGCGGACCTCGTCGGGCTCCAGGACAACCTGGAGATACAGCGGATGCAGTTCAGCGACTTCGCGGCGGCGTTCAACACCACGCTGGAGAACGAGTCGCCGAACCTGGGCACGGACATCCAGCGCGGCCCGGTGCAGGTACTCACCATCGGCGCGGATGAGGCCCGTTGGTCGCCGGGTGGGACGTTCAACATCCTCTCGCTCGCGGTGCGTCAGCCGGGGCCGGGCGGCGTCGGCGGTCCCCAGGCCTTCGGCATCCCCGCGCTGCGCGGCGAGCTGCTGAACTTCGAGGTGTCTGGAGAGTACACGCCGAGCTGCGCCATCTCCGGAGCGATGCTGCCCCATCCCTCGAGCGGCACGCCGTCCGCCATCAACCTGGGCAACGGCCAGGCCCTCACGGGACCCGGGGGCTACACCGTCACCTTCTCCGGCAGTGGCTACGAAGCGGAGAGCGCGAACCTGTCCATGTTCTCGAAGAGCTCCGTGGAGACCCGGCTGTGCGCGGGCGTCAAGACAGAGGCCGGCGCGGAGTTCTTCGGCAACGGGACGACGGCGTACGTGTCGGCCGAGGCCTGCGTGAACAACTCCACGGGCATCGAAGGGACGTTCGACCAGCAGTCCGGCAGCGAGCAGCGCAGCACCGCCAGCTTCTCCATGGGCCTGCGCCTGCCGAACACGCCCTTCCCGAACGCGCCGGTGGGCAGCCTGCTGCTGGTGGCGATGACGCCGGGAGGCACCGGCCGCAACCACATCCGCGACGTGCAGGTGCTCCAGTCGCCCCACACGGGCGTCGTCGTGGAGGCGGACACCGACTACTTCCTGGTGGTGAACGACGTGGGCTCCTGCGCGGACGACCTGTCGCACCGGCTCACGGTGAAGAGCGTGCGCCTCATGCCCACCGGCGAAGCCGCCCGGGCGCTGGGCAAGGCCATGGCCACGGTGATGACCGAGCTGCGCGGGGCGACGCCCGCCTACGTGGAACAGGGGCGCGTGACGAGCAGCGAGCTGGAGGCCCTGCGCGTCACCGCCGAGTCCCGGTTGCTCCAGCAGTACAGCGTGGAGTGTCCGGGCTGCCAGATGAGCGGCATGCCGGACATCTTCAGCGCGCTCTTCGTCTCCTTCGCCACCCAGGAGCTCGCCCGGCTGGAGCGACTGGTGCAACTGCGCACCGTGGAGCGCGCCATCGAACTCCAACTGCTCGACATCCAGTCCCTGGCGGATGACCTGACGATGGGCGCCAACCAGGCACGGCTGCTGCGCCTCCTGCCGCTGTGGCGCCTGCGCAACCTGGATGGCGAGGAGCTGCGTGACAAGTCGCGCGCGCTGACGGGGCTCGTCACCGAGTACCTCTACCCGACGCTGGACCTGCGCCACCCCAGCTCGCTCGTGGGCTTGAAGACGAACGCGGACATCAACGCGCTGTTGCAGGCGAACTGGTCCGACGACTTCACGGTGCTCGCCGACAAGGCGCTCGCGGCCGTCACCGCCGTCGAGGGAGCCCTGGCCCAGGCACGCATCACCGACAAGCTGCCCAAGGACGTGGCGCTCGCCTTCGCCTTCCCCAACCCCGCGTTCAACATGCCCACCCAGTGGCACGCGGCGAACCCGGAGCGCTCGGAGACGCTGTGGAACACGCTCCTCTTGGGCACGGGCGAGGTGAGCATCACCCTCACGCCGGATGACCTGTACAGCGTGGGAGGCCAGGGTGGCGCGCTGCTCTGCCAGCACCACATGCCCATCATCAAGAACCTGGGCGTCCAGGTGGTCCGTCCCTTCAGCAGCACCAACGCGTCCGACTCCCAGGCGGGCCTGACGGTGCCCGTGCGGTGGGGCGACGTGCTGGCGTATCCCTCCACGGCGGGCATCAAGAACTACGTGATGCTCAACCAGGACTTCCTCGTGGGGGCTCCGCACCTGTTGTTCGGCAATGACATCGAGGTGCTGACCCTCTTCGCGCAGGACCTCCAGCAGCCGTTCGCGACCATCGCCGGCAATGGCCTGTCGCCCTTCGGCACCTTCAACATCCGGCTGGGCAACGTGCCTCCCGCGCTGTTCGCCGAGGCCTCCGCGCTGGTCATCACGATGAAGGTGGACGTGCTGGAGCTCGCGACGCCGGTCTCCGGCGTCACCGTCTGCCAGTAGTCAGCTCCCATTCGACGGGGAGGGTGGAGCGACGTGGGGAACGCCCCGCGCTCCGCCCTCCCCAGCCATCTCGCAGCGACTCTCTCTTTCGTACTTCACCCATCAGGTAGGAACATGAAACCGCTATCCCTCTTCCGAAGGATGCTGGGCGGCACCGCCCTGCTCGTCTCCCCTCTCGCGCTCGCGCAGCCCGCCGGCTTCACGGACGCCAAGATTCAACCGCCCCAGCTCGCCGCTCCGCAGCGGGGCTCCCTCATCGGCACCTATGCGCAGACGGCCTTCGGCGCGGCGGATGTGGCGCGCGGTGGCTTCGCGCTCGCCTCCCCCTTCGCCGTTCCGAAGGACAGGGGCGAGGTGCTCGGCTCGCCCTTCCCCACCTACTCCTCCGATGCTGGCCAGTCGGAGTGGGGACATGGCTGGCAGACGCGGCTGGAGATTCGCCGGTGGCGTGTCCGGGGCGACCTGGACTACGCGACGGACGAGCTCACCAGCCCCTGGGGGCGGCTCGTCCTCGGCGCCGATGGTGCCTGGTACCCCGCCGACATGAACCCCGCCGTGCGCGTGGAGCAGTCCGCCACGGGCCTCACCGCCTATCACCCCGACGGCAGCGTCTGGAGCTTCGGTGATGGCGCGGGTGGAGTCGCGGGCTCGGCGCAGGTGAACACCGTGAAGGGTACCTACTCCTGGTCCCTGCGCGAGGTGGTGAGCGCAACGGGCCGCAAGACGCACTTCACCTACGAGGCCAATGCGACGGGCCGCCTCTTCCTGAAGACGGTGCGGTACGGCGGCACCGGCACGGACTTCCAGTACCAGGTGGACCTGGGCTACGCGACGCTCGCGAAGCCAGTGGACGACTTCCGCTCGAGCAAGAAGCTGCGGTTGGACCGCCGCGTGTCCACCCTGTCGGTGAAGGCGAAGAGCGCGAGCACGGGCCTCTTCGAAGCGCGGTGGCAGTACCAGCTCGCCTACACGGAGCCCGTGGACGGCGTGGCCTTCTACCTGTCCCAGGTGGACCAGACCTACGGCACCGCGCCCGACGTGACGGTGGCGCCCACGGCCCGCTACACCTACCACACGTCCGCGGACGCGCTCGCCACCGCCACCTTCAGCCGGGTGACGAAGCTGGACGCGACGCTCGCCACCGCGGGCCAGGACGCCATCCAGCCCTGGCGCGCCTCGCTGCTGGACGAGGACGAGGACGGGCGGCTCGACTTCGAGCATGCCCAGGCCCAGATGCTCTACGTCCAGGAGGACTCCGGCTTCCGCGCCGAGGCCCTGCCTCCCGCCAACGCCGGCACGCAGTCCGTGTGCCGTCCCACGGCCCACGTGAGCAACGAGCCGCGTCTGCTGGCCCGCCTGCGGCCCAACCAGCTCAAGCCCGAAGTCGTGGCCATCACCAACACCAGCGGCTCCACCACGGACATCCGCGTGTGTGACCGCGCCGGCACGCTGCTGTCCCAGCAGTCCCTGACGGGCGCGTGGCAGTTGGGCCCGCACACCCGCTTCGTGGACCTGGACAGCGACCAGCAGCCGGACTTCATCCGCGTCGTCCCGGGCGGCTTCCAGGTGCGTCCCAATACGAGCAGCGCGGCGCCCGGTACGCAGTTCGGTGCCACCCTCAACGGCACGTTGACGCCGAGCGTGTCGGCGACGGCGACGTGGGTGCATGACATGAACGGCGACAGCATCCCGGACATCGTCGCGCGCCTCTCCAACGGGCTGCATGTGTGGCCAGGAACCGGCAGGTACGCCTTCGACTCGGCGTCCAGCAAGCTGTTCCCCGTGCTGACGAAGAACGGCACCAGCCTGGCGCAGCTCGCGACGTACTCGGCCATGTTCGTCGACGTGAATCGCGACGGCATGTCGGACGTGCTGCTGTCGAAGGCGGGCCTGGCCCTGCTCTTCGTCAACAACGGCAGCGAGTTCCGCGAGGTCACCGTCCCCGCGCTCACCTTCTTCAACGGGACGACGAGCGCTTTGACTCAGGGCGACTTCGCGGGCAGCGGCAACACCAGCCTCACCGTGACGAAGGGCTCGGATGCCTACAGCACGTCGCTGGATGGCCCGGAGACAGGCCTGCTCAAGTCGGCGGACGACGGCAAGGGCACCCTGCTGGGCTTCACGTACACGCGACTGCCCGCCGCCCCCGGGGCCCGCTTCCGACAGCCCGTGCTGGCGTCGCTGACGTCGGCATCCTCGGGCTACGACACCATCACCTACGCCTACCAGTACTTCGGCGCCAACTACCACTCGCTGGGCGGCTTCCTCGTCGGCTTCGACAGCGTCGTGCGCACCGCGCCGCAGGAGAGCCACGCGGTCAACTTCCTCAATGGAGATGACTTCGCCGGCCTGCTGCTCTCCGACACGCGCACGGACGCGCTCACGCCCCAGGTCCGCGAGGTCTCCTTCCGCGAGTACGAGGACGCCACGCACCAGGGCGTCACGTTCAAGCGCCTGAAGGAAGAGGGGCAGGGCTTCCGCGACGCGAGCCTGCCGGCGGTGACGCTCACCGAGTCCACGAAGACGGTCGCCTTCGACGGCCTGTGCCCGCAGCAGCAGGTGCGCGCCACCCCGTGGGGCACCCTCACCACCACGCTGGGACGCGCCAGCCTGCCGGCGCTCGTCAAGCACCTGCACTGCCTGCCCGCCACCTTGACGTATGCGGGCACGCATCCGCAGTCCTCGCTGAACTTCTCGTACCAGGGGGTCATCACCCGCAACACCGTGGGGCTCGTGCAGAGCGTCGTCGCCCAGGGGCCGCAGGGCGCCATGCCGCTCCAGACGGTGAGCTACTGGCCGGACTTCACCGTGAAGACGGTGAGCGAGCCGGGCCGGGGCAGCACGTCGTTCGAGTACACCCCGGGCCGCCTGCTGCTCTCCAAGGTGACCCAGCCGGACGGCGTGGCGCTGGAGGTCACCGAGCGTCACCCGCTGCATGACGGACTCCTGACGATGACCACCCGGCGCGGCGCGAGCACCCATGTGGAGCGCTTCCGCTACGACGGGATGGAGCGGCTGGCGAAGCGGTGGGACGCCCTGGGCGCCGCGAGCGAGGTGAATCCCAACGAGACGCTCAGCTACCGGTTCGCCACCGCCACCCGCCCTGCCGGAATCGCCGCGACGGCGCTGGTGGACGCTGGCGGCAATGCCCGGCGCTACACGGAGGAGTACTCCACCGCCGCCGGAGAAGACGTGGCCAGGACGCGCCTGGTCCCCGAGGGCTGGGTGGTGGACGGCCTGACGCTGCACAGCCGCCAGCAGCGGGAGAAGACGCGGTACGTGCGTCCCAACCTGCCGGCCAACGCCGACATGGCGGCCCTGGACTACGCCACGCTGCTGGGTGGCATCGAGCAGACGTCGAGCGTGCGCACCGCCGTCTTTGGCTACGACGTGGAGAAGGTGCTGCGCCACCACGTCGACGTCCAGCAGACCCTGGCCACGTCCTGGGCGCTGTCGGGGGGACGGCTCGTCGTGGAGACCCAGGAGAACAGCACGCAGACGCGTCGGCAGTTCCTGGACGCGGCGAAGCGGATGACGCGGTACGAGGATGAGCTCGGCTTCGCCTATTCGTACACCTACGACGCGCTGGGGCGCCTGAGGGGCGTGACGATGCCGGACAACCAGGGGCACCGGCTGTCCTACGACGCCTATGGTCGCGTCGACCGCGTGGAGCGCGATGGCGTGGCGAACGTGGACTTCGAGTACGCCCCCGGGACCTGGCTCGTGTCCGCGAAGCGCTTCCGCACGCCGAGCAACACGCTGGTGCGCAGCGAGGGCTACCAGTATGACGGCATTGGCCGCCGCACCGGCATCACCCACACGAGCACGGGCGGCGTGAAGTCGTACCAGCTCTACTACGACGGTGCCTCGCCGGCGGCTCCCGCCAACACGAGCGTGCCGGGCCTGCTCACCGCGACGTCGGGTGACGGGTACACGAAGCGGATGGAGTACCGGACGGACGGCACGTTGACGAAGTCGACGCTCAGCCTCACCGGCTGGCGCACGGTGGAGAGCGAGCTGACGTACGCGGAGAGCGGAGAGGTGCGGCAGGAAGTCACGCGCGTGAAGGACGCGGGTGGCGGTGTCCTGTCCACCACGTCGCTCGGCTACGTCTGGGATGCCTGGGGCCGGATGAGCGCACTGACGCGCAACGGTCAGCCCTGGGCGAGCGTGCAGTACAACGCCCTGGGCAAGACGGCGATGGTGGACTTCGGTGGCGGCACGTCGGTGTCGCTGGGCTACGACGTCCTCACCCGGCAGCGCACCAGCCTCGCGCACACCACGCCGGCCTGGAGCTCCTCCATCGCCTGGAAGCTGAATGCTCGCGGGCTCACCGACAGCGAGGTGATGGGCTTCGGTGGCACGACACTCGCGCGGCAGTACGGCTATTCACCCCAGGGCTTCCTGGCCTCGGCCCAGGACGCGCAGCATGCGTATGACTACGGCTTCGACGCGCTGGGCCTGTCCACGTTCATCTCCGATGCCTCGGGGACTCGCAACCTCGTCACGGGCGCCAACACGTGGGTGGTCGGTGGCGTGACGTACACGCGGGACGGGCTGGGCCGCACGGTGGCCCGGGACGACCTGAGCCTCACCTATGGGCCGGACGGTCAGGTGGCCTCCGCGCAGAAGGGCGCCCAGAGCTGGAGCTTCGTGTACGACGAGGACGGAGAGCGCCTGTTGAAGCGTGATGCGTCCGGGGCACCGCTCGCGGCATATCTGGAGGGCGGAGCATATCTGGATGGCGCGGGACTCACCCAGCCGGTGCGCGTGGATGCGCAGTTGGTGGGCGCTTTGGAGAATGGCGTCTTCCGCCTGCTGTCCACCGACCGCCGTGGCACGGTGATGGCGGATGCGGACGGGACGCAGCGGGTGGCCTCGCCGTTCGGTGACCGGGCGACACACCCCACGGGCTCGGCGGCGCTGGACTACGTGGAGAAGGCCTACGACGCGGACCTGGGCTTCGTGCGCATGGGGGTCCGCGACTACGACGCCCGCATCAATCGCTTCACCACTCCGGACCCGCTGTTCCTCGAGGACCTGGAGAAGTGCCGCGCCAGTCCCGTCGAGTGCAACCTCTACAGCTACGTGAGCAACCGTCCGTTGGACCTGGTGGACCCGACGGGGACCGAGGAGAAGAACGTTCCCACGGGGGACGCGGTCGGCAACGCGGTCAGCGTGGGTGCGCCCATCGCCATCGCCGCGGGCGTGCAGGTCGGCGGTCCCAAGGTCGTCTCGGGCGTGAAGGCCGGGTACGACATGGGCAAGCGGTTCTTGAACAACCCGGTGGTCTCCGGGGTCCGCAAGGCCAACGCCGCAATCAAGGTCGTGAAGTTCATCGGCGGTTGCATCAACGGCACCAATCCCCTCTTCAGCGAGCCGGTGGCGCAGTCGCGGGCCCGCTTCATCCGCGAGGCCCTCCAGGAGATGGCGCAGCAGCAGGCCGCCCTCCACCAGGAGCTGGGCAGCTACCTCGAAGAGGCGAGCCAGTCCCTGCCGGATGAGGAGCGCATGGACTACGTCCACCAGCGCATCAACGAGCTGGCGGCCGAGGACCGCGCCCTCCAGAAGAAAATCGACAAGGCGACCGAGAACCTGGAGAGCGCGGAGCAGGAGCTGAAGGAGTTCTACGAGGACCACAGGTAGCGACATCTGTCGTGAGTCCATCGCGGAGGAGGGCCGGGTCGTCCACCGGCCCTCTTTCGCGTTCCAGCGATTCCCGCGCAGCGGCCCCGGGCATGGCTCTCACGCGCCTGACGCTGGTCGGCGTCCGCCCTCGGACTATGCTCGGCGGCCATGAGCCCTCCTCTCGAGCATGAAGCTGGAGTTCCGTCAGGCACGTCGGGCGGAGGCTATTCGCGGCGGGTGGGCCTGTTCTCGGGGGTGATGCTCGTCATCGGCGGCATCATCGGCTCGGGCATCTTCCTCAACCCCTCCATCGTCGCCCAGCGCGTGCACACCCCCGCTCTCACACTGGGGGCCTGGCTGCTCGGCGGTGGCGTGGCGCTCATCGGCGCCTTCATCTACGGCGAGCTGGGACAGCGAATCCCCAAGGCGGGCGGCAGCTACGTCTACCTGCGAGATGCCTTTGGCGAGCTGCCCGCCTTCCTCAATGCCTGGGGAATGCTGCTGATGATCGCCACCGGCGCCATCGCCGCGGTGGCGGTGACCTTCGCCAACTACACGCTGGCGCTGACGGGCCTCGCGGACGGCTATCGGTTTCCTCTCGCCGTCGGCGCCATCGTGCTGCTCTCCGGCATCAACTACTTCGGCGTGCGGCCCGGGGCGCTCACGCAGAATGTCTTCACGGTGCTCAAGCTGGTGGCGCTCGCGGTGCTCGTGGGCGCGGGACTGCTGCTCGCGGGGGCCTCTCCCTCGGTGGGGAATACTACGCCCCCCTCGCCTCCGGACTCCATCGTGCTGGCTCTCGGCGCCGCGCTGGTTCCCGTCCTCTTCAGCTACGGCGGCTGGCAACAGACCAACTTCGTGGCCGAGGAGCTGGTGAATCCGGAGCGCAACCTGCCCCGCGCGCTCCTCTGGGGCGTCATCGGCGTGGTGACGGTGTACCTGCTCGCGAACCTCACCTACCTGCGCACGCTCGGCGCGGAGGGGCTGGCCGCGAGCAACGCTCCCGCGGCGGATGCGCTCGGGCTCCTGTTGGGGCCCACGGGCCGCACCTTCATCACGGCGGGCGTGGCGCTCTCCACCTTCGGGTTCCTCAACCTCGTCATCCTCGTGTCGCCCCGCGTCTATCAGGCGATGGCGGCGGATGGGCTGTTCTTCCCGTGGATGGCGCGCCTGCATCCGCGCTACCACACGCCCTCGGCGGCCATCGTCTTCCAGGCGGTCTGGGCCATCCTCCTCACGAGCACGGGGACCTACGGCGAGTTGCTCGACTACGTCGTCTTCGCGGACTGGCTTGTCTTCGGCGCCACGGCCGCCACGCTCTTCGTCTACCGGGCCCGGGAGCGTCAGGGACAGGTGCCCCGCGTGACGTACCGGGTGCCCGGCCATCCCGTCACGCCCCTGCTCTTCATCGCGGCGGCGCTCTACGTCGTGGTGGGGTCCACTGCTTCCAATCCCCTCAACGCGCTCAAGGGCACGCTGCTGCTCGGCGCGGGCGTGCCTGTGTTCCTCTACTGGCGCAAGCGCAGGGAGGCGCGCGCCACGGCGCAGGTATCGGGAACAGACGCCGTGGAAGGCCCCTCGGTACCGGAGCAGCCCGTGCGGAGCGCGGTGTCTGGCAAGCGCGGAGCGGACTGAAGCCCATCCCGGATTCTCCACGGCTCGGCGGGCCTCGGTGGACAGCGGCGCGCACTACGAGACCGACCGGGAAGGGCGAGGTGCGTACCTCTCCACGCGGATGCGCCGCCACCCCTGCGCGCAAGGCAGGGAATGGCGGCGCTCCCATCCTTCAGGTGCCTGCGTCAGTACACGATGGCGATGTCCCGCAGCTCCGGACCGGAAGCCCCACCGATGGCCGCCTGTTCCGCGGTCGTGGCGGTGCGCGGAAAGAACGTCGCGGCGCCCGTCAGCAGATTCACCTGATACAGCACATAGGGACCACTGGCCGCCGTGCGGCCCGCCGCCAGCGGCAGCCCGTTGTCGCCGCCAGCGATATCAAACCCCGTCGCGCCGACAAACGTCACGCCCAGCGCACCCACGTTCACCAGCGTGCCATCGTTGGGGGGCACCTGCTGAGTCAGCACGTTGCTGTTGCGCTCCAGGTCGAACAACGTCGTCGTCGTCGCACCCATAACGCTGTTCGTGTACGCCACACCGAAGACGACGGCACCCGGCGTCCGGTTGATGGCGCCGTCCGTGGTTGTCGCACCCGTGTCGACGTTGATGCGCAGGTTCTGCCCCGTGTCGCTCACCACGCGCAAACGGTCCGCCACGGGATTGAAGTCGATGACGAACTGAGTCCCCGACAGCGCGGTGAAGGGTTCCGTGGTGTCGGCGGGGTCCGCGTTCAGGGTGGCCTTCGCGGTGACCGCGCCTGTCTGCGTGTCCACCGTGTAGAGCTTCCCGGCGGACGACAGGGCATACATCGTCCGGTCCGCCGGGCGCAGGTCGATGCCGAGCAACGTCTCCCCTGCTGGCACCCCCGTCAGCGCCACCGTTGCCGTCAGCGTGTTGGGCGCTGAGACGGCGGCACGCACGAGCTGGTTGTCGGTGGTGAGACCGTAGACCGTGGCGCCCGACTCCTGCTTCAGGGCCAGCCCCTTGAGGGGCTCCGTCGAGCCGATGGCCGCGACTTCCGTGGCGGGGGCCGAAGTATTCTCCGGAGTGATGCGATACAGGCGCTGCGTACCGCCCACCGTCAGCGCGGCATAACCGACGTTGGTCCGCGCATCGATGTCATAGCCATTCACCCCCGAGGCATCCACGCCCAATGCAACCGGCGCGGAGAGTGTGCCGTTGTTCGGCGGATCCTGGAGGTAGACAGTGTCGGTCGCCGCATCCAGCACGAAGAGGCGGGTGGTGGCGGTCTCCGCGAAGGAGTTGGTGTAGGCCGCACCGCTGACCTGCGCGCCGCCATTGCCGCCATTGATGGCGACATCCGTGATGGTGTCGCCGGTGTCGACATTGATGCGCAGGTTCTGCCCGCTGTCACTCACCACGCGCAGGCGGTCCGCCACCGGATTGAAGTCCACGGCGAAGTCGGTGCCGACGAGGCCCGTGAACGGATTGTCGTCCCCTGTCATGGCGGACAGCGTGGCCTTCACGGTGGCGATGCCGGTGTCCGGGGCGAGGGTGACGATTCGCGCCCCGCTGGTGAGGCCATACAGTTGCGAGTCGGCGGGACGGTAGTCGATGCCCAAGAGCGACTCCCCTGCGTCCAGGCCCGTTACTGCGATGGAGCCCACCAGGACATCGGGGGTCGCGCGATTGAAGGACACGAGCGTGTCCGATGCGGTCAGGGCGATGACCTCTCCCACCATGACCGGTTCCGGCGCGCCATCCAGCCCCGTGCCGGGAGTCGGGTTCGGGTCGTCGTCGTCACCACAGGCCGTGAGGAAGAGCGCGGTAGCGAGCGCGGCGAGGAACGGGTGCGGCTTCCTGATAAGGGTCATGGGTTCCCCCGAAGGATGGACCGGATTGATTTCACGAGCCCTTACGATGGTCCTCTTGAGCTGGATTCCTCCCCGTGCCGCGGAGCACCTGGCTGTTCGTCATCCGACCCGCCGCGGAACAAGGCACCTTCCGAGGACGGACCGAAGCGCCGCCGAGGCTTCTTGTTTCTCTGAAATCAAACACCGCGAACCGCCAGGCGAGGCAGGGAGCCCTGAGTCGCCGGAAGCCTTGACGGGAGTCCATCACCCGCCAGCATGCGAGTGATGGACTCGACCGCTCAGGATGAACCGGCGCTACAGCGTCACGGCCCGAGCAGCCAGCATCGGCGGCGCGCAGATGGGGGCCACGAGCGCGGCGTCATCACGCGAGGACTCCGACGACGACAGCTCGTCCTCCTCGGTCCCCAGGGCCGCGCCGCCACAGGTGCCGTACTCCCACTCGGTCACCCACTCCTCACAGGTGACGACCTGCATGCTCCAGGGAATGGCACAGACCAGCCAGCACGGCGTGCTCTCATTGCAACGGTCCTGGGAGCAGTCCGGAGGCAGGGCCGACGCGGACAGCGGGGCCAAGACGAGCGCCGCGACTCCTGCGAACAGGGACTTCGATAGCAGTTTCATGATGTCTCCACGATGACGGGATGACCGGGCCACCCACGCGTGAGCCGGCCCCTCGACTGTCTCAGGAAAACCGCGAATCTTCAAAAGTCGCGACTGGCGTACTTTTCTACTCCAGAAACACTTCAGTCCTGACCGAACGGGCCGCTTATGACCCTCCTGGGTCAGGACGTGATGCGGGTTCTCCGCCTGTGCCTCCCTCCGAAAGGGCGCGCCGGATAAATCCCCGGGAATCACACGCGAAAACCCTTCGCCGTCTCCAGCCCGGAGACGACGCACTCCACCCACGGAGTAACCCCCTCGAGCCTCCTCGCGGCCCCCACCGCGCGGCATCCTTCGAGGACCCCGCTCGTGGGCAGTCCTCATTCAAGGAGGGGTGACCACGGCCTGCGTCCACCCCCGCCTTGAATCATGCGAAGGGTTCACGACATGAGTCTGGGTGTTTCATTGAAATCCGCGGCATGGCGCGCAGTGCTCCTCGGGGGACTCCTCGCGCTCTCCACGGGTTGCCAGGGCGAAGGCATCGAGCCGGACGGACACTCCGAATCCCTGCCCGGAGAGACAGAGGCCCTGCCCGTCCTCCAGCAACAGCTGGCCCCGCTGCGCGAGAAGTCCTGCCGGGAAATCAAGAACGCCAGGCCTCAGGCCGGAGATGGTGAGTACACCCTTCACCTCATGGGGGACGCCGCCCGGCCCTGGAAGGCCTGGTGCCACGACATGGCCGGCACTCCCACCGAGTATCTCCCGCTCCCCGAGAATGGCCTCCACTCCAACTTCTCTCAATACACCGCGGGTGGCGCGGCCCCCGGCAGCAACGTCCGCACCGTCTTCTCCAAGCTGCGCATCAACCCCGTCACGCTCGAGGTCGATACGTCCGACCGGCGGTTCGCGACGTCCACCGGCGCGCTCTCACACAATGGCCAGGCCAACATCTCCACCATGCCCTACGCCACCGCCATGTCCTGCGACTGGGGCGGCTCCGGCAGGGCCAACGTCGACTTGCGCGGCACCCCGTTCAAGCTGCCCGCCGACTACTTCGTGACGAGTGGCTTCAGCCAGCTGGGCGCCGCGTCCTACAGCTTCGTCGACCAGGTCGTCTCCATCACTGGCGGCGGCTACTGCGGCTGGACGGCTCCACTCGGCGCCGACCCCGCGCTCGGCGGCGCCCTCCCCCTCTTCTACGCCGCTCCACCTGTCGCCTGGACGCCTGTCGCACGCGTCTACCCCTCCGGTGGCGCCGAGCCCTCCGCCCAGGCGCTCCAGCCCGGCTGGTATGACCAGCACCAGCTCACCGTCGGCAACGACACCATCAGCTCCGTCCACGTCCCCAGGGGCTGGGCCGTCACCCTCTACGAGCACTCGCGCTTCTCCGGCAGCTCCATCACCTTCACCTCCGACACCCTCCTGACGGGCAATGGTTGGGACAAACGGGCCTCCAGCATCAAGGTGGAAGCCCCCGTGTCCGTCTATTCCCAGCACAACTTCGGAGGAGTCCGTCAATCCCTGCGCGCGGGCCGGTATGACATCAACCAGCTCACGCTGGGCAATGACACCCTCCGCTCCCTCAAGGTCCCCGATGGCTTCCAGGTCACCCTCTACGCGGACTCGGGTTTCTCCGGCCAGCGCATCGTCCTCACCCAGGACACGGACCTCACCGGCAGCCTCCTCAACGCCGTCACCTCCAGCCTCGTCGTCGAGTCCACCACCTCCCGCAACAACAACATCCTCCATGGCCAGTGGCTCTCTTCCGGAGGCCAGAGCCGAACCAGTCCCGCCAACCGTCAGTTCCTCGTCGAGCACTCCGGCCCGCCCGACATCGTCACCTTCGACCTCGAAGCCAACAACGCCGGCCCCTACCTCTACCTCCTCGACTCCAGCGGAAACGTGCTCGCCGAGGCGAACGACCCCCTTGGCGGCTCACGCGCGCGCATCGCCTATGACCTCCAGCCCGGCAGCTACAAGCTCGTCGCCGCGACGACCCAGGCCGGGCAGACGGCCGACTTCACCCTGCGCTCCGACAAGGCCCGGCTCCGCTACCCGCTGCGCCTCTCGGTCCAGGCAGAGACCCACTTCGATTGGGTCTACGACGACCACAACACCGGAGCGCACGACAACATCTCCGTCTGGCGTCCCAGGCTCGACCGGTTCCCGGGCCACTACTCCCTGGGCGACGTGGCCATGCCCTCCCATGGCTCACCGCCTCGGATGACCTTCGTGGTCTCCGGTGAGGGGGACGTGCTGGCGCCTCCCATCGACTATGACCTCGTCTGGGATGACAAACACACCCGCGGCTCTCACGATGCCAGCTTCTGGCACCCCAGGCCCGCTCCTGGCTATACCTGCCTCGGCTCGGTGGCCACCCTGGGCTATGACAAGCCGTCCACCCAGCTCATCCGGTGTGTCCGCAGTGAGTATGTCCTGCCCGCAAGCCCTGCCTGGCTGTGGGACGACAGGGGCTCGAGTGCCTATCGCGACGGCACTGTCTTCCAGGCCAATGCCACGGACCACCGGTCCCTGACCGCCTCATCCATGGTGGGCCAGGTCGGCTATGGCGCCGCCAATGCCAGTCTCTTCTGGGCCCTCAACAAGAGCGCCCTCGCCAACGCCGAACTCCAGGGTGCCCCGGTCGATGACCTCACCGTCCTCCAGTACGCGCCCCTGGTCTGGCTCCATCCAGACGAATACTACTGGCCGTCCTCCGCCGAGTTCTTCCTCGCGAACGTGACGCCTGTCGGGTACTTCATGGAGACCCGCGAGCCACTGGGCTGCGCCTCCTGTACGGACCCCGCGTTCCTGCACGGCCAGCGTCCGGACCCGACGACCCACGTGCCGATGTATGCGCAGATCATCCCTCGCACCCAGGCCGGAGCCCCAACCCAGACCACCGACGTCGTCTATTGGATGTTCTACCCCTACAACGGAGGCAAGCGCGTCTGCGTGGGCTTCTACAATGCCGTGCATTCCTGCCTCGGGAAGTTCTCGACCTTCGGCAACCACGTGGGCGACTGGGAGCACGTCACCGTGCGCTTCGTCGACGGACGACCGACCCATGTCTTCATGGCCCAGCATGCCGAAGGGCAGCTCTTCGTCTATGGAGACAAAGCGCTGGGCCTCTTGAACTTCCATCCCGAGACCTATGTGGCCTTTGGTTCACACGGCGCCTATCCGGACACCGGCTCGCATGTGTACAAGACGCTCTTCAACGGCGAGCTCCTGAGCGACGAAACAGGAAGAGGCACGCCCTGGATTGGGTGGGATCGCCCCGTCATCATCCCCTGGCAGCCGCTGGGCACCTACACGTCGACGAACGGTCCGGCGTGGATGGACTCCATCCTCCAGTGGGGCAATCCGCCAGATGGCTGCCTCAACATCGTCACGCAATACTCGAATGAGTGCATCCGCAACGGCGGCCCCAGCGGGCCCATGCTGAAGACCATCGCCAATCCAGAGGCGATGGTCATGGAGTGAGCGGGCCCACGCTCCGCCAGACTCGAAGGGACACAGGCCCTGCCGGCATTCCGCCGCCGGCAGGGCCTGTGCGGTGGCACCCGCTCCACCCGGGGCACCACCCTCACGCAGTCCTGCTGTCTCAGCCTCCGCTCAGGAAATCGGCGGCGGCCTCGATGACATCATCCTCCGTCTTGAATCCTCGGAACGGCAGCTGCACCTCCTTGAAGATCAACTCATCGGCGAGGCCCAGCTTTCGCGCGGCTTGCAACCTGTTGTTTCCGAGCACGACGTAGTTCTCGTTCGCGATTTTGACGAAGTTGATGAGCTTGTCCTTGATGCCGTCCTTCTGGATGTCTTTGACCAGCTTCACGAACTGGTTTCCGGACATCCGGTCGGTGAGGTGCAGGCCCGCCTTGCGCAGCTCGCCGTAGGTGAAGGACACAGCTTCCTTCACGGCCAGCCCGCTCACCGAGTTGTTGTGGACCCACGAGGAGAACTCCCCGACGAAGTACGTGTGGGCGAACTCCACCTCGAAGTTGAAGACGACCTGCTGCTCGGCGGACGTCGCGACGGAGAGGACGCGCAGGAGCTGTCCCGTGGCGCTTTCGACCCCGTCCCCGGCGCGGAGGTCCTGAGCCTCCGTCCAGCCCTGGCCGGCGACGCCGAACGGATGCTCCGCCGTCACTCCGAGCTCTTCACGAGTGCCGTCAGGTGCTTCGAGGACGACGCGGAGCACCACCCTCTCCGGCTTGATGAAGGTCCTCGTCACCCGGTGCCAGCCCGGCTCCTTCGTCTTCTCGTTCCAGGCCCACACCCAGTCTCCCGCCAGGACTTCCTCGATGGGCCTCAGGCCCTCCGCGGTGAGGACGGGAGTCCCCGCGACGAAGCAGCCTCCGAGCGGGAATCTCGGGGCGAGGGCGAGCCCCGCCCTGTTGATCAAACTGCGGGTCGCCGAGGTGACGATGGGTGCCGCGGTCTTGAACGCGAACCCCACCACCTTCGCGGAGGCAAGTGAGATGACCACCTGAGTCACATCATTGGCCAGCTCATCATTGTCGCCTCGCATCAACGACAGCATCAGGTTGAGCGACGTGGTGCCGAGCCCCACGAAGGGGACGTAGGACCATTTGGTCTCCCGCAGCCATCCCTGGAGCGAATCCATCTGCTGGTCGTTCATCGCGAACAGGCCGCGACCATCTCCCACGCAGTACTTGCACGAGGACTCGACGTAGCCCGTCTCCATGCTGCCGTTCTGGTCGGCCCCACCCGCGACGGCCGAAGGAGTGCTGTCACCCTGTCCGACTCCGTCACCAGTCCCCGTTCCCACGCTGGGAGCGCCGCAGTCACCGGGGTTCGCCGAGCCGCAGATCTCCATCAGTTCGCCGTCCGCCGTATGCCAGGTGCCCACGACACTCGAGGACTCGGTGGGCGTGAACCCGCTGAGGTCGACGTAGCGCAGGGGGTTGTTGAAGCCGTAGCTGTAGCGGTTGAACGCCTGGCTGGAATAGGGCGCCTTGACCACCGGGTCGGGCGTCAGGAAGCGCCCCACCCTCGGGTCGTAGAGCCGCCCCTTCATGTTGACCAGCCCCGCCTCGTCGTCCCACTCGTGGCTGGTGAAGCCCAGACGCACGTCGCTGGCGGTGGAGGCCGGCGCCAGCGTCGGGTCGTCCGCCCGGCCCTGCGCCCCGAAGGGTTGGTACTTGCGCTGCTCCAGCACGTTGCCTGCGTCGTTCGTCACCGTCTCCACCGAGCCCAGGTGGTCGTGCAGCAGGTACGTGGTGACAGGCGTGGCGCCGCCGCTCGCGGCCAGCGTCACCTGCGCCACCGCCTTCCCACTGGCCATCACCTGGAAGACGTGCGACTCGACGCCCGCCTTCTTGCGCTTCTCGTAGAGGCCTCCCGCCACATAGAGGGTGGAGTCCCCGTTGCTGTGCTGCTTGAGCGTGCGGCGCTGGAGCGCGTCGTAGGTGAACGTCAGCGTTCCCTGCTGCGTCACCAGCGTCGAGGGCAGGTTGAAGGCGGTATAGGTGATGTTGCGGAAGCGCCCCGTCGCGGGCTCGTTCGCCTGGGTCTGGTTCCCCCCGGTGTCGTAGCTGAACGTCTCAGCCAGTGTGCCGAAGGCAGGGTCCGTGCTCACGCCGGTGATGGCATGCCGTGACGCGGTGAGGGCCCCGTACTGGAAGTAGAGCTGCTCGGTCTGTGTGCCATTGCGGACCACCCGCCTGGCGTTGAGGTTGCCCAGGTCGTCGTAGCCGTAGTTGGTGACGGTGTTGTCGCAGCCCGCCTGCACCGTCCAACGCGTCAGGCGGTCCACGCCGTCGTACTGGAACGACTCCGTCACCTGGTTCAGGTTGTCGTGACGGCTGCGCAGGCTGTCATCCGCGTTGTAGCTGTATGCCAGCGACTGGACGAGCTGTCCGGCCGCCTTGCGGGACTCGATGAAGCGCAGACGCCCCTGGCCGTCGTAGCGGTTCCAGCTGGTGAGGACATTGCCTCCCCGCGCCTCGACGAGCAGGCGGCCGGCGGCATCCCGGTCCTTCACGCGCCAGTACTCGGCGCTGGTGGCCGCGTCTCGCACGGCCTCGGGGTAACCCGTGGCCGTATACGTCTGCTGGACGGCCAGGCGGGTTCCACCGGGGCCCGTCGGATACCAGGTCTTGTCCAGACGCCCGTACCCGTCGTAGCTCTGGTCGACGGGGTACGTCGCGCCATTGAGCGACAACGACTCCTGCGTGAAGCGCCCCAGCGTGTCGTAGGAATAGGTCGTGACGACGTCATCCGCGGTCGCCACGGTGTTCCGGTCGTTCTCCGCCTTGGCCAATACCCCCTTGCCCAGGGGAGCGGTGTCCCAGAACAGGTGCGTCTGGCCATCCGGGTTCCGGATGAACACCTCGCGCCCCAGGGTGTCGTGGGCATAGCGCGTCAGGACGCCCGCCGCGTCCGTCTCCTCACGGACATCGCTGTAGGCGTCGTAGAGGGTGATGAGCGCGCCCAGCTTGGGCTCCAGCAGCTTCGTGCGACGCCCCCGCACGTCGTACTCCATCACCGTGACGGCGCCGCTCGGGTCCTTCGTCGAGTCCAGCACGCCGAACGGCCCGTGGAGATACTCGGTCACCAGCCAGGGAGCGGATGGCTCCCGCAGCTCGCTCACATGCACCACCTGCCCCAGCGGGTTGCGGTTGACGTAGGTCTTGTTCCGCTTCTCGTCATAGACAGTCGTGGTGCGCCACTCGTGGACCCACTCCCGGAAGGTGCCGTCCGGGTTCGTCTGCTTCAGCTTCCGCCCCAGGTTGTCGTAGGTGAAGGTCGTGGCCTTCTCGGCTTCGCGGTCGTACCGAGGCTGCGTGATGCGCAAGGTGCGGCCGAAGAAGTCATAGGCCATCGTCGCGCGACTCCAGGAACCGTCGGCGGCCTGGACGAGGGTGTAGATCTCCCGGTCCCAGCGGTCCAGCCTGTGAGTCAGGGAGGGACTGCCGTCCCGCTGGACCGTGATGCGGGTTCCCGGCGCCTCCCGGTGGTACTCCATCCAAACCGTGGCACCCCCAGAAGCTCCTCCCTCCCGGTAGGGAGCCGTCTCCATCCGAAGGCGACCGAAGCCGTCATACGCGTTGCGCACCCTCACCCCGTTGGGGTCCTCGGTGAGCGCCACCACTCCCAACCCCGGGTGATGAGCGACGTCGGTGCGGTGCCCGGCGGCGTTGATGATGACCGTGGGGAAGATCTTCTCGAGGCCCTCGTAGGAGATCTGCTCCAGACGCGGCAGCACCCCTTGCGTGTCCGACGTCTCGATGGACGTCACCTGGCCGGTGAGGTCGCGTGAGTACGTGGTGAAGAGCTTCGTGTCCGCGGTGCCCTCTGGCTCCTGGGTGACGCGCCACAGGGCGTTGGACTCCGGGCAGGAGGCTCCGGGGCAGTACTGGTACGTCGTGGCGCGGGTGGCTTGCTGTCCGCCGGGATGGCGGGTCGAGGCTGGAGTGTAGGACGTGTCCATCTCCCGCCGGGTGAGGCCCAGTACCCAGGTGGATGGATGGTTCTCCACCTCCAGGACGCGCTCCGTCCAGGTGCCCTCGACGGCGTTCTCATCCGTGCGCACGACGGTGAAGAGCCGCGTGGCGTTGCCGTAGCCGTCGCAGTCCTGGGACTGGAGCTTCCACGACACGGTGCCGAAGATTCCGTCCTTCTCGGAGAGGGTCGCCACCGAGGGACAGAGGAACCGGGTGCGTCCTTCCGGAGCGAAGCGCGGCTCGCGGGTGAAGGTGCTGGTGACGGTATGGGTGCGTCCCGTCAGGGGCGTGGCGACCTCTTCCTGCTTGGGGAGGAACGCGTGCAGATACAGCGAGCCGGTGCGCGTGGTGTTGTCATAGACCGTCGTCGTCACCTTGCTCGTTATCTGGTCGGTGACGGTGCGGCGGGAGAACCCCAGCCAGCCACGGCCGCGGAGGTCCGTGCGAGCCCCCTCGTAGGCGAGGATGGACCAGTGGAAGAAGGCATCCGGGCCCTCAAGCCCGTTGTCCGTCATGTACGCATTGACGGCCCACATGCCCCGCACCCCGCAGTACTGGGGATAGGTACACCCGCCCGCCGTGAAGTGGCCCGGAGAGTTCCCCAGCGCGCGGTGCTCGAAGGAGGCCCACTTGCCATTGCCATCCGTGACCCGGCGGAGCAGGTCCGGCTTGAGGCCCTGGCGCAGGTGCACCACGAGCTGGCTCGTGAAGACGTTCCCGACGACCTGGATGATGTCCTGCAGGCCGTCACCGTTGATGTCGCCCACCCGCGTGAGCTTCTGCCCCCAGCCGGCCCCTTCCAGCTCCGTGGTGGAGCCCAGGGGCGAGGTGAAGCCCAGCCCCGTGGACAGCCCCACCGGCAGGCCGGTCAGCACCTTCGAGGTGAAGCCAGTCCCCGTCGACAACAGCACGGTGAGGTTCGTCCGGATGGTGCCCCGGTCATTGTAGTTGTCCGCCAGCAGCAGGTCCTGCCGCCCATCCATGTTGTAGTCGAGGAGGCGCACGCCGCTGTCGATGAAGCGCCCCACCGGTCCCCCCTGCGAGGGGCCAGGCATGGCCCCCGCGGGAATGGAGAGCGTCTGCGGAGGCAGGAAGCCACTGCCGTTGTTGATGGCCAGGCGGAGTTCGCGCGGGACGCCGTCATGCGGCTGACGTTCCTTGTGAAGCGTGAGTGCATCCGGCAGCCCATCGCCGGTCACGTCCACCATCCACATATCGCGGTAGTGGAAGGGCCCGCTGAACTCGTAGTCCCATGGCAGGGCCGTCAGCGTCGTCTCCGTCTCGCGACGGCTGCCATCCGGGTTGATGCCCACCGCGGTGTAGTACCCGGCGAACCCATCCGGGCTGCGTGACTGGGTGGTGGGCAGGGTGTTCGGCTTGCGCAGCAGCACCTCGGCGGCGCCGTCGCCGTCCACGTCCGCCACGAAGCCGGAATGGTCCACGCCGGAGCGCGCGCCAATGGCGGTATAGCCAGGGAAGCCCAGGGTGCCGGTGGTGCCCAGTTGGTTGAGCCGCCAGGCCCACTCCGTGGGGACGCTCGTGCCCGCGTTGCTGGGGCGCCACGAGCGGAGCAGGTCCGGCAGGCCGTCGCCACTGAGGTCGGCCACCTGGAGGCCCGGGGGCTTCACCGTCGCGGTCGACGTGCCGCACACCGCATACGTCTCATGGCCGTCCAGAACGGCGGGAGTGAAGTTGGAGCCGTTGTAGCGGTAGACCTGGAAGTGGCCGCTGATGTTGTTGTCGCAGTCGGTCCGGTTGAGGGCGACGATGTCCGTCTTTCCGTCCATGTCCATGTCGACGGCCGACAGGTCATCCTGCGAGTCACCGACCTGCGAGGCAGGCAGACTGACGGTGGTATAGCCGCCGAACCCCGAGCCGTTGCTCAACCGCAGACGCCACTCCGCCGGGGAGTAGCCCGCGGTGGAGGAGAACCGCATGAAGCGGTAGAGCAGGTCGTCCTTTCCGTCTCCGTTGACGTCCGCGACGTGCAGGTTCCAGAAGTCGCGGGCCTTGTAATGGAGGGTGCTGGACGTGTCGGGGACGTCGCTGTTGGCCGCGACGTCCGCGATGCCCGTGTTGAGGGTGAGGAACTGCTCGGAGCCCAGCTCCCAGTCGAACGTCGTCTTCTCCTTGCACGCGTTCCGGCCGTCACACTCCTGCACGGACTTGAGCAGGCTCCGTCCGGAGACACTGTCGTTCCGGTACTCGAGCGCGTACCTGCGCCAGAGGGTGCTCGGACCCGACTCCCACTGGGAGACAGGCACGTCCGGCGCGAACATGTCGATGTGGTCCAGGCGCGAGGCCGAGCGCATCTTGAGGCCCGCTACGTAGGACTCATCCAGGTCCCCCGGCTCATAGTGGAACTCCACGCGTCGCAGACGCGCGGCCACGGTCGCGTCCGTGTAGGAGCCCGTGTACTCGATGTTCTTCAACCGCTGCTCGTAGCCCGTCTCCTGGTCGCCCAGAAGGTCGTAGCCGAGCCGCAGGTAGTTGCCCTGCCGGTCCTTCACCTCGGACAAGGCCCAGGCGTAGCGCACCGCCTGGACGTTCGCCGTGCTCACACCCGTGGGCAGCGCCTGGGTGGGGAGGACGCGCATCCCCGCCAGCACGGCGCCATAGGTGAAGATGCGCCCGTCCTTCTGACGCACCTCGAAGGAATCCGGCGGACCATTCTGGGTGCTGGTGGAGAGCATCACCCGGGCGAAGGTGTCGACCTCGGTGCGGTACACGCTCCCGTGGGCGCCGTACTGCGTCGTCTCGGGGTTGAGATGGATGAGCCGGGCGCCGTCCAGACACAGCGCATCCGTCGCGTCGAAGCGCACCTGCGCCACCGCGCTGTCCTGCGCCAGCGTCTTGCGACAACGGGTGATACGGGAGAGCGTCCCTGTCAGCGTGAAGCCCATCCCAGCCAGCCCCATCCCGGAGCGGCTGTGGTAGCTGAGCGCGAGCTCCGGCTGCATCCCCGCGCGGCCCGGAGGCACCCACAAGGGCAGACGGTAGGTCGCCGCGCCATCCGGGGTGACAGAGAACGCTCCCTCGGTGGCACCCGCGGCGAGCCCGGCCAGGGCATTGGTGTCCACCACCGTTCCCACGGGCGGCAGCAGCCGCTCATCCCCGCTCAGGCGGTTCTCCGAGACCTCGGCCTCGGTCAGTCCCTCGCCGCTGCCGGGAACGGGGCCACACGACCCGAGAAGGCTCGCGCCATAGAGGCCCAGCATGCACAGCGAAAGGGCGCGCTTCGCCCGACCATCCTTCTTCTGAAGTGGCTCTGATGTCATGTCGATGTCCTGGAGGTCCCGAGAGACGACGTCCGAAGTGCGCCTCATCGCCGCTGCTCTGATTTCATGGGTTCGGAGCCGCCCGTGCAGACGCCCGCTCGGCAGTAGGCACCTCCCGAGCAACTGCCGCAGTTCACCGTCCCACCGCAGCCATTGCTCGCGGTTCCGCACTCCCTGCCGTCGCAGGCGTCCTCGTAGACAGCACAACCGCAGACGTTGGGCGTACCGCCGCCGCCGCAGGTGTTGGCGCCCGAGCAGGAGCCGCCACAGGAGTAGGAGCCAGCGCAGCCGTCGGACACCGTGCCGCAGTTCTTTCCGGCACAGACGGTGGACTGCGGGAGCGCGGTGCAGCCGCAGACGTTCGGCGTGCCACCTCCTCCACACGTTTGCGTGCCGGCGCAGCCGCCGCAATTCCACGAGCCGTTACACCCGTTGGGCACCAGGCCGCACTTGCCGTTGCACGCGGTAGCCTGCGGAATGGGGGTACACGCGCAGACGTTGGCCACCCCTCCAGCGCCACAGGACTGGCCGCTCGGGCAGGTGCCGCAGTTCAGCGTCCCACCACAGCCATCCGCGAGGGCTCCGCAGTTCTTGCCCTGGGCCTGGCAGGTCGTGGGCTCGCAGCAGGCCTGCACGACATCCACCTGGCACACATCCCCCTCGATGCCGCTGCTCCCCTCATCGATGGCACCGTCACAGTCGTCGTCCTGCCCGTTGCAGGACTCCGCGTTGCCCGTGGCCCCGTCGGGGATGCCGTCCTTGTTGTCGTCACAGCGGTTGCACGCGACCTCGCGAGAGGGAGACACGGGCTGACACGGTCCAACGGAGCCGTCCTGCCCACAGACGGAGCGGCCGCTCGGCCCGCACCAGTCACAGGCCTTCGTGCTGCCCGCGGTCCAGGCACAGGTGCTCGCCCCCGACGCGCACACGCTAACGCCACCACAGCCATTGGCCATGGTGCACGACAGCCCCGACAGGCCCTCGTCCACGGCGCCATCGCCGTCGTCGTCGCAGCTGTTACAGAGTTCGTCCCGCAACGCGGTGCAGGAGCCGGGAATGGTGCTTCCCGTGGCACTACATTGGAGCTTTCCGTTGCGCCCGCAGACAGAGCACGAGGTGGTGGACTCCAGTGAATAGGTGCAGGGCCCGTAGGCGGTTCCTTCACAGATTCGGGTTCCCTGACACGCGCCGGACGAACAGGAAACCGTCTCCCCGTCGATACAGGCGGCATGGGCTTCTTCGAGTGGCAGAAGGCCCAGACAAAACAAGAGAATGAGCGCGAGCCGCGCTTGTGATTGAGGCAAGAGCATGGAGTTCTGGCGAAGGAGGAGAAATGCGTGAAACAGCGACGGACCCGGAGCGAGCCGACGAGCTCTCGCGCCAGGGGCTGCCCAGGGGATGCGAACTATTCCGGGGAGTTCCGAGGAAGTCCGTGGGTCAAGGACAGACTCCTGGGCCACCCGCCACGAGGAGGTCCTTGGGGGGACTCAACACGTCTGACGGGGCACGCCCGGACGCAGGTGCTCCCCAGCCAGGCACATCGGAGTCAGCACGGGCAGGGCCGCCCCTCAGCAGGGCCGCCTTCACGACGCATCGCAACCACTCCACCTTGACCACGTCAGCGCTCTCTTCGGCCCCTGCGAGCGACACTTTAACGGCAGGTCACATGCGTCAGTCAACAGGAGCGTCTCATTATCAATCTGCTTCAGAGAGATGCGCGAGCACCTGTTTCGCACGCACTCTCGGAGAACCTTCGACCTCGAGCACCTCCACTTCGAAGCCGTGAGCATTCTCGAGGAGGAGTTCCTTCAGCTTCTCGTCGACAGCCAGACGCAGCGCCTTGTCGTCCGAGGCGGAGAGCGAGACCCGGTCCGGCTGCTCGATGCCGACGAGGACTACCAAATCCAGCTTCTGGAGCGCGCCGCGTACGCGCGGGAGCCACGCATCGAGGTCGAACGCGTCGCTGTCCTCGTGTGCCAACAGGTATCCGATGAAGTCCACCGGGCATCGGTCGAACAACACGTCGCGGGTGCCCTCCTCCAGGTTGTCGATGGAGCGCGCGAGCTGCGCTTCGAAATCCTCGACCGATGGGGCCTCCGCGAACGCGTACCCCTCCTCCTCCATCTGGTGGTACGGCTCATCCACCGTCGCGTAGGTGGGGAGGAGGTCGGACAACTCCTCGATGAGGGTGGACTTCCCCGCGCGATGAGTCCCGGAGATGGCGATTCGCATGCATCAGCGCTCTAACAGTCGGCCCCCCGCGACGTCAGCACGGAACGAACGGGTGGCCGGGCATGGGCACACCTGCAACTTTCGTTGCGCGGGAAATAGACCTCCGGGGTTCCCTGAACGCGGGGCAGCAAGGCCGGCAGTGATGTCTCGCGATTCGTCCCCTTGAAAGGGAACCCAGATGCTGCGTTCGCGCCTCTTGATGGCTGTTGCCCTGCTGGCACTCAGTGCGTGTGGTGAGAGTGATTCCAAGTCCCCGGAGGAGCCGGGGTACGTGGAGCCTCCGGACGACAACCAGCCCGACCATCGTCCCAACGTCACGGGCACGTATGACGTCACGGGGACCCTGGGCACCGAGCTGAATGGTCGCACGGACTTCACCCCCATCCGGGATGTCGTTCGAATCGACGCCACCCACAGCGTCCGCAGCAGGGTGCATGTCCATCTCAACGACATGAACTGTGGCACCGGCATCCTCGCGACGATGACGGGCGAGACCACCTTCACCATCAACGAGGGCTCCTGCCCGCTTCCTCCTGAACGCGGCTGCACGTCCATGATGAGATTCAACGGAGGCAGCGGCTCCCGGCCCGTGAATGGCGCCCTCCAGCTCGGACTCCAGGGACAACTCGAGGTGCGGTGCGGCTCCCAGTCCGCCAGCGCGCGCCTCTCCCTCGACGTCTCCGGTTCCCGCACGGGCCAGGACCTCCCGGACACACGGGCCCAGGTGCTCGCCATGAGCACGGACCTGGCCAGCGCCCTGCGTCGACTCGAGGAAGACGTACGGCCCTGAGCCGTCCGCCACCCACCCGAGGGGCTAGAAAGCGAGCATCGGAACAGGAGGCATGGCGCCTCCTTCCATCAAGCGCTCCATCGCCGCGCCATGGCGTCGGAGCTCCTGGAGGTCCGGCATGCCCAGCTGGGCGCGCTCCGCCTCGGCCTGGATGAGGTGCAGGGCGTCCCGCACCGCCTGCCGCGTCTCCTCCGTCGTGGCGCGCTGGCCGACCTCTCCCGCCAGCCGCTGCAGGCGGAGCACCACCATGGGCTCGCCAGCGCCGTAGCGGAGGATCTGCCGGGTGGCGAGCGACAGGTAGTCGCGGAACGTGGCCGCGCGGAGGAACACCCGTGGGCACCCCGAGGAATCCGCGAGCACGCGCGGCCCCAGTCGCATCGGCTCCAGCGCGCACAGCAGGAAGGTGAGCTGATCCACCACCTCCAGGGCCGTATAGGGGTCGTTGACGGCGGGGGAGAGCGCCTTGACGGCCATGTCCACGAGCTGCCGCATGCACAGGGCCACATCCGAGCCCTGCTCGCGCCAGCGGCCCAACAGGATGGCCTTCTCCAGATGAGGGAAGACCTCGGACCGTCCTGGCGCTACCCGCCCCAGCACCGCGCCCCGCGTCACGGGCTCGCCGATGGCCACGTCCACATGGACCTCGAGTCCCCGCGCCTCGGCCCACGACAAGAGCGAGGCCCCGTCCACGTCCACGACAAATCCTTGTCCGTGAGCCCGGAACACGACGGTGTCTTGAGAGGACGTCCGCGCCGGCTGGGGCGGCTCCACGTCGTGCCTCCGGCGCCGCGCCAGCGCGCGGGCGCCGTCCAACGCATCCTGGCGGATCTGCCGGACGATGTTCTCCACGCGCATCAACTGGAAGGTGTTGAGGACATGGAACACCAGCGCCGCCTCACAGAGGATGAGCAGCACCATGGCCATGCCGAGCGCGGGCCGCGGATACCGTCCATCGGTGGGCGTGAACCCAAGCATCTCCGTCGCCACGAGGCAGAAGATGCTCGTGGAGATGAAGATGGGAATGATGAAGCGGATGCCCGGGCCCCGCAGGTACATGCGCAGCAAGCGTGGCGAGTACTGCGCGGCGGCGTTCTGGACCACGATCATGGACAGCGACAGCACGACACTCAGCGAGGTCAGGACGATGCCCAGCACCGTCGAGAGCATGGTCCGGGCTTCGACCACAGAGGCATCCCACGCCACGCCCCGCAAAACGGGCGAGAGCCCCGAAGGAGGCCGCACCAGCACCACGCCCATGAGGCCGCCCAGCAGCGCGCCCACGATGGGCATCCACCAGAGTGACTGGCGCAACCACCAGCGGCTCCGGTGGAAGTCGTGGGCCGCCACGAGCCTCGGGGCAGGCAGCCTTTCGAGCCCGTGTCCGAACGTCCGTGCGCCCGCCATGTGCCGCGCCTCCGCCCCGGGGCCTCGCGTCGCACGCCCTGGATGAAGGTGGAAGCACGGACAGGCCCCTGCAATGCACGGGAGCCCTGCGGCCCGGCGCGGCCTCGGACGGCCGTTCGCGGTGCTCGCATTCGGCCGAGGGGTTCTCGTGGCGGCATGGGATGATTCCATCTGGAATCAACGGCAAACGACCACTGGCCAACTCGGACCCCGCCCCAAGTACGACGGCGCTTAATTCACAGACACCGGGGCGTATTCCTATCTGCGTCTGAAATTCAGGCCCCTGCAGACGCGGAACGAAGTGGAGGAGGCCATGAGAGTCGTGGAGCCGCGTCGTCATGCCTTGTGGGTCGTGCGTGCGTTCCAGGATGGCGCACGTGCGAGGTCCGTTGTTGTGACGGCGACGTGGCCAGTTCCTACCAGGTATGCGGCAACGGCCGCGACGGGGCCCAGGGCAGGTGCTCGAACCACGGCGGCGTCAGGCGCATTCGCTGGTCGCCGTAGGGCCATCAGACGCACCCGCCAGGACACGCACGTCCGGGCGGGTTCCTGTTTGTCCTGGAGCATGCCTCGCGCCAGCCTGAGCGGCTCTCGCCTCCGCCTCACAAGAGGCATTGGAAGCGCGCTCTGCTAGGGTTCACGGCGCCAGCGCCGGAGGCACGAATTTCATCGGAGACGAGCGACACGCATGACTTCACTGGCATCCCTCTATCGTGATGTGCCGCTCACCGGGATCTTCCTCTTCGGGTTCTGCCCTTCCGGCTTCGCGGTGGGATACCTCATCCTGCTGACGTGGCTGCACGACCGAAAGCTGCGCGAGCTGCGCTTCGCGTGGGGACTCGTGGGACTCATCATCCTCGTCAACCCCTGGATGCAGGCAGCAGTGCTGGAGCCCATCAACTCGGCGCGGGTGGATGCACTGGTGGAGCGGGCACGGCAAGCGGCGCTGGAAGGGCGCACGCAGGCCGAAGTCGAGCGAGTCCTTGGACTCCCCTCCAGCATCAGTGTGCCCTCGTCGGGCCCCACCGTTACATGGGAGTACGAGCCCTTGCCATTCTACCTTCTGGGGGGACGTCTCCAGGTATTCTTCAACCGCGATGCCCATCCCCGCGTCGTGGGCTGGGAGCGCGATTGGTAGCACCAGAGCAGAACCCGAGGAATTCCATGACCACGGCGATCACCGGCAGCACGAGTCCATCCAAGACGCTCCCCGCCAGTCTGTGGCTCGTTCAGGCACTCCTGGGAGTCCTCTTCGCCGGCACCGGCCTCTGGAAGCTCCTGACGCCAGTCGCAGCGCTCGCCGCGATGATTCCGTGGGCAGGTCAGGTTCCGGTGGCGTTCCTGTATGCAACCGCTCTGTTCGACCTGCTCGGCGGGATTGGCGTCGTCCTGCCCTCGCTCACTCGAATCAAGCCGGGCCTGACAGTCCTCGCCGCGCTGGGCTGCGCGGCGCTCCAGGTCTCCGCCATCCTCTTCCACCTCTCACGCGGAGAGGCCGCGAATACACCCTTCAACTTCCTGCTCGTCGGCCTCTCGCTCTTCGTCGCCTGGGGGCGACGCTCCCGAGCCCCCATCCAGCCTCGGAGTTGACGGACCTTGAAGTGGCGCGGCCTTGCGCCGCAGGGCGCTCTGGGACACGCTGTACTCCCCATACAGATGCCATCGGGTTGAAATACCCGTCTTTGATGACTGAAAACGACGAGGCGCCCCAGGTCGCTGTCAGCGGCCAGAGCGAGCCCCCTTCGAAGCGTGACACGGAGCAGGACGAACACCCGAGGCTTCCTCGCGAGGTACATGTCGGCGTGAGCCTCCTCTCATTGCACAGCCGAAAGAACCCACTCAGCGAGCTGTGGCGCGCGATGCGCCAGTCCCCAGTGGGCATTCTCGTTCACGGACCCGCGGGTATCGGCAAGACCACGCTGGTCCGCGCCTTCTTGCACGGGCTGTCGACGAAGGAGAAGCTCCGCGAGAAGGCGTTCTGGTTCGACTTCAGCGACATCCGCAGCGCCGAGCATGTCATCAACCCGTTCGTGGTGGAGTTCCAGGACCACGACGCACTGTCGCAACCGATGGGCGCCAAGGTCATCGTGTCGCGGCAGTTGAAGCGCAAGCCACACGTCGTGGTCTGGGACCAGTTCGAGTCCACGCGAGGGTTGCTTCCCGCCGAGGACCGGGCGTGGCTCAAGCGGTTCCTGGAGCAACTGCGGGGCGGCAAGACCCGGGTGCTCATCATCAGCCACGATGAAGAGAAGTGGCTCGACGAGTCGCTCGTCACCCGAATCCGCCTGGATGGCCTGCCGGAAGAGGAGCGATGGCGCTTTCGATCCACCCTTCTTCGCGCCCCCGTCGGGACACCGGACCAGAGGACCCCGGACGAAGTCGCACTGATGGAGGCAATGGAGGGCCATCCGTTGATGATGCGGATGGCCCTGCCCCACCTGGAGGACCCGGAAGCAGCGGTCCTCTTGAAGACCCTGCGTGAGGCGAGCGCCGGGCCGGGACTCGATGGGGACGCATCCCTCGCGAAGGTGGTGGCCACGCTGCGACTCTTCACCGCGAGGCTGCCCGAGGACCTGCGCTCGCTGCTCGTGCCGCTCGGCCTGCATGAGCGCTTCGCGGAGTCCGCGGACATCGTCCGGATGGGGGCATCGGTCCCCAGGGGCCGCGACTCCGAACAGGTCGAGCGGCTCTTCGGGCTCCTCGCCATCGCGGGGCTGGTGTCCCCACACAAGCCGGGCGTCCATGCGCTCCAGCCCGTCCTCACCCGGTACTTGCGAACACGCGCCGGTGAGAACCGGGAGGACTGGGAGCGGGCGTTCGTCGAACGGATGGGTCAGGTCGCAAGCCAGGTCAAACCCTGGTCGCTCGACGAGCAACGCGGCCCCTTCTTCGTCCACGGCGCCAACTTCCACCACGCATTGGAGCTCGCCAAGGCGCACGGGTTGGCGGCGATGCGCTCGACGCTGACCCAGGCGCTCACCCGCCATGCCCTGAACCTGGGCGACCTCGCCGAGGCTGAGCGGCTGTCCAAGGACCTGCTGGAATGGGCCTCCGAACGCGATGAGGCGGGGATGGCGGTGGCCCTCCATCTGCTCGGGAGGCTCGCCCACGCGCGCAGTCGGCTCGATGCGGCCAAGACGTTGTTCCTCCAGGCGCTCGTCCTCGAAGAGAAGCAGGGCAACGAACTCAGCGTCGGCAACACCTGTCACCAGCTCGGAAAGCTTGCCCGGGTGCGCCAGAACTTCGAGGCGTCCGAGCAATGGTTCCGCAAGTCAGTCGCCCTCCTGGAAAGGCAGGGCGACGCGTACGGCACCGCGAGGACCTGCCATCAGCTCGGGAGGCTCGCGGAGAAGCGGAGTGACTTCGAGGCGGCCGAGACGTGGTTTCGCAAGGAGTTCGCAGTCGAGGGAAAGCCAGGCGGCGAAGCAAGTACCGTGGCGACCTACCACCAGTTCGGAGATGCCGCCCTGGAGCAACGAGACCTCGACGCAGCCAAGGCCTGGTATCTCAAGGCGCTGGCGCTCGAAGAGAAGCAAGGCCACGCGAACGACAACGGCCGCCTCTACCACCTGCTCGCGGATATCTCGAAGGAGAAGGAGGACTTCAAGGAGGCCGAGACCTGGCTCCTCAAGGCGCTCGCCATCGAGGAGCAGAACCCCGACACGGACGGCCTGGACCAGACCTGCTTCTGGCTCGGCGGCGTCGCCGAGAAGCTGTGCGACTTCGTGGCGGCCGAGGCGTGGTACCTCAAGTCGCTCGCCATCAGAGTGGCTCGGGGAGACAAGCGCGGAGAGGGCAGTCTTTATGGCTCCCTCTCCAGGCTCGCGGAGAAGCGGCGGGACTTCGGGGCGGCCGAGACGTGGCACCGCAAGGAGCGCTCTTGCAACGGAGCGCAAGGCACGGCCGACTTCTACCATTCGCTCGGGAGCACCGCCGAGGACCGTCGGGACTACGAGGCGGCGGAGGCCTGGTACCTCAAGGCCCTCGCCGACGCGCAAGCGCGGGGCGACGAGTCCCTCGCCGAGAGCACCTACTACCTGCTCGGGGACCTGGCCCGGAAGCGCAAGGACTTCGAAGCGGCCGAGGCGTGGTACCTCAAACAGCTCGGCATCCTCGAGAAGACAAGCGAGCTGCACAGCACCGTCTACGCCTACTACCAGATTGGGAAGGTGGCACGGTCGAGGAAAGACCTCGACGCGGCCGAGATCTGGTTCCGCAAGGCACTGGCCCTCGAGGAGAAACAGGGCAACGCCTACGACGACGCCACCTACAAACTGCTCGCGGAGGTCGCCGAAGCACAGAAGGACTTCGAGGAGGCGGAGACGTGGTACCTCAAGGCGCTCGCCCTCGTGGAAGCGGAGGGCGACGAGGCCAGCACCGCCGCGTACTGCCACCAGCTCGGGAGGGTGGTCTGGGCGCAGAGAGACCTCGAGGTCGCCGAGGCGTGGTTCCTCAAGTCGCTCGCCCTGGATGAGCTGCGGGGCGAGGAGCGCACCCTCGCGGGCACCGCCTATCAACTGGGGAGGCTCGCCCACGAGCAGCGGAACTTCGAAGCGGCCGAGGCGTGGTACCGCAAGTCGGTGGCCATCGAGGAGAGACTGGGCGACGAGCACGACGCGGCCATCAGCTATACCCAGCTCGGCATCGTCGCGAGCAAGCGGAGGAACTTCGAGGCCGCCCAGACGTGCTACCGCAAGGCACTCGCCCTCTACCAACGCCTGGGCGATGAGCGCGGCATGGCCGGCCTGTATTCGCGGCTCGCCACCCTGGCCCGTGCGCGGCGGAACTTCGCGGCGGCCGAGGCGTGGTACCTCCCGTTGCTCGCCATCCGGGAGAAGCAAGGCGACGAGGACGCGGTGCTCCACACCTGCGAGCAGCTCGCGACGGTGACGGAGGAACGGGAGGACTTCGCGGCGACCGAGACGTGGCTCCTCAAGGTGCTCGCCCTCGAAGAGAAACAGGAGTACGTGCACGACGCGGCCAACACCTGTTCCGACCTGGGAAGGGTCGCCCTCAACCGGGAGGACTTCGAGGCGGCTCAATCCTGGTACCTGAAGGCGCTCGCGAGCCAGGAGAAGCAGGGTGACGAGAACGCGGTGGCACGAACATGCACCAAGCTCGGGAGAGTTGCTCGGGAGCGGCAGGACTTCGAGGAGACCGAGGCGTGGTACCGCAAGGCGCTCGCCATCGACGAGAAGCGGGGCCACCAGCGGGACGTGGCGAGAGGCTACTTCCGGCTCGGGGCGAATGCCCGGAGGCGGAAGGACTTCGCGGCGGCCCAGACGTGGTTCCTCCAGGCGCTCGCCCTCGACGAGAAGCTGGGAAGCGAGGACCACGCGGCCATGGTCTGCCACCGGCTCGGGGGGCTCGCCCGGGAGCAGCGGGAGTTCGAGGCGGCACGGACGTGGTACCTCAAGGCGCTCGCCCTCCGGGAGAAGCTTGGCAAACGGCGCGTCTCCACTGAAACCCAGCTCCAGTTAGGCATCCTGGAGCTGGAGTGCGGGCAGAGGGAGGAGTCGGCCTCATGGCTCGTCCAGGCCGCCACGGGCTTCGTGCGCGACCGGGAGCCCGAGCTGTTGGGGGATGCGACCGCGGACTTCGCGCGGCTGCTGACCGAAACACCCGAGGCGCTCCGCGCACGACTTCGCGAGATGTGGACCCGCGCCAGGCTTCCGCCCCTTCGCGACACCTGAGCTGGCATCGACGGGGTCACCGCCCGCCTCCATCGCGGGTGGCGACCCCGTCGACTCCCGACCTCGCGAAACCCCTCAGGCCTTCGCGGGCTTCTTCTCCTTCTCCGCGCCCTCGTCACGGCCATGCACCGCCGCGGGAGGACTGGTGGCCTCCACCGCGGAGAACGTCTCGAGAATCTTGTACGTGTGGCTGGAGCCTCGCGGCACGAGCCACGAGTCACCGGGGTTGAGCAGGATGACCTGCCCCTCCAGGTGCAGCTCCGCGCGGCCCTTCAGCACGAAGCCCACCGTCTCATAGTCGCGAGGGGACGCGGGCCGGGGCTCCCCGGGTGGCTCGTCCTCCCACAGCCGCATGGACACTCGCACGCCGGAGGCCAGGTACTTCTGCCCCATGTCTCCCCGGGGCGAGTGCCGGCTCTCCACCTTCTTCACGCTGGTATCCCCCATGCCTTGGTCTCCTTCGCCCTCGGGCGTCAGGCGGCGGGTGCGCCGCGCTCAGCCATGAAGGTAAGGAAGGGGGCGAGTCCCGACGTGGCCCGCACGGGCGCTCGCCTGCTCGACGGGCCTGTTCGCACCAAAGACGAAGGCCCAGCCTTCCCTGTGGGAAGACCGGGCCTCGGGCTCACTCAAGGGTGGCCAGGAATGACGCTAGCCGTTGTAAGCGCGAACGTTCTGGGCCTGCAGCCCCTTGGGGCCACGGGTCACCTCGAACTCCACCCGCTGACCCTCCTGGAGGGTGCGGAAGCCATCCATATTGATGGCCGTGTGGTGGCAGAACACGTCTTCGCCGCCCTCTTGAGCGATGAAGCCGAAACCCTTGGCGTCGTTGAACCACTTCACAGTACCGATTGCCATGTGACCTTCTTCTTTCTGCTAGACGGCGACCCGGGACCAGCCGGACCACCAGTGCGGGGCGGACATCGCTCCGACACTGCCGCGACAATCTACCTCCCGGTTTCCTTTGTCCACCCGACCTCCGCCCAGCGGGCAGGCGGCCGTCGACCAGAGGACAATCCGAGAGGCTGAAAATCGCTCGGGAGATGAACAGGCCACATTCGCCTCTTCATCCCGAACACGCCGAACCCGCACCGGGCCCTTCACGTTTCTTCATGCGGCTCCGGCGCGCCCTTCACACCCGTTTTCTACCTTCCTGCCCATCAAACCCGGTGCGCGCCCTACTTCGGGCCCGCACTCTTGAAGGAGCAGGACCCATGTTCGGATTCTTATTTGGTACCGCGTGCCTCGCCGGCCTCGTCTACACGGTGAAGGGCGGTCGTCGCTGGCATCACCACGCTCACAGGCGCGGCAGCCGGTTTGGCTGGCGGATGAGGCTGCGCTGGCTGTTCGAGCGGCTGGAGACGTCTCCCGGTCAGGAGAAGGTCATCATCCAGGCCACCGAGGAGGTGACGGAGGCCTTCGACAAGGTGCGCGATGAGGTGGGCCCCAGCCGCTCGGCCCTGGGCAACGCGCTGCGCGGAGAGCACTTCGATGGCGCCGCGCTGCGCGAGCTGTTCACGCGGCACGACGTGGCGCTGGAGAACGCCCGTCGCTCACTCCAGGGCGCACTCTCGCAGGTGCATGAAGCGCTGGATGCGCGCCAGCGGCGCGAGCTGGCGGACATGCTTGAGCACGGCTGGGGCCATGGCTGGCGCGGCGGCCCGGGCTGGCACGGGCGTCACTGCGGCGGGCGTGGCGGCTTTCGCGGTGACGACCAGCGGATGGTGTGAGCCGTTCCCCTTCCCCGAACAAACGTCAGAGGAACTCCGCCATGCGCCGTCGCCTGCTCATCGTCCTGCTCGCCCTGGGAACCTTCGGAGGCTATGCCTCCGGCTTCGCCAGCATCGCCCGCCACCGCCGCCACTGCCATGCTGGCGGGTGGGCGGAGCGCTGGGATTCTCGAGGGCCCTGGGGCAACTCGCCCACGTTCCACTCGGCCGCCCCCGCGCAGCCCGAGTCGCCGTCTTCCTCAACGGCCCAGGCCCCCGCGCCGGGGCCGCGCTAGACTCCACTCCGTCCATGTCCACACGTGTCCTGCTCATCGACGATGATTCCCGCCTCTACGAACTGCTCGCGCAGTACCTGGGGCAAAACGGCGTCAACGTCACCCATGCCGCCGACGGTGGTCGAGGGCTCGCGGCGCTGGAGGCCAGCGCCTACGACGCGGTGCTGCTCGACGTGATGATGCCGGGCATGGACGGCCTGGAGGTGTGCAAGCGCATCCGCGCCAAGAGCCGCATTCCCGTCGTCATGCTCACCGCGAAGGGCGATGAGACGGACCGCGTGGTGGGGCTGGAGCTGGGCGCGGACGACTACCTCCCCAAGCCCTTCAGTCCGCGTGAGCTGCTGGCCCGCCTGCGCGCGGTGCTGCGCCGCTCGCAGCCCTCGTCGGTGGCGGACCGACTGGAGGCGGGAGGGTTGTCCATCGACGTCGCCGGGCGCGAGGTGCGCGCGGAAGGAAAGCTGGTGGACCTCACGGGGCTGGAGTTCGACCTGCTGGTGGCGCTGGTGCGCCGGGCCGGGCGGGTCATCCCCCGCGACGCGCTGCTGGGTGAAGCGGGCCGCAGCGACACGGTGGTGGGCGAGCGCACGGTGGACGTGCACATCTCGCATCTGCGCCAGAAGCTGGGCGACGTGGGCTCCCGGCTCATCAAGACGGTGCGCGGCGTGGGCTACGTCTTCGCCAAAGAGGGACTCTGATGGGCCGCCGCGACGGCAAGCGAGGCCGAGGGCCCTGGAATCAGAAGGACCCGTGCGAACCCTCCTGGGGTCCGGAGTCGGACGACCCCGACGCCATCGCGCGGTGGCTGCAGGGGGAACGCGAAGGCGCGTGCCCGCCCCAGGGAGAGTGGACCCAGGCCGACAAGGACGATGGCAAGGAGGCGAAGGACCGCCGCCGAGGTCCGTTCTCCAACCCCCTGGAAGCGTGGGAGGCACATCACCGCCGCGCGCATCTCCACTGGAAGCGCCAGCAGCGCGCGCACTGGCGGCACCACTACTGGGGCATGAGCCGGCTCGGGCACTTCGTGCGCTCACGCCTGCATCGGCGGCTGTTCCTGTGGTTCGGCCTGAGCATCTTCATGACGGGCGTCGTGGTGGCCACGGTGTTCAGCCTGGTGGGTGGCAACACGTGGAAGCAGGAGATGATGCGGCTGAAGGACTTCGCGAGCCACCGCTTCGAGGAGGTGTGGAGCGAGCCCGCGCGGCGAGACGCCCTGGCGCAGTCCTTCGCGAAGGACCTGGACATCGAAGTGGAGGTGACGGACGCGAGCGGCAAGCTGCTCGTGCTGGCGGGTGGGTTGTGCAAACACGCTGAGTTCACCCTCCCCGTCATGCGCGCGGGCACGACCCTGGGACAGGTGCGCGTCTGCAACGGGCTGGCGCGCGGCAAGACTCCGTTGAAGGTGATGCTGCCGTTGCTCGCGGCGTGTCTCATGCTTTGGATGGCGTCCGGGAAGATGGCGCGAAGGCTCGCCAAGCCCGTGGATGCGCTGGTGCAGGCCACCGAGGCGCTGGGCGCGGGACGGCTCAACGCGCGCGCGGAGGTCCTCCCGCATGCGACGGGGGAGTTCACCGTGCTGGCCGTCGCCTTCAACCACATGGCGGGGCGCATCGAGAAACAGGTGGCGGACCAGCGGGAGCTGCTCGCGGCGGTGTCCCATGAGCTGCGCACGCCCCTGGCTCGGCTGCGCGTGCTGACGGAGCTGCTGCGCGACGGCGGTGGCAATCCCAAGACGCTGGACCAGGTGGACCGCGAGGTGGTGGAGCTGGACGCGTTGGTGGGCGAGCTGCTCGCAAGCTCACGGCTGGACTTCGGTCAGCTCACGCCTCGCGTTCTGGATGGGCGCACGCTCGCGACCCAGGCGATGGAGCGCGCGGGGCTCGCGCTGGAGATGCTCGACGTGGATGCGCCGGAGACGGGGCTGGTGGGAGACGCGACGCTGTTGGGGCGCGCGTTGGCCAACCTCCTCAACAACGCCCGGCGGCATGGGGGGGGCGTGGAGAAGCTGCGGGTACAGGAGCAGGGAGAGCACCTCGCGTTCTGCGTCGAGGACCGGGGTCCAGGACTCCAGCCGGGCGAGGAGACTCGCATCTTCCAGCCCTTCTACCGGAAGGACCGGGGTGGCGAAGCGCGCGAGGCGGGCTCGCTGGGCCTGGGGCTCGCGCTGGTGCAGCGCATTGCCCGGGCACACGGCGGAGAGACGTTCGCGGAGAATCGCGAAGGCGGCGGCGCGCGCGTGGGCTTCACGGTGAAGAAGGCGGGGCCACCGGACGCCATCGAGCGGCCGGCGGCGTAGGTAGACCCAGGGGAGTGGCTCCCCGCTCGAAGGCACGGGGCTCTTTCTTCGCGGCTTCCCCGGCGGCACGCGACACGGGCCTGGATTCAGTCCCGCATCGCGGAGACAGGCGCGGGTCTACTTCTTCGCGGAGGCATCCCCGGCGGCACGCGACACGGGCCCGGATTCAGGCGCGCATCGCGAAGACAGGCGCGGGTCTACTTCTTCGCGGCTTCCTCGGCGGCACGCGACACGGGCCTGGATTCAGGCCCGCATCGCGGAGACAGGCGCGGGTCTACTTCTTCGCGGACGTGTCCTCGGAGGAGAACGCGAAGGAGACCTCGGCCGGAGCACCGTCCTTCACCGTGACTTCGGTCGTCTTCGTCCCGAGCGTCTCGTGCCACGCCTCCACGGTGTACGTGCCCGCGGGCAGCCCCTGAAGCGCGAAGGCGCCATCCGCGCCCGTCGTGGCGAAGTACGGGTTCGGGTTGCTCACCACGAACGCGGTCATCCACGGGTGCACGTCGCACTTGAGCTTCAACACGTCATCCGCCGGAGGCACGGGCTTCTGGACCGGCGCGCCCGAGGGCGGCTGCGCGACGTTGAAGGCCGCCTTCGTCCCCACCACTCCGCGCACGTTGTGCAGCGTGCCGTCGCTGTTCTTGAAGACGACCGATTGCCCCGCCACCGCGCCCTGGACGCGAGGCACATAGGTGCACTTCGTCTGGTCCACCACCACCGGAGCACTCGGCGCGGCCGGAGCCCCGGCCACGCTCCCCTTCACGCGCACCAGCACGTTCTGGAGCTTGCCGTCCTTTACCAGCACCGCCTCTTCCTTCGAGCCTCGCCCCTCGCAAGCCGGGTCGGTGTTCGGCGGCAGGTCGGCCGCGGCGGGAGGCGTGCCGGTGAACGTCACAGTCCCCTTCACCGCACCGTTGCCCGCGGGCACGGCGACCTTCCCCTGTTCGTTCCCCGGGTCCTTGTCCGCCTGAATCGGCGTCGCCGCGTGCTCGGCGCCAGGCTCCGTCGCGCGGGCCGCCGAGGGAGGCGGTGCCTGGGTGGTAGGTGGCGGAGTGGCGGGAGCCTCCTCCTTCTTGCAACCGGGCAGGGCCAGCAGCCCCGCGGCTCCCAGCATCGACAGGCCGAGCGTGCGCAGCGTCATCGTGCAATCTCCTCGGTGAACCAGTTCATCTTCCGCGTCCCCTCGTAGTCAAAGGACGCCGACCTGTCCAACGGCGCGTCCGCGCTATTCGCGACGGCTGACGCTCACCGCGGCCAGTCCGACGAACACCGTCGCGAACGCGAGCAGCACCGGCACCTCCAGCCCCGTCCCCGACATGGGCGAGCCCACCACCACCGACGCCTCCGCGCCGTAGAGCGCCCGACGCACGCCCTCCACGGAGAAGCGCATGGGGTTGAGCACCATCACCCACGACAACCACGTCCCCGCGCCCTTGAGCGGGAACATCGCCCCGGACAGCACCCACATGGGCAGCAGCACGATGCTCATCACCGCGTGGTAGCCCGCGCTGGAGCGCACCCACCACGCCAGCGACATGCCCATGCCCGTCAGCGCCAGCGCCGACAGCACCATCACCGAGAACAGCAGCGGCAGGTTGACGGTGGCCGCGCTCACGCCCGCCAGCGGCGCCAGCAGCAGGAACAGCGACGCCTGCATCAGCGCGATGGCCGACGAGCCCAGCGCCTTGCCCAGCACCACCGCCAGCCGCGAGCCCGGCCCGGCGAGCACCGCCTGGAGGAAGCCCTCCCGCCGGTCCTCGATGACGGTAATCGTCGCGAAGATGGCGCTGAACAGCAGCACCATGGTGACGACGCCCGGGAAGAAGAACTGCTGGTAGCCCAGCCCCTGCGCGCCCTCGACGCGGAACGAGCCGGCGAAGCCCGAGCCGATGACGAACCAGAACAGGATGGGCTGCGCCAACGCGCCCACGACGCGGCTGGGCTGACGGAAGAAGCGCACCACGTCGCGCGCCATCAGCACGCGCACCGTCGCCCACTGCAGTGCAAGCGTCCCAGGAAGGGATGGCGCCGGAGCGACGGCTGTCACGGGGGGTTGCGCGGTGGAAATCTCGGCGGTCATCGGCGTTTCCTCGGCGCGGGCTCCGCGGCCGGCACATCGGCGCCCAGCGCGCGCCCGGTGAGCTGGAGGAACACGTCCGCCAGCGTGGGCCGGCGCAACGAGACGGACGACAACCTGCCTGCCGGAAAGGCCTCCACCAGCCGAGGCACCAGCGCATGCCCCTGCCGGGCCTCCACCTGCACCTTCCCCTCCACCACCTTCGCGTCCACGCCCAGCTTCTCGCGCACCTCGCGCGCCAGCGACTCGGGCTCGGCCGCCTCCACGGTGAGGATGTCCCCGCCCATGCGCGAGGCCAGCGCGGCCGGCGTGTCGCATGCCACCAGCCTGCCCGCGTCGAGAACCGCCAGCCTGTCGCACACCTCCGCCTCGTCGGCCCGGTGCGTAGTCAGCAGCACGGTGATGCCCTCCGCGTCGCGCAGCCGCTTCAGGTGCGCCCAGAAGGTGCGGAAGGCCGCCTCGTCCAGGCCCTGCGTGGGCTCGTCCATCAGCACCACGCGCGGCTGATGCACCAGCGCGCGCGCCAGCTCCAGCCTGCGGCGCATGCCACCGGACCACGTGCCCACGCGCTCATCACCCCGGTCCGCGAGGCCGATGAGCGTGAGCATCGACTCCACCCGCTCGCGCGCCCGCTCCCCGGTCAGCCCGTACAGCCGGGCCCCGAGCATCAGGTTCTCCCGCGCGGTCAGCAGGTCATCCAGGCTGCCGCGCTGAAAGATGATGCCCATCTGCCGGCGCAGGGCCGGGTCGCTGAGCGACAGCTCCCGCCCCGCGAAGCGCACCTGACCCGAATCCGGGGCCAGCAGGCCCGCAAGAATCTGGAAGGTCGTGGACTTGCCCGCGCCATTGGGGCCCAGGAGGCCCAGGATTTCGCCGGGCCGCACGGACAGCGTCAAACCGTCCACGGCGACGCGGCCCTTGAAACGTCGGGTCAGCCCCTCGAGGTGGAGCAGCGGAACCGGAGGGGTGGAGACCGAGGTATCAGGCATGGGGCGGTGTGTCCCGCCGGCACCCGCGCGCTAGCCGCGCGGAACGCGGTCCAGGCTCAGCGCCGCGAACAGTCCGGTAAGGTAGATCAACGAGAAGAAGAACGCCTGCCGCGCCCAGGGCTTCCCGAGTCGGCGGAAGAACCCCCACGCTCCCAGGCCCAGGAAGCTCAGGCCCAGCGCCACCGCCGCCGCCAGGTACCAGGAGCCGGCGATGTGCAGTTGGAAGGGCAACAGCGTCATCGGCACCAGCGCCACCAGGTAGAGGACAATCTGCGCCCGGCTGGACTCGTCCCCGCGCTCCAGGGGCACCGACTTGAGGCCCGCCGCCGCGTACTCCTCCTTGCGGAACAGGGCGATGGCGATGAAGTGCGGCATCTGCCACAGGAAGAGGATGGCGAAGAGCGAGAAGCCGCCCGCGTCCAGCCGGTCCGTCACCGCCGTCCAGCCCATGAGCGGAGGCAGCGCGCCCGGCACCGCGCCCACCAGCATGGCCGCCGAGGTGCGCGCCTTGAGCGGCGTGTACGCCAGCACGTAGCTGAGCAGCGCCAGCAGGCCCAGGGCCGCCGTCAGCACGTTGGCCCCCAGCGCGAGCGCAGGCAGGGACACCGCCGCCAGGGAGATGCCGAACCACAGCGCCACCGCCGGCTCCATCCGCCCGGAGGGCAGTGGCCGGTTCTGCGTGCGGGCCATGAACCGGTCGCTATGACGCTCCCAGTAGCAGTTGAGCGCGTTGGCCGCGCCCACCGTGCCGGCCGTGGCCAGCAACGTCACCAGGGCATTTCCCGTGGCCAGCGGTCCAGGCGCCAGCCACATGCCACCCGCGGTGGTGATGAGGACGAGGCTCGACAGCCTCGGCTTCATCAGGGAGATCAGGTCGGACGCGGTCGTCGACATGGACTCTGCACGCGCGCTCAAGCGGACTCCAGGGGAGGGCGTGACAGGGGCACTGCCGACGCGTTGACGGCCCTCCCATACAAGCACCACCCGGGGGTGGGCAAGGACACGTCACCGCGACAGGGCGCCCGCGAACGGCCGCCCGCCCGGCACCCTTGGGGGGCCCGGGTCCGCGTCTTCGTGTCCTGACAATCGTGGGAAGGCAAACACCTGGGGCATAGCCTCGGGCCCGGGCCACATCAACCCAGGCCCGCGGGCACGATGCGCGCCGTGCTGCCCGCGCGCATCAGCCCCGCTTGTCCGACCCCGGCGACGGAGTCGGACCCCGCTCACCCTCCGGAGAGGGAGCGAGCGGCGTTGGCGTGCTCACCGCTCGGCTCGCGCTTGAGGTACTCCTGCGCCAGCATCTTCGCCTTCGGGGTCTGCTTGGCGTCCTTCGAGAGCAGCGTGGCGTAGTAGTAGTACGCCGGGGTGAAGCCCTCGTCGGCGTTGAGCGCGCGCTGGTACGTCTCGTCCGCCTTCGCCGCGTCGCCCTTGCCCTGGAAGACGCGCGCCAGCTCGGTGAGCGCCACGGCCGACCGCTCGGGCTGACCGACGAACTCCTGGCTCGCCTTCTCCAGCTGCTCCTGGGCCTTGGGCCAGTCGGAGCGCTCCCGGTAGATGGTGCCCATGGCCAGGCGGGCCTCGGGGTTCTTCGCCTTCGGGTCCTTCACGGCGCGCTGGTACTGCGTCAGGGCGTCATCCAGCTTGCCCTGGCGGCGCAGGGCGTTGCCCAGCATGACCACCAGCTTGGGGCTGTCGCCCATCGTCTTGAGGGCGGTCTGGAGCGCCTCGGCGGCTTCCTTCTCGCCACCCTGCTTGCCCATGAGGGCCTTGGCCAGCTCGACGTGGAACTGGGCGCGCGAGGAGTCCACGCGGATGGCCTTGCGAATCTCCTCGGCGGCCTGCTCGAAGTTGCCTTCCGTCAGGAGCCGGCGGCCCTTGATGAGGTGCAGCTCCGGGTTCTGCTTGTCGAGCGAGAAGCCCGTCTCCTCGCTCTTGAGCATCTCCGCGCGCGCCTTGTCCTTCTCCAACGGCACCGCGGTGGCCTCCACCAGCTTCTGCTGCACGTCCGGCTTCAGCTCCGGCAGTTCGGCGGACACGCGGCTGACCAGCAGCGAGCGCGCCAGATGCGCGGCGGCCAGCTGACGGGGCGACGGCGGCGGCTCCGCCTCCAGCAGCTTCTTGAGCATCGTCTGGACCAGCCCGAAGTTGGGCTCGTCCTGCTCCAGCATCAGCAGGGAGCGGCCCAGGAGCGACTCGGGGTGGTCCTTCGCGTAGCGCAGCGCGAGGTCGTAGTTCTTCCAGGCGGTGTTGTCCTGGCCCAGCCGGCGGTAGACGGCGCCCAGGCCGGAGTAGACGCGCGGGTCGTCCGGCGCCAGCGTCTGCGCGCGCTCCAGGGTGTCCCGCGCGCGGTCCAGGTCTCCCGCGTTCATCTGGATGAGGCCCAGCGTCAGGTACAGGAGCGAGCTGGAGCGTCCCTGGGAGTCCAGGGCCCGCACCTTCTCCTCCAGCTTGCCCAGCGCGTCCTTGCCCTTGCCGCCGTACGTCTGGACGAGCGCCTCGGCCGCGATGAGGTGCGAGCTGACGTCGCCCGCCTTCATGCCCGCGGCCAGATGCTCCTCGGCGCGACGGCGTGCATCGTCACCACCGCCGTGCTCACCCCAGCGGATGGCGTAGGCGTACGCCAGGTAACCATGGGCCAGACCGGAGTCGGAGTTCACCTCCAGCGCCTTGTCGGCCTCCTCGCACGCCTTCTTGTAGCTGTCGAAGGAGTCGCGCTTGAGGAGCTCCGCGGAGCCTTCCAGGTGCTTCTTCAGCTCGCGGGAGATCTTCCGGGTGTGCGCCGTGTACCAGCCGTAGCCACCGGCGAACACCGGGATGGCCACCAGCAGCGCCAGCGTCACCAGCTTGCCGCGTCCACTGGAGACACGCCCACCGCCGCGATGCCGGGGCGAGTCGTCATCCTCGTCGTCCACCTCTTCCACCACCACCTGCTGCGGGCGGCGTTGGGGGGTGGCGCGCTGGGGCGCCTCGTTGCGAACCGGGGCGGAAGGGCCCGAGGGAGGGCGCGGAGTCGACGGGGGCCTCGGCGTGGGCGCGACGGAAGCCTGCGCCTCCGCGCCCGCCGTGGCGGCGACGTTGGAGAGGGCCGACGCGGACTGCTGGGTGGCGGACGGAGTCAGCACCGGCGGCGCGACGACCGGCGCGGGCGCGGCGGGGCGCGGCGGCTCGATTTTGTGCTGCTGCAGCAGCGTGACGGTGTCCGGGTCTCCCGGATCCACGCTGTAGGCCTTGAGGAGGTTCGCCTTGCCGGGCTCGGCTTCACCCGTCTTGAGCTGGATGGCGCCAGCCAGCCGCAGCGCGGCCTTGTCCTCGGGTTGGACCTGGAGCGCGCCGAGCGCTTCTTCCAGGGCCTTCTTGTCCTTGCCCTGGTCGGCATAGACACGGGCCAAGAGGACGCGCGGGTCTGCGGCGTTGGGATGCGCCTTCACGCCCTTCTTGCAGACGACCATCGCCTCCATGAAGCGACCCATGCTCAGGTACGCTTCGGCCAAGGGCTTATAGGCGGCGGACGAAGGGTCTGAAGCGAACGCGTGTTCGAGCTTCGCGAGCTCGGCCGGGCTCAACGTCTTTGAAGGGGAGGTAGACATTACCGGGGGGAGGGACACCGGGCGGGAAGGGTACGCCTGAGAAGAAGGGTTTTTATGGCATCCGCTGCGCGGCACGTCAATCGCACGGATGCGTTGCGAAGGCTTGCGCTTGACAGCAAGAAAGGGGTCCGGTACTAGCCCGTTCACCTCGGCGGCCCAAACGCCGGGGCGCAGCGCGCAGGGCCCGTAATGGGGGTGTAGCTCAGTTGGGAGAGCGTCGCGTTCGCAATGCGAAGGTCGTCGGTTCGATCCCGTCCACCTCCACCATGTTGAAAACGAAGGGCCTCACGGGAAACCGTGAGGCCCTTTGCATTTGGGGGCATTTCGGGCAACTGCCGAATTGCAAAGCAGGCGGGCTTTGTTATCCGGAGTCGATGACTGACCCGTCTGCCTCGCTGTCGTTCTTCGCGCGCTTCTGGCTCGCCTGGCTCTGCTTCTGGCGCTGCCTCGTGTCCGGCGACTTCGCTCGCGCCGTGCTGCCCGCCAGCCGGGCCTACGACGCCGGGCAGCTGAACCTCCTGCCTTCCGAGACCCCGTCCCCCACCCCCACGGTGGAGAAGGCCCCCCCGCCCCCCCCTGCCCTGCCGCCCGAGCGGGAGCACGCCAGCGCCCTGGCGCTGCTGGCCATGCTCCAGCGGGAAGGTCGGCTGGTGGACTTCCTCCAGGAGAACGTGGCCGCCTTCTCGGACGCCGAGGTGGGCGCCGCCTGCCGCACCGTCCATGAGGGGTGCCGCAAGGTGATGGGCCAGTACTTCACGCTCCAGGCGGTGCTCCCCCAGTCGGAGGGGGACCAGGTCACCGTGCCCGTGTCCTTCGATGCCCAGCGCATCCGCCTCATCGGCAACGTGACGGGCCAGCCTCCGCACACCGGCACGCTGCGCCACCACGGGTGGGTGACGTCGGAGGTGAAGTTTCCGGTCGTGAGCCCCGCCATGGACCCGCGAGTGCTCGCTCCAGCGGAAGTCGAGCTCGCCTGAGCGTCGCTCAGCGGACGCGCAGACCGGACAAAAGGGAGCCCTCAAGGAGTTCAAGCCCGATATGGCCCGCTATTCCATCGGCATCGACCTTGGCACCACGCACTCCGCGGTGTCCTACTTCAACCTCGAGGACAGCAAGGCCCGGGGACGCGCGCAGTCGATGTTGCCAATCCCCCAGCTGACCGCGCCCGGCACGCTGGAAGCGCGCCCGCTGCTGCCCTCCTTCCTCTATCTGCCCTCCGCCCAGGAGTTTCCCCAGGGCAGCCTCGCCCTGCCGTGGAACAAGGACGCCACCTCCATCATCGGAGAGTTCGCCCGCTCCCACGGGGCCAAGGTCCCCACCCGGCTGGTCTCCTCCCCCAAGAGCTGGCTGTCCCATCCCGGCGTGGACCGGCGCTCGGCGCTGTTGCCGTGGCAGGCCCCGGAGGACGTGCAGCGCGTGTCCCCGCTGGACGCGTCCGCGCGCTTCCTGCGCCACCTCAAGGAGGCATGGGACACGACCTTCGCCCAGGGAGATGACGAGTCCGGCAACGCGCTGGCCTCCCAGGACGTCATCGTCACCGTCCCCGCGTCCTTCGACGCCGCGGCGCGCGAGCTGACGCTGGAGGCCGCGAAGGCGGCGGGAATCGAGCACCTCACCCTGCTCGAGGAGCCGCAGGCCGCGCTGTACGCGTGGCTGGAGGCGATGGGGGAGAACTTCCGGCAGCAGGTGAAGCCCGGCGAGGTCATCCTCGTGGTGGACGTGGGCGGCGGCACCTCCGACTTCTCCGTCATCACCGTGCGAGACAGCGGTGGCGAGGTGGAGCTGCTGCGCGTGGCGGTGGGCGACCACATCCTGTTGGGCGGCGACAACATGGACCTGGCGCTGGCGCACACGCTCAACCAGCGCCTGGCCGCCGACGGCAAGAAGCTGGACCCGTGGCAATTCAACGCCCTCACCCACGGCTGCCGGCAGGCGAAGGAGACGCTGTACGGCGACACCTCGCTCGACAAGGTGCCCATCTCCATCCCTGGACGGGGCTCGTCGCTCATCGGCGGAACGCTGCGCACGGAGCTGACGCGCGAGGAGCTGGACCGCGTCCTCACCGACGGCTTCTTCCCCGTGACACCGCTGGCGGAGCTGCCCCGCACCGCGCGGCGCATGGGCCTGGCGCAGATGGCGCTGCCCTACGCGCAGGACCCGGGCGTCTCACGGCATCTGGCGGCCTTCCTCACGCGGCAGGCCCAGGCGTTGGCGGCCAGCCACGACGCGCCGGTGGACGTGGGCGACAAGTCCTTCCTCCACCCGACGGCGGTGCTCTTCAACGGGGGCGTCTTCAAGGCGGGCCCTCTCAAGGAGCGCGTCATGGAGGTGCTCAACATGTGGCTGAAGGCGGACGGGGGGGAGCCCGCCAAGGAGCTGGAGGGCGCGGACCTGGACCTCGCGGTGGCGCGCGGCGCGGCGTATTACGGCTGGGTGCGCCAGGGCAACGGCCTGCGCATCCGCGGTGGCACGGCGCGCGCGTACTACGTGGGCGTGGAGTCGGCGATGCCCGCGGTGCCCGGCTTCGAGCCTCCGGTGAAGGCGCTGTGCGTGGCGCCCTTCGGCATGGAGGAAGGCACGCAGGCGGATGTGCCGCCGCAGGAGTTCGGCCTCGTCACCGGCGAGCCCACCAGCTTCCGCTTCTTCTCCTCCTCCATGCGGCGCGACGACAAGGTCGGCGTCATGGTGGATGACGTGGCGGACGAGCTGGCGAAGGGAGAGATGGAGGAGCTGGCCCCCATCGAGACCACCATGCCCGGACAGGCCTCGGCGTTTGGCGACCTGACCCCCGTCAACCTGCAGGCCGCGGTGACGGAGGTGGGGACGCTGGAGCTGCGGTGCCTGGAGAAAGGTGGCGCCGGACGTTGGAAGCTGGAGCTCAACGTCCGCATGAAGGAGTAGAACGCCGGCCGGCAAACGGAGGTGTATGCGAATCGTTGGCATCGACCTGGGCACCACCCACTGCGCGGTGGCGTCCGTGGACCCCGCCCGGGGCGCGAGCGCGCCCGTGGAGGACTTCCCCGTCCCTCAGCTGGTCCGTCAGGGGGAGGTGGCGCCGCGCGCGCTGCTTCCCTCCACCGTGTACGTGCCGGCGGGGCACGAGCTGAGCGCCGAGTCCCTCCGGCTTCCCTGGGGCGATGACGGCGGTCCGTGGGTGGTGGGGGAGCTTGCGCGCTGGCAGGGTGCTCGCGTGCCGGGGCGACTGGTGGCCAGCGCCAAGAGCTGGCTGTGTCACCCGGGCGTGGACCGCTCCGCGCCCATCCTCCCCTGGGGCGCTCCGGCCGACGTCCAGAAGCTGTCCCCCGTCGACGCCAGCGCCCTGCTCCTGACGCACCTGGCGCGCGCCTGGGACTTCACGCACCCGGATGAGCCCCTGTCGAAGCAGGAGGTGGTCATCACCGTCCCCGCCTCCTTCGACGAGGCCGCGCGCGCCCTCACGGTGAGCGCCGCGCGCAAGGCGGGGCTCGAGAAGTTCACCCTGCTCGAGGAGCCCCAGGCCGCCTTCTACGACTACACCGCGCGCCACCGCGCGGAGCTGGAGCAGACGCTCGCGCACGTCCGGCTGGTGCTGGTGGTGGACGTGGGTGGCGGCACCACGGACTTCACGCTGGTGCACGCGGGAGTATCGCCCGAAGGCCCCATGCTGCGGCGCCTCGCGGTGGGTGACCACCTGATGCTGGGGGGCGACAACATGGACGCCGCGCTGGCCCGGCGCGTCGAGGAGAAGCTCCTGACGGACGGACGCCGCCTGTCCGCTACGCAGTGGACGCAGGCGATTCAGGCCGCGCGCACCGCGAAGGAAGCGCTGCTGGGCAAGGCGCCACCGGAGAAGTACGGCGTGTCGCTCGCGGGCGAGGGCAGCCGACTGCTGGGAGGAACGCTGTCGTCCGAGCTGACGCGCGAGGAGGCCCACGCGCTGGTGCTGGACGGCTTCTTCCCGCGCACCCCACCCACGGAGCGGCCTCGCCGCGCCGCGCGCATGGCGCTCCAGGAGCTGGGCCTGCCGTACGTGCAGGACGCGGCGGTGACACGGCACCTGGCGGCCTTCCTCGCGCAGCACGCGGCGGCGGGCTTCGCGGCCCTGGGAGAGACGCCTGCCTTCGAGGGCGCCCTCCCCCGCCCCGACGCCATCCTCCTCAACGGCGGCGTCTTCAACTCGCCCTGGATTTCGCAGCGACTGGTGGAGGCCGTGTCCGCGTGGTGGCCGGACGCGCCGACCATCTCCCTCTTGCGCCACGAATCGCTGGAGCTGGCCGTGGCGCGGGGCGCGGCGTACTACGGGCTGGTGCGGCGTGGTCACGGCCTGCGCATCGGCGGTGGCGCGGCGCGCGCGTATTACGTGGGCCTGCAGCGCGCGGCGGACAGCGCGGAGCAGCCCGCCCTCTGCCTCATTCCCCGAGGCTTCGAGGAGGGCCAGAAGGTCGACCTGGGTGAGCGCCCCTTCACCCTCACGCTCGGCCGGCCCGTGCAGTTCCAGCTCTACTCGACGACGAGCGACCGCATCGACAAGCCTGGGGACCTGGTGCCGCTGGCGGAGGACTTGAAGCCCCTGCCGCCCATCCACACGCTGCTCAAGGGCGCGGCGGGAAAAGTCGCGGACGTGCCGGTGCACCTCCAGGCGGCGCTGACGGAGATTGGCACGCTGGAGCTGTACTGCGTCTCCGACGTCGCGGACGAGCGGTGGCGCCTGGAGTTCGAGCTGCGCGGCACCGGCGGCTCCCACGAGCTGACCGTCACCGAGTCCATGCCCGCGCGCTTCGCCGAGGCGAAGGACAACATCGAGCGCGTCTACGGCAACAAGCCGCTGCCGCTGGGCTCCAAGGACGTGAAGCAGCTCTCGCGCACGCTGGAGAAGGCACTGGGGCCTCGCGACACGTGGCGCGTGCCGGTGCTGCGCGAGATGTGGAGCACCCTGTACGCGGGCGCCAGCAAGCGCCGTCGCAGCGAGGACCACGAGCGCGTCTTCTACAGCCTCGCGGGCTTCACCCTGCGCCCGGGCTTCGGCTACCCGCTGGACGGCTGGCGCGCGGAGCAGACCTTCAGCCTCTTCGACGCGCTGGTGCAGCACCACTCGGACAAGGCGGTGTGGACGGAGTTCTGGGTGATGTGGCGCCGCATCGCCGGCGGACTCAACGAGGCGCAGCAGCAGAAGCTCTACGTCTACCTCCAGCCGCACCTCGCGAGGAAGGTGCCCCCCGGCGCGCCGCCTTCCGGCAAGCTCAAGGGAATCCAACCCGAAGGGTTGGAGGAGATGGTGCGCACGGCGGCCTCACTGGAGCACCTGTCGCCCTCGGACAAGGCTGAGGTGGGGCGGTGGATCGCCGAGCGGCTGAAGGCCGAGGCAAAATCTGGCGGGCCGTGGGCCTGGGCGCTGGGCCGACTGGGCGCACGCGTGCCCCTCTACGGCAGCGGCCACAAGGTGGTGGACGTGGAGACCGCGGAGGCGTGGCTCACGCTGCTGCTGGAGCTCGACTTGCGGAAGATTGACGGCGCGCCGTTCGCCGCCGCGCAGCTCGCCCGCCTCACGGGAGACCGCACGCGAGACGTGGACCCAGCCCTGCGCGAGCGCGCGGCGCAGGCGCTCGTCGCCGCGCAGGCGTCGGAGACGTGGGTGCGCATGGTGCGCGAAGTGGTGGCGTTGGAAGCTGCGGATGAAGCACGCGCGCTCGGCGACACGCTGCCGGCGGGCCTGCGACTGTCGTGACGAGGGACTCGAAAACGTCCCTTCAGGTCGGCCAGGACATGGTCGACCCGGAGGGGTGACTTCGGAGCGAGGAGCCGTCAGCCCCGCGCGGGCGTGGCGGGCTCGGCGACCTCGGCGGTGGCCTTGGGAGCGGCGCGCTCGACGACCTGGAGCACCGGCGCGGCCTCGGTGGGCGCGGCGGTGGCCTCGCCCTTGCCAGCCTTGGGCTTCTTGGTGCCCGCGCCCGAGCGGCACGTCCGGCACCAGGGCTGGTTGCGGATGGCGCCGTCCGCCATCTTCCGCAGGCCGAACTGGGCCAGGGGCTTCAGGGTGCGACACTTGATGCACATCAACGAGATGAGCACCTCGTGGCCATCCGCGTCGTAGACGGCGGACTTGCGCCGCTTGCGCGGCTGGGCCTGCCCCGGCTCACGCGGCTTCGCCTTGTCCGGCGGCGGCGGCATCATCGGGGTCACTTTGTAGAGCATGTCAGTCCCTCCGCTCTCGGAGGCCCTCGCACGCAGTCCCTGATGACGGGGCCACCTCGGCACGGGCACTCGCGAGCCCTAGAGTAAGGACTCTTCCTTCCGTTGAAAACTGATCCCAGGCCGAAAAATCGGCCCGGGAGCGTTTCCGCTGATCTTTCCAAGGGTTGGCGGCCCCATTCACCGCCAGCGGATCAGCTCGCGGTCGAATTTTCAGCCCAGGTTCTCTCAGCGAGAGGCTGTGGGACACACCTGTGCGACACCGCTGTAGCGCACGCGTCCCAGCGCGGGCGTGGGCAGGACGCCCCCGTGGGAACGGCCGTAGGAGATCAGCGCCTGGCGCAGGTCCATTCCCCGGACCGGGGAGAGTTCGGTGCGCTCGGGAGGCAGCGGCCGCGTCACGCCGTCCACGCCGTCACCACCCCGGGCGAGGAAGTCCGGCACCGCCACGCGGTAGCGCTGCTCTGGCACGAGCGGCTTGCCGCCCTCCAGCGTGACACCCTGTAGCCGACCGGGCCCGGGGCAGCGGGCCAGCGTCAGCTCCAGTCCCGACACGGCGAACACTGCGCCGCGCTCCACCCCATGGGCCAGCTCCAGCAGGTGCCGCAGCTCGGTGCCGGTGAGCGTGAGCACGGCCACGGTGTTGTCGAAGGGCAGCGCCTGGTAGACGTGGCCGAAGGACAGCGTCCCACCTGGTAGGTCGGCCCGGATGCCTCCGGGGTTCATCACCGCGGCGTCCGCGCCGGCCGCCTCGCGCAGCGCATCCGCGATGAGGTTGCCCAGGGCACCCTCCTCCGTGAAGCCGCGCGCCAGGGGCGAGGCGCAGGAGACGCCCGACGCACGTCCCTGGGACGCATCGACCTCCGCCAGCGTGGGCGCGAGCAGCCGCGTCACTTCCGCATCCGGCTGCATCGGGGTGCCCAGGAAGACCGCGGGCGCGAGCTTCACCTCGGCGCGCTCGCGCAGGCGCCGTGCATCGCAGCCGCCATGAGTCGCTTCCACCTGGGTGCACAGGGGAATGGCGGCCTGGATGCGAGTGAGTGACGGGTCCACGCGGCGGCGCACGGGGTCCACGAAGAGCTCCACCACGCCCAGCGAGCGAGCCTGTCCCGTCGTCTCGATAATGGGCACCCCGTCGAAGAAGTGGCCCATCGTCTGGTGCGTGTGCCCCGCCACCACCGCGTCCAGCGTGCCCGGGGGCAGCGCGGCCAGCATGTCGAGAATCTCAGCGTCGCCCCTGTCGCAGCTCGACGTGTCCCGGGGGTTGCGCATGTCGGAGCACTGGCCGCCCGCGTGCGCCACCGCCACCACCACGTCCGCGCCGCGCTCACGCAGGGAGCGTGAGGCCTCGAGCGCCGAGGACGCCAGGGGCGCGAAGCGCAGCGAGGCGACGTTGGCCGGATTGGTGACGCTCGGGGTCGACTCGGTGGTGAGGCCCAGCACGCCGACGCGAAGGCCCTTCACCACGACGATGTGCGTGCCGTCGTTGCCCAGCCACGCGGGAGTCTTCCCCGTCGTCGCGTCGCGGAGGTTGGCGGACAGGAACGGAAAGCGCGCTTGCTTCACGCGCGCCTTGAGAGCGCCGAGCGGGTCCTCGCCAGAGCCCGAGGCCATGGGCGCGGGCCCCACGGGCCCGTAGTCGAACTCGTGGTTGCCGATGGCCGCCGCCGTGAACCCCAGGTGGTTGTACACGTCGACGACGATGGCCCCCTCGGTGAGGTTGGACGCCAGCGTGCCCTGGAAGAGGTCGCCACCATCCAGGAGCAGCACGCCTCCGGGGTTGTCCTCGCGCAACCGCGCGACATACGCGGCGAGGGTGGCGGCGCCGCCCTCCTCCACCGTCCGACCATCCGCGAGCCGCGCGCGGTGCGGCTCCACCTGCCCGTGGAAGTCGTTGAGGCCCACCAGGGTGATTCGCACTGGTGACGCGGGAGGCGAGGAGACAGGCGCGGAGGGCTGGGTGCCGGCGCAGGCGGCGGCACAAGTCACGAGCGCGAGGAGGAAGGGACGCGAGGAACGCATGAGCGGCCGCACTTCATCGTGCCCCGCGCCCCATGGCAACGCGCTTCAGCGCTCGCGGCGTCGGCGCACCGACAACCCCAGGGCCAGCAGGCCGAGGAGCACACTACCGGGCACGGAGGCGGCGGCACACGTGCAGCCAGACGTGTCGTTGTCCAGGTCGATACCGCCACCGCCCGGCGAGGGGCGCCCGCCGCCCCCTCCGATTCCGCCCCCATCCAAGCCGCCATCCGAGCCCGCGTCGGTGCCACCGTCGCCCGTCGACGGCCGGGTGTCCACGCGCAGCGGCGGCGTGAAGGCCGCGGCCACGGCCTCCCACCGCAGCAGCTTCAGGTTGTCCGTGCCGCCATTGTTGGAGTCCTGCGCGACGAAGAGTCCCTGGGGGAACTCCAGCCCCATCGGCAGCGCCGACACCGCCAGCGCGCGCGGCGCCTCCACCGCGTCGAGGCCTCCATCCCCCGCCGTCACACGGAACGAACCCAGGAAGGCATACGTGCGGCGATCCAACACGGCGAACGTGCCCGCGCCCGTGTCCGCCGCCAGCAGGTAACCCTCCGCGTTGGCCGCGCGGTACAGCGCCACGCGGTTGACGGTGCTGGACAGGTTGCTGCCCGTCGCCGACAGGGACGCCACCAGGACTCGGCTGGTGCCGCCGTTGGGCTCCGCGTTGTAGCGCCAGATGGCCTCGCCGGCCTGCACGACGTAGACGAAGCCCAGCTCCTCATCGGCGACCAGCCCGGTGATGGGGCCTCCCACGTCGATGGCCGGACGCACCAGCGTGGAGGACAACCCGCCATCCTCTCCGGACAACTCGAACTGCTGCAGGGAGCCGTCCGCGGTCCCCGCGAACACGAAGAAGCGACCGGTGCCGGGGCTGCGATAGAGCGCCACGGTGTTGAACGTCGTGCTGTTGGCGACGAACGGCCCCACGCCAATCCGCTGCACCCGATTCGTCGTCTGGAAACCATCCACGACGTAGGCCGACAACCCGACGACGGTGTTCGCCGTCACCGCCAGGGAACGCGTCGACGGCCCCAGCCGGAAGCCATCCCGGACCGCGACGCTCACCGTGGGTCCATCCTGCTCCTGCTCCAGTTGTTGACCATCCAACCCGAAGGTGGAGAGGCCGGAGTTCTGATTGTCATAGGCCGTGAGCAGCAGCCCGATGCCCGCATCCCCCTGCCCCGCGACGGGCGACCCTACCCAGACAGCGACGTCCTGGATGAGACCGCCTGTCGCGGCGGGCCCGGGCGTCGTCTCCCGCACGGCGGGGACTTGAAAGGGCTGGGTGGATTGAGCGGAGGCAACGGAGCCGGCGACGACAGCCGCCAGGGCGAAGACGAGAGGGTGACGCATGACCAAGGCTCCAGGCAGGTGGGTCCTCCCTAACTTCGCACGAGGGGTGTGCCTTTCAAGTACGAAGCCAGAGGGAACGGTTGGCTCCGGGCAACCGCGTCAGGTACAAAGTGCGTCTTCCAGCCAACAGCGAAAAAGACCATGGCGACCAAGCGCGCACTCATTACTGGCATCACGGGGCAGGACGGCAGCTATCTGGCGGAGCTTCTTCTGTCGAAGGGCTACGAGGTGCACGGCATGGTGCGCCGCTCGTCGGAAGAGAAGTTCGAGCGCATCCAGCACCTGCACGGCAAGATTCAGCTCCACCAGGGAGACCTGCTGGACCAGTTCTCGCTCGCGGCGCTGCTGAATCTGGTCAAGCCGGACGAGGTCTACAACCTCGCGGCCCAGTCCTTCGTCCCCACCAGTTGGAACCAGCCGGTGCTCACCGGTGAGTTCACCGCGCTGGGCGTGACGAAGATGCTGGAGGCCATCCGCCACACGCGGCCCCAGGTGCGCTTCTACCAGGCGTCTTCCAGCGAGATGTTCGGCAAGGTGCTGGAGGTCCCCCAGACGGAGGACACGCCCTTCTATCCGCGCAGCCCGTACGGCGTGGCCAAGGCGTACGGCCACCACATCACCGTGAACTACCGGGAGTCCTTCGGCCTGTTCGCGGTGAGCGGCATCCTCTTCAACCACGAGTCTCCGCGCCGTGGCCTCGAGTTCGTCACGCGCAAAGTCACCTACAACGTGGCGCGCATCAAGCTGGGCCTCCAGGAGAAGCTGCCCATGGGCAACCTGGACGCCAAGCGCGACTGGGGCTTCGCGGGCGACTACGTGGAAGCCATGTGGCTGATGCTCCAGCAGGACCAGGCCGAGGACTACGTGGTGGCCACCAACGAGACGCACACGGTGCGCGAGCTGGTGGAGATCGCCTTCGGCCGCGTGGGGCTGGACTACCAGAAGTTCGTCTTCACCGACCCGGCCTTCGTGCGCCCGGCCGAGGTGGACCTGCTCATCGGCGACCCGGCGAAGGCCAAGGCCAAGCTGGGCTGGGAGCCGAAGGTGCGCTTCAAGCAGCTGGTGGAGATGATGGTCGACGCGGACCTGGAGCGCGTGAAGGCGGGGCAGCGGTAGATGCGGGTTCTCGTCACGGGAGCGGATGGGTTCGTCGGCAGGCATCTGTGCGCGCTTCTGCGCGCCGCCGGTGACGAGGTGGTTGAAGCGCACGGGCCGCGCGGTGAGGGCGTCAGCAGCAGCGCCCTGCACTTCGACGTGGCCAACGAGGCCGCGGTGAAGGCCGCCGTGGCCGAGGCGAAGCCGGACGGCGTCATCCACCTCGCGGGCTTCAGCTCGGTGGCCAAGAGCCACCACAACCCCTCGCGCGTGTTCGCGGTGAACACCATGGGGGTGGTGCATCTGTTGACGGCGCTGCGGGAGAACGCGCCGAAGACGCGCGTCGTCCTCGTGGGCTCGGGTGAGGTGTACGGCCCGGTGCCCGAAGGAACGCGCGCCACCGAGGACACCCCCGCGGTGCCCCTGAGTCCCTACGCGGCCTCCAAGTCCGCGGCGGAGCTGGCGGGTGTGCAGTTCCACCGCAGCTACGGGCTGGAAGTCATGATGGCGCGGCCCTTCAACCACCTGGGCGCAGGTCAGGACCCGACATTCGTCGTGCCCTCCTTCGCCTCGCAGATTCGAGCGATTGGCCTGGGCACGGTGGACCCAGTGCTGCGCACGGGCAACCTGGACGCGGTGCGCGACTTCTCCCACGTGCGTGACGTGGTGGAGGCCTACCGGCTGCTGCTCGTGAAGGGCGAGCCCGGGCAGGCGTACAACATCTGCAGCGGCGAGGGGCGGACCATCCGCAGCCTGCTGGAGGAGATGCTGTCGCTCGCGGGCGTCAATGCGCGCATCGAGCTGGACCCCGCGCGCCTGCGTCCCTCCGACATCCCCAGCCTCATCGGGGCTCCGGACAAGCTGCGCGCGCTGGGATGGACGCCGAAGCTGACGGTGACGGACGCGCTGCGCGACGTGCTCGGCCCCAAGGTTCCGGGCGCCGCCCGAGCCCAGGGCTGAATCGCCCTGCACGGGAGGTGCCTCTCCTGGGGCGCCTCCCGTCCAGCGGCTGGCCGACCGCATGGCGCTTGTCAGGGCCTCGCGCCCCGAGCGTTGGTGTACAATCAACACCAACCAGGAGGCTCGCGATGGCTGGCACTCAGCGGCAGGGCAGGTTCACCTTTTTCTGGAAAGAGGAGTCGCCCTTCTCGCAGTGGCACCGCTCCGAGTTCGTGGTGGACGGGGTCCACTACGGCTGCACGGAGCAGTACATGATGGCGGGCAAGGCGCGCGTCTTCGGTGACATGGAGGTGCTCGCCAGCATCCTGAAGACCTCGGCGCCCAAGGCGCAGAAGGCGCTGGGTCGCAAGGTGAGGAACTTCGATGCCGCCACGTGGGAGCGTGAGCGGGAGCGCGTCGTCCATGAGGGCAATCGCGCGAAGTTCACCCAGAACGCCTCGCTGCTGGAGGCCCTGCTGGCCACGGCTGGCACGGAGCTGGTGGAAGCCAGTCCCATGGACCGCATCTGGGGTGTGGGGTTGAGCATGGACAATCCCAACATCCAGGACCCGTCCAATTGGAGGGGACTGAATCTATTGGGCAAGGTGCTGACGCGCCTGCGTGAAGACCTCATCGCGGAGGGCATCACCGTGGCCTCCGTCAGCGCTTCACGTGCGTCCACGCATCCAGACGTCGCACCAGGGCGGTGAGCGTCCACAAGTCCGCGGGGTTGTCGGGGCGCACCGCGTCCAGGGCGCGCAGGAGAGGCGCCCTGGAGCGCTCCTCGCCCCACTCGGACAACACGCGCAGCGCCATCAGCGAGGACTGACGCGAGAGCAGCTCCAACAGCACCTCCACGACGCGAGGACTTCGCTCGTCGGCGAGGCGCTGCACCGCCTCGTGGCGCTCCTCCGGCGTCGAGGCCGGGTCCGCCAGGCGCTCCGCGAGCGCACGGAAGCGCGCCTCGGCCAGGACAGGGCGCGGGCCGGGCGTGTCCCAGTGCTCCACGGTGACGCTCGTGCGCCCGAAGGCGACCACCTCGCGGCGCACACCATCGTCACCGAACAGTCCCATGAGCCGCTCCGGCGCGGGGCGCCCTCCGACGAGCAGTTGCGCCGCGCGCTCCGACAGCTCCGACGAAGCACCAAGCAGATGAACCCGCAGCACCGTGGCCTCCGCTTGGAAGCGGACTCCTGCGCGGACGCGCTCGGACTTGAGGAACACCTCCGCCATTCCGCCCGCGCGCACGTACCAGCGGTACTCGAGCCACACCGCGCTCGGCCGCAAGCCGAAGCGGTCATCCTCCGCCTCGACGAGCCGAGGGGCACCTTCCTCCAGGCCGCTGAAGCTGCGCTCCAGTACGGCCAGGGCCTCCGATAGCTTCATGTCGCGTCCAGGTTCTCGATGGGGCTCAGAACGAGTAGCTCACCGGCGCGGACAGGCCGGGCAGGGCCAGCTCCACCGTGCCGGAGTCCTTGCCGGGCTGCGCGGCCCAGGTCTGGGAGACGGTGCTCAAGTCATACCGGAGCTCGGCGAACTTCATGGCCTTGCACCGGTCTCCGTTGGCGTCGTGAATCATCACCAAATTGGCCACGGGCGCAGCGCCAGACTTCTGCTGGAACGTGCCGTCCCAGGCCAGCGTGTACGAGTGCTCCGCGCAACCACCGCCGTGCGAGACGTTGAGCGTCAGGATGTTGCCGTCCACCCTCGCCCCCTCGATGTTGATGGGGTCCTTGGGTTGGGGGTTGGCCCTCACCAGGATGGGCAGCGCCTCGGCCGGCTTCGCCTCTTCACCGGGCGACGGGTCCGCGGCCTCCGCGTCGGGCGAGGCCGCGGCGTCCTGCTCCACCTGCGGCTCCGCGGGGTCCTGCTTCGCCGGAGCGCTGGCGCACCCGACCAGAAGACCGCTCAGCACGAGACCACTCCACACGAGCTTTCGCATCCGCATCCTCCACTCTCGATTCGCCGCCGAAGCTCCGACGGCGAGGCTCCAACCCTCAGCGTCGGAGCGCGGCCTCATACACCGCCAGCGTTCCTTCCGCCGTCCGTTCCCAGGTGAACTCCGCAGCCCGGGCCCGGCCCTTCTCGGCGAGGGCACCGCGCTCTCCGGGTGAGCGCAGCAGCCGATGGATGGTCTCCGCGAGCCCCTCCGCGTCGTCCGGACTCACCGCCAGGGCCGCGCTGCCGCAGACCTCCGGGAGCGAGCCCGCCGTCGAGACGATGGCCGGAGTGCCCAGCCGCATCGCCTCCAGCGGGGGCAGGCCAAAGCCCTCGTAGCGCGACGGGAACACGAACAAGGCCGCGCGCCGCATCAGCTCGTAGAACACCGGCTCGGACTGATAGCCCAGCGGGCGGATATCGAGCCCCTCCGAGCGCAGCCGTGCGATGCGCGACTCCACGCGCCCCGAGCCGAACCAACTCTGTCCCGCCAGCACGAGCGACGCGGGCCGCCCCTGCGCGTTCAGTCGCTCCATCGCGTCCAGCACCAGGTCCACGTTCTTGCGCACGTCGAGCGAGCCCGCGTAGAGGACGAAGTCCTTGGGCAGGGCGAGGGCGCGCAGGAAGTCCACGCTCGTCGCGTCCAGCACGGGCGCGTGGACATGGTCCACGCCGATGGGCACCACCACGGCGCGCGACTCCACTTCCGGGAAGCGCTCCAGCAGGTCCTGCCGCGTGCGCTCGCTGATGCACACCACCCGGTCGGCCAGCATCAAGCTGCGCGACAGCCACAACCGGAACTGCCAGCGGAACTTCGCCGAGACGGTGTCCGGCATGATGAGCGGAATCAGGTCCAGCACCGTGAGCACGTAGGCCGTGCCGGGTATCCGCGTCAGGGGGAGATTGAAGTTGCCCAGGGCGTGGTACAGCGCGGGCTTCGAGCGCTCCAGCACCCGAGGGAGCCGAGCGAGCGTCCAGGCGGTGCGGCCGCTGTCGCCCCTCGGATGGTCGCCCGAGCCCCGCGCGCCCAGCTTCTCCAACCGCACACCCTTGGCCTCCAGCGCGCCCGCGAGACAGCGGGTGTAGAGGCCGATTCCGGTGGTGGGCTCATCCCAGAGCGTCGCGTCGAAAGCGATGGGGCCGGTGGACACGGTGCGCCTCATACCACGCCCCTGTGATAGGCAGGGCGCGCATGGCGATTCACCAGCTGATAGCGAGCTTCGTGCCCGGCGACGCCACCGGGCAGGCCGCGTTGCACCTGCAGCTCCTCCTGCGCCGGCTGGGTGTGTGGGGCGGCCTGTACGCGGATGAAGTCGGCGCGGGGTTGGAGGGCCTGGCCAGTCCCGCCTCGACGTTGAAGCCGGAGCCTGGCGACCTGGTGCTCTATCACCACGGCATCGCCTCTCCGCTGAGCAGCCGGCTCATGCACCTGCCGTGTCGGCGCGGCCTCGTGTTCCACAACATCAGCCCCGCGCGCTTCTACTCGGGACTGTCGCTGGAGAACGCGCTGGTGGCCGGCCGCGCCCAGCTCGCGGCGATGGCGCCCTTCGTGGACGTGGCCATCGGCGTGTCGGACTACAACTCCGCCGAGCTGCGCGTCGCGGGCTACCGCAACGTCCACACGGTGCCGCTGCTCATCGAGCCGGAGCGCTTCGGTCCCGAGCGCGCGGACGCGAAGCTGCTGAGCAAGCTGTCGGGCCCCGGTCCCGTGTTGCTCGGCGTCAGCCGGGTGATGCCGCACAAGCGCTTCGAGGACCTCATCGCCCTGCACCGAGAGGTGCTGCGACTGCGCCCCCAGGCGCGCTTGTTGATGGTGGGCGGGTACGAGCCGGGCAGTCGCTACTTCCGCTCGCTCAAGCGCGAGGCGCGGGGCTTGAGCGGCGTGAGCTTCCTGGGCCGGCTGAGCCACGCGGAGTTGGTGGCCGCGTACCGCTCCGCCTCCGTGTTCGTTTCGATGAGCGAGCACGAGGGCTTCGGCGTCCCGCTCATCGAGGCCATGGCGTCGGACGTGCCCGTGCTGGCGTACGCCGCCGCGGCGGTGCCGGAGACGCTGGGCGGCGCGGGCATCGCGTTCGACCAGAAACGCTTCGCGTTCCTCGCGGAGCTGGCGGTGGACCTGAGCGAGGACCTGTCGCTTCGCGAGCCCGTCATCGCCGGTCAGCGACGCAGGCTGGAGCACTTCTCCGCCGCGTCCGTGCAGCGGGCGCTGTCGGAAGCGCTGGGTTCGTCCCTGCCCGCGTCGCGTCCCCGTCGTGCGCCTCCGAAGCGGCCTCGCGTGGCGGTAGTCGTGCAGCGCTATGGCGAGGTGACAGGAGGCGCGGAGATGTTGGCCGCGCAGGTGGCCGAGCGCCTCACGCCGCACTGGGACCTGACGGTGCTGACCACGTGCGCGAAGAACCACCTCTCCTGGGAGAACGACTTCCCGGCGGGGCCGGACACGGTGCGCGGCGTGGACGTGCTGCGCTTCCCCGTGACGCGGGTGCGCAACATCCGAGGCTTCAACGGGCTGTCGCGAAAGCTCTTCGACAAGAGCAACGAGCGGCTGCGCGAAGAGCAGTGGATTGCCGAGCAGGGCCCGCTGGCTCCGGGGCTTCTGCGCCATCTGGCCGACACGCGAAACGCGTACGACGGCTACCTGTTCTTTACGTACCTCTACGCGCCGACGGTGTGGGGCATGCCCCTGGTGGCGGACCGCGCGCTGCTGGTGCCGACCACGCATGACGAAGCGCCCATCCGGTTCGATGCGTACCGTGACGTCTTCGAGCTCCCTCGCGCGCTGCTCTGCCTGACGCCGGAGGAGCTGACCATCATCGAGAAGTACTTCCCGGGCCATGCGAGGACTCGCGTGGTGGGCGTGGGCGTGGAGCGGCCGGCCGCCGATGGGGCTCGCTTCCGCGAGAAGCACGGCGTGCACCGCGACTACCTGCTCTACGTGGGCCGGCAAGAGCCGGGCAAGGGTGTGCCCGAGCTGCTCCAGTTCCACCAGGCCTTGAAGCAGCGGTACGCGGACGCGCCGGACCTGGTGCTCGCGGGTGACGCGCACATGCCGCTGGAGGGCGATGGCGTGCGCTACCTGGGACGCATCCCCGAGCAGGACAAGCACGACGCGTTGGCCGGTGCCCTGGCGGTGGTGGTGCCCTCTCGCTACGAGAGCCTGTCACTGCTCACGCTGGAGGCCTTCGCGCAGGGCACGCCGGTGTTGGTGAACGGGCGCTCGGACGTGCTGGTGGGACAGGTTCAACGCAGTGGCGCGGGCCGCGCGTATACGGACCTGGACTCGTTCATCCAGGGACTGCGCGAAGTGGGCGAGGCGCGAAGCGCGCTGGGCGCGAGCGGTCTGGCGTACGTGAAGAAACAAGGGTGGCCGCAGGTGGTGGCCGCCTATCGGGACGAGCTGCAACGCATCCTCGAGGAGAAGCATCGATGAAGCTGCTGGGACGCGACATTCCGGCGCGGGAGCTGCTGACCCGCATCGAAGAGCGCCTGCGAACGCGAGGCCTGCCCACTTCCGAAGCGGTGGAGGTGCCCGCCGAAGGCGTGGAGCCCCGAGTGGAGCCACTGACCTTCAACCTGCACGCGCTGGAAGAGAACGCCGACGCCACGCGCGCGCTGCCGCTGCAGACGCACCGGGGTGGCGTGGGTCAGCTCGTGGTGGTGGCCAAGTGGGCCTTCCGCAAGTCGTGCCAGGTGTTCATCAACGAGGCCCTGGGTCGACAGCGCGTCTTCAACGGACACGTGCGCGACTCGTACGCCCAGCTCTCCGCCGAGGTCGTCCGCCTGCGCCGCGAGGTGGAGCAACTGCGCGCCCGTCAGGCCAGTGATTCGTCGAGCGCGATTCAGGTACGGGCCGCCGAGCCCTCGCTGGAAGCACAGCGCTCCCCTTCTCCGCGGGTGACGAAGGAACCGGCGCGCACCGAACAGCCCCCGGCCGCGCGGCATGCACCCCGGCCGCGCGCCGAGAGTTCAACCGGCCCTGCTCGCCCCCAGGTGGAGCAGTCGCGACCGACGCCCCCCGTGCCGAAGGCGAGCCCCGCTGCGCGGAGCCACGGTGCGCGAGGAGCAGTTCATGGCGGAGCGTCTCCGTCGACGTCGACAGGCGCCGCGGCCGTGCTCCCCAAGCCCCGGTCTCCCAAGAACGAGACGGAGCCTCGGCAGGTGCAGTCGCCCCCCACTCCGGCTGGCGTCCCGGCGAAGAAGAAGCCCTCGTCCCCGCCCGAGAAGCACCCTCGTGGACCCAACACCTCCAAGCCGCGACGTCCGAAGCGGCGGTAGCGAGGGCGCCGACCCCTGCCGAGAACCCGGCGCGACGGAAGCCTCTGGCCGTCGCTCCGCCCGGCAGGTCGACGACACGGTTGGGCACCTGCATCCCCACGTCCGAACTTTCGAAAACGCAGGAGGCAGGCACGCCCCCTCGCCGCTCGTGCCGTCAGGCCACCCAGCCCCGGGGAACCGCACCTGACGAGCACCCCACGCGCCGAGGCATCGAGGGCCTCGCGCGCTCGCATTGACGCCCCTCCCCCACCGTGCTCAAACCCGGCGCGTGGAAGCGCCCTCCATCAGCGTCGTCATCCCCGCCTACAACGAGGGGCAGCGACTGCCTCGCTTCGTGGAGTCCCTCACCCGCGTCGCCCTGCTCCAGCCGACGCCCCGGGTGGAGTTCATCGTCGCGGATGATGGCAGCGCGCCAGAGCACGCCACGCTGCACCAAGCCAGCATCGAGGCGGCCCAGGCCCGACTGTCGGCCGCGAGTTCGCCCCACCGGTTCACGTATGTCGCCGCGCCCCGCAATGGCGGCAAGGGCTCCGCCATCCGCCTCGGCTGGCGCCACGCTTCTCCTGGAGCCACCTGGCTCGCCTTCCTGGACGCGGACGGGGCCATCAACGCCGAGGAGCTCTTCCGACTGGTGCGGCTGACCGACACTCCCGACGCCGAGGGCGTGGACGTGCTGGCGGGCTCCCGCATCCTCATGGCTGGCCGCCGCGTGGTGCGCAACCTCCACCGCCACCTCCAGGGCCGCATCTTCGCCACCCTGACGGACCTGCACTTCGGTCTGCGCTTCTACGACACGCAATGCGGCGTGAAGCTCATGAGAGCCTCGGTGCTGCGCCCGCTGTTGGACGTGCTGCGTGAGGAGCGCTGGCTGCTCGACGTGGAGCTTCTGGCCCTGCTCCAGCGACAGGGGGCCCGCTGTCTCGAGGTCCCCATCGACTGGGAGGACTTCGGTGGCTCCAAGGTCATCCCCGGCCTGGATGCGGCCCGCATGTTCTGGGGGCTGTTCAAGCTCCGCCGCCGCCTGGAGCACGTCGCCCTGCCCGCTCCCGGACAAGGAAGGGCGCTGCCCACCTCGCTGCCGGGTATCGATACCCGGTGACAGCGGCAGCGCCGTGGACCGGCGCGCCACCCACGGGTCTCCCGCGACACGGCGAAGGGCCCCCTTCCTCGCCAGGAGAGTGGCCGACAGGGCGTCAGGGGCCGCCTCCGGGTGCTGCTCCAGAGGAAATCCAGGCGGGTCGGCACACAGCCGCCCCCCTGTGCGGGCACCTCAACACATGGCGCGGTGTGCCGTCGCACCCCGGGACGGAGCTCTTGCCCCCGGGGCCCGGGCCGACAGGGAGGCTGGCGTCGGGCTCCCGCGTTACAACTCCAGCAGAGCCACTCCCTCCCATCGCCTGCTTTCACGCGGCGTCGCGAGGCCGCTTGCTTTCCGGGCGGCTCACCGCGAAATAGGCCCCGCACGCGAGCCGTTGCTCCGGGTTCCTCCTACACCTTCAGTGATATGCGCGCCCTGACCGACCTGCCCTCCGACCCTGGCCCCTCCCTTCAACTGGGTCTGCCGGGCTTCACCTTCGAAGACCTCTACCGCCCGCGCGGACTGCGCCGGCTGGCCAAGAGCTTCGACGCGCAGCTCGCCGAGGACGAGCCCGAGCTCTTCAAGGCCTTCGACGCCTACCGCCAGTCCGGCGGTACCAGCCTCACCGGCCCCGCCGAGTCGGACCTGTTGGTGCGGGTGGCCCGGCACACGTCGCGCTTCGTCTCCCGACTCTTCCGAGTCGACCAGGAGCTGGAGCGGCAGATGGGCCAGTTGAAGGGAGAGCTGCCCCTCTTCGACTTCAAGCGCGAGTTCATCACCCGCCGCGTCTTCAAGAAGGGCGCGCCGGACCGTCCGGCGCTGGCCGAGTTCCCGTCGCTGGATGGGCGCATGCGGCTGCTGCTCCAGCTCGGCTTCCCGGAGGCGCTCTCCCTGGGCGACTTCGAGCGCGGCCTCGCCGAGTCCGTCCTCACGCTCATGGAACTGGAGCGGCTGTTCTCCGGCAACCTGCCCGCGGAGGAGCAGGCGAAGGCGGAGTCCCTGCGCGCCCGCTGGTCGGCGCTGCGCACCTCGCTGACGGCCACACCGGAGGGCCGAGAGGCCTTCGGCTCCAGCCTCGTCACCCAGGGCGATGATGCCGCGGAGCTGCAGTCCGTCCGCGCGCTGCTGTCGCTGGCGGACCGCTGGACGTACGCGCGCGCGCTGCACCCGGAGACCAAGGAGCAGTTCCACACCTGGCCCACCCACCGCGTGCCCAAGCCGCTGGTGTTCGACCAGCTCGTGCAGCTCCAGCGCCCGGACGCCGCGCTTCCCGAGGCCACCGAGGGCCTGGCGCACCACCTCCGCCACCGCGACGGCTTCAAGCTCACCGACCGCCGAGGCACCGCGCGCGACGTGATGAACGAGGTGGACTACTGCGTGCTCTGCCACGAGCGCCAGAAGGACTCCTGCTCCACGGGCTTCCCCGCGAAGGACAAGGTCGCCGAGGGCCACAGCTACAAGAAGAACCCGCTGGGCATCCCCCTCACGGGCTGTCCGCTCGACGAGCGCATCTCCGAGGCGCATTTGCTCAAGCGCGAGGGCAACTCGCTCGCGGCGCTTGCGGTCATCACGCTCGACAACCCGATGTGCCCCGGCACCGGCCACCGCATCTGCAATGACTGCATGAAGGCGTGCATCTTCCAGAAGCAGGAGCCGGTGAACATCCCGCTGGCGGAGACGGCCGCGCTGACGGACGTGCTGGACCTGCCCTGGGGCTTTGAAATCTACGGGCTGCTCACGCGCTGGAACCCGCTCAACATCCGCCGTCCGTACGCGCTGCCCTACGTGGGTCGCAACGTGCTGGTGGTAGGCCTGGGGCCCGCCGGCTACACGCTGTCGCACTACCTGCTCAACGAGGGCTTCGGCGTCACGGGCATGGACGGCCTGAAGATTGAACCGTTCTCCGACGAGCTGGCCGGCCGCAATGGCCACGCCCTCAAGCCCATCCGCGACTGGCGTTCGCTCACGCGCGAATTGGATGAGCGCGTGCTGGAGGGCTTCGGCGGCGTGTCCGAGTACGGAATCACCGTGCGTTGGGACAAGAACTTCCTCACGCTCATCCACCTGACGCTGGCGCGGCGGGACGGCTTCCGCATCCACGGTGGCGTGCGCTTCGGTGGCACGCTCACCATCGAGGACGCGTGGGAGCTGGGCTTCGACCACATCGCCATCGCCGCGGGCGCCGGACGTCCCACCATCATCGGGATGAAGAACAACCTCATCCGGGGCATCCGCAAGGCGAGCGACTTCCTCATGGCGCTCCAGCTCACGGGCGCCTTCAAGAAGGACTCGCTGGCGAACCTCCAGGTGCAGCTGCCCGCCATCGTCATCGGCGGCGGCCTCACCGGCGTCGACACCGCCACGGAGCTGATGGCGTACTACCCGGTGCAGGTGGAGAAGGCGCTCGCCCGCCACGAGAAGCTCTCCGCGGAGCTGGGCGACGAGGCCATCCTCGCGAAGCTGGACGCCGAGGAGCGCGCCACCTACCAGACCTTCCTGGAGCACGGCCGCGCGGTGCGCGCCGAGCGCGAGCAGGCGAAGGCGGAGGGCCGCACGCCAGACTTCATCAAGCTGGTGCGAGCGTGGGGCGGCGTCAGTCTGGCCTACCGCCGAAGCCTCACCGAGTCCCCCGCCTACCGCCTCAACCACGAGGAAGTGTCCAAGGCGCTGGAGGAGGGCATCCGCTTCATCGAGCGAATGAGCCCGGTGGAGGCGCTGCAGGACGAGACGGGCGCGGTGCGAGCGCTGCGCTTCGAGCGCATGGTGACGGTGGACGGCAAGCTCAAGGGCAGCGGCCAGTTCTTCGAGCTGCCCGCGCGCACCGTGTGCGTGGCCGCCGGCACCTCGCCCAACGTCACGTACGAGCGCGAGTACCCGGGCACCTTCAAGCTCGACGAGGGCGGCGACTACTTCCAGGGCTACTCCCTGGTGGACGGTGAGCAGGGCTTCACGCTGGAGCCCGTGGAGGCCAGCGAGGACCTGGACTCCAAGGTGGGCTTCTTCACGTCGTATGCGAAGGACGGGCGCTTCATCTCCTTCTACGGAGACAACCACCCGACGTACGCGGGCAACGTGGTGAAGGCCATGGCCAGCGCGAAGGATGGCTACTCGGAAGTGGCGCGCCTGTACGCGAAGGAAGTGGCGTCGCTCGACTTCGACGACGAGGTCGCCCAGGCCCGTCGCGAGGAACTGCGCGCCGCGCACTTCGCGAAGCTGGACGCCGCGTTCAACGCCACCGTGGTGTCCGTCACGCGCTTGACGCCGACGATTGTGGAGGTGGTGGTGAAGGCGCCCTTCGCGGCCAGCCACTTCCAGCCCGGCCAGTTCTACCGGCTCCAGAACTTCGAGCGGAACGCGCCCGTCGTCGACGGCATGCGCCTCACCATGGAGGGCCTGGCCCTCACCGGCGCGTGGGTGGACAAGGAGAAGGGACTGATGGGCACCATCGTCCTGGAGATGGGCTCCTCGTCGCGCCTGTGCTCCGCGCTCACCCCGGGCGAGTCCGTGGTGCTGATGGGCCCCACCGGCGCGCCCACCGAGATTGCCCACAACGAGACGGTGGTGCTCGTCGGCGGTGGCCTGGGCAACGCGGTGCTCTTCTCCATCGCCCGCTCGCTCAAGGCGGCGGGTTGCCGCGTCGTCTACTTCGCCGCCTACCGCCTCAAGTCGGACTCCTTCAAGCACGACGAAATCGAGGCCGGCACGGACCAGATTGTGTGGTCCGTGGACAGCGGCGACTTGATTGAGCCGCGCCGTCCGCAGGACGCCGCCTTCCGGGGCAACGTGGTGCAGGCGATGGTGGCGTACGCCGAGGGCAAGCTCGCCACGCCCGGCCTCATCCCGCTGTCGGAAGTGGACCGCATCATCGCCATCGGCTCGGACCGGATGATGCGCGCGGTGGCTGAGGCCCGGCACAAGGTGCTCCAGCCGTACCTGAAGCCGGACCACGAGGCCATCGGCTCCATCAACTCGCCGATGCAGTGCATGATGAAGGAGATCTGCGCCCAGTGCCTCCAGCGGCACGTGGACCCGCGCACCGGCAAGGAGACGTGGGTGTTCTCCTGCTACAACCAGGACCAGCGGCTGGACCAGGTGGACTTCGTCAACCTGAACCAGCGCCTGCGCGGCAACACGGTGATGGAGAAGGTCGCCGACCTCTACCTGGCGCAGTTGCTCAAGAAGGCACCGCACCTCAAGCGCGTCTGAGGTGCACGCCTTCCCGGGTCTTCATCGACGCGTGCCGGTGAAGACCCGCAGCATCTCCTGGTAGTTCTTCATCAGCTCGTCCTCGCGCGTGAGGACCACGTCCACGTTGGCGTCGCCGTACTCACGCCGCACATCCGTCAGCTTCTGGAACGACTCCACCTGGTGGCGCATGGAGGCCACCTGCGCCGCCAGCTCCTGACGCTGCTCGGGCGGCAGCTTCTCCTGGAGTTCCTCCAGCTTCCGAAGCTCCTCCTCGTACTGGAGCGTGCGCCCCAGCTGCCGTTGACTGATGACGGCCGTGACGACTTCGGCCAGGCCGTTGACGTCACTCACGCTCAGCCCCGCCTGCGTGCGCGCCTCCGACTCCGCCTTGGCCTTCGCCTCCACCACCTTGAGGCCCGCGCGGACTTCCGCCATCGCCTCCGGAGTGCCCGCGTCCACCAGCGCGCCCAACCCCTGGAGTCCCTTCACCTGGGAGCCGTACACCTCCAGCATCCGCCGCTGGTAGGCCACGTAGGCGGTCAGCTTCTCGGGCGTCACCACATAGGGCCCCGCGCCGGTCGCCTCCTCGGCCACCAGGCCGGCGGCGCCACCACCACCATCCGCCACCCCGGGTGCATCGCTACCCGTGGCCCCATCCTTCTTACAGCCCGAGAAGGCCAACAACCCCGCCAGGACCCACAGCGCCTTGCGCATCCAGACTCCTTCCAGAGAGACACGGCACGTCAGTCCCCGCGTGTATGCTGCGCGGACGCGTGCGGAGGAGGGCGGCCAACTCCTGTCTGTCATGCCGAGGTTGTTGCGGCCACTGAACAATCGCCGCATTACCTTTGACCAACCCGGCTGCGGTCATGTACGAACCGCGGTCCTGTCGTACCGGTGGAGGGACTTTGAGGATTTTCCTGGTTAGGCACGGCGATGCGGACGCTGAGATCCCCGAGGGTCTCGGTGACGAGGCGCGCGCGCTCACAGCGAAGGCTCGGGCGAACACCGCCGCGCACTTCGCATCGTTGTCCGAGCGCATGGGCCCCATCGGCCTCATCCTGACCAGCCCGCTGGTTCGCACGGTCCAGACGTCGCAGATTCTGTCCTTCGTGACGAAACACGAAGGGCTGCTGCGGGCGCATCGCTGCCTGTTGCCGGACATGCCGGTGGGCGCGGTGGAGCCGGTGCTGGCCGAGCACGCGGATGAGAACCTCGTCCTGGTCGGCCACCAGCCGTCCATGGGCGCCCTGGCGGCGCACCTGACGGGGATGCAGTCCTTCCCCAAGTCCGTTCACCCGGGCACCGTCATCGCCCTGGAGCGCGTCGAGAGCGAGACGTCGCCGCACTTCAAGTTCCTGTTCTACGCGGCCCCTGGCCAGCAGGTGCTTGACGTCATTCAGTGAGGCCCGTGCGGCCATGATGGAAGAAGCCCGCTACAACCAGCTCGTGGCCATCGTCTTCAAGCGGATGCTTGCCGCCGCGGACGCCATTGATCCAGACCTCCTGGAGGCGGAGAGCACGGGTGACATGCTCACCCTCACCGCCCGCTCCCGGGAGAAGTGCATCGTCAACACCCAGCGCGCCGTGAAGCAGATCTGGGTGGCGGGACGAGGCCAGGGCATCCACTTCAACTACGACGAAGCCAGCGGCACCTGGCAGGACGACAAGGCGCGCGGCCTGGAGTTGTTCCGCTTCGTCGCCGACGTCGTTCACGACATCAGCGACGTGGACTTCATCTACCCGTCCTGAGTGCGGCTGGCGGCGTCGCTGGCCACTTCCACCCAGTCACCACCCGCCGCCTGCGCGCGTCGCAGCGCGTCTCCCGCGTCCTTCAGCAGACCGCCGAAGCTGACCTGCTGGCCCGTGGCGCCCGGCGGCGCGCTCTTGTTGCCGGCGGGAGGCTCCGACACCGCCACGCCCACGGATGCGGTGCCCGCGGGCAGGGATTGCACGGCCTTCAGCTTCTCTCGCAGGCGCTCGGCCACCACCCGCGCGCCCGAGCGGGGCGTGTGTGGCAGGAAGACGACGAAGCGGCTGTCCGCGAAGGGCACGGCCACGTCGATGTCGCGCACGCCCTCCACCAGCAGGCCCAGCGTCTCCGCCAGTGCGCCCCGCCTCGCGGTGGGTGACAGCGCCGCGGACCGCTCCGTGAAGCGGTCCACCTCCACCATCAGCAGGGCGATGGGATAGCGGTAGCGACGGCTGCGCTTCACCTCCATCAGCATCAGCCGCTTGAGGAACTCGAAGTCCGCCGACGTGCCGCCCGTGGATGGAGCCGGCTCCGGACGGGTGACGCGCCGGGCCTCGGGCTCCACCAACGGAGCCGGGGCAGGAGGCGGCACCGGAACGGAAGGCACCACGGCGGTGCGCCGGGCCTCCTCGCGCTGCAGCAGCAGCGAGACACACGTCAGGACGGTGCCGCGTTTGAGGGGGCCCACCAGACTGCCATCCGCACCGGCCTGGGCGGCACGCTCGTCGGCCTGCTCCTCGTCCGGCGGGTACACCAGCAGCACCGGCACGTGGAGCCCCTGGGAACGCAGGCTCCGGCACAGCGCCTCTCCATCCAGCGGCCCCAGCCCCGAAGCCAGGACTACCGAGGGCGGCCGCTCTCGCGAGGCGCGTTGAGCCTCGTCGGCGCTGGCCACCCAACTCACTTCGTGGCCGGCTCCCTCGAGGAACCGGCGCAAGACACCCGCCACCGGAGCGGCGGGCTCGGCCAGGAGCACGAAGGCCATCAGACCTCCATGACCTCCTTCTCCTTCTTCTTGATGATCTCATCCACCTGGGCCACGCCGCCGTCGGTCTCCTTCTGGACCTTCTCGGAGATGCGCTTGTGGTCGTCCTCGGTGATCTTCTTGTCCTTCAACTGCACCTTGAGCGCCTCGTTGGCGTCACGGCGGATGTTGCGGATGGCGACCTTGTGGTCCTCACCCTTCGTCTTCACCTGCTTGGCGATGTCCTTGCGGCGCTCCTCGGTGAGCGGCGGGAAGGGCAGGCGAATCATCTCCCCGTCATTCATCGGGTTGATGCCGAGGTTGGCCTCGCGAAGGGCCTTCTCGATTTCCTTCAGGACAGTCTTTTCCCACGGCTTGATGATGATGAGCCGGGGCTCCGGGGCGCTGACGCTGGCCACGCCGGACAGCGGGGTGGGCGTGCCGTAGTAGTCCACCCGGATGTTGTCGAGGATGGCGGTGCTGGCGCGCCCGGTGCGCACCTTGGTCAGCTCCCGCTTGAGGTCCTCGAGGGACTTGTCGATACGGCCCTTCAATTCGACGACGATGTCACCGCTCATATGCGAGCTCTCCTTGAACACGAGTCGGGATGAATGCGAGCGGTCAGGCCCAGACCGTCTCGCTGCCGCCCACGACGGTACCAATCTCTCCGCCCCCCAGCACCGCGCGCTGGATGTTTCCCGGCACGGTGAGGTCGAAGACGATGATGGGCAGCTTGTTGTCCATGCACAGCGAGATGGCCGTGGAGTCCATCACGTTGAGGTTCTGCTTCAACACGTCCATGTACGTCAGCGAGCGGTAGCGGCGCGCCGTCGGGTCCTTCTTCGGATCCGCGTTGTAGATGCCGTCCACCTTCGTCGCCTTGAGGATGACCTGGGCGTTGATTTCCATGGCGCGCAGCGACGCGGCCGTGTCCGTCGTGAAGTACGGATTGCCCGTGCCCGCCGCGAAAATCACCACCCGCCCCTTCTCCAGGTGGCGCACCGCGCGCCGGCGGATGTAGGGCTCGGCGATCTGCTCCATCTTGATGGCCGACAGCACGCGCGTGTGCATGCCCTTCTTCTCCAGCGCGTCCTGCATGGCCATGGAGTTGATGCACGTGGCCAGCATCCCCATGTAGTCGGCGCTGGCCCGGTCCATCCCCTCCGTCGCGCCCGCCACCCCGCGGAAGATGTTGCCTCCGCCAATGACGAGGGCCACCTCCACGCCGGCCGCCGCCAGCTTGATGACCTCGTCCGCGATGCCACTGAGGGTGGGTGGGTGGATGCCGTACTTCCCTTCTCCCATCAGGGCCTCACCCGAGAGCTTGAGGAGGATGCGCTTGAAGCGGAGCGGTTGGGTCGTGTCGGAGGACATGCGCGTCCGCTTCTATCCCCCGTCTGGCGCCATATCAACGCCCGAGTCGGACACCCCTGCTCACACCGTCAGCTGCCAATCGCCTGGAGGGGCTGGAAAGGCCCGCAAAGGCGAGGGCCGCGTCCCCCGCCCCCGTCAGGGGTACGGAGCGCGCGGCCCTCAGGGCCCTGCTCGAACCATTTCACGGCCCCCGAAAGGGCCGCGAGGGGGCTCAGCCCTGCAGCGTCTTGGCGACTTCGGCGGCGAGGTCGTCCTTCTTCTTCTCGATGCCCTCACCCACCTCGAAGCGGACGAAGCGGCGCACGGAGACCTTCTCGCCAATCTTCGCGGCGCGCTCGGTGATCATGTCACCGACCTTCTTCTTGTCGTCCTTCACCCAGAGCTGGTCCACGAGGCAGACCTGCTCGTAGTACTTCTCCATCTTCCCGACGAGGATCTTGTCCAGCATCGCCTCGGGCTTGCCCTGCTGCTTGAGCAGGTCGCGCTGAATCTCGCGCTCCTTCTCCATGTTGTCCGTGGGGACTTCCTCGCGACGGACGAACTTGGGGCCGGTCGCGGCGATCTGCATCGCCACTTCCTTCACCAGGTCCTGGAAGTCAGGGTTGCGGGCGACGAAGTCCGTCTCGCAGTTGACCTCCACCAGCACGCCGATGCGGCCGCCGTGGACGTACGTGCCGACGAGGCCCTCGGCCGCGACGCGACCTTCCTTGCCCGCCGCCTTGGAGATGCCCTTCTTGCGCAGCCACTCCTCGGCCTTCGCGAAGTCGCCGCCCGTCTCCGTGAGCGCCTTCTTGCAGTCCATCATGGGCGCGCTGGTCCGCTCGCGCAGGTCCTTCACCATCTGGGCCGTGATTTCGGCCATGTTCGTCTCCTGTCTCCACCGTCACGAGGGCGCCAGGCGCCGGGCGGAGCATCCGGTTTCAAGGGATACGGCTACAGCGAAAAACAAGGACGGCCGGGTCGCAGGCATTCTGATGCGCCACCCGGCCGCCACGAACACTGGAGTACAGCGAGAGGCGACTACTCCTTCGCCGCCTCGCCACCCTCGGCCGCCGCGGGCTGCTCGGCCGCGGGCTGCTCGGCCACGGCCGGCGCGCCCTTCATCTCCACGAGAGGACCCCGGCGCTCGCCGCCACGGTCGCCACCACCGCGGTGGTCGCCACCCCGGCGATCCCGGTTGTCACGGCGCGGGCCACGGCGGTCGTCGCGGTCACGGCGGTCATCACGGCCCTCGCGCTCCTCCTGCTCGTCGCGCTCCGCCGCGCCAGAGGCGCGGTAACGGGCGGCGCCCTCGATGCAGGCCTCGGCGATCTTCGACGTGAAGAGCTTGATGGAGCGGATGGCGTCGTCGTTGCCGGGAATCACGAAGTCGATGCCGTCGGGATCGCAGTTCGTGTCGACCAGGCCAATCACGGGGATGCCCAGGCGGGTCGACTCGTGGATGGCGATGTGCTCCTTCTTCGGGTCGATGATGAAGACGCAGCGGGGCAGCTTCGACATCTCCTTCACGCCGCCCAGGTTCTTCTCGAGCTTCTCGCGCTCGCGCTCCAGCGAGGCGACTTCCTTCTTGGGCAGGCGCTCGAACGTCCCATCCTCGGCCATCTTCTCCAGCGTCTTCAGCCGGTCGATGCCCTGCTTGATGGTCTTGAAGTTGGTCAGCGTGCCACCCAGCCAGCGGCTGGTGACGAAGTACTGACCGGCGCGCGCGGCCTCCTCGCGGATGACGTCCTGCGCCTGCTTCTTGGTGCCGACGAAGAGCACCGTGCCGCCACGGGCCGTCACGTCCGCCACGAAGCGGAACGCCGAGCGGGCCATGGAGACCGTCTTCTGCAGGTCGATGATGTAGATGCCGTTGCGGGCACCGAAGATGTAGGGCTTCATCTTCGGGTTCCAGCGCTTCGTCTGGTGGCCGAAGTGGACGCCGGCCTCCAGGAGCTGCCGCATCGTGATGCCGCCGGCGGCGGCCATGGCCTGCTGCTGCGTCTGCGTTTCCTGCGTGTCGATCGACATGGTGTTTCTCCGGTTATTCCGCCACACCCGGGTGTTGCTCCGGCCGTGACTGCCGGGAGCGAGGGCCCTCCTTTCGGAGAAGTCCTCCACTCACGGGAGCACCGGCGACCGGCACGGGCGTGTGTGAAGTGGGTACGACTCGGGGTCAACACCCCCGGCCCCAGACTACGAGGCGGGGGGTCCTTAACAGAACCCTTCCCGGCGGCGCAAGCTTCGCTTCACCGCCCGTGGCGGGAAGAAGGCTCGTGCTCGCCTCCCTGCCCTCCTGGCCCCCTTTCCAGGGCCCCGGGGACGGGCCGAGCGCCAGAAAGAGGACCGGCGCGGCCCGCCGTCCGACAACCCCGGACGGCGCCGCGCCGGCGCCCTACTTCCGACATCCCGCGAAGAGGCGCCTAGACGCTGGCTTCCGCCGCGCCGTGGCACTTCTTGTACTTGCGACCGCTGCCGCAGGGGCAGGGGTCATTGCGGCCCACGCGGGGGCCCTGCTGGGCGGCCGGCGTACGGGCCGCCGCGGCCACGGAGGCCTCGTCCAGCTTGCCCTCCGCCGTGCCACGGCCTTCCACCGCCTTGCGCTGCTGCTGGGCCAGCTGGCGCTGGATGCGGACGGCCTCTTCCTCCGCGCTGGTGGCGGAGCGGGGCTGCACGCGCATGAGCTGCGAGACGAACTGCGCCTTGATGGCGGACAGGGTCTGGATGAAGCCCTGGTAGCCCTCGCGCTTGTACTCCTGCTTCGGGTCCTTCTGGCCGTAGCCACGCAGGCCGATGCCCTGGCGCAGGTGGTCCATGCCCAGCAGGTGCTCCTTCCAGAGCCGGTCGATGGTCGCCAGGTAGTTGTACTGGAGGAAGCGCAGGAAGTTCTCGCCGAACTCCTCGTCGCGCGTGCGGAAGACCTTCTCCGCCGCCTTGTAGATGTGGTCCTGGAGTTCGTCGCGGTTGCCCACGCCCTCGAAGCCCATCTCCAGGTCGAACGTCTCCTTCACGTTCTTCGACAAGGCGTCCAGGTCCCACCCGTCCGAGCCCTTGGTGGGCGCGTACGTGTCCACGGTGGAGACGATGACGTCCTCCAGCGCGTCCAGGACCATCTCCTTGAAGTCCGCCCAGCTCACCATCCGCTCGGAGCGGCTCTTCACGCGCGTCTTCGGGTCCTCGGTGAACTCCACCAGGGGCACGCCCGCGCCCGCGGCCAGCACCTGACGACGCAGCTTGTAGATGGTGCGCCGCTGCTGGTTCATCACGTCGTCGTACTCGAGCAGGTTCTTGCGGATGTCGAAGTTGTGTCCCTCGACACGCTTCTGGGCCCCTTCAATCGCGCGGGACAGCCAGATGTGCTCGATGACCTCGCCCTCCTCCATGCCCAGCCGCTCCATGAGTCCCTGGATGCGCTCCGAGCCGAAGATGCGCATCAGGTCATCCTCGAGCGAGAGGAAGAACCGGCTGGCGCCCGGGTCACCCTGGCGACCGGCGCGGCCACGCAGCTGGTTGTCCACGCGGCGCGACTCGTGGCGCTCGGTGCCGATGATGAACAGGCCGCCGGCCGCCATCACCTCCTCGCGCTCCTGCTTCGTCTCCGTCTCCAGCCGGGCCTGGGCGGCGACGAGCCGCTGCTCCCAGTCCGCCAGCTCCTGCTGGTAGGCGACCATCGGGTCCACCTGCGGCGCGGCGCCATCCACCGGGGGCGGCAGCGGCGCGGGGGCCTCCGGCGGGGGGCCCACGGAGGCCTTGGCGAGCACCTCCGCGTTGCCGCCCAGGAGGATGTCCGTTCCACGGCCGGCCATGTTGGTGGAGATGGTGACGGCGCCCTTGCGGCCCGCCTGCGCGACGATGTCCGCCTCGCGCTGGTGCTGCTTGGCGTTGAGGACGTTGTGGGGGACGCCACGCTTCTTCAGGAAGTTGGCGACCACCTCGCTCTTGGCGATGGACACCGTGCCCACCAGCACCGGCTGCCCGTTCTTGTGCAGCTCTTCAATCTGCGCGGCGACGGCCTCGAACTTCTCGCGCTCCGTCTTGTAGACCACGTCCTGCTGGTCCTTGCGGACGTTGGTGCGGTTGGTCGGGATGACGCGGACGTCCAGGTTGTAGATCTTCGCGAACTCCTCCGCCTCCGTGTCCGCGGTGCCCGTCATGCCGGACAGCTTGGTGTACATGCGGAAGTAGTTCTGGAACGAGATGGTCGCCAGCGTCTGGTTCTCGTTCTCGATCTTCACGCCCTCCTTGGCCTCAATCGCCTGGTGGAGGCCGTCGGACCAGCGGCGGCCCGGCATCTGGCGGCCGGTGAACTCGTCGACGATGACGACCTCGCCGTCCTTCACCACGTAGTCCTTGTCGCGCTTGTAGAGCGTGTGCGCGCGCAGGCCCTGCTCCACGTGGTGGAGCGTCTCGATTTCGCCCGGGTCGTAGAGGTTGGACACGCTCAGCCGCTTCTGCAGCTTCTCGATGCCGTCATCCGTCAGGGACACCGAGCGGTGCTTCTCGTCCAGGGTGAAGTCCTGGTCCGGGACGAGGCCGGGGATGACCTGGTCCACCCGGTAGTACTTGTCCGTGCTGTCCTCGGTGGGACCGGAGATGATGAGCGGGGTGCGGGCCTCGTCGATGAGGATGGAGTCCACCTCGTCCACAATCGCGTAGTTCAGCTCGCGCTGGACGTAGTCCTGCAGGCGGAACTTCATGTTGTCGCGCAGGTAGTCGAAGCCGAACTCGTTGTTCTGCCCGTAGGTGATGTCCGAGCGATAGGCTTCCTGGCGCTGCTTGTCCGACAGCTCGTGGAGCACGCAGCCCGTCGTCATGCCCATGAACTTGTAGACGCGCCCCATCCACTCCGCGTCGCGGCGGGCGAGGTAGTCGTTCACCGTCACCACGTGCACCCCGCGCCCGGACAGGGCGTTGAGGTAGCAGGGCAAGGTGGCCGTCAGCGTCTTGCCTTCACCGGTGCGCATCTCCGCGATGCACCCCTCGTGCAGGAACATGCCGCCGATGAGCTGGACGTCATAGTGACGCTGGCCGATTTCGCGGCGCGCGCCTTCACGGATGAGCGCGAAGGCCTCGAAGAGCATGCTGTCGAGCGGCCTCCCGTTCTGAATCTCCTGCTTCAGCCGAGCCGTCTCGGCAGGAAAGTCCTCGTCCTTGAGGGCCCGCATCCGGCTCTCCAGCTCGTTGATGCGGATGACCTTCTCGCGGGCCTTCTTGAGCTCGCGCTCATTCTTGGTCCCGATGAGCTTCTTCAGCGTCCATTCGATCATTCGTTGACTCTCTCGCGGCCGGAGAATCCTCGAAGGACGGCGGCGAGTGAAGGGAAATCCCTGGAGATGTAAGGGAGGCTTGGTGGGAAACCACGCGCGCCTCTTGAAACTTCCTCTCGGCCGGTTGCCCAGCGCGCATCGGTTCAGAGTAAAGCGGAACGGAGCCCACGCAATGTCCCCTCCGCGAAATCCCCGCCGCCGGCCTGCCCGGGGCGCCCCCTCGAAGTCCCCTCGTCGCCCCGGCCGCCCGGCGCCGCCCGCCCACCGCAAGCCCGCCCCCACCCAGGGTGGGTCGGCCCCTGCACGCACCGCGCCGCCCCCTCCCCCCGCCCCCCCGAGGGCGCGCGTTCCCCCCATGCCCGCACAGACGCAGCCGCCCCAGGTGGGACGCTGGCTGTGGACCTGTCGGGCCGGGTTCGAGCCCCACCTCTTCGAGGAGCTGGCCTGGGCGGGCATGGCCCCTCGCCTGCTTGGAGAGGCCCTGGTGGAGAGCGACTCGCAGCCGGGCCTCGCTCCCGCCTTCGCCCGCGCCGCCTGGCGGGTGGTCGCCTCGCTGCCTCCGGGAACGCCCGACGTCCAGGCGGACGCGGCGGCCCGGGCCATCATCTCCCTGCCGGGGACGGCCCCCTGGGTCCTCCAGTCCTTCACGCCCGACAGCCCTCGGGGCAACACGCTGGCGGCCGTGGCGGAGGCGCTGGAGGCGGCGGTGCGCACGCGGCTGCCCTCGGAGCGGCTGCTCGACGACGCGGCGCGGGCGCGGGAGTCCGGCGCCCGGCTGGTGACGCTGTGCGTGGCACCCGACGGCGTGACGGCCGTGGGCGCGGTCTCCGCGCGCGAAGCCCTGTCCCTGGCCCCCGGAGGGCGACGACGCATGCGCCGGGAGGTCGAGTCCCCCTCGCGCGCCGCCATGAAGCTGGAGGAAGCGCTGGACGGCCTGGCCTTCGAGCCAGGGCGCGGCGACGTCTGCGTGGACCTGGGCGCGGCGCCCGGGGGTTGGACGCAGCGGCTGGTGGCCCGGGGCGCGAAGGTGGTGGCGGTGGACCCGGCGAAGCTGATGCCCGAGCTGGCCTCGAATGGCCGGGTGAAGCACATCCAGGAGAGCGCCTTCTCCTATGCCCCCGAGGAGCCCGCCGACTGGCTCTTCTGCGACATGGCGTGGCGTCCGTTGGAGGTGGCCCAGCTGCTCGCCAAGTGGGGGCGCCGTGGCTGGGCAAGCCACCTGGTGGCCAACATCAAGCTGCCCATGAAGGACAAGAACCCGGTCCTCCTGCGCGTGCGCCACACGCTCGTCGAGGAGGGCGGCTGGGAGGGCCTCACCGTCCGCCAGCTCTACCATGACCGGGATGAAGTGACGGTGACGGCCCACCGGCTGCGCTGACGGGAAGCCCCTGCGCGCGTCCTCGCGACGCGCTAGAGAAGCGAGTCAGATGCCCTATCCGCTCGACGACGCCACCGCCACCGCCCTCATCGCCCTCCACCCCTGGGTGCTGACCCGCAGCCCCCAGGCGCCCGTGCAGGCCGCCGTCGAGGTGCTCCTCCAGGCCGAGCAGGCCCGTCGCGGCCACCCGGACCCGAAGACGGGCGCGCTCCAGGTCCCCGCTCTCACCCAGGGGAGTCTCCTGAAAGAGGAGTACGACCTGTCCACGCATGCGCACCATGACGGCTGGCGCGTGGGCGCCGTCATCGCGGATGTGAAGGAGATGATTTCCCTCAACGCCCGCTTCGGCTTCGCCATTGGCGACGCGATTCTGCGCGCCACCGTGGAGTCGCTCGCCGCGCAGTACCCGGGCGCCAAGGTGATTCGCCTGCACCCGGACGCCTTCGCCGCGCTGCTGGTGCCCACCTCACAGCTCACCGTGAGCGCGGACCTGGCCGGCCCCACCCACGAGCGCCTCTCACGCGACGTGCGCCGGGTGCTCCCCGAGGGCACGCCCGACACGGACGCCCCGAGCTGGACGGTGAGCCTGCTGGAGGTGACGGTGGACTCGCCCTCGCACTGGCAGGTGCTGGGCCCGCTGCTCTGGGCCGAGCTGGAGCGCGCCCACGTCATGCAGCGCAGTGGACGCGCCGATGGACTCCAGCAGCGACGGCTCCGGCTGGACGCATCCATCCCAGGGCCCGCCACGCTCTCTCGTTGAGGAAGGCCAGCGGGACTTTGCGTCCCAGGGGCGAGCCAGAAGGCCCGACGTCCCTGGGGTTCAACACCCGCAACCACCCTCCCGAGCCAGGCCCGGGAGGCACCGCGCACTCCGAGGACTACTCCTCGAGGATGAACTTGCGCGGGTTCTGGGGGATGCCGTTGACGCGGACCTCGTAGTGCAGGTGCGGTCCGGTGGAGCGGCCCGTGTTGCCGACCGCGGCGATAAGTGAGCCGCGCTTCACGCGGTCTCCCGCCTTCACCAGCATCTTCGCCAGGTGGCCGTAGCGCGTCTTGATGCCGTAGCCGTGGTCCACGACGATGACGTTGCCGTAGCCGCCCTCCAGGCCCGCGAACACCACCGTGCCGTCCGACGGCGAGAAGACTTCCTTGCCATGGGGCGCGGCGATGTCGAGACCCGCGTGCATGACGCGGTCGGCGGTGTACGGGTCCACTCGCTGGCCAAAGTCGCTCGTCACCCAGCCGCGCGCGGGCCAGACGGACGGCGTGGAGGCGAGCAGCGACTTCTGGTCCTGGAAGTACGCCTGCAGCTCCTGGAGGCTCTGCTCCTGACGGGTGGCCTCCGCGCTCAGCTTGTCCAACCGGCCCATCAGCAGCTTGGGCGTCTCGGTGGTGGTCAGCTGGGTGAACTGGGTGTCCGTCGTCGGCACCTGGGTGCCCGCTTCCGGCTCCGTGGGGCCCATGGCCAGGTTGCGCTGCGGGTCCGACAGCAGCGTCATCGCCCGGAGCTTCTGGTCGAACCGCTCCACCCGGTCCAACGTGGAGCCGATGTGCTCGATTCGCTCCCGCACCGACTTGAGCTGCGAGCGCAGCGTCAGGTTCTCCTCGCGGAGGATGCGGTTCTCGGAGGCGTCCGCCGCCACCTGGAAGTAGTGGATGCTCGCACCCGCGCTCAGTCCCACCACCAGCATCAACCCCATCCCCACCTGCATCAGGAACGAGCGTTGGATGGTGTACCGCTTCACCGGCGCGTCATGGTCCGGGATCACCATCAACGTGAAGGACTTTTTCGCCACGGGACAGCTCCCTGCTTGCGTGGGACATCCGGCGCCAGAAGCTAAGTCGCTCCGTGTCGCCCAACACCTCCCCCCACCGCCACACCCCGCCTGCTTCGTCTCCCGGCGACGTCTGCCAGGGTTGGAAACGTTTGGGCAGCTACCATTCAGTTTCCAAGAGTGTCAAGGTCAACAGTGACCTGACGAGGTGTTTGTCGGCCACGGGGCCGGGTGCCTCAGGGGGCGACCCGCACCACGATGACGGTGATGTTGTCGTCGCCACCACGCTCGTTGGCGAAGTCGACGAGGCGCTTGGGCACGTCCTCGAAGCTCTGCGCCTGGGCCACGACCTCGTGGATTTCGCGGTCCTCAAGCATGTTGGCCAGGCCGTCCGAACACAGCAGGAACACGTCGCCGGGCTCGGAGACGAGCCCCATCACGTCCACCTGGACTTCCTCTTCGAAGCCCACGGAGCGGGTGATGATGTTCTTGTAGCGGGAGTGCTTGGCCTCCTCCGGCGTGATCATCCCCGCCTTGATCTGCTCGTTGACCAGCGAGTGGTCCTCGGAGATCTGCTGGATGAGGTCGCCCCGGATGAGGTACGCGCGGCTGTCACCCACGTGGGCGAAGAAGGCGTGCTCATCGCGCACCACGAGGGAAATCACCGTGGTGCCCATGCCGGACAGCCGCGGGTCTTCCTGCGCCGCCGTGTAGATGGCGAGACACGCCTTCTCCACGGCCGTGCGCAGGGCCTCCGGTATTGGTGAGTCCTGGAGGTTGGGCACGGACAGGAACGGATTGTCCTTTCCCTCCCGAGCCCGCCGGAGCTCCTTGTCGATGGTCTCGACGGCGATGCGCGACGCGGTACCGCCGCCGGCATGGCCGCCCATTCCATCCGCCACGACGTAGAGCTGCAGCTCATCGTCGATGAGGAAACTGTCCTCGTTGTGGTTGCGCTTCCGCCCGACGTCCGTCAGGCCAGCGGAAACGACTTTGAGGCGGGAGGCCGCGGTCAGCCCTGCGGTGTTGGACACACCAATGATGCTATGTGAGACCCACCGATGGGGCAAGGACACGGATGACCTTGCAGCGCGTCAAGCCAATCTTCGGAGGCGGCCACGGGGTCCTCCCTCGGGTCCGGACTCCCGCCGGGTCCTCGGTGCCCCCAGGGAACGGTGGGCCGAGCGCACCAGGGCCTCCGCCGCCCCCAGCGCCTCCCGCGTGACCTCCACGCCGGACATCATCCGGGCCAGCTCCCGCGTGCGGTCCGCGCCCGCCGCCAGAACAGTCACCTGGGAGACGGTTCGCTCCGCCTTCACCGCCTTGCGGATGAGCAGGTGGGCGTCCGCGTAGGCCGCCACCTGGGGCAGATGGGTGATGCAGAGCACCTGACGGTGACCGCTCACCTCCTTGATCATCCGCCCCACCACGTCCGCAATCGCGCCGCTGACGCCCGCGTCGGCCTCGTCCAGCACGTAGCAGCCACACGCGTCGCTGCCCGCCAGGGCCCGCTTCAGGGCCAACAGCAACCGGCTCGCCTCACCACCCGAGGCCACCTTCGCCAGGGGCCGCGCCGGCTCACCGGGGTTCGCGCTGAAGAAGAACTCCACCTCGTCCGCGCCATCCGGACGCAGCGTTTCCCCGGGCGTCACGCGCACCTCGAAGGCCGCCTTGCCCATGGCCAGGTGCCCCAGGCCCTCGCGCACCTGCGCGGAGAACTCCACAGCGCTCGTCGTCCGGGCCTTCGACAGCACCCGGGCCGCCTTGCGCGCGCGCTCCTCCACCTTGCGCCGCTCCGTGGCCAGCTCCTCGAGCACTTCCTGGCGGTTCTCCAGCGTGCCCAGCTCCGCCTCGATTTCGCCGCGCTTCTTCAGCACGCCGTCCAGCGTGGCGCCGTGCTTGCGGCACAGCCGCTTGAGGCCATCCAGCCGCTCGTCCACGTCCGCCAGCCGCGTCGGGTCCGACTCCAGCCCCTCCACGTACCGGTTGAGCCGCCGCTGCGCCTCCTCCAGCTCCGACAGGGCCGTGCTCAGCGACTGCGCCACCGGCGACAGCGTCGCGTCGAACTTCACCGCGTCGTGCACCAGCCCCAGGGCGCGGCCCACCGTCTCCAGCGCCGAGGCCTCTTCCCCCGCCACGAGGAGCTCCGCCTCCGCCCCCAGGCGCTTGAGCTTCTCCGCGCTCGACAGGCGCTTGCGCTCGACGTCCAGCTTCACGTCCTCGCCCGACTCCGGGTCGATGCGCGCGATTTCGTCGAGCTGGAAGCGCAGGAACTCCGCGCGCTCCCGCACCTTCGCCTCGTCCCCACCCAGGGCCTCCATGCGCGCGTCCACCTCCCGCAGCGCGGAGTACTCCCCGAAGTAGGACGCCAGCGCCACCTCCACCTCCCCGTACCTGTCGAGGAGCACCCGGTGCAGGCCCGAGTCGAAGAGGCTGACGTGCTCGTGCTGCCCCGCGAGGTCCACCGCCCCCCGCGTCAGCTTGGCCAGCACCCCCACCGTGACGAGGGCGCCGTTGACGTAGACCTTGCCCCTTCCGGTGCGCCCCAACACGCGACGCACCAGCACCTCCTCGCCCAAGTCTGGAAGGCCCAGCTCCTCCAGGCGCGCGCCCAGCACCGGCGTGCGTGCGAAGACGCCCTCCACGGACGCCTCCTCGCAGCCGGCGCGGATGACATCCGCGTCCGCCCTGCCTCCCAGCAGCAAGCCCAATGAATCCACGAGGATGGACTTGCCCGCACCTGTCTCACCCGTGAGGACGGTGAGGCCGGCTCCGAACGCCACCTCCACCTCCTCGATCACCGCCACGTTCGAAATCCGCAGACCCAGCAGCACGCGCGCCCTCCAATGTCCGTACGACGGCCCTGGCACTGAACACCCTAGCAGGTCCCACTGACACTGCACAGGCGTTCTGGTCAGCCGCACGGATGGCGGGCGGGGGGAGGGCGGAGTTCCGTTGGAACCCCAACCCTCCCCTCCGTCTCAGGACTGGCTCTCGGTGAAGAGCTCCTGGATGTCCTGCTCGGTGAGGGTCCTCGCCATCTCGTCACCCTCTCCACCGAGCACTCCGGCGGCGAGGTCTCGCTTGCGACGCTGGAGGGAGAGGATCTTCTCCTCCACCGTGCCGCGGGTAATCAGCTTGTAGCTGATGACGGCGCGCGTCTGACCGATGCGGTGCGTACGGTCCGTGGCCTGGTCTTCCACGGCCGGGTTCCACCACGGGTCGAAGTGGATGACGTAGTCGGCCGCGGTGAGGTTGAGGCCGGTGCCACCCGCCTTCAAGGAGATGAAGAACAGGGGCGGTCCGTCCGGGCGGTTGTACTCGTCCACCTTGCCCATGCGGTCCTTGGTGCGACCGTCCAGGTAGAGGTAGCGCAGGCCCTTCTTGTCCGCTTCCTGCTTGAGCAGCTCCAGCATCTCCGTGAACTGGCTGAACACCAGGGCCCGGTGGCCTTCCGCCACCAGGTCCTCCACCAGCTCCATGAAGCGCTCGACCTTCGCGCTGGGCGGCAACAACGTGCCCGGGGGCATCTTGAGCAGGCGCGGATCACAACACACCTGCCGCAGCCGCATGAGCGCGGCGAGAATCGACACGCGGCTGCGCTTGAAGCCGACCTTCTCGATGCTCTCGCTGACCTTGCGGCGGCTCTCCTCCATCACCTCGCGATAGAGGGCGGCCTGACCCGGCTCCATCTCGCACCAGGCGACGCTCTCCGTCTTCGGCGGCAGGTCCTTGGCCACCTCCGTCTTCAGGCGACGCAGGATGAAGGGCTGGATGCGCCGGCGCAGCCTGTCCCTCGCGGAGGCGTCGTTCGCCACCTGGATGGGCTGCTCGTACCTGTCGCTGAAGCTGTCCGCGCTGCCGAGGAAGCCCGGCATGAGGAAGTCGAAGATGCTCCACAGCTCCGACAGCCGGTTCTCCAGCGGCGTACCCGTGAGCGCCAGTCGCGTGTCGCTCGGAAGCGACTTGCACGCCTGCGCCGTGGCGCTGTCCGCGTTCTTGATGTTCTGCGCCTCGTCCAGAATCACGAAGCGGAAGCCCACCTGGGACAGCTGGTCCAGGTCTCTTCGCACCAGCGCGTAGGACGTGAGGACCAGGTCCATGCCCTTCAGGTCCTCGGCGCGCTCCTTGCGGTCCTGCCCGTGCCACACCATGGCCTTGAGGCCCGGGGTGAAACGCTCCGCCTCGCGCTCCCAGTTGGCGAGCACGCTGGTGGGCGCCACGACGAGCGACGGCTTGCGCCCCTCTTCGTTCGCCATCTTCTGCAGGAGGCTGAGCGACTGCACCGTCTTGCCCAAGCCCATGTCGTCCGCGAGGATGCCGGACAGGCCATGGCGGCGCAGGAACCAGAGCCAGGACAGGCCCGCCTCCTGGTAGTGCCGGAGCGTGGCGTGGAGCCCGTCGGGCACCGCGACCTTCGGAACCCCCGCCGTCTCGCGCAGCTCCAGCATCGCCTGCCGGGCCTTCGCCTCCACCTCGGTGAACTCACCCAGGTCCGCGAGCAGGTCCAACGCCACCGCCTGGTGCAACGGCAGCCGCGTGCGGGACCGGCCCGGCAGCGCACCCGCCTCTTCCAGCAGGTCCGCCACGCGCTTGATTTCGACCGGGTCCGCTTCAGCGAACGAGCCGTCCTTCAGCGGCACGAACTTGCGGCCGGAGTCCAGCCACATGCGCACCGCGCCCAGGTCCACCGCCTGGTCGTCCGTGACGAACTCGGCGTCCAGGTCGAACCACTGCACGCCGCTCATGCCCACGCGGATGCGCGGCTTGAGCTTCGGGCGCAGCCGCACCTTGGGCGCCTGCACGCCGAAGCGCTCCCACTCCGCCGGCAGCGAGGCGAGCCCGCGCGCCCAGAACTCCAGCGCCACGTCGCCCGTCGCGTCGAACACCTGCGCCTGCGGCTCGAAGCGCAGGCCCTGGTCCAACAGCAGCTTGCCCGCGGCTCGCTCCAGGTCCTCACGACGACGGTACAACTTGCGGCTGTCCCCACCCACGCCACTGGCGTAGCCCAGGTGCGTGGCCGTGGGAGACACCGGCGCCGTCGTCTGCCCGTAACGCGCGGCCAGCTGCGCCTTCACGCGCTCCGGAGTGCCCTCGAGCGTCAGCACGAAGTGCGGCTCCACCGCCTCGTCCACCTCGATGTCGTCCGCCTTCAACGACATGCGGAAGCGCGGCAGGTGCGCGGCGAAGAACGTCAGCACCCGGTCCAACTGTCCCGAGGGGAAGGACATGCTGGGCTCCAGCAGCCACTTGCGCAGCAGCCGGGGCGGGAAGTCGGGCTCCACGGGGTGGAGGTTCTGCGCCTGGATGACCCAGGTGCGCCGGCCCGACAGGATGATGACGTCCTTGAGCGAGTAGCTCAGCCCGTCCGGGAAGAGCAGCTCGATGCGCGCCGTGGCGCCGTCCGGCCGGGACTCCAGGCGAATCTGCGGACGGATGGGCACTTCCGTGTTGATGAGCGCCGTGCCCCGGTAGATGACCCGCCGCTGGCGCAGCAGGTCCATCGCCTCGCTCAACTCCTCGTCCGACAGGACGATGCGCGAGTCGTAGCGATGCTCGTGGCGCGACAACGCCATGAAGACGCGCTCGTCGGCGGGGGAGATGCGCCCCCCCGTCTGGAGGGTCCGCTTGACGTGGATGGGCCCCTTGGTCTGCGCGTCCTGCCGACGCACGTCCACGACCCACTGGCGACTGCCCGAGTTCGTGTTCGCCGCCGTCAGCCGGTAGAAGAACTCATAGTCCGGCTGCGAGGACAGGCCCAGCCAGCTCTCCACCTTCGCGAGCGCGGGCAGGTTGACGGCGTCCACCACGGGGCCTTCCGGCTCCACGGGGACCTCGTTGTCCACCACCTCGTTGTTTCCGTTGGGCGCGGTGGGTTCGACAGGCGCGGCGACCACCGGCTGGGGCCGGGGAGGCGGCCGGAAACGCGCGGCATAGATGAGCGCGGCGGCCACCACATGCTTGCAGTGGGGACCATCGACGTTCCACGACTGACACGTGCAGGTGGACGTGGCTCGACCGTCTCCGAGCGCGAGCACGACTTCATAGCGCTCGCCCGTGGAGGAGGCGACCTGCGCGCGGATGTGGTCCCCTTCACGTTGGAGCCCGAAGACGCGGCGGGACTCCGCCACTTCTCGGCCCTTCTTGAAGATGGTGGGTTGGACTTCAGCCTTCAGGGCCCTGAGCCACTGGGTGTCCTGAGGAGGGAGGGCGTCTCGGATGTCGGCGGTGGATTGCACGGCTGGCACAGGCCCCTGGCTCCTAAGCGCCGGGGAACCCCTGCCACTAGCACAGCAAGAGGGCTCCCGCTCGCGGGAAATGTGGATGAGTCGGCCAGCGGAAGCAGCCACCGACATCAGGCTATGAGACCATCAACGCTCGCCATGGCCCGGACCGTCCGCCCCCGTGTCTTCGTGACCCGCCAGCTCCCTGGAGAGGCCCTCGGCCGACTGAGCAGGCTCGTGGACCTGTCCGTCTGGGAGGAGGAACTGCCACCTTCCCGTGACACCTTGATGGCCCAGGCGGCCCTCTGCGAGGGGCTCGTCACCTTGCTGACGGACCGGGTGGACGCTCGCCTGCTTGACTGCGCCCCGAACCTCCGGGCGGTCAGCAACGTGGCCGTGGGCTACGACAATATCGACGTTCCCGCCTGCACCGGGCGGCGCGTGGCGGTGGGAAATACCCCAGGCGCCCTCACGGAGACCTCCGCGGACTTCGCCTTCGCCCTGATTCTGGGGCTGGCCCGGCGCGTGGCGGAGGCGGACGCCTTCGTCCGAGCGGGCAAGTGGAAGACCTGGAGCCCCACCCTCCTCCTGGGGACGGATGTGTACGGCGCCACCCTGGGTATCGTCGGCCCGGGGGCCATCGGCTCGGCGGTGGCCCGGCGGGCCCGGGGCTTCGGGATGCGCATCCTGTACGTCAGCCGCGAGCCAAAACCGGCGCTGGAGGCCCAGACGGGCGCCCGCCAGGTGGACAAGGCCACGCTCCTGGCCGAAGCGGACATCCTCACCCTGCATGTCCCGTTGACTCCCGCGACGAAGCACTGGGTGGGACGCGCGGAGCTGGCCGCGATGAAGCCGGGGGCGCTGCTCGTCAACACGGCGCGAGGCGGAGTCATCGACCAGGACGCCCTCGTCGAGGCCCTTCGCGAGGGAAGGCTGGGAGGCGCGGCCCTGGACGTGACGGAGCCCGAGCCCCTTCCCCCGGACAGCCCGCTGATGACCCTGCCCAACGTCCTGCTGGCGCCGCACATCGCCAGCGCGTCACATGCGACGCGGGGGCGCATGGCCTCCATGGCGGTGGACAACCTGCTGGCCGCGCTGGAGGGACGGCGGCCACCCCACTGCGTCAACCCGGAGGTCTTCGAATGAGCCTGCCCGCCGCGAGCATCACCGACACCACCCTCGTCGCAGACCTGAATGCCCGCCTGCGCGACGTGCCGGACTTCCCCAAGCCGGGCATCGTCTTCAAGGACATCACCCCCGTGCTCGCGGACCCGCGCCTGTTCGGCCGGGTCATCAACGCCATGGCCGCGCCGTTCCGGGGCCAGCACATCACCAAGGTCGTCGGCGTGGAGGCCCGCGGCTTCCTCCTCGGAGCGCCCATCGCCCTCGCGCTGGGCTCGGGCTTCGTCCCGGCGCGCAAGCCGGGCAAGCTGCCCCACCGCTCCATCGTGGAGCGCTACTCGTTGGAGTACGGCGCGGATGGCGTGGAGATGCACGAGGACGCCATCCTCCAGGGCGAGCGCGTGCTGGTGGTGGATGACGTGCTCGCCACCGGTGGCACGGCGGAGGCCACCGCGAAGCTGGTGAAGCGACTGGGCGGAGAGCTGGTGGGCTTCAGCTTCCTCATCAGCCTCGACTTCCTCGAGGGCCCCCAGCGCCTGGGGCGCGACAAGGTGACGACGCTGCTGACGTTCTGACGGGACGCCCCGGCAAGTCCGAGCGGCCCGGGCCTCCATCCCTTCCCCGCCCGCCTGCTGCCACGCCCCCGGCGCATGTCCACCTGAGGAAAGAAGCCTCGTTCGACAGGGGGAGACATGCCCGAGGTGCGCTCCACCGGTGGTGCCCGCATTCGCTACGACGACGTCGGCCAGGGAGCGCTCACGCTGCTCTTCATTCCCGGCTGGTGCACCCGCCGCGACATCTTCAGTCCTCTCGTCACCCTCTGTGCCGAGCGACACCGGGTGCTCTGCGTGGACCTGCGCGGCCACGGAGAATCCGAACACGGTGACGAAGACTTCGACAGCGACACCGTGCTCGAGGACCTGCTCGCCGTGATTGACGCCAGCGGCGCGCGGCAGGTGGTGCCGGTGGCCATCTCCCATGCGGGCTTCCTGGCGCTGGAGCTGCGGCGCGAGCTGGGCGCGGAGCGAATCCCCCAGCTCGTGGTGCTGGACTGGATTGTCACCGAGCCGCCCCCGCCCTTCCTGGCGACGCTTCGGGGCCTGATGTCGGAGCGCTGGGGACGCACGCGCGACGAGCTGTTCCAGCAGTGGACCCGGGGCGTGGAGAACAAGGACGTCCTGCGCGCCGTCCATGAGGACATGCTCGAGTTCTCCGAGGAGATGTGGGCCCGGGCCGCGCGCGAAATCGCCGCCGCCTACTCGCGGGAGGGCTCACCGCTTCGCGCACTCGCCGGACTGAGCCCCGCGACGCCGACGCTGCACCTGTACTCGCAGCCGGACACGCACGACTACCTGGAGACCCAGGTGGCCTTCGCCGCCACCCATCCGTGGTTCCACGTCATGAGGCTGCCCGCCGTCAGCCACCTGCCCACGCTGGAGGTACCGGGGCTCGTCGCCGTCGGAATCGAGGCCCTCGTCTCGGGACGGAGGACCGCCGTCAGCACGACCCACCCGGACCTCGGCCCCCAGGGCTGACCTCCCCCCGCCGCCCCAGGAGCGATTGACACCACGACTCCGCCTGTTTATAAGTTGGTCACACAACCAATAAACAAGGCCATCATGCCCCGTCCGTCCAACACCGAGGAGCGCCGACAGCAAATCGTCTCGGGCCTGCTGCGGGTCATGTCGGAGCGCGGCTATGAGCGGGCCTCCGTCAACGAAATCGCGAAGGCGGCGGGCCTGAGTCCGGGGCTGGTGCACTACCACTTCAGCGACAAGCAGGAGATTCTGCTCGTGCTGGTGCAGCAGCTCGCGGCGCGCGCGCGGGAGCGGGTGGCGAAGCGCTTCGAGCGGCTTGGAGCCGACGATGCGCGCGGCCGTATCGACGCCTTCCTGGACGCCTTCCTCGCGACGGGCGCGGACGCGGACACGAGCGCGGTGGCGGGCTGGGTCACCATCAGCGCGGAGGCGATTCGTCAGCCGGAGGTCCGCGCCGCCTACGAGCAGGTGGTGCGCGCGGACCTGGAGCAACTCGAAGCGCTGGTGGCGATGCTGGTGGGAAAGCGCAAGGCGCGGGCGCTGGCGGCGGGACTCTTCGCGGCGGTGCAGGGCTACTTCGTCCTCTCGGCCAGCTCTCCCGGACTGGTGCCGGCGGGCTCCGCCGCGAGCACGGTGAAGCACATGGCCGCGGGCCTCCTGGACACCTCGGCGGCGAGGGAGGGCGCATGAAGACCTCCACGAAGCTGGGCCTCCTCTCGAGCCTCTATCTCTCGCAGGGCCTGCCGTTCGGCTTCTTCACGCAGGCGCTCCCCGTGCTGCTGCGCCACCAGGGTCTGTCGCTTCCGGCCATCGGTCTGGCTCATCTGCTCGCACTGCCGTGGGCCCTGAAGTTCCTCTGGGCCCCCTTCATGGACCGGCATGGCTCCGCGCGCTGGGGGCTGCGTCGCGGCTACATCCTCCCGTTGCAGTGCCTCAGCGCGGGCCTGTTGCTGTCGCTCGCGCTGCCCGAGTCCACGGTGGACACGCGCCTGCTGCTCGCGGCGGTGCTCGGCGTCAACCTGCTGGCGGCGACACAGGACGTGGCGACCGACGGGCTCGCGGTGACGCTGCTTTCGCCCTCCGAGCGCGGCTGGGGCAACGGCATCCAGGTGGCCGCCTATCGCGTGGGCATGATTCTGGGCGGCGGCGTCATGCTCGCCGTGTTCGACAAGGCGGGCTGGCGCCCCACGCTCCTGGCCCTCGGCCTGACGTTGCTCGTCGCCACCGTGCCCGTGGCCCTCTACCGCGAGCCGCCCACCGAGCCCGCCCCCCGCGCGAGCCTGGGCCTCGAATGGTGGTGGCGACGCCCAGGCGCCGCGACGTGGCTCATCCTCCTCGTCGTCTACAAGGCGGGCGAGGCGCTGGCCACGGGCATGCTGCGCACCTTCCTGGTGGACCGGGGCCTGACACTGACGGACATCGCGTGGCTGCTGGGAGGCGTGGGCTTCACGGCGGGGCTCCTGGGCGCGCTCATCGGCGGCAGCCTCGTGGTGAAGCTCGGACGGCGCAGGGCGCTGCTGCTCTTCGGCGTCATCCAGGCCACGGCGGTGCTGCTGTACGCGCTCGTCGCCAGCTTCCCCTCGTCGCTGCCCTGGCTCACCGCCGTGTGCGCCGTGGAGCACGTGGCCAGCGGCATGGCCACCGCCACCGTCTTCACCGCGATGATGGACGCATGCAGGCCCGAGCACGCCGCCACCGACTACACCGTGCAGGCCTCGCTGGTGGTGCTCGCCACCGGCGCGGCGGCGGCCGTCAGCGGCTTCAGCGCGCAGGCCCTGGGCTACCCCGGACACTTCGCCCTGTCCGCGCTGCTCTGCCTCGCGGGAACGCTCTACGTGGCACTCGCCTTCCACCCGTCCCGGGAGCCAACGCCCGGGACACCCGAGGTGTCGTCGTGACCATCGCCGTCTATGCAGGCAGCTTCGACCCCGTCACGGCGGGACACCTGTCCGTCGTGCGCCAGGCCGCGCGATTGTTCGGCCACGTCGTCGTCGTGGTGGCCATCAACCCCGCCAAGAACACCCTGCTCTCCCAGGACGAGCGCATGGCGCTGGTGCGCGAGGCCGTGGCCATGCACCCCAACGTCACGGTGGCGTGGACGCAAGGCCTCATCGTCGACTACGCGCGGGCCATCGGCGCAAGCGTGCTCCTGCGCGGCGTGCGCGGGGCCACCGATGCGCAATTCGAGACGGAGCTCGCCCAGAACAACCGCGCGCTCGCCCCCGAAATCTCCACCCTCTTCCTCCCCGCCGAGGCCCACCTCGCCGAGGTGAGCAGCAGCGGCCTCAAGCAGCGCGTCGCCCGGGGCGAGGACGTTTCGGCCTTCTGTCCTCCCTCGGTCGCGGCGAAGCTGCGCGAGCGACTCGACCCGTCCCTCCGGAGCCAGCCATGAGCCTGTCCTTCACTCCCCTGGGCGTCGGTGACGCCTTCTCCGCCCTCTACTATTCCTCGTGTCTGGCGGTGGAGGCGGAGGACCAGGTGCTCCTCGTGGACTGTCCGCACCCCATCCGGAAGATGATGCGCGAGGCGGCCCTGTCCTCCGGCGTCCCTCTCGACGTGGACCGCGTCAGCGCCGTGGCCCTCACGCACCTGCACGCGGACCACGCCTCCGGCCTGGAGGGCCTGGGCTACTTCTCCTTCTTCGTGCTCAAGAAGAAACTGGAGCTGCTCACCCATCCGGACGTGGCCGAACGGCTCTGGGAGGGCCACCTGGCCGCGGGCATGGAGTGCCTCATCGAGAAGCGGGGAGAGCCTCCCAACCCGAAGCACTTCGAGGACTACTTCGAGCACACGCCGCTCTCCACCGAGTCGGCCGTGCGGCACGGGCCCTTCCTCATCGAAGCCCGGATGACGTACCACCACGTGCCCACCACCGCGCTGCGCATCCACGCGGGAGGCCGATGCCTGGGCTACAGCGCGGACACCGCCTTCGACGAGGGCCTCATCGACTGGCTGTCACGCGCGGACCTGGTCATCCACGAGACGAACTATGGCGTGCACACGCCCTACGAGAAGCTCGCCGCCCTGCCCGAAGGACTGCGCGCGCGCATGCGCCTCATCCACTACCCCGACGACTTCGACACCGCGGCCAGCGTCATCGAGCCGCTGCAGCAAGGCCGTCGCTACACCGTCTGAGGACCGGGCGCCCGCCCGGTGAGGCAACGGGCGCCCACGTCCCAGTCACCCGTTACTGCGAGAAGATGAGCAGCGAGTACGGGCCAATGGCGAAGTTCGCGTTTTGGGCCATGCCGTCCTTGGCGCCACTGTTCGTGGAGGTGTTCGCCGACGGGGTGTTGCCGAAGTCGGACGAGTACCCGTTCCAGTCGCTGTTGAAGCGCAGGTACCACGTCCCCGCCCGGGGGAAGCCGATGTTGTAGCTGGAGTAGGAGGTGCCGCTGAAGTTGGCGACGATGACGACGTCATCCCCTCCGCCACCGCTGTCCCAGCGGTGATACGCGAGCACCTTGTTGGTGTTGTTGACGTGGTGGACGTTGACGTTGCCACCGCGCAGGCCGCGCGTGTTGTTGTTCCAGTTGCGGCGCAGGCGGATGAGGTCGCGGTACAGCGTCTTGATGCCGCCATAGGGGGTCAGCTTGCCCCAGTCCAGCGGGTCCCCGTCCGCGAAGTAGCCATCCTCCAGGAACTCCTGCCCCTGGAACATCATCGGGATGCCCGGCGAGGTGAACGTAATCCCCGCGACGAGCGTGGAGCGCTTCTTCGCCGCCCAGCTCCCCGCGTTGCCCGGCCAGATTTCCTCCGGCACGCGCGCATGGCCGTTGGCCACCTCGTCGTGGCTCTCCGTGTAGATGACGCGCGCGTGAGAGCGGCCGCTGAAGCGCTGGGTAATCGCGTCACGCACCGCGAGCATGTTCCGGTTGGCGTCGTTCTGCTCGATGGCCGCCGTGCGCAGGGGGTGCACGAACTCCGCCGTCCACTGCGCGTCGAAGCCCGCGCCGCCCGCGAAGTCGCTCGTCGCGTCGTTGGTGATGGAGTCACCGCCGCCGAAGTCCTCGGCGATGGAGATCTTCCAGGGCTTGTTCGCGTTGATTTCACGGTTGATGGAGCGGAACACCTGCCACGCCGACGGGATGTCACCCGAGCCGTCAATCGTGCGCATGTACTTCGTGGCGTCCCAGCGCAGACCATCCGCGCGGAAGTTGTCGAGCAGGTTCATCATCGAGTCGCGGATGTACGCACGCACCTCGGGACGGCCGTAGTCCGGGCGCGTGTCGCCCCACGGCGTCACCTTGCGGTTGTCGGTGAAGAAGTACTCGCCGCCGTTGCCCAGGCAGTCGCCGCTGAAGCACCACATGGGCAGGTCACTGGGCCCGTAGTGGTTGTGCACCACGTCGAAGATGACGCCGATGCCCCGGTAGTGCGCCTCGTCCACGAAGTGCTTCATGTCGTTGGGCGAGCCATACGCGCTCTCCGGCGCGAACGGGAAGGCCGCGTTGTAGCCCCAGGAGAAGTCCCCGGCGAACTCATACGCCGGCATCACCTTCACCATGTTGACGCCCAAATCCCTCAGGTAGTCGAGCTTGGCGATGGCGCTGTTCCAGTTGCCCGGCCCGAAGCCCGGAGAGTCGTGGAACGTGCCCACGTGCATCTCGTAGATGACCATGTCGTTGAAGGCCGGCGTGCTGAACTGCTGCGCGTTCCACCAGTACTCGCCGTGGTCATAGATGATGCTGGCGCCCGTGGAGTTCTCCTGCCACGCCGAGCGCGGGTCCGCGCGCCACGCGTCGCTGCCCCACTGGTTGCGCGTCACGAACTTGTACTTCTGCCCCTTCACCGCGCCCGCGACGTCGGCGGAGAAGTTGCCGTTGAACTCGTTGCCCAGCTCCACCCAACCCCAACTGCTGAAGTCGCCCGCCACGAAGACGCGACTGGCCAGCGGCGCCCAGGTGCGGAACGTCGTACCACCCGAATAGACAGTGGCTCCCATGCCCGGCCGCGTCGATGACGTGAGCTGCTGGACGACCTGCGCTGTCTCCTGACCGGAGCCCTGTTGCTTCTCGAGCGCGGCCTCGCCGCAGCCGAACAAACCGGCCAGCAGCAACGCGCTCAACACGTTGTGTCGCATGGTGACAACCTCCTCTTGTGGTCAAGGCGGGTCCTAGCAACCGCAGTGAAGTGCGAGCAAACCGCCTACGTGTGATTCCTGTAACTTTCGGTCATGACACGCCGCAGCAGCGATTCACGTTTTCCAGGGATGACGTCGAATCAAGGCGGGGCGTGAAGGCGGGGGTGCTCGCCTTCGCCTCGTGAGTGCGCTACTTCCGCGAGCCCCGGCGCCGTGCGGGCGCCCCTGGAGAACGACTCGCGATGACGACCTCGACAGCGCTGGCCCGACGTGGGGCCCTGCTCCTGCCGCTCGCGCTGTTCCTGGCACTGACTCCGAGCCACTCGCGGGCCGCCGTCCCCGCCGCGCCCAAGGGCACGACGCGACTGACATTCCTGCACCTGGCGGACGTTTACCAGGTGCAGCCCCAGGAGCATGGCGACCGGGGAGGGCTTGCGCGGGTGGCCACGCTGCGCAAGCAGGTGCTGAAGGAGTCCCCTGCTCCGCATGTGCTGACGCTGCTGGGAGGCGACACGCTGTCGCCGTCGGTGGAGTCGCTGCTCGACGTGGACGGCAAGCAGCTCAAGGGCCGGCACATGGTGGATGCGTGGAACGCGCTGGGCCTGGATGTCGCGGTGCTGGGCAACCACGAGTTCGACTTCGGCGACGACGTGCTGCGCGAGCGCATCCGCCAGTCGCGCTTCCCGTGGCTGGGCGCCAACGTGACGGACGCGAAGACGGGCGCGCTGTTCGAGGGCGTGAAGGCCTACGAGGTCCGCGAGCTGGGGGGCATCCCCGTGGGCCTGTTCGGCGTGGTGCTGACCGAGACGAAGACCTCGACGAAGGCGGGGCCGGACACCCAGTTTGGCGACATCTGCGCGGCGGCGAAGGACGCGGTGGCGAAGCTGCGCGAGGCCGGGGCCAAGGTCGTCGTGGGGCTGACGCACCTGCCGTTGGAGCAGGACCGGCAGCTGGCGAAGTGCGTGAAGGTGGACGTGATTCTGGGCGGGCATGACCACGTGGGCGCGGCGGACCGCACCACGGGCACGCCCATCTTCAAGGTGCCCGCGGAGGCGGAGGAGCTGGGCCGGCTCTCGCTGGACGTGGACCCCGCGACGGGCACGGTGCGCAAGGTGTCCTGGACGCGGATTCCCGTCACGAAGAAGGTGCCGGAGGACGCGGAGTTCAACGAGGCGATGAAGGCCTATGGGCCGCTGTTCGCCCGGCTGGCGGAGCCCGTGGGCCGCACGCCGGTGGCCCTGGATGCGCGCAGCACGCAGGTGCGCACGCGGGAGACGAACCTGGGCTCATTCGTCGCGGACGCCTTCCGCGAGGCCGCGGGCGCGGACGTGGCCGTCGTCAACGGGGGCGCGCTGCGCGCGGACACCGTGCTGCCCGCGGGTGTCATGACGCGCCGGGATTTGCACTCGCTGATGCCCTACACGGACGAGCTCGTGGTGGTGGAGCTCCGAGGCGCCACGCTGCGCGCGGCCCTGGAGAATGGCGTCAGCCTGGCTCGCGAGGACTCGAGGCCGGGCCGCTTCCTCCAGGTCTCCGGCATGCGCTTCACGTTCGACCCGCGCAAGCCCGCCGGAGCGCGCGTGGTGGACGTGAAGGTCCACGGCAAGCCGCTGGACGCCGAGGCCACGTACCGGCTCGCCACGCTGAGCTTCCTCACCAGCGGCAAGGATGGCTACGACGTGCTCAAGGGCCAGCCCACCACGCCCGCGCTGAAGGACGGACGCTCGCCGCTGGACGTGCTCGCGGACGCGTTCAAGTCAGGCAAGCCCGCGCCGCGCGCGAAGGCCGAAGGCCGCATCACCCGCCTGGGCGGAAGCGCGCTCGCCCCGGATGCGCGCAGACCCGCACCTCCGCTGAAATAGCCCTGGCTGGAATTCGCGGGCCCTCGCATCCAGTTTCAGACAATCCGACCACTTGAAACCTGGGTGCATTTCGCCCCGTGTCTGGCAATGAACGCGAGGGATTGCTCCACTCGCGCGCCGGCGGAGCACCCCTTCATCTCCGACGAGACAAACCCGGCCCGGGAGAGCTCCCCACCACCCCCACGCGGGAGTTCCCATGGCCGAGTTGGAGACGTTTCAATTGCCGCAATCCGTGAGTGGAAGCGAGTCCGACGTCGCGCTCGGGCTCACCCTGATTCGAGCCTGGCGACGCGACGGCATCTTCCAGCTCCGGATGAGTGAGGCCCAGTCGGAGAAGGCCCAACGCGCCTTCGAGTCGAGCCGCCGCTTCTTCCGCCAACCCCTGGAGGCCAAGGCCCGGTGCGTGAGTGATTCGACGTACAGCGGCTACGTCGCCTCCGGCGAGGAGCTGACGGCGGGCGAGGCGGACTCCTCGGAGATCTTCACCGTCTGCAAGGACGTGCCCCTCACGGATGCGCGCGTGCAGGCACGCTGGCCCTGCCATGGCCCCGCGCCCTGGCCGGACGAGACGTACCGCCGCGACATGAAGGCCCACACCGACGAGCTCGGCTCCACGGGAGAGCGCCTGTTGCGACTGGTCGCGCTGGGCCTGGGGCTGGAGGTGGGCGCCCTCACGGCGCTGACGCGGGATGGCTGGCACCACATGCGCGTGCTGCGCTTCCCCGCCCGCTCCCCCACGGCGACGCGCGGCATCGGCGCGCACACCGACTACGGGCTGCTGGTCATCGCCGCGCAGGACGACGTGGGAGGGCTCTACATCCGCCCGCCCGTCGAGGGAGAGATGCGCCGCCGCAACTGGCTGCCGGGTGAGAGCTCCGCGGGCATGTATGAGCACGACGAGCCGTGGACCTTCGTGAAGCCCGTGCCCGATGTCCTGACGGTGTTCCCGGGCGACATCCTCCAGTTCCTCACGCGGGGATATCTCCTGTCGACGCCGCACAAGGTGGCGCTCAACACCCGCGAGCGCTTCGCGATGGCCTACTTCCACGAGCCCCACTTCGAGGCCTGCGTCCGCCCCCTGACGACACCCGGGCCCGACGAGTACATCCACTACGGCTCGCACTTCACGAACATGTTCATGCGCTGCTACCCGGACCGCATCACCACCCAGCGCATCCTCGACGAGGACCGGCTGACGACGCTCGCCTGGCTGCGAGAGGACGCCGTCCTGCGCACCGCGCCCGTGGAAGACCTGCCCCTGCACCGCGCGGCGAGCTGAGCCCTCAGGACGACGACGCCACCGTCACGGCGTCGTCCACCCTCGCAGCCGATACACGATTCGCCCCGCCAGCTCGCGCAGCACGTCCGTGCTCTGCGACAAGGAGGACGCCCGAGGCACCCAGCTCAATCGCCCCGGGCGCGTGGCCGGCATCCGAGCGTCCACCGGCAGCGTGTCCGGCCGCAGGCCCACCGCGGCGAAGCAGCCCGCGGCGCGAGGCATGTGCGCCGCGCTCGTCACCAGGAGCAGCCGCTTCCAGCCCCGCTCGCGGATGATGCGCTCGGACTCCAGCGCGTTCTCCCGCGTGTTCCGGCTCCTGCCCTCGGTGACGATGCGCTCCGAGGGCACGCCCCATTCCTGGAGCAGGCGCGACAGCACGTCCGCCTCCACCACCGCCTGGGGACGCGGGTCCAACGAGCCTCCCGAGATGAAGACGTGACTCGCGCGCCCCTCGCGCACGAGCTCGAAGCCCTTCAGCACGCGCTCCGACGCGGCGTTGAACTCGATGTGGCCCGAGCGCTCCGTGGCGGACGGGTCCAACCCTCCGCCCAGGACGATGACGGCGTCGTACGTCACGCCCGGCACGGACGTGTCCTGTGCGCCCGACTCCGCCGCGTACGTCAGGAGCGTGGACACCGCCTCGGTGGAGAAGAGGTAGAGCACCAGCAGTCCCGCGACGGCGAGCCCTCGGGAGAGCCGGGGCCCGCGGCGAACAAGGCCGCTGACGAGCAGGAGCAGCAACGCCCAGGTGAGCGGTGCCAGGAAGAGGTCCAGCACCTTCGAGAGAATCAGGAACACGTGGCGCGGAGGCCCTTCAGCGCTCGCCCCAGTGGAGCTTCTGGCGAAGGATGGAGAAGTAGGCCACGCGGGGGTTTCGCACCAGGTTGACGCGGTTGGCGGAGCGCACCACCTCGATGCAGTCGCCGCCCTGCAGGCCGTGGCCCGTCTGCCCATCCAGCGTGAGGTACGTGTCCGCCGTCTCGCTGCGCAGCGTGATTCGGATGGTCCGGTCCGCCGGCACGACGATGGAGCGCTGGGTGAGCGCGTGCGAGCAGATGGGCGACAGCACCGTGCAGTCCACCGACGGGTGGACGATGGGGCCGCCGGCCGACAGCGAGTAGGCCGTGGAGCCCGTGGGCGTGGCGAGGATGACGCCGTCCGCCTTGTACGTGGTGATGGGCACCCCATCGATGGACGTCTCGTGGTCGGCGATGCGCGCCAGGGCGCCCTTGTTGATGACCACGTCGTTGAGGATTTCGTCCTCGATGAGCACGCTGCCGTTGCGGATGAGCCGGCACGTCAGCTTCATGCGCGAGTCCACCTGGAAGCGGCCGGCCTGCACCTCCTCCAGCGTGGAGAACAGCTCCTCCACGGGAACCTCCGTCATGAAGCCCAGGCTGCCCAGGTTGACGCCCAGGATGGGGACGCCGCGCCCTCCCAGGAGCCGCGCCGCGTAGATGAGGGTGCCGTCACCTCCCAGCACCACCGTCAGGTCCGCTCGGGCCGCCAGCTCCCGGTCCTCCACCCGAGGCCACCCCAGGACATGGGCCAGGGAGCGGTCCCCCAGCACGGTGAGATGCGGGTAGTGCTCGCGGATACGGGCCGCCAGCGCCACCGCCTCCGGGTTGTCCTTCTTCGCGACGATGACGAGGGTCTGCACGCGGGAGGCTTTTTAATCCAGGCGGGCACCCGGGCGCTCCCCTGATTTGCGCAAGGGCTCTCCCATCGGACAGACGCCCCGGCGAGGAGCCCTTCGGGGCGCTAGGTTTGGAGCTTCCATGGACCTCTTCGAACATGCCGGCCAGAAGGAGCAGGCCCGTCGGGCCCCGCTCGCGGAGCGGATGCGTCCACGCGCCCTCGACGAGTTCGTCGGCCAGGAGCACATCACCGGAGAGGGCCGCTTCCTGCGCCGGGCCATCGAGAGCGACCAGGTGCCTAGCCTCATCCTCTGGGGGCCTCCGGGCACCGGCAAGACGACGCTCGCGGGGCTGGTGGCCCGCTCCACCGGCGCCGCCTTCGACTCGGTGTCCGCCGTCCTCGCCGGCGTGAAGGACATCCGCGAGACGGTGGCCCGCGCCCAGGAGCGGTGGAACCTGCATCGCCAGCGCACCTTCCTGTTCATCGACGAAATCCACCGCTTCAACAAGTCGCAGCAGGACGCCCTGTTGCCCCACGTGGAGAAGGGCACCGTGACGCTCATCGGCGCCACCACGGAGAACCCGTCGTTCGAGGTCAACGCCGCGCTCCTGTCCCGCTGCCGCGTCGTCACCCTGCGCGGCCTGGAGGAGGAGGAGCTGGTGCCGCTCCTGCGCCGGGCCGTCGCGGACGCGCGCGGCCTGGGCGGCAAGGTGGTGGTGGAGGACGAGGCGCTGAGCTTCCTCGCGAGCACGGCCGGCGGAGACGCCCGCAAGGCCCTCACCAGCCTGGAGGTGGCCGCGGCCCACGGCGGAGAGAAGGTGGACCGCAAGGTCGCCGAGGAGGCCCTCCAGCAGAAGACGCTGCTCTACGACAAGGGCGGCGAGGAGCACTACAACGTCATCAGCGCCTTCATCAAATCCATGCGCGGCAGCGACGTGGACGGCGCGCTGTACTGGATGGTGCGCATGCTGGAGGCGGGCGAGGACCCCATCTTCGTCCTCCGGCGCATGGTCATCTTCGCCTCGGAGGACATCGGCAACGCGGACCCGCGCGCGTTGAGCGTTGCGGTGGACGCGCTGCGAGCCTTCCAGCTCGTGGGCCTGCCGGAGGGCACCCTGCCCCTCACCCAGGCCGTGACGTACCTGGCCCTGGCACCCAAGTCGAACGCGGTCATCGCCGCGTACACCGCCGTGCGCGAGGCCGTGACGAAGGAGGGCGCGCTGCCGGTGCCCCTGCACCTGCGCAACGCGCCCACGAAGCTGATGAAGTCCCTGGGCTACGGGGGCGGCTACAAGTACCCGCACAACTTCGAGGGCAACTACGTCCCGGAGGACTACCTGCCCGAGGCCCTGCGCGCCCGGAGCTTCTACACCCCCACCCGCAACGGGCACGAGGCGGAGCTGGCCGAGCGCTACGAAGCCATCCAACGCCAGCTCGCGGAGCGAGTCCGCGAGCCTGGCGAGGAGGGATGAACTAGGAGGCTGCTTCCAACGTCTCCACTCCGTCGACGTCGTCGTCCTTGAGGACGCGCGGCTTCATGGAGCGGCCGGCGACTTCGTACTGCTTGAGCAGGCGGCGGAAGTTGGAGCGGTCCACGCCCGCGGCGCGCGCGGCGCTGGAGACGTTCTGGTTGTTCTTCTCCAGGAGCGCGGACAGGTAGCGGCGCTCGAAGGCGCGCATCGCCAGGCGCTTGGCCTGGGCGTACGGCAGGTGCGCCAGCGAGAAGACCTCCACCGCCGAGTCGGCCTGCGGCGCCGACTGGAAGCCGGGCGGCAGGTCCTCCACGTCGATGACCTCGTTGCTGGTGAGCACCACCGCGCGCTCGATGACGTTCTCCAGCTCGCGCACGTTGCCCGTCCACCGGTTGCAGGTGAGGGCCTCCATGGCGCGCGGGGAGATGCCCGCCACCTTCTTGTCCGCCTTGGAGGCGTACAGCTTCAGGAAGTGGTGCGCGAGCAGCGGCACGTCCTGCGGCCTGTCGCGCAGGGGCGGCAGGTCGATGGTGATGACGTTGAGGCGATAGAAGAGGTCCTCGCGGAACTTGCCCTGCTCCTTGGCGCGGGACAGGTCCACGTGGGTGGCGGCGATGACGCGCACGTCCACCTTGACGGGCTCGTTGGCGCCCACGCGCTTGACTTCACCCTCCTGCAGCACGCGCAAGAGGCGCACCTGGGTGGCGGGAGGCACATCGCCAATCTCATCCAGGAAGATGGTGCCGCCGTCGGCCGCTTCAAACAGGCCCTTCTTGTTGCCCGTGGCGCCGGTGAAGCTGCCCTTGATGTGGCCGAACAGCTCGCTCTCCAGCAAGGTCTCCGTGAGCGCCGAGCAGTTGACGGCGACGAAGGGCTTGTCCTTGCGCGAGCTGCGGTAGTGGATGGCGCGCGCCACCAGCTCCTTGCCCGTGCCGCTCTCGCCCTGGATGAGCACCGTGGCGGTGGAGTGGCTGACGGTCTCCACCAGCTTGAAGACCGAGCGCATCTGCGGCGACTGGCCGATGAGGTCCTCGAACTGGCTGCGCACGGTGAGCGCCTCTTCCAGCGCGCGGGTGCGGTCCTTGAGCGCCTTGCGCTCGGCCGCCTTGGCCACCGTGAGGCTCACCTCGTCGATGTTCTCGAAGGGCTTGGTGAGGTAGTCGTACGCCCCCGCCTTCACCGCCTCCACCGCCGTCTCCACGGTGGCGAAGGCCGTCATCATGATGACCTCCACGTCCGGACGGTCCGCCTTGATTCCGCGGAGCAGGTCCATGCCGGACAGGTTCGGCATCTTGATGTCGAGGACGACGACGTCGATGGACGGGTCCTTGGCCGCCGTCAGACCTTCCACCGCGTCATCAATGGCCACCACCGGGTGGCCCTCGCGCTGGAGAATCTGCGTCACGGCCTTGAGGACGACGGAGTCGTCATCCACGACGAGGACTTTGGCGCGCTTGACTTGGTTCACGGCAACCTCTCGAGCTGCAGGGGAATGGGCAGGAAGACGGTGAAACGGGAGCCGGCGCCCACCTGGGTGTCGACGTGGAAGCTGCCCCCGTGGTCCTGGACGATGCGGTACGCGATGGACAGACCCAGCCCGGTGCCCTCACCGGGGGGTTTGGTGGTGAAGGAGGGCTCGAAGATGCGCGGCAGGTGCCGCTCCTCGATTCCGCAGCCGGTGTCGGACACCGCGAAGAAGCAGCGGTCTCCCTCGCGGCCCGTCTCCAGCGTCAGCTTTCCTTCGCGCCGGGGCAGCGCCTGAAGGCCATTCTGGAGCAGGTTGAGCACCACCTGCGCGAGCGTGCCGGGGTCCCCGTACACCTTGGGGAGCCCTTCCTTCAAACCCAGGGACAGCTCCGCGCGAGGCGTGGCCTTGATTTGCGCGCGGAAGAGCACCGCGGCGTCCTCCACGCAGCGCGACAGGTCGAACAGCCGCCGGTCCTCCACGCGGCTGTGCCGGCTGAACTTCAGCAGGCTCTCGACGATGCGCTTGCAGCGCAGCGCGCTCTCTTCAATCAGTCCCAGCGATTCCAGGTCCGCGTCATCGCGGCCCGCGTCGCGCGACATGAGCTGCGCGAACGCCAGGATGCCGCCCAGCGGATTGTTGATTTCATGCGCCACGCCCCCCGCCAGCTGCCCCACCGCCGCCATCTTCTCCGTCTCGATGAGCCGGCGCGTCATCGCCTGCTCCTCGGTGACGTCGCGATACGTGCACACCACCCGCTCATCCCCGGCCATGGGGTACGCGGCCACCACGTACGTCCTGCCCCCCTGCTGCACCTCACCGCGCGCGCCCTTGCCACTCTCCATCGCCGCCGGCAGCGGGCAGCCCGTGCACGGCTCGTTGCGGCCGAAGAGGTAGCGATAGCAGGCGACGTCCGACGGAATCTGTTCGATGGAGCGCCCGGCCACATGCGCGTACGCCAGGTTCGCCCGCCGCACCGCGAAGTCGCGACCGCGGACGACACACAGCGGCGTCTCCATGCAGTCGAATGACAGCTCCCACTCGCGCTTGGCCTGGCTGAGCATCCGCGTGCGCTGCGCGACGCGTTCCTCCAGGTCCGCGTTGAGCAGCTTCAGCTCCGCGTTCTGCGCCTGCGTCACCCGGTACAGCCGCTCGTTCTCCGCCTGCAGCGCGTACTGCTCGAACGCGCTCTTCACCGTCAGCACCAGGTGGCTGTCGTTCCAGGGCTTGGAGATGAAGCGGAAGATTTCGGAGCGGTTGATGGCCTCTTCAATGGCCTGCTGGTCCGCCTGCCCGGTGAGCATGATGCGCTGGGCGCGCGGCTCCTGCTGCTTCACCCGCGTCAGGAACTCCACCCCGTTCATCCCCGGCATGCGGAAGTCGGAGATGACGACCTCGGGACGGAACTCCTCCACCGTCCTCAGCGCCTGCTCGGCGTCCGTCGCGGTTTCGATATCCCAGTCACCCCGACGCAGCACCCGGCGGATGGACTTGAGGATGTTCTCCTCGTCGTCCACGAGCAGCAGCCGGCCGCGCGGGGCGGCTTCGGGCTTCGGGAGCTGTGCGGCGAGGGGTCCCATGGGATTCTTTCCGTCCCATGACATTTGCAATGCGTTTGCCAGCCGGTGGGGCACTGCAAACCCATGGAATCACGAGATGATTCGACTCCCCGACAATCGAGGGCCGGGGTCATCTTAGACTCATCCCCTATTCATGGGTCAATACCAACCCAGGGTCTTTGACCCAGGTCAGTCGCCCTGCGAGGAGGAGGGGGGCAAGAGGGACATTTGAGAGTGGAGACAGATGCGATCCCTCCCCTCGTCCTTGGCCCGGTAGAGGGCCTCGTCGGCGGTGAGCAGCAGCTGCTCGGGGCTGAGGACGGTGCGGTGGGGAAAACTGGAGACGCCCAGCGAGGCCGTCACCAGAAGTGCTCCAACCGGCCCTACCCGGAGGGTCGCCAAATCCCGGCGGACACGCTCCGCGACGGAAAGGGCACCCGTCAGGTGGGTGCGAGGCAGCAGGACGGCGAACTCCTCGCCCCCATACCGAGCCACCAGGTCCGTCTCGCGCACGCTGCGCTGGAGGGCGGCGGCCACCTCCCGGAGCACTCCGTCCCCCGCGGTATGGCCGTGCCTGTCGTTCACCTGCTTGAAGTGGTCCAGGTCCAACAGGATGAGTGCCAGCGGGTCGTCGTAACGCTGTGCCCGGCGGAACTCCTCGCGCAGCCGCTCCTGGAAATGGCGGTGGTTGTGGACCCCCGTCAGCCCGTCCGTCGAGGACAGCCGCTGCAGCTCACCCACCTGGTTGGATAGCTGAGTCAGCCGGGCCTGGGTCCGCAGGCTTTTTTCCACCCGGGCCCGCAGTTCTTCCGCATCCCATGGGTCAAAGACGACCTCAATTCCCTGGGCGAGCGCACCCAACCAGACGCCCCGGGTTTCCCTGTCCGCCAGGAGCACGACGGGGGGACCTGGCGGTCCTTCCAGGGCCAGCAACTTGTCGAGCCACTCCAGGGATGACGGCTCGCCAGCCGAGCGGGCGACCCACACCACCAGGTCCACCTCTCGCGCCAGCCGGCCTACCTCGGGCCCTGGGGAGGCCAGCCGGAGGCAGAAGTCCTCCGGCCCGAGCGCCCGCGCCAGCCGGGCCAGGGTTGACTCCGCTTCGTCCACCACCAACAAGGTGCAGGGCCTGAGGGTCACAGTATCCCCGGAAAATGGTAACTCCACGGTACCACACAGGTGCTCTCGGGTGGGAGCCCCATGATTGATTTAGGACCCAGGGCTTGGTACCGAACCGCCCGAGCAGTCCCCCCGTACCCCGAGGTCCTCCGTGGCCAAGTACCCCAGCATCAGCCTCTTCCTTCCCGCCTGGAACGAGGAGGACTACGTCGAACGGGCGGTGGGGAGGGCCATGGAGGTGCTGCCGCAACTGACGGACGACTTTGAAATCATCGTCGTCAACGACGCGTCGACGGACCGGACGCAGGAGCTGGCGGAGGCCATGGCGCAGCGGATTCCGCAGCTGCGGGTCATCACCCATCCGGTGAATCTGAAGTTGGGCGGGGCGATGCGCACCGGCCTCGCGGCGTCGACGAAGGACATCGTCGTCTACTCGGACATCGACCTGCCGTGGGACCTGCGGGAGCTGGAGCGCTCGCTGCACCTGCTGGAGTACCTGGAGGCGGACATGATTTGCGCCTTCCGGTTCGACCGCACGAGCGAGGGGCCCAAGCGCATCGTCTACTCGTTCGTCTACAACATGCTCATCCGGGCGCTGTTCGACATCCAGATCAAGGACGTCAACTTCAGCTTCAAGGTGATGCACCGCCGGGTGCTGGAGTCGATGGAGCTCAAGAGCCAGGGCTCGTTCATCGACGCGGAGCTGGTGGTGAAGGCCATCCGCAAGGGCTTCCGCGTGTTCCAGATGGGCGTGGACTACTTCCCGCGCACCCGTGGCGTGTCCACGCTGGCCTCGCCCTCGGTCATCGTGAAGATGGTGAAGGAGCTGGTGAAGCTGTACCCGGAGACGCGCACGCCGACCCCGCCCACGCAGCCGGTGCGCCTGCCTCCGTCGGTGCAGCCGCTGCGCACGGTGTCCTCGGGCGGCCGTACGGCGCGGGGCTGAGCGGGCCGTGACTTCGCGCCCCACGCGCCTGGTGGTGAATGCGGACGACCTGGGGCTGCACCCGTCGCTGGACGCGGGCATCCTCCGAGCGCACCGCGAGGGCATCGTCACCAGTGCCACGTTGCTGGCCATGGGGCCCACGGCCAGCGAGGCCGCTTCCCGCGCGAAGGCGCAGGGGCTCGCGGTGGGGCTGCACCTGGCGCTGTCCACGCGGCTGGCTCCGGCCGCGCCCGCGGAGGCGGTGAGCACGGTGGCCCCTGGAGGCAGGCTGCGGGGGAGCTGGGCGGACTTCGCGCGGGACTGGCTCCTGGGGAAGGTGCGACGCGAGGAAGTGGCGCTGGAGCTTGACGCGCAGCTTCAGCGAGCGCGCGAGCTGGGCGTGGCGGTGGACCATCTGGACGGGCACCAGCACCTGCATGTGCTGCCGGGCATCCGGCCGCTCGTGGAGTCACTGGCCGCGCGCGAGAAGCTCCCCGTGCGCTGGCCGGACGCCCTGCCCCGCGTGTCGTGGCTGCGAACGCCTGGGCCCGCGCTGAAGACGACGCTGTTGACGGTGCTGGCGCGCACCGCGCCTCGTGCGCCCCAAGGCGTGCGACGGGTGAGCGCGGGAGGCGTGTTCGAGGCGGGGCGACTGGACGAGGCCGCGCTGCTCGCCGCGCTGGACGCCCTGCCCTCGGGTGACTTCGAGCTGGGCTGCCATCCCGGTGAGGGCGCGCCGCAGGTGCCAGAGGACCCGGCGTGGCGTTATGGCTGGCAGGCGGAGCTGGCGGCGCTCACCAGTCCTCGCGTGAGGGCGCGCCTCGACGAGCGAGGCATCCAGCTCCACAGCTACGGGACGCTCGCCTCCGCGGCGTAGAGCACACGAGCGAAGGCAACCCGCCTCGCGTCACTCGCCTCGGCGCCATGGCGCGCACGACCGAGTTCGGCCCGCATTGAATCGCGGCACAACGTTCGCGTCGCTCGCCTGGCGCACGACAGAAGGCGGCCGCCTCGCGTCGTCACGGCACGACCTACGGAGCACTCGCCTCCGCGACGTACAGCACGTGAGGCGTCGTGTAGCCGCGCCCCAGGTCCACCACCTCGCGCACGGTGAAGCCCGCGTCCTGGAGCAGGGCCATCATCTCCGCGCGAGGCTTGAGCACCATTCCACCGCTCGCCTTCGTGCGCCGCAGCAGCGACACCATCACCCACTCCTGCGCCAACGCCTTGCGGTGCTTCCAGGAGCCGTCGCCTTCCACCTCCTTCAACAGGAAGCGTCCTCCTGGCTTGAGCAGGCCATGCACCGTGCGAAGGAACGCGGGCCACTTCGCCTCGGGCAGCAGGTAGAGCACGTCGCACACCACCGCCGTGTCACATGCGCGCGGCAGCGCGGGGGCCAGCACGTCCGCCACCGTCCCCTCCGCGAGCTTCACTTGCGGCAACCCCGACAGTGCCTCGCGCGCCCACGTCACCTTTCGGGGGTCCGGGTCCACGCCGTGCACCGTGCGACTCGGCTCCGCCAACGCCAGCAGCGCGGAGAGCAGGCCGTGCCCGCAGCCGATGTCCGCCACGGTGCCACCCGACACCCGCTCGGCCACCGCGAGCAGCGGAGCGGAGGACGCCCGCGCATGCACATGGAAGCGCTCGGCGGCGGGGAGTCCGGCGTACAGCGCGAGGGCCTGCTCGAGGAGCGTGCTCATGAGATGTAGTAGTCCGCGCCAAAGGCCCACGACAGGACGAGCAGCGACACCGCACCCACCACGAGCGCTCCTTGAAGCACGCGCGGCCGCTGCCTCAACAAGAGCGCCCCCGTGAGGAAGACCGGGAACGAGGACAGCAGATACCGCCCCATGCCCATGAAGTCCTTCGTGGACCATGCGGGCAGGCCGACAATCGCCAGCACATACACCGCATAGCCCCACCCCAAAAGCTTGCGCGTGGGCCACACCAACGCGAGCGCCAGGAAGGTGAAGAACGCGTGCGCGGCCAGTCGGAAGGCCTCGCGCTTGTCGGTGGGGTTGAGCACCACGCGCTCGAACCAGCCCACCTTGAGCCACGTGTGCCAGCCGGGTTGCTGCGACCAGCCCGCCGCGCCCTGCACCTTCACGAAGGCGAGCGGGTCTCCGAACTGGTGCCACAGGTAGAGCATGTAGCAACCGAAGCCCAGGCCCGAGAGCACCGGCATGAAGTCCACCACGCCCCACTTCTCGCCCCGCGCGTGTTTCCACTCCAGCCGCCGCACGAGCAGCCCCAGCACCACCGCGGGCGCCACCGGCCGCGCCGCCGTGGCCACGGCCGCCACCAGCACCGCCGGAGCCAGGTGCCCCTTCTCCAGGAGCAGGAAGGACGACACCACCAGCAGGACGAACAGCGCGTCCGAGTACATGGCGCCGTAGAAGTACATGGTGAAGGGATACAGCGCCATCAACAGCCCGGCCTTCAGCGCCGTGTCGTCATCCGTCAGCAGCTTCGCCCAGCGCGTGAACATGAGCAGCGCCAGCGGGCCACACAGCAGGGTTATCAGCACCCCGGCCTGATAGACGTTGGGCCCCAGTGTCTCCACCGCGCGGATGACCAGCGGATAGAGCGGGAAGAAGGCCACCGAGCTCTGCTCGCCCGGCGTGTACTGGTAGCCCTCCTGGGCAATCCGCATGTACCAGCTCGAATCCCACGCCACCCAACCCATGGTGACGTACTCGTCCAACCGGACGACGGGGTTCTGCGGATTCTTGTGGAAGTAGCGCCACGCCCCCGCCGCCGCGGCTGCGCCGCAGAGCAGGACTGCGACGAGGACAACCAGGGCGATGGTGCGGGACGCGGAGCGGGCCATGCGGGCGGCAGGCTGTTCCTAGAACACCGCCCCGGTCAAGCACCGGGGTGGGAAGTCGCGCCCCCCACCCCGGTCACCTCGCGCTCAGCGCGGGTAGAACGTCTTGCCTGCCTTCACCATCTCCACCAGGAGCGGCGCGGGCGTGAAGCGCTCACCGAGCTTGTCCTGGTAGTGCTCCAGCTTCCGCAGCAACTCCGCGGGCCCCTTGCTGTCAGCGAAGTGGAACGGGCCCCCGAGGAACGGCGGGAAGCCCAGGCCGAAGATGGCGCCCACGTCGCCGTCGCGCGCGCTGCGGAGGATTCCCTCGCCCAGGCAGCGGATGGCCTCGTTCACCATCTGGAACACCAGTCGCTCCGCCATCTCCGAGGCATCGAACGACTTGCGCTCCTTGCCGTGCGGCAGGAGCCCGTAGACGGTGGGGTCCACCTCCTTCTTCTTGCCGTTCTCGTAGAGGTAGAAGCCCTTCTGGCTCTTGCGGCCCAGCCGGCCATCGGCCACCACGCCATCCAGCGACTTCGGCGCCGCCATGCGCTTGCCGAAGGCCGCCTCCATGATGGGCCCCACCTTGTGGGCCACATCGATGCCCACCTCGTCCAACAGCGTCATCGGCCCCACCGGAAAGCCGAACTCCACCAGCGCCCTGTCCAGCGCGGCGATGTCCGCGCCCTCGGCCAGCAGGTGCGCGGCCTCGTTCATGTACGGCGCGAGGATGCGCGAGGTGTAGAAGCCCGGCCCGTCGTTCACGACGATGACCGTCTTGCCCTGCTTGCGCCCCACCTCCACGCAGGTGGCCGTCACCCAGTCCGCGGTCCCCGCGTGGGTGATGATCTCCAGCAGCGGCATCTTGTTGACCGGGCTGAAGTAATGCATGCCGATGACCTGCGCGGGCCGCTGGCTGCCCTTGGCCAGCTCGGTAATCGGGATGCTGGAGGTGTTGGACGCGAAGATGGCGTCGGGGCCGGTGACGGCATCCACCTCCGCGAGCATGCGGTGCTTGAGCTTCAGGTCCTCGAACACCGCCTCGATGACCAGGTCCGCCGCCTTGAAGCCGCTGTAGTCGGTGCCGGCCGTAATCCGCGCCTGCTTCGCCGCAGCCTCGCGCCAGGTGAGCGAGCGCCGCTTCACCCGCTCGTCCAGGATGCCCTGCACCTGCTTCATCGCGCGGCTGGCCCCCGCGTCGTCCTTGTCCTTCACCCGCACCTGCGCGCCCTGGAGCACACCGGCCACGTAGGCGATGCCTCCACCCATCAGCCCGCCGCCCAGCACGGCCACCTTCTTCACCTCGCGCGGCTTCACGCTGGCGTCCGCCGTGCCGTTCTCCTTCTTCAGCGCCGTGGTCGCGAAGAAGACCTCCACCAGTCGCTTCGACACGTCCGACATCACCAGCTCGCCGAACGCCTTCGCCTCCGCCTCCAGGCCCGCCTTGCGCCCGGACTCCAGGCCCACGCGAATGACTTGCAACGCCTTCTCCGGCGCCGGGTACTTGCCGCGCGTCTTCTTCCTCAGCTGCTTGCGCGCCTGGTCGAAGAGGACCTTGCGGCCCAGCGGGTTGTCCTCCAGGGCGACCTCCGCCCACAGCTCCTTGTTCGCAAGTCCCTGGAAGAAGCCCGCGACGCCCTTCTTCTGCCCCACCGCCTTGAAGCCCTGGCCGTGCGCGCGCTCGGGCGTAAGCGTGCCCGCGGCCAGCTCCCGGGCGCGCTGGAGCGCGATGGCGCGGAGGATGGGCGTGGGCACCACCTCGTCGACGATGCCCAGCTTCTTCGCCTTGGACGGCTTGACGCTCTTCCCGGTGAGGATGAGGTCCAGCGCCGCCTGCACACCGATGAGCGCGGGCAGCCGCTGCGTACCGCCGGCCCCCGGAATCAAGCCGAGCTGCACCTCTGGCAGGCCGAGCGTCGTCCTGGGGCTGTCCGTGGCGATGCGGTAGTGGCACGCCAGCGCCCACTCCAGGCCTCCGCCCAGACACGCGCCGTGGATGGCCGCGACAACGGGCTTGGGGAATGCCTCCAGCCGGTCGAAGCCCACCTGCCCCTGCTGGCTCATGGCGGTGGCGTCCTCCGCCGTCTTGAGCGTCTGCAGGTAGTCGATCTTCGCCCCGGCGACGAAACTGTCCTTCTTGCCGGAGATGAAGACCACCGCCTTCACCTGGGCCTCGCGCTCCACCTCCTCCAGCAGGAGCGTGAAGGCCGCGCCCACCTCGGGGGACAACGTGTTGACGGCCGAGTCCGGCAAATCGAACGAGACGACGGCGACGCCGTCCTCCACGGTGAGGGAGAAGCCCTGCTTCGCCTCCAGCTCTTCAAGCTTGATGGCCATCACGCACGCTCCAGGACCACCACGGCGCCCAGGCCGCCGGCGGCGCAGACGGTGCACATCACCGTGTTCTTGTTCCGACGCTTCAGCTCGTTGAGGGCCTGCGTGACGATGCGCGCCCCCGTGGCCCCGAAGGGATGGCCAATGGCGATGGAGCCGCCCGTGACGTTGAGCCGCTCGCGGTCAATCTCCCCCACCGGCTCGCTCCAGCCCGCCTTCTTCGCGAACGCCTGGGACGCGAGCGCCTGGAGGTTGCTGCCCACCTGCGCGGCGAAGGCCTCGTGCATCTCCACCAGGTCGATGTCCGAAAGCTTCATGCCCGCGCGCTTGAGCGCCGTGGGCACCGCGTACACCGGCCCCTGCAACAGCTGGTCTCCCGGGTCCGTGGCCGCGTACGCGTGCGAGCGCAGGTAGCCCAGCGGCTCGTACCCCAACGCCCTCGCCCGCTCCTCGCTCATCAACAACAGCGCGGCGGCGCCATCCGTGAGCGGCGACGCGTTGCCCGCGGTGACGGTGCCATACTTGCGGTCGAACACCGGCTTGAGCTTGCCCAGTGCCTCCAGCGTGGAGTCCTCGCGGATGATGTTGTCGCGAGTCACCGTCTGCTCGTACTGGGGCGGCACCGAGACGTGCATCACCTCGTTGTCGAAGCGCCCGTCCTTCCAGGCCGCCGCCGCGTTGCGGTGCGACGCCCATGCAATCCGGTCCTGCTCGTCGCGGGAGATGCCGTTCTCCTTGGCCATCTTCTCCGCGCTCTCGCCCATGGACAGGCCCGTGGAGTACTCGGCGATGGCGGGCGGCACCGGCACCAGATCTGTCGCCTTGAGCTTCTGGAAGGGCCTGAGCTTCTCTGGCAGCGAGCGCCCCTTGGAGGCCGCCGCCAGCGCATGCGCCAGGGGCCGGCTGGTGAACACGGGCGCGTCCGACATCGCCTCGGTGCCGCCGGCGATGGCCACGTCCACCTCGCCCACCGCAATCGAGTTGGCCGCCGTCGTCATCGCCTGGATGGACGTCGCGCAGGCCTTCGTCACCGTCGCCGCTTCAATCTTCATCGGCAGGCCCGCGGCGATGACGACTTCGCGGGCGATGGACGGCGCGGTCAGCGACGGAATCACCGTGCCGAACACCAGCTGGTCGATGACGTTCGGGTCCAGGTCCGAGCGCTGCACCAGCTCCTGGACCACCATGCGGCCCAGGTCCAACGCGGTGAGCCCGGCGAAGACAGTGCCCGCCTTGACGAATGGGGTCCGCAGGCCGCGGACGATGGCCACCCTGCGGTGACCGTTACGCTTCTCGCTTGCCATGTGTGCCTCACCCTCCTGCGACGACGAGTGAGGCCCATCTAACGGGCGGTGATGCGCCGCGTCAACCCGCGATTGACTCAAGAGTCAATCCGCGAGCACTTGTCGCGAGGCACGTCCGGCTCCCAATAGAGCGAGGGGGCGAAGGACCCATGACGGGCACCTCCACCCCCTCGTCCTGCTACTCACGGGGCCGGGCCCCGTTCACCTACTTCTTCGCGTTGGTGCCCGCGCCGGTGTCCGACTGCGGACCCACGGTGATGTCGAAGCGCACGCCACCCGCCTCTTCGACCTTGTCCGGCTTCTCCTCGCTGGCCGAGTGCTGGACCAGGTCCACCGCGAACTTGCCCTGGTCCGCATCAGTCACCTGCGCGACGAAGCGCACGCCGACATGGTGAGCGCCGTTCGGGTCCAGAATCAGGCCCTCCAGCCGCGCGCCGTTCGGGTTGACGATGCGCACCTGGCGCTCGCCCACCACCTCGAAGCCCGTGCCCTGGTGCTGCCAGCGCGCCCACAGCTCCTCGGGCAGGGTCAGGAAGAGCTGGCCGCGCTCCAGGAAGGACGGGCCGCCGGTGCGGTCCGGAATGCGAACCTCCAGGGCCGCCGTGCCGTGGGCGTCACGCAGCAGGTTGCGCAGACGGAAGTCGTACTCGCTCGCGGGCGCGAACGGCGTCAGGTTCACCACGTTGATGTTCTTCCACGCCAGGTTGTTGTTCCAACGCGTGTTGTTGAGCGTGTTGGAGCCCGCAACCTCCACCAGCGTCATCGGGTCCTGCGTCGACACCCACCGCGACAGCAGGCAGTAGTGGCCCGGCGCCGGCACGCCCGTCCAGGGCACCATGAACTCCTGCGTGGCGCCCGCGGGGATGCTGACGGCGATGGTGCCAATGGGCGCCCAGTCCGTGGGCCACACGGCCGCGCCACCGGAGCCGGTGTAATAGACGAGCAGCGTGCCACTCGCCGGGTTGCCCGGGGGCACGAGCGGACCGTTGTTGCGCAGCGTCACGTAGACGAAGTTCGTCTGGCCGAACTCCGGGTTCTGGTGGCCCACGCAGCCGGCCGTCTGGCAGACGCGGATGTCGGGGCTGATCCAGATGGGGTCCACCGTCGGCGTGAGACCGAAGTCGCTGCCGTTGTCCTTGGAGTACACGTCCACGCGGCACTGGGTGATGGTGAGCGAGACGAAGTCCACCGCGGAGTCGTCCTGGACGATGACATCCACGAAACCCTGCGCGTTGAGGGTGGGGATGAGGTTGACCGCGCCGGGGAGCGCCGCCAGGTTGAGGTTGATGGTGCCCGTGGCGCCAAAGGCGATGCCCAGGTTCGTCAGGGAGTCGCCAAAGCCGGTGGCGACCTGCGTGCCCGCGGGGCCCATGAACAGCAGACCCATGGAGTCATTGCTGCCCAGGTTGCGCACCGACATGCGCAGGGTGGCGCCACAGATGGGGCCATTGCGACGCAGGTTGGTGAAGGTGGTGGCGAACCACCGGTCGATGCTCGTGTCGTCGAAGGCACGCGAGCCGGGGAAGGTGTAGTTCGCCGCGATGTAGTTGAGCATGCCCGTGCTGGGCGACACCGGCTCGGTGGGCAGCACGAAGCCGTCCGCGACGCCGTGGGTGAAGGTCTGCGCCTGGGCGGTGCCGCTCCAGGTGAAGGCCATCAGGGCCAACAAGGTGATGGCTGAGCCAAGGATGGTTCGGGGGTGTGAGTGACGATGTTGCATACGCTCCTCGTGGTGCCGCGGGTTCAGCCGCACCGGTCCGGGTCGAAGAGGTCAGAATCGAGATGAGTGAATGAATGGCGGGCTGCGGCCGGAGAGGGAGCAATGCTCGTGCCCAAAACCAAACAAAGACATTGCGGGGATGACGCACCGCTCAATGCCTCGCGCAGAGACCTTTCACGCCACAAGAGTCGAGCTCCGTGTGGCGTGAAAGGTTACGTCGGGCCGCGCGCATTCCCAGACGGCGCGCAGCGGCCCTGAAGCTTTACGGTGTCAGCGTTCCCTGACGAAGCGCGAAGCCGTGGCGGTGCACGGCCTCCACGGCGAACTTCGCGGCCTCGGGGTCCGTGGGCGGGAGGATGCCGTGGCCCAGGTTGAAGATGTGCCCCACGGGGCCCGCGCGCAGGAGGATGTCTTTGACGCGCCCATCCAATTCCTCACGCGGAAGGAACAGGTGCAGCGGGTCCAGATTGCCCTGGACGGCGATGTCCGGCCCCAGCACGCGCCGGCCTTCGTCCATGGGCAGCGTCCAGTCCAGGCCCACCACGTCCGCGCCCGTGCGCTGGAGCAGCGGCAGGTGCGTGGACATGCCCACGCCGAAGACGATGACGGGCACGCCGGTGGCCTTCAGCTCGGACACCATGCGCGTCAGGTAGGGCAGACAGAAGCGCTCGTAGTCCCACGGCGACAGCTCACCGCCCCACGAGTCGAAAATCTGGACGATGCTCGCGCCCGCCTCCACCTGCATCTTGAGGTAGGGAATGAGCGTGTCGGTGAGCTTGCCGAACAGGCGGTGCGCGAGCGCGGGCTGCTCGAACATCAGCCGCTTGATGAGGATGTAGCTCTTGGAGCCGCCGCCCTCCACCATGTACGCGGCCAGCGTGAAGGGCGCGCCCGCGAAGCCGATGACGGGCACGGAGTCGTTGAGCGCCTTGCGGGTGCGGCGGATGGCCTCCGCCACGAAGCCCGTGCCCTCCACCGGGTCCGGCACGCCCAGCCTGTCGATGTCCGCCGAGGTGCGCACGGGCTCCGGGAAGTGCGGGCCCTTGTCCCCCAGCTCCAGCGTGATTCCCATCGCCTCCACGGGAATCAGGATGTCGGAGAAGATGATGGCCGCGTCCACGCCCAGCCGTGTCACCGGCTGCACCGTCACTTCGGCGGCCAGGTCCGGGTGCTTGCACAGGTCCAGGAAGGCGATGTTGCCGCGGATGGCCCGGTACTCGGGCAGGTAGCGGCCCGCCTGACGCATGAGCCACACGGGCGTGGTGTCGGTGGGCTGGCGGCGTGCGGCGCGGAGGAGTCGGTCGTTCACTTCGGGCTCTGGGTCAAAGCTCCGGTCGGGAGCGGAGAAGGATGGGACGGATGAGGGACCACGGTGCCGCGGCAGCGGGGCGCTGCTCCCAGGCCACTTCCACGCGAAGGGGCTCCTGGCTCGCGACGTCGGACTCATCCGACTGGGGAACGTAGAGCAGACGGTTGGGTCCCGCTTCCCAGGAGAACTTCCCCGGGCCGTCGTCGCGGACGAGCTTGTACTCGAAGACGCCCCCCACGGGCAGCGACAGTGTCACCGCGCCGGCCTCGGGGCGCAGCGAGCGCTCGGCCTTCCACCCGCCCAGCTCCGGCCCGCCGCCCACCACGCGCACGGACGCATCTCCCGTCGCGAGCACCACGGTGCGCCGCTCGCCTTCGCCGCGCGACCACGCCCGTGCCTTCCGGGCGAGCGCCGCGAAACCACCCGGCGTGCGCGGCTTCAGCCGACGCAGCGTCACCTGACCGGGCGGATTCGTGACGTGGAAGTACGCGGACTCGGCGAGCCGCCCCAGCATGCCCTGCGAGCCCGTCAGCGGATCCACGCCCTGGCCGGCCTCGCCCAGCGCCTCCGGCAGGAACACATCCCGGGGCTTCGTCCCGGAGTTGATGCCGATGAACACGGCTTCGTCGGGAGTCACACGGGCGTAGGCGAAGAGGTCCTCCCGGGCGGCGAGCACCAAGGTCTCGCCACGCTGGAGGGCCTCACTGCCCCGCCGCGCTTCCAACAGCCGACCAATCCACACACGCAGCGGGTGGTCCGGCGTGAAGCGCATGTCGCCCCGGTTCTCCGGCTCCTTCGCGCCGGTGAGCCCCTCCTCGATGCCGTACGTCAGCGCCGGCACCCCCCGCGCGGTGAGCTGCACCGCCAGCGCCCGCTTCACCTTCTCCAAGTCCCCGCCGCACTCGCTCATGACGCGGGGCAAATCGTGGTTGTCCAGCAGCGTCACCAGGGAGTCGGGCGCCGGGTTCAGCCGGTCGTTGAAGAGGACCGCGCCCAGATGCGCCGGCGAGCGGCCCCGACAGAAGACATCCACCAGCGCGAAGGCCAGCGGGAAGTCGAACATCGTCCCGAAGCGGCCCTCCTTCATCACCCGCGACAGCAGCACCGGGTCGCCGTCCAGCAGCTCGCCCAGGAGGAGGAAGTCGTTGCCCGCGTGCGCGCGCAGGTCGTCGTTGTAGCGCGCCCAGAAGTCCATCGGCAGGTGCTTGACGGCGTCCAGGCGGAAGCCCGCGGGCTTCACCGCGTCCACCCACTTCAGCGACTTCGACAGCAGGTGCGCGTAGACCGCCTCCTGCTCCACCGCCAGGTCCGGCAGCCCGTGCACGTCGCGCATCACCAGCTCGCGCGAGTCATTCCAGTTGTCGATGGGCCCCAGGCCGTGGAACCACTCGGGCTTCTCGCGCGTGAGCCGCGTCTCCGGGCCCACGTGGTTGAGCACCACGTCCAGCACCAGCCGCATGTCCCGGCGGCGCAGCTCGTCCGACAGCCGCGTCAGCAGGGCCTCGTCACCGAAGCGCGGCTCCACCCGCCCGAAGTCCTCCACCCAGTAGCCGTGGAAGGCGCCGTAGCCGTAGAACTTCTCCGTCCGCATCTGGAAGACGGGTGAAAGCCACACCGTGCGGACACCGAGCGACTTCAGCCCGTCCAGTCGGTCGATGACACCTCGCAGGTCTCCGCCGTGAAAGGCCTGCGCGTCCTTCGCATCCACTGTCCCGTCATTGCCCGCGTCCCCGTTGGAGAAGCGGTCCACCATCACGAAGTAGATGGCGTCTCCGGCCGGAGGCGCCCACAGGCCCCTGTACGGCGCGGGAGAGGGAGGCGGCACGGGAGGGGCCTCGGGCCCGGGAGGCGGAAGCTCAGTCGGCGTGCTCTTGCCCGGCTCGATTCCCTCGCCGGCCGGCGCGTCCAGGCCCGGCACCACGCCAGGGCCCCCTTCCGTGTTCGGCACCAGCATGGGCGAGGCGAGGAACGAGTCGAACAGCGCGGCGGCCTGCCCCGAAATCTGCCGGGACACCTCGTTCTGCGCGTCGTCCTCGCGCTGCTGGTCGAACTGGAGCGCGGCGCCGTAGTCCTGCAAATCACTGGTCGGCTCCAGCGTGGACGTGGCGCGGTTCGCCGTCGTCTTCACATACACGTCCCAGGAGAAGCGCCCACCCACCTGGCCGAAGAACGACACCCGCGTCTCCACCAGCAGCAGCAGCGGAGCCTCCGGGGCCTGAGCCTTGAGCATCGCGAAGCGGCGCTGCGAATCCGTCACCTTCGCGAAGTCAGTGGCGTACCGCTCGTAGGGCACCTCCTGCACCTGGAGGTTGCGTTTGGCCAGCGCCTCCAGAACGCGCTGACGGACGCCTTCGGGAACCTGGGCCACGGTGCCGCGTCGCTGCGCGTCGTCCCGGATATAGGCCACCGCCACCACGGTGCCCTCGGGCGCCAGCACCGGCGGCCCCTGCCGCTTCAGGCAGCCCGACGCCATGAGCGCCAGGAAGAGGACGACCACCCACCGCTGTCTCAGAACCATCCTTCGGCCTCGATGGCGACCACCGAGTGCCAGTGGCGCTCGGGGCCGATGTACGTGTTGTACTGGTCCAGGCTATCCACGAAGGAGTTGCCGAACGCCGCGTGCTGCGAGGAGTGCTGCAAGCCATACAGCAGCCGCAAGCTGGGGCGCGCGTAGATGCCGCGTCCCGTTGGATTGAGGACGACACCCACCTTGCCCTGCCACGTGTTGCGCGTGTCGCTGTCGCCGTACTCCAGGCCGCGCGAGTCCGGCACGCCCCCGGAGTTGGTGAACACCGAGTCCACGTGGTTGCGATACAGGTTGCCGTTCTTGCTGCGCTCCGTGGCGATGCTCGTCTCCACGAGGAGATGGACGCGCTCGGTGAGGAAGTACTGGAGCCGCAGCACCGTGGACGCGATGAGGCGGTCGTCGTCGCCGGGCTTGATGGCGTTGTCCTCGTTGAACGCGTACCCCACCCAGACGCCCCACAGGGCCTCCAGCTTGTCGGGGATGAGCTTGATGTAGGCCTCGTTGCCCAGCGCCGCCTCGTAGCGCTCGTCGGTCTGGTCCGCGATGAAGACCGAGAACTCCCTGTCGCGAACGCGCTCCGTGTAGGACTGGTCCGGGTGCTTGCGCTCGAAGGTGAGGTACAGGTTGTCCCAGATGAGCGGCCCCACGTTGCCGAAGCCCACGTAGCCCATGGCCCGGTATGACAGCGCGCTGCGGGGAGTCAGGTTGCCCACCTCGTAGTCCGCCTGACCCGGGTTCTGCTCGAAGTAGCGCTGCACCACCTCGCGCCGCACGTAGTCTTCGTAGTTGGTGTTGGGCGACGCGTAGAGCGCGTTGCGATTGCCCCGCACGTCCGGCTCGTAGCCGAGCTGCCCGCGCACCCCCAACTCCAGGTGCCCCGGAATCAGGCGGTAGCGGAAGGACGCGGCGCCGGTGAGCACCGTGTTGTACTTCTGGGGACGCAGCGTGTAGCCGCTGTCACCCACCGCCAGCAGCACGTCGTAGCGGTCTCCCTGGTATGTGCCGGACAGGCCCACGGTGTCCCAGAGCAGTGTCGCCGGCCGCTGGTCGTAGATGTGCAAGTCATTCCAGCGGTCCTCGAGCGTGCCGAGCTGCCACGTCACCCTGTCGAGCAGGATGTTGCCGGCGCGCACGAACAGGTAGTCCGCGCGGAAGTTGACGAAGGAGCCGTTGCCCGGGTCCGCCGAGCGGAACGAGGTGCCGGAGAAGCGCGTGTGCACCTCCGCCCAGGCCTCGTCGGTTCCCGGCGCGGACTGGAGCACGTCCAGCCTCAGGTTCAGCTCGCCGTAGGGGCTCTCGTTGAGGAGCCGGCCGTACAGCCAGTAGTACCCGAGCTGGCCGGAGCCGCCCGAGAAATCCGGGCGGGTCATGATGCGGAAGTAACCCGCGGCGCCGAAGCGATCTCTCGACGCGTCGGCCAGGGTGACGAGCGGGATGAAGAGCAGCAGGAGGGCGCCGAGGCGCGCTGGCAGGACTCGCATGGACGGGCCCCGCTTATAGCGCACCTCGCCTGCCTGCCCCTACTCCGCGCGCAGGACGACGATGGTGCGCTCGGGCACCCCGTAGGTCACCCCCGTCACGGGGGACGGCGCGTCGAGCCAGGAGTTGCCGGTGACACGGGGCTCCAGGCCCGTGGCGGACAGGTACTCGGGACTGTCGAAGTACGCCTGGGTGTCGATGAGCCGCTTCCACTGGCGCCCCGGAGGCAGGGTGAACTCCACCGCGCGCGGCTCCATGTTGATGAGCACCACCAGCTCCGGGCCGAACGACGTGTCGGGGTAGTGCATCATCAACTGCTTGGTGTCCCAGCCCACCTCCTCGGTGTTCTGGGCGCTCTTCCACACCAGGGGCGAGCCCTTCTCGTAGTCGGGCGGCGCAAAGGCGTAGGCGTGCTCCTTGCGCAGGCGGATGGCGGCCTTGACGAACTCGTACATCCGGTGCCGCTCGTCGCGCGCCAGGTAGGCGCCCCACTGGTACCAGTTGAAGGGGTTGTCCGCGCGCGTGGAGTAGGCGTTGTTGTTGCCCAGCTGCGTGCGCATCCACTCGTCGCCGCCCAGAATCATGGGCGTGCCGTGGCTGATCATCATCGCCATGAAGGCGTTGCGCATCATCTGCCGGCGCATGCTCTCCCCGCGCGTGTCACCCACCGGGCCCCAGTTGCGCGAGCGGTTGTGGTCCTCGCCGCTCACCTTGTCGCAGAAGGGGCTGTTGGGCGTGTCGCAGCACACCGGGTTGAGCGGGCCGCACTTGTTCTGCTTCACCTCGTACGTGAACAAGTCATACATCGTGAAGCCGTCGTGCACGGTGATGAAGTTCATCGAGTGGTATGGGCGCCGGCCGTTGCGCGAGTACCACTCCTTGCTGCCGTACATCAGGAAGGCGCCGTCCGCGGAGCCCGGCCTGCCGCACAGCGAGCCCTCGTTGGAGTTGAGCTTCCAGTCGTCGCGGTTGATGAACGCGCGCCACCAGTCGCGGAAGCGGCCGTTCCACTCGTACCAGCCGTTGCCGGGCTGGGTGAGCGAGTTGGGGAACTCGCCCATGGGCATGCAGTACCAGCCGCCCGCGCTCCAGGGCTCCGCGATGATGCGCGTGTTGTAGCGCTGGAGCACCGGGTCATCGACGATCTCCTGAAGCACCGTGTTCTTCGGGTCGTCCCAGCGGTTGTAGTCCTGATCCCTCTCGCCCAGGATCGGCGCCAGGTCGAAGCGGAAGCCATCCACGTGCAGCTCTTCGACATAGAAGCGCAGGCTGTCGATGATGAGCTTGCGCATGGGGCGGTGGTTGGGCCGCGTCTGGTTGCCCACGCCCGTGTTGTTCCAGTACGTGCGCCGGTCCCCGTTGAGCCCGTAGTACGCCTGATTGTCGATGCCGCGGAACGAGTACACGCCGGCGACCTCCGCCGGGTCCAACGAGTCCAGCGGCTCACCGGGCAGCACGTCGTCCGACTCCAGCTTCTCGCGCCAGAGGCCGCCCTCGCCGGTGTGGTTGTAGACGACGTCGACGATGACCTCGATGTCGCGCTTGTGCAGCTCCTCCACCATCCACTTGAACTCGTCGACGACCTCGTTCGGCCGCTTGAAGGCGGCGTAGGACAGCTCGGGCGCGAAGAAGTTGATGGTCTGGTAGCCCCAGTAACCGCCGTCCAGCGGCTTCTCGTGGATGGGGAGCAGCTCCACGGCGGTGATGCCCAGGTCCTTGAAGTAGTCGGCCTTCTCGCCCAGGCCCCGGTAGGTGCCGGGGAAGCGCACGCCGCTGGCGGGGTCCGCGGTGAAGCCCTTGGCGTGGACCTCGTAGACGATGAGGTCCTGCCACTTGTGGCCCGCCCACTGCTCGTTCTGGCGGTTGTCCCGCCACTGCCGCTCCCCGTCGCCCCACTGGTAGTCGCTCTGGACGAGGACGCTCTTGGCGGAGGCCGCGTACGTCACCTCCGTGCGCGCGGGCCCGCTGGCGGTGCTGCCCTTGCTCCAGTCGTGGTCCCGGTGCAGCGCCTTCGAGTAGGGGTCCGTCAGCAGCTTGTTCGGGTTGAAGCGGTTGCCGTCCACGTCCGCGTCCGCGCGGAAGCCGTGGATGGAGCCGGGGAACCAGCGTTGATCAAACTCCCAGTTGGGACCCCAGGCCCGGAAGCCGTAGTGCTGCCCCAGGCCCACGCCCTCCACGTAGACGTTCCACACGTCCCCGTAGCGCGTCAGCTCATAGGTGCGCGAGGGCCGGTTGCTCTCCGGATCATCGAACAGGAGCAGCTCCAGCCGCGTCGCGTTCTCCGAGTAGAGGGCGAAGTTGACCCCCTGGTCGGTGAACGTCGCGCCCATGTGCTTCATCGACTCGACGTCCTCGACGGTGTAGCTCGGGGCGCGGGCCTCGCTGTGGTAGAGCCGGACGTAGTCGCTCTCGCTGCAACCGACGGCGAACAGAAAAGCGACCAGGGTCGCGCCCCTCGAGAGGGACCAACGGGGAGTGCTCATACGGTGGGGTAGACCTCGACGGACCGGATGTCAGCTTCCATAACAAGCGCCTTCTGGGGCTGACAAGGCGGCCACCCCAGTTGTCCCTCTACGGACCCCGGAAACTTCCGGATGGCCCGGCGCGAGAATAACGCACCGCGCCCAACCGGCGAGGTTTGGGGAAAGCGCGACGCTCCGGGTAATGTGCCCCGCCGTTCTCTCCCCTCATTTTCGAGCGCGTCTTGTCCGAAGTCACCTTGAGCGGAATCAAGAAGTCGTTTGGCCCGAACCTCATCGTGAAGGGCGTGGACCTTCAGGTGGGACAGGGCGAGTTCCTGGTCATGGTGGGGCCGTCGGGTTGTGGAAAGACGACACTCCTGCGGCTCATCGCGGGGCTGGAGCAGGTGGACTCGGGCGAGGTGCGGATCGGCGGGGCGCGCGTCAACGACGTGCCCCCGAGGGATCGCGACGTGGCGATGGTGTTCCAGTCGTACGCGCTCTACCCGCACATGACGGTGCGGGAGAACCTGGCCTTTGGCCTGACGCTGAGGAAGTTCCCCCCGGCGGAGATCGCCTCCCGGGTGGCTGAAGTCGCGACGATGCTGGAGCTGGGCCACCTGCTGGAGCGCAAGCCCAAGGCGCTGTCGGGTGGACAACGTCAGCGGGTGGCCATGGGGCGAGCCATCGTCCGGCGCCCGAAGGTCTTCCTCTTCGACGAGCCCCTGTCCAACCTGGACACCGCCCTGCGAGTGCAGATGCGCGGGGAGCTGGCGCGGCTGCACCGCCGGCTGGGCGCGACGATGATCTACGTCACCCACGACCAGGTGGAGGCGATGACGCTGGCCACCCGGGTGGCTGTCTTCAACGCGGGCGTGTTGCAGCAGGTGGGACCGCCGTTGGAGCTCTACAACCGCCCGGCGAACCGCTTCGTCGCGGGCTTCCTCGGCTCGCCCGCGATGAACTTCCTGGAGGCCCGGCGCGACGGCGCGAACCTGGTGGGCAAGGGCTTCACGCTGCTGTCCCCCTCGGACCTCGCCCCGGGTGCGACGAACCTCCTGGTGGGCCTGCGGCCCCAGGACCTGCGCGTGGCGGCGCTGGGCCCCCTGACGGGCACGGTGGACGCGGTGGAGCGGCTGGGCTTCGACGGCTATGCCTTCGTCAGCACGGAGGCGGGTCCGGTGGCCGCGCGCTTCGACAAGGGCTCCCAGGTTTCGGTGGGAGACAAGGTGTCGCTATCGCCGGTGGCGGACGCGCTGCACGTCTTCACCGAGGATGGGTCCGTGGCCCTGCGCCACCCGGTGGACCGCGAGTCGCTCGAGGTGGCGTCTTGAAGAGGCTGCTGGCGCTGGTGCTGCTCGCGACGGCGTGGAGCGCGCACGCGGCGGAGCCCCAGACAGCACCCCTCAAGCTGTGGCACGCGTACCGGGGTGGCGAAGAGGCCGCGCTCCTCCAGGCGACCACGCTCTTCACCGCGAAGACGGGCGTGCGGGTGGACATGCTCGCCCTGCCCTATGACGCCTACGCGTCCAAGCTGACCAACGCCATTCCCCACGGCGCGGGGCCCGACGTCTTCATCTTCAACCACGAGCGGCTGCGCAACTTCCAGGGACAGAACCTGCTGGCGCCCACGACGGCGACCCTCGTCCGGGCCGACTACTTCGCCAACACGGTGGAGGCGCTGGAGGTGGATGGCCAGGTGTACGGCTATCCGATGTCGCTCAAGTCGCTGGCGCTCTATGTGAATACGAAGCTGGTGCCGCGCCCGCCCACCACCACCGCGGAGCTGCTGGCGCTCCTGCCCACCCTGTCGAAGCCCGAAGAGGGGCGCTTCGGGCTGGCGTACGAGAGCGGAGACTTCTACTTCCACGCGCCATTCCTCTTCGGCTTCGACGGGCCGCTCTTCGACGCCACGGGCCGCGCGAGCTTCGACACGCCGGGGATGGCGCGCTCGCTGGCCTTCGTGAAGCGGCTCCAGGACGAGCGGATGATGCCCCAGGAGGTGTCTGGCGCGCTGGTGAAGACGCTCTTCAACGACGGCCGCGTGGCGATGACCATCAGCGGCCCCTGGTTCGCGGGAGAAATCGCACCGTCCGTGCAGTACCGCGTGGTGGCGCTGCCCACGGTGAGCGAGACAGGCACGCCGATGAAGCCCTTCCTCGGCGTGGAGGCGGCGTTCGTCTCCTCGCGCACGGAGCAGGCCGCGCGGGCGCACGAGCTGGCGCGCTTCCTGTCGCTGGGCGAGGCGTCGCGGGTGCGCACCACGGTGGGCCGGCAGATTCCGGCGGACGTGGCCGCGTACCAGCTCCAGGAAGTGAAGGACGACACGCTCATCTCCTCCTTCCGCGAGGCGGCGAAGGACGCCACGCCCATGCCCAACACGCTGGAGATGGCCCGCGTGTGGGAGCCGATGAAGCTGACGTTGCGCGCGGTGCTCCAGGGCGGAACGCGGCCCGAGGACGCGGGTGCGCTCGCGGACCGTCGCTACCGGGCCCTGCACCGGGAGCGCCCACCCGACGCCAGCCCCATGCCCTGGCTGGGTCTCGCCGGAGTGATGGTCCTGAGCGGAGGCACGGCGTGGGTGCTGCGGCGGCCGGCACAGAGCCAGACATTCCGTCAGCGCTATCCGGATGTGTCGCGCGCGGTGGCGTATGTCGCGCCCGCGGCGGCGGGTCTGCTGGTGCTGGTGTTCATCCCCTTCGTGGTGGGCCTGTCGCTGTCGCTGTTCCACCACGACGCGGGGCAGTACACCTTCGTGGGCCTGGCCAACTTCGTCGACATCCTGGCCAGCCGTGGCTACAGCATCACCGAGCCGCTCTCGTTCTACTTCACGCTCGCGGTGACGCTCTTGTGGGCGGTGGTGAACGTGGTGCTGCACGTGAGCATCGGCCTGGGGCTGGCGCTGGTGCTCAAGGACCCGCTGCTCAAGATGCGGGGGATTTACCGGGTGCTGCTCATCATCCCGTGGGCGGTGCCCAACTACATCACCGCGCTGATGTGGAAGGGGATGTTCCACCGGCAGTTCGGCGCCATCAACGGCCTGCTCGTCGCGCTGGACCTGGAGCCGGTGAGCTGGTTCACCCGCTTCTCCACGGCCTTCGCGGCCAACGTGGCGACCAACACGTGGCTGGGCTTCCCGTTCATGATGGTGGTGGCGCTGGGCGCGCTGCAGTCCATCCCCCCGGAGCTGTACGAGGCGGCGGAGGTGGACGGGGCGAGCAAGTGGACGCAGTTCCGGCGCATCACCCTGCCCCTGCTCAAGCCCGCGATGTTGCCCGCCGTCATCCTGGGCAGCGTGTGGACGTTCAACATGTTCAACATCATCTACCTGGTGTCCGGAGGCGAGCCGGGCGGCGCCACGGACATCCTGGTGTCGGAGGCGTTCCGCTGGGCCTTCCAGCGCAATGAGCAGTACGGCTTCGCGGCGGCGTACTCGGTCCTCATCTTCGTGGTGCTGATGGGCTGGTCCGTCTTCACCCGGCGCCTGATGAAGCCCGAGGAGGCGTCATGAAGAAGCCCTCCGGCTTGAAGATGGCCGTCATCCACATGGGGCTGAGCCTGATGTGCATGGTGACGCTCTACCCGGTGCTGTGGGTGGTGAAGATGGCGCTGTCGCCGTCGGACGGCCTGTCGCTCACCGCCAACCCGTTCCCGGACGCGGTGACGTTCGACCACTTCCGGGACGTGCTGCTCGGCTCGGATGCGCAGGGGCGCTGGGTGTTCGGCCGGCAGGTGCTGTCGAGCTTCATCGTCTCCGGCGCCACGACGGTGGTGGGGCTGACGCTCGCGGTGACGGCGGCCTATGCGCTGTCGCGCTTCAAGTTCCCGGGCAAGGAGGGCGGCATGCAGGCCCTGCTCGTCACCCAGATGTTCCCGGCGACGCTGATGCTGGTGCCCATCTACGGCATCCTCCAGAAGCTGCGGCTGCTCGACAGCCTCACCGGGCTGGTGCTGGTGTACGCCACCACCGCCCTGCCCTTCTGTATCTGGATGCTGAAGGGCTACTTCGACACGCTGCCGCGCGAGTTGGAGGAAGCGGCGGTGATGGACGGGGCCTCGCCCTTCCAGGTGTTCATCAAGGTGGTATTGCCGCTGGCCCGCCCCGCGCTGGCCGTGACGGCGCTGTTCTCCTTCATGACGGCGTGGAACGAGTTCGTCCTCGCCGCCACGTTGATCAATGACCCGACCCGCTTCACCCTGCCCGTCGCCCTCCAGCGGTACGTGGGCGAGTACAAGGTGGAATGGGGCAAGTTCGCCGCCTGCGCGTTGATTGTCTCCGCGCCGGTCATGGCGTTGTTCTTCGCTCTCCAGAAGCACCTCGTCGGCGGGTTGACCGCTGGCGGCGTCAAGGGGTGATGGCCGATGTCGTCGCGTTGTCCGCGGTCCCTTCTTCTCGTGTTGTCGTTGCTCGTCGTGGCCTGTGGTGATGACCCGGAGGGCGGCCAGCCCCCCTCGCTCACCCCGCCCACCGTGAGGGAAATCACCCCCACTGGTGGCCCCATCGCGGGCAACACGCTCATCAACGTCTATGGCTCCGGCTTCGAGCCGGGCGCGAAGCTCTACCTCGGCACCCAGGAAGCCCTGCGCGTCGTCGTGGTCAACGCCTTCCGCATCTACGGCTACTCCCCTTCCGCGAGCACCGCGCAGGTGGATGTGCGCGTGGTGAACCCGGACGGCGCCTATGGCGTGCTGGTGAAGGGCTTCCTCTACGAAGGCCCCCCGACGGCGAACATCGACCAGGCCGAAATCATCAACGGCAACACCGACGCGGTGAGCGGCGGGCAGCCGGTGGGCGTGCTGGTGCGAGGCGCCATCACCGTGGCCGGCCTCACCCGAGGCGTGGGTCAGGGCGGCGGCGTGCGCGCGCAGGTGGGCTTTGCTCCGGCGAACGGCGAGCTGCTCAAGACGGAGAGCTACACCTGGGAGGAGGCCACGTACGAGGGCGACTCCGACAGCGGTGAAGCGGACATCTACAAGGGCAACGTGCTGTTGCAGCCGGCCATCGGAGGAGAGAGCCGTGAGTGGGTCATCACCATCCGCTTCTCCATCGACGGCGGGAAGACGTGGGTGATGGCGGATGGCGATGGCACCGCCAACGGCGTGACGGAGGACATGCTGCGCCGCGTGTTCATCACCCGGCCGCGCGTGGACTACTGCAAGCTGGGTCCCGACGGGAACCGCGCCAACCCGGAGCTGTTCTACCGCCCCACGGACTCGACGCTGATCAAGGTGGCCGGCCAGGTGTACGCGGCGGGCATCACCCAGGGCGCCGGCGGGGGCTCGGGGCTGGTGGCGCAGCTGGGCATGGGGCCGGTGGACTCGGACCCTCGAAACTCCGCCGCGTGGACGTGGGTCCCCGCCGTCTACAAGGCCGAGCACGGCAACAACGACGAGTGGGAAGCGGACCTGCCCAACCCGGGCACGGTGGGCACGTACAAGCTCGCCTTCCGCTTCAGCATCAGTGAGAACGCGTGGCGCGTGTGCGACGCGGACGGCGTCAACGACAGCGTCGAGGGCGAGCTGACCTTCAGCCTGGCGAAGCTGGGCACGCTCACCGTGGGCACCGAGGCGCCGAAGCCGCCCGTGAGCTGGTGCAAGATTGGCGAGGACCAGAAGGCCCCCGAGGTCATCAACTACCAGACCACGCAGACGTCGGGACTCAAGACGGTCTTCGCCCAGGTCCACATGCCGGGCGTGACGGACAAGGTGGGCGCGGGCCCGGGCATCTCCGGCCAGCTCGGCTGGGGGCCCGCGGGGGAGGACCCACGCACCTCGCCCTTGTGGAACTGGGCCACGCCGCTGGCCTGGGCCAAGGACAACTTCGAGGTCAACGACGAGTGGAAGGGCACGCTGCCCAACCCCGGCCTCAATGGCGACTATCGCTACGCGGTGCGCTTCAGCGCCAACGGCGGTCCCATCCGCGTCTGCGACGGCAACGGCGTGGATGACGGCGGCCAGGACTTCGAGCTCGCGCAGCTCGGCCAGCTCACGGTCGCGGGCGAAGTGGTGGTCCCCAAGGTCATCGGCTACTGCAAGCTGGGCCCGAACGGGAACGACACGCCGGAGACGGTGACGTACGCGACGGACGCGGTGGCCAACCGCAAGGTGGTGGCGCAGGTGTTCGTGCAGGGCGTGACGAGCGGCGCCGGCGCGGGCACCGGACTGGTGGGCCAGGTGGGCTGGGGGCCCGCGGCGGAGGACCCCGCCACGTCGGCACAGTGGAACTGGACGACGACGGCTGCGTACAAGGACGAGGTCGGCAACAACGACCAGTTCGAGGCCACGCTGCCCAACCCGGGCACGCTGGGCAGCTACCGCTTCGCCTATCGCTTCAAGGTGAACGACGGTGCGTATCTGCTGTGCGATTCGGACGGCAACAGCGGCGGGGCCGCGGGCTTCGACCCGACGAAGATGGGCACGCTCACCGTGAGCGCGGCGCAGGACATCTCCATCGGCTGGTGCAAGCTCGGCGGTGAGGCCATCGAGCCTCCGCCCAGCGAGGTGTACCGCGTGGGCCAGGCGACGAAGGAAATCTATGCCCAGGTCTACATGGAGGGTGTCACGCCGGGCACGGGCGCGGGCACGGGCATCCAGGGACAGGTGGGCTACGGCCCGGAGGCGGACGCGCCGGAGACGGCGAGCTGGCAGTGGACCTCCACGGGCGCGAGCTTCAACCGCGAGTCAGGCGGAGGCGGGAGCAACGACGAGTGGAAGGCCGCCCTGCCCAACCCGGGGACGGTGGGCCGCTACAAGTTCGCCATCCGCTTCAACGTGAATGGCGGCGCGTACCGCTACTGCGACGCGGACGGCCTCGGCAACGGCTTCACGCTCGCCCAGGCCGGTGGCCTGGAAGTGAAGCCCGTGGCCGTGGACGCGTGCCAGTTGGTGGGTCCGGCCACGTTGAGCGCGACGCCGGGCGGCGCCACGCAGGTGGTGCACGGCAAGGTGCTCGTGACGACGGTGACGGACGGCACCAGCGGCGCGGCGGGCGCGGGAATCACCTCGGAAGTGGGGTATGGCCCGGCGAGTTCGGACCCGGCGACGGGGACGGGCTGGAACTGGAAGGCCGCGAGCTTCTCGGGCGAGACGGACAGCGGAGCGCAGGACGCCTATGAGACGTCGCTGACGGCGCCCGCCACGGAGGGCACCTACGCGGTGGCCGTGCGCTTCCGGTATCAGACCGGGGCCTGGGCCTATTGCGACCGGGACGGCAGCGCCAACGGCTATCAGACGGCGCAGGCGTCGGTCCTGACGGTGGCCGCGGTGGTGCCGCCGCAGGTGGACTGGTGCCGCCTGGGCGGTGAGACGCAAGCCGCGCCCCCTGTCGAGGCCTACACCATTGGTGAGGCAGCCTCGAAGGTCATCGCGGTCCAGGTGCACGAGGCGGGCGTGACGCCGGGCGCGGGCGCCGGTGCGGGCATCGTCGCGGAGCTGGGCTACGGGCCGGCCGGCAGCGCCCACACGAGCGGAGGCTGGCAGTGGACGGCCGCGACACATGGCGCCGACACGGGCAACACCCAGAACGACGAGTACCGGGCCACCCTGCCCAACCCAGGCACGGCGGGCAGCTTCCGGTTCGCCTACCGCGTGAAGCTGGGCACGGGCCCCTACGTGTACTGCGATGCGGACGGGACGGATGACGACTTCGACATCGCGGACGCGGGCACGTTGACGGTGCAGGCGGCGGCCACGGGCGTCTGCCGGCTGCAGAGCGTGAGCGGGACGACGGTGGGCAGCGGCGATGCCGTCACGGTGACGGGCCGCGTGCGCATCCCCGGAGTCACCAACGGCCCCGGTGCGGGCACGGGGCTTCAGGTGCAGGTCGGCCTGGGCAACGCGGACGTGGACGCCTCCACCACCTCGGCGTCGTTCACCTGGAAGCCGGCGACGTACGCCGGAGAGGCCTCGGGTGAGGCGGACACGGATGAATTCACCACCGAGCTGCGTCCGGCCTACACGACGAGTCGCGCCGTGAGCCTGCGCTACAGCACGGATGGCTCCACGTGGACCTATTGCGACAAGGACGGCAGCGACGTGGGGGGCTACACGCTGGGCCAGCAACACGCCCTCACCGTCGGAAACCACGCCGGCATCGACTACTGCCGGCTCCAGTGGCCGCTGAAGCTCAGTGATTTGAGCGGCAACCGAACCATGTACGGATTCATCTACGAGGACGGCGTCACCAACGCCCCTCCTCCGGCCACCACCCTGTCGGCGGAGCTGGGCCACGGCCCCAAGACACAGGACCCGGGTGTGAGCCCGGCCTGGACCTGGGTGGCTGGCACGGTTCAGAGCGATGGCGGCAACGACGACGAGTACAAGGCGGACCTTCCGGTGAACGCCGCCCTGAACCACGGCTACCTGTGGCGCTTCCGGGTGGGCACCGGCCCGTACTGCTACGGCGACTGGCAACCCAATCCTGGCGAGGGCGGCTCAGCCAACGGCGTGGCCCCGGAGAACCTGGGCACAGTGGACGTCGCGCCCGTCCCCTAGGCCCCTAAGTCACCGGCCGCACGAGCGTTTTCACGCTCCGCGCGGCCGGTGACGGAAGATCCTGGGTCTTCGAAACAGGTGCTTGACAGTGGAGTGAGCCACTTATAAAAGCCCGCTCGTCGCAACGCGGAACACGCCTGCGGGCGGATAGCTCAGCGGCAGAGCGTCGCCCTTACAAGGCGAGGGTCACAGGTTCAATCCCTGTTCCGCCCAAGGTTATGGGGAGTTAGTTCAGTTGGTTAGAACGCCGGCCTGTCACGCCGGAGGCCACGGGTTCAAGTCCCGTACTCCTCGCCATTGAGAGCCCAGCAATCCTTAGGGGTTGCTGGGCTTTTCTTTTTCCTCCCCCCATGTGCCCTCAGCGTGCCCCCTCGGGCGGCGTTGGCTGGAGCCACGTGGTGCTGGAGGGGTATCTGCCGCTCGATCTGCTGCACCGCGCTCTCTCGGGCCTCCGGCGCGACGTGGGCTGGCAGAACACGGAGGGGCCGCGCAGGTACCGCTCCCCTTGAGTGCATCCCCACCGAGCCGGGAAGGTCCAGCGCCCGTCCCCCAGGCAGCATCAGCGCCTGCTGGGGCCGCGGGCACAGCGGCACCACCCGCGCGAGCAGGGCGTCGTCGATGTCGAGGAAGTGCGCGGTGACATGCCACTCGTCCCACAGGAATCGCAGGCGTGGCTGCGCGCTGCCCGCCTCGTCGGTGGGCGCGCGCCGTGCCGGCATCCTCACGGGCCCGTGTAGCGGTAGGGGGCACCGTGGAAACCGGCCGCCGCCAGTTCCGCCGGTGTGCGCAGGAACGGGTTGGGCGTGGCGGACACGGAGGCGAGCAGCGTGTCGATGAGCGCGACGCGGTCGGCCGTGGCCAGCGGAAAAGCCGGGGCGAAGGCCTCGCGGGGCACTGGCGTTCCCCACAGCAGAGGGTCCGTGCCGGCCTGTCCGTCGGAGGCGTCGTCCGGGTCGCCGTGGGCCGCATCGCGGGCCGACGGGGCGGACAGTGGCGCCAGGCGCGGCAGCACCGCCTTGAACCAGGCCTGGAAGGCCTTGTTGTCCGGAAGCGTGAAGTTGACGAGGTTGGCGTCGCCGCGGAGGTAGCGCACAAGCCCGAAATCGAGTTCGCCGTAGATGTCGGCGGCGTTCACGAACTCCCACTTGAGCGCCTGCAGTGGCCCGTGGATGGCGCTGGCCGTGTCCTGCGGGAACTGCATCGCGTCCACCTTCAAGTAGCGGATGTCGATGGACGCGGCCCACATGGCCTCAACCGCCAGCCGCATCTCGTGGTCGTCGTGAAGGTGCTCGAAGCGGCGGTGCATCCATTCGCCTAACGCGGCGGCCAAGCCCAGGAGGGCCCGGAAGGACAGATGCGCGAGGTGGCCCTCGACCGTGCGGTGGGTGCTACCGAAGGCCGACATCGCCTCGCCCGGACCCCAGCGGTGGGCGACGGGCAGGCCGGCGATGGGGGCAGCCTGAAGGTAGGGCGGCAGCGGCAGGGACATGGACGGTTCTCTAGAACGGGACAGGACGGGGCGCGAGACGAGATAGGAAGGCCCTCTCCTCGAACAGCACGCACGGGGGCTCCCAGGGGGCGCATCGGCATGACCACCGACATGGGTCAGGCCGCGGTGTTTCCTGATGAGCAGCGGGTTCACCACCGGCGAGGTGCCACAGCTTGCCTCGCGGTGTCCGGATACGGCTGTAGCGGCTGTTCGTGTACCTCGCCGCGCCAATAGACGTCGTCCCTATCATCAGGTGTCAGGCTTCGCTCGATGGCGCGTTGCACTGATGCCAAGAGCATCCGCTGCCACTGGCCCTGAGACATGCGTCCTCATCCCTGAGGCTGTACACGGAAATGGACCCTCCGTACCGCCGTTCGGCCACACACAGGGCCCCGCTTTATTCGTATCGCGGAGCGAGTGGTACAGCGTGAGGTGTCTGGATTAGACAGACGGAATGAACCCATTCATCTCTCGTGTCGTGACCACTGTCGCATTCACTCTCTTCATGTCCGCTGGCCTGACAGCCTGTGGTGATGACGAGGTGAGCTCCGACGAACAGGCCCGACGCGCATACCTGGGACTCGATGAGTCCGTCAGCAAAGCCCTGCAGCTCGGCTTCGCCGGCTTCAACGCCGCTTCGAGCGCCAACATCCCGGCCCAGTCAGCACCCGGCAACGTGTCCGGGACGCTCCTCATCTCCGGACAGGTGGACCAGGGGGCCTCCAACAACAAGGGGATGCGACTGCGCGTGGGAATGGCCACCTACTCCGACGGCGAGATTGTCGTGGGCGAAGACGAGGAGCCGGTGAACATCACCTACGCGTCGACCACCGATACGGCGACCCAGCCGGAGCTGAACCTCCAGCTTCGCAACATCCCCAACGGCACCTTCTCCGGCGCGCTCACGGGCCCCTTCCAGATGACCGGTGACCTGGAGGGCGAGGTCACCCTCAACCTGACCCTCGCCGGTGAAATCGAGGACGACGGCACCGGCAAGGTGCGCCGCAAGGTCGGCACCACCACGGTGACGGGCACCGCCACGTCGGGCGACGGCTCGTACAACGTGAACCTCACGCGGTAGTCGCCGCACACTGCCTCCCATGGAGCGCACGACGTGCGTGGGCTCGGGCTCCGGGCGGGGCAACCACGCCGACGGCCGACGACCCTCGTGCCTCGACACTCGCGGGGACAACGTGGGACGCTCGTTTGCCCATCCCTGAGCACCGGGATGGGCAATCCCATTCTCGTGCCTGGATTCACTGAAGCCCCCATGTCTTCAAATTCCGCATCCCGTGGCCGCTGGACAGATGAGGTGCTCGAACCCTTTCGTTTCATGGGCGAGCCCGTGGCGGACGCGGTCATCCAGGAGGTCTTCGCCAACAACGAGGTGGCGACCGTCAACCGCATCCTCCAGAGCATCCAGTCGAATGTGCACCTCGTTCCAGGGGAGATGCCAGACGCCGTGGAGTCGTACCTGAATCAGACGGATGACTGGCCCGAGTGGGCCGATGCGGAGAAGGTCCTTCTGGGCCAGCGGCTCTTCCAGCGCTATGGCATGCAGATGACCCTGGCCTATTTCACGTGGTCCCTGCCCTGTTGCTACGCCTGGGCCAAGGCGGCCAAGGTGCTGACCTGGACGGGCGGTATCGACAAGCACGTGCATCGTCGCATCATCGAGACGGCGCAATTCGTCCTGGATGTCATGGGCGAGGGCGGCTTGGGGCCGAAGGGCTTCGGGGTGCGCACGGCGCAGAAGATCCGCCTGCTGCATGCCACCATCCGCTACCACGTCGGCGGAGATGCCAGGTGGCAGGAGTCCGAGTGGGGGACTCCGGCCAATCAGGAGGACCATGTCGCGACGCTCTTGACGCTGGCCCTGGTCCCCCGAGTCCTGACCCGGCTCCAGCTCGACTTCACCCCGCAGGAAGAGGACGCCTACTTCCACTGCTGGCGAGTGATTGGGCACTTCCTGGGCATCCACCCCACGCTGTTGCCCCGAGACCTGGAAGATGCCCAGCAGCTCTGGGAAGCCATCCAGCAGCGTCAGGTGAAACCCTCGGTGGAGGGGGCCGCGCTGACCAAGGCGCTCGTCGACTATTTGAAGACGCGCATCCCCGGCACGATGATGGACGGCATCGCGGTGGCGATGATGCGTGAGCTGTGCAGCGAGGCGGTGGCCGATGCCGTCGGGCTGGAGAAGTCGGACTGGACGCGCCATCTGCTGGGGCCGATGCGGTGGATGTTCTCCCTGTCGGACGAGGCGCAGGACCAATCGGGCCTCGCGGCGAAGATCTCCGCCTCCCTGTCTCGCGAACTGCTGGAGGGGCTGCACTCCTCCGAGACGGGTGGCAGCCGGGTATCCTTCCGCATCCCCCAGTCGCTCCAGGAGTCGTGGAACCTCACGGCCCCCGGGGAAAAGCAGGCCAGCTAGCGCGGGGGGCTCGACGCATGTCGTCAGCAACCCGCCTGCTCAACCCTGACCTGGAGCGGACACACAGCTCGCTCCACGGGGTGAACGCATCCACGACGCATCCTGAAATCAGCCTGGCTCCTCGCCCGGACAACCCCCCAGGGGGCGGGGGTTGGATTCACGGATGGTCGAACAACCTGAGCCGTGCTACGCCGGGCTCCACATGCCCAGAGCCCGTCGCGTCACCCCCTCCCCCCGAACCCCTCGCTCTCTTCCCGCGCGCGGCGCTTCCTCGGCGACGCCGTCACTGGATGAGGCCTTCCAGGCCATCGTGCACGGCGCCGTGCAGGAGTCGTTCGCCCCGCTGATGACGGCCATGCGCCGCCTGTCCGAGCGACTGAGCGGCCAGCCCTACTCCGCCCCGCCCGTACAGCAGCGCAAGGCCCCCGCGCCACAGCCTCCCCCCCAGGTGCAGGCCGTCGTCGAGCAGCCTGTCGCCTGCGCCGTCATCGGTTGTCGACAGCCCGTCCGCACGCTCGGCTACTGCTCGGCGCACTACCAGAAGCGTCGGCAGATGGTGGCCACCGGTCGGCTCCATGCCGCCTGGGTCGAGCACGCCGCGCCCCACTCCATTCCGGATGTCATCCTGTCTCGCCGTCGTCGCTCGGACAGCTCGGCGGCGACCCCCGCGAGCACCGCGACTCCCGCTCCGAGCGGTCCCCGCGTGTGGGTCCGCAAGAAGGGCCAGACGCAGTCCGTGGGCCCCCAGGGTGAAGAGGGCCCTTCCGCACCGTCCATCCTCCCCACCCTGCGCCCGGCCGAGGGCGCCGACGCGGCGGACACCGTGAAGCGTTGGGCCGCGGAGTTCCTCGCGACCAAGCGTCGCAACTGAAGGCTGTCTCAGGACCCCGCGCTGCACCCGGGCAGACGTCCCGCTCCTCGCGAGTCGGGACACCCGAGGGGAGCGCGGGGTTCATCCCCGCGTGACACACGACAGGGATGAGCCTGTTTACTCCCCCCGGGTTTGAAGCCGGCTGCGCCTGAGAGCCTTTGCGCTCAGTGGCAGGTCCAGGACTCCTCGGTCCAGTCCCCACAGACACTCTTGCGACACAGCGTGTAGTTGCACGTGTCGCCCATATAGCCACAACACGCCACGTCCGCGTCGCTGGTGCCAGAACAGTGCACCCGCTTGGCCGACTTGTACGTCTCGGGCGACTCGTTATCACCACACGACTCGCCGTCGTCACCACCACAACCCGCCAACAAGGGAACCGCGATGAGCATGCACAGAAGGGTACGCATGTCTCACAGAGGACCATGAGGCACACATCCAGGGCCACGGAACCCGAGTGAAACACCCACCCAGTCACATGTATCAATCACCAGGAAAGTATTTCTCGCGACCCGAGAGCGCGGTGTTCATCTCGTCTGGATTTCCAGAACACCGCGCAAACACTCGCCTCGCTCAGTAACGAGCCTGGAGCATCACCGTCGCTCCGAAGGTGCTCGCATCCTTGAAGACAGGCACCGCCACGCCGTTCTCGTCGTCGACGAATTCCACCTTGTTCGGGTCATTCGCGTAGGAGACCTCCGCGACGACGCCCGCCAGCGAGCCCAGGTCCCACCGGGTCGTGGCCTTCAACGTCAGCACCGTCATCCGGTCCTCGCCTGCCGGGAGGACGCTTATCTGATGGGGCCCTCGGAGCAGCAGGTGATTGGACTGGCTCGGCCCCAGGAGTCCCCCTGCATTGAGCACCGCGGGCAGCGTGAGCCGGGCAAGGAATCCTGGCGTCAGGCCCCAGCGCTTGAGGTGGTAGTCGGCGCCCAGCGAACCCGAGACTTCCGCCCGGGGCTCCGCGGAGCGACGAAAGGCCTCGTTCGGGAAGACCCACGGAGCGTCCAGTTGAATGAAGCTCGGAGTCCGGTAGTAGGCCAGTCCGTACACCCGCAGGAAGTCGTGCCGCACCCGAACCTCCAGGGCCGCGGCGCTGGCGCTCTGGGTACGACGCCGCTGAGCCGGCCACACCTCCGGATCCAGGAGGTCCTGCGACACCAGGCTGCCTTCCAGGGAGACCGACGCGGCGAACCCGGCGGAATACGTCCCGGCCGTGAAGAACCGTTCAAAGAAGACAGGGTCGCCTCGATAGAGCGACAGGTCCACGTTGCTCCCGATGGGCTCGCCGTGGTGCCACAAGGCCCGAAGTGAGGCTCCCCTCATGGTCATGGGAAGCTCCGCCCCGCTCGCCGCGGCGGTCGGATTCTCCCCCTGGTTCCAGGACATGCCCTTCAGCTCCAACTGGAGTTGGGGCGACACGTCCACGAAGCCACCCGCGAGCAGCGCGTAGTAGCGCCCCGAGTCCCCCAGCACCTCGTTGACGACCGCGGATTTGAGCGCCGCGAACACGCCCCACTGCCGCCGCGCGAGCCGCAGCTCCAGCGCCGGCTCGTTCCCCGGGCGGCGCGGGAAGGCCTCCCGCCCCCACGTCACGGGGTACGTCGAGCCCAGGTACAGCCGGATGGAGCTCAGCGGATAGACCCCCAGCGCCAGGCCTTCATCGGCGGCCCAACTGGAAGGCCGGTAGCGCAGGCGGAAGGCACTGCCATTGTCCACGAAGGTGGCCCCCCGACTGGCACCACTCGACGAGAGGAAGAACGACAGCGCCGCCTCGGCGCGCAGACCCGAGGTCAGCTCGGGAGTGTGTGCGTCCAGCGCCGCGTTCCACAGGGCGGACGAGCCCGCGGTGTCGACATCCTCGTCACCCGCGAGAAAGGAGAGTCGCGCCTGGAACGGCCGCTCCGCCGGGGGTGATTCGGGAGCCTGCCCCAGGGTGAAAAACAACGACAAAGACAAGAGCACAGGAGACATGGGGCGCCGCGTCTATCATGACTCCCCGCCCATCGCGCCTTCCCTGTGTCACTGCCTGGAGTGCCAACGGCGGCCGCGCCACCTTCCCCTTCTGTCCGCGGTGCGGAACCACCCTGTCCTGGGAGTTCGACAGCCTCCCGGAGTTCCTCGCCATCGCCGTGGGCCCTGCCCCCTTGGAGCTTGAACACCTCGAATGACATTCCGCCCCGCGAAACAATGACAACCATGTTTCGCGTCGCGGAACAAAACGAGGAAAAACCTAACAGTACGAAAAATCAGATAGACGAGAAGACATCCTCGGAGTCTTAATCGTGAGAACGGGGCCGCCTGTGAATGCAGCGTCGGCTCACGTCGGTCCGGGTGCCTCATGCCCCGGGCATGAAGTCCCACGTCACCCACGAGGAGAAGTCATGAATCAGAGAGAGCTGACCTTCCGTCTCGGATTGCTCCTGACCCTGGCCTGGACGACCACCGCAGGAGCGCAGTCCCTGAGCAGCTTCACGGCGACATACCGGGGCGGCGGCACGTCGCTCTGCAGTTCCACGTACAACCTGCGCGGCCAGGAGCCGTCGGCCTCGGGCAAGTACCCGGTGTTCATCTACACGGTGGGCACCACGGAGCCGTACGAGCACTCCTCGGCGCTGGCCGCCGTGGAGGAGATGGCGTCGCGCGGCTATGTCGCCGCCACCGTGGAGTACGACAACGCGACGTTCGGCACCTGCTCGTCGATGACCACCCGCTCCAAGTGCATCTATGACGGGAGCCGGGCCACCAGCGCCGTCGGCACGCTGTGTGCCCGCGCCAAGGCGGACTGCTCCAAGGGCATCGTCGTGGCGGGCTTCAGCCAGGGCTCCATCATGGCCATCCTCGCCAAGAACCATGACTCGCGAGTCCAGGCCGCGTACGGACTGGGCGCCGGCGTCCAATACTCCATCTACAACCTGCGCTCCTGCGTGGCCAATGGCAACCGGGCGTTGCCGAGCAGCCGCCTGCGCATCGTGAACGGCGAGCAGGACATCTTCGTCGGCCCCACCGAGTCCTCCGTCCGCTCTCAAAACACGGAGACGACGGGCCAGTCCTGCCCCCTGGCGACGTCCTGCTTCGCGAGCAACAACAGCGGCTGGTACATCATCAAGGACATCCAGCTCGGCGACCTCAACGCGGACCACTGCTACATGCGCTCGGGAGGCTGCACCGGGCTGTTCCTCGACTCGACCTGGCGCACCGGCTCCGCGCCCTGGTCGCTGCGGACCAACCTGGACTGGCTGAAACAGTTCACCACGCCGTAGTTGACGCCTGGCGCCAGCCTCCGGGCACTTGCGTGAGGCTGGCGCGACGACGGACAGCGAACACTCCGGCGCCGGGAATGCTCGGGACGTGTTGAGTATCCGCACGGACGCCGAGCATTTTCCCCAGCCGGGTGAGGTGCGCGTGTTTGCGTCGCGCCATGACCACTTCGAGCATCCTCATCCTGGGCGCGAGCGGGACCACCGGACGACGCGTCACCCGGCTCCTCCAATCACAAGGTCACTCGGTAAGGGCCGCGTCGAGACACGCGGACGTGCGCTTCGACTGGAAGGACCCCGGCACCTGGGAACAGGCCGTGGGCCCGGCGTCGCGCATGTACCTCATGGCGCCACACGAGCAACCCATCGACCCCGCCTTCGTGTCCCTGGCAGTGTCCAAGGGCATCCGCCGCATCGTCCTGCTGTCGAGTCAGGGCATCGAAATCATGGGAGACGAGCGCCTCATGTCCGCCGAGCGCCTGGTGCGCGGCGCGGGCGTGGACTGGACCCTCGTCCGCCCGGACTGGTTCAACCAGAACTTCGACGAGGGCTTCTTCAAGCCCGCGGTCCTCGCCGGACGCATCACCCTCCCCGTCGGGGAGACGAAGCAGGCCTTCGTCGACGCCGACGACATCGCCGCCGTGGTGGCCGTGGCGCTGACGAAGGACGGCCACGAAGGCCAGAGCTACGACGTGAGCGGACCTCGCGCGCTGAGCTTCGGCGAAGCCTCGGCCATCATCGGCCGCGCCGCCGGACGACAGGTGTGCTTCGCCGGAGACGCCGACACCTATCTCTCCGAGCAGCGGGCCCTGGGCCGACCCGACGAGGCCATCCAGGGCGAAATCAAGGCGTATGGCGCCCTGCTCAAGAGAGGCGACGCCACGCCCACCGACACCGTGCGCGCCGTCACCGGCCACGCGCCCAAGTCCTTCGAGACCTACGCCGCGCAGGCCGCGGCCTCGGGCGCATGGAAGTGAGCCCGGCCCGCGCGAAGCGCCAGTCCCCTTGACAATCACGCGGACCAATCGCACGATTCAATCAGACGATTGACCCATCCTCGGAAGGCACGGGACCCCCGTGTCCTTCCCGGTTTCGTACGTGCTTCTGCACGAGGCTCTCGGTGTGCCCGCGGTTCGCCGGGCACGCGCGAGACCTGACGCCCGGCCTTGCCCTCTCGTGCTTCAGGCGCGCGGCCCTTCGTCTGTCTTCAGCAGGCCTGGCCCTCTCAGTGTCTGTGATTTGAAGGCCGCGATGACAGAAATAAAGACCCGCGGTGTTCGAGCCTTCAATCCCTCATCAGGAGGCAGCACACCATGGGTTTCACCCTGAATCGCCGTTCCCTGCTCCACGCGAGCCTGGGTCTCACCGGAGGTCTCGCGCTCATGCGCGCGCCATCCTCACTCGCGGCACCATCACCCGGCGCGGCCCCGGCCCCCGGCGCCCAGGAGCCCTCGCGGCCCTGGTATGAGCTGGGATTGCTGTCGGACCCCGTCATGGAGAACCAGCTCCTGCATTTCCTGGCCGCGACGTACAGCGCCCAGGCGGATATCGGAGAGGTGCTGGACACCGCGAGCCGCATCCACCCCGAGGACGAATGGAGCTGGCCCACCGAGTGGGTGAGCACGGCGGACCGCCTGAGGGCCATGGGGGATGCGAGCCTCGCCCGCCACCACTCCCGAAGCGCGGGCCACGCCTACCTGCGCGCGGCCAATTACTACCGCGCCGCGCTGATTCACCACCCGGAGCCGGGTCACCCCAGCGTGCTGGCCACGGGGCGGAAGTCCGTGGACGCCTACGACAAGGCGCTGACGCTGCTGCGGATTCCGGCGACTCCCGTGCGGATTCCCTACGAGAACACCACCCTCCCCGGCTACTTCTTCCGCGCCCCCCATACGCGGGGGCCCGCGCCACTGCTCATCTTCCAGCAGGGACGCGACGCGTGGCCGGAGGAGTCCAAGTATGTGATTGATGCCGCCCTGGAGCGGGGCTACCACTGCCTCATCGTCCATGCGCCAGGACAGGGCATGGCCATCCGGGAGCAACACCTGCCGTTCCGTCCCGACTGGGAAAAGGTCATCACCCCCGTCATCAACTTCGCCGTGCGCATCTCCGGCGTGGACTCCCGGAGGCTCGCGCTGCTGGGCTGGAGCATGGGCGGAGCGCTGGTGCCACGCGCGGCGGCGTTCGAGCGGCGCCTCAAGATTCTCATCCCCAACCCGGGCGTCCTCAACTGGGGCCAGTCGCAGTTCGACCAGTTCAACGGCTACTTCCCTGAAATCATGAAGCTGCTCGACACGGACCCGGCGGCGTTCGACGCGGCCCTCTACGAGCTCATGTCGCAGGTGTTCCTGTACCGCTGGTACATGCGCGACGCCATGTCCAAGCACGGCGCCAGCTCACCGTCGGACCTGCTCTTCAAGCTGCGGGAGTTCAACAACGAGCCCGTGGTCCACCGCATCCGCTGCCGCACGCTCGTCATGGACGGCACCGCGGAGGCGTACTCGGGGGGACAGGCGAAGCAGCTCTACGACGCGCTGACGTGCCCCAAGGACTACCTGCTCTTCACGGAGGAGGACACCGGACTGTTGCACTGCCAGGAGGGCGCTCAGGCCGTCGCCAATCACCGCATGTTCGACTGGCTCGACGAGTACATCTGAGGCCGCGTCCCGAACAGGGGAACGTCGGGCCGGTGAGTCCCGGCCCGACGTCTCACACCTGACGACTAGAAGCGGTACTGCGCGCGGACGCCGCCGTAGATGAAGCCGTGGATCTTCTTCGTCTCAAAATCCTCGGTCTCATCGAGCTCGTCGCTGCCAGGGATTTCCACGCTCGAGTCAATGGACACCGAGGTGGAGGAGTACTGGCCCGCGGTCACGGTCGCGAACGGACCCACCGAGAACTTGGGGGAGATGCGGTAGTCAAGGCCCACCTGGGCGGCGACGAACTCGAAGCCCTTCACGGAGAGCTTGGCGGTGATGGACTCACCATCCTGCTCGCCCTTGACGGCCGTGTTGAGGAACTCATAGCCGACACCCACGCTCACCCAGGGGTCGATCTTGGGCGTGACATTGAAGTGATAGGCCACGTTGACGCCCAGGCGGAGCTGGCTCGCGCTGCAGCTCACGCTGACGGCGCCCTGGTCCTCGCAATTGGCGTTCTCGTCATTGAAGCTCGCGATGCCGTACTGGAAGGTCGCGCCCAGGTATACGTTGGGGTTGAAGAAGTAACCGGCCTCCAACTGAATCGGGATGACGCCCGTGACCAGGTCACTCACCTTGTTGGTATCGTCGTCGTCCGCTTGAACCGAGCCCAGCTCGCCGTAGGGCGCGCCGTACCCCAAGCTCAGTCCCAGCGCGAAGCCCTTGCCGCCCCCAGAGTCGTCCGCCGCCGACTCCTCGCTGGCATAACCTTCCTCGGAGTAACCCTCCTGAGCGGAGTCATCCTGCATCTGGAAGGTCTCGCCAGCCAGGGCCGGAGAAGCAACGAGCGCAAAGGACAGAGAGCACAGCATCATCTGGGTGCGGCTTTTCATGACGAGGGTCCCGAAAAGAAGTGGTGAGAAGTTGAGCCCCACACCCTCAAGGTGTCGGACGCGCATTAAGACGCACGTCCTCGTCACATATTTAAAGTAACAAGGCCACAAAAGTGCTGGGTTCCAGGTGACCCGGCCCCTCCTGAGCCCCGTCCCGTGCGCTCCCGGACGGTGCCGCCCTCAGGGGACGACGAAGTTCTTCCAGCCGCGCAGGTAGTCGACGAAGCCCGCTGACGCGCCCTCCGCACGCAACACGGCTCCAGGGAAGGGTGGGCGTTGGATGGCATCGCCCCGCCGGACGCGCTCGGGCCAGTCGTGGTTGGCGATGGCGGAGCGGCCGAGGGCCACTGCGTCCGCGCCGAGCGCCAGTTGCGCCTCGGCGTCCTCCTTCGTCCAGATGGCGCCCGCCACGACAATCTTCACCCGCGAGGGCACCGCCGCGCGGAAGAGCGCCGTCGCGTGCTCCTGAGGCCGCTTGTTCGTGTTGAGCGCCGAGCGCCAGAGCGACAGGTGGAGGACGTCCATGCCGCCGTCCGCGAGCATCCGCGCGACCTCCAGCGTCTCATCCAGGTCCAGGCCCTTGGCCTGCCCGAAGTCCTCGGGCGACAGCCGGACGGCGAGCACGCGCTCGGGCACCGCGCGCCGGACGGCGGCCACCGTCTCGCGGATGAGTCGCGAGCGATTCTCCAGAGAGCCGCCCCAGCGGTCCTCACGTCGGTTGTAGACGGTGCTCAGGAACTGCGACAGCAGATAGCCATGCGCGCCGTGGAGTTCCACGCCGTCGAAGCCCGCCTGGGCGCAGCGGCTCGCCGCGTTCGCGAAGGCACGGATGGCGCCCTGGATGTCCTCTTCGGTTCCCTCCCGGCACCGGTCCGCCGCGTCGGTGTGCGCGCTCGCGCTCCAGCGCTCCAGCCCGCTGACGGCGGGGTCCGCGCGCAGTCCTCCGTGGAAGAGCTGCGCGGACAGGAGCGCGCCCCCTTGGTGGATCCGCGCGGCCAGACGGCGCAGGCCCGGCAACATCGCATCGTCGTGAACTCCCAGCTCGCCGGGCCATGCCTTGCCGTCCTGCTCCACATGCGCCGCGCACGTCTCCACCAGCCCGAAGCCTCCGTCCGCGCGCAGGGACAGGAAGTGGAGTTCAGCATCCGACAGCGTGCCATCGGCGTGGCTCTGCTGGTTCGTGAGCGGCGCGAGCCAGATTCGGTTGCGCGCGACGACATTCTCACGGAGTTCCAGGGGGTCGAACAGTCCTGCCATGTGGTGCATCTCCCACGTGTGAGCCAGAGGAGGCTGGGCCCTCGGATGCCTGGAGCGCGGGGCCGTCGCTTCCCTCGCGATGATTTTCGCATGCCAGCAGGCCAGCACCCGACCGGGCAGGCAAGTGCCCTCCCATGCCGGCTGCGGGGGGCGGAGTCGTGGACAGATTTCGAGGGATGGTGAACTCGACCTCGCCGGGCGCCCCAGGCAAGGGGCTCCGGCGAGTCCAAGGACCCCGACGCCAACAATCGAGTCCTGCTGTCCGTCTGGTTGCGCGAAAAGGGCAGCCCCGAGTCAAAGCCCGTCAACGCCCCCCACTCCCGGACCGGCAAATCGTATCTCGCGATTCTATTGTATCGGAGATACCAGGGTATCGCGGCTCACGACGCGACACCCCGGGGGGCTTCGAGCCGCCTTCGAAGCTCGTCCGTGCTCACCGCGGGCGTTCCGTCCCTGCCCACGAGCATCGTCCCCTCGGTGGGCGAATAGAGCGCCGGGCGCGAGTACAGGGTGCGCAAGGCGTGGACGTGGGGGAAGACGGCGGAGGCTCCCGGATGGAGTTCCCGCAGTCGCTGACGCAACAGCGGTGCGAAGCGCGGGCTCATGGCCGGGAAGATGTGGTGCTCCTGGTGATAGCTGAAGTTGAGATGGGCCCAGTTCATCACCGGGTGCGTCTCCACGCTGGCGGTGTTCACGAAGGGGTTGTCGCGGTCCTCGGACGCCGGCAGCAGCCAGTGGTTGGTGGCGATGTAGATCATCAGCGTGACGTTGGCGACGATGAGGGGAATGACGAGCGCGAACAGCGCCCCTCGCGGCCCCATGGCCCAGCCCAGCGCGAACCAACCCCCTGTCACGAGCACTGTGAGGAGCCGCTCCTTCGTGCGATTCATGCGCACGTGCTGGAGCTGGGGCTGGTTGATGTGGTGCCACAGGAACGCCTGTCCCTGCGCGGTGAAGAACAGGCCGAAGCTGATGTAGCTGACCCAGGTGCCCGAGCCCGGTGAAATCGCGTGGAACAGGCGCGCGAACCGCTGGGTGTCCAGGTCCTGCTGACGCGGGAGGATGTCCGGATCCCTCTGGTGGATGTTCGCGGCGCTGTGGTGCGCCTGGACGTGCCAGGCGCGCCAGTTGCCGGGCGTGACGAGGAACGGGCTGAAGCCCGCCCACCCGAGCACCTCCTCCCAGCGCCGGCTGCGAAAGACAGCGTGGTGCAGCGCCTCGTGCGCGGCCAGCCCCACGGTGGTGACCATCTGCCCGAGCAGGAACGAGAGCGGCAGACAGAGCCACCAGGGAAGGCCGCCCCAGCCCAACAGCCCCATCAGGGCCATCATCACCGGCACCAGCGCCAGTGCGATGACGCCCCGGTGGGGCTGAGGCTCGAAGGACTCGGGAGGCATCACCCGGCGAAGCTCCGCGCGAAGCGGCTTGGGGTCATCGATGGGCAGGGTCGCCGTCGAAAGTGCGGTGGAGTGCATTGTGTTCACCCGATGGAGAGAGGGTTCAAGCCATGGGACGCGCGAGGCCGCCCTCGAGCAGCATTCGCAGTCGTCCCGCCTCGTCGACCGCCGCGACGGTGCCGCATTGGAGGATGTCCCCGTCCAGCCGGGGACTCAGCGCCTTCAATGACAGTCGCAGCGGTGCATCCGTCTTGCCCACCAGTCCCCGGTCGAAGGTGGCTCGTTCGAACTGGATGGGCGCGAAGACGGCGCTCGACACACCATCCACGTGCATCGCGCTCAGGCGCAGCGCCGCGTCCAGGACGAGCGCGGGCACAGCGGTCCCCGCGTCTTCTCGCCGCGCTGGCAGCCCCACGCTCGCGAAGCGCGCCGAGCGCTCCAGGCGGATGTCCTCCAGGCAGTCGAACATCTTCGACAGCTCGATGGGCCCTCCCCGCGCGCAGTGGGGATCCTCCGCGGACAGCCCACGCCCCGAGGGTGTCGCCGCATCGAGCCCCGGGGTGCCTCGGGGCGGCTGGGCCGACAGTGTGAAGCGGGCTTGCGCGAAGACGAGGTCTCGTTCGAGCACCACGCCTGAGGCATGGACGATGTCGCCCAGCAGCTTCACTCGCACGCAGTGACGACCGGGCTCGTCGGTGAGCTGGGTGCACTCGGCCCGCAGGGCCTGATGTCCACCGGGCTTCACGCGGATGAAGCGGGAGAACCTCACATCCTCGATGGTGACGGTGCGCAGCTCCGGTCGTCCGTCTCCCAACGCGGCCCGCAGCATCAAGTCCAACGCCCAGGCTCCGGGCAGCGTGGGCGTGCCTCGGACCAGATGGTCCTCCAGGCATGGCACGCTCGCGGCATCGACCATGAGGTCCTTCAGCACGGCGGACGGCTCCGTCGCCGGCAGGGGCTCCGCGGGCAGCAACTCCAGGCCGTAGTAGGAACGCTCGCTCTCTGTGAGCTGCACGTGGATGGACTCACGCAGGGGGCCTTCGAGGAGTTGGAGGAACAGTGCCTCGCCCTCCTCCGCGCGAATCCCACGCAGCCTCCGGCTGGCGCCTAGCACGCGGTACTCGGAGCCTCGGGTCATTCCGATGCCATCCCAGGCCAGCCACCCCACGCTGCACCAGGGCACGTCGGGATGGGCGTCGCTGGACCAGGCACACAGCCGGTCCAGGGCCTCGTTCGCCGCTCCGTAGTCCGCCTGTCCGTCATTGCCGATGAAGCTGAATGCGGACGTGAGGACATGGAACGGCACGGGACGCGCGAAGCGGCTCGCGCAGGCGGCGTGCAGGTTGCGGAGCCCGAGCAGCTTGGTGTCCAGGTTCGTCCGCAGCTCCGCGAGGCGCCGACGGTTCAGCTTCTTGGACGTCTGCGTACCCGCCCCATGGACCACCAAGTCCAGACGCCCGTGCTCTCGCGTGAGTTCGTCCATCACCCGCGCGACGTCGCCGGGACTCGTGACGTCCGCGACGCGGTAGACCATCCGGCCTGGCAGCCGCGCGAGGCCCACCAGGGTGGAGCGCAGCTCCCGGACCGCGAGGTGCCGTTCGAAGCGCGCTCGCAGCTCAGGCATCCGCGTGCCCGGCTTCGCCGCGAGCTCCGAGGCGTAGAACTCCCGCTCCACGACGGGGAGCTGTTCCTCCAAGGCGTGGAGCACTCGCTCGGGAGCGGCCTCCGGGTCGCTTCGTCCCAGGAGCACCACCGTGCATCCGTACCGCTTCAAGAGCGCTCCGGCGAGCACCGCCGTGACACCTCGCCCGCCGCCAGTCAGCAGGACCACGGAGCTGGCATCGAGCGTGGAAGCGCCCTTCGCGGGCGTGGCCGACGGACGGAGTCTCCGGACACATCGAGTCACGCCGTCGAAGCAGACCTCCACCGACGGACCGCCCTCTGCGTCCGAGACCAGTTCGGACAGGGCCTGCGCCAGGGCTTCCGGCAACGTTCTCTGGGAGGTGGCGATGGCCCGGACGTTTCGCGCCGGCACCTCGCGAGCAATCGACTTGAGCATTCCCGCGAACAGTCCCGTCACCGGGTGCAGGACACGCCGAGGGCCCACGCCTCCCACGCACAGGCTCGCGAGTTCCACCTCACCGGCGAGGAGTCCTTCGTAGGAGCGCCGCGCCGCGAGGAAGAGCAACTCCAGCGCCTCATGGCTCAGCGCCGTGTCGGAGACCACCTCGGCCTCGCTCGCGTCCGGCTCGATTCGACTGACCGCGAGGATGAGCTGGGGCGAGAAACCCAGCGCTTCCAGTGCCGCGTCTGCCGTCTCTTCGCGTGTCAGGTCGATGCCGCGAACCCGCCCCGTTGCTTCCGAGGCGCCCGCGAAGAGCACGAAGTACTCCGGCCCACACAGTCGGCGCGCCTGCGCCTCCAACTCGTGAGCCTGCGCTTCGTCCCCAGCGATGAAGAGGACCCGACGCCCTTCGAGCCGCACGGGCCGCGTCGACCGGACCTGCTGCTCGACGAGCACTGGCGTGTAGTACCCAATCGGCGCGCTGTGGTCGAAACCACTCGTCGACTCGTCAGTCGCCACCTCACCAGGCTTCGGGGGCGGTTGTGCCAGGGACAGATGCGCCTCGGCTTTGGGCTCCACCGGGTGGATGGACGCTTCCGGAAGGAGCTGAAGCTCCAGGCGGGCACCGCTCGCGGCTTCGGGATGGAAGCGCAGCGTGGTGGGGCGTCCCTCCGCGGCCGTCTGCACGGCGCGCAGGACCGCCAGGGCCTCTCGTGCCGAATGCGGTGGCAACGACTGGCCTGCTACTTCTCGCGAGTCCGTGGCCTCCGACATCCGGAGGCGGCACAGCACCTTGAGCCCTCGCTGGGCGGCCTTCTCGGCGGTGGTGACCGCGAGCAACGTCAGGCCCTCCTCTGGCTGGGACCCACTGGCGACAGCCCCAGGCCGAAGGACGTGCGCGCCGCCCACGAGCACCAGCTCGAAGCCCGTCTCCAGCACTCCACGCGCGGCCTTCAACGCGGCGGCCAATGAAGCGCCTCCGGCATCCACCACGAAGTTGGGCCCCTTGACGTCCAGCGCACCCGCCACCCGTCCCGGCGTGACGTTCGCCATCATCCCTTGCAGCGTGTAGGGCCCCGAGGGACGCAGCGTTCCCGTCACCACGTCATGGAAGCGCTCCGCCAGCGGTAGCAACGCGGCCTGCCCGGGAGCCTGCAGGACACGCTCTCGCAGCTTGCGGCGCGTGGAGGCGGCCAGCACGCGCTGGATGGCCTCCACCCCTCGGCGGGTCTTCCCCTCGAGCCCCAGCACGATGGCCGTTCCCATGCGCAGCCCATCGAAGCCCTCCAGCTTCTGGACGAGCGCGCTGGCCGCAGTGAGCGCGAGCCCCTGCGTCAGGTCCATGTCCTCGGAGATATCCGGCAACAGCCGCACCGACGACGGCAGATGGAAATCCTCTCCGTTGAAGCGAGTGCCTACCTCGGATGGCACGCCGACTCGCGGCACGCCGTTCGAGTCCGGGAACACGCCTTCGGCGGCCACCACCACCAGCTCGCTCCGCTTGCCAGCACGTGCAGGGAATCTCGGGACGACGGGCCCGCTTCGGTACTCCTCGAGCACCAGATGCGCGTTCGTTCCCCCGAAGCCGAAGCCATTCGTGGCAGCGCGACGCGGATGCGCTCCGTTCTCCGGCCAGGGCTTCTCACTCAGGCTCACCTCGAAGTCGGGGCCCAGTGCGCGCAGCTCCGCGCCGGGTCGCTCGAAGTTCGCCTGCCTCGGGATGAGTCGATGTTCCAGCGCCTTGCACAGCTTGATGACCGAGGCCGCTCCCGCCGCCCAGCCCACATGGCCAATCAGCGCCTTGACGCTGGCGAGCTGGATGCCCTGGCGCTTGCCTCCGAAGACGCGCGCAATCGACTTCAGCTCGGTGGCGTCACCCGCTGGCGTGGCCGTGCCGTGTGCCTCCAGGTACTGGATGGTCGCGGGGTCGATGTCGGCCGTCGTGTAGCAGGCGGTCATCGCCGCCACCTGTCCCTCGACGCGCGGGACGTTCGCGGAGCTGCTGCGACCATCACTGGAGAGCCCCGTGCCCCGGACGATGGCGCGGACCTGGAGTCCCGCCGAGAGCGCGTCCGACAGGCGCATCAGGCCCACCACGCCCGCGCCTTCGCCGAAGATGACGCCATCCGCGCGCTCGTCGAATGGGCGACTCCCCGTCGCGGAGAGTCCATTGAACTGGGAGAAGAGGCAGCTGTTGCCGGGTCCCGGCGAGAAGACGCCACCGGCGAGGACGAGGTCCGCATCCCCCTGCTGAAGCGACTTCATCCCCAGTGCGATGGCGTAGAGCGATGACGCGCACGCGGCATCGAGCAACACCGTGGAGACTCCGCGCCCGACCACATCCGTCACCACCGTCTGGAGGGTCGGATGTGGCGCGAGTTCGGAGGACCGGGCCGTCACGCCCATCACCGAGCGAGCCGCCTGCGCCAGCAACGCGAGGTCCGGCCCCAGCATCCCCTTCGCGCGGAGAAGGGACTCGCCCGCTTCCAGGCTGAGTGCCGCGTCGTACTCGGAGGACCCTTCCGCTGTGGAGCCGAGCAGGCACTGGATGCGTGCGGGTGAGCGCGCGGCGAACTCCTCCAGCCCCACCATCCCCTGTGCGAGCGCGATGGCCAGGAGCTTCTGTTCCCGGACGTACCGCTGGAAGCGCACCGAATCGATGCCTCGCGGTGCCACCAGGTCAGCGTCTCGAACCGCGCCCGTGAGCAGTGTGTAGGCTCGGTCCGGCGTCCCCGTGGGTCCGACGAAGTCCGTCATCAAGGAAGGCTCGTTGGCGCCCGGATCGACGATGCCACTCACGCCCTGCCGGATGTTGCGCCAGTACGCCTCCGGGTCCGTCGCGCCGCCTGGGAACAAACACCCGAGGGAGACGATGGCAATCGCCGGGTCTTCCCCTGCGGCCTCGCCGCGCCCTTGGGCCTGTTCCATGGCAGCAACCTCCGAGGGAGGCATCCGCGCCTCACCTCGCGCACGGGTCTGCGCCGAGGGAGCAGCCCCCGAGGGTGGCATCAGCGCCTCGCCACGACGACCAGCCTGCTCCACAGGAGTCCCCTCCGAAGGAGGCATCCGCGCCTCTCCACCTGCATGGGCTTGCCCCATGGCAGCAGCCTCCGAGAGAGGCATCAGCGCCTGACCCCGAGCACCTGCCTGCTCCACGGGAGCCCCCTCGGAAGGCAGCATTCCGGAAATAGCGCTGACCTCGGTGACGGATGCCGAGGGCAGGATGCGCTGAACGATGCGCGCCAGTCGCCCCTCCGTTCCGCAGTCCAGGAAGCGGGTGCAGCCCGAGCGCGACAACCACTCCACCGCGCCCAGGAAGTCGAACGGATGCATCAGATGTGACGCGAGGGCCTCCGCCAGCTCGCCCGGTGCGCCCGCATACACACGTCGCTCAATCGGCGAATAGATGGGCCCGCGGGGCGCCTTCATCGCGACGCGTGCGAGCGCGGTGCGAAATGCCTCCGCCGCGAGCCGTAGCCCTGGATGGTGGAACGGATACCGACTGACGACGAAGGTGAACCCCTGACCCTGCTGCTCCAACCAGGACCGAAGTCGCTCGAGTTCCGCGCGAGCCCCCGCCACGACGGTCTGCTTCGCGTGGTTGCGTCCCGCGATGACCAGCCCGGCCGCACCACAATCGCTGATGGCGCGCGCGGTCTCCGCCTCTCCCAGCGCGAGAGCGGCGAGCGTGCCCAGGTCGTCCGACACCATCTGGAGCGCCTGGCTGCGCAGACACACCACCTCCGCGCCCCCACGCAGGTCCAGCGCTCCGGCCGCGGTCATCGCGGCAATCTCCCCGAAGCTGTGCCCGACGAAGATGTCGGGGCTCCGCCCCTCGCGCATCAGCCACCGGGCACCGAGCACCCCCGCCAGGAAGATGCCGAGCTGGTCCAACCGGGGCGATTTCTCCAGCGCACGCCGCACCTCGTCCGCGTCGCGCGCCGCGAGCAGGGGCCCCGCGTCGAACCCGTGACGCCTCGCCGCCTCCTCAACCGCCGCGAGTTCGTCGCGCAGCTCCGGCTGCAAGAGCCTCAGTCGAGCGAACAACCCAGGCTCGAAGGAGCCCTGCCCGGCGAAGAGGAACGCGGTGGCCCCCGTGGGGAGCGTCAAGGGCGGCACTTCCTTCCGCCCCTCTGTAGCGAACCTCTCGGATGCCAGTGCGACGTCCATCGAGCGGACAGAGCCCGACGCGGCCGAGCCAGTGAGGAGCCCCAGCGTCGGCGCTTCCTTCCGAGCCGCCGGAGCAGCCCCATGAGGCGCCAGCGCAACGTCCATCGGGCGGACAGAGCCTGACGCGGCCTGACCAGTGCGGAGCCCCGCCGTCGGCACTTCCGTCCGAGCCGTCGGAGCAGCCCCATGGGACGCCAGCGCGACGTCCATGGAGCGGGCCGAACCCATCGCGACCGGTCCAGCGAGGAGCCCCAACGTCGGCGCGTCCTTCCGGCCTTCTGGAGTTGCTGGCGCGATATCCACCAGGCGGGCCGCCCCCAACGTGGCCGCGTCCGCGAGCAACTGCTTCGCCAGCCCCCGGACGCCTTCCGAGAACAGCTCCGCGGTGGCGGAGCCTCCCTTGAGCGCGCGCTCACGGAAGCTCATCGCCGCTGCGGGCTCGAACATGCCAGCCAGCGACTCGAAGCACGGACGAAACGATTCGGGGAACGGGCACAGGGCTCCGGTCTCCTTGTCGGCGCAGAGCACCGTTTGGTAGCCGCAGGCCACGGGCGTGCCGTCCTGCTTCAACGTCCGGAAGCAGAAGCGGACCGACACCTCGCCCCGCTCCTCGAACGAGGTCAGCACCACCAACCTGTCACCCAGGTTCGCGGGCGCGAGGTTGCGCGAGTACCCCTCGTACGTGAGCAGGAGCACGCGGTCGAAGTCCCGACGGAACTCGGGCACCTCGAAGAAGTGCGGGCTGAACAGCAGGTGCTCGCGCCCCGCGCACTGGAACTTGAAGTTGGTGAGGAAGTGATGGCTCCCGTAGGCCATCGTGTCATCGAAGTGGATGACGTACGGGACAGCGAAGTAACCCATGGCGTTCTCCCCGTCGAAGGTGTTCAGGAGTCGAGGGCGAGCAGCGCCCGTACATCGTGTCCGTTGGAGGGCTGCCGGCCGACGGGCAACAGGCCGTCCACCGTGCCGGAGAGCCCGCCATCCACCACCCAGATGGCCCCGTTCACCCGCTGCGTCTTCGGTCCGAGCAACAGCTCCGTCACGTCGGCCACGTCGTCCGCCGTGCAGAGCTGCCCGCCGGGCGTCGCCGCCTCCCAGCGCGAGACGCGGCCAGGGGCGTTGGGGAACATTCCCAGCAGCTCACCGTGCACCGGCCCCGCCGACACGCAGTTGGTGCGAATGCCCTCGGGCGCCAGCTCCGCGGCCAGGTAGCGCGTGAGGGACTCGACGCCCGCCTTCACCACGCCCTGGCAGCCCAGGTCATGCATGTACCGCTGGGACATGGACGTGGACATCGTGACGATGGCCCCGCCTCCTCGCCGCGCCATCAGCGGACGCGCCCGCATGGCGCACTCGTAGGTGCCGGTGACGCACGTGCGGAACGCCTTGTCCCAGTCGCGCGGCGCAATCCGGTCGAACGGTCCAATCAGGCCGTTGGACGCGTTGCACACCAGGAAGTCCAATCCACCGAGCCGCTCCTCGATGGAGGAGAACAACCGCTCCAGGTGCTCCTCCTGCGCGACGGACCCCCACAGGTGCAGCGCCTTGCCCCCCGCCGCGACAATCTCCTGGGCCGTCCGCTCCCCTTCGTCCCGGGAGTGGAACGAGTTCACGACCACCGTCGCCCCCGCGCTGGCCAGCCGCATGGCGACCACCTTGCCAATGCCCTTGCCCGAGCCCGTGATGAGCGCGACCTTCCCCTCGAACGGAAGCCGAGCCACGACAGGCGGCGGCGAGGCCCGCACGGACTCCTCTACCGGGTGACGAGGAGCGGTCACCGTCCCTCGCGACGCACGAATCGCCTCGCAGATGGCGGAGAGCGTCCGCAGTCGCTGGGAGGGCTTGGGGCCCACCTCCAGCCCCAGCTCCTTGACGAGCACGGCCAGCACCTCCGCCTGCTTGACGGAGTCGATGCCGAGCTCGTCCTCCAGGTCCGCCTCCAAGGTCAACAACTCCACCGGATAGCGCGTCACCCGCGCGAACACGGACCGCACCTGCGACTCGAGGTCCGACGACTCCATGGACGCGGGGGAAACCACCCGAGGAGGGACAGCGACGGGAGCGGGCGCCGCGACGGGAGCGGTGGCTGCCGGTGGAATCGGCGCGACGACCGACGCGGGCGCCCCTTCCGCCAGCAACTCCACCACGCGCTCGGAGATGGCGCCCAGCGTGCGCGCCTTCGCTCCGCGCGGCAGCCGGTCGGCCGCGAGGTTGAACTCCCGCGCGACGACCGCGGCAATCTCAGCGAGCTTCACCGAGTCGATACCCAGCTCATCCTCGAGCTGGGCCTCCGCCGTGAGGATGTCGAGCGGATACCGCGTGACACTCGCCGCGCAACGACGAATCTGCTCCAGGACCTGAGTCCGCGACCCGGAACCCTGATGAAATGACGGGGACATTCTGAACCCTCACAATTCAAGAACCGCATGGAGATGAATGAGCCACGTGCGTTGTGCATCAGGGGTCTGACATTGCCTCTCAAACCCACCACATGCGACACGCAATCAGGAACAAACAGACTCGCGGGAATACGCACCCGCGAAAATGAATCACTCACCGCGCGCGTTCGCTCTCGTCAGCGCCGAGAGGAATTCCTCGAGAACGCCACGGCGAGGGAATGAGCACGCCGCGGAATACACACGCACGCGAACCCCTCCAGACACACGTCTCCCCTCCATGGCCATACAAGACCTGACGGAGTGGCATCAATGATTTAAAACACATCCATCGCTCAAGCCGAGGGCTCTCGCGACAGGCTTTCCCGGCGGCACGGACCATGCCATTCACACCGGGGAATAGAATGTCTCGCATGAGCCCCCATCAAAGTGGGGCCTCGTGCGTGTCCAGCGGGGGTGTGGGGAAGCGGTGCGGGGTGCCTAGCTCTTCGCGGCCTGCTCACGCAGACGCGCATCCTGCGCACGCAGCTCGGGCGTGAGCTCGGCACCGAAGTCCTCCATCTCGAAGACCTGGCGGATTTCAATCTCCGATTCGCCGTACATCGGGTTCGGGCAGCGCTTCACCCACTCGATGGCCTCTTCCTTCGACTTCACCTGGAACAGCCAGAAGCCGGCCACCAGCTCCTTCGTCTCCGTGAAGGGGCCATCCACCACGGTCCGGCTCGTTCCAGAGAAGCGCACCCGCGCACCCCTGGCGCTGGGGTGGAGTCCCTCGCCCGCGAGCAGCACCCCCGCCTTCACCAGCTCCTCGTTGTACTTCCCCATCGCGGTCAGCAGCTTCTCGTCCGGCATCTTTCCGGCTTCCGAGTCCTTCGTCGCCTTGACCAGCACCATGAATCGCATGTCGTACTCCTTCGGGTTCCCGAGGTTCGTTCGTGCCCGTTGTCCCGGGCTCTACTTCTTCGTCGAACAGGCTCGCGGGAGATCGACACGGCCTTTTAATTTTCTGTGCGCCGCCTTCAACCCCGTGAAATGACAGGCCGCCCCGCGTCCTTCTCTGGAAATTGGGGCGTGCGGCGCCAGAAATCATGGAGCCGGTCGCTCGCCCGGTCCGGTGGCGAGGAGCGCATCCCTCCCCTGAAGCGAGGGGCGCCAGCGCGTGTCGATTTCACCAACGTCCGTTCGTTCTTCCAGCACCACCCGAGACGGAAGGCCCGACAGCCCCACCGTCCCGCCACGAGGGAACCGACGACGATGCGATTCTTGATTCTGCGCAAGGCCGACGCGAGCACGGAGGCCGGTGAGGTGCCGGACGCGGCACTGCTCGCGGCGATGGGGAAATACAACGAGGAGCTGATGAAGGCCGGCATCCTCGTCGCCGGTGAGGGACTCCATCCGAGCGCCCAGGGTGCGCGCGTGAAGTTCTCGGGCGGGCAGCCCCGGGTGTTGGACGGGCCCTTCGCGGAGACGAAGGAACTCATCGCGGGCTTCACCATGATTGACGTGCGGTCGAAGGAAGAAGCCATCGAGTGGCTGAAGCGCTGGCCCTCCATCGACGGGCGCGGCGAAGTCGAACTGGAGCTGCGCCGCGTGTACGAGCTGTCGGACTTCGACACCGGGCCCACACCCGAGCAGAAGGACGCCAACGCGCGCATGCGGGACCACCTCCAGGAAGCCGGCAAGCCCCTCACGCCTCAGGGATAACCACGAGGCCCCGCGCGGCGTGAGGGAAGAGAACGAAAAGAAGGGATTGACCCGAAAAATGGGGCGGTCCGCTCTCTTCGTTCTCTCCCAGCCGAAAGGCAGACGCCATGCAGCTTCCAGGACACCTCCCCCGGGCGGCACTCATCGCCCTGGTGGCCTTCGTCACCCTGCTCAGCACCCTGCTTCCCGCTTCCGCCTTCGCGGCGGACCGAGGGGCCTGGGCCCCCAATACGCAGTACACCGTGGGCGACATCGCCTCCTATGGAGGCAAGGCCTACGACTGCCGTCAGTCCCATTTCTCCCTCGTGGGCTGGGAGCCCCCCAACGTCCTGGCCCTGTGGCTGGAGCGTACGGGGAATCCACCACCCGACACCCAGGCCCCTTCCACGCCACCTTCGCTCACGTCCACGGCGAAGACCTTCGACAGCGTGTCGCTGTCCTGGGGCACATCCACGGACAACGTGGGCGTCACCGGTTACGAGGTCTTCACCAACGGCGGCGCCGCCGCGTCCGCGTCCACGTCCGGTGCCACCATCGTCACCGTGACGGGCCTCGCGGAGAACACCACGTACACCTTCACCGTGAAGGCCCGTGATGCCGCAGGCAACCGCTCCTCCGCGAGCACCGCGCACAGCGTGACGACGTCACCCCGCCCGGCGAACGACACGGTGGCGCCCTCCACTCCCGCCAACCTCGCCTCCACCAGCGTGAGCAGCAGCAGCGTGTCGCTGTCCTGGGGGGCGTCCACGGACAACGTGGGTGTCACCGGCTACGAGGTGTTCGTCAATGGAAGCGCGTCCGCGTCCGCCACCACCTCCGGGGCCACCAGCGTCACGGTGACGGGGCTGGCCGCGAACACGACGTACACCTTCACCGTGAAGGCCCGCGATGCGGCGGGCAACCGCTCCACCGCGAGCAACAGCATCTCCGCGACGACGACGGGGACGCAGCCGGTGGGGAACAAGATTCTGGTCGGCTACTGGCACAACTTCGACAACGGGTCGACGAACATCCGGCTGCGCGACATCTCCGCGAAGTTCAACGTCATCCAGGTCGCGTTCGCCGAGCCCGTGGGCGGCGCCGGCTCCGGCAACATGGCCTTCACGCCGTATAACTCCAGCGTCGCGGACTTCAAGGCGGACGTCGCCCTGCTCAAGAGCCAGGGACGCAAGGTGCTCATCTCCATCGGCGGAGCCAATGGCACGGTGCACCTGGATGACGCCGCCGCCCGGCAGAACTTCGTCACCACCATGCAGGGCCTCATCGACACCTATGGCTTCGACGGGTTCGACCTGGACCTGGAGGGCAGCTCGCTGTCGCTCAATGGCGGCGACACCGACTTCCGCAATCCCACCACGCCGCGCATCTCCAACCTCATCCAGGCCACGCGCCAGTTGCTCAACCAGAATGGCTCCGGCTTCATCCTGACCATGGCGCCGGAGACGGCCTATGTGCAGGGTGGCATGGCCGCATACGGCGGCCCCTGGGGCGCGTACCTGCCCGTCATCCACGCGCTGCGCGACAGGCTGACGTACCTGCACGTGCAGCACTACAACACCGGGACTGTCACCGCGCTCGACGGCCGGGCCTACGCGCAGAGCACGCCGGACTTCCATGTGGCGATGGCGGAGATGCTCCTGCGAGGCTTCCCCGTCGGCGGCAACGCCAGCGCGATGTTCCCCGCGCTCCGGCCCGACCAGATTCTCATCGGCCTGCCCTCCTCCCCGCAGGCGGCGGGCGGCGGGTACACCACTCCGGCCAACGTACACAAGGCGCTCGACTACCTCCTCAAGGGCCAGTCCTTCGGCGGCACGTACGTCCTGCGCAACACCGCGGGCTACCCCGGCTTCAAGGGCCTGATGACCTGGTCCATCAACTGGGACAAGTTCACCAACTTCGAGTTCTCCAACAGCCACCGCGCGTACCTGGACACCTACCCGTAGCCACGCGCCTACAGGCCCGGCGCAGGCGAGCATTGCGCCGGGTCCTCCAACGGAGCTAGGGAGGCGGTCCTCGTATGTCCGCGACCGCCGACCTGCTCGAAGCCATCCAGGAGGAAGCGCGCCAGGAGACCTGGTCCGCCGGCATGGGCCTCGCTCGTGCTGGCGCCGTCTCGGTGCAATCCGTCGGTGAAGAGGAGACGGTGCTGCGCGTGCGCGCCACCGGCCGTCCCGCGCCGGTGACGACCGTCCTCTATCCCGAGGACGAAATCTGGGAGTGCGACTGCAAGGGGAAGGTGGACCCCTGTGAGCATGTGGTCGCCGCCGCCCTCTTCCTCCATCACTCCTCGCAGAAGGCCGCGCCAGCCCGCCCCGCCGCGCCCGCGCGTCCACCCGTTTCCGCGCCCACGCGCGCAACAGCCCCCTCCGCCCCGCGTCCCGGCACAGCGCCCAAGCCGGAGCGGATGGTGTACCGCTTCAAGCGCGTGGACGGGGGCCTCCAGCTCGAGCGCCTGGTGGTCCGGCCCGACAACACGGCCCGACTCCTGGCGCGCAGCCTCTCCTCGCTGCTGACGAACCCCGTGGAGGCCGCTCGCATCCAGGTGGAGCCGTGCGACCGCGTCGCTGACGCACTGCTCGCGAAGCCCACGCGCGGCGCCCTGCCACCCGAGCGACTGGAGGCGCTGCTGCGCGCGCTGGAGCCCGCGCGCACGGTGCTCTTCGACGGTAACCTGGTTTCGATATCCAGCGAGCTGCTCCTGCCTCGCGTCACCGTGGAGGACCGGGGCGAGCAGACAGTGCTGAAGGTGGACCGCGACCCACGCGCCACCGAAGTCGTCAGCCCCGGCGTGGCGGTGGGCGGTGGCATCCTCTTCCGCATGGGCGAGCAGTCGCTCACCGGCTCGCGATGGGAGAACCTGCCCCAGGAGCGCGTCTTCTCGCCCGACCAGATGGGCGACCTCACCGGCAAGGTGCTGCCGGAGATGGCGCGGCGTCTGCCCGTGGACGTGAAGAGCCAGCGGCTGCCGCGCATCGACCGCACGCTCAAGCCGCGAATCTCGCTGGAGCTGGACCCGCTGGGCACGGGGCTCTCCGTGCTGCCCACGCTCGTGTACGGCTCACCGCCCACGGTGCGCATCGACAACGGGCGCATGGTGTACCTCACCGGCGCGGTGCCCGTGCGCAACGAGCCCGCGGAGCAGCAGCTCATCCACGGCCTGCGCGACGAGCTGAACATGGTCCCCGGTCGCCGGGTGACGGTGCAGGGCCAGGAGGCCTTGCAGCTCGCCGACAAGCTGCGGCGCTGGCGGGGTGGGCTCACCGGAGATGCGGCGCGCTTCGTCAGCCCCGACGTGAAGCTGCGCCCCATGCTCGACGTGAAGGCGGGGACCACCGAGGCGGGTGCCCCACGCGTGGACTTCTCGTTCGACTTCCAGGTGGAGGGCGCGGGACCGGATGCGCCGCGCACGGTGGACGCGGGCGCGGTGATGAAGGCGTGGGAAGAAGGACTCGGCCTGGTGCCGCTGCAGGGTGGTGGCTGGGCGCCGCTTCCCACCGCGTGGCTGAAGTCACATGGCCAGCGCGTGACGGACCTCTTGGCGGCGCGCGGCTCGGATGGACGGCTCGCCAACCACGCCATCCCCCAGCTCACGGACCTGTGCGAGGCGCTGGAGCACCCGTCCCCACCCGGCCTGGAGCGGCTGGCGCCCTTGGTGCAGGGCTTCGAGAAGCTCCCCGACCCGAGGCTCCCGGCGGACCTCACCGCAACGCTGCGGCCCTACCAGCTCCAGGGCGTGAGCTGGCTCACGTTCTTGCGTCAGGCGGGCCTGGGCGGCGTGCTCGCGGACGACATGGGTCTGGGCAAGACGCTGCAGACCATCTGCATGGTGGGCAAGGGCACGCTCGTCGTCGCGCCCACCAGCGTGCTCCCCAACTGGCACGCGGAGGTGAAGCGCTTCCGTCCCTCGTTGAAGGTGTCCGTGTACCACGGCCCCGGACGCTCGCTGGACGAGACGGCCGACGTGACGCTCACCACCTACGCGCTGATGCGGCTGGACGCGGAAGTCCTCGGCGCGAAGACGTGGGACATGGTCGTGCTCGACGAGGCCCAGGCCATCAAGAATCCCGACAGCCAGGTGGCTCGCGCGGCGTACGGGCTGGAGGCGACCTTCCGCCTGGCGCTCAGCGGCACGCCCATCGAGAACCGGCTCGAGGAGCTCTGGAGCCTGATGCACTTCACCAACCAGGGACTGCTCGGCGGGCGCAAGGAGTTCGAGGAGCGCTGGGCCCGTCCCGTCGGTGACAACCACAAGGGCGCCGCCGAGCGACTGCGCGCGCGCATCCGTCCGTTCGTGCTGCGCAGGCTCAAGCGGGACGTGGCCCCGGAGCTTCCTCCGCGCACGGAGTCCGTGCGTCACGTCACGCTCAGCGAGCACGAGCGCGCCGTCTACGACGCGGTGTACTCCGCCACCCGCGAGGAGGTGGTGTCCCAGTTGGAGGCGGGCGGCAGCGTGCTCAAGGCGCTGGAGGCCCTGCTGCGGCTGCGTCAGGCCGCGTGTCATCCCGCGCTCGTCCCGGGGCAACACGCGAAGACGTCGTCCAAGGTCCAGGCGCTCCTGGAGGCGCTCGGCACGGCGGTGGAGGACGGACACAAGGCGCTCGTCTTCTCGCAGTGGACGTCCATGCTGGACCTCATCGAGCCGGCGCTGAAAGAAGCGGACATCGGCTTCATCCGACTGGACGGAAGCACGTCCAATCGCGGCGCCGTGGCGGAGTCCTTCCAGGACCCCAAGGGTCCGCCGGTGATGCTCATCTCGCTCAAGGCGGGCGCCACGGGCTTGAATCTCACGGCGGCGGACCACGTGTTCTTGGTGGACCCGTGGTGGAATCCCTCCGTGGAGAACCAGGCCGCGGACCGCGCGCATCGCATCGGCCAGCAGCGCCCCGTCATGGTGTACCGGCTGGTGTCCCAGGGCACGGTGGAGGAGAAGATCCTCACGCTCCAGGACAAGAAGCGCGCGCTGTTCGAGTCCGCGCTGGGTGGAGCCTCCGGTGGCGGCGCCATCACCCGCGCGGACCTGATGCAGCTGCTCGACTGACGGCAGGCGGCTCCGTCAGGAGCCGTGGCCACACGAGCGCCCTCCTCCCCGGCGCCATCGATAACAGGGAGTGATTGACTGATGCTCGATTAGTTCCCAACGGAATTCATGGGAGCCCGGTACGGTGGCTGTCGCCCGAAGGAAGAAGGGGGACCCATGAAATCGCTGCTCGCACTGGCCGCCGCCGCGCTCTTCAGCGTCATCGTCAATCCACTGGGCGCGGAGCTGGCCCGCCTCTTCTCGGACATCGGTCCTCAGAACCAGGGCGCCATGTTCATGCTCGCCCCGTATGTCGCCGTCCCGCTGGTCTGCTTCGTCACCGTGGGTGTCGTCGTTGCCTACGGAGTGCCCAGGACTCCTCCGGTGACCTGGGGGCTTCTCACCGGCGCCGTCAGCGCGCCCGTGCTGCTCCTCGCCGGACAGACTCGGGTCTGGAGCCATGTGGGCGAGGATGCCCAGGCCGCCATCGCCCTCATCTTCATGCCTATCCGCGCGGTCATGGCCTCGGGAGCCCTGGCGCTGGGCGCCATCTTTGTCCGCTGGGTGATAGGGCGGTGGAGGAACGCCGTCGACCGCCCCCGGCATGGCTAGGGCGCACGTTCCCGGCGGCCCGCGCAGAGACTCGAGCACGGGCTCCGTCGGTCGGAGCCTGTTCCTCCGCGCCTCCCGGCACCAGATTCGGTAGGACGCCCGGAGGAGCGTCCCTCATGAGCCGACCCCGCCGTCTTCACCTCGCAGGACCGTCCGGTGACACCCGGACGGGCTTCGTCCGCGTCCGGGGTGCCCGCGAGCACAACCTGAAGCACGTGGACGTGGACCTGCCCCGCGACGCGCTGGTCGTCTTCACGGGCGTCTCCGGCTCCGGCAAGTCCTCCCTGGCATTCGGGACGCTCTACGCGGAGGCCCAGCGGCGCTACTTCGAGTCCGTGGCCCCGTACGCTCGGCGCCTCATCGACCAGGCAGGCATCCCCGAGGTGGACTCGATCGAGGGTCTTCCCCCCGCCGTCGCGCTCCAGCAACACCGGGGCGCCCCCACGACACGCTCATCGGTGGGCAGCGTGACGACGCTGTCGAACTCCCTGCGCCTGTTGTACTCGCGCGCCGGCACCTATCCGCCGCACCAGCCGCATCTCGACTCCGATGCCTTCTCCCCGAACACTCCGGCGGGAGCGTGCCCGAACTGCCACGGCCTGGGCCGCGTCTACGAGGTGACGGAGCGGACCCTGGTGCCGGACGACTCGCTCACCATCCGGGAGCGAGCCATCGCCGGGTGGCCGCCCGCGTGGCACGGGCAGAACCTGCGCGACATCCTGGTGTCGCTTGGCTACGACGTGGACACGCCCTGGAGGGACCTGCCCAAGAAGGACCGCGACTGGATTCTCTTCACGGACGAGCAGCCCACCGTCCCGGTGTACGCGGGCTTCACTCCCGCGGAGACGCGTCAGGCGCTCAAGCGCAAGACGGCGCCCAGCTACATGGGGACCTTCACCGGCGCCCGGCGCTACGTGCTGCAGACCTTCGCCACGACGCAGAGCCCGCTCATCAAGAAGCGGGTGTCGCGCTACATGGAGAGCGGCGAGTGTCGCGTCTGCCATGGCAAGCGGCTGCGCCCCGAGTCCCTGTCCGTCACCTTCGCGGGACTGGATTACGGAGAGCTGTCGCGCCTGCCGCTCAAGCGTGTCGCCACCCTGCTCCAGCCCTACGCGGAGGGGACGGCGTCGCCCCTGAAGAAGCTCACGCGAGAGCACCCCGAGAAGGCGCTCGTCACGGAGCGCATCGCGAAGGACCTGGTGGAGCGACTGCACGTCCTGCTGGAGCTGGGCCTTGGCTATCTCTCACTGGAGCGCGGCACGCCCACGCTCTCCCCGGGTGAGCTGCAGCGGCTCAGGCTGGCCACCCAGGTGCGCTCCAACCTGTTCGGCGTGGTGTACGTGCTGGACGAGCCCTCCGCGGGCCTGCACCCCGCGGACACCCAGGCGCTGCTCAGGGCGCTCGACGCGCTGAAGGGCTCCGGCAACTCGCTCTTCGTGGTGGAGCACGAGATGGACGTCATCCGCCACGCGGACTGGGTCATCGACGTGGGCCCGGCCGCCGGAGAGCAAGGCGGAGAGGTCCTCTACAGCGGTCCGTTGGACGGGCTCAAGGGCGTGGAGGCGTCCCAGACGCGGCGCTACCTCTTCGGAGCCGAGCCTTCGCGTCCCCGCCCTCCGCGCACTCCCAAGGGGTGGCTGCGCCTGCGAGGCGTCTCCCGCAACAACCTGCAGGGGCTGAACGCCGACTTTCCGCTGGGCGTCTTCACCACCGTGACGGGCATCTCCGGCTCTGGCAAGTCGAGCCTGGTGAGTCAGGTGCTGGTGGAGTTGGTGGCCGCGCACCTGGGCCACGAGCCTCCCGAGGAAGAGGAGGACGGCGAGCCGCTGGAGCGCACCCTCGTCCTGACCACGGGCGGGAAGATCACCGAGGGACTGGAGGACATCCACCGGATGGTGCGGGTGGACCAGAAGCCCATTGGCCGCACGCCACGCTCCAACCTCGCGACGTACACGGGCCTGTTCGACCACGTCCGCAAGCTCTTCGCCGCGACGCCGGCCGCGAGGTCTCGCAAGTACGACGTCGGGCGCTTCTCGTTCAACGTGGCCAAGGGCCGCTGTGAGACGTGCGAGGGCGAGGGCTTCGTGAGCGTGGAGCTGCTGTTCCTGCCCAGCGTCTATGCGCCCTGCCCCACCTGCCATGGCGCCCGCTACAACGCGAAGACGCTGGAGATTCGCTACCGGGGGAAGAACATCGCCGACGTGCTGGGCATGACGGTGGACACCGCCCATGCGTTCTTCACCGAGGAGCCTCACGTGCAGCGCGCGTTGGGCGTCCTGCGCGAGGTGGGCCTGGGCTACCTGCGCCTGGGCCAGCCCGCGACGGAGCTGTCCGGCGGCGAGGCCCAGCGCATCAAGCTGGCCACGGAGCTGCAACGCACCCAACGAGGCCACACCCTCTACGTCCTGGATGAGCCCACCACCGGCCTGCACCCCGCGGACGTGGACAAGCTCATGGCGCAGTTGGATGGACTCGTCGAGGCGGGCAACACCGTCATCCTCGTGGAGCACGACATGCGCGTCGTCGCCGCGAGCGACTGGGTCATCGACCTGGGGCCCGGCGCCGGGGATGAAGGCGGCCACATCGTCGCGGCTGGCACACCCGCCCAGGTCGCCGCGTCATCGAAGAGCCGCACCGCGCCATTCCTCGCACTAGGATGACCGTCTCCACGCGCCCTCGCGGGCGGAGGTGACGGCACATGAGACGCTGGCTCGCGCCATCCTACATCGCGTTGTTCCTGCTCCTGGGTTGCGACCCGGCGGACCCCATCAAACCCGGCCGTCCTTCCACGGACGACGCGGGCACCCAGACGCCTCCGCTCATCAAGAGCGCCAAGCGCGGCATCGCCTTCGACCTGGCGACGCCCGAGGACCTGGCGGCCGTCTCTCCGGGCGTGAGCTGGTGGTACAACTGGAGCCCCCGTCCCCATACCAACGTGCCCACGGACTTCCGCACCCGCTACGGCATGGACTTCATCCCGATGCTCTGGAACGGCGACTTCGACGCCGCGCGCACCGAGACGATGCTCCGGGACAATCCCCACATCGAATACCTGCTGCTGCTCAACGAGCCCAACCTGACGGATCAGGCGAACATGTCACCGCAGGCCGCCGCGCGGCTGTGGCCCCGGTACGAGAGCGTCGCCGCCAACACGGGCGTGAAGCTGGTGGGCCCGGCGATGAACTGGGGAACGATGTCGGGGTACTCGGACCCGGTGGTCTGGCTGGATGCGTTCTACGCCGCCTACCGCGCGGAGAACGCCAACCGTGAGCCCCGCATCGATTACCTGGCGTTCCACTGGTACGACTACGGACTCGACGGCCAGCTCAACCGGCTCACGAAGTACGGCAAGCCGTTCTGGGTCACCGAGTTCGCCAACTGCCACCAGCAACAGGATGGCGCGCAGATTGACTCGGTCGCCAAGGCGAAGGCGCAGATGACGGAGATGGTGGCCGTCTGCGAGCGCCGGGCGGACGTGTTCCGCTACGCGTGGTTCACCGGACGGTGGACCAATGACCCGTGCTTCGCGAGCCTCCTGGGCGCGCCCGGCGTCCTGAACGAGCTGGGCAGGCACTACATCTCACTGCCCGCGCCCTGAGGGCGGAGACAGCGCGCCACCGGGCCCGTGAGAGAGGGCCCGGTGCTCGGGAGGGACTACCGCTTCGTGAGCAGCGTGGCGGACTCGTACTTGCTGCCCTGGAGCTGGAAGGCGCCAGGGGCCGACGTGTCCTTCTCCAGCTTCGCCTGCACGCTCTTGGGAAGCTGCGCGTACAGGTCCTGACCCAGCAGCTTCTCGAGCTGGTCCACCGGCACGCGCGAGGACTCCAGCAGCGGGATGATGGCGTCCTTCTTCGAGGGCCCGTCCTTCACGTTGGGCACCATGTACGCGAACATCGTCACGTTGCCGTTGGGCAGCTCCAGCAGCACCGTCTTGAAGTTGTGCGTGGGCACGCCAATCTTGCGGTCCTTGGCGCCCGTCGTCTGCACCGACTCCTGAGGCAGCGGCTTGCCGTCCGCGTCCAGGAACAGGTTGCCGGTCATGATGTGCGCCTTGCCACCGGTCTCCTTCACCAGCCCCGTCACGGCCTGCTCCAGCGTCTTCCACACCTGCTGATTGTGGTTGCCGTACTGGGGGGCGATGTTGGTCATCTGGTGACTCTCGTTCATCGCCTCCTGGTTGGGAGAGTCGTCGGCGGGCTTCATGTGCCCACGGTCGAAGCCCGTGTGGTCGTAGTCGGAGTCCGAGACGCCGTTGGCGCCCAGCAGCGGGTCCCTCACGAAGGAGCTCTTCGTGCGGTTCACCTCGGCGGGCGTCTCCTTGATGTCGGCGGCGGACAGCATGTAGCTCACGAAGGTGGGGAGGTTCTTCCCCTCATCCAGCGTCAGTCGCGAGTACTGCTTCACCAGCTCCATCCCCTTGCCCTCGCCGCCCGTGGGACGCAGCGGGTCTACCTCTCCGGCGGACTCGGCGACGCGGCTCTGGATGACGGCCATCTGCTGGTCCGGCACCCACCGCGTGCCGTCCACCTGGTTGGCCTTGGACTTCTGGATGTAGGCCGCCAGCTCATCCTGGCTGACCTTGCCATCGCTGTTGCCACCCAGGAGGTCGGCGCGCTTGGCGAGCCCGTCCTGCCACTTGGTGTCGAAAGCGTCGACGTCCACGGGCGTGCCGCCGCCCTTGGCGACCTTCGCCTCCACCGCGGAGCGACCCTGCTGGAGCGCCGTGGAAGTGAGGTATTTACCGTCCGTGGGCGCGGAGAGGTAGGCCTGGATTTCCGCTGCGGACACCTGGCCGTTGCCACCGCGCGTCTTGGTACCCGCCGCATCCGCCGCCTTCAGCAGCCCGGTCTCCCAGCTCTGCTCGGTCCAGCCGAACTTCGCCTGGAGTTCGGCGATGGGGACCTCGCGAGCGGTGGAGCGGTTCCAGCTGCCCCCCTTCGGCGCCACGACGTTGGTGGGAGCGGCGTCCGCCGTGGCGACCGTGGCGGGGGACGGGGTGCTGGCACGAGCAGTGGGTCGCAGCGTCGTCATGCGGAAGGCATCCTTGGGCCGCCCAGGGGAGGAACGGAGTGAGGCCCTGGTAGAGCTATGGTCGGTCGGAGGCGACACCGGGTTGCGTCATCGCCCCGCCTTTTTCCAGAAAGTTGCGATCAAGGCTTCTTCGCGGACGGGCCTGGGACGGAGCGTGCGTCCGCCTTCGCCTGTTGGAGCGTTCCCACGATGTGGGCCTCGGCCTGGAGGCGCTCCACGTAGTCGGCGGGGAGGCCGGTGCGCTCGGCGGCCAGGGCCACGGTGACGAGGAAGGCCTCGCTGATGGGGCCCGTGGCGGGAGGGCCGCTTCGGGCCGGAGCGGTGAAGGCGTGGGCGGAGAGCACGGCGCCGGTGGCGGTGCGCACCTTGACGGGCCGCGACGCGGTGGCCTCGGCGAGCACCGATTCCAGGCGGCTCACGGCGTCCCACGTCTCCGGCGATACGCGCCGCAGCAGCCCGGGGAGCGTCTTGCCCGGGGCGTCCACCAGCCGGGCCACCTTGCCGCCCCAGGCCAGCGAGGGCACGTCGTAGACGACGTCCACGTCCAGCGCCTCGGCCGGCTCGCCATCAGGCAACGCGGGCGCGGAGGGGAGACCTGGAAGGCGCTCACGCGCCGTCGCGGGGGACAGGTCGACGGAGAAGGCGAACCACGGACGCGGCGGAGGAGTACCTGCGGACATGGTTTCGAGTCTCGGCGGGTGATGGCCTGGGGACAAGCCCCCTGGAGTGTGCGCCGGGCCCCGAGGACTTCGAGGCCGGCGCCTTCACGCCCGAGCGGGCGCTACTCCTTGGCGGTGGTGCGGTTGGCGGCCAGCTCGATGACGTTGACCATCAGGTCCTTGACCCGGCGCGGCTTCTCGCCGCCGTTGTCGCGGAGGATGAGGTCGATGTCGTCCTCGGGCTCATGGTACTCGGGGATGAGGTCGCCGCCGCCCTTGGGATTGGACAGGCCCTCGAAGAGGAAGAGGACGTCCTCGCCCTTGCGGCCGAAGACGGCGCCGTCCTGACGGTCCCGGTACACGTTGATGTCGCGGTTGATGCGGTCGAACGGGTCCGCGAGCTGCGCGTTGGCCTGGTCCACCACGTCGCGGAAGTAGTTCGCCTGGCCCCTGCGGTCGGTGTCCACGACGGACAGGCGCTGGTCATCCCAGCGACCCACCATGTCCACGTTGACGACGCCGGAGATCTGCTCCGTGCTCAGCCCCGGAATCGGGTGGTCGACGAAGTACTGCGAGCCGACCAGCCCCTTCTCCTCGGCGCCCGTCCAGATGAAGAGGATGGAGCGGTCCAGCTCGCCGCGCTTCTGTGCCTCGGCCAGCTCCGGCACCGCCGCCATCAGCACCGCGCTGCCAGACGCGTTGTCGTCCGCGCCGTTGTGGACGTTGCCGCGACGGTCCGTGCCCACGTGGTCCAGGTGGGCCATCACCACGATGACCTCGTCCTTGTGCGGCCCGGTGCCGGGCAGCAGCGCCATCGTGTTCACCGCCTGGCCAGACGCCGTGGCCAGCGCGCGCAGCTCCTCGACGCTGCGCAGGTCTCCGCTGCGAGCCGGCGCCAGCGGCTGCCCCTCCGCCTTCATCGTGCTCTCGTACTTCTTGTTGAGCATCTCCAGCGTCTCGCGGGGCATCCCGTCCTCCAGGTAGAACCCCTCCTGGAAGAGCTGGTGGCCGAACTCCTTGTGCGCCGCGTGGTCGTGCTCCCGGGCGTCACCCGTCGCCGACGTCTCCGGCTTGCCGACGAAGGAGAACACGTCGAACTTCTGCTGGAAGGGGTTCTCCGCGTTGTTCGAGTTGGGGCCGACGAGGCCGTACTTCTCGACGTGCGCCTGAACGTACGCGGAGGCCGCGTCGAGTCCCGCCGACGGGCTGTCCCGGCCCTGGAGTTCGTCCGAGGCGAGGTACGCGATGTGCGTCATCGGGTCCGAGTCGGTGATGGAGGGCTCGGGCTTCGGCTCGGGCGTGGGCTCCACGGGGCCGGGCTCGGGAAGCGGCAGAGGCTTCGGATCCGTCGGCAGCGGCTTCGGGTCCGTCGGCAGCTGCGGGTCCGTCGGCAGAGGCTTCGGGTCCGTCGGCAACTGGGGCAGCGGCAGCGGCTTCGGGTCCGTGGGCAGCGGCTTCGGATCCGTCGGCAACTGGGGCAGCGGCAGCGGCTTCGGGTCCGTCGGCAGCGGCTTCGGATCCGTCGGCAACTGAGGCAGCGGCAGTGGCTTCGGGTCCGTCGGCAGCGGCTTCGGGTCCGTCGGCAACTGGGGCAGCGGCAGCGGCTTCGGGTCCGTCGGCAGCTGCGACGGAGGCTTGGGCAGCGGCAGGGGCAGCGACACCGGGGGCTTGGGGAGCGGCAGCGGCTGGGCGTTGCCCGGCTCGAAGCAGTCCTTGTTCCACTTCAGGTCGGGCGTCTTGACCTTGTTCGTCTCCGAGGGCTGGGGAGCCTTCGCGGCCGGGGTTCGCGTCGTCGCGGTAGGGAGTGGACGAGGCGGGTCGCTGATCTTGGAGGCCATGGTGGGGGATCCCGATGGAGAGCGTGAACGGCGCGCTTCGGGATTATCGCCACGAGGGAGTTCCGTGTTGCGAGAAGGTTTCACTTTCTCGTGATTTCAGTGACTTGTCTCAGCCATGTATCACCGCCGGTGGATCTGCCGGCCCCGAGGCCCCGGGTGGTGCGCGCGCAGGGCCGCCACGAAAGCGGTGAGCGCGGGCTCCGTTTCTCCGTCCCGGGTGGCCACGGCCCAGTCCAGCCAGAGCCCACGCGGGCCGATACGGAAGGCCCTCAAGCCGCCGTCGTCCAGTTGGGGTGCCACGGCCCATCGAGGCAGCACGGTGACCCCCAGGTTCGCACGCACCATCTCGACAGGGAGGCCCCCCGTCATCGGGATGAGCGTCACCTTGCGAGGCGAGAGGCCCCCCGCCTTCGCAAGCGCTCTGCCCAGGGGTGCATCGGCTCGGAGCGCGCCCTCATCGAGCCACAGGTGCTGGTCCGCGAAGGTCCGCACGTCGATCTGCCGCTGACGCGAGGAGGCCCAGGGGTGCTCCCGTCCCACCAGCGCGACGAGTTCGTCCCGGAACAGCGGCTCCATGCGGATGCGTGGGACCTTTCGGACCTCCCCCGCCACGAGCGCCACATCGAGCTTGCGCGCGAGCAACCACTCGGCGGGCGCCACCCCCGCCTCCGTCACCACCGTGACTTCCGTCCCGGGCCAATCCCGCGAGAAGGACTTCAAGAGTTCCGGAAGCCAGCGATAGGACTGGAGACACACCGTCGCAACGCGCAGCGTGCCACTCGCGCCGCGCAGGAGTTCGCGCGTCTCGGCCTCGGCGCGCGCGAGTTCCCCCAGCACGGAGCGCGCGGCCTCTGTGAGCCTCTGGCCGGCCGCCGTCAGGACCAGGCGCCTCCACTGCCGATGAAACAGCGCGCCTCCGAGCCGGTCCTCCAGCTCCCGGAGCTGCTGGCTGAGCGCCGATGGGGACAGGTGCAGCTTGCGTGCGGCCGCGTTGAGGCTGCCCACCTCTTCGAGCGCGGAGAGCAGGAGCAGATGTCGGGTCTCGACGAGCGGGCTCGGCATCGATTCAGCCTGCCTTAACAATCCGACGGGAACAACGCGTTCGACCGAATCGATGCTCCCTCACATATTCCGCCGTGCCTGCCCCGATGTCGCGAGGTCCGGGTCACCCTCGCGCTCCACCCCGGGGCTTTCGCACCGACCCGAGGACACTCTCCATGCACACGCACAAACTCGCGCCGCTCGCGGCGTCGTTGCTCACCCTGCTCGGCTGCGCGAGCACCCAAGAGGGCTCGGCCATGTCCTCGCGCATCGCCACCGCGGGCGTCTCGAATGTCGAGGCGTACCCCATCGACCACCTCGCCCTGCGCTCGCTCATCGAGCGCTTCGCGGACGCGGCGAATCACCAGGACTGGGCCGCGACGGAGGAGATGTTCGCGAAGGACGCGGTGTGGGAGGTCCTCGCTCCCCCACCGCTGGGTTGGACCTTCGAGGGACGCGACGCCATCCGAAAGGGCATGGCCGGCAATGCCGAGAGAATCAACCTGCGGGTCCAGAGCGTGACCCCCATCGTCGTCCACGTCGAGAGCCCGGAGCGAGCCACCGCGAGGTCCACCCTGGACGAAGTCCTTCGCTTCAAACAAACCGGGCTGGACCGGAGGATTGTCGGCACCTACTCCGACCAGTTCGTGAAGCAGGACGGACACTGGAAGTTCTCTCGGCGTACCTTCCGGCTTCGCTACGACGAAGAGGTCTTCATGCCCCCGTCCTCACGTCCCGCGCCGTGAGCCAACTCCGGGCGAGGACGAGGCCTCGCGCGACTCGCGACGCTTCACGGCGACGAAGGTGTCGTACGGCGCGCCCTCCAGGGTGCGCGTCTCCAGGCAGGCGTCGAGCCCCACCTCGTCGAAGAGGCGCAGCCACGTCGCCCTCGAAAAGAGGCCATTCAGGTGCACGTCGTGGACGGAGCGGACGCTGCCGTCACGCTCCTTCAGCAACATCGCGAAGTGGGTCTCCGAAGTGTTGCTCCCCGGCTTCGGCGGCAGCGTCCACATGAGGTAGCGCAGGGAGCGCGAGCCCCGGCCCGGAGCCTCGGGCTCGTCGCCCCCTTCCGTGCTCGAGCCCGGCACGAAGCTCTCCTGCGTCGCATCCGGCGCCACCAGGACGACTCCACCTGGGCGCAGGTGCATCGCCGCCGTCTCCAGCGCCGAGCGCAGGTCCGTCTCCGTCGTCATGTATTCGACGGCGTCGTGGATGAACACGGCGTCGAACTCGCGGCCCAGGCGCACGGTCCGCATGTCACCGGGCAGATGTTCGCACTCGGGATTGAGCTCGCGGCTGTGCTTGCGCATGCCCTCCGAGGGCTCCACCAGCGTGAGCCGGAAGTCGCGCTTGAGGAAGCTGGCGTTGTTGCCACCACCACTGCCCAGCTCCAGCACCGTCACCAAGGGGCCCGTCGCGCCGGCATGAAGCAAGCGGCGGTACTCGGACGCCTCCTCTTCGTAGTCGCTCGGAGGAGAGACCAGGGGCCACCACTCCGCCAGTTCGTCATAGAGCTTCATGCGCAGCGTTCCGTTCGAGCCAGCAGGTTCAGAGGTGACGGACCTCGGCCGGCGGCTTCTTGAAGTCGTTGTCCCGTTTGTTGACGTAGGTGATGGGGGAGCGCAGCAGCTCGTCGAGGTCCACGTCGTCGAGGCAGTTGACCTTGATGGTGTAGAACTTCCCCAGGTCCGCGTCGTCACCCCAGCCGAAGGAATGAACGCCGCAGTGCTTGCAGAACAGGTGATGGAGCTGCTTGGTGTGGAACTGGTACTCGGAGAGCGAGGACTCACCGGCCAGGAGACGGAAGTCCTCCGGCCCGATGATGGCGTGCCACAGCCGCGCCTTGGTGCAGATGGAACAGTTGCACTTGTAGGTGCCCTGGCTCAGGTCGACGTCCGCTTCATAACGGACCGCCCCACAGTGACAGCTCCCAACGTACGTCTTCTTCACGTGTGACGCTCCTCATGATGAGCCCAGGCCTCATCCGAAGCCGGAGCAGACCATGAGTGCGTCCTGATGCAACGCCGGGATTTCGCCGCGGCGATTCAGTTCATCCATGGGTGACACTCCGTGAAACGTCGTCATTCCGACGCCGTTTCAAGGACGGTGGCATGCCTCCCCTGCCCCGGCCCTGTGTCACCGTGGAGCCCGCCCTTCGGGCGTCGCGCACGCGTCATTTGCCGTGACACCGTCCCGTCCGTAGGGTGGCCTCGTCCGGGCCGGAGCGTCTTCCGGTCACGCGGCCACTCCATGGACCTCACCCTCTGGGCCACCTTCACGCTGACCATGACCCTCTTCGCCATCACCCCGGGCCCCGCCGTGTTGCTGGTGGTCTCCCAAGCGATGTCGCGAGGCTTTCGCACGGGAATGAGCGCCGCGCTGGGCATCCAGGCGGGCAATGCCGTGTACTTCCTCATCTCCGTCGCCGGCCTGGGCGCGGCGCTGGCCGCCTCCCCCTTCGCCTTCTACGGCATCCGCTATGCGGGCGCGGCATACCTCGTCTACCTCGGCGTGAGGACGCTGCTCGCCGCGAAGTACGCTCTCACGCTGGAGCAGCGTCCGAAGCCACCCCTGTGGCGCGGGGCCTTCGTGCAGGGGTTCGCAAAACAACTCGCCAACCCCAAGTCCATCCTGTTCTTCGGCTCGCTGCTTCCGCAGTTCATCCACCCGGGCCCACGGGCGGGCTTGCAGTTCGCCGTGTACGGAATCTCCTGCATCGTGGTGGAGGTGCCCGTGCTCGCCGTCTACGCCTGGCTGGGTGTCGCGGGCGGACGGGGTTCCAGCTCACCACGTGCCCTGGTCTGGCGCGAGCGACTGTCAGGCATCGCGCTCATCGGCATCGGCGCGGTGCTCGCCACGATGCGGCCACAAGCCTGAAGCCTGTCTGAACCCTGACGGAGCGTTGACGACCGGAGCCACTCGCTCCGGCCGTCGTGTCCGGCACTCACCTCGACGACATCACGGCGCGGGAGCAGGCGCGGGCGCTGGGGCGTCGTCCTTCAACGCCTCCAGCTCCCGAGCGGTGGCGGGCCGCGTCCGGGCCTTGCCCTTCTCCACGGAGATGACCGTTCCCTTGGTGCCCAGCTGGCAGACCAGCGCGTCCCCCAGCGAGGGCGCCTTCTTCACCGCGTCGCAGCGACCCACGTGCGCCACCTGTCGACGCGCGGGCTCGATGCCCAGCGCCACGGCGAAGACCTTGCCCGGGTTGCCGTCGAACGGCCCTCCGGATACCAGCGTCACCCAGGTGTCCTTGAGCAGCTCCTGAGTGTAGAGCACCTCGTAGCTCTCCGCCTTGCACTCGGCCTGGGTGCTCCCGGCCTTGCAGCGCTGGGCCCCGCGAAGCTTCTCCAACAGGGCCGAGTCCACCCGCGCGGTGAACGAAGGCGTGGGCAGCTCGTAGCGGGCCGGCCCCGCCTTCTCCAGCCCCGCGCACGGCCGCTTGCCGTCGGAGGCGGAGATGCGCAGCGCGAGCGGCACCTGCTGCGCGCCACTGGAGGGCACCATGAGGAACGCCATGCCCGCGCTCGCGAGCGACTCCGGCACCGTGACGGTGAAGGCCCCGATGAAGTCCGACATGCCCTCGTCCGAGTCGGTGAGCAGCAGGCTCAGCGAGCCGCCCACTCCCACGGGCAGCCACGCTCCCGAACGCGTCTCTTCCAGGAAGAGGCTGTTCCACAGCAGGGTGCCGGCGTCCTCCTGCTTCGGACCGATGACGGTGGGCGAAGCCCCCTCGACGTCGACGGCCATCGCCGACAGCTCCGGGTCCGGCGCGGAGCCCTCGTCCCAGGACGCGCCACTGGAGTTCGTCGTCCCGACCTTCGCCGCCAGCGGGGACACGAACAGCTCCTTGCAAGCCCGATAGTCCTGCGCCCACACGCGCGTGGAGACACAGAACACCAGCAACACCCACCGTCGCATCGTGCTTCCTCTCATCCGTCCGGGCGACATCGCCTCGGCTACAGCCCCAGGGCGTATACCTTGTTCCGGTCCACCACATAGACCCGGTCCTTCACGATGACAGGGTCCCTGAGCGAGCCACCATCCGACGTCCCCACCAGGGCCAGCTTGGTGGCGCTCCACAGCGAGGAGAGCGTCGAGACGGCGACGACGTGCAAACCCATACGCGAGGTGATGACGAGCGTGGGGATGCTCACACCGGACGCATCCTTCGTCCCCGAGGCCGCGGCGATGGAGGTGCTGCGCTTGCCCGCGAAGGGCGTCGTGGAAAAATCCAGGAGGTCACGCCCGTAGTAGGGAACGATGACGTCGTAGACGCCCGGGAGGGTCGCCGTCAGCGGCGTGCCACCGGAGAGGGCATCGAAGGAATAGAGCACGGTGCCAGCGTTGGGACCGGAGCTCTCCTGCGCGGCGACGATGGCCCGGCCCGCCACCAGCACGGGCGCCTGATAACCGGTGACTTGCGAGCTGGGAAACGGCGGGGACCGGAAGAGACTCGCGCCGTTGTAGCCCGCGTTGCGGATGTTGAACGTCACCGTGCCAGTGCCCAGGTCGCGCTCCAGGAGGTAGATGCGATTGCCCGACACGCTGATGTTGCTGGCGGGCTCCAGCGCGACTCGAGGCCAGCGAGGCGTCCCCGTGGCCAGGTCCCAGCCGAACAGGCCCGAGGCGAAGGGACGGGGCTCGTTCGCGTCGCAGTTCGTGGAGCACTGGAAGTTGTAGATGGCGGCCAGGTAGATGAAGCCGTTGTCGGTGGCGATGGAGCCCAGGCGGTCTTCCGCCGTGTCCCACTGGTGCTGCGGAAAGACGCGCGTGCCGCCGTAGTAACCGTAGGTGTTCAGCTCGAGCAGCAGGTTGCCACGCTTGTCCAGCGAGCGCAGGCCCAGCTTGGGGCCGTGGTAGTGGAGCTGGTTGTAGACCCACAGGCGCGTGCCGTCCGACAGCGACTGGCCCCAGCTGTCGTTGTTCGCCTGCTCCTGTTCCGCGTACGGCGTGGTGCCACCGGAATAGTAGTTCGCGCCGAACTGCTTGCTCCAGGTCCGGATACCGTCGTCGTTGCGGACGACGCCGTCGCGTGCCTCATAGACACCGCCGCCGACAAGCTTTTCATACGCGAAGAAGGAGGGCCAATGTCCCCGGTTGTCATTGAGCTGCCGGTCGACGCTCCACACGCTGGCGCCCGTGGCCGGGGCGATTTTCTCCAGGGCGGGGCTTCCACCAGAGCCGACGTAGTTGGGGTTGGAGTTCCATGCCAGGTAGACGCCGTCGGTGTCCGCCACCGCCCGCTCCACGCCTTGCACGGAGCGCCCCGTCCCCGCGGTGGGCGCGAACTCCCAGAGCTTGCGCAAGGGGTGCCACGCACAACCATCCGAGCTGAAGGAGCGACGTGCGTCATGCCCCATCGTGGCCCACGCATTGGTCCCCGTGCAGGGTGGCACGACGGCGGCCTCAATGACTCCCGGTGACTCAGGCGGAGGCGAGGAAGGCCCCTCCACGGAGCCTCCACACGCAACGAGCCCCACGACAGACAGCAGCAGCACCACGTCTCGCGTTCGCAGCGTCATGGCACGACCTCCACGTCAGGGCACGCCGGGAACTCCCGGACGCGCCAGGAAAGCTCCTCGCGTCACCCCGCCCTCCACCGCACCTCTCCGTAACCGCCCCGCCAGAAGCCCCCCCTGCCGCCGGGACGATGAGATGTGTCACGGGCTCCGGCAGCGTCGCGGGTGAGCGTCTCTCATGGAGCGGGCCTGGCTGTGGCGACGGGAGGACGGGTGGCCCCGACACGATAGCAGCATCCCTCCACCCGCCCCGAATGCCCGAGTCCCACCCGGTCCGCTCAAGAAGGCGCCGCCCCCACCTCGCCGTGCCCCGCGGGCAGTCGCATGGGCTGGGCCCGGCCATAGGTGAGCGAGCGCCACAGCCACTCGGCGGGACCGAAGCGGAAGCGGGCCAGCCAGAGATGGCTGAGGACAATCTGCACCGCGAAGATGCCCAGTGCCAGCAGGATGCTCCGTGAAGGTGGCAGCTTTCCGATGAGCCCCAGACCCCAGCCGTTGTAGACCCAGACGCTCACCACCGACTGCAGCAGGTAGTTCGAGAGCGCCATCCGGCCCACGGGCATCAGCACGTTGAAGACGCGCTGAACCCAGCCACGGCGGGACAGCAGCGCGAACAGGGCGACGTAGGCCGCGGCCAGCGTCAAGCAGCCCAGCTCCTGGACCACCGTCAGCACCATCATCCAGTCGCGGCTCACGAAGTCCCCCATCCCCATCGCGCGCAGCCGCCAGAGGACCAGGCCCAGCCCATTGCCAATCACGCCCAGGAACAATCCCCAGAACAACAGCCGGTGGTGCAGGCGGCGATTGCCGTCCAGGTCCTGGAGCAACAGGAGGCGCCCCGCGAGCAGTCCGAAGAGGAACCGTCCCAGGATGAGGCTCATCCAGACGAGCCGGTTGATGCGAAGGTAGGACTCGTTGTTGAAGCGGGCGGTGCCCACGAGCGCCGTCCAGAACGAGTCGCTGGAGAGCGCCTCCAACAGCCTCGTGCGCGACGCGGTCTCCAAGGCCCGCGCAGCCTTCGCCGCCTCGCCCGCCGCCTCCGCGCCGTGCAGCCAGATGGGGACGAAGCGCTCCAGGGCCGGAATCAACAGAGGCACCACCGCCATCAACGCCACGGCCCAGATGAGCACCGTCGTGTTGGAGCGGTTCCGGAACAACAGCAGCGCGAAGCCCACCATCGCGTAGGTGTGGAGGATGTCTCCGCACCAGATGGCGTACTGGTGCGTCAGCCCTATCGCGAGCAGCACCAGCAAGCGGCGCGCATAGAGCCGGACAATCGAGGAGCCTCGTGCCTCGGCTCGGGCGAGCTGGATGCTGAAGCCCAGGCCGAAGAGGAACGAGAACAGCGTCACGAACTTCTGGTTCACGAAGAACTGGTAGAGGCCCGTGGTCACCGTCTCGAGGAGCGGCGCCGCCAGGGCCTGCGCCTGCTCTCGGGGCATCATCACCCGACCACTGAACCAGGAGACGCTGTTGGAAACGAAGACGCCGCACAGGGCGAACCCGCGCAGCGCATCCAGCAGCGTCACCCGCTCGGAGGTGTCCACCGGGCGGGCATCGGCGAGTTGCACTGGCGCGGAAGAAGCAGGGTCTGACATGGGGCAAGCAGACGCCTGCTCCTTCCGTGCGTCAACCGAGGGCGCGTGACTTCAACCCCCGGTCTTCATGACGCGGTGCCACCTAACCATGCCGGGAGTATGCGCCGCAGCGCGCATGCCCGTAGCGCGCGCACTCCGCCCGCTCACGACGCTCCCGCTCCACCCGCGCCTGACGCTCGCGCTCCGCCCGCTCACGCTCCAGCCGAACCAGACGCTCGCGCTCGATTCGAGCCCGCTCACGTTCGATGCGCTCACGCTCCACCCGGGCCTGCCGCTCACGCTCGCGCTGCACCCGCTCGCGCTCCAGCCGCGCCTGACGCTCACGCTCCGCCCGGTCGCGCTCCAGCCGCGCCTGACGCTCCCCCTCGGCCCGCTCGCGCTCCACCCGCGCACGCTCCGAGTTCGAACGCGAATCCAGGCGCTGGTCGCGAACCCACTCGGTGACGCCCGGGGTCGAGACAGGGGAGGCACCATGCACCGACTGCGCGAGGACAGGAGAAGCCACCGTGAGGGAGCACACCACCAGGACTCGCATCAGCTTGCTGTACATGACGACCTCCTTCGCAGCGGGTTGCGCCGCGTTCTGTACAGTCTGACGGGGCCCCCTCCCACCTATTCAGTCGAGCCCACGCCCCCGCACGGCGCGACACCGCGAGTCCGGGTCTCCCTGGGAAGACGTCCCGAAGCCCCACACACGCCGTCACGCCTGGCGCGACGGAGGCTGGGCAAGCCACAAGGCCCCGGCGGCGAACGTGGCGATGACCGTCCAGTAGTAGAAGCGGAACTCGGCGCTCACGCTGACGGGGAAATACGCCAGCGCGTAGGTGACTCCGGACGCGGCCACACAGAACATCAACCCACCGTCTCGCGCGCGACGCCGCCAGCCCACGACGGCCAGCGCCACGGTCAGCACCAGCCAGGACCCGCCGCGGATGAAGATGTCGGGACAGGCAGCCCGCATGGCCGCCCAGCCCCGATGAAGCAGGGTGTGCTTGCGCAGCGTCAGGCCCAGGTCATTCTTGTCGATGCTCTGGAAGAAGCCCCCCTCCTCCCGGTAGTAGTTCCCGGCGAAGTCCTCCATGCCGAGGTTCGCGACATAGGCCGCCCAGCGATGCCGCAGATAGGCCCCCGGGTAGGCGCGCACGACCCGCAGCCACTCCCGCGTCAGGGGCTCCTTCGCCGCGCGGAACGCCCCCACGGAGATGGCGCCCCGCTCAGGGTCTCCCCACAGAATCGGGGCCAACGAGCGCCGATGGTAGATATGGGCAATCCGCGTCGCATCCCACTTCCACAGCGCCACGAGCGGCGAGCCCTCCATCGCCGCGGGCTCATGCGCGTAGACGCCCACCACGTCGAACACCAACAGCGCGCCCCCAATCCAGTCCTTCTTCGCGTCCACGGCGCGATTGAGGATGCCTGGCGCCGAGGCCAGCACCGCGAGGAGCCCCACGCTGGCGAGCACCGGCCTCACCCTGCCCTTCATCAGCATGGGCACGCGCGCCACCACCATGGGCACCAGCAGCATGCTGGCGGTGATGGCGTTGTGGCGCGTCAACGTCGCCGCGACCATGAAGGCGAAGGCCCAGCCGGGTCGCCTCCAGGCGAGAAACACCACTGCCCACAGCAGGGCCACCCCGTTGAACGTGTCCTTCCAGAGCGTCACTCCCACCGCCCAGTTGCTGGGAATGAACCAGTAGACGACCAGCAACACGAGCGCGGCCAGCCCTCGTCGCCCGGTCAGGCCCCCGAGCAACAGGAGCGGGCCCAGCGCCAGTCCCACCAGTTGGAAGGCGAGCACCGGCCACGTCGAGCCGGCCAGCAGGAAGGTCTTGCCCAGGACGAAGGCGAAGAAGGGCGAATGCCAGTCCGAATAATTCCCCGTTCGCCCCTGGTACAGCATGTCGAGTGAGTCGCTGGACAGCAGTCCGGGCTGGAAGGCCGCGAACAGCAGCGCGAACCAGAGGAACGTCAGGCCCAGCCGGACGTGCCACCCTCCCAGCACCGCGAGCAGGCGCGTCCCGACGGCCACCTTTTCGGCGGCGGCTCCGTCGACCTGGGGGGAGGGACCTCCCGAAGCGGGCGCCACCTTTTCCGCTTCCTGCACTGGCTGAACTTCCGTCCCCATGTCAGCGCGCCCTCGTCGCGAATGAATTCGCGCGGAGATTGTCAGGCTGGCACGGCAAATCCAAGCGACTCATGCGCCGTCGGGGACCACCGAGCGGTCAACCTTCCGCGCAGCCGGGTGTCTTGTCCGGGTCTGGAAAAGGGTGTGCGCGATGGGGTGCCGCGTCGTCGTCTCCCTCGGCCACGCCGGGTGTATGGCCGGGCACCTCGTCCTCATAGCCTGACTCACGGTCCCTCCAATCCCCCAAGGGCTCGCTTCCTCGCTGTCGCTCGTCGATGTCTGGCATCACGGCCTCCTGTCTCTCCTTGAAAGATAGGCAGTGTCGGCCCAGGTCGGCGCGGACCTGAGCGATGATGCGAGGCCATCGGGAGGATGCATGGCCAGGTATCTCGGCAGGACCCTTCGCCAGTTCCGCGACAGCGCCAGCCGGCTCGTCCAGAACGCGGCGGCCCTGGCGGTGACCGTGTTCGTCGTCCTGCGACCCGACCGCGCGGGGAGCGAGCGAGCCCAGCGCAACGCCGAACGCCTCATCACGGCCTGCAGGGCCTTCCAGGCGCGACATGGCCAGCTGCCCCAGACCCTCGCGGAGCTCGTTCCCGAGTTCCTCCCCGAGCTGCCCCCGGCGAAACACGGCGGGCCCCATTTCGGCTTCACGTACGACGTGAGCAACGGGCGACACGTGCTCGGCTGGACGGACCGGATTCCCTTCGGACGTCCCTTCTATGTCTTCGAGGAAGACCGCTGGGGTTATCTGGACTGAGGGCCTCCTCCCTGGGGGCATGCACGGAGCGCTTCGTCTTGGGCTAACGTCCCCCGGAATGCACCTCACGCGCCTCTCTACCGCCGTGCTGTTGCTGTCCCTTGCCATCGCCGGATGTGACCGGGGCTCGACGGCACCGCCCGTGGCCGCCGCGCCGAAGCCACCGGTCGCCCCCGAGAGCTTCCTCAAGGCGGGCCTCGCGGCGCCTGTCACCGTCGCCGGCGTTCCCGACCTCGGAGAGGTGGACGTCGCGGAGCTTCGCGATGCCGTTGCGGACCCGCGGACCCTCAGTGAGCAGGACCTGGAGCAGCTGCTCCAGAATGCCCAGGCGTCTGCTCAGGGTGCCCCGAGTCCCACGGGGGAGCTGGAGCCGGTGGAAGGCCTCCCGGCGGTCGAGGCGGAGCGGGTAGCGCCCCACGGGGACATACCGCCTCCACCTCCACCTCCACCGCCCGCGCCCTCCGCCTCGCCCCCTCGACCGGCTGATGCCGCCATGGAAGAAACCGCCAGGGCCGCCTCGTCGGCGGGCGAAATGGACATGCGCCGGAGGGAGGTCATCCAGATCATCAAGGGCGGTCCGGATAGAGCGGGAGGAGGAGCTCCGGGCTCGCCAGCGAAGCGGATGAAGGATGGCCCGGAGCCCGCCGCGAACCTGCCGACCCCCGTGCTGCCCAAGGTGGACACCGCGCCTCGCGCCGCCAAGGTGCTGGTGCGCGACGAGTCCGGTCGCTATCAGCCGCTGAAGACGCGTGCGATTCGAGTGGTGACGTACATCCAGGGCGCCCGCGCGCGCACGGTGGTGGACCACCTCTTCGAGAACGACACGAACCACAACCTGGAAGGCACCTTCTACTACCCGCTGCCCGGAGGCGCGTCCGTGGCGGGCTTCGCGCTCTACTCGGGCTCCGTGGCGGTGAATGCCCCGTCCCTCTTCCAGTCGTCGGACCTGCTGCCGCCCCTGGGCGACGGCACCTCGAACGTGGAGCAACTGACCGCCGCCGCGCCCCCCAGCCCCCCGGGTGCGAAGCGCTCATGGGGCGCCCCCCAGGAGGCCCGCGTCGTCGAGCAGAAGCGCGCGCGCGAGGTCTACGAGGATATCGTCCGCAACAACGTCGACCCGGCGCTGCTGGAGTGGGCCGGGGCTTCCACCTTCAGCGCGCGCGTCTTCCCGCTGCCGCCCCGCTCCCTGAAGCGCGTGGTCATCGCCTATGAGCAGACGCTGCTCCATGACGGCCAGCGCCTGCGCTACACGTGGCCCCTGCCCGTCGGCGCGGGCAAGGACCTCCAGGTGTCCGCGCGCGTTCACGTGGACCCGCGTCACACGCAAGACGTGCTGGTGGCACCCGACACGAAGGAGAAGCCACGGGAGCTGGGCGCGTGGCGTACCTACGATTTGCCCAAGCTCACGGGCGACGGTGCGCTGTCGGTGGCCCTCACGCCGAAGAACGCCGAAGCGGATGTCCTGGTGGGCCGGGACGACGCGGGCCTTCCGGGTCACGCGTTCCATGCCCGCGTGCGCCTGCCCGCGCGCCTGACGTCGGAAGCGGAGGGGCCGCCCACCGGTCGCGCCGTGCTCGTGGTGGACACCTCGCTGGCCACGGAGGACGGCAACGCCTGGGCGCTCCAGGCCGCCACCCTGCGCGCGCTCCTGGAGAAGGACTCCACGCTGAAGGAGTACGCTGTCCTCCTCTTCGACGTGCGGCCCCGGTGGCTGCACGGAACGGGCTGGCGGACCAATGACTCCGCCCGGCGCCAGGAGACGTTCTCCGAGCTGGAGCGTGTCTACCTGGAAGGCGCCTCCCACGTGGATGGCATGCTGACGGAGCTGGACCGGGCCGCCGGTGAGTGGCTCAAGCCGGCGAAGCCCGGTGAGCGCGTGACGGCCTTCCTCCTGTCGGACGGCAACGTCACCTGGGGCCAGAGCACCATCGAGTCACTCATCTCCCGCCACGGCAGCACGGAGGCCCTGCGCTGGGTGACGTACCGCTTCGGCGAGTCGGCGGTGAACACGGAGCTGTTCGACGCGCTCTCCCGGGCCAGCGGCGGCCGGAGCGTGACGGTGCTCTCCGGGGCCCAGGTGGATGCCGCGGCGAAGGCCCACCGCGCCATGTCCGTGGTGCTCACCCGCGTGGAGGTGAAGGGCGCCGCCGTGAAGGACCTGGTCGTCGCCGGACGGCCCCACCTCGTGTTCCCCGGCCAGGAGCTGCTGGTGGCCGGACGGCTGCCGGAGAAGGGCACCCCGGAGCTGGTGGTGGCGACACGCGCGGGCGACGTGGAGCAGACGCTCAGCGTGCCCCTGTCCACCGAAGACAACAGCACCTTCGCGCCGCGCGCCTGGGCCGACCTCTTCGTCACCCGGATGGTGTCCCTGGACGACGTGCGACTGGACCGGATGGTGGTGGCGCTCAGTCAGCACTACCGGCTGGCCAACGCGCGCGCGTCCATGCTCGTGCTCGAGTCCACGGCGGACTACGAGCGCTTCGCCATCCAGAACGAGAGCGTGGAGCTGGATGCGCTGGAGACGCTGCGCAAGCGCGAGCAGGACCAGCGCAAGGACAAGCTCCAGGGCCTCGGCATGGACGCTGTGCCCAAGTCCGGGCTCGCCGTGGTGCGGTCCCTGACGGAGCATCGCTCCGCCCTGGCGCCCCTGATGAAGCGTCAGCCCCTGCGGGACGAGCCCTACGCGGGTGGAGAGCCCCGGCTCACGGCGGAGCTGGCCTACCGCAAGGCACGCCGTGAGAACCGCGACGACGTGACGCTGTACGAAGGCATCGCTCGCCAGCGCGCCTTCGCCGGAGACACCGGGGGCGCGCTGCGCGCCCTGTCCTCGCCCGTGGAGCTCAGGCCCAAGGACGCGGAGGCCCTGCGTCTGGTCGGCTACGGCCTGCTGGCCATGGGACAGTTCCCCGCCGCGGCGGAGCTGTTCGAGCACGTCCGCCTCAACCGCCCCTTCGAGGGACAGGCCTTCCTGGAGGAAGCCCTCGCGCTGGATGCCTCCGGGCGCTACGCCGACGCCGCGCGCAACTACGAAATCGTCCTCGCGGGAGGCCAGTGGCGACACCCCGTGGAGCTGCGTCTGGTCGCGGCGTATCACTACGGGCGCCTGCTCTCCGCGCTGGCACGACATCCCCGCGCGGAGTCCTTCGCGTCCGTGCTGAAGACGCGCATTGGCGAAATCCAGGAGGCCAGCACGGTCTGGTACGGCGGCATGTCCCCCACGCCCATCGACTACCAGCTCACCACCCACTGGAACTCGGACATGACGGACATCGACCTGTGGGTCATCGAACCCAACGGCGAGCGCTGCTTCTACCAGCACAAGGAGACCCGGCTGGGTGGCCAGCTCTACTGGGACATCACCGATGGCCTGGGCCCGGAGCTGTACCACGCGCGCAAGGTGGCCCCCGGCCCCTACCACGTCGTGGTGCATTTCTACGGGCACCGCGCGCCCAAGCTGTCCGTCCCCACCGCGCTGCTGCTGGTGAGCGACAAGGGCGTCTTCTCCTCCGGGGACTCCTACCAGCGGCGCTTCCAGCTGCGCATCCTCCCCAAGAACGACGCGAGGCTGCTGCTGCGCCGCGAGGAGTTCATCCCGCGCAAGACGGCCCTCTCCGCCGAAGGCCAGCCCTGAGCCACACGACTCCGCTCCATCCGCGAGAGGTCCGGCATGCATCACGGACGAAAACCCCGGGGACCCATCGGACGCGTCGGTGGCCTTCGCCGTGTCGAAGGCGCTGATGGCGTCCTCCGGGTCCGCGCCCTGGAGCGCGTCTCCGGCCCCGAGCGTATCGAGGCACGAGACGTGACAAGGCGATCCTTCTCGGAGGCACTGGACCGCGCCTCGCGAGGGCTTCACAGCACGGAGCCCCTGCCCTCACCGTCGCCGCGCCGTGACTCGCCGCCACCGAGGCCGCGCAGCGACGACGAGGAGTCACTGCTCCCGCCAGAGCCACCGCCGGAAGGCTTCCTCGGAATGCTCTGGTGGAAGGTGAAGGGACGTCGCTAGAAGGTGAGGCCCGCGCCCAGGTACGGACCATGGAGCCGGTCCTGGTGGGCCACGCCGTCGACCGTGCCCTGGTCATCCAGGTACACGCCTCGCCAGCCGCCTCGCAGCATGAGGCTCCCCAGGTGCAGGGCCAGCCCCACCGTGCCGTCGAGCTGGAGGTATGGCCACGGCGTGAGCTGCGTGCGCGCTTCCAGGTCCAGGGGGCCCAGCACGCAGGCCTCGAAGGACACCCCCACGCTGGGTCCGACGAGCATCACATCCGGCGCATACGCCGTGCTCACGCCGGCCTCCGCGCGCAGCCGCAGGTGCTCGCGCACGAGGAACGCATGCGTCACGTGCGCCTCCACCAGCGTGAGCCTGTCCCTCCCCTCCGTCCCGTCATCGGTGGGCAACGACAGCCGCAGCACGTGGCCCTCCACGCCGAAGCGGCGAAACTCCAACCCCACGAACATGTCGGCGCCCTTCGCGTCACCCCGCCAGAGCAGGTTCTGCGCGCCCATGCGGAAGGACACCGGCACCGCGTGCCGACGCTCCGTGCTCAGCTCGGTGGTGGCCACGCCCGGAGGAAGGTTCGCGTCGACCTGCTGGTTCAGGTGGGTGCCCGTGTTGGCAATCGCATGGACCATGCCCTGGAGCATCCACCCCACCACGCTCCCCACCACCTCGTTGCCCAGGTCATCCAGCGAGTCGTCGCTCCCCGAGTCGGAGGACTCATCGTCGGAGTCGGAGTCCTTGTCGTCGTCATCGGCATCGTCTTCCTTGCCGATGGCGGTGGCCTCGTGGGTGTCCGACGTCGAATCGCTCGGCTTGGAGCGCTTGCCGAAGCGGGCCTCCGCCGGCACGGCCAACAGCAGGCCCAGGAGCAGTCCCGCGGACCATCTGGCTTGAATTGAAGGCACGCCCCCTCCGACATCGCTGGCCGCGGATCCGTTCCACGGGGGGGCCATTCAAGCGCGGGAAGGGGTCTGGACGCCAATCGTCCCGGTGAGTCAGCGACGACGGCGCGACGGCGTGGACGCCTCGGAGAACGTGTCACACGCCTCCAGGGTGCCCTGCGACAGGCCTCGCTTGAACCACGAGACGCGTTGCTCCGAGGAGCCGTGGGTGAAGGACTCGGGGACGACGTAGCCCCGGGTACGACGCTGGAGCGTGTCGTCGCCAATGGCGGTCGCCGCGCCCAGCCCCTCCTCCACGTCCCCCGCCTCCAGCACCTGGCGCTCCTTCTGCGCATGGTGGGCCCAGATGCCGGCGAAGCAGTCCGCCTGGAGCTCCTGGAGCACCGACAGCGCGTTGGCGTCCTCGGGAGAGGCCCTGCGCCGTGCGGCCTGCACCTGCTCGGAGATGCCCAGCAGGTTCTGCACGTGGTGGCCCACCTCGTGCGCCACCACGTAGGCCTGGGCGAAGTCACCCGGCGCGCCGAAGCGACGGTCCAGTTCGTCGAAGAAGTCGAGGTCCAGATACACGCGCTGGTCCGGCGGGCAGTAGAACGGCCCCACCGCGCTCTCCTGGAGCCCGCATGCGGACCGCACCGCACCGGAGAAGAGCACCAGCCGGGGGTCCACGTAGCTCACGCCTCGCGGCTCCAACAGGCCCGGCCACGTGTCCTCCGTGTCCGCGAGGATGACGGACACGAAGTCCTTGAGCTCCGCCTGACGCGGGTCCTCGGGCGCGCCCGAGCCTCCCGTGCCGTAGTCGCGAGAGGTCCCCTGACCGCCCCCGGAGTTGGTCGAGGAGATGACCGACGGGTCTCCTCCCAGCAGCATCACCAGCAGCGCCACCACCAGCGAGGCGGCACCACCGCCCACCGCCAGCGGACGTCCGATTCCACTGCCCCGCCGGTCTTCCACATTGGAGCTGCGACGTCCTCCCTGCCACCGCATGCCTGCCCTCCTCCTCGACGGATGCTCCGTCGGGGCAAGGTAGTCAGCGCCGGAGCGGAAGGACGCGCCGCACGGCCCCCTCGCCTGGCCGACCGCGCGCCAGGCAAGGGAGCAGCCAGGCGATCAAGGCACCGACAGCGCCTGGAGCGCGGTGCGGGCCTGGCCCTCGTCGGCGACCACCCCGACCACCAGTCGCTTCAAGCAACCGTCGAACTCCTGCTTCAGCGCGGCGGACGTCACGGCCTGGAGATGGGCGGGACGCTGGGCCAGCGACTCTGGCGGGAAGCCGCGCACGCGCGCGTCCAGCAGCGCCTGCACCCATGCCTCCGAGGAGATGTACGACACCGCCTGCCTCGCGAGCAGCCGCGTGCGGGCCCGCGAAAGCTCCCGCTCATCCACGTTCGTGGCGAAGTTGGAGAGCATGGCCTGGACGGACTTCGCTCCCTCCGCCATGCGCTGCGCGTCCACCACGCCCTCCACCACCAGGTGGGAGGCGCCGCCGCGGGCCAGCCACGTACTCGCGCTGAAGCCGTAGGAGGCACCCTGCTGCGAGCGCAGCTCGTTGAACGCATACGCCGACACCAGCTCCGCCATCAGCGAATAGCGCGCCTCCGCCTCGGGGGTGGCCGTGGGCAACCGGCAGGCCAGCTGCAGGTGGCCCTGGCTCGCGCCCGGGCGGGGCGTGACGAGCGTGCGGGCCTTCGCGGAGGGCTCGGGCAGCGACGGCGCCGCGGGCACACTCACTGCCGTGGCCGGCCCGTGCTTCCAGCCGCCCAGGTACTCGCGCACCAGGGGCTCCACCGTCTTCACGTCGAACTCACCGGCGATGACCACCACCGTGTTGGCGGGGCGGTACACATCCCCAATCCAGGACTGGACCTCGTCCCAGGTCACCTGCGCCATCTCCTCACCCGTGGCGTCCCGCGAGTAGGCGTGGGCCCCATAGAGGGCCTTCATCAGCTCGCGCTCCGCCCGGACTTCCGGGTGCGCATCCACCGCGCGGCGCCACGGCACCACCTGCTCCTGCAGGTACTTCACCGCGTCCAGAGAGGTCCTCGTGGTGGACAGCTGCTCGGACAGCATCGCCAGCATGTTGCCGACGTTGCCGGCGGTGCCCGACACCTCGATGCGCTGGTGGTCCCTGCGCATGGAGTCCCACACGTGCAGGCCCCAGTGGCTGGCATGGCCCTCGAACCACGACTCGCGGAAGGAGCCGTAGTCGGCCAGCGCCGCCGCGCCCGCACGGGCACCGTACGTGGAGCCACCGCCCAGCACCGCGCCCACCCGCACCACGGGCAGCCCCGGCCTCGGCGCGAGCAGCACCTCCATGCCGTTGTCGAGCTTCAGCGTCTGCACGGGCGCGGACAGGGCCGTCAGCATGGACGGGGTGATGCGCTGCTCGGCCGTCAGGGTGGAGTACTCCACCGGCAGGGGCGGGGGCGCCGCCACCGAGACGCCAGCGCTCTCACCCGGCCGCACCAGGATGATGCGAGCCCTGTCTCGCTGGAGCCACTTGTAGGCGAAGTCCGTCACCTTGCCGCCATCGATGGTCATCAGCGCCATCTGCGAGCGGGTGTAGCCGCGCACATCGAGCATGAAGTGCGTCAACTCCGCGCGGCGGACGGTGCGCGCCATCAGGTCCTCGGACTCCAGCACCATGCCGGTGATGACGTTGCGGCGCATGGACTGGAAGTCGAACTCGCGGCCGAGCACCGCTCCGGCATTGATGGTCTGCGTCCACGTCTCGTGGACCTGGTCCAGCACCTTGTCCGCGGACTTGCGCGGGTGCTCTCCCGTGGTGAGCGCCACGCGAACCACCAGCAGCGACGAGCGCGTGCCAGCCACCACCTGCGTGCCGATGCCGGCGATGTCGCCGTCATTGCGCATGGCCCCCTGCAGGTTCCGGTTCAGGTTCACCCGGACGAAGTCATGGATGGCGCTGGCCTCGTCGAAGGAGCGCGGCAACACCCAGGACAGGTACAGCTCGGGCGAGCCGACGGATGCCTTGAACTCCGGAATCGACGGCGAGGCGGCCTTCAGCGGAGGCTCCGTCACCTGCGGCATGCGAGTGCCCACGGCCAGCGGCGCGCCAGTGCCCACCCACGCGGGGGGAAGGTTCTGCATCAGCACCGCCTCCACGGCGGCCAGGTCCACGTCCCCGGCGATGACCAGGGTGATGTTGTCCGGACGGTAGTGGTTGCGCGCGAAGCGCTGGGCGTCCGCCAGGGCGAGCGCCGTGAGCGACTCGTGCGTGCCGATGATGGGCCGCGAGTACGGGTGCTCCGCCGGATAGGCGGCGGCGTGCATCCAGCTGAAGACCTGGCCCACGTAGCCCGTCTCGTTGCGCTGGCGCAGCTCGTTGCGCACCACCTCGCGCTCCACCGCGAAGACCTCCGGCGTGACACCGGCGAGCGGAGCGGACATCCGCTGCCCCTCCATCTTCAGCAGCGCGGCCAGCGACTCCTTGGGCGCCAGCGTCTGGTAGAGCGTGTGGTCCAGGCTGGTGAAGGCATTGAACTGGCCGGCGCCCACGTCCTCCAGGCGCGTCCACACCGACGGGCTCCCCGCGTGACGCGAGCGGAACGCCAGGTGCTCCACGACGTGCGCCAGGCCCTCCTTGCCCACCGGGTCGCTGGAGCCGCCCGTTCCCACCAGGGCCACCACCGCCACCACCGGCGCGCGCGTGTCCTGCTCCACCACCACGCGCAGCCCCGAGGGCATGCGGAAATCCCGCAGAGGGAAGGACACGTCGCGCATCACGACCTGTCCACGCTGCGGCAGCGTTGAACAGGCGCCAAGCACGGCGGAAAGGACGACGACGGCCGCCGTCATCCTCCGAGCACGCGGAGAAGACCGAGACAGAATCTGGGAGCTCATATGAAATGGACTCGTGGGGGACGGCGCGCAAGGACAGGCATGCGCGCCTGGGAGACAACGAGTGCTCCATAGACCAACTGATGGCGTGAACACCATCATCGTTCCGTCATGAACTGTTACACAGCCGCGGCCACGTGCTGACTTCCCCAGTGGGCGATGCCGAGGATGGACTCCATGGGGTTGACGCCCAGCGCGGTGGGGAAGACGGAGCCATCCACGACGAAGAGGTTGTCCGCGTCCCAATAGCGCAGCGTGCTGTCCACCACGCTCGTCTCCGGGCTGCCGCCCATGGAGCAACCGCCCATCTGGTGCGCGCTGAGGACCGAGAGCTGGAGCGGGCCATAGGGCGCGTCGTCCAGCAAGCCGAGGTCCTTCTCGCTGCGCATCACCACGGGCCGCGAGTGTGGACTCGACACCTGCTCGGCACCAGCGGCGAACTGGATGCGCGCGGACACCTTGAGGGCCTCGCGAAAGGCTTCCCAGTGAAAGTCGTTGAGCGGGTAGTTCACCTTGAAGCGCGTGTATTCCCCCTCGCCGCGCAGGGCCACCGTGCCGCCCTCGTCGCCCGGGTGTACGCCATCCAGACAGATGGAGATGAGCGCATTGGCATACGGCAGCCGCGCCATCTGGTCCTGGTGCGCCGGGCCCAGGCCGGTCAACGCCAGAGAGCTCAGGATGGGAAGCAGCGGAGGCACCTCCAAGAGCCACCCCAGCCTGCCCTGCCCCCGGTCGATGAACTGCCGCGAGTACACGGTGAGCGGCGCGCCGGTATACGCCTCCACGGGCTCCCGGAAGTGGGCATTGGAGACGACCACCGGGTGCAGGAAGAGGCGCTTGCCCACGCGGCCCCGGCCGGTGAGTCCGCTGCGCAGCAACAAGCCCGGGGAGTTGATGGCGCCGCCGCACACGGCCGTCACCTTCGCCTTCACGGTGAGCCGCTTGCCGGTGGGTCGGTCCGTGCCCGGATTGAGCACCTCCGCGTGGACGGCCACCACGCGCCCGCCCTGGGTCTCCAGTCGCCGCGCGCTGACATTGGCGAACAGCCGCATCCCCTTCTCCACCGCCTCCGGGATGAGCGTCACCAGCATGGACTGCTTGGCGTTGGTGGGGCAGCCCAGGCCACACGCGCCCAGCGACGCGCACGAGCGGACGTTGCGCTTCACCGTGCCCCGGCTGTAGCCCAGCGCGCCCAATCCCTCCCACAGAATCCGGTTGTTGCGATTGGACTGCTCAATGGGCCATTCGCGGATGTTCAGCCGCTCTTCCAGCCAGTCCCAGTGCGGCGCGAGCGTGGCGGCATCCAGGCCCTTCACCCCGTGCGTGTCGCGCCAGCGCTCGAGGATTTCCGGCGGCGTGCGGAAGCAGGCGCACCAGTTGATGGCGGTGCCCCCGCCCACGGTGCGCCCCTGGAAGATGCCGATGGACAGGTCATCCGTCGCCCGGTTTCCAGCCTCCTGGTAGTAGGTCGAGTACGCCTTCGCCTCGTTCAGGTCGAAGTCGCGACGCGTGTGGTAGCCGCCCTCCTCCAGCATCACCACGTCCAGCCCGCGCTTCGCCAGCTCCAGCCCGAGCACCCCGCCGCCCGCGCCGCTGCCCACCACGCAGACATCACACGCGAGCGTCTGGTCCTCGGTCAGCTCGTCTCCCGTCCTGATGCGGCCGCTCATGGCGTGGACCCTCCGCTGCCCGCGAAGGAGCCGTCTCCAGGCCCCCGCCACACCGGAGCGTCCGCGACATGGAAGCCCTGTGGCACCACATAACCCGTGGCCGCGATGGCCGCCGGATGTGAGTAATAAGCGGCATGGGCCAGCGAGCGCAGCGCGTGAAAGGCGCCGCGACGAAACACCAGCCTCGACGTCCGCCAGTCCTCCAGCACGGCGTCCTGCGCCTCGGGAGCCAGCCGCGAGAAGGGCGTGACGCCGCCCGCGAAGAGCAGCCCCGCCAGCGCGTTGTCGAAGATTCCCAGCACGTCCCGGACCTCCCGCGCGATGGAGGGGTCTCCCCGCGCGAGCAGCCTGTCCGCCAGGAAGGCCACGCGCACCGTGTCCGCGTCCGGCCAGCCTTCACGCGGCTGGAACGCACGGCGGGCCAGGGCCTGGAATGTGGCGTACTCGCGCGGCCCGAGGACGAGCAGCCCTTCCTCAGGCAGGGGCAATGACAGCCCTTCCCGCAGGATGAGGACTCCGCTGCCCCCCAACGCGAGCAGCGCGCCTCCGAACACCCCTCGCTTGAGCAGGCCCCGACGCGACAGCGCGGGCGGCCCGACGTGAGACGGGGACATCGCATCCTCCGAAACGAAACGGGTACACGACACGCCGTGAGGCGGCAGGAGTCTATCCCGCGCGCCTCATCGAAGCGCAATCGACGGGCTCCCCTCCGCGCGTCAGGGGACCGGAGCCGGGGACGCCTGGCGTTTGTCCTTCAACACCTGTCCTGACAATTCCTTGCGCCCGGTGACGTCGGCGAAGCCTTCCAGCACCATCGCGCTCAAGTCGAAGGGCACGCCTCGCTCCCGCTCCAGCTTCTGGGCGCGGGACGCCAGGGCCTCGCGTGACTGCTTTTCGGCGGACGGCACACCCACGAAGATGCGGTTGGCGTGGTCCTCCACCTCGAAGGTGTAGAGCTGGCGGAAGCCCGCCTGCCACGTGCGCAGCATGGAGGAGAAAAGCGGATTGGGCGGGTCCTCCCAGACGTTGCCCACCACCACCCCACGCGCCGTCAGCCGCGCGCGCACCGCGGCGAGAAACTCCACCGTGCCCAGGTGCTCGGGGATGCTGTCGGGGCCGTACGCGTCCAGGAAGACGAGGTCATACGCGGGGCGCTTCGCCTCGATGAAGGCCCGGCCGTCCGCCACATGCGCCTTCAGTCGCGCGTCCTCGGTGAAGCCGAAGTAGCGCCGCGCCACGTCCACCACATCCGGGTCGATGTCCACCACGTCGATGTGCGCCTCGGGCAGCACCGCGCGCAGGAACATGGGCATGGCGCCTCCGCCCAGCCCGACAACGAGGATGCGCTGGGGACGGGGGACGAAGGCCAGCCCCACCATGGCCATGCGCGTGTAGCCCAGCTCCAGCTTCAACGGCTGCCCCGGCCACACGACGCTCTGGAGCGCGCCCGACTCGTCGAACTGGAGGTAGCGCCGGCCCTCCGCGTCCTGCGTCACCGCGACGAGCGTATAGGGCGACTGTTTCTGGTGGAGGACGGTGCGCGGACTGGCGGACGCGCACGACAGGAAGGCCAGCACCAGCAGCGCCAGGCGAGGGTTGAAGCGCCGCATGCCCACTCCTTCCGACCGCCATTCAAAGTAGCACTTCCGCCAGGAAAACCAACGGGTTGACGTGCCCCTTCGCGCGGTTCACCTTGGCGCCCATGACGCATGCGCAGGGACACCTCTCCGAAGACGTCCGGGCCATCATCGCCGAGGAGGAGGCGCTGCTGACGCGCGTCCAGGCGACGCTGGAGGCCGCGCGTCGCAAGGCCGGACGGGCGCAGGAGGACCGGGGGCTCGTCGCGCAGCTCCAGGCGCTCCGCGACGAGGCGGCGAGCGCGGCCGAGGCCGACCTTCCCCACCTCTTCTTCCAGATGGACCAGACGCGGGCCCTGCTGGACCGGCAGGAGAGCGCGCAGCTCCCGGACGCCCAGGCCCCCTACTTCGCGCACCTGCGCCTGGCTGGCGACGCCGGTCCGCGCGACTATCTGCTCGGGCGCACCACCTTCGCGGATGTGAGCGCCGGAGTGCGCGTCATCGACTGGCGCTTCGCCCCCATCGCCCGCGTCTTCTATTCGTACGAGGAGGGCGACGCGTACGAGGAACAGTTCGGCGAGCGGCTGGCCGAGGGCACCGTCGAGGTGCGCCGCCTCGTCGTCATCGAGCGAGGAGTGCTGACGCGCATCATCTCCGGCGCCCTCGTGCTGGAGCGCGCGCAGGACGGCACGTGGCATGGCGTGGGCCGAGACGTCACCGCGCTGCGAGCGGGTGGCGCGGGGTCGGCCGCTCGGCCCGGAGCCCTGGGGACGGGCAAGGGCGCACGGCGCGCGGAGGATGCCTTCGGTGTCACCGCCCTCCTGGACGCCGAGCAGTACGAGGCCGTCAGCGTGGACGCCTCGCACCCGCTGCTGGTGCTGGGCAGCGCGGGCAGTGGGAAGACGACGGTGGCCCTGCACCGGCTGGCGAAGATTGCCTTCGACGACCCGGCGAAGTACCCGCAGGCGCGGATGAAGCTCATCGTCCCCGAAGAGGGCCTGGCCCGGCTGTCGCGCCGACTGCTCGCGCCCCTGGGCCTGGGCCGCGTCTCGGTGGATACGCTGGACCACTGGCTCCTGGCCACGGCGCGCTCCGCGTTCAATCTGCCGGGCATCAAGCTGAGCCCTGAGACACCGCCGCTCGTGTCGCGCTTCAAGCGCCACCCCGCGCTGCGGCGACTGCTGCTCGGCCGCATCGGCGCGCCCAAGACACAGGCGGGCACCACGCTGGAGCGGCTGCACCGGCGCCTGGCGGACGCGTACCTGGACCGGCACTTCGTCGAAGACGTGGTGAACAAGGCGAAGGGCGAACTGCCGCGCACCGTCATCGACGAGGTGCTGGAGCACACGCGCCTGCAGCGCTCCACACCGCTGGAGAAGGAGCTCAAGGACATCACCGACCCGGAGCGACTCATCACCGTGGACGGCAAGGCGCTCGAGGACGACACGCCCTACGCCCTGGCCGGCACGGTGGACCTGGAGGACCTGCCCATCCTCATGTTCCTCAAGGCCCAGCAGGGTCCGCTCGGCCTGGAGCGACTGGCCCACATGGTCCTGGACGAGGCGGAGGACTTCTCCCTCTTCGAGCTGTTCGTCGTGCGCAAGCTGCTGGGCAAGGGCCGCAGTTGCACGCTCGCGGGCGATGAGATGCAGCAGACCGAGGCGGGCTTCGCGGGCTGGCCCGAGGCGCTCGACGAACTGGGCATCCGCGACGCGTCCACCTGCCGGCTGCAGGTCTCCTACCGCTGTCCGGCGTCCGTCGTCGAGCTGGCGCGACAGGTGCTCGGCACCCAGGCTCCGGCGGAGTCGACCGCGCAGCCGCCCCGCGCGGGCGCGCCGGTGGGCTTCCACCACTTCCCCGTCGAGGCCCAGGCCCAACTCTTCGTCGGCGAGGCCCTGAGGGACCTCGTCTCACGCGAGCCCCATGCCTCCGTGGGCGTCATCGCCAGCAGCCCCGAGTCGGCCGACGCCGTCTATCGCGTCGTCGCGGACCAGGCGTGGGCGCGCCGGGTGAAGGACGGTGAGTTCTCCTTCGAGCCCGGCGTGGACGTCACGGACGTGGGCAGCGTGAAGGGCCTGGAGTTCGACTACGTCATCCTCCCGGACGTCACCGCGCGCGCCTGGCCCGTGGATGACGAGTCCCGCCGCCGCCTGCACGTGGCCATCACCCGCACCTCCCATCAGCTCTGGGTGGTGTCCTCGGGCGCGCGCTCGCACCTCATTCCGGCGGCTGGCGCGGCAACTCCACTGTGAAGGTGGAACCCTGACCGGGCGCGCTGCGCACGAGGATGCGCCCGCCCATGGCGTCGACAATCTGCCGGACAATCCACAGGCCCAGCCCCAGGCCGCCGTAGTGCCGCTCGCTGGCCAGCCGCTCGAAGCGATGGAACAGACGCGGCTGCGCCTCCAGGGCGATGCCCACGCCCTCGTCCCGCACGGACAGCCAGGCCCGCTCCGCGTCCGCGCCCACGCTCACCTCGATGGGGTGGCCCCGGCCATACTTGATGGCGTTGGACAGCAGGTTCTGGAGCACCTGCTCGACACGCAGCCGGTCCCAACTGCCCGTCGCGGGCCCCGGCGCCTCCAGCCGCAACGAGCACCCCGCTCGCGACAGCTCCTCCGCGTAGCGCGGCACCAGCTCCCGCGTGAGCGCGGCCAGGTCCAGCTCCTCCCGCTCCAGCCGCAGCTTGCCCGCGGTGATGCGCGACACGTCCAGGAGCTCGCGCACCAGACTGGACAGTCGGGAGAGCTGCCGTTGCACGGCCATCACCTTGTTGGAGACGGACTCGGACGCCACGTCCCCGGGGCTCGCCCTGGGAGATTCCAGCTGGCGGCGCAGCGCCTGGACGTTGAGGGTCAGCGAGGTGAGCGGCGTGTTCAGCTCATGCGAGGCGACGGAGAGGAAGGAGTCCCGGGCGCGCACCGCCTCCTGCGCCTCCGTGTAGAGCCGCCCGTTGTCCAGCGACGTGGCCGCGCGCCGCGCCAGGTCCTCCGCGAGCCGCACGTCCGCCTGCGTGTAGCGCCGGCCGCCCTCGGTGTTGACGAGCGAGAGCGCCCCGAGCACCTGCCCCCGACTCATCAAGGGCACGATGATGTACGCCGTCAGGCCCAGCTCCTGCGTCGCGCGGCGCCGGGCCTCGTCGGCGATGCCCTGCGCGAGCGCTTCCGGCCGCAGCTCCGCCACGAACTCCGTGGCCCCCGTGCGCAGCACCTTGCCCACCCCGTGGGCATCATCCATCCGGATGGGGTAGCGCTCATGGTACGCACGCGTGCGCGCCACCAGCTCCGGCCGCACGTGCGCCATGGCGACCCGCCGCACGCTCCCGTCGGGCAGGGGGACGTCCACGCTGCACCCATCCGCCAGGGGAGGCACGGCGAGCGAGGTGAGCCGCTGGAGGATTTCGTCGTGCTCCAGGGACGAGGTCATCACCTCGCTGGCCTGCGCCAGGAAGGCCGCATGCCGCTGCGCGCGCCGCGTCTCGTCGTAGAGGCCCCGGAGGATGGCCTCCTGCTTCTTCTCCGCCGTGTTCTCTCGCGAGAAGACGTAGACGCGGCCATGGCCCCGGAACAGGCGCAACACGAACCAGCGGTCCTCGGACGCGAAGTGCCACTCGAAGGCTTCCGGCTCGCCCGCCGCCGCCACGCGCTGGAACCGCGCCTGGAGCTGCTCTCGCACGACCTGCGGATACAGCTCCCACAACGAGCGGCCGAGCAGCTCCGCCCGGGGGCCTCCGAAGGCACGCTCCATCGACGGGTTCGCGTAGAGGCACGAACCGTCCGGCGCGCAGACGGCGACACTCTCCGGGAACTGGTCCCACAGAACGGTGTCGAGTCCCTCCACGTCCACGGGGGACGCGGCGGCGTTGGCAAACCCTTGTCCGGTCAAGTGATGGTCCACGCGCTCGGTGCGGATGCGGGTCAAGGCCCCCAGCTCCCGCTTAGCACTTCCCTCGTGTCAGCCCACCGCTACCTCCCACACCTCTGCTCGTCAGACAACACTCGGCGCCCTGGGGCCAGACAGGCCCTCAAGGGCCCGGCGGCGGCAAGGGTGCCGGCAGCGGCAGTCTCACGGTGAAGCGGGCGCCCTGACCTGGGGCGCTCTCCACGGACAGGCTGCCCCCATGGAGCTCCACGAGCTGGCGGGAAATCCACAGCCCCAGCCCGAAGCCCGGCCGCGTCGGGTCCAGACGCGAGAAGCGCTGGAACAGCCGCGCCTGGTCCTCCGGGGAGATGCCCGGCCCCTCATCCCTCACCCAGAGGAGCACGAAGTGTGGCTCCGCGCGCAGCGCCACCTCGATGGCCGTCCCCGCGGCGTGCCGCAAGGCATTGGTGAGCAGGTTGGTGAAGACCTGCTCGACGCGCGTGCGGTCCCACGCGCCGACGATGCCGGGCGGGGCGCGCAGGCACAAATCACAGCCGGCCCGCCGCACGTCCTCCTCCATCCGCTCCACGGTGTGGCGCACCAACTGCCCCAGGTCCACCTCCTCCAAATCCAGCACGGGCCGCTGCGTGGACAACAGCGACACGTCCAGGAGCGTGGCGATGAGCCTGTCGAGCCGCCCGCACTGGTCCTGGACCCGCGCCAGACGCCGAGGCACATCCTCAGGCCCGAGCGCGCCGAGCTGCGCGGAGCGCACCAGCCCATCCACGTAGAGCCGCAGCGACGTCAGGGGCGTGCGCAATTCGTGGGAGGCCACGGACAGGAACTCGTCGCGCACCCGCAGCGCCGCCTCCAGGGCGGCCGTCCGCTCCAGCACCCGCTGCTCGAGCTCCCCCGTGGGCTGGCGCGACTCCTCCTCGGAAGAGCCCTCCTCGCGTTCGCCCTCTCCGGGCAAACCCGTCCGACGCGTCTCCACCACCATGCCCCGCGTCTCTAGCGGAGCATGCGGGGCGCTCCAATCCGGCGTCCGGCCGTGCGCCCCCGCAAGCTTTCACTATCCGACACGAGCGGGCGCGCTCAGGGCTGCGGCTGTCCCTGACGCCACTGCTCGCGGCGCTGCTCCTGCGAGCGGCGGTGCGCGAGCGACTCCTCTTCCTGTCGGGGGTACTCCGACAGCCGCGTGCGGTGCATGTTGATGCTCAGCTCGTACAAACCCTTGTCACGCTCGGGCAGCTTGTCGCCCTGCTCCTCCAGCACCGTGGTCGCGAACCGCAACATGTCCTCTGACACCTTGCGTCGTCGGTCGTAGTACTGGTGAATCTCAGACTCGGTGGCGTCACCCGACTGCACCCGGCCAAAGACTTCATTCCACTTGCGCGTCTCCTCCTCGCGCTTGCGCAAGAGCTCCGGGTCCTTCGTCGGCGCGCCCAGCTCCCAGTACAGGTTGTCCGGCAGCTTCGCGCGCAGCGCCTCCAAATCCAATGGATAGGCCTGGGGCTCGCCGTCCCCTTCAGGCTCGGGCTCCGGCGCCCGGAGCGTCTCCGGAATGACGCTGCTTGTCATTCCTTGCGGAGGGGTGGGCGGGGCGGGCCGCGAGGGCGCGGCGGGGGGCGGGGTTGGCGCGGTGGCCGTCTCTGGCTCGGGCACCGGGGGCGGCGCCTCTCCGCTCAGGGCGAACACGAGCGCGGCCACCAGCGCCACGCCCCCGAGCCCCGCCAGCCAGCCCAGACGCTTCGACCCAGCATTATCGGACATGACGTCCGAATACCGCGTGCCTCGCGCACATGGCAACCAACCCTTGTCATGCCGCAATGCATCACAATCCACCGTGATGCTCGAAACATGAAACAACACATTCAGGACTGACTCTCGGGTCAACGTGGGCTATAGAGCCGGTTTCCCCCCAAACCCGGAGGAGCCTGCATGAAGCGCGTACTCGTGGCGTGCCTCGCTGTCGCTGCGCTGATGGTCCCCAGCGCCGCCCGCTCGGAAGTCATCGTCTCATCCATCGTCAGCGTGCTGGTGGATGGCGGCAACAACTACAACTGGCAGAAGGTGGAGCTGCCTGGGACGAAGTGTGGCAATGGCTCCCAGTTCAAGTTCTTCATCCACAAGACGAACTCGCCCAACCTGCTGATGCTGCTCGAAGGTGGCGGCGCGTGCTGGGACTACGACACCTGTAGCGGCCGTGCGGGCCTCCTGGGCGCGGCGAACCCCAACGGCATCGCCGACGACTACATCACCCAGTTCACCGCGAAGTACGTCTCGCCGCTCGTCAACGGCGCCGACCCGGGCCTGCCGCTGCGCAGCAAGACGAACCTGGTGACGAACGGCTGGAACATCGTCTACGTGCCGTACTGCACCGGCGACGTGCACATCGGCAACAACGTGAAGACGTACGTGGACCAGACGGGCGCCAACCCGCCGCTCACCTGGCACCACAGCGGCTACACCAACACGCTGGCGGTGGCGAACTACGCGAAGACGCAGTTCCCCAACGTGCAGAAGTTCCTGATGACGGGCTACAGCGCGGGCGGCACGGCGACGTCGGCGGGCTACTACTTCGCGCGTCGCATCATCAACCCGGCGCAGGGCTACCTGCTCAACGACTCCGGCCCCATCTTCCTGGCGCCCAACGCCAACTTCAAGTCGCGCGCCCTGCACGACAAGATTCGTGAGTCGTGGAACCTGAACTCCGTGTTCGGCCTGCTGCCCGCGTCGTTCAGCCAGAGCGACTTCGGCACCATCAACCGCATGGTGGCCACGGAGTTCCCGAACGACCAGCTCGCGTACACGGGCTACACGCGTGACTACAACTACTCGCGCTTCTCCTATGAGCGCTTCCACACGCCGAACGACAAGGAGTCCGTGCACGCCTACTGGAAGACGGACGAGGCCGCGCTGGTGACGGAGCTGAACAAGTACAACAACTTCAGCTACTTCATCCCGCACGAGCGGGCCATCAACTCCAGCCACTGCAGCACCATCATCACCTTCATCGGCGCGCACGCCTGCCAGCGGATGGAGAAGAAGAAGTGGTACGAGTACATTGAAGCGCCGTGGCAGTCGTGGACGTGCCGCAGCGAGTTCGTGGGCATGGACACGTTCCTCACGCGCTTCGTGAACAACAACCAGCGCGTGCGCATCTACGAGCCCGCCAACGGCTACAACGCCGAGGACCCGGGCATGGGCATTGTCGCGCCGCTCATCAACGGCGCGCTGGGCGGGTAGTCGTAGGCCCACTGGCTGAAGCAGTCGTCTGACTGGCGACGGGGCGCAAGGCGTTGTCTTGCGTCCCGCCGCTGGCCCCCGTGGGAGGAAGGCGCTAGAGCCACGGGCGCCATGGACAACCTCACGCACGGACTCCTGGGACTGGCTGTCGGCGCGCTGCGCCGGCCCGACGTACGCCCCGACTCTCCGGAGCGCTCTTCATCCACGGACCGCGCGGTGTTGCTGGCGAGCGTGCTGGCCGCCGAGCTGCCGGACCTGGACACCCTGCTGGCGAGGGGCGACGCGGTGACGGTGGCGCTCCATGCGCACCGGGGCCTGTCCCACTCGCTCTTCTTCGCGCCCGTCGTCGCCCTGGCCGCCACGCTCGTCGCCTGGGCGGTGTTCCGCCGCGACACCCGGCTGCCCCCGGTGTTCCTCACCAGCCTCACCTCCGTGCTCTTCGCGCACCTGCTGCCGGACCTGTGGACGGGCTGGGGCACGCGGGTGCTGCTGCCCTTCTCGGATGCGCGGCTGAGCCTGGACTGGACGGTGGTGGTGGACCCGTGGGTGACGCTGCCGTTGGTGGCGGGGGCGGTGGTGGCGTGGCGACGGCGCGCGGTGTGGCGGCGCGCGCTGCTCCTGGGGCTCGCCTGCTCCATGGCCTACGTGGGAGCACGCGTCGTGTCCTGGAGCGTGCTGACGCGGCGGGTGGACGGCGCCCATCCCGGGGCCGAGTCCGTGCGCGTCTTCCCCGCGCCCTTCTCCTTCAGCACGTGGCGGTACGTGGCCCGCCTTCCTGGCGACGTCCTGGCCGCCGGAGACGTGACGCTCCTGGGAGAGCCCAGAGAGGCCCGCAGGGTGACGGCGCCCGTGGACGTGCTGCCCGGAGATTTGCGCGAGGTGCCCACCGTGCGCGAGGCCCTGGCGTGGGCGCGCTTCCCCGTGGTGACGGTGACGCAGGTGGAGTCGGGGCGAGAGGTGCGCGTCGCCGACCTGCGCTACCACCTGCACGGCGAGCCCACGCTCACCTTCGTGGTGCGGGTGGATGCGGCGGGGACGGTGACGGAGGCCCGGCTGGAGCGAGGCGGCAGCGCCTCCGAGCTGCTGCGCCGGTGGCGCGGAGGGGACACGGCACCGAAGTCCCGGTCCCCCTGACGCGACGGCGGGGATACGCCTGCCCTTCGAGCCCGTCTTCCAGGCCCGAAGGGAGGCTCGCGGCGGGACGTCCGGCCCCGCCGCGAGACACCGGACTCAGGTGAGGCCCGACAGGGGGCCCTTGAAGTCCGGATGGCCGAAGGTGTTCACGTTCACCCCGAAGGCCTGGGCGATGGACACCAGCAGCTTGTTGTGGGCCACCGCATCCGGCATCGGCGTGCCTGGGCCACTCCAGCCGATCAGCGGGTCGGAGCCCTCCGGACGCAGCCGCAGGAAGCGGCCCATGCGGAACTTCCCGGCCGCGCCGCCCGCGAGCACCGTGGGCACGCGCACGTTCATGTGGCCGGACGCATCCCCCAGCTCGTTGCCCCAGAGGATGAGGGTGTTGTCCAGCGCGGTGCCGCTGCCCTCCTGCACGGAGGCCAGGCCGTCCATGAGGTACGCCACCTGCTCGGCGTACCAGCGCTGCACCTGCACCATCTTCCCGCGAATCTGCGAGCGCAAGGGCTCGTCCGTCACGTCCAGGCGGTGCGCCAGGTCGTTGTGCGTGTCCTCGTGGATGCCGAGCCACGGCATCGACGGGCCCGGAATCGTCATCGTCACCACGCGCGTCAAGTCACACGCGAAGGCCCGGACGATGAGGTCCATGTGGAGCTTGGTCAGCGTCGGCATGTTCTCCAGGTTGCCGAGCTGCCCCAGGTCGAACGCCGGAGGCGCCGCACCACCACTGCACGCGGCCTCCGCCGGCACGGGCTCCTGCGAGGGCGCGGGCGCCGTGCTCAGCGAGCCCAGCCGGCGCTCGATGTCGCGCAGCGACTCCAGATGCGTCTCCAGCTTCTGCCGCTCCGCGCCCGCCAGCCGGTTGCGCAGCCGGGTGGCGTCCTTGACCAGGTAGTCCAGCAGGCTCTTGCGACGCGCGAGCGTGCGCGCGTTCTCCCCCGGGTCCGAGGTCGGCGACGGCGCGGCGCCGAACAGGCGCTGGTAGACGCCCGCGGGGTCTCTCTCGAAGGGCACGCGGCCGCCGTTCGGCGTGAAGCTGATGCTGTTGTAGACGTGCTGGCCGCCGAACTGCTCCCACGCGTTGAGCTGGAGGGAGCGGAACCGCGTGGCGCCGCCAATCTGCGCCGCGAGGACCTGGTCCAACGAGGCGTTCTCCGGAAGGTCGTCACCGCTGGCGGTGTTGACCTTGCTGCCGGTGAGGAACGTGACGGGACCGCCCTCGTGGCCCGTCAGGCCGTGCTCGTAGAGCACCTGGTAGTCCAGGCCATCCAGCACCAGCAGCTTGGAGCGGTGGCGCTGGAGTGGAGCCAGCATGGAGTTGGGGAAGTCGAGGTTGAAGTCCAGCTCGCCGCCCTTCGGACTCCAGTACTCCGGCAGGCACCCGTGGGAGGTGAAGATGGCGATGAAGCGCATGGGGGGCGTGGTGCCCTGGGCATACGCGTCCGTGGTGCCGAGCAGGTTGGCCAGGGGCAGCGCCGCCGCCGAGCCCGCCAGGGTCTTGATCAGGGAGCGTCGTGAGAGTTCGCGGAGCATGGTGGCTACTCGGGGGAAGTGGTGCGCCGGTGGACGAAATACGGTGAGCGGACGAGGCCGACGAGGGCATCGCCCAGCTTCAGCTTCGGGTCCGCGCGGAAGCGCGAGCGCATGTCGGTGAGCATCGGCCCATCGACGGTGTCCTCATCCCGCCCCATGACGTAGCGGAAGAGCTGCAGCGGCACGCAGTCGGCCACGTCCTCGCTGCTGGCGAGCCAGCGCGCGAGTTCGGCGCCGCCCGTGAAGGTGAACTTGCCGTTGGCGTGCTCGACGGAGCCGCTGGCATCCACGTCCAGGCCGTTCTCCGTCGTGCGGTACTTGCCCAGGCCGTCGTAGTCCTCCATGCCGAAGCCGATGGGGTCCAGCTGGCGATGGCAGCCCGCGCAGGTGGGGTTGTCGGTATGGGCGGCGAAGCGGGCGCGGGTGGTGCTGTCCGGATTGACGGCGGGCGGGATGATGATGACGGACGGCGGGGGCGGCGGAATTTCACGGCACAGAAGGCGCGTGAGGACGAACTTGCCGCGACGGATGGGCGAGCTGGAATCGAACAGCGCGTACGTCGTCAGCACGCTCGCATGCGTGAGGATGCCCACCCGGTTTTCCGGCAGAGGAACCCGGCCGATGCGGCCATCTGACGTCTGCGACGTGCCGTAGAACAGCGACATCAGGCCGTTCGCGAAGGTGTAGTTCGCGCCCAGCAGCTCCTTCACGGAGCCACCCTCGTTGGTGAGGACGTGGTCGATGAAGGTCGTCGTCTCCGCGCTCGCGGAGAGCTTGAAGATCTGGCTGAAGTCCGGGAACACCTGGTTGTTCTTGTTGACGCTCTCCAGGCCGGTCAGCCCGAGCCACTCCATGACGAAGCGCTGGAGGTACCTCTTGGACGCTTCCGTCTGCAGCAGGCGACGTGCCTGGGCCTCGCGCGCATCGGCCGTCTTGAGCTGCCCCGAGCTGGCGGCGGTGGTCAGCTCCGCGTCAGGAGGCGCACCCGTCACGGCGAACGCCAGCGCCGTGGCGATCTCCTGCTGCGTCAGCCACACCACCCTGTTCGCCGGTCCACCGGGCTCGCCCAACTCCGTGCGGTAGAGGAACGACGCCGACGTGAGCACCGCCTGGATGACGTACTCGGCCGCCTTCTTCGGGTCCGTGTCCTTGCGCACCGCCTTCCACAACTCGAGCAGGTCCTTCTCGTCCTCGGCCGTCACCGGCCGACGGAAGGCGCGAGCGCCCAGCGCGCGGATGAAGGAGCGTGCGCAGTCCTCTTCGTTCTGTCCCTCGGCGCAGGCGTACTCGCTGGCCAGGTTGTTGGCCGCGACAGGACCCCAGTTCCGCTCCGCCGCGAAGTCCAGTTGGTCCGCGAGCAGCGGCGTCACCTGGAGGCGATCATGCGTGGTGTAGCCGAGGATGGCGTCCTCGGGCGCGAAGAGCTGCGCCATGGGCACCAGCGTGGGGTTCTTCACGATGCCGTAGACGCTGTTGTCGTATTCGGCGCGGGTGATGCGACGCACTCGCGCGGGGGACGCCTCCGACACCTCGGGAGGGTCTCCGCCAGATGTGTCGCCTGAGCAGGAGGCGGTCACCAACAGCAGTGCCGCGGGGAGGCAGTAACGGATGATTCGCATACGAAAGGCACCCTCTGAGCCAGCAGCCCCCGGAAACCCCCTCTGAAGCGCTGGAACGCAGCCGAGTGTAACCGCGCGCGCTGTCGTGGCCTTCGCACTTTTTGACGCACCATGTGAGGGCCGCGCTCCACGCTCTTCCAAGCCCGCGAGAATCACCGCCGAGCGCGCCCGACAGTCGCCTACGTCCACGTCGCGCGACCCACGTGCGAGAGCCCCCAATGGTGGAGCGCTCGTGACCCACGCGACACTCGCCCACCCACGCGACACACGACCGCCAGCACGTCATGCGGGCGGATGGGCACCCTCGCACGGGCCCCGCATGCCAGGGGCCGACTCAGGTGGGGCGCACGCGGTGTTCGACGCCCCCGGGGCCCGCCACCATCAGGTCCGTGGCGATGCCGAGGAACAGGCCATGGCCGACGATTCCCGCACGCGCGCCCAGACGTTCGGCCAGTGTCGAAGGTGCATCGAGGGGACCGAAGGCGCAGTCGAGGACGAGGTTGCCCTGGTCCGTGACGAAAGGCGCATCGTTGGCGCCCTTGCGCGGTGTCACGCGAGCGCCAAGGGACTCGAGGAAGCGCAGCTGCGAGCGCCAACCGAACGACAGCACTTCCACCGGCACGGGCCAGTGGGTGCCGAGCTTCGGTGACAGCTTCGCCACGTCCGCGACGATGACGACGCGGCGACTGGCCTGGGCGACGATCTTCTCGCGCAGCAGCGCGCCGCCTCCCCCCTTGATGACGGACAGGTCTGGCGCCACCTCGTCGGCGCCGTCGATGGTGACGTCCAACTCGGGGTGCTCCTCCAGCGTGGTGAGGGGGATTCCCAGTTCCAACGCCAGCGCCTGCGTGGCGCGTGACGTGGGGACGCCGAGAACATCGAGCAGGTGTCCCTGTCCGCGCAGCGTCGCCAGCCGTCGCACCGCGAAGGCCGCGGTGCTCCCGGTGCCCAGGCCCACGCGCATCCCCGGTAGGAAGAACCGGTCCACCGCCGCCTCGGCGGCAGCCCGTTTGTAGCGTCCCGTCCGCGCGCTTGAATCGAACTCCATCACCCCGCTCCTTCGTCCGCCCTTCCGCGTGATTGAAAGGTACATCGCCTCGGCGTGAGCGGGTGTCCACGCCTGCCGCCCGACATCCGTCCCCAGCGAGCGCTCGACAGGCCACCGCCTCGACACCCGCCGGTGCCGGTGCCCGCGCCTCGCCCCGAGTGACTGAGTGAAAGCGCATTCCCGCGAAGCGAACGGGCGCCGCGAACCTGCGTCGCGACACCCGCTCACCATGACGTCTCGAAGGTCCTCCGCATCGAAGCAAGCAGGTGCCGCGCACCTGCTTCGCGACACCCGCCCATCATGAGAGCTCGAAGGTCTTCCGCATCGAAGCACGCAGGTGCCGCGAACCTGCTTCGCGACACCCGCCCATCTTGAGGGCTCGAAGGTCCTCCGCATCGAAGCAAGCAGGTGCCGCGACACTCGCCCATCATGAGAGCTCCAAGGTCCTCCGCATCGAAGCAAGCAGGTGCCGCGAACCTGCGTCGCGACGCCCGCCCCGGCGAGAGTGCGCCAGCTCGGCCTTACTCAGAAGCGAAAGAGGATGGCGTCGTAGCCACCCGCCCTGGCGCTCCCGGGCAGAGCGCCCCAGGTGTAGCCCACCGCGTACGCGGCCCCGTCGTCGCCGACGGCCACGGCCTGCCCGCGGTCCGACGTGCTGGAGCCCACCTGACGCGTGCCAAGAGGGTTGCCCGCTTTGTCGTACGTGGACAGGAACACGTCACTGCCACCCAGTGACACGTTGCCATCCAGCGCGCCCGACGTGTGCCCCACCAGGTGCACGGTGCCATCCACACCCACCGCGACGCCTTGCCCATAGTCCGTGGTCGTCGTACCAGGCTGCCGCGTCCACTGCCGCGTGCCCGCCTCGTCATACTTCACCAGCACCGCGTCGTACGTGCCCACTCGGACGTTCCCGTCGAGCGCACCGAAGGTGTAGCCAGACACATAGGCCGCGCCGTCTTCATCCACGGCGACCCCCGTGCCGTACTCGTCACTCGCCGAGCCCAGCTGACGTACCCACTGCGCCTTCCCGAGCACGTCATACTTCGCCAGGAACAGGTCCACCGTGTTTCCCGTCGCCGTGACACCGTCGAGGCTGCCCAGCGTGTAACCCGCGACGTAGATGTCCTCGCGCGGGCTCACCGCCACGCCCAGGGCAATGTCGCTCCGCGCCGAGCCAAACTGCCGCATCCAGTACGGGTTGCCACCCGTGTCGAACTTGGCCACCACCACGTCGTAGTTGCCCGGCGTGGGAGTCCCGTCGATGCGCCCCAGCGAATAGCCCGCGACGAAGAGGCCGTCCTGTCCCGCGCGGCGCGTGACGGCGATGCCGGTGGCGAAGTCGTCCGTCTCCGTGCCGAACTGCTGCACCCACTCCAGCGCGCCCTTCGCGTCGAGCTTCAGCACGAAGAAGTCCGTGCCACCCGCGTTGACGTACGGAAGGAAGCTGCCCCACGTGTAGCCCGCGACGTAGACGTTGCCCGCCAGGTCCGCCGTCACCGAAATCGCCCGGTCATTCATCGCCGTGCCCAACTGCCGCACCCAGCGAAGCGTGCCGTCCACGCCGTGCTTCGAAACGAAGAGGTCCTGACCGCCCGACGACACCTCGGAGCCGAGCTGTCCGCCGGTGTGGCCCGCCATGTAGACGGCGTCGCCCACGGAGGTGACGGCCAGCGCCAGCTCGTCCGCGGTACTTCCCAGCTGTCGTTGCCAGTCAGGCGGCGTCAGGGCTTGGGCACTCGCGGGCAGTGCTCCCAGGATGGCCACCGCGCTCGCGACACCACACGCGCCACTCCACCACTTCCGAATCATGGGCGACTCCTATCGAGATGAACGACTCCGCCCGTACTCTGACGCGTCTGCCGGGCCTGAATCATCTCGGAAGGACCGCCCTCTTCCTCGCGGAAGGGGCGACGCGGAGCGTTGGGCACTCCGCGTCACACCAGGGGTCAGCCCGAAGCAGACCCCCGGTTCAACAGCTCAACGGTTCAGATGTTCCAGCTGCCTCGGATGCCCAGCATGATGAGACCGTACGGACCGTCCTCGGCGGGGCCCAGCGGCGTCGTCGTGGTGGGCAGCGGCGCGGGCAGCGCCAGCGTGGTGTCACCCGAGCGCGTCGTGTAACGCGCGTAGGTGCCGGTGAGGTAGGGGCCGAAGGACAGCGAGTGCCCCAGGCGCCACTTGCCGCCGACGGTGACGTTCACGAACTCGGGACCACGCGTCTGGCTCTTCAGCTTCAGGTTCGCCGTGACGGGCGCCCCAGGTCCCACCTGAACCTGCGTGGGGCCGGAGTTCTCGTTGTTCAGGAGCACCATGCCGAAGCCAACGCCGACGAAGGGGTCGAACGAGGCCGTGGGCGAGAAGTGATACTGCACCTGAGGACCGAAGCGCAGCTGCGAGGCCGCGCACTCCCAACCCTCGAAGCAGGAGTACGGATTCTCCTTGGTGAGGATGTACGAGTAGCTGCCGTACGCGCCGACGAACCAGTTCGGCGTCACGCGGTAGCCCACCTCCACCAGGAAGGGCACTGCGCCGTTCGCGGCGTCGCTCAACTTCACATCACCCACGGTGCGGTCCAACCGTGCACCGTTCTTGTAGACGTAACCCGCTCCCGCCTGAAACCCGAGGCCGACCGTGACTTCCAGTCCCGTCGGCGCGCTGTACGTCGCGACTTCCTGAGCGCTCGCGCCCGCGGAACCCAATGCGACCGCCGCTGCCAGGGCCCAACTCAGCCTTCCCGTCATAAACCCCTCCGTCGAGTGGAGCGTTGACTCTAGAACAGCACCCATCACACAAGTAAGCCGCACTGCGTCACAGTTGCAGTTGTGACGGTGGGTCAGCGCTGACTGTCAGGGGCGTGCACAATGCGGGCGATGAACGTCACCTTGGAGCAGGCCCGTGCGCTGGACGCCCTCGCCCGACACGGCACGTTCGCCGCCGCGGCGCAGGCGCTGGGAAAGGGGCACACGGCGGTGCTCTACACCCTGCGCACGCTGGAGGGACAGACGGAGCTGGAGCTGCTCGACAGGCGCGGCTATCGGACGCGGCTGACGCCCGCGGGAGAGCGCGTGCTGGAGCACTGTCGCAAGCTGCTCGCGGCGGAGCGGGAGCTGGAGGCGACGTGCGCGGAGATTCGCGCGGGCTGGGAGCCCACGCTGCGCATCGTCTTCGACGGCGTCTTCCCAGCGGAGCCCTTGTTGCGGGTGGTGAAGGCGCTGCGAGCCGAGGGCGCCGGCACGCGCTTCCATGTGTCGTCGGAGTTCCTGGCCGGAGTGGAAGCGGCCTTCGTGAGGGACGAGGCGGACCTCATGGTGTCCGTGCTTCCGCCCTCGCTACCAGGCCTGCGCAGCTACGCGCTGCCGGAGCTGAAGGCGCTGCTGGTGGCCCACCGCTCCCATCCGCTGGCACGGCGCAGGCGCGGGACGCTCCAGGAAGAGGAGCTGTCGGAGCACCTGCTGCTCACCGTGCGCGGCTCCGACCCCCGGCTCCAGCTCAGCACCGTCTCCCTGGAGATGCGCTCCACGGTGCACCTCAACGACTTCGCGGCGAAGAAGGCGGCGATTCTGGAAGGCCTGGGCTACGGGTGGCTGCCCGAGCACCTGGCCTCGCGCGAGCTGCGCCGGGGCGAGCTCAAGCTCCTGAAGCCCTCGAGCGGCTCCACCCACGCCTTCCTGCCCAAGCTCCACCACCGCGCGGGCGTGAGGCTGGGCCGCGCCGCCCGCCGCGTGGTGAAGACACTCACCGGGACAGAGCCTCCCCAGTGACGTGAGGGGACACGCGGCTATTGCGCCGCCGTGGTGCAGTCCCCCGACACATTCGGCGCCGGACGCCCGTTGGCGGTGTTGCCGGTGAAGACGTTGTCGGCGGCCACCACCAGCTCCACCGCTCCGCTGCCCCGGTTGCACACCACCACGCCGCCCGCGCCCGCGCGGTTCTCCAGGAAGCGATTGCCGCGCAACGTGAGGGCGCGCGTGCCCATGTCCTCCAGGTAGATGGCCGCGGCCGGGCCCTGCGTCACGAAGTTGCCTTCGAAGAGGTTGTCCTCGACCAGGTCATTGTTCGGCTGGAAATAGTGCAGCACGCCGCCTCCGCCCAGGTCATAGGTGTTCTGGGAGTTGGGCCACGCGAGGATGGGGCGCGGCTCGAGCGAGCTGGTGACAGCGCCCCGGAACGCCTCCAGGCCGTTGTCGCGGAAGGTGTTGCCGCGCACCACGGAGTCGCGCCCGTGCGTCACGCACATCGCCCCGCCGCCCGCCATGGACGACGTGCCTGCTTGCGCGAAGCGGTCGATATCCGACGTGCGGTTGCCCTCGAACAGCGTGTCCTCCACGCGCGAGCCCACGGTGAACATCAAGTCCAGCGCGCCACACTTGGCCGACGCCATGTTGTCGCGGAACACCGAGTGCCGAATCGTCACCGGCCCCGGGTAGTAGGCCCACAGCGCGCCGCGCGTCTTGTCGCGGTTGCCGTTGTAGTCATTCTTGCGGACCTTCTCGAAGACCATGTGCTCGAAGACGGGGTCTCCGTCACCCACGGAGTTCTCACCGAAGAAGTTCATCCCCCACCAGCCGTAGCGGTTGGTGGAGGTGAGCAGCACGGGCTTGTCCGCCGTGCCACGCACCTGGATGCCGCCGTACACGCGCACCTCCACGCGCCCGTCATGGTGGTTCATCACGCTGTCGGCCGCGCCCGCCTCCACGTCGGCCTCCGTCACCTCGGGGCGCCCCTTGAAGTCGAGGATGACGCCGGGCTGCACCGTGAGGACCTGCCCCTTGGGGATGGTGACGACACCCTGCGCGTCGCCGAGCACGCGATACGGAGAGCCCGCCTCCGTCAGCGTCCCGGACAAGGTGCCGGTGACAATCGTCCCACCGTCCTCGGGCACCTCGATGATGGGCCCTCCGTCCCCTCCTCCCGACGTGCCGCCATCCGGCTCGGGGACGACTCCGGGCTTCTCCGGCGTCGACGAGCAGGCGGTGGCGAGCACCCCCAGGGTCAGCACCATCATGAGGAAGCGCTTCGTACACTCGGAGGCGGACGTGTCCATACCCGGCGCGCTAGCACGGCGTCATGGCCGCTCGCAAACCGCGCCCGGGCTGCTAGAAGCGCGCGCCATGTCGAACGAGGTCCTCGTCCTCTCCTACTCGGGCTGTTCCACCTGCAAGAAGGCGCTGAAGTGGCTGGAAGCCCAGGGCGTGTCCCACCGCGTGCGTCCCATCGTCGACAGTCCGCCCACTGTCGCGGAGCTGGCGCAGTGGATACCCCGTAGCGGTGTGTCCGTCCGGAAGTGGCTCAATACCAGCGGGCTGAGCTACCGCGCGCTCGGCAAGGCCAAGGTCGATGCGGCGAGTGACGCGGAGCTGCATACGTGGCTCGCCGCCGACGGGAAGCTCGTCAAGCGGCCCGTGCTCGTCACGCCCACCGCCGTCCTCGTGGGCTTCCAGCCGGAGAGCTGGGCGCGCGTGTTCCCCTCGCGAGGCTGAAGGCCGGGCGGGCGGGCAAGCGCACCCGCGCTCGAGCCTCGCGAAGCGCGCTGCCGCGTGAAGATTGCTGTGTATGGAATCCAGTGCCAGGCGTCCGCTCGGGGAAATCCTCCTGGAGATGGGAGTGCTCAACCGCGCCCAGCTCCGGGTTGGACTGGTCCACCACCATGAGACGCATGTCCCCCTGGGACGCGCCCTGGTGCGTGAGGGCGTGTGCTCGGAAGCGGATGTGCTGCGCGGCCTCGCCGCCCAGCTCGGCGTGGAGGCCGTGGACCTGGACCTGACGCCTCCCGAGCGCGGCATGGCGGACCTCCTCCCCGCTCGCATCGCGCGGCAGCACCGCGCCGTGCCCCTGCGCGTGGAGCTGGTGCCGCTGGAGCAGGGCGAGCGCGAGGTCCTCCACATCGCCCTGCCCGCGCCCGTCTCGTTGGAAGCTGTCGACGCCGTGCGCGCCATCACCGGCAAGCCGCGCGTCGAGGCACACGTGGCCTCCGACACAGCCATCACCCGCGCCCTGTCGGAGCTGTACGGCATCGAGGGGCCCGCGGAGCCCGCCGCCACCCCCGCGCCTGCCCCCGGGGGCCCTCTGTTGCTCTATGGATGGCCCCCCGTCACCGCCGTCCTCATCTCCCGGCAGTTGGCGCGCCACGGACACCAGGCCCGCGTCGCCACGCCCCTGGACGTCCTGCATACCGGCCCCGGCGACGTGGTGCTCGCGCCCATCCAGGCCATGGAGGGACTGCTGGCCGGTGAGGTCCACATCGAAGGCGCCCTCATCGTCCACGGCAGCTCCGACGACGAGGGCTTCGAGCGGGCCCGCAAGCTCGGCGCCCGCGGCTTCCTCGCCAACCCCCGCGACGAGCAGCTCCTGCTGCGCGCCGTGCGGCGGCTGCGCCCCGGTGGCCCCTCGCCCCTGTCCGGCGGCGAGCCGGGCTCCTCCCACCACTCTCATTGAAGAGAAACAGGCGTGGGTATTCCGCGCCCCAGGCCCGGCAGTGAATTCACCTCCCGTGCGAGTCGACTCCACGTCCGGGCGGAGCCTTGGACGGATTCTCAAAAAATGAAGGATGCGAGGAAACTCGTAGTCGGGGTTTCAGAGAATGAAGGCACATGGCGCCACTTCGGGCGTCGCGGAAATCCAGACGGAGCCCTTCATGTCCCCCCCGCGCATTGCCTACCGCCCGCCTCCGCCCCCTCCGCGTCGTGAGCCGCCCCCGCCCGTGCGCGAGGAGCAGGCGCCCCGGAACGGCACCCAGCAGCGCAACTCGCGCGTGGACACGCAGACGCAGGGCAACGTGGAGCAGCCGCGCGGCAACGTGGTCAGCGGCCAGTCCAGCTTCGAGGCGGGTGGCGCGCGGACCGAGGTGACCGGCAAGGGTCCTGGTGGCATCGACACCCGCGCGTACGCGCAGGGGCCGACCTTTACGGCGGATGCCAAGGTGGACGCGGACGTGGGCCTGTCCGGCATCGATGTGAATCTCGCGGTGGACATCGACGCCACGCTGGTGGAAGCGGGCGCCGGGGCCTCCAAGACGGTGGACTTCGAGATCGCCGGTGAGAAGTACTCGGTGGAGCTGGACCTGGAGGCCATGGGCAAGATTGGCGCCGAGGGCCACATCAACCTGGACCTGCACGTGGGCACGGACGGCAACCTGTCCATCAACGCCTCCGCGTCGGGCTTCGCGGGTGCCCAGGCGAGCCTCACCGGCTCCATCGAGCTGAAGCACGAGGGCGACACCCTGGCCTCCGGCAGCATCACCGCCAGCGCCAGCGCGGGTGTCAGCGGCGACGCGCACGCCAACGTCGGGCTGAACAACGGCAACCTGGAGTTCGACGTGGGCGTCGAGGCCACCGCGGGCCTGGGCCTGGGTGTGGACATCGAGGGCTCGGTCAACGCGGGCAACGTGCTGAAGGCCGTGGGTGAGACGGCGGCCGCCGCGGGTGGCGAGGTCCTGGAGAACGTGGCCGAGGGTGCCATCAACGCGGGTGGCGCGGTGGTCGACGCGGCCGGCGACGTCTTCTCCGGCGCGGTGAACAAGGGCAAGGACATCATCGAGGGCGTTGGCGACTTCCTCGGCCTGTAATGCGAATCCGGAGCATTCCGGCGATGCCTGGCCCCCCGGGGCTGGGCTAGAGTCGGCGAACCCATGGCCGTCTCCAAGCTGGCTACCTCCGCGGCGCGACTGATGAAGCAGGGCCTCCTCAAAGAGGCGGCCCGTGAGTTCCAGCTCGCACTCGACCAGGACCCCCAGGACGCGAGCGCGCTGCTCGGCCTCGCGCGTCTGCGCCTCGCGCAGCACGACGAGGACGCGGCGCGCGGCCTCCTGGACCAACTGGTCTCACTCCACCCCACGCATCCCGAAGCGCTGAGCCACCTGGCGCGGATGAACGCCGAGAAGGGGGATGCGAGCGCGCTGGAGCTGCTCGCGGCCCTCGCCGCGCAGCCCACGGCGGGATTCTTCGAGGTGCTCAACCACGGCCGGGGGCTGCTCGCGCACCAGAAGTACGCGCAGGCCGTCAGCCCGCTGGAGCATGCGCTGGCGATGCAGCCGGGCAATGCCCAGACGCTCACGTACCTGGGCAAGGCGCACCAGGGGACGGGCAACCTGGACGCGGCGCTCAAGGCGTACCAGGAGGCGGCCGAGGCGACTCGCACCGAGCACCTCCCCTTCCTGCTGGCCTCGCGTGTCCAGGTGCTCCAGGGCCAGATTGGTCCGGCGCTGGTGACGCTGCGGCAGGCCATCCTGCGCAAGCCCACGGAGCCGTCGCTGTTCCGCGAGTTCGCGTCGCTGTGCCTCTTCGCGGGGGCGCCCGACGCGGCGATGCGCGCGGCCATCGAGCTGCGGCTGAAGCTGCCGGAGAGCGCGGACGCCATCTACCTGCATGGCCTGTCCGCCTTCGTGGCGGGCAAGAACGAGGATGCCGACCGCATCCTGCGCGAGGCGCTGGAGAAGGCCCCGGGCAATGCGCAGGTGCGCGTGGCGCTCGCCAAGGTCCGGCGCAGGCTGGGCGACGACGCGGAGGCGAAGAAGCTGCTGGAGGAGACGCTGACGTTCGCTCCTGGCGACGTGGGCGCGGCCAACGACCTCTCCGTGCTGCACCTGTCCAAGCCCGGAGGCGCCAACGCCGCCCGGAAGGTGCTCTCCGAGGCGCTGAAGGCGAACCCGGACGACCCGGGCCTGCACCTCAACCTGGCGCTCGCGCTGGCGGACAGCGACGCGGCGACGGCGGTCACCCACGCGCGGCGCGCCCAGGCCAGCGAGGACAAGAACATCCGCGAGCAGGCGGATCGGCTCGTCACCGCGCTCGCGCCCCACTGAAGCAGCTCGCCCTGGGCGCCGCGAGTATTCGCGGCCCCTCGGCTCGCACCTCCGCGAGGGGTGGACCGGCGCAGCACCGCGCTCGGTCCTCGCGGCAACACCCTTGCGGGGAGGTGGACCCGCAGCGCTCGGTCCTCGCGGGTGCGCAGCAACGCAGCGGTGTTGCCGCGCGCGGGCGTCACAGTGGTCGCGCAGCGCTCGGGCCTCGCGGGGTGTGCGACAACGCCACAACGTCCTTTCAGGAAGGTGAACCCGCGTAGGGCTCGGTCTTCGCGGGTGCGCAGCAACGCCGCAACGCCCTTGCAGGAAGCTGGACCAGCGCGGCACCGCGCTCGGTCCTCACGGGAGCGGCAACAGGCGGGTGTTAGCGCGTCGCCAGCTAGCCCCGAAGCAGCCCCAGCGCGCCGAGCACCTCGGGGTACACCTTGCTGGCGAAGTACCGTCCGCCCGCGATGGTGAAGTGCACGCCGTCGCTCATGCGCAGCTTCATCGGCTTGCGGAAGCCCTCGACGCGCGCCTGGAGCAGCGCCTTGCCGTGCGCATCGGTGAAGTACCCGCGCGTGTCGACGTAGCGCGCATCCGGGCGGGAGCTGATGACCTCGCGCTGGAGTCCCCTGATGAGGCTCAGCTTCTGCTCGAAGCGCTTCAGCCCCGTCGCGGGCAGCTCCAGCCAGACAATCTTCCGCCCCGGCGCGGCGATGACGCTCGCGAACGAGTCGATGCGCCGACGGTACGCGTCCTCCCACCCGGGCTTGCCCCAGTGGACCGGCTTGCCACCACTCCGCTCCAGCAGCGACTGCCCATCATTGCCACCGAGGATGACCACCACCACGTCGGGCTGGTGGCGCTTCACTTCCTCCTCGCCCACCTCCATCCAGTCGAAGAAGTCCGGACGCGCCAGCCCCGTGGACGACCGGGCGCGGCGCGACGCGCGAATCTCCGGATGCGCCTCCAGCCTGGCCAGCAGGTAGTCCCCGAAGCCGGTGGCGATGAGGCTGTCGCCCAACAGCAACACGGAGCGTGGCCGCTCGGCGACGGGAGGCACCGGAGCCGCCGCGTCGGGAGCCGACGGCAATACGGGGGCCGCGCGCACGGCGTCGGACACGGAGCCGGCATCCTGTGCGGATGGAGCGGCCCACGCGAACCCGGTGGAGAAGACGACGAAGACGACGAAACCACGCGTGAAACGGTTCTGCATTCGGGGACGCACGGTAGCGGCAGGCCGCCGTCCCGTACATCCCCCTTTCACTCCGTCCACCCCTGGACAGGAGCATCTCCCCGCGTCAGGCCGCCGACACACTCCGCGCGAACGACAGTCCGGCCAGCCACGGCCTGAGCAGCTCCGCGCACGCCTCCGGGTGGGTGAAGTACGGCACGTGTCCCGCCCCGCGCAGCAGGTGCCGGGGCGTCCCGGGAGGCAGCGACTCCCCCAGCTTCGTCAGCGTGGAGGGCGGCACCAGCATGTCCCGGTCGCCCTGGATGCAGACACAGGAGACGTCCAGCCGCCGCAGCTCGGGAGGAGGCGCTTCGCCGTGAATGGCGAGCGCGCGATGCCACGTGCTGCGGCGCTCCAGCGCGGTGGTGGGCACCACCTCCGGGACTCGGGCGAAGGGGACGGGCCGCCACGCCGCCAGCCCCGCGGCGACCACACCGGGCCGACCCCACAGGGCGATGGGCCCCATCATCCCGATGAGCAGGCCGCGAGGGCCGAGGTGCGCCGTGCGCGTGAAAGACCCCAGGAACGCCACGCCCCGCACCACGCCGGCCGCCGCGAGGTGCGCGGCCACCATGCCTCCGAACGAGCTGGCCACCACCGCGTCCATCGGCCCCGCGGCCCGCAGGACCTGCCGCGCCAGGGCTCCCGCGCCCAGGGCCGCATGCTCACCCTCCGGGTACTCGACGAGCACGGGACGGGCAACCGAGGACAACACTCCGGCGAGCGCACGGAAGCCCGAGCCACGGGCTCCCAATCCAGGCAGCAGGAGCACCCTCGGCCCCTCGCCCCGCCCTACCTCCGTGAGCTGTACCTCCGCGCGCATGTCACTCCCTCGCCGTCGCCGCGGGGAACACGGCGGCGGCGCCGGTTCTGCCCGGCTCGGGCTCCACGGCCGGCTCCTGACGCACGGTACGCTCCAGGCCGAGGAAGGCCCGGGTGCGCTCATGTCGGGGCCGCTCCAACACCTGCGCCGGAGGACCTTCCTCCAGGATGCGCCCGCCATGCAGCACCAGCATCCGAGAGGCCAGCTCCCGGGCGAAGCGCATCTCGTGTGTCACCGCCACCAGGGTGAGTCCGTCCTCGCGGAGTCGTGACAGCAGCTCCACCAGTTCGCCCACCCGCTCGGGGTCCAACGCGCTGGTGGGCTCGTCCAGCAACAAGGCCTCCGGCTCCATCGCCAGTGCCCGGGCGATGGCCACCCGCTGCTGCTCGCCACCGGACAGCTCCGACGGATAGGCCCCCTCTCGGTGCGACAGGCCCACCTTCTCCAGCAGCGCGCGCCCCAGCTCGGTGGCCGCCTTCGCGTCCAGGCCCCTCACGTACCGGGGGGCCTCGATGACGTTGCCCAGCGCGGTGCGGTGCGCGAACAGGTGCCACTGCTGGAAGACGAAGCCCACGCGGCGCCGGATGTTGGACACCTGGGCGCCCCGCGCACGTTGCGCTCCAGGCGTCAACACGTCGTCACCCACCCGGATGGAGCCCGCGTCGAACGGCTCGAGTCCATTCAGGCACCGCAAGAGCGTGCTCTTGCCGCTGCCCGAGGGGCCCACCAACGCCACCACCTCACCGGGGGCGAAGCAGGCGCTGATTCCGTCCAGTACCGTGCGCCCGTCATAGCGCTTGCACAGGTCCTTCACTTCAATCATCCGCGTTCCAACCTCGCTTCCAACCGCCTCGCCAGGAGCGACAGAGGGTAGCTCATCGCCAGGTAGAGCGCCGCGCACAGCGCACCGGGCAACAACCAGCTGCGAACATCCACCGCGGTAATCGTCATCCGCTTGGTGAGCTCGACAACGGAGATGACGGACACCAGGGAGCTGTCCTTGAGCAGCGCGATGAAGTCGTTGGTGGCGCTCGGCAGCGCGACGCGGAACGCCTGGGGGAAGATGACCCGGCGCAGCGCCAGCGGCGTGGACATGCCCAGCGCGAGCGCCGCCTCCAACTGCCCGCGAGGCACCGCCAGCACCCCCGCCCGGTACACCTCCGCCTCGTAGGCCGCGTAGTTCAGCCCCAGCCCCAGCACCGCGGCGCTGAGCGCATCCAGTCGCAACACGCCCGCGAGGCCGTAGTAGAGGACATAGAGTTGCAACAACACCGGCGTGCCGCGAAACAGCTCCACGTACAGCGACGCCAGCCGCCCCAGCCAGCGCGGGCCATACAGCCGCGCCAGCGCCAGCCCCATGCCCAGCGGCACCGCGAGCGCCATCGCCCCCACGGAGACCACCAGCGTCACCAGCGAAGCCTGGAGGAACATCACCCACTGCGCCCAGCCCAGCCTGGGCGCCTGCGTCTGCGCGAGCACCTCGCGCGTCTGCGCATCCGACCACTCCACCATCCGCTGCTGCGCCGCGCTGTCGATGTTCCACCGCGCGAAGATTCGCCGGAGCTCTCCCGAGCGGGAGATGTGCCCCAACGCCACGTCCAGCGCCGCGCGCAGGTCCTCATCCCCCGGCCGCACGGCGATGGCGTAGTAGCCCTCGCCCACGTCTCCCACCACGCGCAGCCCCGCCCGGGGCTGTCCGTAGCGCTGGGCGATGAGGTCATCCATCAGCACCGCGTCCACCCGCCCCTGCTCCAGGTCGATGTACGGCTCCTCCACGCCTTCGTACGGCACCGCCTGGATGCCTTCGCGCTGGAGCAGATCCCACGCCTGGGAGTTGGCCAACGTCCCCACCCGCCGACCTCGCAGGGACGCAAGGCCCGTGACGGTGTCGTCATCGCGCCGGGCCAGCAGTCGCAACTGGAAGATGAAGTACGGACGCGTGAAGAGGATGCGTCCACTGCGCGCGGGCGTGATTTCAATCCCGTTCAGCGCCACGTCGAACGAGCCGCGCTCCAGTGAGGGAATCAGGCTGGACCAGTCGTTCTGGATGAAGCGGGCGCGCACGCCCAGCTCCCTCGCGAGCGCGTCCGCCAGCTCCACCTCGAAGCCACGCATGCGCCCGGGCACCTCCGGGTCCTCCATCGCGTACGGCTCCCCACCCTGCGCGTCCGCGCCCCACCGCAGCTCGCCTGCCCGTCGCACCCGCTCCAGTCCCACCTCCTGCCTCTGGACGCAGGACGTCATCAGCACCGAGAGCACGAACAAGGCACCGGCACCGCGCCGCACTGCACTCACATTCATTCCGGGGACTCCCACTCTGTAGCAGGTGCAGGTGTGACCCAGTATTCAGGTCCTGACACTTTCTCCGGGACCCCGTACTAGAGTGCCGCGCCAGAGGAGCAAGGCGTCATGGAAGCATACAAGGTGCTGGTGGTGGACGACGAGCCGCAGGTGGCACACGCCTTGAGGCGGCTGCTGCGGCGCGAGGGTTTCGACGTCCAGCTCGCGTTCAACGGAGAGGAGGCCCTGGAGCGGCTCAAGGGCTTCAGTCCGGACATCGTCCTGACGGACTTCCGGATGCCGGGGATGACGGGCAGCGAGCTGCTGCAACGAATCAAGCGCAGCCATCCGCTCGCGCTGCGGCTCATCATCTCGGGCTACGCCGACTTCAAGTCGGTGGTGGCCTCGGTGAACGAAGGCGAAATCTGTCGGTTCATCAGCAAGCCCTGGGACGACGCGGAGCTGGTGACGTACCTGTCAGGCCTTCTGCGCCATCGCGAGACGCTCGCCCAGCTCTACGCTCCGTTCCGCTCAGCGCACCAGGGGGTCAGCGCCGAGGTGAGCCCGACGGACGCGGCGCTCGTGCTGAAGGTGCAGGTGGCGGACCCTTCGTTCCCGGCGGAGCAGGCCGTGTCCATCATCGAGCGCTTCGCGGGCCTGCTGGCGGATGACAGCCTGAAGGTCGTCGGGGGCCTGCTGGAGCGCTTCGGCGGACGGCTGTCCTTCGTCGCGGAGGTGGGCGGTCCCCAGCGCCTGCGGCTGGAGCTGCCGATGCGGGCGGAGCCGACGCCCGTCGTCCGACGGGGGCTCGGAGAGGCATGACCCCGACTCCGTCCGCGGAGCCCATCGACAACGAAATCGACGCGGACTGGGTGAACAGCCGGCTCAAGCGGTTCACCCTCCTGGCGTGCCTCCTCATCCATGGCCTGCTCGTCTCCAGCCTCTGGGGACAGTGGGGCACCATCCTCATGGTGACGGCGGGCTTCGCGGCGGTGACGACGGCCAACCAGGTCCTCGCACGCAACTTCTTCTCGCGCCACACCCGCGTCGTGGAGGCCGGGCGCTTCACGATGAACATGCTGGCCACCGTCTTCTACGGCATGGCGAGCGACTGGGCCCTGCCCGTGTGGCTGTACCTGCCGCTCAACGCGCTGTGGGTGGACTACTTCGCGGACTCGGGCGCGCGACTCCGGCTGGGGTTGCTGCTGGTGCTGGTGGCGGGAGCTGCGCTCTGGGACGGGTGCCCGCCGCTGCTCCCCGCCTGCTTCGTGCTGCTGTCCGTGCTCACGTACCTCATCTCCGAGGGCCGGGTCTTCCTCACGCACCATGCCCTGCGGGGACTGGCGCACCAGCACGAGAAGCTGGCCCAGGCGCACGCGCAGTTGGAGGTGGCCCACCGCCGCGCGCGCGAGCAGGAGCGGCTGTCCAGCCTGGGCATGCTGGCGGCGGGCGTGGCGCACGAAATCAACAACCCCATGAGCTACGTGAAGAGCAACGTGAACGCGCTGATCATGGACCTGCGCGCCCTGCAGCCACTGCCCCCGGAGCTGCGGGAGTACGTGGACGACGTGCTGCCCGCCACCGCGGACGGCATCCGCCGCGTCGTCGCCATCGTCTCGGACCTGCGGCGCTTCGCGCGCGGGGACCCGGGGGCGCTGGAGGAGTACGACCTCAACGAGGAGATCGCCGTCGCGCTGCGCATCACCCGCACCCAGGTGCAGTCGCGCTGCGAGGTGGAGGTGACGCTGGCGGACCTGCCGCGCTTGCTGGGGCGCCCCGGACAGCTCGCGCAGGTGGTGGTGAACCTGCTCATGAACGCGGCGCAGGCCATGCCCGACGGTGGCCGCATCCAACTGTCCACGCGCATGGAGGCGGACGAGGCAGTGCTGTGCGTGCGCGACTCGGGCATCGGCATGACGCCCGAGGTGCAGGCCAGGCTCTTCCAGCCCTTCTTCACCACCAAGCCCGCGGGCGAGGGCACGGGCATGGGGCTCGCCGTGGTGCACGGCATCATCACCTCGCACCAGGGCCGCATCCACGTGGAGAGCGCTCCCCGGAATGGCACCTGCTTCACCGTCCGCCTGCCTCGAGTTCCTCCTCTGGGTCTGCGTCTGCCCGACCTCTCCGATGGGCCCCTGACGCCCCCCTCGACGAAGCCCCGTCCGGACGCGGCCTGAAGCGCCCCGCCGGAGAATCGAGTCCGCCGCATGTCCCCGTCCTCGCCGCCCACGTTCGTCAGCCGCTTCGAGCCCCACCACGTGGAGGACCCGTACCCGCTCTATGCCCGGCTGCGCCAGGAGGCGCCCGTCCACTTCAGCGAGGAGATGCACCTGTGGGTGGTCTCCCGGCATGAGGACGTGAAGGCGGTGGTGCTCAACCCGGAGGACTTCCTCTCCGCCAACGCCTTCAAGAACCCCGTGCCGCCCGCGCCCGAGGTGCTCGCAGCGCTCGCGGAGGGCTATCCCCAGGTTCCGGCGCTGGTGGACGACGACCCGCCCAACCACACGCGCATGCGCGTCATCGTCACCAAGGCCCTGGCCCCGCACCGCCTGAGCGCGATGGAGCCCCGGATTCACGCCATCGCCACGGAGCTCCTGGATGGCTTTGCTCGCGACGGCCGCGCGGACCTGGTGGAGAAGCTCGGCTATCCGCTCCCCGCGCGCGTCATCGGCGCCATCCTCGGCCTGCCGGACTCGGATTTGGAGCGGCTGAAGCGGTGGACGGAGGACCTGTCGCTCCTGTCCGCGGGCAACGCGCCCGTGGCCCGACAGGTGGAGTGCGCGCGCGGGCTCGTCTCCATCCAGAAGTACCTGGCGGGCCACATCGCAGAGCGGCGACTCGCACCGAGGGACGACCTCATCAGCGCCCTCATCGAGGCGCGCCACGAGGACACCCCGCCCCTGAGCGACGTGGAGCTCATCAGCCTGCTGGCCATGCTGCACTTCGCCGGCCACGAGACGACGGCGAACCTGCTGGGCAACCTGCTCGCGTGGGTGCTGAAGGAGCCGGAGCGGCTGCGCGAGCTGAGTGAGGAACCCGCCCGCATCCCCCGCGCGATTGAAGAGACGCTGCGGCTGGACGCCCCTGTGCAAGCAATGATGCGCACCACGCGGCGCGCGGTGAAGGTGGGCGACGTGGAGGTGCCCCAGGGCGCGCGAGTGCTCGTCCTCTACGCCTCCGCCAACCGCGACGGCGCCGCGTTCCACGCGCCCGAGCGGGGCGACCCCTTGCGCTCGGACCTGGGCAAGCACCTGGGCTTCGGCCTGGGCATCCACTACTGCATCGGCGCGCCCCTGGCCCGCATGGAGGTGCGCGTGGCCATGGAGCAATTGCTGAAGCGGTTGCCCGGCCTGCGACTGGCACCGGGCAACGCCATCACCTACGTGCCCAACTTCCTGCACCGGGGCCCCCGACAATTGCGCGTCGAGTGGGACCCAGCCTGACGACGCGGCGCGAAGTGACGCGCCAGACTCAGCGCTTCAACGCGGCGTCGATGTGGCCGGCGAAGACGTCCAGCGGCTGGGCGCCCATCACCCCGGTGCCGTTGATGAAGAAGGTGGGCGTGCCGGCGATGCCCCGGCGCTGCGCCTCCACGAAGTCCGCCTCCACGTAGTTGTTCCACGCCTTCGTGTCGAGCGCCTTGCGGAAGCGCTCCAGGTCCAGCCCCAGCGCCTTCGCGTACTTCTCCAGCGAGGCCCGGTCCAACGAGCGCTGGTTCTCGAAGAGCACGTCGTGCATCTCCCAGAACTTCCCCTGCTCGTGCGCCGCCATGGACGCGGCGGCCGCCACCTTCGCGTCCGCATGGGTCGGCAGGGGCATGTGCCGGAAGACGATGCGAATCTTGTCGCCGTACCGCTCGCGCAGGCCCGCGATGACGGACGCGCCCCGCGCACAGAAGGGGCACTCGAAGTCGGACCACACCTCCACCGTCACCGACGCGCTCCTCGGCCCCAGCGACGGAGCGTCCGCGCGCGGCGTGGCGGCGATGAGGGTGTTGTCGACAGAGCCCGGCTTCGACTTGGGGCACTTGCCGTCACACGACGGGGAAGGCTCGTGGGCGAAGGCGGGAGTGAACGAAGACAACAGGACGGCGGCCGCCATGATGGCGGAGACCCGGGACTTCATGGGAGGACCTCGCTTGGGTGTGGATGGGGACGCCGGGCCTCCTGCTCGGGGACCGGGCGTCGCGGGGCTCGTCGCCCTCGCGAACCAGAGTGACAGCAGCGCCGCGCGAGTTTCAGCGGCGTGTTATTTCCCGCGCACCATGTCCACCGAGCGCCTCTATTTCGACGACCCGTTCCTCCACCACTTCACCGCGCGCGTCGTCGCCCACGGCACGTGGAATGGCGCGACCTCCGTGGTGCTGGACCGCACGGCCTTCTATCCGGAGGCGGGTGGACAGATGGCCGACCACGGCGTGCTCGGAGGTCTGGCCGTGCGCGACGTGCAGGTGGATGACGACGGCACGGTGCATCACCTGCTGGACGTCTCGGGGACAAGCCCGCTGCCCGCACCCGGCATGGAGCTGGCGGGCGTGGTGGAGGCGGAGCGCCGGCGCGCGCACATGTCGCTGCACACCGGCCAGCACATGCTGTCGCGCGCGCTGCTGGATATCGCGGGCGCGGCCACCGTGTCCTCGCGACTGGGCGCCACGTGCACCATCGACACGGACCAGGACACCCTGGACGAGCAGCGGGTCGCCGAGGCCGAGGCGCACGTCAACGCCATCATCGACGCCGACCTCCCCATCCGCGCCTTCTTCCCCACGCCCGAGGAGCTCGCCGCGCTGCCCCTGCGCCGCGCCCCCAAGGTGACGGACAACATCCGCGTCATCCAGGTGGGCGACTTCGACGTGTCCCCCTGCGGAGGCACCCACTGCACTCGCACCGGACAGGTGGGCATGGTGCGGGTGCTGGGCGTGGAGCGCTACAAGGTCAAGGGCCGCGTCCTCTTCTCCGCGGGCCCGCGCGCGCGGCGCGAGCTGTGGGACGAGGCGGGCACGCTGCGCGCCATGGGGCGGGCCTTCACCTGCGGCCCCTCGGAAGTGCCCACCGTGGTGGAGAAGCTGCGCCGGGAGCTGACCGAGGCCCGCGAGGCCCTGGGCGCCGCCCGCGCGCGCCTGGCCGAGCACACCGCCGTGGAGCTCGCCGCCCGGTTGGACGCCTCCGCCGACAAACACGTCGTCGCCGTACTGGATGGCGCCGGCCCCGAGCAGCTGCGCGCCGTGGCCACCCGCCTCACCTCCCGACCCGACGCGGTGGTGTTCCTCGCGGGCCGCGCACCCGACGGCCTCTGCGTGCTCATCTCCCGGGGGGCCACCTCCACCTTCGGCTGCGGCGCCTTCCTGAAACGGGCCGCCGAGGCCGCTGGGGGACGGGGCGGCGGACGGCCCGAACACGCCGAAGGCCGCCTCCCTCCCGGGACGGACTGGCCCGCAATCGTCGCCTCCCTGCGAGGTTGACCCAGGGGGGGCATACCCGCACCCACCCGCAACGCGCCGCGTCACGAGTTCCCGACCGAAGGGATTTTCCCCGCCACGTTCAAACGAGCGGAGGGGGCGCTCCACCGGTGGAACGACATGAGAAGATGGGTGTAGGGGTTCGCGCCACGATGGACGACGGGCAGCACCGCCAGTTCGATGCTTTTGCACGCTCGCGACGGCCGGGACTGCTGCGTCTTGCGCGACGACTGTGCTCCGGGGGTGGAATCGACCCGGAGGACCTGGTGCAGGAAACACTCGAGCGCGCCTACCGGAACTTCGACCGGTTGGTGGCGGAGAACCCGGGCGCGGTGAGCGTGTGGCTGAGCACCACGCTGAGCAACCGCTTCCTGGACCACTGCCGGCGCAGACGCACGGAGGTGTTGGGGGCACCGTCGTTGCGCGTGGTGCAGGACCAGGAGGTGACCGGGGAGCCGGTGCCGCTGGAGCAATGGGAGCAGGTCACTCGGGATGACTTCCAGCGCGCCATCGAGCAGCTCCGGCCACCGCAATTGAGGGAGGCGTACCGGCTGCACGTGGCCGGACTTCGATATCGGGCCATCGCGCGGCAGTTGGATGCGCCCGAAGGAACAGTGGGGCGGTGGCTCAGCGAGGCGCGGCAGGCTCTGCGAGGGCTGCTGGCCCCCGGCGCCGCCTCGAGTGAGGGCAGGGCCAGACCATGAATGAGCTGTGCGACACACTGGAGACCTTCATCGACGGCGAGCTGGCGCCGGTGGACGCGGAGAACTTCCGCCACCACCTGACCCGCTGCCACGCGTGTGAGGCGCGGATGAAGGAGCTGCTCGCCCTGGAGCTCATCGCGGACGACGCACTGCACGCCTCCGGTGACACGCTCCCCTTCGTGCGTCCCCCGTCCCTGCTGAAGCGGCGAAGGACCTGGATGATGGTGGTGCCGCTGGCGCTGGCCGCGGGCCTGGCGGCGTGGGTGCTCGTGACGCGGCCGGCTTCGTCGACGGACTCTTCCGAACTGTGGCTGGGGCAGACGCCCGGGCGCACCTTGGAGGCCCGGTTGACCCATCCGGGCGCGGACCGGCACCGCCCCTACGAGGTGATGCGCAGTGGCGGCGACAAGCCCCGCGCGCTGTCGCTGCGAGAGCTGGCGAAGCTGGAGGAGGCCGGAGACGAGCGAGGCATCGCCTCCGCGTACCTGCTGCGCGGAGACCCGGCCCAGGCTGGCGCCTTCCTGGACAAGCTGGACGCATCGCCGGACCTGGACTCGGACCGCGCCGCGCTGGCGCTTCAGCGAGGCGCCCCCGAGGAAGCCCTGGCGCTGGCGGACCGCGCGCTGAAGCAGCGGCCCGAACATGTGCAGGCCCTGTGGAACCGGGGACTCGCGCTCAAGGCCCTGGGCCTGTCGCTGCAAGCCGCGGAGGCCTTCGACCGGGTGGCGGCGATGAAGGAGCCCGGCTGGAGCGATGAGGCCGCGCAACGCGCCACGGAGCTGCGGCGTCAGGAAGAAGAACAGCGCAAGGGCTGGAAGGGCGCCAAGCAGCGCTGCGATGACATGGTGCTCGGAGGTGGTGTGCTTTCGCCGGCGGAGGTGGCGCGCCACCCGGGCCTGTCCCGCCTGTGCTTCTACGATGCCCTGCGCACCGCCACCCTCGCCGAGCGCGTGGAGTCCCTGCGTCCACTCGCCGTCCAGTTGGACCGCGTCGACGGAGGCACGCATCTGGAAGACGCCCTGCGCCGCGCCGCGCGGGTGGACTTCGAGGCGCGCGCGCCCCTGGCGAAGGAATACGTCCGCCTCACTCGAGGCGAGCTGGCACCGGCGGCGAGGGACACGCTGATTGCGAAGCTGCGCGAGGCGCAGCAGGAGGACATCCTGCTGGGCGCGCTGCTCTTCGTGTCGGACCCGCGTCAGCACGAGGAGGAGTACCGCGCGCTCGCGCTGGCCACGAAGGACCCCTGGTTCGCCCTGCTGGCCGAGGAGCGTCAGGCGAAGGCGGACCTCCAGCGAGGACAAGCGCCGCGGGCCCTGACGCGATTGACCGTGGCCCTGCGAACCTGCGACTCCGAGCAACGCTTCAGCTATCGCTGCCTGGAGCTCCTGCGGAATCTCTCCCTGGTGGAGCGGCAGCTCCACCGCCCCGTGGAGGCGCGGACGCACGGACTCGCGGCGCTCGCGCGCGCGCGCGGTGGCCGGGAGTGGTCCAAGGAGTTCCGACTCATCCAGGAGCTGGGACAGGTGGCCATCTTCCATGGGGACCTGTCGTTGGCCCGCGCGTACATGGAGGAAGCCATCCTGCGCACGCCGGAGCGGTGCGAGGACCATGAGCTGCCCTACGCGAACCTCGCGCTCGCGTACTACCGCACCTTCGACTTCGCGGGCGCCCGGGAGCAGTTGGACCGCGCGGCGAAGTGCGGCCGTCCTCCGTCCCTGGCGCGGGCCTTCGTCATCGCGGACCTGGCGCATACCCACGCCCGAAGCGACATGGACGCGGACCTCCTCACGCGCGGACTGGCGGCGATTCGCACGACGCCCGCGTCGCTGGAGGCCGCGGGGGATGGCCCCATGCTGCGCCACATCGAAGGGCGCTTCTTCGTCGAGCAGGACCGGCGCCGGGGACAGGCCCTGCTGCGTCAGGCCATCACCGAGGCGGCGCCGCTGCTCGCCTCGGATGTGACCGCGCGCAAGGCGCGAGTCTACAGCTACACGTCGCTCATCCTGGACGCGGCCCACCACGGAGAGCTGGAGAAGGCGCTCGCCCTCTTCGCCGAGGAGCGCTCGCTGGCGCTGCCCGAGCGCTGCGCGCTGGGTGTCACGGTGGATGACGAGCGCACGGCCCTGGTGGCCCGGGATGCATCCGGACGGCTCCTCGGTCACTACGACGCGGATCGCCGCCAGCGCCTGGAAGGCGTCGAGGGCCTGGTGCCCGCGAAGCTCGTGGACGCGCTGCGGGACTGTCCCAGCGTGGACGTGCTGGCGCGCCCGCCCGTCCTGGGCAAGCCCGGGTTGCTGCCGCCGGACCTCGCCTGGACGTACCGCGTGGCCCCGCCGCCCCCGGCGTCCTCGCCACATGCCCAGCGCCGGCTCGTCGTGGCCGACGTGAATGCGCCCGCGGAGCTGCGCCTGCCATCGCTGCGCGCCTGGAGTCCTCCGGCTGCGGAGGACAGCTCGCTGTCGACCCTGAAGGGGGCCTCGGCCACGCCGACCCAGGTGCTCCTGGCGATGCACGAGGCCACCGAGGTGCAGATTCACGCCCACGGCGTCGTCGACCCGCATGTCGCCGACGGTTCCCTGCTCGTGCTCTCTCCCGAGGAGCAGGGCGGGCGCTATGCGCTGACGGCCGCCGACGTCCAGGGGCAGCGGCTCCTGGGGCGGCCCGTGGTGCTGCTCGCGGCCTGCCATGCCGCGCACAGCACGACCTACTTCCACGAAACGTTTGGGTTGCCCGTGGCGTTCGTGGAGGCCGGCGCGCGAGCGGTGCTCGCCGCCACCCAGGAGATTCCCGACACCGAGGCGTCCGCCTTCTTCGAGCCGGTGCTGGAGCGCATTCGCGCGGGAATCCCCGCAGCCCTCGTCCTGCGTGATGCACGCCAGGACTGGCTTCGCAGTCGGGGGAGTGCCTGGGTCCGCCAGGTGCTCCTCTTCGAATAGTCGTCTCCTTTCGACCCCGAGCTCCAAGTCATCATGAAGAAAAGCCTCCTGTTGGTCCCCCTGCTGCTGAGCGTCGCGGCGTGCCGCCACGTCGAAACGGTTCCTTCGACCCAGCAGATTCAGCGCAGCGCGCCCGAAGGGGCGCTCGTCCGCGTCATCCTGCGGGACAGGACGAATCCCGACCGCGCCACCCTCTTCACCGTCGACGTGAGCCGCAACGAAATCGTCAGCCAGACGAACCACGTGCCCGCCTCGTCCCGAAGCGCGCTGGACGCGCCCGCGTCCGAGGAAGGCGCCCCCACGTCGTCGATGCAGCAGGCCCCTCCCCCCGCGCCGAAGAATGTCGGCACCGTCGAGGTGCTCACCGACTGCAAGCCCAAGGACGAGAAGGAGGGCTGTCTGAACCTGGCGGACCTGAACGACGGTGACCCGGGTGGCGTGTCGGGCGGCGGCGGCGACCCCACGGGCCACCAGAGCCTCAAGGAGAAGGTGCTGCGACTGGCCGGCCTGGCCTTCTGGTCCACGCGGCATGTCGGCATTCCCACCGTGACGACAGTGCCGCGCGTGGACGGGCCCGCCCAGCGGTAGTCCCGAGCGAGCACCACGGCACCAGGAGGCTCCGGCACCGCGAGGAAGCGGCGCCGGGGCCTTCGTCGTTTCAGGGGCGCTTGCCGCCCGCATCCACGGTGGGCGACAGCCCGGCGAGCGTCTCCACGTAGGACGTGGCCACTCGCAGGAAGCGCGCGCCCCGGACACCGGTGAGGTACTGGCGCTTCATCGCGCGAGTGGCGCCCACGTAGAACATGGCGCGGCGGATGCGTTCGTTCTCCCGGGCGTTGCGCTCCCGGGCGCCAGCCATCCAGTTCTCCACGGTGTCCAGCGCGTCCAGGCCCGCGAAGAAGACGATGGGGCACTCGTGCCCCTTGCAGGAGAACACGGTGGTGGCGCGCACGTGGTCCACGCCACTCACCCGGAAGTCCGTCACGTCGCGGCCACCCTTGCCGCCGTAGGCATGCGCGGGCACTCCCGCGCGGTTGAGGGCCTCCGTGTATTGCGACGGCATCACGGGCGCGACGACGAGGATGTCTCCGGGATGGACCCCCTCGTCGCGAATGAGGCGTGCCACCTCCTTCGCCACCTGCCGGGCCTCGCTGGCGCCGGAGGCGAAGCCGCGCACCTGGGGCAGCACGCCGCCGCGCTCGGTGGACTGCACGCGGTACAGGCCCTCCAGCGTCTCCTCGGGCAGCCACAGGAGCCCCTCGCGGGCCAGCTCTCCCGCCTTCATGTACTCGCGCATGCCAGGGTCGCTGGTGGCGTGCTGGCGCAGCGGGTCCAGCACCACGTTGAAGGCGACGTCGAGGATGTCGCGGGTGGCGCGGAAGGTCTCCTTGAGGACGCGGGTGCGGCCCCGGAACGACAGCCCCTCCGGGAGCTGCTCCTTGAGGGAGTCGATGGGCACCTGTCCGTAGACGTTCTGCGAGTCATCCATGAACAACTGGAGACAGCGCACCTCTCGTCCGTCCGCCAGCGTGTGCGGGAGCACCAGCGCGTGGAGCATGGCCAGCGCGCGAGCATCCATGTCCTGCGCCTCGTCCACGAAGACGCCGTCGAAGGACGCGGGCTCCACGCGGCGCAGCGCCCCCACGTGCTTCACCATCACCCGGGCTCGCAGCTCGCGTGCGCGCACCCGGCCGGCGCGCTGGATGATTGCCTCCATCAGCAGCTTGTCCACCAGGGGCGCGAGCGCGCGGTTGAAGAAGGACACGAGCACCCGCGTGTCCTCGTGCTCCAGCAGGTAGCGCGCCACCCAATGGGCCAGGACAAAGGTCTTGCCGCTGCCGGCCACGCCGCGCACCAGGTGGTGGCCGTCGTCGAAGCGCCGCTCGAAGAGGGACACCTGCTCTTGAGTGAAGAGGGGCCGCGTGGGGCGAGAGCCCTCGATTTCACCGCCCAGGGTGGCCGGTGCGCTGGGTGGAGGTGGGGGTGGAGGTTGCTGGGGCTGCTGCGGCATGGGCAGCGGCTCCAGGCGAAGCGGCGTGCCGGGGTGGACCTTCAGGCGCGGCAGCAGCGACAGGAAGCGCTGGGGGATGGTGGCGCCCCGGGCCTCGTCGCGAGAGGCGAGCACCAGCAGGTAGTCGCGCGCGCGGCTGGCGGCCACGTTGAGCATGGGCACCAGCGTGTGCGGAGGAAAGGGACGGCCTCCGGCCACGGTGTCCACCAGCACGACGTCGTACTGGGTGCCCTGTTGGCGGTGGATGGTGGACGCGCTGAAGGCGTCACCGCGAAACCCGGCGGACGTGCCCAGTCTGCGCAGGAGCGCGGCCTGGGCGCGATAGGGCGTGACACACAGGACGCTGAGGCCCGCGCGCACGGCCTCACGGGCAAGCGACACGGCCAGCTCGGCGGACAGCTCTCGCTGGTAGCCGGAGCCTGTCTCGCCCCGGCCGTGGGTGAGGCGCTTCGGATCTCGGCTGAGGCCGTCGAGCACCACCCAGCCGGCGCGCGTAGCTGCGAACGCGGGCACGGGCGGGGCCTTCTGCGCGCGGGCCTTGACGATGTCACCGTCCTCCAGCGCGCCGCCGTAGCAGAAGTGGCTCACGACGCGGGCGATGTCCGGGTGCATGCGGTGCTGGGTGCGCAGCAGCAGGACGTCCGCCCGCGCGGCGTCCTTCACGGCATCCTCCAGGTGGGACAGGCCGCTGGCTCGCAACCACTTCTGGGTGCCGCGTCCGGCGCCTTCGGCGGCGCGAGACACGGGGCCAATCTGCTTGGGGTCTCCGGCGAGCGTCACGCGCTCGGCGAGCGGCGCCATCAGCGCGGTGGCGGCGCGAGTCACCATGCCGGCCTCGTCCACTACCAGTCGCGCGAAGGTGCTCTTGCCTTCCAGCTCCGACACCAGACGCAGGGCGCGGTGCACGGTGAGGACCATGAGCGGGCAGTCGCCCTTCTCCGCTTCCTTGAGCGTGGGGTCCTTCATCTTCCCGCGCAGGCCGCGCAGCTCCGCCTGGAGTTTGGCGAGTTCGTGCGCGGGGCCGCCTCGGACACGTTGGAGGTACAGCTCGCGCTCGCGCTCCTCGATGCTCGCGCGCAGCTTGCCGCCCTTGGTGTCCTCGAGTGTGACGGTGGGAAGCTTCGCCAGCGCGTCACTGGCGCCGGTGCCACCCCGGAAGATGCTGCGCGCCAGGGGGCGCAGGGGGATGGGCTCGCGCTCCAGGAGCGCGCTGACGCGAAGGACCAGTTCGTCCGCCGCGCGGTTGGTGGGAGCGACGGCGAGGATGCGCTCCCCGGGGAAGGCGCGCAGGGCGCGGGCGATGAGGTCCGCGATGGCCGTCGTCTTGCCGGTGCCGGGAGGGCCCCAGATGCAGCCCCAGGGCTGGGCCCACAGGCGGTCGGCGGGCATCAACTCCGCGTGCTGGGCGCGAACCTCCGTGGCGGGCTCTTCGCCGCTGGCGCGACGCAGGGCCTGGGTGAGCGCGGGCTGTCGCTCCTCGTAGGCCGAGGCGGCCGTGCAAAGCGCCTCCGCGAAGTCATAGGGCCGGTAGCACCAGCGCTCGGCGGAGAGGGCGCGGCGGTCCACGTCATCGCCGTGCTCGGGAGCGGCGAAGACTCGGCCGGACTCGAAGTCGAGGTGGACGACGTCGCCGCCGAAGACGCACTCCTCGCCCAGGAAGCCGAGCAGGGAGCCACCGGACCAGTCCGGGTCGGCGGCGGGCACGGGGACCAGGGAGATGACACTCGGGCCCTGGAGGCTGACCTGACGGACGTCTTGCAGCAGCTTCGCGCGGTACTGGCTGCGCTCGGACAGGAGCGCGTCGCTCAGGTCATCGGGGAGATAGGCGGGAGGGCGCCAGGCCTCGCGGCGTTTTCCGGTCGCCACGGCGGCCTGCATGACCTCGCGCTCGGACGTGGTGACGTCGGTGGGCGCGGCCACGTCGCGGGCGGGCGGCTCATCGGGTGTCGAGGACTCGGCGAGAGGCGCGGCGGGCTTCGGGCTCCGGCCTTTCGAGCGGGAAAGGGCCAGCAACGGATTGGGCGACCGGGGGATGTCCTCCGTCGGGTCCAGGACGGAGGCGGGAGTCGAGGATACGTCGTCGGTCGGGTCCGCGTGTGGGAGCTGTCGCGTAGACGCACTGGAACGCGAGGACGGTGGCGGGACGGGAGCATCGTCGTACTCGACGTGAAGCTCTCGGACGGAGTCTCCCTCTTGCGGCGCGGGGCGCCCTTCGGAGACTTCGTTGTGCGTCCGGTGCGTCATGGCGGCGGGCCCGAGCCCTTCGGCCAGGCCGGGTACGGGCGCGCGAAGGTAGGGGACAGGTGGATCCCCGTCAACGCATCCACGCCCCCACATCCCTGGCGTCAGTCGAGGAAGCGCCGCCACCAGCGACGGACTTCCTCCTCGGAGTACGCCGGTTCGGAGTCATACCCGCTCCAGACCGTTGCATGCCTCGGATGGAACTCCTCCAGACAGGGCTCCAGGACCCGCGCCAGCTCACGGTAGGCAGGGAGGTTGTCACCAAGAGAGATGTCTCCGGCTTCGGGCCACGCACCGAGCGTCACCACGGCAGAACCCGAAGTGCCCACGTCTTGAACGGTGGTCCCCGGTGAATGGAGTCGGGCTCGCAAGCTCGCCTGGCCTCCCAGGGACTCGAGCAGCGAGGGGCCCAGGAAATTCAGCCAGTGGACGCCATCGACCCGGTCGCCCAAGTGCCAGTGAGTCAGGACTCCTGGCACATCCACTCCGGGGTAGCGGGCGAGTTCCTCCTTCAGTCGAGGAAGGGCGTGCCAGCTGGCCGTATGGAGAGCCAGCGCAAGCCCCGCATGGCCGGAGGAGAGCGGCAATCCAGCGGCCATCTCCATGGCCAGTTCTCGCACGTGCCCGGGGCCATGGGCCTCGACGTACTCGGTGGGAAGCGTGGCCCTCAGGAGACTGGCGCCTGTCCTGGAAGGCTCTCGAGAGGGAAGGCGCGCCTGATACCAGAACAGATACCCGTTGTCGTCAGACTGGTCTCCGCCAGTCAGGAGCACAGAGCGGTCTGTCTGTGTCTTGGACATCTGCCGGTAAAACGGATCGGTCTCGGGGACGTCTTCGAAAAACCACCTCGAAGGGCTCGGACGTAGCGAGGCCCGAACGATTTCCCATTCCTCGGAATTGAGGCGAATGGATTCACCATCCTCCCATGACTGGGTCAGTCCTGCGGGGCCCTCCCCCACGGCTCGCCGATAGACTCCGAGAGCATGTTCGATACCAGCAGCGAGTTCCTGATGGTCATGTGGCATGTAATACACGATGCGCAGCACATCCCGAACCACCAGTCGCTCGCCATCAGGACGGTTGGCGAAACGGCGGATGCGCGGGAAGCGCTCACTCTGGGCTGACATGGCTGACCCCAAGTTGAGGTGTGACGATCGACGGAGAGCAAGGCCGCCCTAGATCTTTGTACTTGCTCAATTGATCCAGTGTGCCGTCGTTCGCAAGGGGATTGCTCTTGCTGGCAGTCGTGCATGGAAACTTGAAGTCGTAAACACACTGGACCCGGTTGGGATCTTTAGAGAAGTGGACCACGATGTCTGGCTTGAGCGACTTCGCCCAAACCTGGGTGAGGACATACCGTCCCGTCTCCGGGTCTAGCCGATAGCGCGGCTCCACGGAGATATTGTCGGGGAAGAGCCGCACCAGCTCTCGCCTCACGCACGCAAAAGCCACCTCGTGCTTCAGTATTCCCAAATCCATGCGGCGCCTGACCTTATTGCCCTTTCCATCGTATCGGACCACGCGTTCACACTCCGCATCATCGGGCCGCTTCCCAAGCCCGTATTCGCGTTCATTGACCTCTCGGTCCGCCTCCTTCGCACACTGGACCAGGAGTTGTTCCACGCGCGCCAGCTCGGCGGACTCCAGCACTCGAAACGCCGCACCGACAGCCCGAGCCACCCCCACCACACGCGGGAGCGTGGGCATGATGGCCTCACTCCCACGTTGCGTGTAGCAGGCGGGGTTCTTCCCACAAGCGTTCGTGGCTGAATCCACGGTCTGCTCGTAACGAGCGGGAGTCCCCGGACTCGACCCACCCGGCGCCGTCGTCGCACATGACACCGGCAGCAGAAACCCCAGGACCCACCACCTCACCACCGCCAGGAAGCCCATCCGCTTTGACGGCATAATCATGAATTACAGGATACTGCCTCCAGGGCCCCTCAGGCCGGCCAGTCACCCACGGGCCAGGAAGGCGAGGTGGGCACGAGGCCCTGCTGGGTGTACACCCCCGCTCCGCCCTGTTTGCTTCGTGGCTCAGGGGGTGTTTAGGAGAGACGCCCCCGAAGCAGCCCGCCCCACCGCTATGGCCCTTCCGACTCGCTACGCCCATCCCTTCCTGCCCATCACCCGTGCCGACATGCAGGCACGTGGCTGGGAGCAGTGCGACATCATCATCGTGACGGGAGACGCGTACGTGGACCACCCGGCCTTCGGCCCGGTGCTCATCGCCCGCTTCCTGGAGGGCCGAGGCTTCAAGGTGGGCATCATCCCCCAGCCTGACTGGCACTCGGCCGAGCCCTTCAAGGCGCTGGGGCCTCCGCGCATGTTCTTCGGGGTCGCCGCCGGCAACCTCGACTCCATGCTCAACCGGCTCACGGCGCAGAAGAAGAACCGCTCCGAGGACCAGTACAGCCCCGGCGGCCGCACCAACTGCCGGCCTGACCGCGCCACCATCGTCTACGCCCAGCGCTGCCGCGAGGCCTACCCCGACGTCCCCATCGTCCTCGGCGGCATCGAGGCCAGCCTCCGCCGCATCGCCCACTTCGACTACTGGAGCGAGAAGGTCCGCCGCTCCATCCTCTTCGACGCCAAGGCCGACCTGCTCGTCTTCGGCATGGGCGAGCGCCCCATCATGGAAGTCGCCGACCGCATGAGGAACGGCGAGCGCATCGAGGACATCCGCGACGTGCGCGGCACCGCGTACCTCATCAGCGACGAGCAGATGCGCGTCCACGAGGCCGACCCGGCCAAACGCGCCGCGGACCGCAAGACGGTCGTCCTGCCGCCCTACGAGTCCGTCGTCACCGACAAGCAGGCCTTCGCGGTGATGAGCCGCGACTTCCAGATGGAGACCAACCCGGGCAACGCGCGCCCCCTCGCGCAGCGCCACGGCAACCGCGCCATCTTCATGAACGCGCCCGCGCTCCCGCTGGAGGACGGCGTGGGCAACCCCGCCACCGGTGAGAAGACCGTGGCGATGGACGAGCTGTACGACCTGCCCTTCAACCGCGTCCCCCACCCCCTCTACAAGAACGAGGGCATCCCCGCGTACGAGACGGTGAAGCACTCCATCGTCCTCATGCGCGGCTGCTTCGGCGGCTGCACCTTCTGCTCGATTACCGAACACGAAGGCCGCGTCATCCAGAGCCGCTCCGCGGAGAGCGTGCTGCGCGAGGTCCGCGCGCTGCGACGCATGGGCGACTTCCGAGGCACCATCACCGACCTCGGCGGCCCCACCGCCAACATGTACAAGCTCAAGTGCAAGAGCGAGGACATCGAGAAGCGCTGCCGCAAGCTGTCCTGTGTCCATCCGGGCGTGTGCGAGAACCTCCAGACGGACCACGGCCCGCTCATCAGCCTGATGAAGGACGTGCGCGAGGAGGAAGGCGTCAAGCATGTCTTCATCGCCAGCGGCGTCCGCTACGACCTGGCCGAGCGCTCGCCGGAGTACGTGAAGGAGCTGGCGGCGCACCACGTGGGCGGACAGCTCTCCGTCGCGCCCGAGCACGTCTCGCCGCGCGTCCTGGAGAAGATGAAGAAGCCCGGCATCGAGAGCTTCGAGCGCTTCCAGGCCATGTTCGCCTGCGCCAGCGAAGAGGCCGGCAAGGAGCAGTACGACATCCCCTACTTCATCAGCGGCCACCCCGGCTCCACGCTGGAAGACATGGTGGACCTGGCGCTGTGGCTGAAGAAGAACGGGAAGCGGCCGCGTCAGGTGCAGGACTTCATCCCCACCCCCATGGCCATGGCCACCGCCATGTACTTCACCGGCATCGACCCGCTGAAGATGGAGCCCGTCTACACGGCCCAGGGTCTGCGCGAGAAGCGGCTGCAGAAGGCGCTCCTGCTCTACTGGAACCCGGAGCACTGGCCGCTGGCGCGCGAGGCGCTGAGGCAGGCAGGCCGCTCGGACCTCATCGGCCGAGGCCCGCAGGCGCTCGTCCCTCCGGAGACGCCCGCCGAGGCCGCTCGACGTCAGCGCACCGAGGCACGCGACGCGGACGACGCACCGCGCGACACGCAGGCCCCCGCCGCGCAGCCTCGTTCCGGGGGTTCCCGGGGCCCGGGACGCCAGGGCTCGCGACCGCGCTGAGGAAAGTGACAGGGATTGCGCGGGGCTTTGAATAAACCGCGCGGCGTTGCGTCGGGGGGCCACATGCTCCCCTTCCTCGCCCTGCTGCTGCTGGCCTCCGCGCCGCCCACGCCCCGCGTCGAGCTGCCACCGCCACCGCCACCACCTCAGCCCACCCCTGAATGCATCAGCTCCCAGGGGCGCACGGTGTGCGGCTTTCAATGCAAGACGAGCGTCTCCGACATCGACTGCGCCCAGACACCCTACGGGACGTGCGAGGTCACCAACGGAGGCGTCTACTGTTGGGACCCGCCACGGGTGGCCATCCAGCACCCACCCCTCACTTCCGTGAGCCCCGAGTGCAAGTCCATCCGGGGCAAGGTGGCCTGCGGCTTCAACTGCCGCCTGTTCAACGGCGAGGTGGCCTGCAACGACACGCCCTACGGTGTCTGCAGCACCCACTTCGGGAAGCTCGTCTGCTGGGACCCGCCGGAGAGCGTCATCCACGAGTACGCCGCCGAGACGCCCAGGCCCCGTTGCGTCAATGCGTCGGAGGCCGTGGCCTGCGGCTTCGATTGCAAGGCCACCCGCACGGAGGTGCGCTGCGCCAGCACGCCTCGGGGCGTGTGCAGGCTGGTCGACCAGAAGTTCACCTGCTTCGACCCGCCGTCGCTCCTGCACTGCGACCACAGCCAGCCGCCACGACCCGCACGCGCCCGCGCACGCTGAAGCCCGTCACTCCACTGTGCTGGAAACGACCCTTTGTGACGAGGGGAAGTATCCTTCTGGGGCGCCGGTTCGTCTGACGGGGATGACAATCCAGGAACCCAGCAATCGTCGCCTTTTTGTCTCCATGATCGTCTCGCTCGACGGGTTCATCGCGGACCCCGACGGGCGGCTCGATTGGTTCGAGGACGGCAATCCTCAGTTCGAGCAGTACTGCGAAGAGATGATCGACTCGGTCGGTCTGGCGCTGTACGGACGGCGCTCGTACGAGGAGATGCTGGCCTACTGGCCGAACGCGGAGCTCAACCCCCGTTCTCCCCAGGACCTCGTATTCGCCCGCAAGATGAACGCGCTGCCGAAGGTCGTTCTGTCGCGGACGCTCGAGCATGCCGCATGGAACAACACCCGCATCATCAAGGAGCGCATCGCCGAGGAAATCACCGAGCTGAAGCGTCAACCCGGCAAGCCGATTGTGGCGTGGGCCGGCGCGGGGCTCGTCTCGACCCTCACCCGGCTTCGACTCGTCGATGAGTATCGGCTCATCATCCATCCGGTGCTCCTCGGGCGAGGCACACCGCTCTTCAAGGACATCGAAGCCCGACAGAAGCTGAAGCTGGTCCGAACGACCCAGCTCGGTCAGGGCCTGGTGGTCCTCTGCTATGAACCGATGACACCGTGAGCAAGTCGCCCCCCGAAATCAACGCGCTGAGCGACGAGGTGAAGTCGTCCTGGCATCGGTTCCTCGACGTCTTCGAGCCGATGCGTCCCGAGCTCTTTCGCTACTGCCGCCACCTCACACGCAGCCCGTGGGACGCGGAGGACCTGGTTCAGGACACCCTCGCGAGAGCGTTCGTGACGCTCGGGACGGTGTTCATGGCGCTTCCAAATCCGCGCGCGTGGATCTTCCGGGTGGCCTCGAACCTCTGGGTGGACCGCATGCGGCGCATGCGCCTCGAGCTCACCGTCGAGGCGCCCGTGGATTCGGCGACGGAGCCGGACCCTCGGGCACCACGCGAGGCCGCTGGCTCCTTGCTGGTGCGGCTGTCTCCCCAGGAGCGGGCCGCGGTGGTCCTCAAGGATGTGTTCGACTTCTCGCTCCAGGAAATCGCGGACGCACTCTCGACGACGGTGGGCGCGGTGAAGTCCGCGCTCCATCGGGGGCGGGGCCTGTTGGCGGCGCCCGAGGAGCCCATGACTCGAGCACCCGCGCCCGCGGTGCTGGACGCGTTCTGTGCGGCGTTCAATGCCCGGAACCTGGAGCGACTGACCGACCTCCTGCTCGACAGCGCCAGCGTGGAAATCGTCGGCGTCGTCACCGAGTACGGGCAGGACGCACCGAAGAATCCGGACACCGGGTCTTTCGCCGGAACGCTCGCGCCCATCACCTTCGACGAGCGGGGAGGCGTCCCGCCCCATCTGCTCGAAGGGTACCTGTCGACCAGCCCTCGCTGCGAAGTCCGCGCGTATCGCGGCTCGCCCATTCTGGTCTTCTGGTACGAGCACGAAGAGGGCCCCCTGGTTCGCACCGTGATGGCCGTGGAGACGGACGGCGAGCGCATCGTCCGGGTGCGCAACTACTTCTTCACCCCGGATGTCATCGCCGAGCTGTGCACGGAGCTGGGCGTGCCCTACCGGGTCAACGGCTATCGCTACTGGGTGGATGGCCGGTAGGAGCCGAGGAAGGTCCGTCCAGAGGGGAAGGGCCCCCACGGCACGTGAACGGACCCGCCTGGCATTCAGGCGGAACGCGGGGGTGCAGCCCACGTCATGCCGTTGTGGCACCATGGTGAGGCGTGGGCTCTCGCGCCTGTCGACGAGCCCCGCGAGCCCCTCCAGCGCTTCCGCATGAGCACCCCACCCCTGTCCTGGCCAAGAGTCCTCGCGAGCTTCGCGAGCGTGGGGCTGTGCCTACTGCTCTGCTGTGCCCGCACCCCCGCGCCCCTGCTGGGACACGAGGTCTATGTGTGGCAGCGGGACTGGAGCCCGGAGCTCGGGCACGCGCTCACGCAACTGCCCTCGGAGCTGGGCGCCCTGCGCGTCCTCGCGCGGGAGCGCTCCGGGGCCACGCGGGTCGCCGTGACAGTGGCGGTGGACGTGCCGGCCCTGGCGAAGACGGGGCGCGAGGTGGTGGCCGTCCTCCGCGTGGATGGGACGGCGCCGCTCGACGGCGTGTCGCTCCAGGAAGTGGCGACTCTCGCCCGCGACTGGAAGGCGCGCGGCGTGCGAGTCCGAGGCGTGGAGGTGGACCACGACTGCGCGACCTCTTCCCTGCCCGCCTACGCGGACTGGCTCGCGCGTGAGCGGAGCGGGCTCGGAGACCTCTCGCTCTCCATCACCGCGCTGCCCACCTGGGCGAACTCGCCCGCCCTGGAGCGCCTGACGTCCATCCCCGACGACATCGTCGTCCAGGTGCATGCCGTGCGCGCCCCGTCCCTCTTCACCCCCGAGGAGGCCCGCGGCTTCATCGAGGCGTGGGCCAAGGCATCGTCCCATCCCTTCCGGATTGCCCTGCCCACCTACCGCGCGCGGCTTCGCGACGGACGGCTCCTGACGTCCGAGCCCCACGAGGTGTCGCGCCTGCTCACCCAACTGCGGGAGCACCCGGTGAAGGGCATGAAGGGCATCGTCTGGTTCCGGCTCGGACACGCGGGCGACGCGGAGTCCTGGAGCCTGAGCACGCTATCGGCGGTGGTGCGCGGCGAGAAGCTCACGCCCCGACTGGAGCCCCGGCTGGTGGACGCGGGAGGCGGCACGCTCGACATCGTCCTCGAGAACACCGGCCGCGTGGACACCGAGGCGCCCACACGCCTCACCCTTTCTGGAAACCTGGAGGTCCTCGACGGCGTGGGCGGCTATGCCCCGCGAGGGACCTCACTCGTGGCGCGCACGCCTCCCCGCCTGCGCGCTGGCGAACGACGCGTCATCGGCTTCGTGCGGGGAACCGAGGTGTCACTTGTGGCTCCGTAGTCTGCTGGCCTCCCTGCTCGTCCTCATGCTGCTGGCGCCGGTGCGCTCGGCCGAGGCCTGCGGCCCTGACTTTCCCCACCGACTCCTCGTGGACCGCGCGGGCACCCTCGGCGAGCTGCCAGACGGCGCCTTCTCGCTCGAGGCCACACGACTGGCTCCCAAGCCCCTGGAGTCGTTCCGGGTGATGGAGGGTGGAGACGAGCCCATCGATGCACGCACAGGCGGCGGGGCACGGGAGACGGAGCTGTACGAGGCGGGCGCCAGGGCCTTCACGAGCGGAGATGCGCAGACGGCGCGCGCCCGCTTCAACGACGTGCTCGCGCTGCCGGCCGGGGAGCGCCGCCACTACTCCACCTTCGCCGCCTTCATGCTGGGCCGCAACGCGGGCGCGGGCTTCGAGCAGGACGCGCAGCACGGCTTCGAGCGCACGCGGCAGCTCGCGCGCGAGGGCTTCGACGACCCGCTGGGCCTCGCGGTCGCCAGCCTGGGCGAGCAGGCGCGCGGCCTGCTCCGGGCGGGAGACGATGCTGGCGCCATCCGGCTGTACGCGGAGCAGGCCGCTCATGGGAGCGGAGGCGCGGTGACCTCGCTGCTCATGGTCGCACGCGCGCTCGCCCGCGATGAGGCCCGGCTCCACGCCGCGCTGAAGGACCCGCTGGCGCAGCGGCTCATGACCACCTTCGTGTGGACGCGTGGCCAGGAGTGGTACTGGTCCGAGGACCCATCGGGCGGTGGCCTCGCCGCCGTGCTGGAAGCGCTCGCGTCGGTGCAGGGGCTGGCGGGAGCGGACCGGTTGGCGGCGGGAGCCTGGCGCGCGGGTCGGTTCGACCTGGCCGAGCGTTTCGCCCAGCACGGGCAGACCCCGCTGGCGGCGTGGGTGAAGGGCAAGCTGGCGCTGCGCCGGGGAGACCCGTCGTCCGCGGAGGTCTATCTGTCGGAGGCCGCGCGCGGGCTCCCGGCGTCGGAGGACTGGGTGGGCGAGGGAATGGTGCCGCGCCGTCCCCTCTGCCGCGTGGAGGGAGAGCGCGGGGTGCTCGCGCTCGCGCGAGGTGACTTCTTCCAGGCCGCCGAGCGGATGCTGGCGAGCTGCTCCTGGCCGGACCTGGCCTACGTGGCGGAGCGGGTGCTGTCCGTGGACGAACTCCAGCGCTTCGTCGCGGCCCACCCGCCCTCCGGCGAGGAGCGCTGCAAGCCCGAGGTGGGGCAGCTCTGGTACGACGATGACGTCGGCGAAGGGGCGGACCTGTCTCAGCGGCTGCGCCTGCTGCTCGCGCGGCGCCTGCTGCGCATCGGGCGCGCCGATGAAGCGCTGGAGCACTTCCGGGGCACGCAGTGGGAAGGGCCCGCGCGCCAGTACGCCGACGCGCTGAAGCAGAGCACCCAGGCCCACGACGCCGTGACTCAGGCGGAGGCGCTGTTCACGGCGGCGAAGCTCGCTCGCGGCCTGGGCCTGGAGATGTTGGGCACGGAGGTCGCCCCGGACTGGGGCTGGGTGGATGGAAACTACGACCTGGGCACCTACGAGGAACAAGAAGAGCTCTCAGCCGGGGCGGAGCAGTCCCGGGAGGCCCTGTCCGGAACACCGCTCCTCGGAGTGCCGGAGCAGCAGCGTGTGCAATCGCATGCGCCCCCGTATCCGTGGCGCTTCCACTATCGCTCCACGGCGGCGGACCTCGCCCAGCGGGGCGCGGCCCTCCTTCCTCCGCGCAGCCAGGCGTACGCGATGATGCTCTGCCACGCGGCGCGCTACGTCTCCAGCAGCGAGCCAGAGCGCGTCCAGCGGCTGTGGCAGACGTACCTGAAAGTGGGCGCCGCCATCGACGAGCCCTGGTGGTCCTTCGGGCACTCCTGTCCCGAGCCGGACTTCGAGAAGGTCCGCGCCCAGCAAGCCCAACAGGCGCTGGGCAAGCGCCAACGACTGATGATGCTGGGAGGCGCGCTGCTCTTCCCGGCGATGCTCGGCGCCGCCTTCTACCTGCGCCGCAAGCGCCGCGCGACGAGCCCCTGAAGCCCGTGAGGCCCGAGCCTCAGCGCCGCCGGAGGATGGCGCGCGCCGGGGCGCCGTCGCCTCCCGCGATTCGCAGAGGCAGGCAGACGAGGTCGTACGTGCCCGCGCTCACCGAGGACAGGTCCAATCCCTCGATGATGCAGACCCCCGCGCCCAGCAGCGCCTGGTGGGTGGGCACGCCCTCTTCCGGACTGCCGATGGAGAGGTAGTCGATGCCCACCGTGCGAACCTTCCGCTCCGCCAGGTAGCGCGCGCCTTCCAGGGACAGGTACACGAAGTCCGGCAGGAATCGCTGTGCGGCCCAGCCCCGCGAGGAGTTGGCCGTCTTGAAGAGGACCCGCTCTCCGGGCTGGACAGCATGCGCCTTCAGCTCATCCACGCGGATGGCGCGGGGGTCTCGAATCTCCAGCACCCGGGCCACGCCGAGGAGGTTGTCGAAGGCCAGCGCGTCCACGCCCTCCGCGCCCTGGACGAAGTGCGCGGGCGCATCGACGTGCGTGCCGGTGTGCGCCCCCAGGGACAGGTGGGAGACGGTGGCGTCGTCTCCACGCTCCAGGGCCTGCACCCGGGTGATGCGGACCTCCGGGTTGTCCGGCCAGTGCACCATCCCGTCCCGCAGGGGCACGGAGATGTCCACCCACGTGGCGGACTCACGGGAGGGCACGTTCGTCTCGGCAGCGGTCTCCATGAGGCTCCAGGGTGGACACGAAGCGCCCTGCTGGCGCCCAGGGCTGGCAGGCACACGGGCCGTCTCGCCCGCCGAGGGACCAGGAGAGTCACCGCCCCCGCGTCCACCCGACCACCTTTCCTCCCGGGACAGCGTCGGCTAGGTTGCGCCGCCTTTCATTTCCAAGGGTTGAAGGAGTTTTGATTATGCCGAGGACTTCCCAGGAGCAGACCCAGGAGCGCCACGCGTTCCTGCTCACCCTCTTCCGCCAGCAACCGGACATCAGCAGCAAGGATGCGCTGGAGTCCTTCAAGACGAAGTTCGGGGCGACCATCAACCTGAAGACCTTCAACCAGCTGCGCGCGGAGGCCGAGGAGGAGGTCGCTTCCACTCCCGTCGCGGAGGAGCCTGAGGTCGAGGTCGAGAGCGCGCCGGAGACCGTGGTGGAGGACGCCGCCGCCCAGCTCAAGGCCGCCGCGACGCCGGAGGCGCTCAACGGCGCCGCCCCCGCGAAGAAGCCCAAGGCCAAGGGCACCGGCTCGAAGAACGTCTTCGTGGACGCGCCCAAGGAGCACCTGACCTTCCTGGAGAGCATCGTGCAGCAGCTCCAGGAGGCCGGTGCCGCCAACGTGCGCATCGACCACTCCACGGACCGCTGGATGGTCCTCGTGGTGGACCCGAAGTAGTTCGCCGTCCGCCGGACTCCACGCCTTCGAGTGGAGTCCGGCCCCGCGCCCGCGCTCAGCGGCGCAGCAGGGCCAGCGCGCGCTGGAAGTCCTCGGGCAGCTCCGCCTGGACTCGCACGGGCTGACCCGTCAAGAGACTCGGCAGCTCCAGGCTGAACGCATGGAGCGCCTGACGCCCCAGCGCCTTCGCCGCGGGATGCTCGCGCGCGGCCTCCGTCCCGTAGAGCGTATCGCCGAGCACCGGGAAGCCCGCCTCGGAGAGCTGCACGCGAATCTGGTGCGTGCGCCCCGTGTCCAGGTCCACCTCCAGCAGCGCCGCTCCGTCCAGCCGCTCGCGCACCTCGAACGACAGCGCCGCCCGCCGCGCGGAGGGCACTTTCGTGGTGAAGCGGCGCGGGTCCTGGGGATTGCGCGCATAGGGCCCCTCCAGGCGTCCGTGCTCCGGAGGCTGGCCCAGCACGAGCGTCCAGTAGCGCTTGTCCACCTGCTTCTCCTGGAAGGCTCGCAGGAGCGCCGCCGCCGCCGGGTCCGTGCGGGCGAAGGCCAGACAGCCGCTCGTCTCACGGTCCAGGCGGTGCACCACGCCCGGCAGCGCCTGGCCCTCCACGTCGAAGGGAGGGCGCTGCGCGGCGAGCAGGTCGATGACGGAGGCCGCTCGCCCCTCCGGCTCCACGACGAGGCCCGGCGGCTTGTCCACGATGACCAGCGCCGCGTCGTCATGGAGCACCGTCAGCGTGGGCCCTTCCACGGAGGAACGCGGCGAGGCGCGCGGTTCCGGCCGCTCGATTTCGAGCTCCTCTCCACCCCACAGCTTCCGCGTGGGCTGACACTTCTTGCCCCGGATGCGCACCCCACCCGCCTCGATGAGGGCCCGGGCGCGCTCCAGCGAGAAGCCGGGTACGTGCTTGGAGATGAACCGATCCAGCCGCTCTCCGGCGACCTCGTGGGGGACAGGGACCTTCTGCAGCGCCATGGCCTCACCCCGTCCCTCATGCGGCGCACGGAGTCAATGTGCGCGTGAGCCTGTCCCTGAAGCACCCCTGAAAACACGGGGCGCCCGGCCCTCTACGCTCGACGAGACAATCCTTCACATTGGAAGCGAACATCACGATGCGACGGGATGGGTCGTCCCTGACCGATACACAATGCCATATGTCAGACGTTGACTTTTCAACACGGAGCGTATGACAGTACTTATCCGGGCTCACCGAGGGCCTGCTCAGAGGGGGAGTCATGAATTTTACTCACGGTCGTCGTGCGACCCGTCTCGCCATTCTCGCTACATGCCTGTCTTTGCTACCCGGGTGTCCCTGGGTTATCAAACCTCAACCCAAGCCCAAGACTGTCGAAGAGCAACGTGAGGCCGTCGTCGCGCACTTCGAGAAGCGCACGCCGCACGAGGACTTCGTCGAGCTGGACCTGGCGAACGACGACCACTACGAGTACGCGAAGCACCGGCTCCAGGAGGCTGTCGCCGCGCAAGGTGCCGCGGGAGCCAAGGGGCTCGTGGCACAGCAGACGCCTCCCAAGGACTTCTCGCGCGCCCTGAAGACGCTGGACGTCGCCCGGGCGAAGGCCGTGCGCGGAGGTCCGCAGCCGAAGCCCACCGAATGGAACTGCGACCACTTCCTCCACGTGGAGGACTCGCGCACCGCCGGAGGCAAGGGCGCCCAGCAGGCCGACAATGCCCAGGCCCAGGCCCAGGCCCCTCGGCCCACGCTCCAGATTCGCCCCTACGCCACCTGCGCGGGTGGTTCGACCCACGTCTTCACGGACGTCACCGCGTATGAAAGTGACCTGGCGGGCAAGAAGCGGACGGTGCTGTCGACGAGCGCGAACGAGGAGCACAACGACGGCAGGACGTTCGACGACACCACCGTGTCCGTGACTCCGTCGATGGAGGCCAACCGCAAGGTCATCATCGAGTCGATGATGGTGGCGCACAACGACAAGACGGGTGAGGAGCACGTCTCGTTCGCCAGCCTGGAGACGTCGCTGGTGGCCACGCCCCAGACCTTCACGCTGGTCCATCCGCACTTCGCGGGCCCGGGGCCTCGGCCGGACATCAACCTCACCACCTGCCAGCTTCGCGGCGGGGCGGACTGCGACTACGCGATGGTGGCCAACGCCGCCGGCACCCTGGCGCCCTTCCCGGCCCAGTCCACGGGGCTCGCGCTGCGCAAGACGGGGGCCCCCTGGACGGGCGACCCCACCGCCTACTTCCCCTTCAAGCCGGGCACCGCCTTCGACTTCACCAACATCTACATTCCCCTGCAGGGCACCTTCGACGCGGGGGCCTCGGCGACGGCGGACTGCACCATCCAGGCGATGAAGAACGGCGCGACGACGACGCGGCTTCGCCTCATCAAGACGGAGTCGGGCGGCACGTGTACGACGTTGGCGGACCTCTCGGACGCCTTCCCGGTGGGCGCGAGGACCAGCACGATTCAGCAGCTGGTCAACGTCTCGCAGAACACCACGGCGTCCGGCGGCGCGGGCTGCACCATGGAGCGCATCGTGAACGAGCCGGTGGTGCTGTCCATGACGCTCTACGGGTTGTCGACGTGTGGCGGCCCGGCGATTCCGCGCATCGTGACCTTCACGAGTACGGCGCTGCCCGCCAACCCCTTCAACCTCAACGTCCTCAACAGCTGCCTGGCGGAGGGCACGCGAATCACGATGGCGGACGGGAAGCTGGCGCCCATCGAGACGCTGCGCGTGGGTGACAAGGTGCGTGCGAACGCGGCCGGCCGGGTGCTCACCGTGCAGGACTTCATCTTCGGGCGTGAGCCCAAGCCGCTGGTCCGGCTGCGCGATGACCAGGGCCACGACGTGCGGCTGACGGAGAAGCACCCGGTGCTGCTGTCCTCGGGCCTGGTGGTCGCGGCGGAGAAGGTCCAGGTGAAGGACACCGTGCGCACGCAGACGGGCACGGCGACCATCACCGCCACCGAGCGCGTGCCGTACGACGGCAAGGTCTACAACCTCAAGCTGGGCACGGCCGAGGAGCTGGAGTCGCTGAGCCCCAACGAGCGGACCATGTTCGCCGACGGGCTGCTCGTGGGCGACGACACCATGCAGCGCGAGCTGGAAGCGCCGCGTCGCGCCTCGGCCACGAAGTGAGGTGAAGCACCGGCACCCGCTGGCCGTCGTGGCTGGCGGGTGTCTTCGTCTCGGCGGCGGGCCGTCCGGAGAGCCCTCCTGCCCGCGCATCATGTCGGGTCGGTCGTGTAGGGTGCGGCCCCATGAGTTCCATCCCACTCGCCGGAGCCTATCGCTACACGCGCAAGGGGATGGGAGTGTTCCACCTGCCCTTGAGCCGGCCGTGGACGTGGGCGCTCACGCACCACGGCATGTGGAGCGTCTTCGTCCACGACGTGGAGCCCGCGCGTCCCGGTGTCCCCGAGCGACGCCACCCGCTCCACCCTCCCGAGGCCGTGCTCGGCTGCTGGCTCGCCCTCTACGCCACCCGTGAGTACGACGAGGAGGCCGTGGAGTGGCTGCGCGGGGCACACGGCCTGGAATGCCCCACCCGCGACGTGCTGCCCGCTGGCGCGTATGTCGCCATGGCCCGGCTCGCGGAGGTGTCCACCGTGGGCAACGACTCCCGCGCCTTTGGACGTGACGCCTGGTGGTGGCCCCCGGGTGCGTCCTGTCGCGGCACCGTGGCGTGGTGGCTGGAGGAAGTGCAGGTCTTCGAGCCGCTCGTGGCGGCCCCTGCCCAGCGCCTCGCTCCCATGGACCCGGAGCTGTTGCCGGAGCTGCGTGAGCGCGTGCGCCTGGCCCGCGACGGCATCTGGCGTCCCGAGGTCTACGCGACACCCGCCCCACCCCCTCCCGCGCCACGGGAGCCAGAGCCCCGCGTGCTTGCGCCCCCTGTCCCGACCGTACCCGTGCGCCGCGAACTGCCCGCCGACGACAGCCCCGTCGCCCCCATGGGCAGCGTCGAGCAGCTCGGCCTGTTCGGTGGCGGCGGTACCTGAGCCCCAAGGGAGGATGGCTGTCTTTCAATGCACGGAACCTCGCCGCGGGCTCGCGTCTCGCGCGGTCGTTTTGGCTGGTGCCCCGCCTTCCTTCCTCTACACTCCTTGTGAACCTACCCTCCCCATGGAGTTGACCTGATGTTCAGCGCTTTCTCGCGCCCCCTGCGATGCTTCGCCGCCACCGCCGCGCTCCTGTCCCTCGCCGCATGCGGTGACGACGACACGAAGGACCCTGTCCCCGAACCGCTGGCGTGCGACGCGCAGACCTATACGGAGGCCGTCCGCCACGCTGCGGAGCCCACGACCGAAGACATCTCCACGCAGCTGTGGGCCATCAGCCCGTCCAACCCGAACCTTGTCTGGAATGAGACCAAGACGGCCGTGCGCATGGCCATCTGGACCACCTTCCAGGGCTACACCCTGGGAGCGAACACGCTCTCTCGCGAGGTCTGGGTCACGGCCGCTCCCCAACTCCAGACATTCTGCAAGACGGTGTCCGCGGAGAAGCTCGTCCCGCGCGTCAATCAGTATCTGGGATTGCCCCCGGCGACCGAAGGCGACAACGCGCGTTACATCGTCGAGCTGTGGGTGAAGCCCGGAGACATGTTCCGCCCCTGTCCGGACTCGGAGATCGACGACGGCACGTGCGGCCTCCAGTTCCCCACCACGGCCACCACCGAGCACAAGAACTGGATCAACGCCAACTTCGCCTCCAGTTATGGGTTCTGGCAGAAGACGCAGTACCCGTGGACGGGCCTGGGCTACACGTATGACTGGTGCAATGCCGACACGCGCGTCGGGGCCAGCGAGTTCGTGGTTCGCGCCACGTCCATCGTCGAAGTGACGGGCAAGTTCGAGCGCGCCGTCTACTGCGCGCAGTAACCTGCTCCCTTCGTGAGTGCGTGAGGGCGGGTCCGCTCCGGCGGGCCCGCCCTTGTTTCTCCAGGGGTCACCCGGCCGCCGCCGCCACGTTCGCCATCGCCAGGATGGCCTGGGCGGTGCTCTTCCCCGTCGCCGCCGCGCCCTCCATGTAGCCCTGGGCCTCGTAGAACGAGCTGGTGTGCTCACCCGCGAAGTAGAGATTGCCCACGGGTGTCCCCTCGGTGCCCGCGAGTGACGTGAACTGCCCGGGCCGATAGGACGAATAGCTTCCCAGGGCGTTCGGATTGCTCGGCCAGTGCTCCAGGTGCGCGACGATGCGCCGGTCCACGCCCCGCTTCACCGCGCCCGCCGTCCCCGGCACCACGCGGCCCATCGCCGCCACGAAGCGCTCCGCCTCGCCCGCCACGTTGCTCGGGTCCATGCCTGCCCCACGCGGTCCACTGGCGAAGTCCGTCAACACCGCGTCGCCCGGTGTCGCCCGCGTCGGGTTCGTCTCCCACGTGGCCTGATGGTTCATCAGGTCCGAGTAGCTCGCCCCACTGCACCCGCTCGCCCGCCACACCGGCCCGCGATACCCCACCATCATCTTCGCGTTGGTGCCGTACCCCAGCTCCCGGATGACCCGCGTCTTCCACGCCGGCAGGCCCAGGGACGCCGCCAGCTCCACCCGTCGCAGGACGGTGAACGGAACCGCGAGCACCACGACGTCATACGTCGCCGTGTACGACGTGCTTCCGCGCCGCAGCGTGAGCGCGAGCGCGCCCGTCGGAGTCTTCCTGACCGACTCCAGCCGCTCGCCCTGTCGGACCTGTCCCGGCAGACGCGCCGCCAGCTCGCGTGGAATCTGCTGATTGCCGCCGAGCAGGCGATACCGCTCATCACTCTCGCCATACGGCTCGAACCGTCGACACTGCTCGGTCTGAATCAGGAACAGCAGGTTGAGACAGCTCAGCTCATCCGCTGCCTGGCCGTACTCCGCCTCGTACGCGGCGATGATGGCGGCCTTCACCAGGGGCCCCGTGTTCCGCGCCTCCAGGTAGGTCACCAGGTCCAGCAGGTCGAACCGCCGGTCCAGCTCCGTGTGGTCGGCCGCCGTGGGCGCCTCGGACAGCCTGCTCAAGTCCTGGTTGATGGCCGCGATGAGCGGGCAGTACTCCTCCAGGATATCCGCCTCGGAATAGAGCTGTCCGCCAAAGAAGTAGAAGACGTCCCCCGTCACCCGCAGGAGGTCTTCCCGCTCCAGGTGGAACTCACGGGCATAGCCCAGCATCGTCGAGTGTCCGGAGTCGATGAACTCCCCGCCCCGCTCCACCACCTGCCCGGGGAAGATGACCGGCCCACCGAACGCGCCTCCCATCGAGAACACCCGGCCGCCCGTGCGCTCCCGGGCTTCATGCACCGTGGCCTGCACACCCGAGCACCTGAGCTCATAGGCACACGCGAGGCCCGCGAGCCCCGCACCGACGATGCCCACGCGAAGCGCGGAGGGAGGACGCGCCTCCTCGGCCCGCGCCGCCCGCACCGCCATTCCCATCCCCAGCGCCGTCACCCCCTTCAACACGGAGCGGCGGTCCATTCGAGCCACGCGTCGGGCTTCGAGCGCGTTCGCCTCCGGTGACTCGGCGGCGAGCGCCTTCCGGGTGGTTTGTCGGAACAGGTCGAAGAGCGGTGTGCGGGGCATACAAAACTCCAGAAACGAGAGGGATTGCGCCCTCTCACCTTCCAAAGCCTGTCGCGGCGCGCAGCGCTTGATACAAGGGTGCCTGTCATTGAACACCCCAACTGTGAAGCAGTGAGCCCTACCCGGCCCTGTAGCCCGTGGAGTGTCTGTCACGTGCGCGACGGGTCCTCGTGTTGGGGTGCGGGCGTCCGCCGTTAAGGCGATGCTTCGGCTTGCGGCGGATGAAACCGCTTGCATCCCCGCGCCGGTAACAGGTGATGAGGCGCTCGTCATCACTCACCAGGACAATCCAGCCCCGCGCCTGCCGTGCCAGCGACGAGTCCTGGAGTTGCAAGGGCAGGTCGCGCTCCAGCACGGTGACATGTGTCACCCCCGCGGCGCGGGTCCGAAGTCCAAAGTCGAGGATGAGCTCGAGGACTTCCTGTCGAAGCACCCCGAGCGCGCTGCGCTCGAGGAACGTGAAGGTGGCGGGAGACGAGCGGGAACGGGACTGACGGCACCGGGCCATGGCGGCTTCCTCCTGTTGTCCCCTTGCCTTTCACGTGCCGTTCCAAGCCGCCCCGCACGACATTCCGAGGACTTGCGGGGCCGTCCGCGGCCGTCCGCGCGACAATTCGTCAATGCCTCGCCAAGCGTGTGACAGCGAGACGCGGGCGACGTCTCAAGGACGGGGTTGAACCGCGGGCCCGGAGCCCGCGAGGAGCCCGCACCGCCAGGACGCCCACCGTGTCTGGAGACGTGGAAACACCGCGCTGAAGGCGATGAACCAGACGACACCGGCGAGCAGGTCGACCGCGTAGTGGTAGCGCAGCACCAGGGTGGAGAGGATGAGCGCCGCCGCCACGGGCACCAGCGCCTGGAAGCGCCAGGGATGCGCGCGCGCGTCGTGACTCAGCAACACCAGGGTGATGTACACGTGCAGGCTCGGGAAGAGGTCGTAGGTGGACGAGCCGCTCGCGACGACGGCCGCGTTCAGCCGCGTCAGCCACCCTCCTTCGAGGGGCGCGGTGAACAACTCGGGATACGCCGCCACGGGGCCAATGGCCGGCACCAGATAGTAGCCCGCGATACCCGGCACGTAGGCCGAGAAGACGTGGCTGAAGAAGCGCTCCGCCCGCTCCCGGGGCCCCACCACCGCCCAGGCCATCGCGAGGTGGAGGTACACGTGGAACGCGAGATAGCTCGCGCTGAACACGTCATGCACCCACGGCGCGCTCCACCGCTGGAACCAGACCGACGGAGTGCTTCCTCCGAACACCCGCGCGTCCAGGCTGAACAGCCACGCGTCCTGGGTCTCGAGCCCCAGCGCGGGAATGGTGGTCTTCACCGACGCGTAGAAGAAGAACGTCGCCACATAGGCCAGCACCAGCCGCACCCGGAAGACGTGCGCCCAGGTGTCCAGCCGCGCGAGCACCGCCACCGCGAGGATGAACAGGGCCGTGGCCCCCGCGACCTGGAAGAAGCTGACGGACCGCGCCCCCGCCACGAACAGGAGCGCGCACGACAGCGTCACTCCGAAGGTCGCCAGCAGCGCTTCGTGAAGGAAGGGGCGCTCAGACATCCGCGGAGGAGACGCGCCGGGCCTCTCGCATCAGGGCGCCACTGAAGACCCCCCGGACGAACGAGAAATAGGACGGGATGAAGGGCGCCCCCTGCTCGACGAGTTCGGTCCGCAGGGACTGGTGCAGCACCGGCAGGTTGTACCAGGGCACTCGCGGGTACAGGTGGTGCTCCAGGTGGTAGTTCTCATTGCACATGAAGAACCGCGTCACCGGATTGGAGAGGATGGTCCGCGAGCCCCGCACCGGATGACTGCTCTGCGTGAGGAAGGTGTGCTGACTCATGCCCCGGATATTGACCAGCGTGTTGATGATGACCATGGGGATGACCCAGGCATGCAGCAACACGGGCCACGGCACGAAGACGCCCGCGAGCACCGCCCCCGCGACGACCATCGCCACCTCGAAGGCAATCCACCGCTTCTCGGACGCCGTCCCGTGCTTCCAGCCCAGGATGGGAATCATGGTGATGTACGCGGGATATCCGAGCAGCAACCGGCCCACGTGCATCGCCAGCTCCAGCCAGCGTCGTCCCGTGTAGTTGGCGTAGTGGTCGGGGTCCAACCCACCGCCCAGGTCCCGGTGGTGCCGCAGGTGCAGCACCTTGTAGGCCGCGAGGTTCTGCAGCACGGGCCACGCGCACAGCATCCCGCCCAGCCTGTTCAGCCACGGCCGCGTGGAGAGCCCACCGTGCACGGCCTCATGGGTGAACAGGCTGATGCCGTGAAGCGAGGCCGCCGCGACGACGTAGAGCAGCCCGCGCGCGAGCCAGACCTGGGCAGCCGGCAGGGCCTCCAGCGCGAGCACCATTGCCCCCCACGCCGCCACACCGTAGAGCGCGAGGAACACCCCGAGCCGGGGCAGATGGCGGGCGTCGACCTGCTCCAGCTCACGCAATCGCTGGGGAGTAAGGGACGATGAGAGCGTCGGCATGGGCTGTTCCTGTGGGTGACATCATGCCCTACAATCCGCCCCCTCGCCGAAGCAACCCTCGCCCCCCGCCGACGACTTGAGCACCACGCCCCCCCGTCTGAAATTCGCCGTCGTCCGTGAAGACCCGGAGCTGGAGCAGGAACTCATCGGGCGCACCCAGGCCCGAGCCCTCCTCACTGTCGCGTCCGGAGGCTGCACGCTCCTGACCCTGGCCCGGCGCAATCCGTCCCTGGAGCTGGTGGGCTTCGACTTCAACCCTCGACAGCTCGCCCACGTACGGGAGAAGGCCGCGAGCCTCGGCACCGCGAGCCTGGAGGCTTTCAACGTGAGGGCCACCGACGCCACGAGGTTGAATCAGCGCGGCGAGTTCGAGGGCCTGTTCCGCACCCTGCGCCACTTCCTCGAGGAGTTCGCGGCCCCAGCGCGCGAGCTGGCGGCCTTCTTCGCGCCCACGACCTCCGCCGCCGAACGGGCCGCACTGCGCGACGGCTGGTTCGCCTCGTCCTACTGGCCGGTGGCATTCCAGCTCGCGTTCGCGGACCCGTTCCTCCACGCCATGTTCGGCCCGGCGGCGACCCAACACGCGACGCCCGGCTCCTATCCCGGCTACTTCCAGGCGACCTTCGAGCGAGGGCTGCGGCGCGAGGACGCCCACCGCAACCCCTACCTGCAGCACGTGCTGCTCGGCGCCTACCTTCCCGAGGACCGTCCCGAGTACCTGCGCGCGGAGGCACCGCTCCCCGTCACGCTGGTGCAGGGCTCGCTCCCCGACGTGCCCGACCTGGGACGCTTCGACGTCATCTCGCTGTCCAACATCTTCGACTGGTCGGACGACACGCTCGTCGCCGAGTGGGCCGCGCTGCTTTCACGCGAGGCTCGCCCCGGCTGCGCCGTGTTGCTGCGACAGCTCAACAACCAGCGAGACCTCCGCCGCTTCTTCAGTCCAGCCTTCGTGTTCGACGACGCGCTCGGCAAACAGCTCCAGGCCCGGGACCGCAGCCTGTTCTATGAGCGCATCGAGGTCGGCTTCCGACGGACCTCCTCACCATGAGCGGCGTGCGCTACGTGGTGTGTCGGCCAGACACGCTCGGCCCCTATGTGGAACGACTGCGCCCGCTCGAGCGGGGCATCGAGTACCCCATCGCCGACGGCGCCGACCACTTCTTCATCGACCACGGACCCGAGTACCACCCCTTCTTCTCGTCCATGGGGGACGCGTACTTCCTGCTGGCGCTGCGTGGCGAACAACTGCTGGGCTCCGTGACGGGAATCTCCCGGCAGGTCCTGCGAGGCGACACCGCCGCCCAGGGCTTCTACATCTGCGACCTCAAGGTGGCCCCGCACGCGCGCGGCACGGGACTGGCGCGGAGGCTCATCTTCCAGGGGCTCACGCACCTGTTCCGCATCCCCGCGCTGCGCGGCATCCGGTTCCTGTACGGCGCCGCCATGCGGGGCGCGCGCGGCGACGTCATGCACACGGCGCGAGGCTGGAACCCGCTGCGCATGGGTCGGCCGGAGAGCCGGCTCGCGCTCTACTTCGTTCCCCCGGCGCGGCTCGCGGCGCTGGAGCTCGCGGGCGCGCCCACGCAGGTCCCAGGTGACGGGCTGGTGCTCGGGCCCTCGTCTGGCCGGAAGCTCGAAGGGGCGGGCTGGTGCACCACGTCGGGGAGCAAGGACCTCCAGCTCCGTTCGACGAACAAGCCCTGGCCGCTCGTGCACCTCGCGGCGCCTCCCACCGCCTGGACCCGGGGTTGGGGGCATTACCTCCGGGAGTGCGGGCGGGAACTCGCCGGGCGGAACGCGGACACGCTGGCCTGCTTCACGCTCGACGAGCGATTGAAAGCGCAGCTCGACTGGCTGCGGGACGCCGGCATTTCTCCCGACACGGTCTGCACCGTCTATTCTCTCGACCTGACCCGACTTAAGGGAACCCCTGCATGGGTGCACCTTCCCTCCTCCGAAATCTGAACCTGCGTCACCACATCGCTGGCCTGAAGTCGGGCTGGAACGTCCTGGAGACGTCGTCGTACCTGCGCGCGTTGAAGGACGGCTCGTTCGAGCGGAGCGACTTCATCGAGACGCAGCTGCAGTTCTTCTCGGCGGTCGCGCACTTCTCGCGGCCCATGGCCCTGCTCGCCAGCCGCCTTCCCCGCCCCGAGCTCCGCCTGCCGCTGGTTGAGAACGTCTTCGATGAGCATGGGCGCGGCGCGCTCTCCCACGGCCACGAGCACACGTTCCAACTGCTCCTGGAGCGGCTCGGCGCGTCCGGGGAGCGGCTCCAGGATGGCGCCTTCGGTCCGGAGGTCCGCAAGTTCAACGTCGCGCTGACGGGCATCGCCGGCTTCGAGACACCGCACACTGGCCTCGCCGTGTTCGGCATCATCGAGGACCTGTTCAGCGGAATCTCCGTGGAGCTGGGTCGCGGCATCGTCGCGCGAGGCTGGCTGACCGCGGACCAGGTGGTGCACTACCCCACGCACGCCACGCTCGACGAGGAGCACGCTGACGGCTTCTACCGCCAGCTCGACGCGCCCTACGACGCGTCACCCGCGGCCGCGCGCGACATCGAGCAGGGACTCATCCTGGGAGGCCACCTCCTCCTCGGCCTCTACGAAGACCTGTACCGGGCCCGTCGGCGCCGACAGGCCTGACACGTCCCGTGCACGTCTCTCAGGCGGCGCGACCACCCGCTCCGGGCGCGGGCTCCAGGTTCGGAGACGCGACGCCACTTCGCTCCGCCGTCACGGGCTGTGCCACCGCGTAGCGGTCCAGCTCCACGGCGCAGTGCGCGGAGAAGACCTTCACCTCCGCCGAGTGCTCCCGCACGAGCGTCCGCAGGCGCTCCTGGTTCGCGAGGCGCGCCGCGTTGTCCGTCGAGCGCAGCCGCTGGAAGAGCGCCAGGCCCGGCGGACTGCGAGGTGACACGGGGTTCAGCTCCTTGTGGTTGAAGTAGGCGTCACCCGCGTGCAGCAGCCATGACCCTTCCGTCTTCACGGCGACACCGCAATGCCCCGGCGAGTGCCCCACGAGCGGCACCAGCAACACCTCCGTGGACAGCCCCGGAATCACGCGCACCGCGTCGAAGCCGAACCACCGCTCCCCTTCCACCGCGTACTGCCTCCAAGACGGCTGGTGCTCCCACTGCACGGGCCGGTAGCCGAACTTCGCGTTCTTCGCCGACGGCACCATGGCCGCCGCGTGCTCGTCACGGAAGACATGCACCTGCGCGCCAGGGAAGTCCGCGAGCCCGCCAATGTGGTCCAGGTCGAAGTGCGTGGGGATGATGTGACGCACGTCCTCGCGCCGGAAGCCCAGTCGCTCCACCTGCGCGACGGCCGTCTCCCGAGGGTCCAACCGGGGCGAGTTGCGGCGGAGGAAGCGCTGGCCCAGTCGGGTCGGGTCCTGGAGGTCCTTGAGCCCCAGCCCCGTGTCGACCAGGACGAGGCCATCATTCGTCTCGATGAGGAGGCAGTGGCAGACCATCCGGGCCCGCGAGAAGAAGCCGCCTTCGCCCAGGACGAAGCGCGCGCCGCCGGCGGGACACAGGGTGCCGCAGTTGAGGTGATGGACTCGCATGAAGGTTCCTCGGGGGAAGCAGGGGTGTCGTGCCCTCCCAAGGTAGAAACGCGGGCCTCGGGTCGATTGGAGAAATCGGCCATGAGCGCTCGCCTGCCCTGGCCCCGGATTGAACCCGCCCCTCGCGTGCCGCATGCTGGCCCCGTGACTTCCCAGTCGCTCCAGGTCGAAGCCCACGGCGCGCTCGCGGGCTTCGTGCGTGGCTTCCGCGCCGTTCCCCGGGATGCGGGCGGCGGCCCCGCGTACGTCCGCCTTCCCGATGGAGAGGCCGAGCTCATCGTCCGCCTCTCCGACACCCGGGGCGACGCCTATGTCATCGGCACGCGCCTGCATGTGCTCCAGAAGGGCGGGACGGAGGTGCCGCCCCTGGCCGTCGCCGTGCGCTTCAAGGCCGGAGGCGCCTACCCCTTCTTCGGTGTGCCCATGGCCCACCTCACCGACCGCGTCGTCAACCTCGACACCCTGTGGGGCGAGGACGGAGCCCACCTCCGTGAGCGGATGCACGAGAGCACCACCCTGGCCGCGAAGGTCCAGGTGCTGGAGACCGCGCTCACCGAGCGCCTGCGTCGCGGTGACGTGTTCGAGCCCGCCTCCGCGCACGTCGTCCGCCGCGCGGTCCGCGCCATCTCCCAGTCACAGGAGCTGCCCCGGATTGAGGCACTGGCGCGAGGGCTGGGCGTCAGCGAGCGACAGCTGCGGCGCGCCTTCGACGACGTGGTGGGCATGAGCCCCAAGGTCTATGCGCGCATCGTCCGCTTCCAGCGCGCCATGCGGGCCTCCACGCGCGCCGCCACGCCAGACTGGGGCGCCATCGCCGCGGCCACCGGCTACTACGACCAGGCCCACCTCATCTCCGACTTCCGGAGCCTGACGGGTGTCACCCCCGTCGCGCTCCTGCGCGCGGGCCCCTTGGCCGTGATGCCCGGCTTGCGCTAGCAGGGAGAGCCATGCCCCTTCTCGCACTCGTCCGCCACGGTCAGTCCCTCTGGAACCACGAGAACCGCTTCACCGGCCTCGTGGACGTGCCCCTCACCGAGAAGGGCCGCCTCGAGGCCCGCCTCGCCGCGCGCGCACTCCAGGGCATCAGCTTCGACGTCGCCTACACCTCCGCGCTCACCCGCGCGCAGGAGACGCTCACCATCATCCTGGAGGCCCTCGGCCAGCGCCCGCCCATCATCCGCGACGCCGCCCTCAACGAGCGCCACTACGGCGACCTCCAGGGCCTCAACAAGGCGGACGCCGCCCAGCGCTTCGGCGAGGCCCAGGTGAAGCTGTGGCGCCGCTCGTACGACGTGCCGCCGCCGAATGGCGAGTCGCTGGAGATGACCGCCCGGCGCGTGCTCCCCTTCTACGAACGCGCCATCTCCGGCGACGTCCGCCTGGGGAAGAACGTCCTCGTCGTCGCCCACGGCAACTCGAACCGCGCTCTCGTCATGAAGCTGGACCAACTCACCGGCGAGCAGGTGGTGGGACTGGAGCTGGCGACCGGCATTCCGCTCGTCTACGAGCTGTCGGCCGAGGGGTCCGTGCTGTCCAAACGAACCCCCTCTCCCTGAGACATGAGACAGGGGGCCCCTTGTCGTCTGGGGGCTTTGAATGCCATGAGACTCGGCCCGTCAGAACTGTCGAGTACACAAACAAGGACGCTCCCGATGAAGTCCCTCGCAATCGCCGTCGCCCTGCTGACCGCCGCCACTTCCTTCGCGCAGACCTCCCCTCAGGTCGAGAAGCAGCAGGCGCCCGACGCCACGATGGAGAAGTTCCGTCCTCCCCCGCCGGGCCGTCCGCAGCCGTCGCAGCCCTCCCAGCCGCAGTACCCGCCGCACAACAACTCGGGCCCGTTCGTCCCGCCGAACAGCACCGGCACCCTGGTGGTGGTCAGCCGCGAGGACCTGGCGCAGCGCCTGGAGCGCCTGGAGCGCCTGCTGGAGGACATCGAGGACCGGGCGGACCGGGACTCGCGCAACAAGGTGCGCAAGGCCCAGGAGACGCTGGAGAACGTGAGGCGCCAGGTCGCCGATGCCCCGCTGCTCGCCACGGTGATGCCGCGCCCGCCGCCCCCGCCGCCGGAGCCGATGGTTCGCCCGATGGGGGACGGCGCCTTCCAGCGCTGGTTCGACGCCATCTCCCGGGAGACCTTCACCGACGACAAGCTCCGCGTCCTCAACACGGGCCTTCAGAACAACTACCTCCTCGTCTCCCAGGTGATGCGGCTGATGGACCGCTTCTCCTTCAACGACGACAAGCTCAACGTGCTGCGCGCCGTGAAGGCGCGAATCCTCGACACGGAGAACAACTACCAGCTCTACAACGCCTTCACGTTCTCCACCGACAAGAAGCGCGCCCAGGAAATCTTGTCGCAGCGCTGAGCGCCAACGAGCAGACACGCTGAACCGGGGCGTCGCGGGAACCCACCCGCGGCGCCCTTCGTGTCTCCACCGCCGGAAGCCTCACGGGCCTGACAGCTTCTGCAGCAGGGCCCTGGCCTCCGGCGAGTCCGCGTTGCCGTGCACGACGGCCAGCACCTGTCCCCGCTCATCGAGCGCGATGGCATAGGGCTCGCGACTGGAGGCCAGCCCCAGCGACTTGCCCACGGCGCCGCTCTTGTCGAGCCAGGTGTCCGTCCAGAACGCCTCGGGCACCTTCTTCTTCGCCCGCTCCCGCGCGGAGTCCGCGCTGACGAAGAAGGGCACCTTGAAGGTGAGCACGGAGGCCCGGTGCACGGAGTCCGGAACCTGGGTGGCGGCCGTGTCGAACCAACGGCGCATCTCCTCGCCGCCGTCCTTGTCGGTGAGGACCACCAGCAACGTGCGCCGTCCCCTCCACTCCTGACTGCGGTGCGTCTTCCCCTCCAGGTCCTGCGAGGACAGCTCCGGCAGGGCCTCCCCTGGCTTGGGCGCCGCGCCCGCCAGTGAGGCCACCAGGAGCGAGGCGAGCAGGCAGGAGGCCCTCAGCCCTCGTCGAACAGACCCACGCGACTGTCGCGGCTCCATCACCACCTCCGTCGCCCGAGGGCGCGCAGGTGAAGTGGCCATTGCCTCGGGAGGAAGCCAGGGGAGCGGCCCCGTGAGGGGCCTGCCTGCTCGGTGGTCCGGGTGGCTACACCGTTCGGGAGAAGCGAGGCCGCTCGGCCCGCGCCAGGCGCGCGTCGAACACCATGGCCACGTTGCGCACGAACAGTCGGCCCAGGGCCGTCAGCTCCAACTGCGTGCCCGAGCGGACCACGAGGCCGTCCTCCTCGAAGCGCCGCAGTCGCTCCAGCTCGGGCGCGAAGTCGCGGACTCCATCCTCGCCCAGGTCCACCCAGGCGTTGCACATGAGCTGGGTGATGACCGCGCGGCGCTTCCGGTCGTCCTCGGTGAGCAGCAGGCCGCGCTCGGTGGCCAGTCGCCCCCGCGAGACGCGCTCGTAGTAGGCGGGCAGCGGACGGACGTTCTGCGCATACGCGCCGCCCACGTCGCTGATGCCCGTGCTGCCCAGCGCCACCACGTCCGAGGCCGCCTTCACGGTGTAGCCCTGGAAGTTGCGGCCCAGTCGGCGCTCGGACAGCGCGCGCGCCAGCTCGTCCTCCGGCACCGCGAAGTGGTCCATGCCGATGGCCTGGTACCCCGCCCCCACGAACGCGGCATAGGCCGAGCGGAACAACTCCAGCTTCACCGGCGCGGTGGGGAGCGCCTCGGCCGGCATCCGCTTCTGGTGCTTGAGCACGTCCGGCATGAAGGCGAACGAATAGACGGCCAGCCTGTCCGGCCGCATCTCCAGCACCGTCTCCAGCGTCCGCGCCCAGCCCTCCGGCGCCTGGTAGGGCAGCCCGTAGATGAGGTCGAAGTTCACGCCGGTGAAGCCGAGTGCGCGCGCATGCTCCAGCAACGCTCGCGTCCGCTCGGGCGTCTGAAGGCGGTTCGTCACCTCCTGCACGCGCGGGTCGAAGTCCTGCAACCCCATGGACAGGCGGTTGAAGCCCAGGCTCCGCAGCAACGTGAGCTGCCCCGGCGTCGTCACGGAGGGATGGACCTCGATGGCGACCTCTGCGTCCGGCAGTGGCACGAAGCGCCGCGTGAGCTCGGTCCACAGTCGCTCCAGCTGCGGCTCCGTGAGGAACGTCGGCGTGCCTCCTCCCCAATGGATTTGCGAGAGCGAGCGACGCGCGCCCAGGCGCGCTGTCACCAGGTCCAGTTCCATGACCAGGTGGTCGAGGTACCGATCCGCCGCGCTCGTGTCCCTGCTGATGACCACGTTGCAGCCGCAGTACCAACAGAGGCTGTGACAGAACGGAAGGTGGACATAGAGCGACAGCGGCTCGGCGGAGTCCCGCGTCCCAGCGCTCCGCAGCCGGGCCTCCAGCGCCTCCGGCCCGAAGTCCTGACGCCACTCCGGCGCGGTGGGGTAACTCGTGTAGCGAGGTCCGGAGACGTCGTACCGACTCAGCAGCTCCGGCGTGGGCCGGGGGACACCTGGCAGCGGTTCCATGTCCCTCCACCCCATTCCAAGGCGCGTGCCACGCCTGTCGCCCGAGGTCCCCGGAGGCGCCCGCAGAATCTGCGGAGTGCCCCAGGAGACACGCACGGCTTTCGTCGGATGGAGAGTCCGTGAGCCTGCCGCCCTGCCCCCTCAGCGACGCGGGGACGGCGGGCCGAGGAAGCGCGCCTCCATCCGCTTCACCTCGCCGGAAGCGGAGTCCGCCACCTCGACGAGGAAGGTGAAGGGAACATCGGCACTCCCCTGTGGGACGAGGACGAACAGCGGCACCCGGAAGCTCTCCAGCGAGGCGAGCCGCACCTGAGCCTGAGGTATCACCACCTGCGCGGAGGGCGGGCCCCGCACGGTGATGGAGAAGGTGGACTCCTCCGGGTTCTTGTTCACCAGGTGCACCTCGAACTGGTTGCGCACCGAGCCCGCCTCCACGAGGTAGGGCGTGCCCTGGAAGCGCAGCAGGTTCGCCTCGAACGGGATGCGCCTCGCCACGCTCCACACGAACCCACCCACGGAGGCGAGCAGCAGCACCGCATACAGCACCAGCCGGGGTCGCCACGTGCGCCGGGGCTGGCCCGCGAGCCCGTTGAGCGAGTCGTAGCGGATGAGCCCGCGCGGACGCCCCACCCGGTCCATCACCTCGTCGCACGCGTCGATGCACTGCGCGCAGGCCAGACACTCCATCTGCAGGCCGTTGCGGATGTCGATGCCCGTGGGGCACGCGGTGACACACTTGCGGCAGTCCACGCAGTCGCCCTTCGGCGGCGCGGGCCGAGTGGGGAGTACCTTCAACAACCGCCCCCGAGGCTCGCCCCGTCGCGCGTCGTACCCGACGATGAGCGAGTCCCCGTCCTGCATCGCCGACTGGAGCCGCCCATAGGGGCACACCACCACGCAGAGCTGCTCCCGGAACCACGCGAAGTTGAAGTACAGCGCGCCCGTGACGGCCATGGCCCAGGTGAACGCCACTGGAGCCGCGCTCGGCCCTCCGGCAACCATGGACACCAGCCCTCCGGCGGACACGAAGAGGCTGAGCGCGGCGTGGGCGAGGAGCAACGACACGCCCAGCCAGGCGCCATGCTTCACCACCGCGCGCGCCACCCGGCCCGCCGTCCACGACGTCCCTTCCTGGCGCAGCCGCCGCTCGCGAGGCCCGTCGATGAGCCGCTCCAGCGGCCGATAGAGCCCCTCCAGGAACACCGTCTGCGGACAGGCCCAACCGCACCACACCCTGCCCAGCCACGCCGTGACGAACAGGAGGCCGAACCCCAGCGCCGTGCACAGGAAGAGGACCCGCCAGAAATCCTGCGCGTTGTATGTGGCGCCGAAGAGGAAGAAGCGTCGCGCCGCCACGTCCAGGTGCACGGCGGGATGTCCGCCCACGTCTATCAACGGCAGGGCCACATAGATGGCGATGAGCACCGCGAACGCCACGCGGCGCCAGGTGATGAAGCGGCCCCGCACATCCGACGGATGCAGCGCCCGCCGCGAGCCATCCGCGTGGATGGACGAGAGCTGGTCGATGCGGGGGCCTTCCTGCTGGGGGGCTGTCGCCATGTCGGAGTCCTCGCGGCGCGAGCGCTACGGCTGCTCGGGCTCGCCCTGAGGCGCCTTTCCGCCAGCGGCGTTCGTCCCCTTGAGCGTCAACACGTACGCGGTGACGGCCTTGACGCGCTCGCCCCCCAGCGTCCGCTCCCAGGCGGGCATGCCCTTGGCCACTGCGCCGTCGGCCACCACCTTGTGGATGGCCATGGGTGCGCCGCCGTGCAGCCAGAAGCCGTCCGTGAGGTTGGGGCCGATGAGGCCCTGTCCCTGCGCGCCATGACAGGCCGCGCAGTTGGCCTGGAACACCGCCTTGCCACCCTCCAGCGACGTCGGGTCCTTCACCAGCTTCAGCAGCAGGTCGTCCGACGCGGGCGTGTTGCTGGCCATGCGCTGGGCGTGTTCAGCGGACTCCGCGGCGTACTCGCCCAGCTGTCCCGGCCCTGCCTCCGCGATGTGGTACCAGAACCAGTAGCCCGCGCCGAAGACGAGCGTCGTCCAGAGGAGGAACAGCCACCAGTTCGGCAGGTTGTTGTCGTGCTCCTCGATGCCGTCATAGATGTGTTTGACCAGCGACTTCTCACTCATGACCGCCCTCCCCGCGCTCCGACAACGGCAGCCGTGAGAGCGCGTCGAAGTCCTGGCTCCTGCGAGCTCCGAACACCCAGGCGCAGACGCCCAGGAAGATGGCGATGAACAGGACGAGCGCGAAGAGGGGAAGCTCTTCCAACGTCATGCCCTGGTAGAATTGCTTGTACATCAGCGGCCTCCTTCCTGGACTCCCGCCGCCGAAGCGGTGGGCGCGACCTCTGGCGGCGGCACATCCTGCGGACCTCGACCCAGGCGCTGGAGGTAGGCGACCAGGGCCACCATCTCCGAGTCCCACGCCACCTGGACACCCTGAGTCGCCAGGTCCGCGGCGATGGCCTCACCCTGGGATTTCTGCCGTGCCTCGGCCGAGTCCACGTCCGTGTTGGTGTACGGCACGCCCAGCTTCCGCATCAGCGACAGCTTCTTCGGCGCGTCCTTCACGCGGATGCGGTTCTCCGCCAGCCACGGATAGGGCGGCATGTTCGAGCCGGGACTCGTGGCTCGCGGATCCATCATGTGCGTGTAGTGCCAGAGGTTCGGATATCGGCCACCCACGCGGTGCAGGTCCGGCCCGGTGCGCTTGCTTCCCCACTGAAAGGGGTGGTCGTAGATGAACTCCTCCGCGCGGGACACGTCGCCGTAGCGCTGCGTCTCCGCCACGAAGGGGCGAATCATCTGCGAGTGGCACGTGTAGCAACCCTCGCGCACGTAGAGGTCTCGGCCCTGGAGCTCCAGCGGCGAGTACGGCTTCTGCGCCTCGCCATGCGCGGGCACGGCCTGCTGGATGAGGATGGTGGGCAGCAGCTCCGCCACGCCGCCAATCAGGATGGCCACCAGCGTCAGCACCGTGAAGGCCAATGGGCGGCCCTCGATGAGCGCGAACCATGACGGCCGTCCCGCCTCGCGGTCCTTGCGAGTGACAATCCAGGCCAGCTCGCCCAGCGCGACGATGGCGCCCATCAGCACCAGCGCGCGCACCGGCTTCGCCCAGCCCAGGAACATCGTCACCGTGAGGATGGCGATGGCGAACACCAGCGGACGGCCGGTGACGACCTGCACCCAGCCCGGCGCGGGCGTCGTCGTCGCGGTGGGCACGGGAGCAGGTGTGTCTTCCACCACCACGGTGGTCTCTCCGTCCACGGCCTTGCCCGCGCGCGCCGTCTTCCAGAGGTTCCACGCCATCATGCAGAAGCCCACCAGATACATGGAGCCGCCGACGAAGCGGACGATGTACATGGGCCGGATGGCGAGCAGCGTCTCCACGAAGTTCGGATACAGCAGCGTCCCGTCCGCGTGCGTGGCCCGCCACATCAACCCCTGGTTGATGCCGCTGATCCACATCGACACGATGTAGAGAAGGATGCCCACCGTCCCCAGCCAGAAGTGCGCGTCCGCCGATCGGGTGGAGTACAGCTTCGTGCCGTACAGCCTGGGCACCAGCCAGTAGAACATGCCGGCCGCCATGAAGCCGTTCCAGCCCAGCGCGCCGCCGTGCACGTGGCCGACAATCCAGTCCGTGTAGTGCGCCAGCCCGCTCACCGTCTTGATGGACAAGAGCGGCCCCTCGAACGTCGCCATGCCGTAGAACGTCACGCCGGCGATGAAGAACTTGAGGACCGGGTCATCGCGCAGCTTGTGCCACGCGCCCTTCAACGTGAGCAGGCCGTTGAGCATGCCGCCCCACGACGGCGCCCACAGCATGACGCTGAACACCATGCCCAGGGACTGCGCCCAGTCAGGAAGCGCCGTGTAGAGCAGGTGGTGGGGACCGGCCCAGATGTAGATGAAGACCAGGGCCCAGAAGTGGATGATGGAGAGCCGGTACGAGTACACCGGCCGCTCCGCCGCCTTGGGCAGGAAGTAATACATGATGCCCAGAATCGGCGTGGTCAGGAAGAAGGCGACGGCGTTGTGGCCGTACCACCACTGCACCAGCGCATCCTGCACACCGGAGAAGACGGAGTAGCTCTTGAGCCCGTCCAGCGGCAGCGCCAGGCTGTTGACGATGTGCAGCACCGCCACGGTGATGATGGTCGCGATGTAGAACCAGATGGCGACGTAGAGGTTCTTCTCGTTGCGCTTCGCCAGGGTCCAGAAGAAGTTGATGGCGAAGACGACCCAGATGACGGTGATGGCCAGGTCGATGGGCCACTCCAGCTCCGCGTACTCCTTGGAGGTGGTGATGCCCAGGGGCAGGCTGATGGCCGCGGCGACGATGATGAGCTGCCAGCCCCAGAAGTGGATGTTCGAGAGCACGTCGGACGCCATGCGCGCCTTCAAGAGGCGCTGCGTGGAGTAGTAGACGCCGGCGAACATCATGTTGCCCACGAACGCGAAGATGACCGCGTTGGTGTGCAGGGGCCGCAGCCGGGAGTACGTCAGATAGGGGATGCCCAGATTGGCCTGCCACCACGCGAGCTGGCTGGCCACCAGCGCACCCACCGCCATGCCCACGATGCCGAAGACCACCGCCGCGAAGATGAAGCGGCGGACCGTGGTGTCGTCGTAGACGATTCGCTGTTGTTGCACGGAGTCACTCCTGGGAAGCCGAAGGCGACGACGGCCCGTCGGAAGACGCTGCGGGGCGAGCCGCGCTGTCCTCCTCGAGCGGAAAGAGCGCGAGCCGGTCCGCCTGCTCGTGGTCCCGGTGACGCATGCTGTAGATGAACAGCAGCACCGAGCTGGCCACGAGCATCAGGCTCACGAAGACCTGGAGCACGAGCACGTTCATGCGGGCACCTCCGTGGGACGAGCCAGGGGCACCGAAGCACCGCGTGGAGCCCGGGGCGCGGACAGGCTCCACAAGGTGAACAGGACGGTGGCGAGGCTGGTGGCCGGCATCGCCACGGCGGCACGCAGCGGCGTCATCCAGCCCGCGAGGCACACGGCGACGGCCACGGCGTTATAGCCGATGGCCAGCACCAACAGCCGTCGCACCACGTGCCGCAGGTGACGCGACAGTCGCAGGGCTTCGCGCAGGGAGGAGAGCCCCTCGCCCACCAGGAAGAAGTCGCTCTTGCCCGGCATCACCGGGCGATCAATCGCGGGGGTTCCCGCGCAGAGCGCCCGCTCGAAAGCGAGGCTGTCGTTGACGCCGTCGCCCAGGTACAGCGAATCCGTCGCGCCGAGGCGCGAGACAGCCCACGCCTTGTCCTCGGGACGAAGGCCGCCCAAGGCGCGCTCCAGGGGCACGCCGATGGAGACCGCCAGCTCGCGCACCCTCGCGGGTGCGTCGCCCGAGATGAGCCAGACAGCATGGCCCTCGGCCTGGAGCGCGAGGACCTCGCGGCGTGCGTCCGGTCGCAGGGCCTCACGCACCGGGAATGAGGCCAGGGGGGAGCCGTCGCGAAAGAGCACGGTGCCACGAGGCCCGTCGGTGCCGTCGGCGCGCGGCAGGACCGGAGTTCTATTGTTCGAGCCAGGAAGGGTGGCGCTCGCTTGCGATGGCACCTCGAGCCGTGGCGTATAGCCAGCTCGCAGCGGGGCTGTTGCTCCGAGTCCCGCCTCGAACGGCACGGCGGATGGGGCTTGCTCACTTCCCATCTCAAGCCGTGGGGTGTAGCCAGCTCGCAGCGTGTCCGAGTCTCCGAGTCCTGCCTCGAACTGCGCGGCGCCGTGGCCATGCCCCACGAAAGTCGGCGAGCTGCTGGCTCGCACCAGGTGCCAGTCCGCGCGTCCCAGGCGCCACGACACGCCATGTCGCACCCACTCCAGGCCCTGCCCGGGGTGCTCCGTCACCCGCGCCTCCGGAACGAAGCGGGCGCCCATCCGCGAGAGCGAGTCCGAGAGACACCGACTCACCGGATGGTTGCTGCGCGAGGCCAGATTGAAGGCCACGTCGCGCGCCTCCTCCGTGAGCGCATCGAGCGAGGCCCGGTCCACCAGCTCCATCCGCCCGAGCGTCAGCGTCCCCGTCTTGTCGAACAGCACCTGACGTACACGCGGCAGGCGGTCCAGCAGATCCGTGGAGCGGATGAAGAAGCCCTCACGACGCAAGCGCGCCTGCACCCACTCATAGGCCAGCGGCGTGGCGATGCCGATGGCGCAGGGACACGTCACCACCAGCAGGGCCACCGCCACCTCCAGCGCCTTGTCGGGTCCCGACGGCCACCACAACACGAGCCCCAATGCCGAGACCGCCAGCACGGTCACCACCCACCGCCGCGACACCGCCTCCCAGAAGCGCGTGTGGCCCGCGCCTCGGCCCGTGCCCTCCGGCGCACGGCGCAGCAGCGCCACCAGCGGCGAGTCCTGGAACGACTGTCGCGCCTTCGCGCGCACCGCCTCGCGCCCCGCATTGAAGGCACCCGCGGGCAGCGCTTCCCCCACGGCCACCTCGCGCTCATCCGGCTCTCCCGTCATCCAGTCCGTGGAGACGCGCGCGCTCGCATCGAGCAACTCGGCCTCCACCGGCACCAGGTCCCCAGGCGCGATGACAAGCAGGTCACCCTCGGCGACCTGGGACACGCGCACGGTGGCGAGCCGCTCTCCCTCCTGCCGACGAACGAAGAGCCCGTCGGCGCCATCGTCCTCCAGCAGGAAGCGCCGGTTGCGCTCCAGGACACGCTGCTGGAGCCAGCGTCCCACCAGCATCAGCGTGACGAAGGTGTTGAGGGTGTCGAAGTAGGCGAGGTCGCCGCGTCCTCCCCGGGCCTGCACCAGCGAGGTGCCGAACACCAGCAGGATGCCCAACGCGATGGGCAGGTCCAGGTGCGGCACGCCTCGACGAAGCCCCTGCCACGCCGAGCGGAAGAACGGCCATCCTCCGACGGCGACGACGAGCGTGGACAACCCCAGGCTCAGCCGCGTGAAGAGCTGGAAGACGTCTCCATCCTCCGGCGCGAGCCCCACGTAGAAGCTCACCGAGAACAACATCACGTTCATCGAGAGCGCCACGCAGATGCCCAGGCGGATGGGCAGGTCCAGGCTCGCGGGCGAGGGCCGCTTGCGACTGGGACCGAAGAGGTATCCGAAGCCCTCCACCATTCGCAGGAAGCCGCCCACGTCGAAGGCCCCGCGCTTCCACTGCATGCGCGCCTTGCCCAGGGCGGGGTCCACGGTGAGCCCCGCGCCACCGGGCTGACGGCGGAACAACTCGTTCATCAGCCAGACACAGGCGGCGCAGTGGATGCCCTGGACGTCCAGTTCCAGCGAACACAGCGCGCCCGGCATCGCCTCCGCGCGGGCCACCAGGGGCTCCAGCCACGCGAGTCCTCGACCTCGAGCAGGCTCCGCCGCGGGCGCCGTCTTCCCACCCGTGAGCTGGTAGTAGCGAGTCAGCCCCTGCGTCACCAGCAGGCCATGCACCACCTCGCACCCCGCGCAGCAGAACTCGCGCGAGGCCGTGCCCTCCGGCACGCGGCTGCCACAGTGGAGGCAGACGGCCACATGGGGCCGGGTTTGCGCGGAGTCGGGCATGCGAGCTGTCACCTTGCGAACGGCATGCCTGTTGCGAAGGACCCGTTCATGCCCATCGACGTTCCGCTGCTGCTGACCTCGCTGACTCCGACGCCGACGCTGGTGGCGGGCGCGCTCGGCGCACTCACCGTGGGACTCACCGGCAGCGTTCACTGCTTCCTCATGTGTGGGCCGCTCGCCTGCGCGGGGCTCCCGGCGATGCGCGGGCCCGAGCGACACCGGGCGCTGCTCGCCTATCAAGGTGCTCGCCTGGGGGCGTACGCGCTGGTGGGAGGCGCGCTGGGCGCACTGGGCGGCGGCGTCACGCGCGCGCTCGCCGTATCCACGCGTCCGTACCTTCCGTGGCTGATGGCGGCGGCGCTCGTGGCCTCCGCCCTGGAGCTTGGGAAACGCCTGCCCCCTCTGCCTGGGCTCTCGCGGCTGGCGGGCGCCCTCTCGCGCTGGAGCGCAAAGTTTTCGTGGGTGGGTCGCGCGGGCGCAATGGGTGCGGTGACGCCGCTGCTTCCCTGTGGCCTGCTCTACGGCGTGCTCACCGTGGCGCTCGCGAGCGGTTCGTTCGGTGGTGGCGCGCTGGTGATGGGAGCCTTCGCGCTGGGCGGAGCTCCGGCGCTGGTCGGCGCACAGCTGCAAGCAGGGCTGTGGAGCAAGCGGCCCCGGCTCTCGGAGTTCCTGCTTCGTCGGGCCATGCCACTCGTGGCGGCGGCGGTGCTCGTCTTCCGCGCGGTCGACACATCACCGCGCTGTCACTGAGCGTCGGCGGTCCCCACGCGATGCGTCGGGGTGCGCTTGTCGCACGCGGTGGCATCGGCGAGGCTCCCGGCACCTTCTCTTTCGCCCGCCGAGGAACGATGACCGCGCCGCGCACTTCGAGCACTCTCGCCGCGTTGCTGCTGCTGTCCGCGAGCTGCACCACCTCGCGCCCTCCGACACAGAGCGAGTCTCCGTCCGCGGCTGTCACCCAGGCCGCTGCCGCGCTCACGCCCGCGCAGGTGGCGCTCCGTGCCTTCGTGGACGCGCACTTCGACGAGCAGTTCCGTCGCTTCCCGCTGTCAGCCACGTCCGCGGGCGTCCACACCTACGACGGTGAGCTGCGCGGCTTCACCGCCGAGGAGCGTGCGTCACACCTCGCGTATCTCAAGGGCCGACTCGCCGCGCTGCCGACGGCGGTGGACCGCGACGCGCTGCCGCCCCTGGACCGGGCCGACTACGACATCCTGGAGAACCACTTCCGCGCGCGCATCCTGGACTCCGAAGAGGTGCGCTCCTGGGAGCGCAACCCCAACACGTACCTGAGCCAGGCCTCCGTCTCCGTCTTCCAGCTCATCAACCGGGACTTCGCGCCACTGGAACAGCGGATGCGCTCGGCGGTGAGCCGCATGGCCAAGGTGCCGGACCTGTTCGCGGCGGCGCGGACGACGCTGAAGAACCCGCCGAGAATGTGGACGGAGATTGCCCTCCAGCAGGCCCAGGGCACCCGGTCGCTCTACGCTCAGACGCTGCCCCAGGCCTTCGCGCCGGTGAAGGATGCCGCGCTGAACGAGGCGTTCCAGAAGGAACAGGCGCGCTGCCTCGCGGCCATCGACGCGTACATCCAGTTCCTGCGTGAGGACATGCTGCCCCGCTCCCAGGGGAACTTCGCGATTGGCGAGGAGACCTATCGCAAGAAGCTGCTCTACGAGGAGGGCGTGACGGAGAGCATCGACTCGCTGCTCGCATGGGGGCAGGCGGAGATGAAGCGCACCCAGACCCAGTTCCGGGAGGTGGCCGGACGACTGGGGCCTGGCAAGGCGCCCATGGACGTGTACCGGGAGCTGAGCAAGGAGCACCCGACGCCCGCGGAGCTGGTGTCCAGCACCACCGCGACACTGGAGGAGATTCGAGCGTTCCTCATCCGCGAGCGCATCATCACCGTGCCCAGCGAGGTCCGCGCGCAGGTGGCGGAGACGCCGTCGTTCAATCGCTCACTGTCCTTCGCGAGCATGAGCACGCCCGGTCCGTTCGAGAAGCAGGCCACGGAGGCCTACTACTACGTGACGCCGCCAGACCCGACGTGGAACGCGGAGCAGACCGAGCAGCACATGAGCTTCTACAATCATCATGCGCTGCCGCTCGTCTCCATCCATGAGGCATACCCCGGCCACTACGTGCAGTTCCTCTGGACGAACCGGGTGGAGTCCAAGGTGCGGCGCCTGCTGGGCTCGGGCTCGTTCTCCGAGGGCTGGGGCCTCTACACGGAGCAGATGATGCTCGACGAGGGCTACGGTGGGCGCTCGGGGCCCGCGGCCGACAAGCTGCGACTGAACCAGCTCGCGCTCTACCTCCAGCGACTGGCGCGCTACGTCGCGGGCCTGTCCCTGCACACGCGCGGCATGACGTACGAGCAGGCGGTGCGGCTGTTCGAGGAAGAGGCGTTCATGACGAAGACGAACGCGGAGCGCGAGGCCCGCCGGGGAACGTCGGACCCCACCTACCTGGTCTACGCACTGGGCAAGAAGCTGCTCATGGAGCTGCGTGAGGACGCGAAGGCGCAGTGGGGCCAGGCCTTCTCCCTCCAGCGTTTCCACGACGCGGTGGTGTCCTACGGCTACCCGCCCGTGCCCATCGTCCGGCGACTGCTGCTCGGCGAGGCCCCCGCGAAGGCGACCGCGCACGAATAGGACTCGCGCGCCTCACCCGACGGCGGCAAAGGCGTCTTGTCACGGCGAGTCCTTCGGGCGGGGCTGTCAGCCCAGCAGCCCCTGGACGACGGCCTGACGCATCACCTCGGCGAGCACGTCCATGCCCTGCAGCGTGTTCACCCGCCGCACCGACACGTCGCCCGTCGCCATCTGCGTCGAATCCGCCACGACGAAGGGCAGCGGGCGCCGGCCCAGGCGCAACAGGCGCTCATCGTGGAAGGCGTCCGGCGCGCGCTCACACAGCATCCGCATGAGCATCGTCATGTTCGCGATGCGCGAGGGCTGCATCGCGGGCCCCAGGCAGGAGTAGTCCATCCCGTGCTCGCTCAGCACCGCGCTCCCACCATCTCGCGCGAAGACATAAATGAGCTGCGACGTCTCCTCGGACTCCTGGCGCACCGTCTTCGCCCCCGTCCGAGGCAGCATCAGCCCGTGCGTGGCAATCGCCAGGCCGTACGCCTTGGCGACATCCAACTTGCTCGGCTGCTCCTTGTGCTCGCTCTGCGTCCGCACCGAGCTCGCCCCTCGGATGACCGCGACCACCTCGCCCCACGCCACGTCGAGTGACTCACCCGCGCGCGACGTGAACGTCACGGTGTCCGCGTTGAACGTCACGCGGCGCGCCACCACCCGCCCCTGACCAAGCCCCTGCTCGTCCACCGCGAGCACCGCCAGTCCCAGGCGCTTGAGCGACGCCACCAGCGCCTCCGCCGCCTCCGGCGCCAACCGCGCGAGCAACGCGGGCGGCTCCGGCGCCAGACGCATCCGAGCCTCCGCCGGCGCCATGCCCGTCGCGGATGCCAGGGCCATCGCCGCCGCCTGCATGTCCGGCGGGACCTCCACGAGTGCGACCACCTTCATGTGCCCACCTCGGTCCCGCGAATCCCCTCAGTGGAGCACGTTTCGACTCAGGACCGCGAGCGCGACGCGCGCAACTCCAGCTCCGTCGGCTCCTGGGACTCCGTGGGGAAGTCAGACGGCTCGAACACCTGGCGCAGCTCGATTCGCGAATCCGCGCTCCCCTCCGGGTGCGGACATCTCCGCGCCCACTCCAGGGCCTCCTCCCGCGACTTCACCTGAATCATCCAGAATCCAGCAATCAGCTCGTTCGTCTCGGTGAAAGGCCCGTTCGTCACCGTCCGCTTGCCTTGTGAGAAATCAATGCGCGCGCCGCGAGAACTGGGATGAAGGCCCGCCGCATCCAGGAGGACCCCGGCCCTCACCAGCGCTTCATTGTAGCGCTCCATCTCGGTGGTAAGTGCCTCGCCCTGGAGCGCTCCCGCCTCGGTGTCCTGGCTCGCCTTCAGCAGCAGCATGAATCTCATCGTCGCATCTCCTCGTCGGTCCCAAAGGCACGCATCCGACGGCGTGCCCCTCCGCCATGAGCCGAAGCTCCATCCTCGCGACGAACGAGACACCGGCGGATCGACACCGCGGCATGACCCACCCGCGCTCCGGGTATGCGACCCCGTCCGACCGCGATGTCGCGGCCGGCCCTGGATTAATCCGGGCATTTTTCCGACGGCGAAATCACCAATGGTTCCAGCTGGTTGCGCGCCTCGGATGGTGAAAAACAGGGGTCGTGTCGATCCCCTCGAAGCCCATTCGTCGTCGCATTGAAGCCGGGATTCATACCCACCGAGGCGGCTGACCGGAGACCCCGGAGCCTCCCCTTTTCCCAACACCCCATCAGGAGTCGTTCACATGGCCAAGCTCATTGGTATCGCTGTCGTTGTGCTCATCGTCGGCGTGCTTGCCTTCATCGCCACCCGCCCGGACAGCTTCCACATCTCCCGGACGCGGCAACTCGATGCGTCACCCGACGCCGTCTACGCGCTCATCAACAACTTCTCCCTGTGGCGCCAGTGGTCGCCCTACGAGAACGTCGACCCGAACATGGAGCGCACGTACGAGGGCCCCGCGGAGGGAGTCGGCGCCAGCTACCTGTACAAGGGGAACCGGAACATCGGCGTGGGCCGGATGGAAATCCTGGCGACCAAGCCGGGTGAGCGCATCGACATCCGTCTGGAGTTCATCGAGCCCTTCGCCGCCGTCAACCAGGCGAGCTTCGTGCTCGAAGCCGTCGAGAAGGGCACGCGCGTCACCTGGAGCATGTCCGGTCCGAACACCTTCATGGGCAAGGCGATGATGGCCTTCGGACTCATGGAGTCCTTCATCGGCAAGCAGCTCGAGAAGGGCCTGGTGGACCTGGAGACCGCCGCACGGACCCCCGCGCGGAAGTCCGCGCTCATGGAGACCAGCGCGGCCTCGCCGTCACTCGCCCACTGAGGGACTGGGACTCCTTCGACGTCACCTTCCGGAGCCCCAGGTCCCCCCTGGGGAGGCACACCCATGATGCTGTTGATGTTGCTCGGCCAGTTCGGTTCAGCCGCGCTCGAGAATCACCGCCACCGCTTGCCCGCCGCTGGTGCACAACGTCACCAGCGCCAGCGATTGGCCCCGTCGCTCGAGCTCATCCAGGGCGGTCCCCACCAGGATGCTCCCCGTCGCGCCCAGCGGGTGGCCCAGGGCGATGGCGCCTCCGTTGACGTTGACCTGGTCCAGGTCGATCTCCAGCGCCCGCGCCGTCTGTAGCACCACCGCCGCGAACGCCTCGTTGATTTCCCAGAGGTCGATGTCGCGCGCCTTGAGCCCCGCGGAGTCCAGCGCCTTGCGCGCCGCGAGCGCCGGCCCCGTCAGCATGAGGACGGGGTCACTGCCCACGGCGGAGACGGCCCGCACGCGAGCCCTCGGCTTCAAGCCGTGCGCGCGCACGTAGTCCTTCGACGCCACGAGGATGGCGCCCGCGCCGTCCGCGATACCACTCGCGGTGCCCGCCGTGTGCAGGTGGCGCACCGCGCCTGCCCGGGGATAGGCCCGGAGCGCCAGTGCATCCAGCGTCTCACCGTCGGGCCCCTCGGCCCGAGCCCCCAACTGGGTGAAGGCGGGCGCGAGCGCGGCCAGCTTCTCGGCGGTCGTGTCCGCGCGCGGGTGGTCATCCACCGCCAGCAACACCTCTCCCGTCTGGGGATGCTTCACGGGGAACAGGCCGCGCTGGAACCGTCCCTCCGCCTGGGCTCGCACGGCGAGCTGTTGCGAGCGCAGGCCGAAGGCATCCAGCTCCTGCCGGGTGAAGCCTTCCAGCGTGGCGATGAGGTCGGCGGAGATGCCCTGGGGGACCTGGAAGAAGCGCCGGCGCAGGTCGACGTTTCCACCATCTGTTCCGCCGCCATCCGCGTTGAGACCGTAGCGGCTCATCTGTTCGACGCCACCCGCGACGACCAGCTGCTGGGCGCCGGACGCCACCCCCATGGCCGCCAGTGACAGGGCCTGGAGGCCCGAGCCGCAGAAGCGGTTGAGGCTGAAGCCCGGGATGCTGATGGGCCACCCCGCGGCGAGCACCGCGTTGCGCGCGATGTTCGCGCCCTGCGCCTCGATTTGCGACACGACGCCCACCACCACGTCATCCACGTCCGCGACGTCCACGCCCGTGCGCAGCGGAAGCTGTTTCAACGTCTGCGCCAGCAACTCCTGCGGGTGCAGTCCGCTGAGCGCGCCCTTGCCGGGTTTGGCTCGGGCACGAGGGGTACGGACCGCATCCAAGATGTAGGCATCCATCGACGAGCCCTCCATTCGCGGGGTGGCTCCACGCCCGCCCGTGTGAAGCAACCATATTATGCTCGTAATATGGTCGCAATGTGAAGGCGGCGGGCAGGCGGGCGGTCCCCGTCAAAGGGCGGCGGGCGACGCGATGACGTGTATAATGGTGTACAGCGAGGTGAGATTCGGATGCCCCATCCCCCGGAGCAGAAGCAGTCCACGCACGAGCGAATCCTGGAAGCGGCAGGAGGGTTGTTCCGCCAGAAGGGCTTCCTGGGGACGAGCGTGGACACGGTGATGCGCGCGGCGGGCCTGACGGTGGGCGGCTTCTATGCGCACTTCGGCTCGAAGCAGGCGCTGCTCATCGAATCACTCCAGCGCATCATGAGCCGACAGCGCGTGGACTGGCCGCAGGGGCTGGAGGACCTGAAGGGCGCGGAGTGGTTGAGCCACCTGGTGCGGCGCTACCTTTCGCGGGCCCACCGGGACGCCGAGGTCCCCGTGTGCGCCCTGCCCGCCGTGCTGTCCGACGTGGTGCGCGGAGATGCGGACCTGAAGGAGGCGCTGGCGCACGAGCTGAATCTGACGGCGGAGACGTTCGCCAGACACCTGCCCTCGGATGAGCGCGCCAGTGCACGGGAGCGGGCGCTGGCGACGTATGCGCTGTGCGTGGGCACGCTGACGCTGGCGAAGGCGACGGCGGGCACTGCGGTCTCCGACGAGTTGCTCAAGGCGGCCCGGCGCGTCGCCATGCTGGCCGCGGATTCGTCGAGCCCGGGAGACAGCGGCTCGACGCCGTGAGGCGGACTGGCGGGGCTCCACCGGGAGCCACTCGCGGCATCCACGTCATTCCGTAGGAGCGGCGCGCAGCTCCACGGGATGGGTCCGCAGCCATTCCTGGCAGCGGGCGATGCGCTCAGCGGAGGCGGGCAGCCCCATCTGAAGCAGGAGCTGTCGATAGGGCTCGAAGCTCTCCGGCGTCCAGGTGGTGAGCGCCTTGAGGTCCGCCAGCGCCACCATCTCCTCGGCGGAGCGCCCCGCCGCTTCCTGCCTCGCGGTGAGCAGCGCGGCAAGGGACATGCGCGCGGGCTCGGCCTCGAAGGCGATGGCGGCATCCGCGTACCAGCCACGCAGGGCCTCATCCACCGAGGCATCCTGGGCCTTCTCGCGCATGCGCCCCAGCATTCCCTTGAGGAACTCCTCGTCGAGCGCGCCCTTCACGCCCCGCAGGAGCGCCGTCACCGCCTCGCGCCGCACCGGGGGCGCTGAGTCCGGGGGCAGTCCCTTGAGGGCCTGCATTGGCTCCCAGAGGACACAGGTGAGCCACAGCTCCTCCTCGGGAGCGAACACGGGCGGCGTGGACGGCTCGCGCAACTTCATCTCGACGCGGGTGGCGCGCTCCTTGGCTTCGCGAACGATGCGCTCGGCCAGGCCCGGGTCTTCCTTCACGTAGTCCACCAGCGCATCCACATCACCCTCGCGGGCCTGTTGGAGCGCCTTGCGAGCCTCTTCGGACAGCGAGGCCTCATCCATCCCGCTCGCCAGCGCTTCGTACTTCGCCATCCACTCCTTGTGGTGGGTGCTCCACTCGCGGAACTGGACGTCGAACACGAGGTCGAGGACGGGGTTGTCCTCCATGCGCGTCTTGCCCACCCGCTTCGACGCGGCGGCGAGCAGGCTGGCCGCGCGAAGGGCTCGCCGGTCCTCCGAGGAACGCCCCGGCTCTCCAGCGCGGCCGTGCAGCGCGGCTGTCAGCTTCTCCAGGAAGGACTTCGTGGCGAGGGCCTTCACCGTGCTCACCAGCAGCTCCCGACGCGCGCTCGACGCGTCCAGGACCTCGTCCTCGGAGATGCGCGCGAGGGCCGCACCCACGTGCTTGTCGAAGGACTCGGCGTCGAAGCGCAGGCCGGGCACGGGGCCCCACTCGGCCAGCAGGCGGGCCACTCGGTCCAGCGCGGCGGACAGGTCGCCGACGTCCGGGTTCTTGAGCAGCTCCATCGCGGCGCGGAAGTCCTCTTCGAGCGGACTGGAAACATCGGCGGGAGGCGCGGCACGCGTGCGGTCCTCGGCGGCGTGGCAGGCCTTGTACTTCTTGCCACTGCCACAGGGACACGGGTCATTGCGGCCGGGCTTCTTCGTGCTCAAGGAAATGTGCCTCTCGGCTCGCGGGGGCGAGCGGTGGAATCCGCCGCGCACCGTAGCAGGAGGTGGACGGGTCGGGGCGAACAGGCAACTCCCCTCCCCGTCCAGTGGACGCTCGCGCGCCCGGTGCGTCCGCTCAGTAACTCGTGGCCTCATAGACCCGCTGGTCCGAGCAACCATTCGTGCTGGTGATGGTGACCCGTCCCAGCAGGTACGCCATCCCGGTCGGAGCGATGCCGCCGAAGGTCTCGATAGAGGCACAGCACGAGCCGGAGAACGGGCCTTCCATGCTGTAGTCCTCGTCATAGTAGCCCGGCCCCATGTCCAAGGCCGCCGCGTAGACATAGGTGTACAGCGTCTTGATGTTGGTCGCGTAAGGCGCCGGCTCCGTCCAGCGTCCCTTCGCGGTGACTTCACCCACCAACAGGTGAGGCGCGTTGTTGAAGAGGACGTCGGGCTCGAAGACGCCCCCGCAGAAATCGAGCCCGAAGCTCGCGGCGCGCCCCGGTGGGCTGGAGACCTTGGGCGGCAAGACGGGAGGAGGCAGCGAGCCCCCTGGAGCAGAGGCCTCGCGGAGCTGGGCCTCCAGGGCCTGGAGGCTCCGCGCGTTGGCTTCGAGCCGAGCCGCCGAGGACCGCGGGGCCTGCTTGAGCAGGGACTCCCGCTCGGCGCGAGTCTTCCGCAGCACGTACTCGAGGCCCTCGACGCCAAAGCCGACACGCTCATGGCCACCGCCGACCCTCGGCCGCTCCCAGACGCCTCGCTCCACCTCCGTCCACTGAGCCTCTGCCGAGGCCGGCTGGACGGTGGCGTCCAGTGCCTCGTCGCCGGGTGCCCCACCACACGCGACCATCGAGACCACCACGGCTGAAGCCACCACGAATGCGCTTCTCATCCACGAACCTCCTCGGTGCATGTCCCACGGGATTGCAGGAGCAATTCACCTAACAGGTCCGTGTTGGCCCCCCATCAACTGGTCGTCAAATCACAACCATCGGAGAAGGCGCCTCGCTCTTCCGAGGTGAGGTCGAGCGTGCATGCGCGGCCGGTCCGAGACGACAGGACGGCCGCGTCCAGCACGGCGGCCACTGCCACCGCATCCAGGGGTGTCACCGGATTGCGCCTGGTGCCTCGCACGGCGTCGCGAATGCCCGCGTAGAACTGGCGGTAATCCCCACGAGGCGTCGACGTCGTCCGGGCCTCGCTGGAGCCTCCGACGATGACGCGCCCAGGAGTAGCGTCCTCGCCCCAGTCCGACGCACCCGGAAGTTCTCCCGCGATGAGCCGGTCCGCCTGCGTGTCCATCCCGTACTTCAGCCAGGAGCCCCGGGTGCCATGCACCGCGAAGCGCGGCAGCCCTCCGGCGATGAGCATCGAGGCCTGGAGGACCACGTGTCGCTGGGGATACACGAGGGTCACCTGACACCAGTCATCCACGGCCGCGCCGTCCCGGTGGGCCGCGAGCATCCCCACCACGGTGTCGGGCAGACCGAACAGTTGAAGGACCTGGTCCACGAGGTGGGGCCCCAGGTCGAACCAGATGCCCGCCCCGGGGACGGGCTGCTCACGCCAACGCTGGCGGACCTCTGGACGGAACCGGTCGAACCGCGATTCGACATGGGTGACACGGCCCAGGGTGCCATCCGTGAGCAGGGCCTTCAGCGCGAGGAAGTCACTGTCCCATCGGCGGTTATGGAACACCGAGAGCACCCTGCCCCGCTCATGGGCGAGCGCGGAGAGGGCGCGCGCTTCCGCCAACGTAATGGTGAAGGGCTTGTCGACGACGACGTGCTTGCCGGCACGGAGCGCGGCTTCAGTGAGCGGAACATGGGTCTCGTTCGGCGTCGCCACCACGACCAGGTCCACGTCCGGGTGCGTGGCCGCATCGCGCGCGGCCGGAATCACTGTCACATCCGGCAGGTCCGCATGGACGTCATCAGGCCGGCTGGACGCCACCGTGCGCAATGACAGGCCCTCCACGGTGCGCAGCAGCGGAGCGTGGAAGGACTTGCCCGCGAAGCCGTAGCCCAACAGGGCGACGCGGAGGGGGGCGGGAGGGGTGGCGGGCTCGCTCATGGGGACAAGGATTGAAGCACGCCGGATACCCGCCGCCCAGGAAGGCGCTTGCGCCTCTCTCGGCGGATGTCATGACCGCTGTCGGGCTTGTTCGTAGCGCCAGTCCCGGGGAGTCCTGCCATATGCCTTCTTGAAGGCGCGGCCGAAGTGCGTGAGGTCCATGAAGCCCCAGCTGAAGGCGATGTCCGCGATGCTCCGCGCGTCCATCTCCGGGTCCTCGAGCGCCTTGCGGCAGCGAGCCAGGCGACGCGAGAGGACCCAGCGCATGAAGCTCTCACCGCTCTCCGCGAACAGCCCATGCAGGTAGCGCGTGGACATGCGGAAACGGGCGGCGACCGTCGCCGGGCTCAGCGATGGCTCCGCGAGGTGATGCTCGACATAGACACGCAGGGCGTGCCTCCGGGCCTCTCGCACGCTCGCGGCGTTGGTCTGGATATCGCGGCCCTGGGTGTTGAAGGCCAGCGCGAGGAGCTCCAGCAGGTTGTCCGAGACAGAGCCCGCGACGGGCTCGGCGACCTGGGTCTCCGCGAAGGCGCGCAGGTAGGCGGACACCAGGGCACCGACGCCCTCCCGGGTATGGAGCACACTCCCGACCATCTCATCTGGGTGTGAGAGCCGTGGCCGCAGCGTGGCATAAGGCGCCACGATGACGATGCGGCGGTATTCCGCGTCGAACGAAAGCTCGCCTGGCCGAGTCCCGTCGAAGAGCTCCACGTCTCCTGGATGGGAAATTCGCTCCTCACGCCCCTGGCGCAGTCGGCAGACCCCCGACACCTGCATGCAGAGGAAGTAGCACTCCCGGGGGGCGCGGGAGATCTCCGTCTCCCCTCGATGAACACTCTGGGCCGAGGAATGGAGATAGGTCACTCCCAACGGCCCTGCTTCGTGGTGGTCGAGCCGCCCGAAGAAGGGACTGGACGTCTTCCGCTCCGTCCGCAGTCCCAGGAGCACCTTGCTCGCCATTTCCTGCCAGTACTCGTGTCGCTCCCGCTCGGAGACCGCGTCCGTGGAGAAGACTGTGCGCATGGGCCACCCCAGGTAAGGAGGCACACATTATCCGCCCGGTCCGACGGCCCCCTGCACACCCGGCCGAATTCCTGTGCGCTGGTGGCCGAGCCCCCCTCCCCTCTCCCCCTCTATACATCCATCACACCGACGCCAATTTCGCTCGGTTCTTCCCAAGGAGAGTGTTTGTGAAAGCGTTCCTCGCGGTGTTTGTGCTTTCCATGTCCGTCGCGTCCCCTGCCCTGGCCCAGCAGGACGGTCCGTTCGCCAGCACCGCCGCCCTGGCGAGCTATTGGTCGACGCAGAGCACCGGCGGCGCCCTGACCCAGATCTACGTCAATGGCACGCTGGCCTATCAACGCTCCGGCTTCGGTCCGGCGTTCGTCAAGGAGTACTTCAACTGCGTCGATGGCTCCGGAATCAGGGCCTTGTGCAACAATATCTTCGACGGCTACCTGCGCACGAGTGACGCGATGGGGACGTTCAGCAGCGGGCTCACCGTCTACCTCGACGGCGCGCTGATTCGCTCGGGAGACCCCTACTACAGCGCCCATCTCAAGACCTGCCTGGGAGACATGAGCTACTACGGCAGGGTGAAGTACTACATCGTCGAGAGCGTGAACGACGGCTTCGGCCCGCCCTATCCGGGCAACGACTGCTTCTGACCCACCGTCTCGATTCACGCTCCCGCACGACACAGCGCTTCAATCCTCGTCACCACCGCCGCCCGTTACCACGGGCGCGCGGCCCGACAGGCGGACACGCCGAAGTTCTCCCGCGCGCCCGCCTCGATGCCGTAGACGCCATTCCCCCTGGTGTAGCCCCCGTTTAGAATGTCGCGCATGCGCGGACACGGAAGATGGACAGGCACATCAGTGATTGCGGTGACGATGTGGCTCGCTTGCAGCGTGGCGATGAGCGGCTGCGGCAAAGGCAAGGAACGCGCGGCGCTCGCCACGAAGTTGGAGCAGCGCATCCAGGCCGCCTCGGCGACGGGGGGCGATGTCCTCCTGACGGAGGTGACGGACTTCGACTGGGACACCTTCCACATCTTCACGCCCTACGTGGGCGCGGAAGAGGTCCGGAAGTGGCTCGGCATTGATTGGTCCGGCGCCAGGGACGTCCCTGAAATGGAGTGCCTGCTCGTCTTCGTGAAGGGAGGCGAGGTGGTCATGGACCTCGACTTCTCCCGGACGAAGGGCGACTTCTCATCCATCAGGAAGTCCCGCTTCACACGGGAGGAGGCGCGGTTCACCGCGCCCAAGGACGGCAAGGCCCTCACCCACGCGTCCGATTCTCCCTGAGTGGGCCCGTGTTGGTTGGCCCAGTGCTCGCCTCTGACCCAAAGCCCCCACCAGCCGGTCGAGTCCCGAATCGTGTGTCGTTGGTTCGGAGGGGTTCGGGGGAGGAAGGCTCCTTGGTGGCATCATGCGGCGGCAGTGTCTGGGGTTGGATAGGCGATGCGGCCGTCCTCCGCTCGTGACAGCCGCTCCACCTCACCTTGCGTGGGCGGCGGCAAACGCTTACTGGACGCCGGGGTCGCCCGGCACCAGATGCTTCCACGGGAAGACGTGCTTGGCGAAGTGGCTGACATAGCCACCCCGGGCGGCCTGGATCACCATGAATTGCAGGCCCGGGCGGATCGCTCGCAGGGATTGCAACTGGTCGATGTCGAGCCGCGAATTGCGCAGGATGAACACCTTCAAGGCCTCGCCCACTGGGCTTGCCAGCAAGCGTGCATAGGCCTCGAACGAAGTCACGCATGCGTCGTCCCGGTCCTTGGCCCAGGTCATCTGCAGTTCCGTCGACTCGGTGAAGTCCAGGCTCGTGAGCGCGGGCAGATTCGTCGCGGACGCCAGGTTCTCGATGAACCCCTGCGTGTCGAAGCTGCCGCCGATGCGCAGCGCGCGCAGATGCGGCAAGGGCTGCGCGAAGATGCTCGCGTCCGGCGCATTGGGCACGGTGAGTTCGGTCAAATAAGGCATCTTCGCCACCAGCCGTGCGATGTCACCACCCTCCTCCATGATCGTGCCCGTGTGGACGATCAGCGAGCTGTTGTGGTGATCGGGCTCGGTCGGCCGGATGGACAGCGAACGCAGGATCGGGAACGTCACCTCTGCGCTCAGCAGTGTCTCGAAGGACCACTCGCGTGTGCCGTTCGCGCCCTGATCCGGACCGGAGAACGCCAACGAGGTGATGGTGTCCGCCACCGCCTGTTCGGTCAGGCACGCCAGCATCATTTCCAATGCGGTTTCCCAGGCGTCGCCGAAATACTCCACGTGCAGCCCGTTGCGCATCGGCGCGATGCTCAGGTAGTTGTACTGGGCAGCCCAGAGCGGGTGGTCGGGCGTGTCGACGTCGAGTTCGTACTCGGCAACGATGTCGGCCGCGAACGCGTGCAGCCGCAATTGGAGGTCGAGCAGGCGTTGGTATCCAGCGGTCGAAAACGCATGAGTCACGGCGGGCGCTCCTGATCAAGGCAGCGGTGACTGTACTTGCGCTCGACCGTGGACCGATTCAATTTTTTGTGAGCGCCGGCCGCTTACTGCGGCGCCGGGATGACCGCGTCGTTCATCGCGTCCACCGTTTCCTGCTCGCCGCGGGCCTGCAGTTGCATGGCGACATTGGGACACACGGGCCCCGGATGGAGGTGATGCGCTCCTCCTGGAGCTCGATGCGCAGGCCGCACATGGCCTCGCACAGGTTGCACGTACGAAAGTGGACCCGGGACGAGGCCTTGGCGCTCGTGCCGCGCACTCTACACAACGCCAATGACTGTCATCACAGCGCCCCCAGTGCCCACCGTCCCGCGCATTTGCTATCGCGGATGGCCGCGTCATGGAAGGATTGTGTCTTGAGGGGAACACATGCGCCGGATGGAGCCGTGGGTCATCGCCGTGGGGTTCTTGGCACTGTCACCGCTCGCCGTGGAGGCCACCGAGCCGCCGCGGGTCGTCGTGTCCAAGGCGCGGTCGCTGTCCTTCACCCGCCTGGACGCGGTGGTGGGGCTGGCCGAGGAGGTGCGGATGGGGATGATGATGCGGCAGGACTTCCACATCACCGCGCCGGGCACGGAGCCGGAGCCCATCGACGTCTCCACCGAGATGGCCCAGACGCAGGTCTTCACCGTGCTCGAGGCGAAGGGGCCCGTCGTCACCCGCGCGAAGCTCGCCTATGGCGACGTGGTGGAGGTGACGAAGGATTCGCGGGGCCAGCAGCAGCGGCGGCTCTCCCCCGTCAGCCAGAAGACCTACGTGGGTGAGTTCAGGGCGGGCCGCATCGAGGTGACGGACGCGGAGGGTCAGCCGGTGACGCCAGAGGAGGCGGAGGCGGTGCGCAAGGACCTGGAGGGGCTGGGCGCGGAGGACCCCATCGCCGTTGCCTTCCCCCGGGGGCCGGTGAAGGTGGGCGCGAAGCTGGACGGCGTGGCGCGCGCCTTCGAGAAGCTCCTGCGGCGCGGCAACCTCGCGGACGTGAAGTTCCGCAAGACGCGCGTCCAGCTCAAGGAGATACACGAAGACCCGCGCGGCCTCGTCGGCCTGTTCCTTCTCTCCACCACGCTCGAGCGGGCCTCGGACGCGCAGAACCCCCTGACGACGACCATCACCTACCAGGGGACGATGAGCGTCCTGGGCGAGGGCACCCAGCTCACCGCCTTCAACCTGCAGGGGCCAGTGGTCTACACCCTCAGCCCCGCGATGAAGGCTCAGGGCATGAAGGTGGACGGCAAGGGTGACTCGGTTCTCTTCTTCTCCGTCCAGCCCGCCGCGAAGCCCTGACGACCCGTCGCGCCAGTCCGTGTCGCGCCGTGACGGGAGTCGTCCGGCGTGACGCGCGCATGGCCGGCCGCCTCGCGGAGTGGCGCGGGCGTGACAGCACGCTGACAGAGAATGGGCAGGGTGGGGGGTTAGAGGGTTCCCATGTTCCTGCACGCGCTCGGTCACTTCCACCCGCCCAACCTCCTCACCAATACCTTCCTGGGGGAGCTGGGACTCGCGACCATGGATGCGTGGATTTTGGAGCGGGTGGGCATCCGCTCCCGTCACACAATGCTGCCGCTCGACTATCTGCGCATGACGGTGCGGAGGGTCGACGGGGTCAGGTCGATGACCCGGCCTGACTCGGCGTCATCCAGTCGGCCCTCGAGCTTGAGCTGAAAGGTGTCGCGCACGCGCACGCGCGTGACGGTACTCGGGGTGATGCGGACCCCTGCGATGCGCGAGGGGTCGGTGACGATGACCGGCACTGCCTTCGTGCGCTCGGCGTAGGTGACATTGCTCGCACCCCTCCCTCCTCCTTCTCGTACGCCAGCACTTGCCGCCGCGCCAGATTCGGCAATACTTTTCCGACCATGCTCCAACGGCCCTGGCCCCTTGAGCTCACCGCGCGGCAGCTGATCCGCGATGACGTCCCCGTCGAGTCGCGTCTGTCCGTGGTGGGGCTCGTTCGACTCGACGAAGTCCTGGCTGGCCGCATGGCTCGCGGCATCAAGAGGGAAGTCGCCGAGTCCTGGATCGACATCCATCGCGGCTGGCTCAACGAGCGTTTCGGGTCCGAGGACCTGGTGCCCGCCTTCACTCGGTGTTCTCGGCTACGGGACATCTCCGAGCTGCGCCTCGACTGCGACTGGCTCGGTGTCACGGGGGTCGCCGAGGTGCTTGCGTCACCGCTCCTGCATCACCTGGACGAACTCGAGCTGGCCGCCGGGCTCCACACGGTCGAGGCATACGAGCCGCTGGCTCGGCGCAAGATGACCCACTTGCGCCGCTTCGGCCTCGCGATGCCCGACGCCCAGGATGGTGACATCCCCGTGGGTGATGATCTGGCCGACCTCCTCGCGGCTGCCGGTCTCGAGCGTCTGGAGAGCCTCGCGCTCCCCCGCGTCGGCATCGGCCCGGCGGGGTTGTGTCGTCTGTTCGACCTGCCCGCGTTGGCCTGGTTGGACCTCGCACGTTCCGAGATCGGCGAAGAGGGCTGCCACGCCCTGGCCCGGGCCTCGAGCCTGTCTCGCCTTCGAGGGCTCGATCTCGAGGGCTGTCTCGGCTTCGACGATGCCGGAGACTCGGCCTTGCCTGGCCCCGGCTTCTCGGCGCTCATCACGTCGCCGCGCCTGGCCGTCGCGCATCTCGGTCTGGGCGACGTCCCGGGAGCCGCCGCGATCGTCGCCGGCTCGGCACGCATGACGACCGTCGAGCACCTCGTTCTCTGGGCAGTCGAGGATGACGAGCTCGCGTCCCTCATCGCGTCTCCCTACCTGACCGCTCTGCGCCACCTGCGCCTGCGGAGCTGCAATCTTTCGAGCACGACCCTCACCGGGTTTGGACGGTCTCAGCTTCTTGCCGCACTCGAGTCTCTGACCCTGAGCAACGATCTCACGGCGTCGCAGCAAGGTCTCGTCGCTCGGCGCCTGCCGCGCTTGCGCGAGCTCCGGCTGGAGGTCAACCACACGACCGCGGACAGCCTCGGCCGCGCCGACTTGCCCAACCTCACCGAGCTACACCTCGACTTCGACGCAACGGTCATGAGTCAGGATGAGGAGGTCGCGGGAACCGATCTGGATGCTGTCATCGCCGCGCTCGTGAGCGCGAAGGGCATGCCGCGTCTGACAGGCGTCGTCACGTCACATGTTTCGCCCGAACACATGGCCAGGCTCGTCAGCCGCTTCGGTACGGGATTCCGGACCAAGGGGTACTCGCTGACTGGCTCGGCCCAGGAGCGTTGAATCGCGACCCGAAGGGGTCAGCAACCACGGACTTGATTCTCTCGGGTCGTGCGTCAGGTGTGGTGGTGCAGGCTCTCCACCAGGTACGGGTCTCCCACCGGCAACATCGGCGACGTCCTCACCGCCCGAGTCACCGCCAGCGTGAACAGCGCCCCCACCCCCACCAACCCCGCCAGCTCATACACCCCCACCGTCAGCCCCTCCGGCTGGTGCGCGGGCGCCACCATCAACTGCAAATCCAACCAGCGCCCCACCAGCAGCACTCCCGCCACGCGCAGCAGGTGGCTCGGGTTCATCTTCGCGGGACGCGGCAACAACAACACGAACGGCAGCGCCCAGTTCAGCACCACATTCACATAGAACGGCACCTCCCAACCGCCGTGCATCCGCGCGATGAAGTAGACCGTCTCCTCCGGAATGTTCGCGTACCAGATGAGCATGAACTGCGAGAACCAGAGGTAGGCCCACAGCGTGGCGAAGCCGAACATCAGTTTGCCCAGGTCATGCAGATGGCTGGAGTTGAGCCGAGGCAGCGCCCCTGCTCGGTGCAGCAGCACCGCCACCACGGTGATTGCACACACGCTGGAGCTCAAGAGCCCCGCCACGTTGTAGAGCGCGTAGATGGTGCTGAACCAGTGCGGCTCCAGGCTCATCAGCCAGTCGAACGCCGCCAGGCAGAAGGTCAGCGAGAAGAGCACCAGGAACACCGCCGACACCGTGACGTTCTTCCGAGTCAACGGCTCGCCATGCTCCACGTCCTGCCGCAGCGAGTTGCGCCGCAACATCCACGTGAAGCCCACCCACACCGCCAACATCACCCCCATCCGAATCGCGAAGAAGGGAACGTTGAGGAAGGCCGCCTTCTCATGGAGCAGGTGGTCCGTCTCCATCACCCCTGGCTTCGCCCACGGATACAGCTTCGTGACGAACGGCAGCAGCGCCAGCATCGTCACCGCGCCCCAGGGCACATAGGACGCGAACGCCTCCGGGATTCGCTTGAAGACGGTGAACCACCCCGCGTTCGCCACGTACATCAGCGCGAGGAACACCGCGCCGCCCAACCCCAGGCACAGGAAGTAGAAGCCGCTGGTGAGCAGACTCGACAGCGCGCGCTCCGGAGCCTGCACCAGCCCCAGCACGAGCACTCCCAGCCCCGCCCCCGCCGCCACCTGCGCCGCGCGGTGGAAGACGGGCGAGACCGCGAAGCCACCCCGCGACTCGGTAGCGACTGCATCGATAGGGGTGCTCATGGCGTTTCCTTGCGCGCCGTGCGCGCGGGGTTCTGGAGCGTGCGCAGGTAGTGGACCAGCTTCCACCGGTCCTCCGGCGCCACCTGCGAGCCGTGGGCCGGCATCAATCCCTGCCCATGGGTGATGATGTGGAAGATGCGTCCATCGGGAAGTCCCACCGCGTGCTCCGCCAGCAACGAGGGCGGCATCGGGAAGCGCGCCGTCACCGGGCCATCCCCCAACCCTCCGGCCCCGTGGCACGGCGAGCAGTAGCGCAGGAATGCCGTCTGGCCGCGCGCCACCACCTCGGGCGACGAAGGATACGGATTGCGCAGCTCGCTCCCGGCCCGCTCGGCCGCGTCAGGTCCGGCGAGCAGGTGCAACGGGAGGTGGCCTCGCGGCACGGTGCCCTTCGCCGGAGTCAGCAGCGTCTTGCCGTCCCCCGTGTTCGGGTTGGGCGCGAAGCTGTCGTACGGCACCGAGGCCACCATGTCCGGCGCGTACTCGAAGTTCGGGCGCGTCTCGTCCTGCTCACAGCCACCGACGGCCAGCCCCAGCGCCGCCAATCCCACCCAGGTCTTCCTCACGGCGCCACCTCCCTCAAGTCCGTGGCCACCGCGCCATGCCGGCGCAGCAGGTCCTCGGCCGCCTCTAGCGACTCCGGGGACTGGCGCGGTGCGATGACGATGGCGAACCGGTCATCCGTCACCCTGGGCAACGTCGGGCGCTTGTTCCCCGGAAACAGCCGGGCCCTCACCAGGAACGCCGCCACCGTGCTCAGCGCGGCGAACAACACCGTCAGCTCGAACGTCACCGGGATGAAGGCCGGGAACGAGTTGAACGGCTTGCCTCCCACGTTGAGCGGCCAGCTCACCACGCTGGTGTAGAGCTGGAGTGACAAGGCAAGCGTGCAGCCCAGGAGCCCCGCGCCAAAGCACACCCAGGTGAGCCGACTGGGCCGGAGCCCCATCGCGTCATCCAGACCGTGCACCGCATAGGGCGTGTACACGTCGCGCAAATCATGGCCCGCCTCGCGCACCGCGCGGGTGGCATCCAGGACCTGCGCCTCATGCTCGAAATAGCCGATGAGGACCGGGGTACTCATACGGGGACGTCCTTCCGGGTGGCGATGGCCAGCGGCGGGTTGAGTCGGGGTAACGAGGGCTCCGCCAGCGCATCCCGCGCGGGGGCCAGGGGAGGTGCCTCGGCGTGATTGTGAGGGCTCCTGGCGAAGCCCAGGACGCTCTTCACCTCGCCGATGGAGATGATGGGCAGCACGCGCACGAACAACAGGAACAGGGTGAAGAAGAGGCCGAACGTCCCGATGAAGGTCCCCACCTCCACCATCGTCGGCGTGTACATGGACCAACTGCTGGGCAGGAAGTCGCGGTGCAGGCTGGTCACGATGATGACGAACCGCTCGAACCACATGCCCACGTTGATGACCAACGACAGTGCGAAGATGGCCGCGGGCGACGTGCGAATCTTCTTGAACCAGAACAGGTGCGGCGACACCACGTTGCACGTCACCATGATCCAATACGCCCACGCGTAGGGGCCGAACGCGCGGTTCATGAACGCGAAGCGCTCGTACGGATTGCCCGAGTACCAGGCGATGAAGAACTCCGTCGCATACGCCAGCGAGACGAGGCCACCAGTGACGATGATGACCTTCGTCATGTTCTCCAGGTGGCGCAGCGTAATCAGGTGCTCGTAGCCCAGCACCACGCGGGTGATGATCATCAGCGTCAGCACCATCGCGAAGCCGCTGAACACCGCGCCGGCCACGAAGTACGGCGGGAAGATGGTGGTGTGCCAGCCTGGAATCACGGACGTGGCGAAGTCCATCGAAACGATGGTGTGCACACTGAGCACCAGCGGCGTCGCCAGCCCCGCGAGCAGCAGGTACACCGTCTCGTAGCGGCTCCACGTCCGGTGGGAGCCCGTCCACCCCAGCGACAGCACCTTGAAGACGGCCTTCTTCACGCCCGCCTTCAACCTGTCACGCACCGTGGCCAGGTCCGGAATCAGGCCCACGTACCAGAACACCGCCGACACCGTGAAGTACGTGGAGATGGCGAACACATCCCACAAGAGCGGCGAGCGGAAGTTCACCCACAGGCTGCCGCGCGTATTCGGGTAGGGCAGCACCCAGAAGGCCAACCACGGCCGTCCCATGTGGATGACGGGGAAGAGCGCCGCGCACATGACGGCGAACAGCGTCATCGCCTCCGCCGCGCGGTTGATGCTGGTGCGCCACTTCTGCCGGAAGAGGAAGAGGATGGCGGAGATGAGCGTGCCCGCGTGGCCAATGCCCACCCAGAACACGAAGTTGGTGATGTCGAACGCCCAGCCGATGGTCTTGTTCAACCCCCACACGCCAATGCCAGTGCCCACCTGGTACGCGACGATTCCCGCGCCCGTGCCCAGCACGGACACCGCTATCGCGAACGCCGCCCACCACTTCCACGTGGGCGCGCGCTCCATGGGGGCGCAGATCTCCTCGGTGAGCTGGCCCAGGGTGCGCGGCTCGGTCACCAGCGGCACGCGCAGCGGGGACAGGTGCTGTTGGCTCATGTTCCGCTTCCCGACCCGGTGTTCCGGATCTTCGTGAGATAGGTGATGGACGGCCCGATGTTCAGCTCCTCCAGCAGCCGGAACGCGCGCCCGTCCTTCGCCAGCTTCGCCACGCGGCTGTTCGGGTCATTCACGTCCCCGAAGTGGATGGCCTTCGCGGGGCAGCTCTGCTGACAGGCCGTCTGGATGTCGCCGTCCTTCAGCGCTCGGCCCTCGCGAATTGCCGCCGCCTTGCCCTCCTGGACGCGCTGCACGCAGAGCGAGCACTTCTCCATGACACCCCGGCTGCGCACCACCACGTCCGGGTTGAGCACCATCCGCTCCAGCGGCTCGTCGTGCGGATAGTCGAACCAGTTGAAGCGGCGGACCTTGGTGGGGCAGTTGTTCGCGCAGTAGCGCGTGCCCACGCAGCGGTTGTAGACCTGCTGGTTGAGCCCTTCGCTGGAGTGCACCGTCGCGAGCACCGGGCACACCGTCTCGCACGGCGCGTTCTCGCAGTGCTGGCACATCATCGGCTGATGCACCACCTGGGGGTTCGCCTCGTCGCCCTGGTAGTACCGGTCGATGCGCATCCAGTGCATCTCGCGCTGCCGCAGCACCTCCTCGCGCCCCACGCTGGGGATGTTGTTCTCCGCCTGGCACGACACCACGCACGCCGAGCAGCCCGTGCACGCGCTCAAGTCCACCGCCAGCGCCCACCGGTGGCCCTTGTACTCATGGCCGGACCAGATGGAGAGCGGATGGGCGCCGTTGCCACCATGCCCGCCGTGCTCCTCGTTGCCCGCGCGCGGATTCGCCAGGAACGCGGCCAGCTCCGCCTCGCGCACGTGCGGCCGTCCCTCCAGGCTCGAGTGGGTCTGCGTGAGCGCCAGCTTCTGCCGCTCCCCCGTCCCCACCACCGTCGCCCCCGGCACCGAGCGCCGCACGCGCCCGTCCACCACCGCCGCCAGCGGGAAGACATTCGTGCCCACGCCGTCGCCGATGCGCCCTGCCCGCGTCCGGCCGTAGCCCACCGCGATGCCGAGCGCGGACGGGTGCGTCCCCGCCTGCACCAGCACGGGCAGGGACAGCGACTCGCCGCCCACGCGCACCTGCACCACGTCGCCGTCGCGCAGGCCCAGCTCCTTCGCCCGTGAGGGCGCGATGAGCGCGGGGTTGCCCCAGGTCGCCTTGGTGATGGGGTCTGGGACCTCGTGGAGCCAGGCGTTGTTCGCGAGCGCGCCGTCGCGCAGCGCCACCGAGGGGAACAGCACCAGTTCCCACTCCACGGACGGACGGGCCACCGAGGCCAGCACCTTCGGTAGCGCGTCCTCGCGGAAGGACAGCGGCACCATCGGTGCCAGGGGAAGGGTCACGACACCTCGGCGGACCGCGTCGTCCCAGAAGGCACCGAAGGACGGCCCCGCCTGCGTGGCGTGTGGGAAGACCTCCACCTCCCAGCGAGCCCGCAGGAAGTCATGATGGGACACGGGGGCGTCCGCCCACTTCAACAGCGACTCCACGGCGTCCCGGGTGTCATGCAGCGGTGCCACCGCGGGCTGGCGCAGGGAGAGCACACCTCGACGAGGCTCCGCGTCACCCCACGACTCCAGCGGCGTGGAGGCCGGGGCATGCAGCTTCGTCAGAAGCGCCGTCTCATCCAGCCGGTCATTGAGCGCCACGGTGAGCGGCACGCTCTTCAACAGCGCGCCCAAGGCGTCTCCTCGTGGGTCCGCATGCGCGGGATTGACGCCGAGGAAGAGCACCGCGCCCACGCTCCCCGCGCCCAGCTCGGTCAACAGCTCGCCGTAGGACAGGGCCTGCTCGTCCAGCGCCACGCCCTCCGTCGGAAGCACCGTGGTGCCTTCATTGCCGAGCAACACGTTCGCCGTCGCAGCCAGCACCTGCGACGCCACCTCGTCACCGCCGCACACCACCAGCGACTCCGTGCGGTGCGACCACAGGGCGGCGACAAGCTCGTCCAGCGCGGCCTCCTCCAGTCGCGAGGCCGGCAGTTCCTTCAAACCCGGGACGGAACGCCCCGCCTTCACCGCGAGCCGGCGCACCACATCGCCCAGGACGAGCGTCACCTCGGAGGGTGCCACCACGAAACGACGGTCGGCGGCGGCTCCGGTGAGCGTCATCACCGGCTCAATCTGGTAGTGCCGCGCCATCGACCTTCGCCCGGCCGCGTCGCGCGCCTCGGTGTACTGGCGCGTGAAGGCCACCGGCGACACCCACGTGCCCAGGAAGTCGGCGCCGAAGCTGGCGATGACCCGGGCCCGGTCGAAGCGATAGTCGGGCACCACGCGCGCGCCGTGCGTGAGGCGCCAGGCATCACCTATCGCGGCCAGCTCACCCAGCGGCTCGTACCGCACCGTGCGTGCCAGCGGGTGCGCGGCCAGGAAGTGCTTCACTCCCGCCTCGGCGGTGGGCCCCATCACCCACGGCAGCACCAGCCGGATGGACTTGCCCTCCTCGGCCGCCTTGCGCAGCCCGGTCTTCACCTCCGTATCGAGGTCCTTCCACGACACGCGATTGCAGGCGCGCGAAGGAAACCGCGCGCGGCTCGCGTCATAGAGCGAGAGCACGGACGCCTGCCCCACCGCGCACACACCTCCGCGCGACACGGGGTGCTCGTCATTGCCCTCCACCTTGATGGGACGGCCGTCGCGCGTCTTCAGCAGCAGACCGCAGCGCGCGGAGCAGCCCTCGCAGGTGGACGCGTACCAGAGCGCCGTGCCCGGGATGACTTCGTCCGGCCGGGACACGTAGGGGATGAGCTTCTGCACCGGCGCGCGCTGACAGGCCACCATGGCCGCGGCGGCGCTCAGGCCCATCATCTTGAAGAAGTCGCGGCGGCTGCTCGCGTCCGGTGGCGTGGCCGCGACGCCCACCGGGAGTTCCTCGGGGAACTCGTCGCGCTTCTGCTCGAGCCACGCGGCATCGGTGGCCTGCTCGGCCAGGCTCTGCCAGTACTTGGGAAGGGTGTCGGACATGGCGAGAGGTCCTCAGCGGTGGCAGCCCGAGCAATCCGAGGGCGGCCGGAGGATGCGGGGGGATTTGGACGGCTCGGGAAGAGGCGTGCCGGAAGACAGGGCCAGCAGCTCACCCGCGCGCGGTGCGGACGGCGTTGGCGCGGTCAGCGACTCCGTCGACGTCTTGCGGTGACAGTCCAGGCACCAGCCCATGGTCATGGGCTCCACCTGCTCCACGCGCACCATCTCCTGGACCTGGCCGTGGCACGTCTGGCACTTCAGCCCCGCGGTGACGTGGCTCGCATGGTTGAAGAAGGCGTGGTCCGGCAGGCGGTGGACCCGCACCCACTCGATGGGCGCATTCGCCGCCACCGCCGCCGCCACCTTCTGGATCTCCGGCGAGTCCTTCTTCACCTGCGTGTGGCAGTTCATGCACACGCTGGCGGAAGGCACTCCCGCGTGACGACTGCGCTCCGCGCCCACGTGACAGTACTGACAGTCCAGCTCGTACTGGCCCGCGTGGACGGCATGGGAGAAAGCCACCGGCTGCGCGGGCATGTGGCCCTGCTGGTTGTTCACCGGGCCACTGCATCCCCCAAGGCTCAGCGCCGCGAGCGCACCGGCGTAGCCCAGGGCACGGAAGGAGCCGCGGCTCATGGCGTCTCCTCACGAGGCGTGGCGAGCAGCCCAGGATCGACTGGCTCGGGAGCACGCGCCGGTGCCGTCACCCGACTCATCCGGAAGAAGGGCGCCAGCGCCAACAGGCCAAAGCCCGTGAGCAGGTGGACCTGGAAGACGAGCGGCGCGGTGCGAATCAGCGTCGAGTCTGGCTGGAAGGCCAGCACCGAGCGCAGGTACGGCACCACCACGTGGACGAACCAGGCGGAGCCCCAGCGCAGCGACACCGCCACGTACACGCCCGTGAGCACCTGGGCGAACACCAGCCCCAGGGCGACCGCCGCGCCCCACTGTCCCTCGCGTGCCCGGCGCAGCGTCAGGGAGAACAAGCCCCAGCCCAGCAGCAGCGCGCCGATGAGGCTCACCGACTCCAGCGCGAACAGCCGCGATGGCGAGGCGTTGAAGGCCTGCATCGCACGAGGCGCGGCGAGGCCCAGCAGGTGGTTGAGCGCGACGATGGCGGCGCCCGCGAGCACCGCGCGACCGGCGGGAGTCCAGGGAGAACCCGGCGCGGGCGCCTCACGCAGCGTCAGCTTGCGGATGATGCCCGCGAGCGCGATGCCCGCCGCCGCGTACGGGACGAAGGAGAAGAGGAAGGAGTCGCTCACGAGTGACCTCGCGCGGACGGCGTGGTGAAGACCACCCCGATGAAGCCCAGCGCCGCGACCAGCCCGACGACGCCCAGGTAGAAGAAGTCGCGGTCCGCGCGCGGACGGCTGCCGTCACGAGAGGCGTCCGCGAGGTAGGCCTTGAGGGCGTATTGCTCCTCCTCGACGAGCGGCGCCTTCGCGTACAGCGCGCCCATCATCGGCCCCTCCAGCTTCGCGAGCGCGGGCCGCATTCCCTTCTCGCCCATGCGCGCGAAGGCGAAGGTGAGGTTGGGGCCCAGCGTGCCGCCGCCCGCGATGCCCAGGCCACGCACGTCGTGGCAGCCGATGCAGGCTGCGCCTCCGTGAGTCAGTGGCTCGATGCCCTCGAAGAGACGACGGCCCCGCGCGATTTCCTCGGGCGTCGCGTCCGTGCCCATCTTCTCCGCGGGCGAGGGCTTGCAGCCGCCCTTCCCTTTCTGCGTGCACTCGCGGAAGAAGGCGAAGAGGCTGGCACGCTCCGCATCGGACAACGACTGGTCCGGCATGCGCACGCCGTTGAACTTCGCGAGCAGCTCGCCCGCGACGGGGTCTCCCGCGTCGATGAGTGCGCCCGGGCTCTTGATGAAGCGGGTGAGCCAGGCTTCGTCGCGACGCTCCAGCACCCCATGCAGGTCCGGACCAATCCGGTCGCCCTCGCCCACCGAGTGGCAGGTCGCGCACCGCTGGGTGAAGAGCTGCGCGCCCTGTCCCGAGGCCTGCGCCAGCGCGGACGGCGCGGCCAGCACGGCCAGGAGCGGAATGATGGGGACGAGCGTTCGCTCCTGACGCGGCCATCCTCCCAGCACACGTGTCCGCATTGCTGCGTGCCCCTCCTCACGGGGAAGCCGAGCCCATTGCTCGGCACACGCGGCATCAGTGCAACCAGGAGGCCAGGGGGCTCATCGGCTCAGGGCCGCACGGAGCACCGGAAATCGTGAGAAGGGAGCGCAGCATTTGCGCCGCGTGACGCGAGCGGACGCACCGTTTGCCAACTCACGAAAGGACTCGGGCGCCGCGCCATGCCTCCAAGGCGGCGTCCTATCGAGCCGGGTCCGTGCACGCGACAGGAGGCACCTTGAAGACAAGCGTCGCACGGAGGTGTGGAGGGAACATGCTCCGGCAACGAGCCGCTCCCACCACGACAGCGTGCGAGCGCCTCATCCGCGCCACGAGGCAGTCAGGGACGTGAGGCAGCCAACTCGTGCCGCCGCGCGGGAAACGCTGATGAGCAGCCCTGCTCGACGCTGGGAGCGGTGCACGCCCTCCAGCGGAGACGAGCAACACAGGGCCGCGCGGGGAGCCATGGGCTCCACCCGCGCGGCACGGGCTCACATCGCGGTGGTGGTGAACACGCCGCGGCCGATGGCCATGATGCCACCGATGATGAACACGAAGGCGAGCCCCACGCCCACCAGCGGCAGCGCATAGCCGGGCTGCGGACGGCGGCGGTTGACCGAGAGGAGCACCTGCGCGACGACGGCGGCCAGCACCATCATCACGATGTGGCCAATGAGCGCCGGGTAATAGAAGCGCGTCACCAGCACGAGGATGCCGAGCAACACCTGGAGGTGCAGCAGCCCCGCGAAGGAAGCGCCGAGGATGCGTCCGCCCTTGTCGAACGGACGCTTCGTGGCGAACCCGAAGGCGAAGTAGGCGATGGCCAACACGCCCGCGAGCAGCACCAGATAGCGAAGCCCTGAGTGGGCGTAGAAGAACATTCGGTCCATGGGGCTCGCGGTTTAGCAACGCACGGGGTGGGAAGCACGTTTCAAGACGGATCTGCCTCGGGCGTCTTCTTCGTGCTGGGGGGAAGCGGCGGCGCGGCGATGCGCTCTCGGGGCGGCAGCGCCCCCGTGAGGCTCGTGAGGAAGGCCACCAGGTCCTCCACCTCCCCGTCCGTCAGCGTCCGCGCCAACTGGTGCTTCGCCATCAGTCGCACCATCGTCGGCAGGTCCTTCACGCTGCCGTCATGCAAGTACGGTCCCGTCCGCTCGACGTCACGCAGCGTGGGCACCCGGAACTTGCCCCGGTCATCCTCGTTCTTGGTCGCGTCGAACCGGCCCGCGTCCGTCAGGCCCGGGTAGTCCTCCAGCAGCCCCAGCTTCTGGAACGACAGGCCCCCCACCGCCGGGCCGTTGTGGCACGTGGTGCAGCCCGTGACGACAAAGAGCTGGAGGCCGCGCAGCTCCGGTTCGGTCAGCGCGGCATGTTCGCCCGCGAGGAAGCGGTCGAAGCGCGAGGTCGTGGTGAGCCCCCGCTCGAAGGCGGCGATGGCGCGCGCGGCGTTCGTCAGTGACACCGGCCGCTTCTCCCCGGGAAACGCGTCGCGGAAGCGCGTGACGTACTCGGGAATGGACGACAGCGTGGCCACCACGCGCCGCTCGTCCGGCATGGCCATCTCCACCGGGTTCAGGATGGGGCCGGACGCCTGCGCCTCCAGCGTGTCCGCCCGCCCATCCCAGAACTGCGCGATGTGGCCCGCCGCGTTGTAGACGGTGGGCGAGTTGCGCGTGCCCTTCTGCCCTTTGTGCCCGTCCGACAGCGCCTTGTTGTCCACGCCGTAGGTGTCCAGGCCGTGGCACGTGTTGCAGGAGACGTCGTGGTTCTTCGACAGGCGCGGCTCGAAGAAGAGCATGCGGCCCAGCATCACCTGCGCCTCGGTGTCCTTGGGCGCGGGCTTCGCATCCTTCGCCGGAGGAAGCGGGCGGAAGAAGTGCGCGAGCTGCTCGGGCGTCATCGGCTTGGGGCCCTTCGGCTTCGGAGCGGCCTGCGCCACCACCGGCGCGGGCGCTGCGACCTCCTGCTTCCGCTCGCACGCCGTCAGCCCACCCGCGCCGAGCGAGGTCAACGTGAGCAGCGTCAGGAACCGATTGCGCGACATGAGGCACTCCAGGGGCGTGGACAGGGCGGCACGCTACCAGTCCACCTCCCGCGTGGCGCCCGCGTCTTGATGACGCACCCCACGCCCTCTTTCAGCGTCCATCAGCCCCGCCGTCAGCGGTCGCCCCCTCGCCGCCTCGCTCCACGGACATGCGGGTCCGGGCTGCGCGGCCGCGGAGGCGCGGCTACCTCCTCCTCTGGACCAGGTCATTCCGCAGCGGCGCATCCGCGCCATGACGCGCGGCGGAAGTGCCCGGCTCCGAAGACGACGAGGAGGATGGATGCGGGATGAACGCGCTGGGGAGACGGACGAGACGCCCGAGGACATCGAGGTGCTCGTCTGTCGCAAGTGCCTGATGCGCGGCGGCGCCAGGTCGGGTGGCATCGAGCTGCCGCGCTGGCTCCAGCGCTCGCTGAGCGAGCGAGGGCTCTCCGACTCCGTCCGGGTCATGCCCACCGGCTGCTTGCGGCAGTGCCCCCGGGGACAGGTCACCGTGCTCGTCACCGGCGGAGGCGCGCGACAAGGCAGTGCCTTGCTGACGGTGGATCCGCTCATGGAGCGCGAGAAGCTGCTGCGACTCATCGAAGCGCGCGCGCTTCCCGACGAGGACCTCCTGTCGACCAGGTCCGATGCCACGTCCCCCGGGGACGAGCACGACGAGCGGAACATCCCGTCGTAGCGTCGCCGCCGGGTCCGCACCCGACGGTGGACCGAAGACGAGCCGGTCGACCAGCCACGCCACACCCAGCCCCGTCGCCGTCCCCGCCGCGTCCCACGCCAGGTCCTTGAGCGAGAAGCGCGTCCCACGCCCCAGGTCGTACAGTTCCTTGCCCACTCCGACCCCGAGCGCGAGCCCAGCGCCCGTCCACAAGCGCGCCTCGGGCGGCTCGAAGAGAAGCGCGCCCGCGCCATAACCCACACCCGCCAGGACGAAGCACGCCGCGAAGTGCTTCGGCTTGTCGGAGCCCAGCCAGTCATCTCCTGACGCGGCCCGCGCGGGAGTCGTGGTGGACAACAGCAGCAGCGGGGCAACCAGGCGCTTGGAAAGGGTCCGCATGCCCAGGCATGTAGCACCCCACGGACCGTCCAGGTGGCTCGCCCGGAGGGTGGCAGAGACTGCGTCAAGCTGTGCCTTTTCGAGACGCGGCCCTTGGGTCGTCCTATGCTCCGGGTCGCGTGAAACGACTCGGCCCCTCGTTCACCTTCCAGCAGCAATCGAACCGGCACCCCGGGCTCGACGGGGCGCGCGGGCTAGCGGTCCTCGCCATGGTGCTGGGACATACGCTGGACGCGCTGCTCTCGCCCGAAGCTCGCCTGAATCCATGGGTGCAGCACTACTGGAGCTTTCGCGGAATCACCGCGCCCCTCTTCCTCCTCGTGAGTGGATGGGCCGTGGTCGCGGCGCTGGGAACCAAGCCCAATGCCGCGCGCGACTCGCTCGGTCGTCGCGTCCGTCGGTCGCTGTTGCTGTTGTTCCTCGGCTACCTCCTGCACTGGCCCGGCTGGCCGGCGGTGCATGACATGGGCTGGTCGGACGCGATGCTGTCGCGCGTCTTCGCCTTCGATGCGCTCCAGTGCATCGGCTTCGCGCTGCTCGTGGGCTCCGTGCTGCTCGCGCTCGTGCCCGCGCGAGGAGGCCGTCCGCTCGTCCTGTTCACCCTGGCCGTGGCCGTCCCGCTGGCGAGCGCGACGATGTGGCGGCTGGGCGTGGGGCTGCCCGCGCCGGTCCAACAGTTCCTGGGCAGTGGCGAGGGCAGCCGCTTCCCCTTCTTCCCCTGGGCGGGCTTCTTCTTCGCGGGGGCCTTCGCCGCCTATGCGCTTCATCTGTTGAAGCCGGGCTGGCCCCAGGGCCTGGCGCTGCTGGCGCTGGGCGCGGGGGTGCTCGGACTCACCCAGCTCACGGTGGCCGACTGGGGCCCCGCGAGCGCGTGGATGGTGGCCTACCGCGTGGGCCAGGGGCTCATGGTGCTGGGGGTGGTGAACCTGGCCCCCGTTCGACTCAGTGGGCTGCTGGCGCCCCTGGGCAGGCTGTCACTGTGGCTCTATGTCCTGCACCTGCCGGTGGTGTACGGCTGGGCGGACATCGCGGGCCTCGCCAGCCGCGTGGGCCCCACGTTGGGGATTCCCGCCGCATTGGGTGTGGGACTCGGCCTGCTGCTGGTCTGCGCGGGTGTGGCCCGGCTTGGCCGCTGGCTGACGGACCAGGCCCGCCCCTGGCGCTCGGGCTCCACCACGCTGAAGGCCAATCTCAGCAGCGCCCGGATGAGTCCGCGAGGCTGAGGCCCCGAGCCGCGCGGCTCAGTGTCGCGGCTCGTCCTCGGTGAACTCCGCGTCGACTTCGGACCGCGAAGCCCCGGAGCGCATTCGCGCGGACGGGCTCGCCGCGTCGTCCGTCCACGACTCGGGGAACGGAGCGCGGGGGGAAGGCTCGCCCGAGAATGGCCCCGGAAAGCCCACGCCTCCGAGGGTGGTGACGCGCAGCGAGCCGTCGCGCATGCGTCGCTCCACGGCACGGCGAAGGCGCGCCGTCACGAACCTCCGCACGGGCGGCAAGAGCAGCGACAGGCCCACCACATCGGTGAGGACACCGGGAATCACCAGCAGCACGCCGCCGAGCATGACCAGCGCGCCGCTGAACAACCCCTCCTCGGGGACCTGCCCCCGGGCCAGGGCGTCTCGCCAGCGGCGCATCACCCTGCCGCCCTCGCGACGGGCGAGCCACGAGCCCACCACACCCGTCAGCAGCACCACGCCGAGCGTCGGCAGGAATCCCACCTCACGGCCAATGACGACCAGGAGGTACAGCTCCACGAAGGGAACGATGAGCGCGAGCAGGAAGTACTTGAACACGCCCACAACCTAACGCCGAGCGCTCCCTCGTGCCGGACAACCCTGCGGGCAAGCAGGCGCCTTCATGCCCGCCCGGAGGACCTAGCGCCCGCCGAGACCCGACAGCATCGAGTCCACGAGCAGGTAGAGGAAGAAGAAGGCGCCAATGGCGATGAGGAAGAACTTCGCGCCCGGCTGGAAGCCCCTCGGCCCTTCCGTCGTCAGCGGCGTGTACGAGGAGGAGGCGCCCATCGTCTCGGACGACATCCCGGAGGCGCCGCCCGCGTAGCGCACCGTGCGCATGTACTGGTCCGCCACCACGCCCTCGTCGGAGGCCACCAGGGAGCGGCCCAATTGGGGGTCCACGAGCCGGGCGCCAGCCTTGGAGGCCAGTTGGGCGGCCTCGGCCACCACCTCGCGCACCAGGTCCGAGCGCTCGGCGAGGGGGATTCGCAGCTCGGTGGCCACCACCCGGCCCCCTTCGCGCAGCACTCCCACCTCCACGTCGCCGTGCTGGAAATGCCAGAGGCGGTTGCCGTCCGGACGGACGGTCACCCGCTTCTGCGAGAGGAGGCCATCCACCCGCGCCGCCTCGTAGGGCATGCCCGGCGTCATCGTCTGTAGGAGCAACTCGTATCTCACGCGGGTTGCGAGTATACGCCGCGAATCGCCATGCCCACCTCATCCAAGCCCCCTTCTGGCCCCCATCGCGGTGGCAGGCCCTCCTCCCCGCCTCACGGTTCGGGCCGTGGCCGCCCCCACCACCGTCCCGAAAAGGTCGCCCCGGACCGGACCTCCCCCGAGATTGGCCCGGACGGGCTGCCCCAGGTCTCCCTGGTGCGCCGGGGCGTGGACCGCTGGCAGGCAGGGCACCCGTGGATTTATCGCGCGGACCTCAACGGTGACCCGGGCCTCGTCGGCGGCGAGGTGGTGCGCGTGGTGGACGGGCGCGGCTGGTTCATCGGCAAGGCGTTCTATTCGCGCCAGTCGAAGATCTCCCTGCGCTGGCTCAGCTTCGACGACGTGGCCGTGGACGACGATTTCTTCCGTCAGCGCCTGTTGGCCGCGCAGGCCCTGCGCACCCGCGCGCTCCCGGGCGAGACGACGTACCGGCTGATGCACGGCGAGGCGGACGGGATTCCGGGCCTCGTGGTGGACCGCTACGGCGACTACCTCAGCGTCCAGTTCCTGGTGCCCGCCGTGGAGCAGCGCAAGGCGCTCATCGCGGACCTGCTGCAGGAGCAGTTCCAGCCCAAAGGCATCGTCAACCGCTCGGACGTGAGCGTGCGTCACCTGGAAGGCCTGACGCCGGAGAAGGGCATGCTGCGCGGCGAGGCGCCCGGCCCCGTCTCCTTCGACGAGGGCCTGGTGCGCGTGCGCGCGGACCTGCTCGAGGGACAGAAGACGGGCGCGTTCCTGGACCAGCGGGAGAACCACGTCGTCGCCGCGCAGTACGCCCATGGCGAGGCGCTGGACTGCTTCTCGTATGTAGGAGGCTTCGCCCTCCAGCTCGCCACGCGCGCCCAGAGCGTCACGGCGGTGGAGATTTCGGAGCTGGCGGCCGCCCAGTTGCGCGACAACGCCGCCGCCAACAAGCTCTCCAATCTGAACGTCGTGGTGGCCAACGCCTTCGACTTCCTGCGCGACGCCGTGGACGAGGGTCGCAAGTTCGACACCATCGTCCTGGACCCGCCGTCCTTCGCGAAGAACAAGGACGCCATCGCCGCTGCGGTGCGCGGCTACAAGGAAATCAACCTCCGCGCCATGCAGCTATTGCGGCCCGGCGGCATCCTCATCACCGCGAGCTGCACGTACCACGTGGACGAGCAGGCGTTCGAGGACATGCTCGCCTCCGCCGCCGCGGATGCGCGCCGCCGCATGCAGATCATCGAGCGACGTGGCGCCGGCAAGGACCACCCCGTGCTGCTCAACCTGCGGGAAACCCGCTACCTGAAGTGTTACGTGCTGCGCGCCCTGTGAGGCCCCCCGCATCGACCCGCGCTCCGGTGGCATGAGACAACGGCGCTGACCATGCGGACCCGGGACTGGGATGAAGACGAGGACTCGCGCGCGCCAGGGGGCACTCGCGAGAAGGAGCGCGCACTGAAGGAAGTGCGCACCATCTACCGTCAAGCGGACGCCGCCTACGTCCCCTTCTCGTGTTCCGCCAGCGGCGAGTGCTGCCAGTTGGCCACGACGGGCCGCCAGCCCTGGCTGTGGCTGCCCGAGTGGGAACTCCTGACGAAGGGCCGTCCCCTGCCCCCACCCCGCGCGGACGGCGGGTGCCCCTACCTGGATGCGGCGGGCAAGCGGTGCACCGTGTACGCGGACCGTCCGTTCGGCTGCCGCACGTTCTTCTGCGAGCGCATTCGCGGCCCCGCACGCCAACCCGCGGAGACCGTGGGAGTGCTGCTCGAGCGCCTGGAGCGCGTGTCCCAGAGCCGGGATGCCACGCTGAAAGCGCCGCGTCCCCTGCTCGAATGGCACGCGGAGGCAATCGCCTCGGCGGCGTCGCGACAGACACCCTGACGGGTCTGTCTGTACCGCGCCCGCACCCGGTCTGCGATGAATCCGGCTCTTGGAGTCAAGGCAACGTTGCAATTCGGGAGTTTTGATAACAGGAGCGCATGTATCAGGGTGAACTCGTCCGCTGACGGGGCAATGATTGCAGCGTCAATCGGATGCGGAGGCGTGGGCTTGCGGAGAAGTCGGATGCAGGGAGCGACAGGTCATCGAAGCCACCCGATGAAAAGTCGGGAGTCGCTGCCGTGATTTCTCCTCGCTGGCTCGTGGCACCTCAGGAGTTCAAGGGCACCCTCACGGCCGCGGAGGCCGCCGAGGCCATGGCCAAGGGCGTGCGGGAAATCTCGCCCGAGGTGGTGCTGGATGTCGCCCCGCTCGCCGACGGTGGACCTGGCACGGTGGACGCGCTGCTGTCGGGCACGCGGGGCGAGCGCCGCGTGTGCCATGTGCATGGGCCGTTGGGTCAGCAGGTGGAGGCCCACTGGGCCTTGCTGGAGGATGGCCGCACCGCGGTGGTGGAGATGGCGGCGGCGTCCGGGCTGACGCGGATGGAGCCCACTCCGAGCAACGCGCGACGGGCCTCCACGTATGGCACGGGCGAGCTGATGCGCGCCGCGCTGGACGCGGGCTGCGAGCGGCTCATCGTCGGCCTGGGTGGCAGCGCCACAACAGACGGCGGCACGGGCGCGTTGACGGCGTTGGGCTATCGCTTCCTGGACGTGCACGGCAACCCGCTGCCGCCGGGTGGAGGCGCGCTGGCGGCGCTGGCTCGGGTGGATGCGACGGAGCGTCATCCCCGGCTCGGGCAGGTGGAGTTGATGGGTGCCACGGATGTCACGTCGCCGCTGCTCGGGGCGGATGGCGCCGCGCACCTGTTCAGTCCGCAGAAGGGCGCGGACGCGGAGGTGGTCGAGGCGCTGGAAGCGGCGCTGGCGCACTTCGCGCGCGTGGTGGGCGACACGGCGGCGGGCTGGCCCGGTGCGGGCGCCGCGGGCGGCTTCGGGTTCGGACTGACGGCGCTCGCGGGTGCGCGACTGGTGCCCGGGTATGAGCTGGTTTCGCGCGCTCTGGGACTGGAGCGGCGCGTGTTGCTCGCCGAGGTGGTGCTCACGGGCGAGGGACGCTTCGACCGGCAGACATCCCTGGGCAAGGGGCCTGGTGGGCTGGCGCGATTGGCGCGAGAGCACGGCACGCCGGTGGAGCTGTTCGCTGGCTCGGTGCAGCGCGATGAGGGACTGGAGTTGGACTTGTTCCACACGGTGGTGGACCTGAGCGCCCAGGCGCGTCCGGGGGCCTCGGCGGCGGACGTGCTCCGTGAAGCCGTGGCGCGGTGGACGGTGGCGCGGCTCAAGTCCGGTCGCTGACAGTCTCGGCCTCGCCCGGGATGTAGGCCGCCGCACAAGGAGACCTGTCCTGTGGCGTCTCTCGCGCATCTCAGGCACGCAGGCTCGCCCCGGTGCCTCGGCGGCGACAAGGCACGGCGAAGTCGTTGCGCGCGGGATGGCTGGTTCGACTCAAGTCCGGCTGATGACGGTCCTGGCTTCGCCCGGGACGTGGCCCGCCGCGCAAGGTGACCTGTCCTGGAGCGCGGGTGGCCTCGCGTCGTGGAAGGTGGCTCAACTCCAGTTCGGATGATGACAGTCGTGGCTTCACCCGGGACGTGGCCCACCGCACGAGGAAACCCATCCTGTGGAGCGGGGTGGGCTCGCCCGCGACGGCTCGGTGAGGGGATGGGGCGCGCGCGCCTGCACACGCACGGGAGGGAGCGGTACACTTCACGGCCATGCGCCACGTCCTGCTCGCCGCTACCGCAGCATGCCTTGCGTCCGCCTGCACCGAGGGGTCGCTCCGCACCGCCTCGGCGTCCCCCTCGTCCCAGGCTCGAAGTGGTGAAGCCCCTCCGCCCTCCCGTGCGGATTCTCCGGTGATGGGTCAGGGAACTGGCGGCACGGGCCATGCGCCAGGCACGAGTGCATCCCCCTCCACGACGGCGCAGGGCACGGGCGGAAGCTCGAACTCCGGGGTCACGCCGGCCACTGGCACGAAAGGCAACGCGAGCACTGGCAACACGACGGCTCCGGGCACGGGAGGCAACCCAGGCACAGGAGCCACGACGGCGCCGGGCACGGGAGGCAAACCGAGCCCCACGTCCACGACACCGCCCGCGACAGCTCCCGGCGCGGGCAGCCCCGCTCCCACGGCGTCCGCATCGGGTCCCTGCGCACGCGATGAGACCTTCCGCATCACCACGGTGGGCAAGGGCACGCGCCCTGCCCTTCAGGTGGAGCCGGACCCTGGCCATGGGAAGGCCCTGCGAGCGGCGGAAGTGGACCTGGACGGCCGTGGCCAGCAGGACCTCTACGTCGTCTTCCCCACGGACGCCGGGAGCGATGGCGCCACCGTGCAGGCCCTCTACGTCCACTGCAGCGGAGACCGCTACGCCCCCGTCTGGGGCCCCGAGTACACGCTGGAGCTCAAGCCGCTCGACACCCGCACCCAGGGCTGGCGCGACGTGGTGCACCGGGAAAAGGGCGGCACACTCGATGCGCCCACGACGAAGCGCGTGACGATGCGCTTCCAGGGCGACACCTACCAGGACGCATCCACGGAGACGGAGAAGCCCTGACGGGCGACTCCGCCTCCCGGCGACTCAAGGCACGTCGAAGTTGAACGAGTTGCGCGTCGACAACAGCGTGGTGCCCGCGGGCAGCGCGAGCTGGTAGTTGCGCGGGTTCGTCGTCTGCACCGTGCCCCCCAGCCAGCCCGGCCAGTTCGCCACGTTGTCCACCGAGTCATTCACGCTGGAGGCTTCCGCGAGAATGTGGGTGATGAGCGCCGTCTCGTGCGCGTTTGTCCAGAGGTTGGGGGCCTGGGTCCAATTGAGCGTGGGGTTCGCCTGCTTCGCGGCCGTGAAGGCATTGCGCAGCCGCTGCCCCGCGGAGTTCTGCGCCGCGACATGGCCGGGACGGAAGATGTGCCAGCGCAGCAGGATGCCCATGAGCTTCTCGGACGTCGCCACGTCGCCGACGGTCGGAGCACGCGCGTTGGCGCCGGTGCCCACGTTGGCCACACCCGTGCCCCAGGGCGTGTCGCGGATGTCTCGCAGGCGGATGCGGGCCGCGTTCCACATGGCGCGCTGGAATCCCTCGATGGTCCGTCCCGCCATCTGGAAGCGGTAGTACCAGTGATACGTTTTGTAGTAGTTGCCCGCCGATTCCGTCTCGTCCATCCGCGCCCATGTCGCGTCGTCGCGCTGCTGCGCGGGCCAACCCGAGTACTTCTTGCCACTGCTGCTGTAGAGCGTGGCGCCGTTGCCGGCCCCCGCGTCCCAGTCCTCGTCGATGCGCAGGCCGAAGAACTCGATGGCCTCCTCGAAGGCGGCCTGGTTGCTGGAGCGCAGGTAGGCGAGGAAGCCGCACAGCTCGCCCTCGGAGGGCTCGGCGCTGCCGGCGAAGAGGATGCCCAGCGTCCAGTGACACGGCCCCAGTGAGATGAAGGCGTTGTCGTAGGCGTTGAGCGAGTCGAAGTACCCCAGGTTCTCCTGCTCGGCGGCGGCGCGGACCACTTTGTAGGTGGAGCGCTGGGAGGCCGTCATCGAGTTGTAGTTGGCGACGCCCACCAGGTTGGACGGCAGCAACTCCGAGGTCGCCCACGTGTGTCGGGTGGGCATGCTCACCGGCCCGCCGTAGCTGGGATAGGTGGTGTACGTGCCCAGCACGCGCAGGTCGTCCTCGTTCCGGCCGGTGGGCAGCGTGTAGTAGCCGGTGAAGTCGCGCACGTAGATGCGCGGCGCCGTGTTGGCGCAGTCGTCGTGCCGCCAGAGGTTGTCCTGGAAGACCGTGGTGGGGTTGCCGTTCGCCACGTTCATCGCCCGGACGATGACGGGGCAGCGCCAACGATTGGTGAGCCAGTGACGGATGCGCTGCTCGGTGTCGTCGTTGACGATGCCGCTGACCGCGCCCTGGTAGATCTGGGTGTTGGCCACCTGGGACAGCCGCTCCACGTAGTTGGTGCTCGTGTTGGCGGTGTCCTCCTGCGCGACGTTCTCCATCTTCGAGTAGATCTGGAACTCGCGCACGGCCCAGTCGGTGCCCAGTCCGAAGGCGCCGTCCGGAGTGCCGCCGATGAGGAAGCCCAGCTCGCGCAGGTCACGCTGGAGCCGGAGCACGTGCGTGGGCGCGGTGAGGGCATTGCCCACGGTGCCAGTACCGGGAGCGACCAGGGTGGGAGCGCCGTTGTTGCCCTGGGCGACAGGCTGTACCGCGCCACCCCAGCGGTGCTGGTCGTCGCGGTCCCTTCGCTGGAGGACGAAGCCACCGTAGCGATGCGTGTCCACGGCAGTGGCGCTCTGCTGTGCGGTGGCGGCGGCAGCCGTGCCACCCGTCGCCGCGCCGCCCGTCGCGGTCCCTCCGCCAGTCTGCCCCGTCGCGGCGGTCGTCGTGCCCGAGCCACCCGTGCCAGTACCGCTCTGCGCGGTCGTAGCCGTCGTCGTGCCCGAACCACCCGTGCCCGTACCGCTCTGCGCGGTCGTAGCCGTCGTCGTGCCCGAGCTACCCGTGCCAGTACCGCTCTGCGCGGTCGCGCCCGTCGTCGTGCCCGAGCCACCCGTGCCGCTCGCCGAGCCACCCGTGCTCGAACCACCACCCTGCGGACTCGCACTCGCCGAACCCGTCGCAGGAGGCGGAGGTGCTCCCGCTCCCGCCGACGACTCACCACCTGGTGAGCCTCCACCCTCCTCGACTTCCTCCTCGTCATCGTCCGACCCGAAGGACGGCGGCAGGACCTCCGTGCCTCCGTTCTGCTCGTGCCGGTCCGCGAGGCTCTCGAGCGTCTCCTTGCTCAGCTCACCCGTGGGAGTCAGGAGCAGCGCCAACTGGAAGCTGGCCAGCGCCGTGCGGGTGTCCTCCGTCAGCTCGTTGTTGATAGGGCCGTTGTACCAACCCAGGTTCGCCAGTCGCGCCTGCACGCCGCTGAGCGCGTCCAGCGGGTCCAGGTGGCCCAGCTTCAACTGCCACTCACACGACAGCTCGGGCTCCTCGGAGGTCCAGACCTTGAGCGTGGCCTCCGTCGCTTCCGGTGGCAGAGGCTGGTCCAGGAGCCCCTGGAAGGTGAGCGTCCCCTTCAGCAGCTTCTCGCCCAGCTTCAGCTCGTAGCGCTTGAGCCCCAGCGGCGCGTTCGCCCGTCGCATGCCCAGCCGGATGCGGTCCGGCGGGTCTCCGCCCTGCAAGCTGTAGCTGGAGCCCGCGGAGACCTTGAGTCCCGGCAGCTCCGGGATGACCACCTCGTCATCCACCTGGAGACAGAACGGATTCGTCCGCTTCGCGCGCAGGGGCGCGTTGTCCGGGTGGTCCCAGAGTTCCTGCCACTTGGCGAACCCATACTGCCGAGCAATCTTCGAGAGCCACTCCCCCTGCTTGACCTTGTGCCGTGTGCTCATTGCGAGTTGGGTCCTTCCAGCGAATCAGCCCTGCGGTTTCGGGAACGACAGCACGGACTCACCTTCCGGCAGCTTGTCGAGCTTCGCGCCGCCCTGCCCGTCCAGCGTGCCCTTGCGGACACTGCCATCCGGCAACTTGAGCTCGAACTCGCGCCCCTCCACGGACCCGCCGCTCCGGCTCTTCATCTTGATTTTCATCGAGCCCGACTCGGCCGGCGGCAGCTTTCCAATCTCCTTGAGGCTGATGGACTCGCTCTTCGCCGAACCCGCCGCCTCCATCTTCACCTTGGCGCCCTTGAACTTCACCTCGGAGCCATCCAGCGTGAGCGTCTTGGCGTAGAGCTTCACGTTGCCGGACTTCTCCACCTGCAACGCCAGGTTCCCGTTGACGATGACGGAGAGCTTGTCGGACTTGAGCGAGTACGTCTTGGCCATCAAGGTCGTCTCCTCCTTGACGGCAATCTGGAACAGGCCCTTCACCTCTTCCTTCAGGTCCTTGCCCACCGTTACCGTGGCGCCGCCCTTCACCTCGGTCTTCCAGTCGGTGCCGACCTTCCGCTCCGTCTTCTCCGCCACCGTCTCGCTGCGGTGACCGATGACGTTCTCGAAGTGCGCGCCACCGACCTGAAGCGACTTCACACCCCCGGTCGCCTCGTTCAAGGCCAGCGCGACGGACACCGCCAGCGCCCCGCCAATCGTGGTGGCCTTCGCCGCGCCCACCATCTCCGATGAAGCCTTGGAGACATCCACGAAGAGGTTGCCGCCCACCGACATCACCTGGTTGCCGTCGACCGCCTCGTCATGGCTCCCGAGCGTGGTGCTCTCGCGGTCCTTCTCCACCAGCAGCGACTGGTTGCCCTCCACCATCGCCACGTCGTGCTTCTTCACCAGCAACGACTGGAACCCCTCCACCGTGCGCTTGCGGTCCTTCTTCACCAGCAGCGACTCGTACCCACCGACCTGCTGGTCCTTGTTGTTCTCCGTGAGCAGGTCTTCGTCCTTCTGCGCGTGGGTGAAGATCTCCTCCGCACCCGTCGAATCCTCGACGCGCACCTCGTTGAAGCCGTCGCTGCCCGGGCTCGACGCGCTCTTGCGAGTGCTCTTCGTCTTCTCGTCCGGCAGCGGGTACGGCGCCATGTTGGAGCCGTTGTAGACGGCGCCCGCCACCAGCGGTCGGTCCGGGTCGCCTTCCAGGAAGCGCACCACCACCTCCTGACCGATGCGCGGCAGCCACACGTCGCCCCAGGCCGGACCGCCCCACGGCTGGCCCACGCGCACCCAGCAGGAGGCCTTCTCGTCCCTCTTGCCCTCGCGGTCCCAGTGGAACTGGACCTTCACGCGGCCATGCGCGTCGGTGTGTATCTCCTCGCCGGAGGGCCCCACCACCGTGGCCGTCTGCAGGCCCGCGATGCGCGGCGGCGGCGTCTTGCGGCGCGGCCGGAAGGGCACCGCCTTGGGCAGGAGCTGGAACTGGTTGCGATAGAGCCCCTGGAGCGACTCGCTGCCCCCGGAGACGTCCGGCTGCAGGCCCGAGTGCACCACGTCGGTGACCAGGTACTCGCCCGCGAAGACGTCCTCCTCGGACAGCTCCACCTCCAGCAGGAACCCCGGCGTCAGCCGAGGCGCCACGCTGTCACCCGCGAGCGTCCGGCCTCCCACCGTGGCCTCCTCCACGCGCACGCTCGACGTGGACTTGCCCACGCCCGGTGTCACGTAGCCTGCGGGATAGTCGTAGAGCTCCAGCGCCGTCACGCCCTCCGCGGCCTCCGTCTTTCCGGAGACATCCAGCGCGGGCTTCTCGAAGTCGTAGTCCTTCAGGTGCACGGCGCCCGGACGCAGCCGGTGCACCACTTCCAACGCGGAGAGGTACTCCTCCTCCACCACCGCCTTGCCCAGACTGGGACGCAGGGGCAGTGCCTTGCCCTGCGGCAGCGGCGCGTGCGCGCTCGGCTTGTCGCCCAGCACCAGCGTGTGCCCGTCCTCGGCGTGCTCGAAGAAGTAGAAGATGCCCTCCCACTCCATCAGCCGACTGAGGAAGGCGAAGTCCGTCTCGCGGTACTGCACGCAGTACTCGCGCGGCGCGTAGGCGGCGGACAGGGCCGCGCGCACCTCGATGCCGTTCTCCTTCAGCACCGCCTTGAGGATGTCCGGGACGGTCTTCTCCTGGAAGATGCGGCTCTTGTGGGCCTGCGTCAGTCGCCACAACCGCGGCACCACGTGCGCCCGGTAACGCCTGCGCCCCGTCTTCATCCCCAGGGCTTCCACCTCGCGCACCCAGCCGTGAACGTGCCGGGCGGCGAAATCCCGCACGGAGAACGTCACCAGGGCGTCCTGTCCCACGAGCTCCGCCACTTCGAGCGGCTCGGCGTCCACCGTGAAGAAGTCCACACGGAAGTCGTACAGCCGGCTGAGGCCCTCGGAGCCGGAGACACCCGACACGCCCAACCCGTCCGGGCCATGGGGGCCGACCTTCAGCGAGAACGCCGGTGAGCTCTGTCGTGACATGACTCCCCCTTCACCAGCGGCAAGCCATCAACGGCAGGCCGGGGACGGAGGCGGAATTCTACCACACCGAGTGAATCCCGGCGCACGCCCCACGCCGGAAGTCCGGCTCAAACGTCCAGCGGCTCCGTGGTGCGCACCACCCGCATCCCCGCCCGCCGCAGCTCCTCGATGGCCTCGTCCGCCAGTCGTGGGAAGTCCAGCGAGGGCGGAAGCGGCTCCAGCGGCGGCGCGGGCACCGGGCTCATCGCGTCCACCAGGATGTGGACCCGCCCCATCTTCGAGCGGTCCGTCCGCTCGATGTGCTCCCGGAGGTCCCTCAGCGTGGACAGGACGCAGTGCGACTTGGCCTGACCGAAGACGTAGAGGCGATCAAACGTCATCAGCCGCTCGAAGAGGCGCGTATTGAATTCGCCCACACGCTGCCCCTTCACCTCCGTCACCTCGGGCATGAGCACGGAGTAGTTCTCCGTGAGCGGGTGCTCGCCCTTCAGCTCGAAGTGGGTGGCCGTGTCCCGCGCCAGGGCGTGGAACACGCTCGCCTCGTAGAACGCCGGCACCAGCGCGTGGCTCAGGCCCCCGAGCAGCGCATGGTACGGCCAGATGGTGAGCACGTAGCGCGCCTGCGCCTCCAGGCGCTCGCAGTACTCCAGGCTCTCTTCCGGAAAGCGCGTGGCCCGCCAGCGGCCGGAGCGGACATCCGCCACGGACACCTGCGTCATCGGCGCGGGGTGCCGTCCCTCCGCGTCCTTCCACCAGGCGGGATGGAAGATTTGAAAGATGCGATGGGTGTCGAGCGAGAACACCAGCTCCGTCACCCGGTTGAGGTGCGAGTAGAGCCAGCGCAGCGTGCGCTGGGTGTCCTCGACGGCGCCGGGGACGAAGAGGCTGGCGCCGGGGGTGCAGAAGGCCACCTGCACGTCGATACCGAAGGCGGCGATGCGCACCCGGTCCTCGCGCGCGGGGCGCACGCCGTGCTCGGCGACATAGCGTCGGGCCTCGTCGGCGACCTCGGCGGTGCGCTCCAGGTAGAGCTGACCCGAGCGGGCGTCCTCGTGGAAGCGGGGGATGGGCAGCGACATGCGGTCCTCCAGGGGTGGGCCTGTATCAGCGGCCCTTGGGGAAGTGACGCCGCGTCAGCTCCTCGACGAGCGCCTTCGTGGCGGGAGTCTGGGCAATCTTCGCGGGCTCCGCGCTCGCCTCCAGCGCACCCACCAGGGACGGCTTCTCCGGCTCGGCCTCCATGAGCGGGAAGTAGCCCTCCGGCACCGGCTCGCCTTCCTGGCCCACGAGGCCAATGGGGCCGGAGCCATGCCGACGGCGGAAGAGGACGGGAGTGCCGGGGATGCTCTGCTTGCCCTCGGCCAGCTCGTTGCCGAACTTCATCACCGGCTGGGGGCCCGTCTGCGACAGCTTGTAGATGGCGGCCACCCTGTCGCGCGTGAAGGGGCAGTCCATGGTGCGCGCGACGATGTGCCCGCCGTAGCCGTAGAACTGCGCGCTCGGATCCCAGCCCACCTGTCGCCGCAGCTCCTCGAACTCGCGAGTGGCCTCCGCGTCCAGGCCATCCTCGAGGATGTTGACGGGCTTGATGCCCATGTCGCGCGCGCGCGTCACGGCGTAGAGGTACTGGAGCTTCTTGTTGCCGGAGTCGAAGCGGATGGAGTCGCCGGAGCCCGGGTCCTCTCGGATGAGCTGGAAGGCGGCGGGGATGCCCGAGGTGAGCGTGTCGAAGGTGTCCAGCAGGTAGCTGGAGCGCTGGGGGCGGCGCTCGCGCATGGCGCGGAACGCGGCATCATCCGAGCCGTAGCGCTGGATGTGCTCATGCCCCATGGTGCCCACCGGCATCATCCCCAGCGAGCGCGCGCCCTCCACGTTGCTGGTGCGCGTCACGCCCACGTCCTTGCAGGCGCGCAGGGCGATGTCGTGCTGCCCCAGACAGGTCGCCGCGCGCAGGCCCACCTCGAAGATGCGCGCGGGGTCCTCCACCACGTCGACGAGTTCCTGGACGGTGGCGCGCACGCGCTGGGCATACCCGTCCGAGTCCACGGTGATGGGCACGGGCTTGACGCCCACCGCGTCGAGCGTCTCCAGGGCGATGGTCTTCTGCTCCTCGCAGGTGACGCGGGCGAGCGCGCGGGCCAGCACATCCCGGTCCATCAGGGCCTGGGTGGCGACCTGGATGCGGAAGTTGAGCTGGAGCAGCAGCGGCTCCACCCAGGAGACCAGGGCGGAGGGGCCAGTGAGGGTGAGGATGGGCTCGCGCGGGAAGAAGAGCGTGCCGCGCGGAATGGCGCGGATGGAGAGCTTCTCCTTGCGGAGGATGGCGGCCTTGAAGCCCACGCCCATCTCGTAGTCGTAGCGCGCGAGAAAGTCGTAGTCCTCGGGCTTCGGCTCGGGGAGGAGCGAGCGCACGTAGGCGGCCAGGTCCAGGGGCATGACCTGGAGACCGCCCTTGCGGTGTGAGTAATAGAACGTCTCCCGGCGCAACGGCCAGCCGGCCTCCGCCATGCTGAACTTGTAGCCATCCGTCGCGAGCAGCGAGGTCGCCATCCTGGGTGCCTTCCTCCGGTGTTTCTTGAGACTACGCGCGCCATGATGGGTTTCCTACCCTTCTGGCTCGCTTTCCCGGGCATGCCGTATCGACTCGATTAAAAGCAGAGTCCATGTCGCCGGCCCCCTCCCGACGCCTGCTCCCCGCGCTCGCGGCCAGTGTGGCCGTGCACGGGCTGCTGTGGCTGGCCGTCGACGGAATGCCTCCAGCCACGCGGCCACCGGCAGCCCTCCCCCGTCCCGCCGCGCTGGAATGGGTGGAGGTGGAGGTGACCTCGTCGGCCGTGTCGAACCCGGCACAGGAGAGCGAGGCACGTCCCCCGAATGCGTCGAGCGCGCACAAGCAGGCGCTCGCTGAGCGCCCACGTGGAGACAAGACGCTTCCCCATGCGCCCGACTCCACGCCGCGAGCCGAAGAGAGCGGGCCTCCTCCACCGAGCAACTCGGCGACAGAGATGTCCGCCGCCACGGAACGAGCACGACAGAGCACGCCCCACGCCTCGACCACACCACTGGCCGATACGGCCGCCACCGCCGAGCGTGCACAAGAGAGTGAGCCGAGCAGCCCGCGGACCGATACATCCCCCGCTGATTTCGCTCGAGAGAATGAGCGGAGCAGCCCGCGAACCGACACGTCCGCCGCCGCGCAGCACGCACCGGAACGCGAGCCCCGCGTGCCGAGCGACGCACTCGCCGATACATCGCCGCCCATGGACCTGGCGAGGGAACACGCGCCACGTGGCTCCGTGAGCGACAGCCCCCGCGCCAATCCGCTCCTCGCCAACGATGTTCCGCGCGCGGCGCCCTCTTCCACCGCGCTCACGGATTTCGCGCTCGCGCCGGAGAGCATGGCGCGGACTGAGGACGCCACGCGACTCTCGGAGTCCTCTGGCTCGCGACTGCTCCTGGCGGCTCGGACCCAGGCGGCGCCAATGCGACTGAGCGACACCACGGCCGCGCCCGACGTGGGAATCCGTGACGCACGCAAGTCCCCCACGCCCCAGGCGCTCGTGGAGGACCTCGTCTCGGAGGGTGTGGGGCGCGGCAAGGTGGACCGAGGGCTCGTGCATCCCTACTTCAGCCAGCTCGGCAAGAAGCTGGTCGCCTTGTGGGACGCGGACCGCTCCGTGAAGGAGCACGGCCTCCAGGGCTACTTCGACATGGGCATGGAGCGCAGTCGCGCCTATGGCCGCGCCTGGAGCGAGCGCGCCGCCAACTACGGCTCCTCGGGCGCGTTCGTCGCGAACAACCAGCCCGTGGATGACAAGCGCCGCCCGACCAGCACGGTGGGAGACCCGGCCCTGCGCATGCGCAGCGAGCTGCGCGAGAAGATGCGCGAAGGCTTCCGCTCCACGCGCCGAGCCCTCATCCGCGTCGTCCAGGACCGCCAGGGACGCCTGCTCGACGTCTTGCTCGTGGAGCCCAGTCACCAGCCTCAAGTGGACCAGGAGGCGGTGAAGGACGTGCGCTCCGCCGCGGAGAAGCTCCCACCGCCGCCCGCCGAAGCCGTGGGGAGCCGCGAGCGCATCGTCAGCCTCTGGGAGTTCGAGCTGATCATCTCCATCAGCCCGCCCATCCCCACCTTCACCTTCGAGTTCGACGAGGCGCTCGGCTTCATCGACACCCGCCTGCCCCTGGACAAGCGCATCTATAAGCGCGTGCGCCTCGTCGAGCTTCGCTAGCGCGACCTAAAGGCAGTCCACCAGGCCGTCGTAGAGCGTCGTGCTCGTCCCCGGCAACGTCGCGTAGAGCGGCTCCGGCCCCGCGAGCGCCGTCAGCAGCTTCGCCATCGTCGTGCCCCGCGCCAGCGGACTTCTGCAGGCCCATGTCCGCGTCTGCGTGGAGATGACTCCCGTGCGCGAATCGATGTTCTCGGCGCTCCCACCGAACACCCAGAGGCACTGCCCGATGACACCCGTCCGCGTCTCCACCGAACAGCGAAACACGATGGACTCGATGTTCCCGTAGTCCCCCTCACAGAACGTGTCGCCACAGATGTCGTCGAAGTTCTGCCTCAGGTGAGCGCGGAGCTCGAACCACGCCTGGAACTCCGCCTCCGTCTGAAAATAGCTCACCTCATCGACATACGACTTCGCCCGCCGCTCCAGGGGTAACGAGGACACCCCTGCCTGGGGCACCTGCGCCCCAGCGAACGACGACAGCCCCAACATCGACGGCACCACCCACCAAGAACTCATGCGCATCCCGACGGACCTCCCCCTGGAACCACCAGGTCACTCGGGCTTAACGCGCTCTTCACGAAAGACAGTCTTCACAACCCATCCTGGATGACATGGAGTGTCCGCCTCCCGAAAGGCAGGCCCGCATGACGTCGCTCCTCCGTCGTGTTTCCGATGTCCTCGTCCTCACTGTCGTCGCGTTGACCTTCGCGTTGCTGCCCGGCTGCGGTGAGGGCTCTTCGGAAGACGACCCGTTCGGAGAGGCGCGGCGGGCGCTGCTCGATGGCGTGGGCTCCACGGCGGCGCGCGCGGCCCTGACGAAGCGGTGGGCACCCATCCACTACCAGGACGTGGACGTGACGGGCTCGCACTCGCTCAGCGGCAAGTCCGACTTCCTCACCCGCGTGGACTTCGACGGGGACTGGAGCGGGACGAACAACTGGGACAACACCGGCTCGCGCGTGCTCTCCGCGCATGCGTATCAGTCCGTGGTGGAGACGAGCACGCACTGGTACCTGCTCTACACGTTCTTCCACCCGCGAGACTGGTCCGACAGCATCTTCGACACCGAACATGAGAACGACGGCGAAGGCGTGCTGCTCGTCATCCAGCGCGACGGCAGCGAGTACGGCGCGCTCGTCGGCGCGGTGACGGTGGCGCACAAGGACTTCTTCTCCTTCGTGCCCTCGGGCAGTCCGCTCGGCTCGGGCTCGGAGTCGCTCGACGGCACGCTGTCGCTGGCCTCGTTCGAGGGACAGCTCCACCCCATCACCGCGCAGGAGGCCAAGGGCCATGGCCTCAAGGCGTGGCCCGCGTACGACATCGTCGGTGACGGCGTGAAGTACTTCCCGTCCCTCTCGCTCGCCGAGCAGCCCTCGTCCGCCACGGACTCCGACGTGCGCTACAAGCTCGTGGACATCTACGGCGCGGAGGGGCTCTGGCCGAGGCGGGAGCTCACCACGCTGTTCTCCTCGTACGGGACGTTCCGGGGAGACACCAGCGGCGGCTGCGGACTCGTGGCGGGCAACTGCGGCTCGAACTCCGCCAACTCGCCCTGGGGCTGGGATGACCAGAACGACGGTCCCATCCTCCGAGGCGAAATCGCGAATGATCCGGCGAAGCTCGCGGCCTGGTACTTCAGCCCGGCGTCGCAGTTCTCCACGACGTACACCTTCAACCCGTTCAAGGGCATCGGCACGGACCCGAACCAGCCCTGAGCGGCGAGGCCCGACGACGCGGAGCGGGACTCACTCCCGCTTCCGCGCGTGGCTTCGACGTCAGGACGCGCGGGACTTCCGAGCGGGGCGACGCGTGCGGCTGCGCACCGGCGTCGAAGGGGACTGACCGTAGACACGGTCATAGTCCTTCATGCTCCGGCGGATGACCTCCATCGCCTCCGGCCTGTCGTAGACCTCCGCGATTTCGACGCTGCGCTTTCCCTCACCGGGAATCTGCTTGTAGGTGAGGAAGTAGTGCTTGAGACGGTCCAGCAGCGGACGCGGGAGCTGGGCGATGTGCTGCAGCTCTCCGTAGACCAGGTCGGACTCGAGCACCGCGATGATTTTGTCGTCCGCCTCGTTGCCGTCGATCATCCGGAAGCCGCCGATGGGCACCGCGCGCACCAGGAGGTTGCCATTGCTGACGACCTTCTCCGTCAGCACGCAGATGTCGATGGGGTCCCCATCGCCCTGGATGTTCTTCACGCCCGTGCGCTCGGCGCAGCGCTTCGCCACCAACTCGTCGCAGTACGTCTGGGGAATGAAGCCGTACAGCGTCGGGCACTGGCTGCTGAACCGCTGCGGCCGGTCCAGCTTCAAGATGCCCGACTCCTTGTCCATCTCGTACTTCACCGCGTCCGTGGGGACGATTTCGATATAGGCGGTGACGATTTCAGGAGACTCGTTCCCGGGGGTGATGCCGTGCCAGGGATGAGCCGCGAACGACTTCTGAGGTGCTGACTTCTTCATGTGGGTACGTCTCCCGAGCGCCTGCACGCCTCGGAGTAGAGTTGCGCGACCGCGTCCTCCAGCTCGCCCGTGAGCGCGTCGCGGTCTTCAATCGTCAGGCCCTGCGTGGGGATGGGCTTGCCCACCACCAGCGCCACGCGCTGGCCCCACTGCACCGCCCGTCCTCCCTTGGGAAGGATGAGCCGCGTCCCCGACACCGCCATGGGCACCACCGGCACGCCCGCCTGGATGGCGAGCGTCGCGGCCCCCTTCTTGAACGGCCGCAGCCGTCCGTCCTCGCTGCGAGTGCCCTCGGCGTAGAAGAGCACGCTCACCCGCTCGCGCAGCGCCGTCACCGCCTCCTCCAACCGGGCCCGGTCCTCACTGCCGCCGCTGCGCGCCACGGGGATGTTGCCCGCCCGCCGCAGCGCCGCGCCGAACACCGGAATCTTGAACAGCTCCGCCTTCGCCACGAAGCGCGTGTGCGTCTCCACGTACGCCATGTTCAGCGGCGCGTCGTAGTGCGACTGGTGGTTGCACACGAAGACGACGTGGCCCTCCGTGGGAATGTGCTCCAGCCCCACTGCCTCGTGACGCACACCCGCCGACGCCAGCACGCCCCGCGCCCAGACCCTCAGGGCCTTGTCCGCCTCCCGGTGCGCGCCTCCCACCGACAACGCGGAGATGACCGAGGAGAACACCCCCGTCAGGCCCACTGCTGAAACACCCGCGAACGCCGTCCGGACGATGTCTCGAATCACACGAACTCGTGGGCGGGGAACAGGAGCACGTCCGAGATGCGCTGGACCCCGAGCAGCAGCATCAGGATTCTGTCGAGCCCCACGGCGATTCCCGCCGAGGGCGGCATTCGACCTACTGCGTCAAGGAACCGTTCGTCCAAAGGATACACGGAACGCCCCAGCTTGCGCCTGAGGTCCTGTTCCTCGAGCAACCTCGCCCGCTGCTCGGCTGCGTCCGTCAGCTCGGAAAACCCGTTCGCGAGCTCCAGGCCCTTCGCGTACAGCTCCACCCGCTCCGCCACCGAGGCGTCCCCAGGCTTCAAGCGAGAGAGCGCCGCCATGGACGCCGGGTACTCGATGAGGAACGTGGGCCGCTCGTGGCCCAGCCCGAGTTCCACGCGTTGCAGGAAGAGGTGGAAGAAGACGTCATCGAAGCTCTCCGCGTCGCCCGTCCGCACGCCAGCGGCCTCGGCGGCCCGCTTGAGCGAGGGCCCGTCCGAGTGCACGCGGATGTCCACGCCCGTCGCCTTGAACACGGCGTCGCGCACCGTCAGGCGCTCGTAGGGCGTGCGCGTGAAGAAGGCCGGGTCGGCGCCGGGCTCGCCTTCCGTGGTGGAGCGCCCCGCTTCGGCGAGCGCGCCTTCCAGGTCCGCCATGATGGCGTGGTAGTCCGCCTGGGGTCGGTAGAACTCCAGCATCGTGAATTCCGGATTGTGCGTGGCGGAGACCTCGCCGTTCCGGAACACCTTGCACAGCTGGAAGAGAGGGCCGGCCCCATCGGCGAGCAGACGCTTCATCGCGTATTCGGGGCTGGTGTGGAGATAGAGGGTGCGCGCGGTGCCGACGTCCGTCTCGGGGATGAAGCCCGCCTCGAAGGCGTTGATGTGCGGCTCCATTCCCGGCGTGGGGATGAGCAACGGCGTCTCCACCTCCAGATACCCCTCGGCGACGAAGAAACGTCGAAGGGCGGAGTAGAGGGCCTGGCGTCCCCGGGCGGCCCGCCATTGAGAAAGGTTGGGCATGGGCCTGGCGGAAGTAACATGAGGCCCGACATGCACCCAAGGATTCCCCTCCTCCTCGCTGTTGCCCTCTGCCTCAGCGCCTGCCCCAAGGGGCCCCCCGCCGACTCCCGGCAGCCTCCCACGGAGGAGCAGCGCCTGACGACGGACGTGCGCGCGCTGGCCTCGCGAGCGGAGACGTTGCTGGAGGCGCAGCACCGGCTCGTCTGGGTGTTCTGGACGGAGGGCCGCCACGTGGACGTCTCCGGGACGTATGCGGGCCAGGAGGACCTCTTCACGCTCGACAACATCCGCAAGGTGGACCGTCTGCGGCAGCTCACGCAGGACCCGCGCGAGGTGCGCGCCCTCACCGCGCTGCACTCGCACTTCGCCGGCGAGTACCTGTCGCACGCGCTGGCCGAGTACAACGACGCGTCCGCCAACCTGGAGGCGTCACTCACCTTCACCGTCGACGGCAAGGAGCTGCGCTACCGGGATTTGGAGCGGCTGCTCGCCAACGAGCGGAGCGCGGCGCGGCGCAAGGCGCTGTACACGGCGGCGACGCCTCCGCTGGAGCGACTCAATCAGACGCTGCGCCGCAAGGAGGAGCGCGCCGAGGAGCTGGTGAAGGAGCTGGGCTTCCCCTCGTACGAGGCCTTCGGCAGCGAGCTGCGGCAGGCGGACCTGGGCAAGTTGAGCGTGCTGGCGGAGGAGATCCTCCAGGCCACGCAGGCGCCGTACCGGTTGGTGATGGAGAGGCTCGCGCAGCGTGAGCTGGGGGTGCCCTTCAAGGACATCACCCGCGCGGACATCCCCCGGCTGTTCCGCTCGCGCGAGGTGGAGGACGCCTTCCCGAAGGGGGAGTCCCTGCTCAAGGCGCACGGCACGTTGTCGGGGATGGGCCTGGACCTGGCCGAGCTGAAGAACGTTCAAATCGACGCGCGGGAGTTGCCGCGCAAGAACACCCGGCCGCTGGCCCTGGCGGTGCGCGTGCCGGACGACGTGCGGCTGTCCTTCAAGCCGGGCTCGGGCGTGTTGCATCAGGCGCGCGTACTGCACGAGTTCGGGCACGCGTTGCACTCGGCATTCACCAAGGAGACGCGCTTCGAGCTGGCGCGGCTGGGCAACCCCACGGTGGGCGAGGCGTACTCGTCGCTCTTCGAGGACCTGCTGGAGGACCCGGTGTGGCTGGAGGAGCACGCGGGCGTTAGTGGAGACCAGCGCTCGCAGTACCTTGCGGCCTCCAGCGCGCACAAGCTGTACCTCATCCGCCACGCCGCGGGCCGGCTCCTGTACCAGTTGGAGCTGCACCGGCGCGTGGAGGTGGACCCGAAGGAGCTGTACCGCCAGGTCATGTCGCGCACCGACGACATCCCGATGACGGACGAGGACACCGCGCGCTACCTGGTGGACCAGGAGGACTTCTTCCAGTCGGCGGACAGCTTCCGCGCGTGGTTCCTCGCGGGCCAGCTCCAGGCGCAGCTCAAGGCGCGCTTCGGCCCCGCGTGGTGGCACGCGCCGCAGTCGGGTGAGTTCCTCAAGGCGCTGTGGGCGAAGGGCAACGCGCTGTCCTCGCGCGAGGTGGCCGAGGCCATTGGCGAGAAGGGCATCGAACCGGACGTGCTGCTGTTGCGCCTGGGCACCACGCTCCAGGTGCCCATCCGGCTGAACCTGGAGGGCGTGGAGGACAGCATCCTCCCCGCGGCGCCCGGCCTGGAGGGCTTCACCCAGCCCGCGCCGCCTCCGGGGCTGGAGGAGTTCACCGCGCCGCAGGGGACGCAGCAGGGCCCCACGCTTCCGCCCAAGGCGGGCACCGGCGACGGCCGCTAGAAACACGAAGGGCCTCCGCCCACATGGGGACGGAGGCCCTGACGGTGTGCCGGGAGGACTACCTCCCGAGCGGACTACAGGAGCTTCATCAGCTCCGCGCGCTTGGCGTTGTACTCCTCGTCGGAGAGGACGCCGGCGTCCTTCAGCTCCTTGATTTCCTTCAGGCGCTGCGCGGGACTGCGCGTGTCGGCGGGAGCCGCCTGCTGCGCGGGCTCCTGGGGGCGCTGCTGCTGGCCCTGCTGGTTCATGAACTGCTGGGCCATTCCGAAGCCCATGCCCATGCCCATGCCGCCCAGCGCGTTGCCGGAGCCGCTGCCGTCACCGCCCTTGGCCATGCCCTCGGCCGCGCCCAGCATCGCCTGGCCCTGCGCGTACTGCTGGAAGCCACCGGCCAGCCGGGAGTAGGCGACGTCCTTGGAGAGCTTCTTCAGCGTCCCCTCGTCCTCCTCCTTGATGCTGACGTGGAAGTTGCCCATCCGCACCACGGTGAGGCCGTAGCCGTCCACGTGGGGCTTCAGGCCGCTGATGACCTCGGTCTCGATTTCCTCGGTGTACGCACCGCTCGTCACGTCGAGCAGCGGCCAGCGCTTCTTCACCAGCAGCTCGGCGATGCGATCTCTCGTCACCTTGAGCACCTGGTTCTTGAACCAGCCCAGCAGCTCCTCGTTGCTGGAGCGGCCCATGCCCACCAGGCCCACCACGAGCTTCTCCGGGTCCGTCACGCGGATGGAGAAGTCGCCGTACACCATGGTGCCGATGCCCAGGCCCGTCTCCGGGTCCCGAACGTCGCCAATGGGCCCGCCGAACTTCACGCCCGCGAACTCGCGGACGGAGACGAAGAAGACCTCGGTGACGAAGAGGTTGCCACCCGTGAACTTCTCCACGAGCGCGGACAGGAACGGGATGTTGTTCGAGTCGAGCTGGTGACGGCCGGGCCCCAGCTTGCCCTCGACCTTGCCGTCCTTGACGAAGAGGGCGACCTCATCGGCGTCGACGGTCAGCTGGGTGAGCATCCGGATGTTGTTCTCCGGATACTTGTAGATGATCTCCCCCTTCGCCGTGTCCGCGCGAGCGATGAAGTTGCGCTTCGCCTCACCCTTGATGGTGTCGAAGATACCCATTGCTAGTCAGCGCCTCCGTGGCCGCCATGGCGGCCGGCAAATCCGCGCCCCCACCCGACCCTCTCTAAGAACATGGCGTCCGTGACGAAAGCGCGCCCGCTTTCCGCCCGGCAGCCCTCCCTGGAAGATGCCAGTTTCACTGGCGATTGCCTAGCCGCTCGCCCGCCCGGCGGCCCTGGGGTGGCCGCCGGTGAACGGGTGGGAGGCCTCCCAAGGGGACTTCAGCCCCAGCGGCTGACCAGGCGCTCGCGGTCCAGCAGGCGGATGCTGGCGAAGAGGAGCACCACGTCCAGGACCAGTACCACCGCGCCCTGGAGCGCGTAGAAGCCCAGTCCGGCCTTCAGGACGCCGGCCACCTGTCCGCCCACCATGCCGACGAGCGGCAGGACGACCAGGGCCGAAATCTGCTGTGCCATGCGGGCCTCGCTCACCCGCGCGGAGATGAGCACCGCGACGCCGTTGCCGAAGAAGGCGAACAGCGGGGCAATCACCAGCACGCCGAAGGTCCACAGGGCGTTGGGCATCAAGGGTCCCTGCACCATCGGCCACGCGACGATGTCCACGCCCACGCAGAAGATGAGGAAGGCCACCCAGGTAATCACCACCGCGGGCACCAGCGCCGCCAGGCTCTTGCCCGCCACCAGCTCCGCCGCCGTCACCGGCGAGGCGAGCAGCGGCTCCAGCGTGCGCCGCTCCTTCTCGCCCGCGACGCTCTGGGACGCGATGAGGATGGGGACGAAGACGGGCATGACGAGGAACAGCCCGAACCAGTCGGTGAGCGTCTTGTCGATGAGGAAGCGCGCCGCGCTGGCGCCCAAGGGCAGCGTGGGGTCATAGAACTGGGCCACGCTGCGCAGGTCGGCCCTGTTGGGCGTGTTGACGTACGTCCACACGACGACGATGGGCACCAGCACCATGACGGCCGGCAGCACCGCCATGGAGACGAGCAGCCCCACGTTCTTGCGCAGGTCCAGGAAGTCCTTCCAGAACACGGCCAGGGCTCGACGGGGACGGAATGCCATGGCTCAAGCGCCCTCTTCACGAAGCAGGTCCAGGTACACCTCTTCCAGGGGCCGCTGCGCCGGCACCGCGCTGTGCACGCGCGCGCCCGCGCCCACCAGGCACGCCAGCACGTCCGGTGCGTGGGCCTCGTCCTCCAGCATGACGCGCAGCCGCATGCCCTCGGCCAGCACGTTGGGCGCGAAGGGCAGCGACGTCAGCGCGTTGCGGAAGCGCTCCGCCTCGCCGTCCACCCGCACGTCCAGCGACTGCCCCGAGCGCCGCAGCTCCCGCACCGGCCCCATCAGGAGCAGCCGCCGCTTCACCACCGCGACGCGCTCGCACAGCCGCTCCACCTCCGAGAGGTTGTGCGAGCAGAGGACAATCGTGCGTCCCTCCGATGCCAGCTCCGCGACGGCGTCGCGCACCGTGCGCGCGGACTCCGGGTCCAGGCCGCTGGTGGGCTCGTCCAGGAAGATGACGCGCGGGTCATGCACGAGGGTGCGGACGATGGCGAGCTTCTGGCGCATGCCCTTGGAGAAGCCGCCCACCGGCTCCTCCTCGCGGCCCCCCAGTCCGAAGCGCTCCAGGTAGTGCTGCGTGCGCGGCCACGCCTTGGACTCGTCCAGTTCGTGCAGCTTCATGAAGAAGCGCAGGTTCTCCCGGGCGGTGAGCCGCTCGTAGAGACCGGGCTGCTCGGTGAGCAGCCCCACCACCTTGCGCAGCCCCTCGCCGTCGCGGTCCGCGCGGTGGCCCCACACCACGGCCTCGCCCTCGCTGGGGGTCAACAGACCGGTGAGCATGCGCACCGTCGTCGTCTTCCCGGCGCCGTTGGGCCCCAACAGGCCAAACACCTCACCAGGCCGCACGTGGAAGGTGAGCCCCTCCACGGCGACGCGTTCGCCGAAGCGCTTGCCCAGACCCCGGACGTCGATGCCGCTCAATCGATGGTCACCAGGACGAACTTGTTGTTGATGTCCTTGTCGACCGGGGTGACGACCTTGTCCGCGCCCACCGCGCTGCGCAGCGAGGAGAGCATCTTCTGCTCGGCGAGCACCCACTCGCGTCCGGGCCGCGCGACGAGCGAGCGCAGCTTCGCGTTGTAGTCACCGCTGCGGTACTGCTCCACGGTGTTGCTGGAGTAGAGCGTCTCGCCGCGCCAGTTCATCAGGTACGCGACGATGGGCTCGCCTTCCTGCCGCTGCGAGTAGTAGCGCCAGAAGAGGTCTCGCTGCGTCCAGTGGTGGGACAGGTCCACCCAGTGGTTCCAGTTGAACCAGAGGGCGAAGCCGGCGGCCAGCACCCAGAAGGTGCCGAACAACATCACCCGCGCCCGCATCAGCGTCGCCACGACGGCCATGGCGCCCGCCACCGCGAAGACGAAGCCCAGCGCACCCTTGATGTTGACGGGCTCCGACAGCGAGCGCAGCAGCGAGTCCTCACCCGCGGGATTCTTGAAGCCGCGCACCGCCAGCACCACGCCCGCCAGCGCCAGCACCGCGGCCAGGGCCTGGAGCGACGCGCGACCTTCCGTCTTCGGGCGCAGCGACTGCCACCCGAGGAAGCCGCCCACCACCGCCACCGCCACGCCCACCAGCCCCGTCGCGGACACCTTCGCGCCGGACGCCACCGCGGCCAGCGTGGCCGCGCCACCCAGGAGCATGAGCAGCGCCACCGCGCGCGAGCCCGGCGTCACCTTCTCACGCGTCTTGGGCGAGAACGCCTCGAACGACAGGTAGACGCCGAAGGCGAGCAGCACCAGCGTGACGAGGTCGCCTGTCCAGAGCGCGCGGGAGAAGAACGCGATGGGCTTGGTGACCAGGTCCTGCGGATAGGGCCGGTCGTAGTTGTAGACGAACAGGTCGGTGAAGTTCTTCGGGTTCTCCGCCAGGTCCTTGCCGACGAGGACGAAGAGGACCAGGCCGAAGATGAGGCTCACCGCGTGCGCGGAGATGCCCTCTTCCCAGAGCCGGTCGATGAAGAGCGCGATGAGGACCGCGAGGCCGGGCAGGACGGGGAAGACGTAGTGGTGGAACTTGGTGGCGCTGGAGGCCAGGAGCCAGAAGGAGAAGGCCACCCACACCACGGCGATGATGGCCAGGTGGTCCGCCTTCTTCTCCGAGCGCAGCTTCAGCTTCGCGATGATGGCGAAGGCGCCGGGCAGCAGGGCCACCCAGGGGAAGATGCCGAAGCCCCCCTGCTCGATGAAGTAGATGAACGTGCCACCCGGCGTGGTGGTGTGCACGCCCGCGGTGAGGCGGTTGAGGTGGTCGTGGACGAAGAAGCGGTACCAGAAGAGCTTGCCCTCGTCGTCCACGCTCTTGAAGAGGGACATCACCACGTACCAGGGCGCGGCCACCGCGAAGAACACGAGGATGCCCGTGCCCAGGTGCATCTTGTGCATCTGCGCCCACAGCACCGGCATGGGCTGGCGGCCCTCTCGGACGTCCTTGCGGAAGCCTCCGTCCGTCAGCCAGCGCAGGTGCGCATCGAGGCTCGGCCCGTCCCAGGGCATGACGGCCAGCGCCGCGTAGAGCACGAGGATGACGGCGGGCAGACCCACGCCCAACAGGCCCTTGGCCAGCGTGGACAGGCCCGCGAAGAAATAGAAGCCGTACCACCAGGCGGCGCGGTGCTTCGTCGTGTCATCGAGCTGGCCGATGAGCGCGCACGCCATCGCGCAGACGAACGTGGTGACGAACGGCGTGTCCGTCACCGTCTGCCGCGTGAGCAGGAAGTACAGCGGCATGGTGGCCAGCACGAAGCCGGTGGCCAGGCCCGCGCGGCGGTTCACCACGCGCGACACGGCCAGGGACAGGAGCGTCACGGCGGTGATGCTCAGCGCCACGAAGGGCACGCGCATGCCCCACTCGGTGTACAGCCCGAGCTGGCCTCCCGAGCGCACCGTGCCCACCACCTGCATGCCCAGCGCCTGCATCCACATGGTCAGCGGCGGCTTGGAGAAGAACCACGCGTTCTCCCAGAAGGGATACAGGTAGTCGCGGCGGACGATCATCATCCGCGCCACTTCGCCGTAGTGGGTCTCCCAGCAGTCCCACAGGCCCACCGCGCCCAGGTAGGGGATGAAGAGCAGGCCCGCGAAGAGGGCCGTGGAAAACACCACCCGGGTGGTGGCGGAGAGCGCGAGCCACCGCTGCATCCACCGCGCCGAGAAGGTCTCCTTGCCGAGAATGGCCTCGGCGAAGGTCTGCTCTTGCTGCTGTTCCTGCTGTTCGCCGTCGCTCGCCACGGGTGAAGGGCTCCTTGAGTCGTTTCGGGCGGTTGCCTGCGCACCACGGGCAGGACGCGGCCTTATATCCCCGCCACCCTCGCCGGTCGACCTCCGCCGGAGGCACACCGTGAGGCAGCGTGCGCGCCATTGTGCAGGAGCCTGCACGAAGGTGGGAGGCCCACATGGAGGGAGCCCGCCGGGCGAGCGGGGGCACGGGCCTTGTATTGCCCGCCCCCGTCCAGATTTGGAGGCTCCATGCTCGTGTCCGCGGTGACGTTGGGTTGTGCCCTGCTCCTGGGGCAGGTGGAGGGTGGCCCTCCCGCTGAGGTTACCCCCGTTGAGGTCGCCCCCGCCGAGGTCGCGCCACCCATCATCCAGCCGCCCGCCGTGCCGCTGCCCTTCCAGGACTCGGAGCGGCCCGCGCTGTGCCTGGAGCTGCCGCCGACGCCGAACGTGCCCTCCGGCCAGTGGCGCGCACAGTGCAGTCACGAGCAGCGTCGCTGTCTCATCACCCCGCGCCGCGAGCTGGATGTCGACGGCCAGGAGACGGAGCGCTTCCTGGAGCGGGTGCGTCCCTGCGTCCCCGAGGAGGCCGCGCCCGTCCCGAACGAGGAGCTGCGCACGTACCGGCTGGAGCCCTCCCTCGCGGACGCGCCGCCGGGCTGGTATCGCGACGAGCGCGGTCGGGTGATGCAGTTCAACTTCGACCTGCACCGGCGCGTCTGGTTGGGCGGCGCCTGGAGCCCGCTGTGGCCCGGCGACGAGGCGCGCGAGGACCGCGTGCGCCTGGACTTCGGCATCGCGCTGGAGCTGGCCGCGCGCAAGCGGCTGCACCGGCTGCACTTCCTGGAGACGGAGCTGTCGCTCGGCGAGCCATCCATCGACTTCTCGCTGCTGCGCTACGACTTCAGCGTCGAGCGCGATGAGCCGCTCTTCCGGATAACGACCTTCTTCGGTGAGCCGCGACGGTACGACGTCAGCATCAACCTGGGCGTGTGGCTGGAGACGCTGCGCGTGGAGGACCTGGAGCGCGGCGAGGCCCGGGGTGGGTTCCTCACCTGGGGCACCCTGCACGCCACCCTGGACCTGTGGCATTCGCGAGACCTGGTGTCCTACGTGCGCGTGCGCGCGGGTCCCTCCGCGGAGCGCGACTACGAGAACGGCATCAGCACGTTGGTGCCCGGCGCGGCGCTCGAAGGCAACCTGACGTTGGATCGGGATGGGTTCCACCACCTGCGCTTCGGCGTGGAGGCGGAGAAGGTGCTCCTGTCGCGCGCCGTGGAGGGTCGTCCGCTCAGGCCCGAGCGGCTCAGGCTCTCCGCCGGTTACGAGCTCATCCTGCTGGCCATCAATGACCAGCCGCTGAGCCTGGTCGCGGACGCGCGCGGGGTGTGGCGCAACGACATCGCCTTCCTGCCGGAGCGCTGGGAGTGGTCCGCCTCGGCGGGCCTGCGCTTCTCGCTGTGGGCCCCCGCGCGCCGCTCCGCGCCCATCGCCGAAAAGGCCCGGGATTGAACGTGCTCGCGCTTGGACTCGCATTGCTCCTGGCCTCGGCGCCAGGCGCGGGCCCTCCGTCACCGGACCCGTGTCTCCCCACGGACTCGCGGGGCGAGCCGTTTCCCACCTGCTTCGACCCGGGGGATGGCTGGGTGGTGGGCACGGGCGCGACGGTGCGCGACGGCGTGGGGGCGCTGACGCTGCACTCGAGCGTGCGCATCCGCACCGGGCGCACCAGCCGCAGCAAGGGCACGCCCTGGTTCACCAACCACCGACTCCTGGGCGTGGACCTCTGGGATGGCGAGCGGCAAGGCTGGGGCTTCACCGCCTATGACGGACTGCTGCGTCGCCACCTGGAGGAAGGCTTCATCCTGATTCCCACCGCGCGCCCGGTGCGCATCCCCTTCCCGTTCGACGTGACGGTGGCGCTGCGCGCCGCGCACCTGGAGCGGCGCGAGTGGGAAGGTCCGGGGTGGACGCTGGAGACGGGGCGCATGGGGCTCCTTGTCGACCCGCTGCGCTCGGAGACCGGGCGCGCCTGGCTCGGCTTCGGCCCGGTGGCGAGCCACACGCTGCGCCGCGCGGGCGACACCACCGAGCACGCGCTGTCTCCCTTCACCTCGCTCATGTTCGACCTGGGCCTGGAGAGCGAAGATGGACTGTGGGCCCTGCGTGCTTCGGGGCTCGCGGGGTGGACCCTTGGCCTCGAAGGTGGAACGGACTTCCGCGCCCGCGCCGATGCCTCCCTGGAGCGCGTGTTCCTCGCCGTGGCGGACCAACCCGTGGCGCTGCGGCTCTCTGGCGGCTACGTCGTGGGTGACGCGGGCCTCTCGCGACGTGACGAGTGGACGCTCGGCGCGGGCATCGTGGTGCGAGCCTTCAGCGCGCGGTGGTGAGTCCGCTGTGCCCGAAGCCCAGGGATTCCTGATATCGAGGCACCGTCAGCCGGAGCCTTCCAGGGCGTCGCTCGGGAGCCCCGGCCCTCGCCGGTGGCGAGGAGGGAGGTCCCGTCATGGAGAGAAAGCTCGTCTCGATTCAGCGCATCGACCACCTGGAGGCCATCCCCGGAGCCGACAACATCCTGAAGGCACGGGTGATGGGCTGGGACGTGGTGGTGAGGAAGGGCGAGTTCGCCCCCGGTGACGCGTGGGTCTTCTTCGAAATCGACAGCCAGCTTCCGGAGGGCGCGCCCTGGGCGGAGTTCCTCAGGGCCCGGAGCTTTCGCGTGAAGACTGCGCGACTGCGGGGCGTGCTGTCCCAGGGGCTCGCGCTGCCCACGTCCATCCTGGAGGGCGCGGTGCCCCCCGAGGGCACGGACGTGCGCGACAGCCTGGGGGTCGTGAAGTACGAGCCGGCACCGCCCGAGGGCAGCGACGTGGCCGGGCCCTTCCCGGGCGAGGTGCCGAGGACGGATGAAATCCGCCTGCAGTCGGCGCTCGGCGTCCTGGACGAGCTTCGAGGCCACGACTTCTTCGTGACGACGAAGCTGGATGGGACTTCCGCGACGTTCTTCAAGCCGCTCGACGGCCCGCTGGTGGCGTGCTCCCGGAACTGGTCTCTGCGACCCGGAACGAACCGGGCGTGGACCGTGGCGAAGCGGTACTCGCTGGACACCGCGTTGCCCCCGGGCTTCGCCATCCAGGGGGAGCTGTGTGGCCCCGGCATCCAGAAGAACCGCCTGGGACTCGCCGAGGTGGACCTGTTCGTCTTCAGCGTCCACGACACCCGGACGGGACAGTTCCTGGGCCATGCGGACTTCGTCTCGTTCTGCGCGCGGCACGGGCTGCGCACGGTGCCGGTGGAGCACGTCATCACGGGCGAGGACGCGCGGACGTTCGACCAGGGACTGGAGCACTACCTGCGGCTCGCCCAGGGCCTCTACCCGGGCACGAAGAACCGCAAGGAGGGCATCGTCATCCGCCCGCTCGTCGAGCGGCACTCGCCCACGCTGGGCGGCAGGCTGTCGTTCAAGGTCATCAACAACGACTTCCTGCTCAAGGACGAGGACTGAGGTCGGGCAGAGCCCACGGCTTCCCGAAGGAGGCCTCGGAGCCAACGCGTCAGCGCGGCGTTGGACCCGAGGTCTCTCGGGGCATCGAGGACGGAGACGCTTCCAGCACCGTCCTCAGCGCGGCTTCGGCGGCCCGCAGACGCGAATCCTGCGGGTCCACGCGTCGCGCCTCTTCCAGTCGCTCCAACGCCCGGGGCAGCGCGCCCCGGGCCAGTTCGCACCGTACGCCCGCCTCCAGCGCCCCCGTGTCCGAGGGGCCATAGACCTGGGCCTCGTCCGCCGCATGACACCCCTCCTCGACGCGACCGGCATCGAGCAGCGCGCGTGCGAGCTCCACCCGAGCACCCACGTGCGAGGGTGACAAACGCACCGCCTCCGCGAGCGGAGTAACGGCCTCCCGCGACAACCCCAGCCGCCGCAACACCGCGCCCAGCTCCCGCTGAGGTCCAGGTGCTCCGGGCGACAGCAACGCCCGCCCTCGCGCCTCGCGCAGCACGGAGGGCTCGTCGAAGCGCAGCTCCGCCACCATCCGGCCCACGACCTCCTGATACGCGGGCCACCGCGCGGGCCAGGTGAAGACGAGGCGGTAGACCCACTCTCCCCGAGGCACGAAGAAGGCGAGCAGATGGCGCCCTCCATCGGGCCCTTCGAGCTCCGCGCGCAGCCGCTGCGCGACACGTCCTCCCACCAGCGTCCGCGACGGCCCCTGCACGGACAACGTCCGCCCCTCGGGTCCGGGCGCTCCCAAGGGCAGCGTCTCGTCATGGAAGTGCCGGGCCTGCGCCAGACCATCCACCGGCTCGCCCGCCTCGATGGCCTCCGCGGAGAACGTGGCGCGCCCCAGTCCGGGCAATCCATTGGAGAAGGTCCTCCGTCCCTGCCCGTCCACCTCGCCTCGCCAGCCTTCGGGCATCGCCACCGCGACGCCGAACCCGTCGTCCCGCTCCACGCGCCAGCCCGAGCGCTCCATCACCACCCCGCCCGCCACGAACAGCGCCGCGAGCACCCCTGCCAGCGGCTTCGCCAGACTCGTCCGAGAGGCCCGCTCGGAATCGCGTGGATCCAGGAACGCTCCCGCCAGCAACCCGGCCACCAGTCCACCCAGGTGCCCCGCGTTGTCCACGCCCACGGACGTCCAACCCATCCAGAGGAACACGAGCACCGTGGGAAGCGCGCTTTCCCCGGAGAGCCACCGCACACGGAAGCCCGGGCGCGAGCGGTGACGCCGGCCCAGCACCAGCAGCGCGCCCATGCATCCATAGACGAGCCCGGAGGCACCCACGCTCACCGCGCCCGACCAGGCGAGCGAACTCGCCATCGTGGTCAGTCCGGTGGCGATGAGCAGCGCGACATAGTCACGACGGCGACAGGCTCTTTCGAGCGCCGTCCCCGCCGCCACCAGCACGGTGACATTGAGCGCCAGGTGCAGCGCATCCCGGTGCAGCAGGTTGGCCGACAAGAGCCGCCAGACCTGCCCCGCCTCGAGCACCAGCGGCCCTGCCTTCGCGCCCCAACGCACCAGCGCGTCCACGTCGACGGGACCCAGGGCAACGAGGACCCCGTGGACAGCCACCAGGAGCCCCGCGAGGGCCAGGGTGACCCAGGGAATCGGACGAGCGCTCCCTTGGCCGGCCGATTGACCGATGGACAACAGACCCGGCTGCCCCGCCTCCTGGGGAGAAAGCCCTGTCATTTGAGGGGGATGCATGACTTGTGCGTTGAAAGGCCGTTCTGCTATGACTGTACGCGGATCGGACCCGTGCTGAAGCTCATCATCGAAGACGACGAGGGGCGCAAGACCGTTGTTCCCTTCGTGCGCGACGAGATCACCATCGGACGTCAGGAGGGAAACACCATCCGCCTGACCGAACGTAACGTGTCTCGTCGTCACGCACGACTGGTGCGGTTGAACGGCCATGTCGTGGTGGAGGATCTGGGTAGCTATAATGGCACCCGGATCAACGGAGAGCGCATCGCTGGTCAGTCGCCCCTCAGTGAGGGCGATCTGATCCAGATTGGCGACTACGACCTGGCACTCCAGGCCGAGGGCGCCGCGAATGCCGTTGGCCCCATCACCACCAAGGTACCCACACGCCGGCAGGAAGCCGAGCCCGAGGAGCCTGACCGCTCGGAGAGTGAGGAGGAGGCACCTGGAGACGGCGACGAGCACGACCACACGCCCCCATCCCAAGCCTCCGCGGACAAGCGGCGGAACTCGACCTCCATCATCCGGTTGGATCATGTCGAGGCCGACCGGCCCCGGAAGTTGGAGGACATCGATACAAAGGATGCGCCCCGGCTGGTGGTGCTGACCCCGGACGAGCTGCGGGGCCAGGAGTTCGCGTGCATCCGGACCGAGCTGCGCATCGGTCGCACGGACGACAACGACATCACGTTGGACCATCGTTCGCTGTCACGTACCCACGCCAAGCTGGTGCGCGAGGCGACGGGTGAGTGGCGCGTCATCGACATGCAGTCGGCGAACGGGATGACCGTCAACGGCGAGAGCTACGCCCAGGCCACCCTGAACAGCGGCGACATCGTCGAGCTGGGTCACGTGAAGCTGCGCTTCATGGGCGCGGGGGATGCCGGCGACGGCGAGGACGCTCCCGCCAGCGAAGGCGGCATGTCGAAGATGCCGCTGGTGGCCGGGCTCATCGCCCTGCTCCTGGGCGGTGGTGGCGTCGCGTTCTGGATGTCCAAGCAGGGCCAGGGCAATCAGCCCATCCAGGACCCGGTGGTTGCTCAGCCGACCCAGCCCGTGGAGCCTCCGCCCGCCCCTCCCGTGAAGCCGCCCGAGGACACCCGGGTTCCGCCGACGGCGCAGACCGGGACGACGGCCCCTCCGGAGACCCCGCCCGAGCCGGTGAAGCCGACGACCGAAGAGCTCATGGCCGCGGCGTTCAAGGCGTTCGATGCCCTGGACTTCAAGGGCGCCCGGACCGAGCTGGAGAAGACCCGCGGCGCGGACGGAAAATACCCCCGCGACGCGAAGAAGCTCCTGGACGACGTGGCGGTCGAAGAGGTCGTCGAGACCGAACTCAACAAGGCCAAGCAGGCGCTGGATGCGAACAGGCCCGATGAGGCGAAGGCGCCGCTCGAAGCCAGCGCAAAGACCAAGCTCTATATCGCGCGGTATACGTCGCTGAAGGCCCAGTACGATGCGAAGATGAAGGAGCTCGAAGCGGCCAGGGCGAAGCCTCCTCCGGCGGCGGTGCCGGCCGCCGGGAAGGAAGAGCCCCCGCCTGTTGCCAACGCCGCGGACGCGCTCAACGAGCAGACCGGTCAGCTCGTGGCGCGTGCTGGCGCGCTCATCAAGAAGCAGAAGTACCGAGAGGCGCTCGCCGTCGCGGACCAATGCGCCAAGCTGGATGGAGAGAACCCCGACTGCCATCTCATGCTGGGCATCGCCAAAGCCCGGCTCGACGAGATTGACGACGGCGCGAAGCACTACCGGAGGTTCCTGGAACTCGCTCCGGCCGACCATCCCTATCGCAAGGGCGTCGAGTCACAACTGAAAGACTACGACGGCAGAAAGCAGTAAAACCAGGGAGGAGAACAATCCCCCCATCGGCTGCGCGTGCTCGCCCCCTCCCCGAGCCCCAGCTCGACGAAGTTCACCTGCAGCGAGGAGACGCTGTGCAGATTCGCATCCTGGTGGTTGATGACGAGCAGGACAACTGCGACTACCTCAAGCTGGTGCTGACCCGCGAAGGCTACGAGGTCGTGACCACGACGGACCCCACGCAGACAGTGGAGATCCTCCGAGGTTCCGACTTCCACCTCGTCATCCTCGACATGATGATGCCGCAGATGTCGGGGACCGAGGTGCTTGAGCTGATCCGCAAGTACGATACGGACGTTGCCGTCATCGTCGCCACCGCGTACCCCACGGTGGATACGGCGGTCGCCTCGCTCAAGGCCCAGGCTTCTGACTACGTCAAGAAGCCCATGGAGCCGGAGCAGTTCATCACCGCGGTCCGCAACGCCCTCCAGAAGAAGGGCTTGTCCCAGGACCCGGAGGCGGACCTGCACCGCGCCATCGGTCGCACCATCCGCGACGCGCGCAAGACGCAGGAGCTCACGCTCAAGCAGCTCGCGCGACGCACCGGCCTGTCCGTGTCACTGCTGTCCCAGATTGAACGCGCGGAGTCCTCCGCGTCCATCTCGTCGCTCTACAAGATTGCCTCGGCGCTGCAGCTGCGCATGGGCGAGCTGTTCGGCGACACCTGAAGCCCCGAAACCGCCTCGCCGGCCGCGTGACTAGCGGCCGGTGAAGCGGGGCGGACGCTTCTCCAGGAAGGCCGCACGCCCTTCCTTCGCGTCCTCGCTCCCAAACGCCGTCGCGCGAAGCGCTCTGAGCCTCGCCTGCTCCGCGTCACGCAGTGGCGCCCGCGACAGCAGCCCGAAGGACTCCTTCATCCCCGACACCGCGCCCGGTGCATGGCCCGCCAGCGTCGCGCACAGCGCGAAGGCCCGGGCCTCCGCGTCGTCCTCGCACGCGTCGAGCAGGCCCCAGTCCAGCGCCTCACGCGCATCCAGCTTCCGCGCCGTGAGGAAGAGCTGCTTCGCCCGGGACAGGCCCACCAGGCGCGTCGCCCGCGCCAGGCCCTCCGGCGAGTAGACGATGCCCAGCTTCGCCGGGGGCATGAGGAAGACGGTGTCCGGCGCGCCCACCCGGAAGTCGCACGAGGCCGCCAGGTCGAAGCCCGCGCCCACGGCCGCCCCCTGCACCAGCGCCACGCTGGGCACGGGGTGGTGCTCCAGCTTGAGCAGACACTCCACCAGCGCGTCATCCGGCAGGCGCCCGTCCGCACCCGGTGGCCCCAGGTGCGTCAAGTCGTAGCCCGCGCAGAAGGTGCCGCCCGCGCCCCGCACCAGCAGCACCCGCACGTGTGGCGCGGGCTCCAGCGCCGCGTCCAACCGGGCCAGCATCGCGTCATTCAGCGCGTTGCGCCGGGCCGGGTTGGACAGCGTCAACACCCGTACGCCGCCCTCGCGGTCTTCCACCTCCACCGAGGGCTCCACCACGACTACCCGAGCACCACGAGGACATCACCCTCGTTGACGGACTGAGCCTCCTTGCACCGAATCTCCTTCACGGTGCCGGCCTCGGTCGTCTCCACCGGCATCTCCATCTTCATGGACTCGAGGATGACCAGCGTGTCGCCCTCTTTGACTTGCTGGCCGACCTGCACCTCGATCTTCCACACGGTGCCGGTGATATGCGCCGCAACGTCCGCCATAAGTCCGTTCCTCCAAAGGGGTGATGAAGTTGGAGCCTGCCACTACGCCGGCTTCGCGTGATGCTCCAGGAAATGCGTATCCAGCTCGCCGGCCTTGAAGGCCGCATCCTGAACGATTCGCAGGTGGAGCGGGATGTTCGTCTTGATGCCTTCGATGCGGAAGGACTGAAGCGCCGTCACCGAGCGCTCAATCGCCTCCGCGCGCGTGGCGCCAGAGATGATGAGCTTGGCGATGAGCGGGTCGTAGTTCGGCGTGACGGTGTTGCCCTCGGCATAGCCCGCGTCCAGGCGCACGCCCTCGCCCGTGGGAGGCTGGAACACCTTCAGCGGCCCCGGTGACGGGAAGAACTTCACCGGGTCCTCCGCGTAGATGCGGAACTCCAGCGCCGCCCCGCGCCGCTTCACGGCCTCCTGCTTCACCGTGAGGTGCTCGCCCGCGGCGATGCGCAGCTGCCAGCCGATGAGGTCCAGCCCCGTGGTCAGCTCCGTCACCGGGTGCTCCACCTGGAGCCGCGCGTTCATCTCGATGAAGTAGACCTGTCCGTCCGAGTATAGGAACTCCACCGTGCCCGCGTTGGCGTAGCCGAACGTCTTGGCCGCTGTCACGGCCGCGGTGAAGAGCGTCTGGGCCAGCTCCGCGTTCTTCCCGTCCGCGAACAGCACGGACGGCGCCTCCTCCACCACCTTCTGGTGGCGCCGCTGGATGGAGCACTCGCGCTCCAGACAGTGGATGAGGTGGCCGTGGTGATCTCCCAGAATCTGCACCTCGATGTGGCGAGGCGCGGGGAAGTAGCGCTCCAGGTACACGCCCTCACGGCCGAAGGCGGACTTCGCCCGGTCCGTGCACTGGCGGAACACCTTCTCCAGCTCGGCGGGGTTGTTCGCCGCCGCCATGCCGATGCCGCCGCCGCCGCCCGCGGCCTTGCACAACACCGGGTAGCCAATGCGCTCGGCCTCGGCCAGCGCGGTGGCCACGTCCGGCACCAGACCCTCGCTGCCGGGCACCACGGGGACGCCCGCCGCGGACACCAGCTTGCGCGCCTGGCTCTTGTCCTTCATCCGCGCCATGGCCTCCGGCGGCGGACCCACGAAGATGAGTCCCGCGTCCTGGCACGCCTGGGCGAACTCTCCGTTTTCGGACAGAAACCCGTAGCCGGGGTGCACGGCCTGGGCGCCCGTCTTCTTCGCGGCCTCGAGAATCGCGGGGATGCTCAGGTAGCTGTCCTTCGCCGGAGCGGGGCCGATGCGCACGGCCTCGTCCGCTTCCTTCACGAACGGCAGCTCCGCGTCCGGGTCCGAGTACACGGCCACCGTCTTGAGCCCCATCTGCCGGGCCGCCGCGCCGATGCGACGGGCGATTTCTCCCCGGTTGGCGATGAGCAACTTCTGGAACATGGCGCGTGCCCTCGTGTGCGGAAGGGCGGCGAACCTAACCCCCGCCCCCCTCCCTGACAAGGGCGCGGGCAGGCGTGCAACAGGTCCCTACAGTCCAGTAAATTTGCGGCTCTACAAAGGCATGACGTACCTTGCCACACCGTGAAGCCCACCTCTTCCTCAGGCACCGGCGTTGGCGTGGTCGACCTCCATGGCGCTCGCCGCGCGCGTCGGTTGGACCTCTACCGGACCCGCCAGTCGGACCGCGTCCGCAGCGTCCGAGGCACGCTCGAAGCCCTCACGCAGAGCGGCACGCTCTTCACCCAGGAGGGTACGCGCCGAGGGCTGTCGCTCCTCAAGGCGCTCCAGTTGCTGCAGCGCGCCAGTGCCCGGCTGGAGGAGCTGGCCGGTGGCGGCGTGATTCCGGCGCCCCGCAAGCAGGAGCGCATCGACGCGCTGTATGAAGAGCTGGACACCCTCTTCACCCGCGCGGACAAGCTGGCCGGACGTGACGAGGCGAGCGTGGCGCGGTTGCCCGCCCGCTGAGCCCCGCGTCGCCTGACGGCTACGGGAGCTCGGTCTGCCCCTGGCGGCGCAGGAAGGTGGGGATGTCGAACTGGTCCTCGTCCAGGGGGAGCGCGGAGTCCTTCACCACGGCGGTCCGGTTGCTGACGGACTTGTTGTTGTCCACGGCCGCCAGCGGACGGGAAGCGCCACTCTTGGCAGGCACCAGGCTGGCCACTTCCTCGCGCACGCTGTGGATGAGCACCGACTGCTGCGCGGGCCGCGCCAGGGGAACCTGGACCACCGGCGTCACCGTGCGCACCTTGGGCGCGTCGCGGTGGACGAAGCCGGTGGCGATGATGGTGATTTTCACCTCATCCTGAATCTGGTCGTCGATGAGCGAGCCGAAGATGATCTCCGCCTCGCTGTCCGCCGCGTCGTGGACCAGGGTCAACGCCTCGTTGACCTCCTGGAGCGTCATGTCCCGACCGCCGGTGATGTTGATGAGCAGGCCCGTGGCGCCGTCGATGGAGACGTCCTCCAGCAGCGGGCTGGAGATGGCCTGCTGCATGGCGGTGAGCGCGCGCTTGTCGCCGGACGAGTGCCCGGTGCCCATGAGCGCCAGGCCCTTGTCGCTCATGATGGTCTTCACGTCGGCGAAGTCGACGTTGATGTAGCCGTGGTACTGGATGAGGTCGCTGATGCCCTGCACGGCATTCAGCAGCACCTCATCGGCGCGCTTGAAGGTCTCCAAGAGCGGCATTGGCTCGTTGGAGAGCGACAGCAGGCGCTGGTTCGGAATGGTGATGAGCGTGTCCACCGCGGCCTTGAGCTCGACGATGCCCTGCTCGGCTTGCTTGCGGCGCTTGTTGCCCTCGAAGAGGAAGGGCTTGGTGACGACGCCCACCGTGAGGCAACCCAGGCTCTTGGCGATGTCGGCGATGATGGGCGCCGCGCCCGTGCCGGTGCCGCCGCCCATGCCCGCCGTGACGAAGACCATGTCGGCGCCCTCGAGCACCGCGGCAATCTGGTCTCGCGACTCCAGCGCGGCCTCGCGGCCCATCTCCGGGTTGGCGCCGGCGCCCAGGCCCTTGGTCAGCGTCTGGCCCAGCTGCAGCCGCGTGGGCGCCTTGCTGGCGGCCAACGCCTGGATATCCGTGTTGGCGGCGATGAAGTCCACGCGGTCCAGCTTGGACAGAATCATCGTGTTGACCGCGTTGCAGCCGGCCCCACCCGCCCCGACGACCCGAATCTTGGCGGCCTGCTTGTTCTGATCGAACTGGTCCATGGCGGTCCTTTCGGCAGGCGTCGCGCGATGCAGCGCGCAAGCCTCCAACCTCCGCAATCATCAGCAAGTCCGGATCTTTGGCAAGTATTCCGCTACGCACATGTAGCGGGATGGCGCGGCGCCGAGTCCTGACGCGGACTTACGCAGCGGCCCCGAAAGCAGGCAGCGCGGCGTGGCGGGTCCACTTCGCCCCTTGACTCGCGCTGGATGGAGCACCCTGGCAGGTCTCCCCGCATCGGCGCCACCCCTTTCCCCCCTGTTCCACGACACACGTGGAGGGTCTTCACGGAGCGTCACGCGCCCCCGACTCCGGGTGGTGGACGGACCTCCCCTAAAAAACCGAGGGTGGCCCCGGACGACTTGCCGGAACCACCCTCGCGTCAACGGCTTTGGCTGTCAGCCCCGGGGCACCACGGTGGGCGCCCGGGGCGGCGCGACGACATCAGGGGGCCACGCGCTCCACTTCCACCTTGCCGATGCGGACGATGTTGAACTCCACGCGCCGGTTGTTCTCGCGGCCCTTCGCCGTCTTGTTGGTGTCGACGGGCTTCGTCTCACCGTAGCCCTGCGACTCCAGGCGGGCGGCGTCGATGCCCTCCTTCACCAAGAAGGCACGCACGTTGGCGGCGCGGCGCTTGGACAGGTCCAGGTTGGACGCGTCGTTGCCCTGGTCATCCGTGTGCCCCTCCACCCGCAGCAGCTCCACCTGCGGGTTGGCGCGCAGCACCGCGGCCACCTGCTTCAGCAGCGGGAAGGAGCGCGGGAGGATGATGTCCTTGCCCGTGGCGAAGTAGACCTTCTCCAGGATGAGGATGCGCTCGCCATCCACCTGGACCTTCACCTTGCCCTTGTCGGGGCAGCCGTCCTCGTCCGCCACGCCGTTGATGACCTCGGGCTCATTGGGGCACTTGTCCGCGACGTCCGGGATGCCGTCCTTGTCGTTGTCCGGGTCCGGGCAGCCGTCCCCATCCTGGAAGCCGTCCTTGTCCTCGGGCTGGTTCGGGCACTTGTCGTCCGGGTCGAAGAGGCCGTCGCCATCCGTGTCCACGGGCGGAGCCTCGTCGGGGCAACCGTCCTCGTCCTGGAAGCCGTTCTTCGTCTCCGGCTCGCTCACGCACTTGTCGTCGCCGTCGAGGATGCCGTCCTGGTCATTGTCCGGGTCCGGGCAGCCATCCGCGTCCTCGAAGCCGTCCTTGTCCTCGGGCTGCGTGGGGCACTTGTCGTCCGGGTCGTAGAGGCCGTCGCCGTCCGTGTCCACCGGCGGAGGAGGCGCCGCCTTCTTCGGCTCGGGCGGAGGGCTGTAGCCGAAGCCCGCCAGCAGCCGGTAGCCCGGCGTGCCGTAGCCCCGGGTGAGGCCCGGTCCACCGCCCAGGTGCGCCGTGAAACCGCTCACCGCGCGGTACTTCAGCGCGGCCAGCAGCTCCAGCGGGCTCTCCTCCGTGTCCTGCTCGTCCAGACCGATGGCGCCAATCACCGTCGCCTCGGCGGACAGCGGCAGGCGGCCCAGCGTGAAGGGAATCTCCGTGCCCAGGCCGTAGGTGAACGCGTTGCCCGCCGTCAGGTTGCGCAGCACCTGCTTCTCGCGGATGTCCACACCGACGTTGGCGGCGAAGCGGACCTTCTCGCCGTACTCGGCCACCAGCTTGGGCTGCACGCTCACCCCGGAACCGCCGAGGAAGTCGTTGCCACCCGCCGTGGGAAGCGACACCGGCACCGCCAGCGCGAGGCCGAAGCGCTCCCCATCAATCAGGCGCGCCTTCGGCACCAGTCGCAGGTCGCCGATACCACCGCCGCCCACGCCCTGCGAGAAGGACGAGTCCACCTGCGGCGCCGGGTCCGAGCCCTGAATCGTCACGGGCAGAATCACGCCGATTTCGAAGCGGTCGAACAGACCCACCGCGCCCATCAGGTCGATTCCCAGCTGACGGCTCACCAGCGCGGTGATGAACCGGTCCGAGCGAGGGTCCAGGAAGTTGAGCGGCTTGCTCCCGTAGTTGAGCGACAGGCCGAGGTTCAACCCCAGGTGGCGCTGCACTCGGGCGCTGTGGATGCCGAGGATGTCCTCGGCGCCCGGGCCCGGCTTGAAGCGCTGCACGTCGATGGACTGCGACACGGGCCCCGGCGTCGTCACCTGCGCATGGGCAGGCTGGGCCGCGAGCGTGCCCGCGAGGACCAGGCCTCCGGCGACGGCCGCCGCCACGCCCCGCGACGAGCGCCCCGCCACGCGGCGGAGGCGACCGAACAGGGGCAGTGCCAGGAACAGCAGCGCCAGCGGAACGAAGGTGCCCGCCCCGCCCGTGCTGCAGCCACGGCCCACGACGACGAAGTCGTCATCGCCGTTCAGCGGGTTGGAGCCCCCGTTGACCTCGTCACCGTCGCTCGCACCACCAGCGTCGGTGTCGCGGTTGTTCGGGTCCGTCTCGCCGTTGTCGAAGCCACCGTTGTGGTTGGCGTCCTCCCGGCCGTCGTTCAGGCCGTCACCGTCCGTGTCCGGGTTGAGGGGGTTCGTCGCATTGGTACCCGTGACTTCCACGCCGTCGTTCAGGTCGTCGTCGTCCGTGTCGGCGTCGTTCGGGTCCGTCTCCGTGGCGTCCACGCGGCCGTTGTGGTCCGCGTCCTCCCGGCCGTCGTTCAGACCATCACCATCCGTGTCCGGATTCGTCGGGTCGGTGGTGGTGGTGGGGTCCAGGTCCGGCTCGAAGTTCGGCGAGTCGACGTTGGTGCCCGGAGGCGCCGTCTCCCGCGTCACGCCGCTCTCCGTGCCGTCGTTGATGCCGTCGTTGTCGCTGTCCGGATCCAACGCGTCGATGGTGCCGTCCCCATCCGTGTCGGTGAGGGCCTCATCGCCGTCCGGCACGCCGTCGTCGTCCGTGTCCGCGTCATGCGGATCCATGCCGAGCTCGATTTCGCGCTCGTCGCTCACGCCGTCCAGGTCGGAGTCCACATCGTCGGCGGCCAGGTTCGGGTCCGTCTCGCCCGGGTCGATGCGGCCGTTGTGGTTCGCGTCCTCCACGCCGTCACGCACGCTGCCACCGTCCGTGTCCGGGTTGAGGGGGTTGGTGACGGTGGTCGGGTCCGCATCGGGGATGAAGACCGTCGCGTCGGTGTCCGAGCCCTCGGGCACGGTCTGGCCCAGCTCCGTGCCGTCCTGGATGCCGTCACCGTCCGTGTCCGCCTCGTTCGGGTCGGTCTCGTCCGCGTCGACGATGCCGTCGTGGTCCTTGTCCTCCGTGCCGTCCATCAGACCGTCGTCATCCGAGTCGTCGTCGAGCGGATCCGTCCCGCCCACTTCCACCTCGATGCCGTCCGACACGCCGTCGCCGTCCGTGTCCGGGTTGTTCGGGTCCGTGCCGATGGCAATCTCCTCCGTGTCCGTCAGGCCGTCACCGTCCGTGTCCAGGCCAATGGACCAGATGAAGTGGGCAGGCGTGGGGTCCACGTCGCCGTCCGCGTCCACCGCGCGCACCTGGAAGGTGTGCGTTCCCTCGGGCAGGCCCGTGAAGTTGATGGGGCTGGTGCAGGGGGTGAAGGCCGCGCCGTCGAGCGAGCACTCGAAGGTGTCACGCGGGTCTCCCGTGACGGAGTTGAAGCTGAACTCCGCGTCGGTGCTGGCGGTGTTCACGGGCGGGCTCGCGGTGATGCGCGTGTCCGGCACGGAGTTCACCGTGAAGGTGTTCGTGTCCGTGGCGGTGTTGCCATTCACATCCTCCGCCGTGGCCGTCACCGAGTGCGGCCCGTCGACCAGCGGCGTGGTCACCGGCACCGACCAACTGCCGTCGACACCCGCCGTCGCCGTACCCACCGTGGTGCCGTCCACCACCACCGTCACCGTGGCGCCCGGCTCCGCCGTACCCGAGTACGTCACCACCGGGTTGGTCACCGTGGAGCCCTCCGCCGGCGTGGTGATGCTCACCGACGTCATGGCGTCCACCGTGAAGGCGTTGGTGTCCGTCGCGGTGTTGCCCTGGGCGTCTTCCGCCGAGGCCGTCACCGAGTGCGCTCCATCCGCCAGCTCCGCCGCCACCGGCACGGACCAGCTGCCGTTCGCCGCCGCCGTCACCGTGCCCACCACCGTGCCGTCCACCGTGACAGTCACCGTGGCGCCCGGCTCCGCGGTCCCCACGTACGTCACCACTCCGTCAGTCAGCACCGCGCCCTCGGCGGGAGTGGTGATGCTCACCGTCGTGGCCGTGTCCACCGTGAAGGTGTTCGTGTCCGTCGCGGTGTTGCCGTCGCCGTCCTCGGCGGTGGCCACCACCGTGTGCGAGCCGTCCGTCAGCGTCGTGGCCACCGGCACCGACCAGCTGCCATCGACACCTGCCGTCACCGTGCCCACCACCGTGCCGTCCACGGTGACAGTCACCGTGGCGCCCGGCTCCGCCGTACCCGAGTACGTCACCACCGGGTTGCCGACCGTCGAGCCGTCCGCCGGCGTGGCGATGTTCACGTTCGTCGACGTGTTCACCGTGAAGTTGTTCGTATCCGTGGCGGTATTGCCGAATGCGTCCTCGGCCGTGGCCGTCACCGTGTGAGGACCTTCGCCCAGCGACGAGTTGCCCGGCACCGACCAACTGCCGTTCGCGGCCGCCGTCACCGTGCCCACCACCGTGCCGTCCACGGTGACAGTCACCGTGGCGCCCGGCTCCGCCGTACCCGAGTACGTCACCATCGGGTCGCTGATGGTCGAGCCATCCGCAGGCGTGGTGATGCTCACGTTCGTCGACGTGTCCACCGTGAAGGTGTTCGTGTCCGTCGCGGTGTTGCCGTTCGCGTCCTCGGCCGTGGCCGTCACCGTGTGAGGACCTTCACCCAGCGACGAGTTGCCCGGCACCGACCAGCTGCCGTTCGCCGCCGCCGTCGTCGTGCCCACCACCGTACCATCCACTTCCACCGTCACCGTGGCGCCCGGCTCCGCGGTCCCCGAGTACGTCACCATCGGGTCGCTGATGGTCGAGCCATCCGCGGGCGTGGTGATGCTCACGTTCGTCGACGCGTCCACCGTGAAGGTGTTCGTGTCCGTCGCGGTGTTGCCGCTCGCGTCCTCGGCCGTGGCCGTCACCGAGTGAGGACCGTCGCCCAGCGACGAGTTGCCCGGCACCGACCAGGTGCCGTTCGCCGCCGCCGTCACCGTGCCCACCGTATTGCCGTCCACCACCACCGTCACGGTGGCGCCCGGCTCCGCGGTGCCCGAGTACGTCACCGCGCCGTCGTCCAGCACCGCGCCTTCCGCCGGCGTGGTGATGCTCACGTTCGTCGTCCCATCCACCGTGAAGGCGTTGGTGTCCGTCGCGGTGTGGTTCAGCGCATCCGTCGCCGTCGCCGTCACCGAGTGCGGCCCATCCGGCAGCGCCGCGGCCACGGGCACCGACCAGATTCCGTTCGCCGGCACCGTCACCGTGCCCACCGTGGCGCCGTCGACACGCACCACCACCGTGGCGCCCGGCTCACCCGTGCCCGAGTACGTCACCACTCCGTCGGTCAGCACCGCGCCCTCGGCCGGCGTCGTCACGCTCACGAACGTGCCCGTGTCCACCGTGAAGGTGTTCGTGTCCGTCGCGGTGTGGTTCGAGGCATCCGTCGCCGTCGCCGTCACCGAGTGCGGCCCATCCGCCAGCGGCGTCGCCACCGGCACCGACCAGGTGCCGTTCGCCGCCGCCGTCACCGTGCCCACCGTGGTGCCATCCACCACCACCGCCACCGAGGCGCCGGGCTCCGCAGTTCCCAAGTACGTCACCACACCGTTGGTCAGCACCGCACCCTCGGCCGGCGTCGTGACACTCACCGACGTCGCCGTGTCCACCGTGAAGGTGGACGTCGTGGCCGTGCTCGTACGGGTCGCATCCTGGGACACGACCGAGATGTTGTAGACGCCGTCCGTCACCGCGACGGGAATCGGGAACGTCCAGTTACCGCCGGTCACGGCGATGGCCGGGTACGTCACGCCATTCAGCGTGAGCACCACGGACGTGGCACCGCCCGACGCCGTGCCAGTGATTTGCGTTGGCGCGGTCGTGAGCACCGCGTTGTTCGCCGGAGTGACGACGACCGGCGGAGGCAGCGCGTTCTGCACCGTGAAGGTGTTGGTGTTGCTGACCATGCTCGAGGCGCCGTTCAGCACGGACACGGCATTCACCGTGTGCACGCCCGTCGTCAGGTCCACGACCGGCGTGTACGTGAAGTTGCCCGCGGCATCCGCCGTGACTGTGGCCAGCACCACGCCGTCCACGGAGATGACGACCGAGGAGTTCGGGGTCGCAGTGCCAGTGATGGGAGGACGCACGCCCGTGGTGGAGCCGTTGGCGGGCGTCACGACCACCGGGGCCGACGGCGTCACGAAGGGGCCCGCCAGGGTGGTGATGACACCGGGACTGCCCGCGATGGCGCCGTAGGTGAGGCCATCCGGAGCGCCCGCCGTGGGCTGCGTGCCCGGGATACCGCCCGCGACGGAGGGGGAGCAATTCATCGTGCCGCCCTGGAGCAGGATGTGACCACCACCACCGCCGCCGCCCGTGCCGTGCTCAGGGAAGACCGTGCTGCCGCCGTTACCGCCGCGCGCCGACACCAGGTTGTTGCCGCAGGTCAACGCACCCGTGACGCGCAGATAAATCGTTCCACCCGAGCCACCTCCACCCGCCGCGTCGTTGGCATCCTCGCGAGCGTTTTCACCCGCCACGCCATTGGAGGAAATCGTCCCCGCGCCAGCCAGCGAAGCCGCGCGAATGAACACGATGCCGCCCGCCGCGCTGCCGCCGCCGCCAAAGTCGTCGTTGCTATGACCCGCACCGCCACCACCACCGAAGAGCAGATGGTCCACCGCGCTGAAGTCCATGCGCGTGCCGCCCAGACCGCCCACGTCACGAGAGGGAGCAGGAGCGCCAGTCGTGGCATGAGTATCGCCACTCCATGTGCGGCCGCCCTTGCCACCCGCCCCCGCGCTGCCACCACCGCCGCCACCCGAGTTGTGGCAGATACCGCCGCCCGCGCCGTTCGCGATGTTGCCGTAGCCCGTCGTTCCCGCCGCGAAGGGGTCCGTGTTGTCGTAGCTCCCCAGCGCCACGCCCTCGCCCTTCGGCGCGCCGCCTGGATAGGCCTGGTTGATGCCGGTGCAGCCATCTCCGGCACCATTCCAGAAGATGCCGCCGCGGAAGCCCGCGTTGGTCGCGGAGATGGAGCCCGCGTTGTTCACCGCGCCCGTGGCCAGGAAGATGAGCACGCCACCCGTGGTGCCATCCCACGGCCTGGCGACGAGGCTTCCCGCCGCGTTGACGGTCACCGTGGAGTACTCGGGAACGCGGATGGCCTGCGTCCCGGTGTTGGCCGCGAAGGCCACCGTGAGCGGCGCGGTGAAGGTGAGGCGCGTCGCCGTCAGCGCCTGCACGCGCCCGAACTGCCACCGGCCCACCGCCACGTTGGCGGGAGCGTTCAGGTCGATGGGCGTCTGGCTGCCCGACGTCGGGGCCGTGAGGCCCGCTGCCTGGAACACCAGCACCAGGTCATTCACCGCGAAGCCCGTCGTCGAGGTGACCGTGACGAAGCTCTGGCCGGCCGGAACCGCCGCCGTCACCCGCGTATAGGTGTTGACGACGGTGCCCGGCGCGTTGACGGTGAGCGCGCCGTCCGAGCCATCGCCCAGGTGGAAGGTGTCAGCGGACGCGTAGGCGGAAGGGGCCACCAGCGCGGCACACAGGAGTGCCAGCAGGCCGACGGCGGGCAAGCGAGCACGTACGCGCCGCGACTCGACCAGCGAAGTAGGAGTTTGTGGGTTCGGTTTCATAGGCCTGGGCCGCGCGGAGTGAAGTGGGGCCCGGGCGGCATCGACGGCACATAGCAATCCAGGAGCCACCCTCCGTCCACTTCTGGTCCTACCCCGGCCCAGGGGGGTTCTCCCTCCCGTCCCCTCTGAGACGAAGCAGCGGATCCGAATCACGGATCCGGATTCTGGAAACCGGACCGGATGACCCACCCCACTGGGGCCTTGCGGGCCCGCATTGACTCGTCAACCCAGGGCCTCGGGTCCTCGTTGACGCGTCAGCACAGACCGTGGCGTCCGAGCCGGTTTGTGACGCGCCCCGTCGAAAAAGCAAAAGGGGCCCTCCTTCCGGAGAGCCCCTTCGCGTGGCGCCAGGACGCGGATGCGTCCCGAGGCGCTAGAAGATTTCCTCGAGCCACTCGCGCATGCGGCCCTTCACCTTCTTGTACACGTTCTCTTCGCGGATGCGGAACATGCGCCGGTCCAGGTGCTTGGCGCCGTACACGACGAGGCCCACGCCCGTCGCGTACATGGGGCTCTTCACCACGTCCACCAACCCGCCGATGCCGCGCGGCATGCCCCGACGCACCGGCAGCCCGAGCACTTCCTCGGCCAGCTCCGGCATGCCCGCCAGCAGCGTGGAGCCACCGGTAATCACCACGCCCGAGGCCAGCAGGTCCTCGTAGCCGCACTTCTGAATCTCACGGTGCACGAGCTGGAAGATCTCCTCCACGCGCGGCTCCAGGATTTCGCACAGAATCTGCCGCCCGAGGACGCGGGGCTGACGGCCGCCCACGCTCGGCACCTCCAGGGTGTCGTCCTTGTTGATGAGCGACGCCAGCGCGCAGCCGTACTTCTGCTTGATGCGCTCGGCCTCGTGAGCCGGCGTGCGCAGGCCGATGGCGATGTCGCTGGTGAGGTTGTTGCCGCCCAGCGCAATCACCGCCGTGTGGACGATGGAGCCGCCAGAGAAGATGGCGATGTCCGTGGTGCCGCCGCCGATGTCGACGAGGCACACGCCCAGCTCCTTCTCGTCCTCGCCCAGCACCGCCTCGGCGCTCGCCAGCGGCTGCAGGACGATGTCGGAGACATTCAGGCCCGTCCGGTTCGCGCACTTGACGATGTTCTGCGCGCTGGAGACGGCGCCCGTGACGATGTGCACCTTGGCCTCCAGGCGCACGCCCGCCATGCCCAGGGGCTCCTTGATGCCGCCCTGGTCATCGATGATGAACTCCTGGGGCAGGACGTGGATGACTTCCCGGTCCAGGGGGATGGCCACCGCCTTCGCCGCGTCGATGACGCGCGCGATGTCCGCCTCGCGGACCTCCTTGTCCTTGACCGCCACGATGCCCTGGGAATTGAAACCCTTGATGTGGCCACCGGCGATGCCCGTGTAGACGTGGGAAATCTCCGCGCCCGCCATCAGCTCCGCCTCTTCAATCGCGCGGCGGATGGAGGAGACGGTCGCCTCGATGTTGACCACCACGCCCTTGCGCAACCCCTTCGACGGATGCGTCCCGATACCGATGATGTCGATACCGCTGTCGGTCAGCTCCCCGACGATGGCGCAAATCTTCGTCGTGCCGATGTCGAGGCCGACAATAATCTCCCCCGACTTCTGCTTCGCCATGACAACCCTCCCAGGCCCCCCACTCTCGTGAAAGGGGCGTCCTCTTACTGCCTCGCGCTCCCGTTCCTCTCGGACACGGGGCTCGAAAGCTTCACCGCCACCCAACCGGGCCGGGCCCGGTTATCCAGGTGAATGATCTCCGCTGCAAGCCCCCTGGCGCCCAGTTCGCGCCGGACACGGCCCAACCGCTGCAGCTTGACCTCGGAATTCCCTTCGCCTAGGCGCACTTCCTGCCCGGAAGCGGCCACCAGCGTCACCTCCCGCCCCTCCATCCGCACCTCGGACAGCCGCTCCGGCTTGCCCGGCGATTCCTTCGCGTACGCCCGCGCCACCTCGAGCGCCGCCTGGAACCGCTGGCGCGCCACGGCGGGGTCCGTCACGTAGCCCTCGCGGTCCACCCCGGTGACGAGCGGCAAATCCAGCCCGTCCCCCGGCGTCACCCGCTTGAAGGGCTCGCCCTCTTCGTCCAGCACGTACAGCTCCCCCATCACCGCCAACGCCTCCGGGACGTGCTCGGACACCTCCACGGAGACACGGTTCGGGAAGCGCCGCGTCACGTCCACCTTCTTCACCCACGGGTGCTGAAGCATGGCCCGCTCCAGCCCCCCTACATCCAACGCCCAGAGGTTCTGACCCTTCGTCAAAGCCGCCAGGCGCAGCAGCTCCACGCGCGACGCGCGCTGCAGGCCGGTGAAGGACACCGCCGCCAGTTCGAACCGGGGCGACACCAGCGCCCACCGGCGCAGCTCCACCCCACCCCACACCAGCAGCCCCGTCACCAGCGTCAGCGCCACCACCTTCACCACGCCCGGCCCCTGCGAGCGCACCACGCTCTTCACGGCCTCATTTCGCTGGGCAGTGTCTTGACGGCGGCGGTTTTTGCTTCGACCGAAGGCCATGGTGGGAACGCTGGGACCCATGCTGCGCGCGGATGGATCTCCACGCCAGTTTTTGGCTACAGCGACGTCGCTGTAGCGCCCCGGCCCCACGAGAGGCCAGGACTTCGAGGGGGGATTTGACGAGGGGGAAGGCCGTCTCAGGCCTTGAGACATGCGCCTTGCAACAGGCGCTCGCACAGGGCTGGGAAGTCGATACCACGTCCTGCGGCAATCTTGGGCAGGAGGCTGGTGGCCGTCATGCCTGGCAGCGTGTTTGTTTCCAGCAGGAACACATCGCCTCCGTCGGTGACGATGACGTCCGAGCGCGAAGCCCCCGCACAGCCCAGGGCCCGGTGCGCGCCCAGGCACACCTCGTTGACCCGTGCATACTGATCCGGAGGCAGGGGTGCGGGGAAGAGGTACTGCGTTCCCGTGCCCGCCTTGTACTTGGCATCGTAGTCGTAGAACTCGCGGGCGGCGCGGACCTCGATGACGCCCAGGGCCTCATCGTCCAACACTCCACCCTGCACTTCACGTCCCTTGACGAACTGCTCCACCAGGAGGGTGCCCGCATACTTCGCGGCGTCCTTCACGGCGGCGTCGTAGTCCGCGCGCGCCTTGCAGATGTGCACCCCCACGCTGCTGCCCTCGCGGCTGGGCTTCACCACCACCGGGAAGTCGAACCCCAGCGAGTCCCCCGCCGCCAGCGCGGACGCCTCGTCGGCGAAGGCGCGGTATGCGGGCGTGGGGATGCCCTGGGCGATGAAGACGAGCTTGGCGTAGACCTTGTCCATGGCCATCGCCGACGCGAGCACGCCGCTGCCGGTGTACGGGATGAACATGGACTCCAGCAGGCCCTGGAGGCTGCCGTCCTCGCCGTAGCGGCCGTGCACCGCCAGCCACGCCACGTCCACCTTCTCCGCGATGAGGCGCGCGGGCAGGTCCTTGCCCACGTCGATGTCCACCACGTCGTAGCCCAGGGAGCGCAGCGCGCCGGCCACGGCGGCGCCGGTGCGCAAGGACACCTCGCGCTCGGACGACAGGCCGCCGTACAGCACGCCCACGCGCTTGTTCTTGAGTTCGTCCTTCGAGAAGGCGCCGCGATTCGCTGTCATGGCAGGAACTCTCCCACGCGTTTGACTTCGGGTTTCATATCGACACCGGAGTGCTCCTGTACACGCGTCCGCATCAGCGTGATGAGCCCCAGCACGTCCCGGGCGGTCGCCCCGCCCAGGTTGACAATCCAGTTGGCGTGCAGCGTCGAAATCTGTGCCCGCCCCAGCGTGTGCCCCTTGAGGCCCACGAGCTCAATCAACCGTCCGGCATGGTCTCCGGGGGGATTGGTGAAGACGCTGCCAAAGTTGGGCTGGCTCAACGGCTGCGTCCGCTTGCGGTAGCCCAGGTCCGCGTCCATGGCGACCTTGGAGGCGGCGACGTCGCCCTTGGGCAGCCGGAAGCGCACCCGCGTCACCACGCCCCCGGGCGGCAGCTCCGAGTGCCGGTATGCATGCGGCACCTGCACCTTCGTCAGCCACCCCACCCCGTCAGGCGTGGCGACCTCCACCGCCTCGATGACGCGAAACGCCTCGCCATTCTTGGTACCCGCGTTCATCGACACCGCGCCGCCGAGCGTCCCGGGGATGCCCGCGAGGAACTCCGCGCCCACCAGCCCCTGGCCGCGCATCACGTTGACGAGCTTCACGATGGCCGCGCCCGCGCCCAGGGTGATGAGCCCGTCCTCGGGCCCCACCTCGATGAGCTCGGGGAACAGGTCTCCCGGCAGCTTCACCGTGACACCGGGCACGCCGCCGTCACCCACCAGCGTGTTGGCACCACCCCCGAGGATGGCCACGGGCGCGCCCTCGTCCCGCGCGAGCTTCAGCACGGCGACGAGCGCATCGGGTGAGCGCGGCCGCACCAGCGCCTCCGCCGCGCCGCCCACCCGGACGCTGATGAGCGGAGCCAGCGGCTCGCCGGCCTTCACTTCGCAATCCGGCAGTCGCTCCACGCGAGCCGCCAGCGCCGTCTTCACGCCCGCTTCCACCATGTCGGCTAGCCCTTCGTCGGAGCCGCGTTGCCGAGCAGGCCGAGCAGGTCCGGCCCCACGTGGGTGATATCGCCCGCGCCAAGCGTCAACACGAGGTCTCCCTCGCGCAGCCGGGGCAGCAGCGCCGCCGGCAGGTCCGCGCGCTTGGGAACGAACGTCACGTCGCGGTGGCCGTGCGCGCGGATGGCGTCCGCCAGGGCGTCACCGGTGGCGCCCGGAATCGGCTCCTCGCCGGCCGCGTAGACGTTGGTGACGAAGAGCACGTCCGCGTCGTTGAACGACGTGGTGAACTCCTTCATCAAGTCATGCGTGCGCGTGTAGCGGTGCGGCTGGAAGGCCACCACCACGCGGCGACCGAAGGCGCGCCGAGCCCCCGCCAGCGTGGCCAGCACCTCCGTCGGATGGTGACCGTAGTCATCCACCACGGTGATGCCCTTCGCCTCGCCCTTCACGGTGAAGCGTCGCTGCACGCCGCCGAACTCGGCCAGCGCGGTGCGCACCGTCTCCAGCGGGATGTCCATCTCCTCCGCCACGGCGATGACGGCCAGCGCGTTGAAGGCGTTGTGCGCGCCCACCATGCGCACGCGGAACTCGCCCAGGTCCTCCTCGCGGCGGAACGCATGGAACGTGGTGGTGAAGCCGTCCAGGGCAATGCTCTCCAGGCGGTAGTCCGCCATGTGCGAGCTGCCGTAGGTGACGAAGCGCTTCTCGATGCGCGGCAGGAGCGCCTGGACGTTGGGGTTGTCCAGGCACAACACGTTGAGGCCGTAGAAGGGCACCCGGTTGCAGAACTCCACGAAGGCCGTCTGGAGCACCTCCAGCGAGCCGTAGTGGTCCATGTGCTCCGGGTCGATGTTGGTAACAATGGAGATGGACGGGTGCAGCTTGAGGAAGCTGCCGTCGCTTTCGTCCGCCTCCACCACCATCAGCTCGCTCTTGCCCAGCTTGGCGTTGGAGTCGAGCACGTTCACCTTGCCGCCCACCACCGCCGTCGGGTCCAGGCCCGCCGCGCTCAGCACGGTGGCCACCATGGACGTCGTCGTCGTCTTGCCGTGACTGCCCGCGACGGCGACGGCGTACTTCAGCCGCATCAACTCCGCGAGCATCTCCGCGCGGGGGATGACGGGAATCTTCCGCTGGCGCGCGGTGACGACCTCCGGGTTGTCCTTGCGCACCGCGGACGAAATCACCACCACGTCCGCCTGCACGAGGTTCTGCGCCTTGTGTCCCTCGAAGATGGTGGCGCCCATGCGCGTCAGGCGCCGGGTGATGTCGCTCTCCTTCAAGTCGGAGCCGGACACCCGGTAGCCCAGGTTGATGAGCACCTCGGCGATGCCGCTCATGCCGATGCCGCCGATGCCCACGAAGTGCACCTGCGCGGCGTGCCGCGTCTTGAAGAGGCTGGGGGGCTTGTTCTTCGTCACGACTTGCTCCTGGGTGCCGTCTTCGCCTCGGGGGTGGGACGCTCGCGGCCGGTGGGGCCCCAGGTCTGCACCATCAGGTCCACACACACGTCGGCCAGCTCCTTCGCCGCCTCGGGACGGCCCAACAGGGCCGCCTTCTTCTCCATGCCCTTGAGCCGCTCGGGCTGCGACTTCAACGTCCGCAGCGTCTCCGCCAGCTTCGCGCCCGTCAGCTCCGACTCCTGGAACATCAGCGCCGCGCCCGCGTCCACCAGCGCCCGCGCATTCACCGTCTGGTGGTCATCCGTCGCATGCGGGAAGGGAATCAGGATGCTCGCCTTCTTGCACACGGTCAGCTCCGCCAGCGTGGTGGCGCCCGCGCGACAGATGACCAGGTCCGCCATCGCGTACGCGCTCGACATGTCGTCGATGAACTCCACCACGTCCGCGTGGAAGCCCTTGTCCGTGTAGCCCTTGCGCACCATCTCCAGGTCGTTCTTCCCCGTCTGGTGCACGAAGCGCAGGCCTTCCTTCAAGTCGCCCAGCGAGTCGAGCGCCTCCAACATCCGCTGGTTGATGCCCCGCGCGCCCAGGCTGCCGCCGAAGACGAGCACCGAGAAGTTCTCGTGCGCCACGTGGCTGCGCAGGTAGTTGTCCATCAGCTTGCGGCGGATGGGGTTGCCGATGAGCTGCACCTTCTTCTCCGGGAAGAAGCGCCGCGCTTCATCGAAGGCGATGAAGACCACCCGCACCACCTTGCCCAACAGCTTGTTGGTGAGGCCCGGCAGCGCGTTCTGCTCCTGGATGGCGGTGGGGATGCCCATCAGCCACGCGGCCAGGACGACGGGCCCGCTCGCGTAGCCGCCCACGCCCACCACCACGTCCGGCTTCTGCCGGGCGAGGATGCGGAACGACTCGATGAAGGCCAGGGGCAGCGCGAAGAGCGCCTTGAGAAGGGAGAAGAAGCCCTTGCCCTTCAGGCCCTGCACCTTCACCAGCTCCAGCGGATAACCCTCGCGCGGAACCACGCGCGCCTCCAGGCCTCGCTCCGTCCCCACGAAGACGACCTCGTTGGCGTGGTGACGCGTCACCACCTCTTCCGCCAGGGCAATGCCCGGGAAGAGATGGCCCCCGGTGCCGCCCCCCGCGATGAGCACCTTCACGCCGCCACCTCCCTCAAGTCCGAACCCGCCCGCGCGCTCCGAGGCGCTCCCTGCGCGCTGGCGCTCAGCGACAGCAGCACCCCCGCCGCGCCCATCAGCACCACCAGCGACGTGCCTCCGTACGACACGAACGGCAGCGTCAGGCCCTTGGTCGGCAACAACCCCATGGCCACGCACATGTTCACCGTGGCCTGGAACGCGATGATGGAGGTGAAGCCCAACCCCAGGTACGTGCCGAAGGTCTCTCCGGCCGCGAGGCTCGCGCGCACGCCGCGCCACAGGACGATGGCGTAGAGCGAGACGAGCACGCCCACGCCAATCAACCCCGTCTCCTCGCCGAGGATGGAGAAGATGAAGTCGGTGTGCGCTTCCGGCAGGAAGAAGAGCTTCTGCCGGCCGTCGCCCAGGCCCAGGCCGACCACGCCGCCGGAGCCGATGGACATGAGCGACTCGGCGACCTGGTAGCCCACGTCATGCCGGTGCGCCCACGGGTCCAGGAAGGCCAGGATGCGCTTCATGCGATACGGGCTGGAGGCAATCGCCACGTACGCCAGCGGCAGCGCGAGCAACACGGAGCCGACCAGGTAGCTCAGCTTCGCGCCAGCGGCGAACAGCAGCACGAACAACATGAACACCAGCAGCACGCTGCTGCCAAAGTCGGGCTGGAGCATGCAAAGCATCACCAGGATGCCGCAGAGCGCTAGGTGCGGGAGGAAGCCCACGGAGAATGTCGCCACCTTCTCGCGCTTCTTCGCCAGCGAGTAGGACAGGTAGACGACCCAGGCGAACTTGGCGACCTCGGCCGGCTGGAGGCTGAAGCCCGGCAGCCGAATCCAGCGCCGCGCGCCGCCCGCCGTGGAGCCGATACCGGGAATGGCCACCAGCACCAGCAGGACAATCGCCGCGAGCAGCAGCGGATACGCCCAGCGCGCCAGCTTGCGCCAGCCCAGCTTCATCGCCACGGCCATCACCACCAGGCCCAGGGCCGCCGCGGTGACCTGTCGCTTGAAGAAGTAGAGGCTGTCGCCAAGCTTGTCCTGCGCCAGCACCGCGCTCGCCGAGTACACCATCACCAGTCCCATCGTCACCAGGCCCAGCACGGCGCACAGGAGGATGGGGTCGAACCGCACGGGAGCATTCGACGGAGGAGAGGTCTTCATGCCGTCACAGCGCTCCGACCAGGCGCTTGAAACTGTCGCCCCGGTCCTCGAAGTTCTTGAACTGATCGTACGACGCACACGCGGGCGACAGCAGCACCGTGTCACCTGACTTCGACAGCTCACGCGCCTTCGCTACCGCCGCCGCCAGCGTGCCGCACGCATGCACCGCCGCCTGCCCCTCGTACGCCCGGGCGAGCAGGTCCGAGTCCGCGCCGATGGTCAGCACGCCCTTCACCTTGCCCCGCCCCTCTTCCACCATGGGCGCATACGGCGCGCCCTTGCCCTTGCCACCGGCAATCAGCCACAGCCCGCCCTGGAACGCGCGCAGCGCCACCAGCACGGAGTCCACGTTCGTGGCCTTCGAATCGTTCACCCACTCCACCCCGTCCAACACCCGTACGCTCTCCAGCCGGTGCGGCAGGCCCGGGTAGCTGTCCAGTCCCGCCTGCACCGCCTCGGCCGGGACGCCGCCCAGCCGCGCCAGCAGCGTGGCCGCCATCGCGTTCTGCGCGTTGTGGGCGCCTCTGAGCGCGCGGTTGGAGAGCCGGTACTTCTCCCCCTGGAAATCCAGCCGGAAGCCGCCCGCCTCCGCCACCGCGAGCCCCGCCAGCGTCGGTGCGTCCGCCACCGGCTTGCCCGTGACGCTGAAGCCGTACACGGGTACCCGCGCCTGGCACGCCAGCGCGAGCACGTCCGCGTCGTCCGCGTTCACCACCGCGAAGTCGCCCTCTCGCTGGTGGTGGAAGATGCGGGCCTTGGCCTCGCCGTACGCCCCATGGTCCGCGTACCGGTCGATGTGGTCCGCCGTGAGGTTGAGGATGGCGGCGCCGCGCGGGCGCAGCGTCTGGATGCCCTCGAGCTGGAAGCTGGACAGCTCCACCACCAGCGCATCCCAGTCTCCAGGGGACAGCGCGGCCTCGCTGAAGGGCCGGCCCAGGTTGCCACCGACGAACGTGCGCTTCTTTCCCTGGACGAACAGCTCTCCGGTGAGCGCCGTGGTGGTGCTCTTCCCGTTGGTGCCGGTGATGCCGAACAGCGGCACCGACTCCAGGAAGCGCCACGCCAGCTCCACCTCGCCCCAGATGGGAACGCCCGCGGCGGCGGCGGCGCGCAGCTCCGGCAGCGCCAGCGGCACGCCCGGGCTCACCACCACCAGCGACTGCGACTCCAAGAGGCCCGGCGTCGCGGGGTCGGTGACGAGCGTGGCGCCCAGCGACTTCACCTCGCGAGCCACGTCACCCAGCGCGTCCTCGCTCCGGGCGTCCAGCGCCGTCACGCGCGCGCCCCGCTGGCACAACAAGCGCAGCGCCGCCACGCCGCTCTTCGCCAGCCCGTACACCAGCACCTTCTGCCCGGACAGCGCGAACGTCATGGATGTTCCACCCCTCGGGAGAATCAGCGCAGCTTGAGCGACAGGAGCGCCACGCCACCACAGAGGATGGAGACGATCCAGAAACGGACGATGATCTTCGGCTCGGCCAGGCCCTTGAGCTCGAAGTGGTGGTGCACCGGCGCCATCTTGAACACGCGCTTGCCGGTCATCTTGAAGGAGGCCACCTGAATCATCACGCTCAGCGCCTCCGCGAAGAAGATGCCGTGGATGATGGCGGAGACGACCTCGTTCTTGGACAGCACCGCCAGCCCGCCCAGGGCGCCACCCAGCGCCAGCGAGCCGATGTCCCCCATGAACACGGAGGCCGGATACGTGTTGAACCAGAGAAAGGAGATGCCCGCGCCGACGATGGCCGCGCAGAACACGGCCAGCTCCGCGCCGCCCGGCACCTGGAGGATGCCCAGGTATTGCCACAGCGGCGTGGCCACCAGCTTCGTCGTGCCGCCCACCGTCACCGAGTCCGCGATGCTCAGCGTGGTGCCCGCGACGTAGCAGAGCACCGCGAAGGTAATCGCGGAGACGATGGTGGGGACAATCGCGAGCCCATCCAGGCCGTCGGTGAGGTTCACCGCGTTGGACGTGCCCACGATGACAATCCAGGCGAAGACGACGTAGAACCAGCCCAGGTCCAGGTTGAACCAGTGGGACGGAATGAAGGGCAGCGTCAGCCGCGTGTTGATGAGCAGCGTGGGGCCGAACGAGCCGTCCGGCTGCGTCCACGTCGTCAGCAGGCCGAAGACGGCGATGAGGAAGAAGACGGTCTGCAGCACCATCTTCTTGCGCCCCGCCAGGCCCTTGGAGTTGCGCTTGGACAGCTTGAGCCAGTCGTCCAGGAAGCCGATGAAGCCGTAGCCGAACGTCAGGAGCAGCACCACCCAGACGGCGCGGCTCTTCAGGTCCGCGAACAGCAGCGTGCCCGCGGCGATGCAGATGAGGATGAGCGCGCCACCCATGGTGGGCGTGCCCTTCTTCTTCTGATGCGAGTCCGGCGTGTCCTCGCGGACGTTGCTCTGTCCGTGCTGCTTCAGGCGCAGCCTCGCGATGAGGCGCGGCCCAATCAACATGCCCAGCACGAGCGCGAAGACCCCGGCGGCGATGATGCGGAAGGTGGGGTAGCGCAGGAAGTTGAGAACCCGCCCCGCTTCCGTGTTCTGGATGAGCTCGTAGAGCAGATACAGCACTAGTGGTTTCCTCCGGAGGACGCGGTCGTGCCCGTCAATGCGGCCACCACCCGCTCCAGCCGCATTCCGCGGCTCGCCTTCACCAGCACCACGTCGTGGGGGCGCAGCCTCGGCGTCAACCACGCCACCAGGGGCTCCACCTCCGTGAAATGCGCCGCGGACCCACCCAGCCCCGCGTGCTTGAACCCTTCCGCGGAGCGCGGGCCGAAGAAGGCCACCAGCGCCGCCTTGCTCGCGACCTGCCCGCCCAGCCGCGCGTGCTCTTCCAGCTCGCCCGGGCCCAATTCCAGCATGTCGCCCAGCACCGCCACCGCGCGGCCCCCAGGCGTCACCAGCGTGCCCAGCGTCTCCAGCGCCGCGTCCATGGAGGCGGGGTTGGCGTTGTAGCAGTCGTCAATCACCGTCACGCCCCCCAACCCGTCCACCACGTTGAGGCGCCGCGCGTACGGCTTCGCCGCCTCCAGCCCCTTCACGCACTCCTCCGCCGTGTAGCCCAGCGCCAGCGCCACCGCGAAGGCCGCCGTCGCGTTCTGCGCGTTGTGCGGACCGATGAAGCCCAGCCGCACCGGCCACTCGCGGCCCAGGTGGCGCACCGTGGCCACCATGCCGTCGCGGCCCTTCGTCTCCACCGACACCAGCCTCACATCCGCGTCTTCCGCGCGGCCGAAGGTCAGCCGGTTCGCTTCACTGCGCTCGGCTTGCGCGGGGATGAGCGGGTCATCGGCGTTGACGACAATCGTCGTCCCGTGCCCCATCTCCTGGAACATCTCCCCTTCCGCGTCCGCCACGCCCTGAAGGCTGCCCAGCCCCTCCAGGTGCTCGGGCTGGACGACGGTGATGACGCCCGCGTCCGGCCGCACCACGCGGGTGAGCCGCTGGATTTCGCCGGGCCGGTTCATCCCCACCTCGATGACCGCCGCCACGTGCTGGGGCTCCAGCCGGAACAGCGTCAGGGGGACGCCCACCTCGTTGTTGAAGTTGCCTTCCGTCTTCAGCGCCGGGCCCCGCGTGGCGAGGATGGCGCCCACCATCTCCTTGGTGGTCGTCTTCCCGTTGGAGCCGCCCACCGCGCAGATGGGAATGCGGAAGCGCTGACGGTGGTGGCGGCCCAGGGCCCCCAACGCCATCAGCGTGTCGTCGACTTCGTAGAGCGTGAAACCGGCGGGCAGCGCGGGCAGGGCACGGCCCCGCCCCACCACCGCGCCGGCCGCCCCACCCCTGGCCGCGACGTCCACGAACGCGTGGGCGTCGAAGCGCTCACCCACCAGCGCCACGAAGAGGCACCCCGGGGTGAGTGCCCTCGTGTCGGTGCAGACGGCCTCGAAGGCGGCCGGCCCGGGACTTCCGAGCCGGGTCGCCCCCGTCGCCTGCACCACCTCTTCGTCGCTGAATCGAGCTGCCATAGGGGTGTGGGGCGTCCCGTCCGCGAGCCTTCTCAGCCGGCGGTGCGGCTCGCCAGTGCCTTGGCGGCGGCCTGGCGGTCATCGAAGCTGAGCTTCTCCTTGCCCACCTGCTGGTAGGTCTCGTGGCCCTTGCCAGCGATGAGGACGACGTCGTCCGCGCTCGCCAGTGCAATGGCCTGCTCGATGGCGGTGCGACGGTCCGCCTCGACGAGGTAGCCCTTCTCGCCCGACTTCGCCTTGTTCGCGGAGATGCGGCGCAGGCCGCCCTTCTCCACGCCCGACGTCACCTGGCTGATGATCTCCTCCGGGTCCTCCGTGCGCGGGTTGTCGCTGGTGATGACCGTCAGGTCCGCGGCCTCCGCGGCCACCGCGCCCATCAACGGACGCTTGCCCTTGTCCCGGTCTCCTCCGCAGCCGAAGACCGTGATGACGCGGCCCTTGGCCATCGTGCGCGCAGCCTCCAGCGCGCGCTTGAGCGCGTCGTCGGTGTGCGCGTAGTCCACGAACACGGCGGGCGCCCCCGCGGGGCCGTAGTTCTCCACGCGCTCCATGCGGCCGGCCACGGGCGTCATCCGCTCGATGCCGACCTTCACGTCGCTGCGCGAGAAGCCCGCGCCGATGCCGATGCCCACCGCCAGGAGGATGTTCTCCAGGTTGTGGGGGCCCAAGAGCTTGCTCTTCAGCGCGATGTCGCCCGAGGGCGTCTTCAGCGTGCCGGTGATGCCGGCCAGCGTGAAGGTGACGTCCGAGGCCGAAATCTCACCGTTGCCGGTGCGGCTGAACTTCCACGCCATCCGCTTCTGGCCGCGCTGCTCGTTGTAGATGCGGCTGGCATACGTGTCGTCGCCATTCACGACGGCCACGCCCGTGGAGGACAGGTTCTCCGCGAAGAGCTTCCGCTTCGCCTGGAAGTAGTCCTCCATGTCCTTGTGGTAGTCGAGGTGGTCGCGGCTCAGGTTGCTGAAGCCCGCGGCCTTGAAGGTCAGCCCGTGCACGCGCTCCTGCGCGAGCGCGTGGCTGGACACCTCCATCACCACCGTCTCCACACCCGCGTCCACCATCTCCCGGAAGATGCGGTGCAGCTCCAGCGGATCCGGCGTCGTGTTGGCCGTCTCGACCGTCTTGCCCCCGAACTTGTAGCCCAGCGTGCCAATGACACCCGTGGACACGTAGGCCGCCGCGCTCATCGCCTCCAACAGGAACGACGTCGTCGTCTTTCCGTTGGTGCCGGTGACCGCCAGCAACGTCAGCTTGTCGGCCGGCCGGCCATGGAAGTTCGCGGCGATGAGGGCCAGCGCCTTGCGCGCGCTGCCCACCTTGAAGAAGGGCACCTGCGAGGAAGGCACCGGCTTCTCGGAGACCACCGCCACGGCTCCGCGTGACACGGCCTCCCCGATGAACTGGGCACCATCCTCCTTGGTGCCGGGAATGGCGATGAACAAGTCGCCAGGCTTCACATGCCGCGAGTCCTGGGTCACACCGGTGACGTCGACCGCGGAACGACCACCCGAGGTCTGCTCGGCACCACACCCTGCGAGGACATCCGTCAGCTTCATCTCTTCCCCTTCACACGAATTGCAAGCGCGGGGCCTGGAACGAGCGCGGCCTCATTGCCGCGTCGCGAGCTCCAGCGTCACCCGGGCCCCCTTCTCCACCAGTGAGCCGGCGGCGGGGGTTTGAGACACCACACGTCCACTGCCCATCACCTGTGGCTCGAGTGCCGCGGCGAGCAGCTTCACCACGGCCTCACGACCTCCGGCGCCCTGGACGTCCGGCACACGCACCGTGCCGGCCTCAGGGCTCTCCGAAACCGCCTCCTCCAACACCGGCCGAGCGGGCTCGGTGGCCTTCGCCACCGGCTTCGCCGCGACAGGCACGGGGGTTGCGGCGGCCATGGCCACCCCGGGTGCCACCGTCCGAGACGGGGGCACGGCCAGGTGGGCCATGGCAGCGGTCGCAATTTCCTTGAAAGCAGGGGCAGCCACGAGCCCCCCGTACACGTCTGTCTTGGGTTCGTCCACCACCACGAGGATGACAATGCGCGGATCCTCGGCCGGCACCATGCCGACAAAGGAGGCAATCCGCTTGTCCGAGTAGCCCCGGGCCACTGGATCCGCCTTCTGGGCGGTTCCCGTCTTGCCGGCGACCCGGTACTCCTCCATGGCGGCCTTGGGCGCGGTACCTCCCTTGACCACCACGCTTTCGAGCATGCCCACCACCTGCCGGGCCACCTTCGCGGAAACCGCCCGGCGGACCTCGGTGGGACGGTTTTCAAGCAGCACCACCCCGTCGGGGTCCACCACCTTCGACACGAGGTAGGGACGCATCAGCACGCCATCGTTGGCCAGCGCACCATAGGCCGCCGCAATCTGCACGGCGGTGGCCGTCATGCCCTGTCCGAATGACTGGGTGGCCAGGGAGACCTCCGCCTTGGGGAACGGGATGACACCCCGGCCCTCGCCCGGCAGGGCCAGGCCCGTGCGCTCGGCGAAGCCGAAGGCATGGTAGCCGGCCACCATCTTCTCGCGGCCCAGCACCTGGGCCATCTTCGCCATGCAGATGTTGGAGGAGACCTGGAGGATGCCCCTGGGCGCCAGCCACCCGTAGGAGTGCGTGTCGTTGATGGTGTGGCGGCCCACGCGCCAGGCGCCGTTCTCGCAGAAGAAGACGCTCTCCTCGGTGACGGACTTCTCCTCCAGCGCCGTGGCCACCACGAAGGGCTTGGTGGTGGAGCCGGGCTCGAAGGTGTCCAACGCGCCTCGGTTGCGCACCGTTCCGCGAGCGATGCTCTCCGGAGTGTTCGGGTTGAAGCGGGGGTGGTTGGCCAGCGCCAGCAGCTCCCCCGTCTTCGGATCCAACGCCACCACCATGCCGGCGATGCCCTTGGCCTCCTCCACGGCCTTGGCCAACGACTTCTCCGCCACGTACTGCAGATGCCTGTCCAGGGTCAGCGTGACGGCGGCGCCCTGTCGCTCCAGCGGATCCAACGCGCCCTGCACCAGCAGCTTGCGGCCCTTGGCGTCGCGGAAGCCCGACATGCGGGAGTTCTGCCCGGACAGCTCGTCCTCGAAGGCCAGCTCCAGGCCCTCCAGGCCCTTGCCGTCCATGCCCACCATGCCCACCACGTGGGCGCCCAGCTCGCGCTGCGGATAGAAGCGCTTGGGCTCCTTGGTGAAGCCCATGCCGGGCAGGCCCAGCGCCTTCACCGCGGCGACTTCCTGGGGCTTGGCCTGACGCTTCACCCAGGCGAAGCGCTTGGAGCGCGCCAGCCTGGCGCCCAGCTCGTCCGCGTCCACCTTCAGCGCCTTGGCCAGCGAGCGCGAGGCCTGACGCACGTCGGGCAGCATCGATGGATCCACCCAGATGGAGTCCACCTCCACGCTCTGTGCCAGAGGCGTGCCGCGACGGTCGAAGATGTCGCCGCGACGGGCGGGAATCTCAATCTGGCGGACGTACTGGTCCTGCGCCATTCCGCGCAGCTTCTCCTGCTCGAAGACCTGCAACTGCACGGCCCGACCGAAGGCGACACCCAGGAGCAACAGGAAGAGACTGAACAGGAGCTGCACACGCAGCTTCAGTCCCTTCGCGTTGGACTCCGGGGCCCGTGTCGCCTTGAAATCCCTCACCGGCCCGAACCTCCACGGCCCGCCACGCGTACGCCGGGCTTGTCTTGAGACGGGGACGGAGCGGACGCGGAAGCGCTGCCTCGAGCCGGCTTCTCCGAGGACAGCGACACCACCGCGCTGCCAGCGGGCATCGTCATGCCGAGCTGCTCGCGCGCCACGCGCTCCAGCCGGCCCGGCGCCTTGAGCGTGGCCAGCTCCAGCTTGAGTCGGTCATTGTCCCGCGTCAGCGAGCGGCTCTCCGCCTCCGCGCGGGACAGCCGGTAGCCCATGTCCACCACCATCACCCGGCTGGTGACATGGAGCATGCCCACCGCGGCGAAGAGGGAGAACAGGAGGACGGCGGGCAACAGGTGCAACAGCACCCCCGTCAACGACACGGAGCCACGCTGGGAGGACGACGCCTTGCTCATCGCACTTTCTCCACCACGCGCAGGTGCGCGCTTCGAGAGCGGGGGTTGGCCGAAATCTCTTCGTCCGAGGCGGCCACGGCCTTCTTCGTCACCACGCTGAAGTTGCCCACGCTGGAGCAGACGCAGATGGGAAGGCCCGGAGGACAGGTGCAGCGGCCCTCCAGCGTGCGGAAGCCCTCCTTCACCTTGCGGTCCTCCAGCGAGTGGAAGGAGATGACCGCGGCGCGGCCACCGACCTTGAGGAGCGACGGCAGCGCGGCCAGGAGCGAGTCCAGCGCCTCCAGCTCCTGGTTCACCGCCATGCGCAGCGCCTGGAAGGTCCGGGTGGCGACGTGGATCCGCGTAGGCCACGCCTTGCGGGGCACCGCGCGCTTCACCACCTCGGCGGCCTCCAGTGTGCGCGTGGGAAGCGCGCGCTTGAGCTCGCGGGCGATGGGCCGGGCAAAGGGCTCCTCGCCGTACTCCTTGAGGATGAGCGCCAGCTCCGACTCGTCCGTGGACGCGATGAGCTCCGCGGCGGTGGGGCCGTCCGGGCCCATGCGCATGTCCAGCGGGCCGTCCTTCATGAAGGAGAAGCCGCGCTCGGCCACATCCAGCTGCGGGGAGGAGACCCCCAGGTCCACCAGCACGCCATCCACCGGCAGCAGCTCCGCGGCCACGCGGGGCAGGTCCGCGAAGTTGCCGGCGCGGCCCTGGAAGCGGGGGTTGGGCCCCAGGCGGGCGGAGGCGGCGGCGAGCGCCACCGGGTCGCGGTCCACGCCCACCACGGACGCGCCCTGAGCAAGGAGCGCCTCCGTGTGGCCACCACCCCCGAGTGTGCCGTCGATGATCACCTTGCCTGCTCCGGCTCGCAGCAGCTCCACCGCTTCACGCAGAAGGACGGTCTGATGCTGGAAGTCCAAGTCCCCCACGCGGTCAGACGAAGGGAGCCCGCGCGAGTGAAAACGCGGCGCGGGCGTCGTTCATGTGCGGGTAGATTTCAAACGTGTCGTGCGCGCCGGCCGCGCGGAAGATGGCGGCCAGGTACGGCGACAGTCCAGACAGCTTCAGGTCTCCACCCGTGCGGCGGAACGCCTCGGCGCGGGCCATCAGCGGTTTGACGCCCCGGTAGTTGAGGTGCCCTACCTCGGACAGGTCCAGCACCACCTGACGCAGGCCCCGGTGCATGCGCTGGGTGAGTTCGTCGCACAGCTTCAGCAGGTCCTGCTCGCTCAGCTCGCCCTCCAGCATGAGCGTCTCCACGCGCTCGGCACCCGCCAGTGCGCTCGTCGCCCTCCGCCGGACCTCCAGAACCTGATTCATACGCGTGCCACCCTCTCGGGACTCCGACCTTTTGTCGACTTTCCGGCTATTGGTGCCGCAGCTCGGAAAGCACCTTCATCACGTCCGCGGAGGCCGCTTCCTGGCGGGCCTCTTCCTGGGCCTTCGCCCAACCCTCGCGGCTCCAAAGCTCGATCACCTTCACCATCCCCGCCCACACCACGTCCTTCTCCAGCCCCGCGTACGTCCGCAGCGACGGCGGAATCAGCAGCCGCCCCAGCCGGTCCAACGGGCACTCCTGAGCGCTCGCCACGTACAGGCGCATCAGCGTCTTCACCCCGGGCTCCATCGGATTGCGCCGCGCGAGGGACGCCTCGAGCGCCTCCCACTCCCGCACCGGGTACGCGTGGAGGCACCGGTCCAGGGCCGTGGTGATGATGAGCCGCTCGTCATAGGCCCCCACCAAGGTCTCCCGGAGCTTCGCCGGGAGGCTGGTCCGCCCCTTCGCGTCGATCTGGTGCTCATAGACGCCTCGGAACACGGGGGACGATCCACCTTTTCAGCCCTTCAGGGGATGAAGCTCCACTCCTTCCCACTTCTTGCCACTACCGGGCGGCATTCATACGCGGCCCCCCAGGGGGGGTCAAGAAAGCGCAACAGGTTGGAACACGCCGCCAGTGGGTTCCCGACATCCAGACAATCCGTCACACCTGGAAGGTCAGGTGTTTGGCGCGCCGCGGCGCCCTACCCGTGGGGAGGGGGCAAACTTGAGCTCCCTCCGGGAAGAGCGCAGAGTGACGGCTCCGTGAACACGAACGTGCGACTGAAGGTGGCCTACAAGAGCCCGCAGTCCCTGGTGGGGGAGTACACGCGCAGCGTGGGTCAAGGTGGCGCCACGCTCCAGACGCGGCGCAGCCTCCCGCTGGGGACTCGCTTCACTTTCGAGCTGCATGCCGGAGGGGTACCCCGGCCCGTGGAGGTCTTGGGCGAAGTCGTGCAGGTGGAGCCCCGCGAGGAGCGCAACTACCTGGTCACCGTGCGTTATGGCGCCAGCGAGGACCGCACCGCGCTGGACGCCGTGCTCAAGCGGATCTTCGCCGCCCAGGAGCAGGAGGGGCTGCGGCGCTTTCCCCGGCTCCCGCTGCACCTGCGCGCGGTGGAGGCCACGCCCCTGTCGCCGACGTTCCTGGTCCGGGACATCTCCCGAGGCGGCGTGGGGCTGGAGGTCATGGCGCCCACCCTGCCCCGCCACGTGCGCGTGGGCACGCCCTTCCTGCTGGAGATGGATTTGACGGGCGGCTCGCTGCTCCTGCACGGCGAGGTGGTGTGGACGTCGTCGGTGCCCCGGAAGAACGCCACCGAGGCGACGCCGGGCTTCGGCGCCACGTTCGGCCGGCTGCGGGCGCCCATGCAGCAGCGGCTGGACGCGCTGCTCGCGCTGGAGTCGCTGCCCCCCGCGCCCTGGAAGGCGCGGGTGAGCTTTGGCATGGACGCCGTGACGCGGATGCCGTGACGGCGCCTGGCTACTCCGTGAAGGGGTAGCCGCCGGCGGACTCGATGGCGGCCATCACCGTCTCGCGCAGCTCCGCGGGGTTGTAGGGCGTGAAGATGTCCTGCGTGGCCAGCCGCTTCAGCTCCTTGTCCAGCGCGTCACCCTGGAGCGTCGCGCACAGCGCGCGGCGCGTCCTGTCGTAGGCGCGGGGGATGCTGTCGAGCGCGAACAGGCGCACCAGCGCCAGCCGCACCGGATCCAACGTTCCGCCGGACGCCGCCTGTCGGGTGCGCGTCACCAGCGAGTCCAGGGCGAAGGCGTCCATCACCACGTCGGAGAGCGAGGCGAGCACCTCCTGGTGCTGCTCCAGCTCCGGACCGAACGTCTCCGCCGCCACGCGCAGGCCGTGGAGGGCCAGGCGCTTGGCGACCTCGGCGGCCACTTCCTGCGGGGCCAGCGCGTCGTCGGTCCGGGCCCGGGGCTTCTCGCCTCGCGACAGCTCCTCCGCCACGTTGCCCGCCATGGCGAACAGCGGCAGGTCACCCTTCACCGCGCGCTTGATGAGCATGCCGGTGATGAGCATGCGGTTGATTTCGTTGGTGCCCTCGAAGATGCGGTTGATGCGCGCGTCGCGGTAGGCGCGCTCGACGGGGTACTCCTCGATGTAGCCCGCGCCGCCGTGCAACTGCACCGCGTCGTCCACCACCTGCCCCAGGGCCTCCGAGCCGTAGACCTTCATGATGGAGGACTCGATGGCGTACTCCTCCACGGCGGCCAGGAGATGCCCCTCGTACCCGGGGGCGGACTTGTCGCGAGCGGCGAGGCGCGCGTCGACGAGGCCCGTGGTGCGGTAGGTCATGCTCTCCAACGCGTAGATGAGCGCGGCCATGCGCGCCAGCTTCTCGCGCGACAGCGGGAAGCGGACGATGGGCGTGCCGAACTGCTTGCGCTCCTGCACGAAGCGCAGCGCGTTGCCGAGCTGGAGCTTCATGCCCCCGAGCACGCCCGCGCCCAGCTTCAACCGGCCGTAGTTGAGGATGTTGAAGGCAATCTTGTGACCCTTGCCCACCTCGCCCAGCAGGTTCTCCGCCGGGACGCGCGCGTCCTCGAAGTAGAGCGGGCACGTGGACGAGCCACGGATGCCCATCTTGTGCTCCTCGGGCCCCACCGTGAGGCCCGGAGTGTCCTTCTCCACGATGAAGCCGGTGAACTTGTCGCCGTCCACCTTGGCGAAGACGATGAACACATCCGCGAACGCCGCGTTGGTGATGTAGAGCTTGGAGCCGTTGAGAATCCAGTGCTTGCCGTCCGGCGAGCGCACCGCCTTCGTCTTCGCGCCCAGCGCGTCACTGCCGCTGCCCTGCTCCGTGAGGGCGTACGCCGCCACCCACTCGCCGGTGCCCAGCTTGGGCAGGTACTTCGCCTTCTGCGCGGCGTTGCCGAACCAGACGATGGGCAGCGAGCCGATGCCCGTGTGCGCGCCGAACGTCACGGACCAGGAGCCGTTGAGGCTCATCGCCTCCGCGAGCAGGAGCGACGTGGTCTTGTCCAGGCCCGTGCCGCCGTAGGCCTCCGGGATGTCCACGCTGAGCAGACCCAGCTCTCCCGCGTGGCGCAGCAACTCGCGCAAGAGCACGTTGTCCTTGTGCTCGATTCGAACCGCCTGGGGCAGCACCTGCTCGCGGCTGAACTGGAGCGCCGTGCGGAAGAAGAGGCGTTGCTCCTCGGTGAAGGTCTCCGGCGTGACGAAGCGGGAGGTGCCGACCTCCTGGAAGAGGAAGGCCCCTCCGGTGGGAATTTCCTTCGACGCGGCGGGCTCGTTCACTGCGGCCATCGATGACCTCCCAGATGCGCGAAGGGCCTCACGTCCGTCGAGCGGAGAGTCGGCCCATCCTTGGCAAGCTATGAAGCGCCGCATCATAGGAGGAGTGGCGAGCAGGCCAGCCCTTTTCTCTCGGGTTCAGCCCGGCGGTTTCGCCAGGCAGTACCGAGGTGGCACACGACCGTTCCGCTGAGCGGAACGGCCACGCCGTCTCCATGAGTCACAAGGCCGCAGCGGATTGTGCCGTGAGCGACAATCACGTCCGTCGGGGCGAGCCCCCGCCATTCACAGTGCTCACCCATGCGACCTCACTTCAATCAGGGGCCCTCTTCCGCTCCTGTGAATGGGGGTTGTCATGGGGATGAGGACACGGGTGTTGTCGTGGTTGTGCGTCGTGGGCGTCATCGCGGGCAGCGCGAGGTCGACCGCCGCCGAGCCGCTCGCGGGAGGCCTGTCATGGGCCCATCAGCTCAGCGGTCCTGGGGACGACGAGACCGGACGGATTGCCTCCGGCAAAGACGGAAGCTTCATCTCCTTCATCAACTTCACAGGCAGCATCGACGTGGGGGCGGGCCCCATCCAGGCACCGGGTGGGCCGACGGACCGGGCCCTGGCGCTCGTTCGTCATGACGCCCAGGGCCAGCCGAGTGTCATCCGAGTCATCAGCGGGCTCTACGCGCTTCGTCACGCGGTGGACGGACAGGGCAACATCATCATCATCGTCGAGGCCATCGGCGTCAGCCCCGGCAGCAGCCTGTTCAGCGACGGCCTCCAACTGGTGAAGCTCAACGCCGCCGGCCGCCTGCTCTGGCTGCGGCCCATCCTCTCCACCGACATCTTCGTCCAGACGCTCGTGACCGACCGCGACGGCAACATCGGCATCGGTGGCTACAGCGTGACGTCACAAGGCAGCCCCAGGCTCACCTTCCTCAAGCACAACTCCGAGGGCACCCGGCTGTGGCGCTTCGTCGACACGGACACCACCCAGAGCCTGGGCCGGACCGCCACCGCCGACAGCGAGGGCAACTTCTTCGTGGGTGGCGATGCCCTGGGAGCCACGAGCTCCTCGGAGCCCTACCTCGTCATGCTCTCGCCCGAGGGACAGCCGCGCTGGCGTCGGCGATTGCTTGGCGCGCTGGGCTTCGCCTTCGGCCTGGCCACCCATGGCAACCGCGTGGTGATGGTCGGCACGTACGCGTTCACCTTCACCTTCGCCGGGCAGACCCACACCTCCACCGGCAACCTCGGCATCAACCAGGACGCTTTCGTCGTCGCATGGACGCGCGATGGCGAAGAGCGCTGGGCGTATAACTTCGGCTTCGACATCGAGAGCGTCGCCATGGACGAGCGCGACGGCGTCACCGTCGTCGGGGGCTATCAGGCGGGCAGCTCGGACCTGGGCATCCTGGGCCCGCTGCCCGGCAACCCGTCGAGCGCCGCCAACGTCTACGTCGCGAAGTTCGACCGCATCCAGGGCCAGCGCCGGTGGGTACAAAGCTTCCCCAGCGGCCTGGACCGCAGCTCTCCCGGTCTCGACGAGGGCACCGTCGCCGTCTCCAAGGACGGCCGCGCCGCGGTCCTCGGCCTCTTCCACGACACGCTCCAGGTGGGCTCGCAGACATGGACGGCGAGCGGCGTGTCGGACCTCTTCCTGTTCGGCTTCCAGCCCTGAGCGTCAGCCCCCGTCCCTGACGCGAGGAGGCGTCGGGAAGACGAGGCACAGGGTGTCGAACAAGGGCTCGCCCGGGGCCGTGTATACGGCTCCGAGCGCACGCGCGGCCTGGGAGACCTCGGTGCCGAACGAGGGGACCAGGCAGATGTCTTCGGACTGCTTGAAGCGGCCCTTGAGCAACCCCAACCCGTGCCGCAACGTCGCGAGGTCCTGACGCCCCTCTCGCACCGGCACCGAGGGACCATTCGCATCGGGACCCGGGAGCTTGCCCACGCTGGTGCTCAGCTCGAAGCCGTCCGCGCGCTGGATGATGCGCAGCTTTCCCGGCGCCACCTCCGCCAGCCACTCGCGAAAGCCCTCCTCGTCGCGAAGCACCAGCGGATACGCCACCGGTGCATCCGGATGCGCCAGCCACACCGTCTCGGCGGAGTCCCGCAGCATCGCGAACAGTTCGGAGACCTGCGCCAGGAACGTGTCCGCGTCGGGAACCAGCACCACTTCGCGCCCCTTCACCCGCTCCGCCAGACGCGCGATGGATGCCGGACTCGAGGGCTCGAACGTCTCGTCCCCGAGCCGCGCGTGCTCACCCGCCAGCGCCAGTCGCAGCGCGTTGGACGGCAGCGCCTCGCCATACACGGGCACGGACTCGGGCACGTCGCCTCGAGCGACAGGCCCTCCATCCCCGGACGCTCGACTCCCTCCCGTGGCGAGCGAAGGCAATGGCGCGGGCTTCAGCGACTGGAGCGGCTCGGCGGCCTTCTCCTCTCGACAGCCCACCACCGCGAGCAGCGGACACAGCAGCACCACGAGGCGTCGAACACCGAGAGAGGCGATTCGCGTCCGCGCTTCGAGGCACCGCCGGGTCGCGAGGCGAAGCCAGTCGAGTCGCCGCCGCCCCTCGCTGCCTCGAACCTCCGCGACACACTGCACGAACGTCATGGAGGCGTCGGGCCCGCGGTGGCCGGCAGCGACACGGAGGGCTTCGGCAGCACGCTCGCCACACAGGCCGCGTCCGCCAGCCCCAGGCCGACGGCGTGCTCCGCCGCTTCACGCGCGTCCTTGAACAGCACCATGTCCTGGAAGCGCTTCACGTCCTTCGTGCGCCCCGCGTCGCGGATGTAGACGGCCTTCACCCGTCCCGGGAACTCCTCGCGAATCTGCGCGTAGACCTCCGGGTCCTTCTCCCCCGAGTCCCCCACCAGCACGACGGGCAGCGGGAACTGCGTGAGCAGGCGGCGGATGATGGGCTGCTTGTAGTTGGACAGCGACGACGGGCCCAGGTCCCGCAGGTACACGCCAAAACCCGCCGGGAACTGGTGCCGCTCCAGGAACCCGCGCACGCGCGGCAGGTACTGGACGGGCGAGCCGCTCACCAGCGCGAACGCCGAGGACGTCGCGCTCCCCCGCAGGCATCCGTAGAGCGCCGCCATGCCCGGCACCACCTCCTGCGTGTCCGAGTCCTTCAGCAGCGCCGTCTGCACCAGCTTCGCCGGCTTCGTCACCTGCGTCACCGCCAGCGTGTCGTCGAAGTCGGAGACCACCAGCAGCGACGTCGATGCCGGCAGCACCTCCACGCGCGCGCTGGTGATGGCGCCCTCCACCCACGCCTCCGCCTCGGAAGCGCCCTCCTTGAAGCGGCCTCCCTCGGGCGGCATCAAGGTGACCTCGAAGCCACCGTCGTGCCCGCTCGTCACGATGGCGGTGACGCCCTGGAAGCGCACCGACACCTTCGCGCCCTCCCAGTTGGGCGCCGCCAGCCGCCGCAGGTTCCGCGACAGCGCCGAGCTGCCGTCCGAGGGCGCCTCCTTCAGCACGCGCCCCTGAAGCATGACGCGCTCGGGCAACCCCAACACCGGCGCCAACAGCACCGCGGGCGCCGCCACCGCGTGGGAGCCCCCGAGTAAGACACCCAGGACAAAGAGACGAGTGAGCATGTTCAACGGAATTTTCCCGTGTTAACGTTCCTGGAGCCCTGATGATAGCTTCGCGCGGGCCTCAAGAGGCGTCGTGGAGTCGTGGAGGGGCAGCACAGCGGCCCGGTGCGCCCAGAGGAGCCGGAAGACACGTGGAGCACCCGTCCGAAGGGCTCGATTTCGGCAAGTACACGTTGCTCGAGCGCATCGCGACGGGCGGCATGGCGGAGATCTACCGCGCCCGGATGACGGCGGTGGCGGGGGTCACCAAGCCCGTCGTCATCAAGAAAATCCTGCCGGGCTACGCGGACAAGAGTGCCTTCGTCTCCATGTTCGTCAACGAGGCGCGCATCGCCGCGGGGCTGAGCCACGGCAACATCGCCCAGGTCTTCGACTTTGGCGAAGTGGGCGGCCAGTACTTCATCGCCATGGAGTGGGTGGACGGGCATCCGCTGTCACGCGTGCTGCGACGCGCCCGGGAGAAGGGGCTCTACACCCTACCCCAACCGCTGGCCCTGCTGGTGACGGTGGAGGTGCTCAAGGGGCTGGCCTACGCCCACACCCGGCTGGATGACCGGGGCCGTCCGCTGCACATCATCCACCGCGACGTCAGCCCGCAGAACGTGCTCCTGAGCTTCGAGGGCCAGGTGAAGCTGGTGGACTTCGGCATCGCCCGGGCCCGGCTCGCCAGCCATGGCGTCAGCGACGAGTCCGACGAGGCGGAGGCCAAGGGCAAGTACGCGTACTTCGCCCCGGAGCAGGCCCGGGGCCGGGAGCTGGACGCCCGCGCGGACATCTTCGCCGCGGGCACGCTGCTGTACGAGACGCTGTGCGGGCGACTGCCCTTCGAGGGCTCCGTCCCGGACGTGATGCGCAAGATTGCCCTGGGCGACTTTCCGCATCCGCGCGAGCTGGCCCCGGACATCCCTCCGGCCCTGGAGCGCATCCTCCTCACCGCCCTCGCCGTGGAGCGCGAGCAGCGCTACCCCACCGCCGAAGCCTTCGCCGAGGCCCTCACCCGCTACCTGCACACCGCCACGCCCGACGTCTCCTCCAGCGCGCTGGCCCACTTCATGGGCTACCTGTTCGAGACGGAGCTGGTGGCGGATGGACGGCCCGTGCTGCTGCCGCGAGAGTTCCTCGCGCAGATGGCCCGCTGGGCAAAGGCCCCCTCCGAGCGACACACGGTCCACGAGCCGTCCCCGCTCGAACTCCCCCCGCCGCCCGAGTCCATCCCTCCGCCGCGGCCCCCGACGCCCGGCGAGGGCCGGCGCGAGCGCACCACCCAGCCCATCCCCGCGGTGCCCGGCCCCACCCCGGAGAGCGAAGCCCCCACCGAGCCGCCTCATCCCGCCCCTCCGCCCCGCCCTGGCTTCCGGCTGCCCCGCGCCGTGGCGCTCGGCGCGCCCGTGCTGGCCGCCGTGGGCGTGGCGCTCGTGGTGATGGCCATGGGGCGCAACGGCACCTTCTCCGTGGAGCTCAGCTCCTCGCCCCCCGGCGCCACCATTCGCGTGGATGGCAGGACGCTGGGCTCCGTCACCCCCGCCCTCCTCACGCACCTGCCCGCGGACGGCGAGCACCTGCTGGAGGTCCACATCCCCGGCATGGTGCCGTGGAGTCAGGTGGTGCGCGCCGAGCGGGGAAACACCCTCGCCGTCCACGCGCACCTCCGTCCACGACTGAACACTCCCGCCTCAGGCGCCGCCGCCCTCGCCGCGGCCAGGGCCCCGCATGCCCCTCCGCTCCAGGACGCGGACTGGGCCCCCGGAGCCCTGCGTCTGTCCGCCGTGAGCCACGCCTTCCGCGTCCCGGTGACGTCCGCCGCGCGCGTTCCGTTGGACCCGGCCCGCACCTACCTGGTGCACACCGAAGGACGGATGTCCCTGGGTGGACCGATGGCCGTGGAGCACGCCGGCTACTTCCTGGAAGGCGACGGAGAGCTGTCCTCGCACGAGTCCTTCGGACTGCTCGGCCCCGAGGAGCAGCTCATCCGCCACGCCTCCGTCCTCTATGTCTTCGCGCTGGACGCACGTCGCGACGACAACCGTGGCGGGCTCCAGGTGCGGGTGCGGGAATTGGGCGGCCCCACCCATCCGCCGTTCCGACTGGATGCGCGCCACCATGCCGTGAAGCTCTCGCGCGCGGACCGCTTCACCCTCCACGCGTTGGACCCGGGCACCACATACGAGGTGGTGCTGCGCTACACGGCCGAGCCCGCCCGGACGCGGGGCTTGAGTGGCGGTCCGGTGGGACGGGTGCTCGGCCTGGTGGGCACGGACCAGGGCCCCGACGGCTCGCCCAGTGGCCTGGCGCTCCTGGAAGTGGGGCAGCCCTCGCGGCTCAGGGGAGCATCCTGGCTCCAGCTCGCCTTCCCGGACGACAACCTGGCCGACAACACCGGCACCCTCCTCCTGGAGGTCATCCCCACCGCCCCTCCAGAGCGGCGCAACGAGCGCCCCACCCGCTAGCAGGTTGCTACAGCCGTGCAGCGGCCTGTCGCCGAAAAGTTGATCCTCCGGGCCCGCCCCCTACCCTGAGCGACAAGGAGGGCTCAACATGTTGAAACTGGTGGCAGTGGCCGTGGTCGGGGCGGTGGTGCTGGGGACGGTGGGGCTGTCCGGTCGCGTGGATGCGCGGCCAGGGAGCACGGAAGCGGAGCCGACGCAGGCGCAGGTGGAGGCGGCGCTGGACGCGCGGCAGAAGGAGCTTCTGGGCATCCTTTTGGAGGCACAGCGAACGGGCGAACGCACGGCGTCGGTTCACCGGTAATCTCGTGGCGTCGAGCGCGACTCGGTGTTAAGCCCGGGCCTCCTTTGACGTCCATCTGCCCGTGAGGGGGACATGCCTGAAGGGTCCGCGTCACTCAACCAGCTCGCGGTCGGCGACCGGGTCGTCTATCCGAATCAGGGTGTCTGCCGCGTCACCGCCATCGATACGAAGGTCGTGGCCGGTCAGAGCCTCGTCTTCGTCACGATGCGCCGCGAGGAAGACGGCGCCGTCGTCATGGTGCCCCAGGCCAAGATCGTCGCCATCGGCGTGCGCAAGGTCGCCAATGCCGAGGACGTGAAGAGCGTCTTCGCCTTCCTGCGCTCGGACGGTGACAAGGCCGACCTGGACTGGAAGCAGCGCGCTCGCACCAACCTGGACCGGATGACCCAGGGCGGCATCCTGGGACTGGCCGAGGTCGTGAAGGATCTCCAGATCCTCAGCGAGCTGCGGCCCCTGCCCACCAAGGAGCGCGAGCTGTACGACAACGCCCGGCACCTGCTGGTGTCGGAGGTTGCCGCCGCGCTCGGGACCGCCGAGGTCAACGCCGAGGACGCCATCGACATCGTCCTCTTCCCGCCCGGCCGTGAGCGCCCCAAGCGCACCGCCGCCGAGTTCGCGCGCGGAGAAGAAGACGACCTGGGTCTGGATGGCGACCTGCTGGGGCTCGACGGAGACCTGGACCTGCCCTCCGACGAGGAGCCGCAGGCCGAGGCCTCCGAGTCCGAGGAAGAGACCTCCTCCGAGGAAGAGGGCGAGGAGTCCGAGGAGAAGTCCTCCGACGAAGACGCGCCCAAGAAGCGCGGCCGTCCGCCCAAGGCCAAGCCCGCGGAAGCCGAGGGCGCCGAGCCCGCCGCCCCGAAGAAGCGCGGCCGTCCGCCGAAGCCGAAGCCGGAGGCTCCTCCGCCCGGCGCCGAAGCCCCCGCGCCCAAGAAGCGCGGCCGTCCGCCCAAGGCCAAGCCGCCCGAGGCGGAGGGCGCCGAACCCGCCGCTCCCAAGAAGCGTGGCCGTCCGCCCAAGGCGAAGCCCGCCGAGGGCGGCGAGGACTGACAGTCGACACCCGAGTCCCGGGGGCGGTGCTCATGGCCCCCTCCCGAGGGCCCTTTGCGCCGAGGTGACGCCCCGTGATTCGCGTCGTGACGCTGGACCCCTTCGACGACAAGCAGCTCGCCAAGCTCAACCGCACGCTCTACACGGCGTTCGGCGTGGGCAGCGAGCACTCCGGCACCGCGGAGATTCCTCCCGGGCTCGGCGAGCCGCTCGACGCCGAGAAGCTGCTGGACCAGGTGAAGGGCATTCGCGCCTACCAGGATGACAAGGTGCTTCTGCTCACCTCGCGCAAGCTGAAGGAGCGTGAGCTGCCCAGCGGCGTGGCGCCCACCCCGGGCTTCGCGCGCCAGGGCAAGGACCGCGCCGTCATCACCCTGCTGCCCCACAAGGATTTGGAGGTCGGCTTCAAGCCCGTGGCCCGCCACGCGCTCCACCAGCTCGGCCACCTCTGGGAGCTGCACCACTGCCTGGACCCGCGGTGCTCGATGTACCCGCCCTGGACGCCGTCGTTCTCCTCGGGCGAGCCCATCTTCTGCACCTTCTGCCGGGAAAAGAGCGAGCAGAAGATTCGCCTTGCGAAGTCCTAGCGTCACACGCGCGCTGCCCCTCGTGGAGCTGGGGGGCCTCTTGCTGGTCGCGCTCCTGAGTCTGCTCTTCCACCTGCGGCTGCCGGGCAAGCTCCCCTCCGAGGAGAGCTACCGCGCGGTGGCGGAGCGTCTGAAGACGGAGGCCCGGCCCGGTGACGCCGTCCTCCTCTTCCCCTGGTGGGCGGAGCGCGCCCGCCTCTTCCTGCCTCCGTCCCTGCCCGTCTACGGCTACCTGGGCTCGGACCGGGATGACCTCTCCGTGCATCCGCGCATCTGGGTGCTGGGCCAGCCGGAGCTGCCTCGCTCGGACGAAGCCGCCTTTCTCGCGGGCTTCCTCCCGGAGCGCCGCGCCGTGGGCATCGCCACCCGGGAGGGGCCGCTGTCGCTGACGCTCTACGAGAATGGCCGTCACCGGCCGCGCCGCTTCGATGCCGCGGACGCCGTCGCTCACGCCCGGGTGTATCTGGAGTCCGACGACGGCTCGCGCGAGAAGTGCCCCTTCGATGGAACGGCGCACCGCTGCCCGGGCCCCGGCAACGTGTACGTCGCGCGGGAATGGCACGAAATCCTCTACGAGCCGCGCCGCTGCCTGTGGATGCCCGCTCCGGGTGGAGCGAAGCGACTGGTGGCGGAGCTGGACGGCGTGCCCGGTGACGTGGGCCTGCGGCTGGAGGGCGGCATCATCTTCGAGTACGCCTTTCCCCGGGACGCGCGGCTGACCACCGCCATGCTGGGCGTGGACGACGCGGCCAGCGGCGCGCGGCTGTTGGAAGTGGCGATACCGCCGGGCCAGGAGGGCGTGAAGAAGTCGGAGGTCCACCTGCCCTCGGGCGAGGCGCGCACCGTGAAGGTCTGGGTCCGCTCGGAGAATCCGGACCGGCGGGCGGTGTGTCTGGACGTGCTGGCGGTGGAGCCGGCGGTGGGGGTGAAGGGATGATGGGCAGGCCCGCCACCCGGGATGAGAAGCGACTGGCGTGGGCGCTGTGGGCGCTGGCCTTCGTGGCGCTGTGGTGGACGGAGTCCGCGGTGGGCTTCACGCGCGACGAGAGCGTCTACTTCGCCGCGGCGGAGGGCTACGCGGGCTGGTTCCGGCAGCTCTTCCACTCACCGGCGAAGGCGCTGACGGACGCGGCCATCGTCCGCGCGTGGGACTACAACCACGAGCACCCCGCGCTGATGAAGACGCTGTTCGGACTGAGCCACCTGCTCTTCCACGACACGCTGGGGTGGATGCGCTCGGCCACGGCGTTCCGGCTGCCGGCCTTCGCCCTCGCGGCGCTGGTGCCCGCGCTGAGCTTCCTGTTCGGCAGCGCGCTGTATGGGCGCACGGCCGGGTTGTTCGCCGCGCTCGCCTTCATGCTGGTGCCGCGTCAGTACTTCAACGCGGAGCTGGCGTGCTTCGACCTGCCCGTCGCCGCGCTGTGGCTGCTCGTCGTGTATTGCTTCTGGCGGGCGTTGGAAGACACGCGCTGGGGAATCGCCTGCGGCGTGGCCTTCGGACTGGCGCTGGCCGCCAAGCACAACGCGCTGTTCCTGCCCTTCGTGCTGACGCCCTTCGCGCTGTGGCGGGCGTGGACCGCGAGCGAGGGTGAGCCACAGGCGCGCGGGTGCCTGCTTCGCTTCGTGGGCCTGTTCACCGCGGTGGCGGTGTTCTACGGGCTGCTCGTGCTGTCGCTGGGCGGCGGCGAGGGCTTCCAGAAGAAGTTCCTGCTGCTCAGTCCCCACACGCTGCTGTTCGTGGGCCTCGCGGCGGGCGGCGCGTGGATGCTCAAGGGCCTGGAGAAGGTCAGCGCGCCCGTGACGCGGGCGCTGGTGCCGGTGGCGGCGATGGCGGTGCTCGGCCCCATCATCTTCTACCTGCACTGGCCCTACCTCTGGCACCAGCCGGTGGACCGCACCGCGTGGTACCTGGCCTTCCACGCGAAGCACAACCACTACGCCTGGTTCTATCTGGGCACGCTGCTGCGCGAGCCGCCCTTCCCCCTGTCCTACGTGCTGGTGAAGACGGCGCTCACGGTGCCCACCAGCCTCATGGCGCCCATGGTGACGGGCTTCGTCGCGCTGGCGGCGCGGGTGGTGCTGGGGCAGTGGGAGCGGACGCGCGCCTGGGTGCGCCCCCTGACGATGGCCGAGGCGCTCGTCGGGGTGAACGCGGTGACGTCCATCCTCATCATCAGCCATCCCCAGGTGCCGCACTTCGGCGGGGTGAAGCACTGGTTCCCGTCCATGGTGTTCCTGGGCCTGCTCTCAGGGCAGGCCGTGTCCCGGGGCTGCGCGGCGCTGGTGGAGCGACTCCGGGGCCGCTGGCCCTCGCTGCCGGGTGCCTCCGTGGCGGTGGCCGTGTTCGCGCTGCTCCTGACGCCCGCGCTGGTGTACTCGGCGCGCGTGTTCCCCTACGGCACGGCGGCCTACTCGGAGCTCGCGGGAGGCGCGCCGGGCGCGGCGACGCTGGGGATGCAGCGCCAGTTCTGGTCCAGCCATGTCACCGGCGTGCTGCCGTGGATCAACGAGCACGCGAAGCCTGGCGCGCGGCTGTTCCTTCATGAGGTGCACGGCGGCTCGTTCCGCGACTACCAGCGCAACGGCATGCTCCGGCCCGACTTGCGCGCGGTGGGCAGTCCCTTCGACGCGGACGTCGTCGCGTACCAGTACCACCAGGAGTTTCGCGAGTACGAGTTCCAGACGTGGCAGGCGTTCGGCACACGCACGCCGGCGACGGGCCTGTACCTGGACGAGACACCCCAAGTGGTCGTCTACGTCCGGCCCGAGTCACGGTAGAGACAACGGGCCCCGTTGTCGATGCCCGCCTCCTGCTGGCCCAGCGCATCCTCTGGAGGACTCGTGTCCTCGATCCCACCACAGGCCGAAAGCACCACCGCCAGGACGCAAGTTCAGAGCCGGACACCAACCAGACAGCAACCCACCCCACAAAACACACACGCGAAAGGCAATCACCCCCACACCACAGACGCAATCACTCCATCGCACTGCAATAGCAACCCGAAAACCCATTCCCTCCAAAGGCACCCAGCGACTCAACGCCACGCGCCATGGGCACGCCCAGACGACCTTCAACCGGGCTCGAGAGAATCCTCCCCACCCGCGGAGCGCGACAGGAGCCGGAGAAGGACTCGCAACACGTCATGCCGGTCCACGACGCACCACCCATTGCGCGCCGCGAGTCCCGCCAATTCATCGGAGGGCTCGAAGGCCACCGGCAACCCGACCAACCCGAAGACCTCCCCGTCGGAAGGTGAGTTGCCCATGGCGAGCGACGCCGCCAGACAGACCTCATGAAGCGCCTCCAGCTCCCGGAGGATGCGCGGCTTTCCGCCCATCAGGCCGGGGCCCTGGAGCACGCGCCCGGTGTAGCGATTGTGCCGGATGCCCATCACCGCGCCCCGGAAGACATCGATGCCCAGGTCGTTGGCCACCAACTGGACGACCTCGATGGGACTGCCGGAGACGATGGCCACCAGAAAGCCCTCCGCCTCGAGCATCCGCACGAGCGGGCGTACAAAGCCAAACATTCGCCCCTGGGCGTGAGCCCAGACCTCCTCCGCCGCGCGATCGACGCTGGAGACAGCCACGCCCGCCACGGCGCGCCCCAGCCCTTGGTAGACTTCAGCGACGGTGGTGTAGAAGTCCTGACACCCCGCACGGTGACGCTCCAGGGCCGACAGGAAGCCCTGCCCCATCTCAGCCTCGCAGGCACCTCGTGCCAGCAATTCCCTCACCAGCAACGCGCCGAGGGTGTCTGGCGTCAGCGTCCCATCCAGGTCGAGCACCGCGAGCCTTCTCATACCAAACCTTTCATGGCGGTCGAGCCTCCCGGCCGGAGGCCCGCGCACGCGCCCAGATGTGACGGAGGTGGCCATGGATTTGGATGCCGACATGAGAGACAGCGTGTCGCGCATTGAACGAGGCGAGCAGACAGGAGCCGCACCCGCGTTGGCGAGTCATCACGCGGCCCGTCCACCGCACCTGGCCTTCTCTGGCGACGTGTTCGATGGCGAAGGTCGCCTGGGGGCGCGTCTCCCCCTGGATAGACACCACCGTCCGCCGGGCGGGGCCACCGGGCGGCCCTGGATGCGGTCGCATTGCCGACGCCCGGTCCCCCTGCCCACCTTCCGCGAGAAGGGCTCACGCCCGGGGGGACTTCCACATGCATCTGTCCAGGCTTCCGTCGATTCTCGCCGTGTCCGCGGCGCTCTGCTTCTCGTTCGGCTGCTCCAAGCGGGGCTCTCAATCCCAGGGCGCCGAGCCGCAGGCCAGCACCCAGCCTCCGCCCGCCCAGCCGCCTCCACCGGCCACCGCGGAGGCAGTCCCCCCTGACATGGGGCCGCAGCCACCACCGCCGGGTGACGAGCACCATGGCAAGCACCACAAGGGCGTCTCCGAGCCCAACTGTCCCATGTCCGTCTCGGGCGCCATGGCCCGCGCCCAGGACGTGCCCGAAGGCGTGGCGCTCATCATCAGCACGCCGGAGCCGACGCAGGTGGCGGAGCTCCAGCAGCGCAGCCGGGCCATGCTCCACGAGCAGGCGGAGAGCACCCAGCGCGCGCAGCAGGAGACGCCCATGCAGGAGGCCCAGCGCGAGGACCTGGGTGACAGCCCATTGGAAGAGCAGGACGGCCTGGACGACACCGGCATGGGTGGCTCCGGCATGGCGGGCGCGCCGACCATGCCCTCCAGCGCGAGCGTCCAGGACACGCCGGATGGCGTCATCATCGTCTACACCGCGATGGACCCGTCCAAGCAGAAGCAACTCAGCAGCGAGGTCCACAAGACAGCGGACCAGATGAAGCCCGGCAAGTGCCCGGGGATGAGCCCCGACATGCCCTGAGCGGACGTCAGCCCACGCTCCCCGGCGAAGAAGTCGGGGGGCGCAGGGCGCGCCGCGGGCCTCATCGAGCAGGCCCTTCCAGACCTGGCCTGAGGAGTCGTGCCAGACTCGTTGGCATGGACGCACGGGACATCCATTCGAAGTGGGTCGTCAATCTGGAGGCCCAGGACCCGGAAGCGTCCGTCTGGCTCGGCTGGTCCGCGCTGGCGCGATTGCGCGATTCCATGACCGAGCTGTCCACCCACCCCAACACCTTCGTCCGCGTCGCGTTCTCCCAGAGCACCTTCGAGAGCCTGGGTGAGCTGTTGACGCGCGCCGAGGAGTGTCACGCGACCGAGGACCCTCACCTGCCCCATCCTCGCCCCCTGAGCACCGAGCGGCTCGCGAGCGCGGCGAACGAGCTCCACCAGCAGGCCCAGTTCCTCCAGACCAAGCTGGCCGAGCCGGGAGCCACGCACGTCACCTCACGTCAGGAGGTGGCGGCACACCAATCCTTCATCGACGAGTGGAAGACGATTCAGGCCCAGCTCGGCATGAGAGGCGGTCCACGCCCGCCGCTGCATGACTGCTCGGGCTCCATGACGATGTCGCTCATCTGGGGGTGGTAGCCTTTCGGGGCCCCATGGAAAGCCCGGCACCTTCCTCCGCGCAGTCCGCCGCTCCCGCGAGGCCCGGGCTGATGGCTCGCTTCGGGCCCGGCATCCTCGTCGCCGCCACGGGCGTGGGCGCGGGAGACCTGCTCACCGCGAGCCTGGGAGGCTCGGCCGTGGGTGTGGCCATCTTGTGGGCCGCCGTCGTGGGCTCGGTGCTCAAGGGCTTCCTCAACGAAGGCGTCGCGCGCTGGCAGCTCGCCACCGGCACCACCTTGCTGGAGGGCTGGGCGCGGCTGGGCCCGGGCCTGCGCAATGTCTTCTTCATCTATCTGCTGGGCTGGAGCTTCTTCACGGGCGGCGCGCTCATCTCCGCGTGTGGCGCGGCGGGAGATGCGCTGTGGCCACTGGGTGGAGACCCGGAGACGTCCCGGCGCATCTGGGGCGTGATTCACTCGCTGGTCGGCCTCGCGCTCGTCGGGCTCGGCGGGTTCCGCCTCTTCGAGAAGCTGATGGCGGCCTGCATCGCGCTGATGTTCGGCGCGGTCCTCTTCACCGCCGTGGCCTCGCAACCCGACTGGGCGGCCGCCGCGCGTGGGCTCGTGATTCCCTCCCTGCCCGACAAGAGCACCGTGTGGGTGCTGGGTCTGCTCGGCGGCGTGGGCGGCACTGTGACGATGCTGTCGTATGGCTACTGGATTCGAGAGAAGGGCCGCGAGGGTCCACTCGGCTTGAAGACCTGTCAGGCGGACCTCACCGTGGGCTACGCGCTGACGGGGATGTTCGGCGCGGCCATGGTCATCATCGGCTCGACGCTGCGCCTGGAGGGCACCGGCCTGAAGGTGGCGTCGCTGCTCGCCTCGCGGCTGGAGGCGGTCATCGGTCCCGCCGGCTACTGGGTGTTCCTCGCGGGCTTCTGGGGCGCGGTCTTCTCCAGCCTGCTGGGCGTCTGGGAGGGCATCCCCTACCTCTTCGCGGACTTCCTGCGCATCCACCGCAAAGGCCCGCCGGGGCCCGCCGTGGACATGCGCACCACCCGCGCATGGCGGCTGTACCTGGTCGCGCTCGCCATCGTCCCGCTGCCCATGCTCTGGGCGCCGCTCCAGCGCGCGCAGCTGGCCTACGCCGTGGTCGGCGCGCTGTTCATGCCGCTGCTCGCCGCCACCCTGCTGTGGATGAACAACCGACGCGCCTGGGTGGGCTCGCTGCGCAATGGCTGGCTCACCAACGCCGCGCTCGTCGCCACGCTGCTGCTCTTCCTCGGCGTCGGTCTCCAGGAAGCACTCGACGCACTGCGTAAATTGCAAGGCCCCTGAGACGCGGCGCGCCCGTGAGGGCCGGGCGCTCGTCGGAGAGTCCTTGGAGCGAGGATGTGAACTGGCGGTCGTTGGGGCCGCCGGAGAGTGCGCGAGCGGACGCCAGGACCTCCCTGGAGCACGAGGCTCGCAGTAGGCTGGAGCCGCGAACGGTGGTTCTTCCACGCCCCCGGGAGGGACACATGAAGCGCTGGAGTACATGGCTCACAGTGGCCGCGATGAGCGCGGGTTGTCAGAACGGCAGCAAGGACGACCGGCCCACGCGCGCGCAGATTCGCAAGACGGGACCCGCGACGATGGAGGTCATCCCCTCCGCCGGGCAGCTCCCCTACTGCATGCTCTACACGGTGTCCCAGAAGGGCGTCATCCGTCAGCTCACGCTGACGCGGGAGAACCGCTCCATCCGGTGCGACTCGAACAAGCCCATCGCGAACACCAGCTTCCGCGTCCCCACGCAGGAGGGGAAGGTGAAGGTCTACATCTTCTTCTCCGACGACCGCATCCCCGCGGGCCCCGTCGCGCAGCAGCTCTATGACCTGCGCGGCCAGGAGCGCATCAACGCGATGGACCTGCGCCTGCCCGGGCGCGTCTACGTAGAGACGCTGGACTTCGTTCCCGAGGAAGGCACCGCGGAGATGACCGGCGCGGTGGTGGGCTCGCACGGCGAAGTCACCGACTCCGGCCCTGGCTCGGTGAGCGAGAAGGACCTGGGCGCCACGGTGCTCGGAGACGGTGGCACCACCGGCGTCCTGCCGGCGGCCTCGGACCAGGGCAACTGAGCGGTCCGTCACCCCGAGGGAGGCGCTCGCCTCCCCCGGAACGACGCTGAATCACCAGGCCTCGCGGGCCATGGCCAGCAGGTCGGCCTCCACCACCTTGCGCGGGTTGCTCAGGTGCGAGGCGTCCTGGAAGGCCTTGTCGGCGATCTTCGGCAGGTCCTCTTCCTTGACGCCCACGTCGCGAAGCCGCGTGGGAATGCCGATGGCCGCGTTGAGCTTGCGCACCCGGTCGATGGCGTTGCTCGCGAGCACGTCCTCACGGGCATTGGAGGTATCCCCCATCGCCACGGCCACGCGCGCCAGCCGCGTCGTGCTCGAAGCGCGGTTGAACTCCATCACCACGGGCAACACGACGGCGTTGGCGAGGCCATGGTGCACGCCGGAGATGGGCGTCAGCGCATGCGCCAGCGCGTGACACGCGCCCAGGCCCTTCTGGAAGGCCATGGCACCCTGCATCGCGGCGATCATCATGTCCGTGCGCGCCGCCAGGTCCGTGCCCTCCCGCACCGCCGTCACCAGCGAGCGGCTCACGCGTTGGATGCCGTCGATGGCCACCGCGTCCGCCAGCGGATGGAAGCCATTGGCCAGGTACGCCTCCAGGCAATGCGTGAAGGCATCCATGCCGGTGGCCGCGGTGACGCCGGGAGGAAGCCCCAGCGTCAGCTCCGGGTCGACGATGGCGGCGCGAGGCAGCAGGGCCGGGCTGAAAATCACCGTCTTGCGCCCCGTGTCCGCCAGCGTCACCACGCCCGAGCGGCCCACCTCCGAGCCCGTGCCCGCCGTCGTCGGAATGGCGATGAGCGGAGGCAGGTCGTCCTTCACGTACTGGTCCCCGCCCTTCGCGTCGTCATAGCGACTGAGCGGAGGCTCGTGGGTGGTGAGCAGTTGCACCAGCTTGCCCGCATCCAGCGCGCTGCCGCCGCCCAGCGCGATGAGCCCGTCGCAGTTGTGGTGGCGATAGACCTCCAGGCCGGCGAAGACGTCCTTCTCGGTGGGGTTGGGCTCCACGCCGTCGAAGACGGCGCACGCCAGGCCCGCCGTCTTCAAGACTTCGAGCACGCGGGAGGCGAGCCCCGCCTTCACCACGCCCGCGTCCGTCACCAGCAACGGGCGCTTCATGTTCAAGCGTTGCGCCTGGGCGGGCAGTCGCTGGAGCGCGCCCGCGCCCAGGACGATGCGGGTGGGCCACGCCATCTCGGTGATACGGGGCTCAGCGGGAATGTCGAACGGCTTCATCGCGGGTTCCTCCCTCGGGCTCATCAGATGAGCTCCAGGTAGCGCTCCAACTCCCAGCTCGTGACGGCGCGCTCGTACTGGCGCACCTCCCACTCGCGCGTGCGCACGAAGTGGTCCACGAAGCCCTCGCCCAGGATTTCCCGGGCGCGTTCGCTCTGCTTGAGCAGGGCCACGGCATCTCTCAAATTGCGCGGCAGCGGCGCGGCCTCGTGGGACGCGTACGCATTGGAGTTGCACGCGGGGGGCGGCTCGATTTCGTTCTCGATGCCCCACAGGCCCGCGGCCAGGCTCGCCGCCATGCCGATGTACGCGTTCATGTCCGCGCCGAGCTGGCGGTACTCGATGCGCATCGCCTTGGCGTTCTCACCGATGACGCGCACGGCGCAGGTGCGGTTCTCCAGACCCCACGCCGCGGTGGTGGGCGCCCAGGTGTTCTCCACGCTGCGCTTGTAGCTGTTGATGGTGGGCCAGTAGAGCGCCGTCAGCTCCGGCATCAGCGCTATCTGCCCGCCGATGTAGTGGCGCATGAGGCGGCTCATGCCGTGCGGCGAGCCTTCCTCGTGGAAGAGGTTGTGCTCGCCCTTCAGGTCCCAGAGCGACTGGTGCACGTGCCCCGAGCACCCTGGCAGCTTCGCGTTCACCTTCGCCATGAAGCACGCGGTGAGGCCCTGGCGCGCGCACAGCTCCTTCACCACCGTCTTGAAGAGGGCCGCCTTGTCCGCGGAGCGCTCCACATCGTCATAGCGGATGGCCGCCTCGAAGACGCCGGGCCCCGTCTCGGTGTGGAAGCCCTCGATGTTGAGGCCGAAGCCGTTGCACCCGTCGATGAGCGCATGCACCAGCGGCGCGTTCTGCGACGTGCGCAACCACGAGTAACCGAACATGCCGGGCGTCAGCGGCGTGAGGTCCTGGAAGCCCTTTTGCTTCAGCGTGTCCGGCTGCTCCTTGAAGATGAAGAACTCGTACTCGGCGCCGAAGCGAGGCAGGTAGCCCTGCTCCCGTGCGCGCGCGGCGATTTTCTGGAGCAGCTGCCGGGGACTGGCCTCGAAGGGCGTGCCGTCCGGGTTGACGAAGTCCAGCAGGAAGGCCGCGGTGTCGGGCTCCCACGGAATCACCCGCCCCGTCGTCACGTCCACCGTCGCGTGCGCATCCGGGTAGCCGGTGTGCCAGCCCGTCACCTGGGTGTTGTCCAGCAGCTCGTCGCCCAAATCCCAGCCGAAGACGACGTCGCAGAAGCCCAGGCCGCCCTTGGCGGCGCTGAGGAACTTCTCCAGGGAGATGTACTTGCCGCGCCAGACACCGTCGATGTCGATGGCGCCGACCTTCACCTTCTTCACGCCGTTGTCGTCGAGCCAGCGCTTGAGCGTGTCGGTGCCGCCGGAGTCCCGGGGCACGGCGGCGCCGCGCACGGGGCCACCGCGCTCCTTCGCGCGAGCCCTGCGAGCCACGGTCGGATGCGTGAGTACCTTCGCCTTGGGACGGGTCGGCATCGGGACCTTCCTTCCTGGGGTGAGGGAATGCTCAGGTGTCCGTCGGCAGGCGCGTCCACACCGCCTTGCACTGGAGGTAGCCATCCAGCGCGTGGTGCGACAAATCGCGGCCCCAGCCGGACTCCTTGTAGCCGCCGAACGGCGCGGCATCGTCGAACTCGTTGAAGCAGTTGATCCACACCACGCCGCTCTTCACCTTGCGAGCCAGCGCGTGCGCCTTCGCCACGTCGCGCGTCCACAGCGAGGCGGCCAGGCCGTAGAGCGTGCCGTTGGCCAGCTCCAGCGCCTGCGCGTCATCGCGGAAGCGCAGACAGCTGAGCACCGGTCCGAAAATCTCCTCCTGGGCAATCTTCATGTCCGGCTTCACGTCGCCGAAGATGGTGGGCCGCATGAAGTAGCCCTTCGCCTTGACGCTCTCCGTGTCGCGCTCACCACCGGCCAGGAGCTTCGCGCCCTGCTGACGGCCGCTCTCGACGTAGCCGAGGATGGTGTCGAGCTGCTTCTGGCTCACCTGCGCGCCCATCTCCGTGGACGGGTCCAACGGGTCTCCGACGCGCAGCTTGCGCGCGCGGTCCGCCAGCCGGGCCACGAAGTCGTCGTAGATGCCGTCCTGCACGAGCACGCGGCTGCCCGCGTTGCACGTCTCGCCCTTGTTGCCGAAGATGCCCCAGAAGCACGCCTCCACGGCGCGCTCCAGGTCCGCGTCGGAGAAGATGACCTGCGGGCTCTTGCCGCCCAGCTCCAGCGTCAGCTTCTTGAGGTTGCTGCCCGCCGACGCCTGCATCAGCCGGCGCGCGGTGCGACCGGAGCCGGTGAAGGAAATCTTGTCCACGTCCGGGTGCCGCGCGAGCGCCTCGCCCGCGGGGTCCCCGTAGCCGGTGACGACGTTGAGGACCCCGGGAGGAAAGCCCGCCTCGAGCGCGAGCGCGCCCAGCTTCATCGCCGTCAGCGGCGTCATCTCGGAGGGCTTCACCACCACCGTGCAGCCCGCGGCGAGCGCGGGCCCCAGCTTCCAGCAGAGGATGCACGTGGGGTAGTTCCACGGGACGATGAGGCCCACCACGCCCACCGGCTCCTTGAGCACGTAGGTGTGGAAGGGGCCGTCCACCGGGAGCACCTCGCCATGAATCTTGTCCGCCCAGTCCGCGAAGTACGCGAGCGTGCCGGCACCCGGGGCCACGTCGCCTCGGACGGCGTCGCGGAAGGTCTTGCCGTTGTTGAGCGACTCGACGAGCGCGAACTCCTCGCGGCGCTGCCACAGCAGGTCGGCCAGCTTGCGGATGAGCTTGCCGCGCTCCCGGGCGGACATCTTGCTCCACGGGCCGGACTCGAAGGCGCGACGGGCGGCTTTCACCGCGCGGTCCACGTCGGCGGCGGTGGCGCTGGGTACATCGCACACCTTCTCACCCGTGGCGGGATTCACCACCGGGAGCGAGCCCCCTTCGAGGGGGTCCACGCCCTGCCCATCGATGAGCAGTTGCAGGACGGGCAGCCGGGGGGAGAGCGAGCGGGCGTCTAGCATGGGGATTCCTCGGGGCGCACAGGGGCGTTCCAGACAGATTGGCCAGGAGCGAACACAGGTGGCACGACAGGGTAGGAATGACGTCCAGACGCGGCAACCTGCGGTGGTGAAGAACGTCTTGTTGCTGAAAGCCGGCGAGGCTGCTGAGTCCGTGCGCCTCACCGTCGGTGATTACGAGCACTGGTTCCTGGGCACCATCGGACTGGAGGGCCATCGCTTCGACATCCTCCCGGTGCACCGCGACGCGCCGTTGCCACGGGACGCGCATGCGTACGACGCGGTGATGATGACGGGCTCCCCTCTGTCGGTGACGCGGTTGGAGCCGTGGATGGAGCGCGTCGCGGACTTCATGGTGGAGGCCGGTGAGAAGGGCACGCCGGTGCTTGGCGTGTGTTTTGGTCATCAGTTGCTCGCGCGTGCGTACGGTGGACACGTGGCGCGAAATCCGCAGGGCCGGGAGACGGGGACGGTGGAGGTGAGGCTCACCGAGGCGGGGCGTCGGGACGCGCTGTTCGACGGGGTGCCGGAGGTCTTCGCCGCCCAGGCCACGCACGAGGACATCGTCGCGCAGGTGCCCGAGGGCGCGACGGTGCTCGCGGGCAACGCCAACACGGCCGCGCAGGCGCTGGCGTTCCGCCCGAAGGTCCGAGGCGTGCAATTCCACCCGGAAGCGGCGCCGGACGCCCTGCGCGCCGTCATCCACGCGCGTCAGGAGGGACTGGAGCAGGAGGCCGTGGCGCGGGGGATTCCGCCCGGTGCGCAGGTGCCCCGATTGCTCGCGGGCCTGACTCCCACTCCCGCTGGGAGGCGAATCCTGATGAACTTCCTGGAGCGCTTCACCTGACCCCCTTCGAGGCTCCCCTTGCCGCGCTTCCTGCCGTCGCTGCTACTCGCCCTTCTCGTCTCCGCCTGCTCGGACGGTGACCCGTGCTCCCAGGCTCCTCGCTGTGACGACTCGGAGGCGCTCAACTGCGAGACGGCCTGCACGGTGGGCCCCTGCTCCACCGGCGCCATCTTCCAGGAGTGCGACCAGGGCACCACCTGCACCGTCGTGCCGGGAGACCGGAGCGACGCGCGCTTCTATCGCTCGCGGGCCGTGTGCGCGCGGAGCCTGACGGCGTGTGACCCGGCGACGGCGCCCGAGCCCGTCTGCGAGGACGGCCGCTTCGTCACCGGCTGCGGCGCGCATCACCGAGACATCCGCGCCTTCTGCTCCCAGGCGGCGCTGTACTTCGCGAAGGTTCCGGCGTGCTGCGTGACGGGGCCGGGCGATGGTGGGGCGGATGCCGGCACGGACGGAGGCACGGGGGATGGTGGAATTCCGGACGCTGGGCCGGGGCCGTCCGACGCCGGACGTTGAGCAGCACGCGTTCGCGGGTTGAGGCCCCCGCGCGAGCCCGGCGGAACGAGGCCGTGATTCACAGGGTGTGTCCGGACGGCGCTCCTCGCGCCGACCGAGTGCGCCATGAATCCTCTCGTTCCGCACTACCGCCGGTGGACACGACGACTGCGAAACCTCGCGGGCCATCTGCATCTGGACGCACGCGCCAACCACATCGTCCGGAGGACGGACTTCACGCACTGTCCCCGGCCGGTGTTGTTGCTCTATGGCTTCTTCAGCACGCGCCGCGTGTTCGAGGTGCTGGAGCAGCGGCTGCGGCGTGACGGCTATTCCGTCTGGTCCATCCACCTGGGCGGAGCGTTGGATCGGTTCAACACGTGCGGCATCGACGCGCTGGCGCGGAAGGTGAGTGAGAAGGTGGAGCGCATGTACACGCGCTATCCGCACATGGGGCCGCTGAGCATCGTCGGCCACTCGAAGGGGGGCCTCATCGGCATGTATTACGTGAAGCGCCTGGGCGGAGATGCGCGGGTGCGCAACCTCATCACGCTCGGCACTCCGCACAAGGGTTCGCGGCTGGCGTACCTGGGGTGCGCGACGCTCGGGTGGTTCAGCCGCAGCATGTGGCAACTCACGCCCGTGTCGCCGTTCCTGAAGCAGCTGCGCATGGGGGCGTTTCCGCGGAACGTGCGGCTGGCGTCGCTCTACTCGAAGATGGATGAAGTCACGCCCTGGGCATCAGCGCGGCTGGACGTGGAGGGGCAGCCACAGGTGTTCAACCACGAACTTCCCGACGTGGGCCACGGAGAGCTGCTCACCCGGCGGGCGGTCTACGAGGTCATCCGGCGCGAGCTGGTCGCGGGTTATGGCGAATGCGCGCAGGGTCTGCGCGCCGTGTCGCTGCCACCGTCCGCCTCTTGAGGTAGAGAGGGAACATGCCCTCGCGCTGGGACCGCCTCTTCGACCTGAAGCCCGTGCCGCTCATGGACCACTTCGTGGAGGAGGTGGCGAAGCTGCTGGCGCAGGACCTCCAGAAGTGGCCGCCGCCGGTGGAGGAGGTGGACCTGGACACGGGAGGCCACTTCGCGCCCCTGTTCACCGAGCCTCATCCGCGCCCCGCGCCGGTCGTCTACACCGAAGCGCTGCGACTGACGCGGTGGGAGCTGATGCACGAGACGGACGCGTTCGACGACTACATGCGCAACAAGCGCTACCTCGAACGAGGACTGGCGCCGGAGGACCGGCTGTCGCTGTTGTTCCTCGCGCGCTGGCTCACGGAGCAGATGCTGAGCCTGGGAGAAGCCACCGAGGGCCGCGTCAAACGCAAACAGATGCAAGCCTGCCTGGACAAGCTGGAGACGAAGCTCCGGCTCGCGCAGGGCGCCCAGGCGTGAGCGGGTCTCGCCAACAGGGAGAGACCTGACGCGCGACTTTCGACGTCTCGTATCGCGAGTCGAGGAGCAACGAGCCGAGCCATCACGGACGATGGCTATTCGAGTTCAGCGGCCTCGACGGCACCCAGGCTCGTCCCATCCGGCAGGCGCCACCCAGCAGGGCCGCTTTGGGGAGAGCCAGCGACCACCACGGCCGCCGCCGAAGAGCTGGTGAAGACAGCATCCGTGCGGAACAGAAGCAGTTCGGCGGATTCGTGAGGGACCAGCGTGCCGTCGCGAATAAGCCCTTCGCGGAGCGCCCGGTACCCCTTCGAAATCGAGTCGTAGGTCTTCCGGACCGCCGTCGAGCCGCGCAGCACGACATATCCCTCGGAGGACCTCCGCATCCGAGCCTGCGCCTTGAGCACCAAATAGGTGAACTCGGGCCCGCTCGTCCGCGTCCCACTCCGTGGCTCGAGCATCTGGCCCGCACGTCCAGACAGCGGGGGAAGCGTGAGCCGCACGTATTCGAGGAAGCCTTCCATGTCAGCCAGGTCCGACTCAGGGAGCGCGGCGCCCGAAGGAGCGGCGCCATTCGTCAGGTTGACCCGAGCCGCCTCGCTGGCGAGCGTGTGCAGCGCGAGTTCCAGGTGCTTCGCATGGGCCTTGGTGAGGTTGCCGTCCTTCGACGTGAAGACCACCGCCTCGGTCCACCACTCCTTCGAGGAGTCCCGAGCATGCTGGGCCAGCCGCTGACCGAGCGCTTCGGTCTCACCGATGTAGCCACGCACCTCCCCCACCGCGTCCGGATCATCGCCGAGCAGGATGTACACCCCCGGGCGCACGGCCTCCTTGCGCGACTTGAACTGGGGCAGATGGTTTCGCGGAACGGCCAGGGCAATACCCGCCCAGTTCATGACGTCCGCAACCCGCAAACCACTGGGGTCCCCGTCCACGAAGAACAACTTGATGGTCTTTCCTGCCACCACGCCCCTCCTGAGCCAGCGGAATACCCCTCGAAGTCTGCTTGAAGACCGGGCTTGAAGTCAGTCGATACAAGCAGTCGTGAGCGGTCCCCTCGTCAGGAAGCTGGGACCACGAACTTTCCGCTCGCTTGGAACCGGAGCAGCCCCCCGGCTCGGAGGGCGGACGAGAACCAGGGACGCCGGGCCTTGTCAGCGCGCGGGCACTGCCGTAAGCCCGAGGCATGTTGCAGCCACTGGACACCCCGCCTCCGACGCCCACCACCGACCGCCGCAAGCGCCTGCTCATCCTGGGTGCACTCTGGCTCGTCGTAGCGGCGGCCCTGGTGACGTTCCGCTCGGTGGTGATGCCCTTCGCCGGCGCGGCGCTCATCGCGTACCTGGTGCAGCCGCTCGTCTCTCGCATCACCCGGCTGAAGGTCGCCGGACGCAACGTCCCCCACTGGGCGGCCATCCTGCTCATCTACGCGGGCTTCTTCGTCGGCGTGTATCTCTTCCTGGTGGCGCTGGTCCCCCAGCTCTACCGGGAGATGGCGCGCGTCAGCCGGGACACGATGGCGCTGGCCAACACGCTCACGCCGGAGCAGGTGCAGGTGCTCGCGCAGCGCGGGGAGGCGTGGCTCAGCGACTACGGCATTCCCGTGGCGCTCTCGAACCGGGCGCTGGAGGGCGCGGACGCCGCGGGCGGAGGGCACTTCAGCCTCGCGCTGGACCTGGAGCAGTTGCTGAGTGACACGGTGAAGCGCGTCTCGTCGCTGGTGCAGGAGAACCTGGGGGACATCGTCAGCGTGTCCCGCAGCATCATCGCCGGGGTCGCCGCGGGCGTCTTCACGCTGTTCTTCGTGCTGATGGTGGCGGCCTTCTTCTCCATCGACGGTCAGGCCATCCGCCGGTACTGCGGCACCCTGGTGCCCGCCGAGTACGCGCACGACGCAAGGCAGCTCGCCGAGCGAATCGACCGCTCGCTGTCCGGCGTCGTGCGGGGTCAGGTCACCATCTGCGTCGTCAACGGCGCGCTGACCTTCGTGGGGCTGCTGCTCTTCGGGGTGAAGTTCGCCTTCCTGCTGGCCACCATCGCCACGTTCTTCAGCCTCATCCCCATCTTCGGCACCATCCTCAGCTCGGTGCCCATCGTCCTCATCGCGATGGCGGACGGCTTCAAGAAGGGCCTGGCCATCCTGGTGTGGATCATCGGCATCCACGCGGTGGAGGCGTACTTCCTCAACCCCAAAATCATGGGGCAGGCCGCGCGCATCCATCCGGTCATCGTCGCCTTCTCGCTCATCGCGGGAGAACGACTCTTTGGCCTCGTGGGCGCGCTCTTCGCCGTGCCCATCACCGCCATCCTCGTGGCCTGCTTCGACTACGCCCGCCTCAAGGCGCAACCGCAGCCCGTGGTGACGCTCCCCTCCTCCGAGCCGGCCCCTGTCACCGGCCAGCGGACTCCGGCGGCCTGAGCACCCCTTCGTCTCCCGCGCGAGACGACTACGGAGCCCTGCCCCTGAGCGCCTTGGCGTAGTTCGAGAGAGAGCGGTTGTAGCGCGGCAGATGACGCGCCAGTGCACCGAGCGCGAGCCCCACCGCCTCCCGCTCGCGTCCGGCATCCACGAGCGACAGCGCGAGGAACGCGGAGACAGCGTCATCGAGTTCATCGGACCCGACGGCCCGCTCGGCGGTGAGGAGCGCGACGCTCTCCTGCACTTCGCCCAGATTGCGCAGCGTGCTGGCCAGTTGAATCACGGCCTGGCGCCGCAGGCCGCCACTCAGTCCCGAGGCCAGGGCTTGTCGATACAGCGGCGCGGCCAGCGCTTCCTGTCCGAGTGAGTCGTGGGCCGACGCCCGCTCGAACAGTGCTCGCGGATGCCCCACCGGCAGCTCCGCCGAGAGCGCTTCCACGCGGGCGAGGAAGTCACCGGGAGCAGCCCCGTCGAAAGAGGCCCACAGCTCCGCGATGCGCCGCTCCCACTCCAGTTCGGTCGTCGTCACCGCCCCAGCTTCGCAGCCCGCATGGCGGCATGAAAGGCGTGAGGCCGCGGGAGTCGCCTCACTGACAGGCGGCGTCGCAGCGTGCTCCACGACAGAAGGGGATGCAGCGGCCACAGTCGATGGAGCCTTCCGGGCACCCGCCCGTGCAGCTCACACCGCCACAGCTCGGGCCTTCATCCGCGTGGGTGACGGCGGTCCCCAGCCCGCAGCAGGCATTGGCGACACAGTCGTCATCCGAGTAGCAGGTCCGGTCGGACAGCACCGGGGGCGCGTCATCCAGCGGCCCCAGGGGGTCCACATCGCATCCCAGTCCACCTCCGAGTGACATCCCGATGAAGAGGGGAAGCAGACGGACGAACATGGGACGAGACATGGACCCTCCGATGGGCGGTGGCTTACCGGTTCATCGAGCCGAGGAAGTCAGCGTTCGTCGGCGTCGGACGCATGTGCTTGAGCACGAACTCCATCGCATCGATGGGAGTGAACGGGTGGAGCACCTGGCGCAGCGCAGTGATGCGCACGAGATCGCCCGGCGACAAGAGCAATTCTTCCTTGCGCGTGCCGGACTTGTTGATGTCCAGCGTCGGGAAGATGCGCTTCTCCATCAGCTTCCGGTCCAGGACGATTTCGGAGTTACCCGTGCCCTTGAACTCCTCGAAGATGACCTCGTCCATGCGGCTGCCGGTGTCGATGAGCGCGGTGCCGATGATGGTCAGCGAGCCGCCTTCCTCGATGTTGCGCGCGGCGCCGAAGAAGCGCTTGGGCTTGTGCAGCGCGTTGGCGTCCACGCCGCCGGAGAGAATCTTTCCGGACGCGGGAACCACCGTGTTGTAGGCGCGCGCCAGACGGGTAATCGAGTCGAGCAGGATGCAGACGTCGTACTTCTGTTCGACGAGGCGCTTGGCCTTGTCGATGACCATCTCCGCCACCTGCACGTGCCGCGTGGCGGGCTCGTCGAAGGTGGAGGAGACGACCTCGCCCCGCACGCTGCGCTCCATGTCCGTGACTTCTTCCGGGCGCTCATCCACGAGCAGCACGATGAGGTACACGTCCGGGTGGTTGCGGCTGATGGCGTGCGCGATGTTCTGCAGCAGCACCGTCTTGCCGGCCTTCGGCGGCGCGACGATGAGGCAGCGCTGTCCCAGACCGATGGGGCAGAACATGTCGATGATGCGCGTGGTCATCTCCGACGACTCGTGCTCCAGCTTGAGCTTGCGCGTCGGATACAGCGGCGTGAGGTTGTCGAACAGGATGCGCTCGCGCGCCGCGTCCGACATCGGGTCCGTGAAGTTGACCTTGTCCACCTTCTGGAGCGCGAAGAAGCGCTCGCCCTCGCGGGGCTGGCGGATGGGGCCCGTCACCGTGTCGCCCGGGCGCAGGTTGAACCTGCGCACCTGCGACGGAGACACGTAGATGTCGTCCGGGCTGGGCTGGTAGTCGCTGTCGGAGCTGCGCAGGAAGCCGAAGCCGTCGCTGAGCATCTCCATCACGCCTTCGGCGTGGACCTCGAAGCGCTTGTCCGCGATGCCGCCGAGCAGCGCGAAGATGAGGTCCTGCTTCTTCAGACCCTGGTAGTTCTCGATGCCCACGTCGTGGGCCATCTTGGACAGGTCCGTGATCTTCATCCGCTTCAGGTCATTGAGCTTGATGACCTGCATCGGCGCGCCGTCGCGGCTGACTTCCGTGATCGCGGGCGCGTCGGGGACCTCCGGCGCGGGAGGCAGCGTGGCCGCCGGCGAATCGTCCTCTCCAGAGGAAAGACGCGCCTCCTGGATGTCGTCGTCGCGGACGGGACGGGAAATGGGGGTCAGGACCGGGCGGGGCGGCTCGGCGCTCACCTCGGCCTCCGGCTCCGCGCTGACTTCCTCGTCGCGGCGGGGGCGGCGGGTGCGGGAGGGCTTCTCGGTATCTTCCCTTTCGGCGGTCTTCGCCGCCGCGCGCTTGCGACGGGGCTTGTCGTCGGCCTCGACGGGAACTACGACGTCGGCGGCCTTCTCTCTCGAAGTACGGGCTTTGCGCATGTCTGGAACGCTTGGGGATTGGTGGGGTGCCCGAGGACTCGGACGCTCGATTGCCGGGGGAGATTCCGCGCGGCCTCGGAAGCACCTTCCAGGAGGACAGCCCTACCGGAATCCCTGAACGGGACTGCGCGGGCGCGGGCCGGTGGTTTGGGGAAGAGATGGCGCCGTCGAAACTCCTGCGCCAATGAACCGCGCGGGGACGTTATTGACCCCCTCCTGGCCTGTCAAGGCATCTTGAGGCCTTTGGCACGGACTCTTCCTCCTGGAGCAACAGGAGCCCGTCGCCAGACATTTCCACCGTCACCAGGGACACTTCAGACCCGGGGACCAGGACCCGCGAGGTTGCTTCGCGGTCCGTGAGCCCTCGCAGGTGCCCTCCCGGGCATCCCCGCACGGCGCCCCGGTGCCAGGTCCTCGCGGGCCCTCACCCCCGGCGCGATTCACAGCCTACGTGCCAGGGTGTCCGCGAGCGCGTGGCCCCTACGTCCGGGAACGGGCTCGACGCGATGTCGGAGGGACGCTCTAGATTGCGCGGCATTGGACACGCCCTCGCAGGGGGCGATTTGGGGTAAGGACCGCCCACCGTGGACGACTTCAAGACCGCAGAAGCACGAGCCCGCGAGCTCCGTCGTGAGCTGGCCCACCACAACCACCGCTACTACGTGCTCGACTCGCCGGAGATCAGCGACGCGCAATACGACACGTTGATGCGCGAGCTGCAGGGCCTGGAGGAGAAACACCCCAGCCTCCAGACGCCGGACTCCCCCACCCAGCGCGTGGGCGGCAAGGCGGCCGACGAGTTCGGCGAGGTGGTCCACCGCGTCCCCATGCTCTCGCTCGCGAACCTCTTCGAGGACGAGGGGCTGGTAGAGTTCGACGAGCGCGTGCGCAAGCTGTTGGGCCAGCCTGGCGTCACCTACGTGTGTGAGCCCAAGCTGGACGGACTCGCCATCGCCCTGCGCTTCGAGAAGGGTGTCTTCGTCCAGGGCGCCACGCGCGGCGACGGCACCACGGGCGAGGACGTCACCGGCAACCTGCGCACCATCCGCAGCCTGCCCATGGAGCTGTTCCCGCTGGACGACGTGAAGGTGCCCGCGCTGCTGGAGGTGCGCGGCGAGGTCTTCATCCGCAAGGCGGACTTCCGGAAGCTCAACGAGAAGCGGGAAGAGGAAGGCGAGCCGCTCTTCGCCAACCCCCGCAACGCGGCGGCCGGCAGCCTGCGCCAGCTGGACCCGAAGGAGACGGCCGCGCGCCCCCTCTCCGTCTATCTTTACGAGTGCGTCCCCACCGAGGGCGTGCCCGCCTTCAAGTCCCACATCGAGAAGCTCGAGTACTTGAAGTCGCTGGGCCTGCCCATCAACCGCTACGTGCGCGCCGAGGGAATCGACGGCGTGCGAAAGGCCTATGACGCCTCCCTGAAGGGCCGCCATGAGCTGCCCTTCGAGGTGGACGGCATGGTGGTGAAGGTGGACGACGAGGACCAGCGCAAGCGGCTGGGCCAGGTCTCCAAGAGCCCCCGCTGGGCGGTGGCCTACAAGTTCCCTCCGGAGGAGGAGTCCACGGAGGTGCTCGATATCGGCATCCAGGTGGGCCGCACCGGCGCGCTCACCCCCGTGGCGCACTTGAAGCCCGTGAAGGTGGGCGGCGTCACCGTGGCGCGCGCCACGCTGCACAACGAAGACGAGTTGCGCCGCAAGGACGTGCGCAAGGGCGACACCGTCTTCGTGCGCCGCGCTGGAGACGTGATTCCGGAGATCGTCTCCACGGTGCTCTCCAAGCGCCCGGAGAGCTCCCAGCCCTTCGAGTTCCCCAAGCACTGCCCCGTCTGTGGAGCCGCCGCGGTGAAGGACGAGGACGGCGCGGTCATCCGCTGCACGGGCGCGTCCTGCCCCGCGCAGCTGGTGGAGAAGATCCGCCACTTCGCCAGCCGCATCGCCATGGATATCGAAGGCCTGGGCGACAAGCTGGCCGCGCAGCTGGTGGCCACCGGCACCGTGAAGACCTTCGCGGACCTGTACAGCCTCACCAAGCAGAAGCTCCTGACGCTGGAGCGCATGGGTGACAAGAGCGCGGACAACCTCCTGGAGTCGCTGGAGCACTCCAAGGGAACCACCCAGCGCCGCTTCCTCTACGCGCTGGGCATCCGACACGTGGGCGACGCGACGGCCAAGGCGCTCGCGGAGGGCTTCCCGGATGTGCGCCAGCTCTTCGAGGCGTCACTGGACGACATCACCCGGGTGAAGGATGTGGGCCCCGTCATGGCCCAGGTCATCCACGCCTTCTTCCAGGAGCCCCAGAACCGGGAGGCCATCCTCGCCCTGCTCAACGCCGGGGTCTCCCCCGCCCCGCCCCAGGTCAGCACGGGCGGCCCCTTCGTCGGAAAGACGGTGGTGCTCACCGGCTCGATGACAGGTATGACTCGGGACCAGGCCAAGGAGGAGGTGGAGCGTCGGGGTGGGAAGGTGGCCGGAAGTGTCTCGCGCAAGACCGATTTCGTGGTGGCCGGGGAGGATGCCGGCACCAAGCTGAAGAAGGCCCAGGAACTCGGGGTAAGAATCCTGGACGAGCAGGCGTTCCTGCAGCTGTTGCAGACGGACGTCAGAGGGTGAGGCATTCAGTCCATGAGCGGCACGCGGCGGGCAACGCTGCGCATCCAGGGCAAGGTGCAGGGCGTCTTCTTCCGGGAGAGCGCCCGCGTGGAGGCCACGCGCCTGGGTCTCGTAGGCTGGGTGCGCAACCGCTCGGACGGCTCCGTGGAGGCGGTGGTGGAGGGTGAGCCTGGAATGATGGAAGAATTCATCCGCTGGTGTCACCGGGGTCCGTCCCAGGCGCGTGTCGAAAGCGTCGGGCGCACGGACGGCGAGGCCACTGGCGAGTACAGTCACTTCATCGTGGAGCGCACATCATGACGCCCTACGCGCTGGCATCCCTGCCGGCCATGCTGGGCATCCGGGCCGGTTCCAAGGTCTCCGTCATCAACCCGCCGCGCGGCTTCGTGCAGAAGCTCAATCCGCTGCCGGACGGGGTGGAGTTCCTCATCACCGCGGTGACGGGCCTGGATGTCATCCTCTTCTTCTCCCAGGACGCGCAGGAGCTGGTGCAGCGGCTGCCCGCCCTGGCGCGCGCCATGGCCCTCACCGGCGGCATCTGGGTCTGCTGGCCCGGCGGCGAGGGCGTGAAGACGAACCTCTCCGAGGACTTCGTGCGCCAGGCCGCGCTGGATATCGGCCTGGTCGACAACAAAATCTGCGTCATCGACTCGACGTGGACGGGCCTGAGGCTCGTGCGCCGGCCGCGTGGGCGACTGGACAAGCCGTCAGGCGGCAAGCAGGCCCCCGCCCAGGCCTGAGAACCCGCCAGGGAGGCATCCGGCATCTGCCCGACAGTGGATGGATGCCGTTTCTCGGCTTTACACGTGTGCCGGGGGCGTGGAAAACTCCCCGTGTTTCTGGGCGCTTGTGTGACACTCCGCATTGGCGAAGGTCACGCCCAGTCGTGAATTTTTGACGGGTTGCGTTCCCGGATACCTCCGGGCGCGTCGGCTGCGCCGGGGCTCCAGTCGCCCCCCCAAGGTGACCCACTGAAGGGCACCGACCGGGTGTGGAAGGAAGGAGCGGGCGGCACGCGCGTGGTGGAGGACCTCGAACGCGGTTGAAGACAAGGCTCCGCCCGGCAGGGTGCCGGTCGCAAAGCGGAGCGACTAAATTCGGAGGAGCAGGCGGTGGTCCCCTTGGCCCTCGACAGCGTGACGCGAGCCGTACCCGGACAGACCGGGAAGGCCGTCCTGACTGGAGGGCCACCGGAGGCCGCCTCTCCCTTCGCAGCGTGCTCGGAGGCGCGGCGTCTTGCCGCCTCCCGTCCGGTGAGGTCCGCCCTACCGCGCGCGCGTCCAGGATTCGTCCATGAGCAGCATCCTCGTCATCAACGCCGCGGGTCGGGAGACCCGCGTGGCGCTCGTCGAGAACGGGCACATCGCGGAGTTCTACCTCGAGCGTAAAAAGGACAAGGGCGTCGTCGGAAATATCTACAAGGGCCGCGTGGTCCGGGTGCTCCCCGGCATGCAGGCGGCCTTCGTGGACATCGGCCTGGAGAAGGCCGCTTTCCTCTACGTCAGCGACGTCGTCTATGACCCGGACTTCGCCCGGGCCCAGTTCGAGCTGACGGAGGGAGAGCACGAGGACGCCCCCGACGTGCCCACCGAGTCCGAGGCCGATGCCGCCGAAGAAGCGGCACGGGACGCGGGTCCGAGCGTGGACGTGGAGGCGGAAGCGGCGGATCTGGCCGGTGAGGACCAGGCCCACCGCACCGAGTCCCTGCCGCGCGACACCATCATGGAGCTGGCGGCGACCGCGCCGTCCATCGAGGTGCCGTCAGCCCCCACCGAGGCCCCGGGCGGTGAGTCGGTCGAGGAGGCCCCCGCGGCCGCCGCCGAGGCCACCGTGACGGTGGTCGCGACCGAGGTGACCGTGTCCGCCGAGCCGGCGGCGCCCGTCGTGGAGACGGCGTCCGTGGCCGTCGCGGTGCTCGAGACGTCCCCGACGGAGGGCACGTCCGAGGCTTCCCCCGAGTCCACGCCCCTCTCCGACGAAACGGCCACCGCGTTGGCCGTGGCGATGATTCCGCCCGAGCCGCCGCCGCACGCGGCCACCGCGCTGAGCGAGCTGATTCCTCCTCCGACGGGTGAGGAGGCGGCCGTCGCCGCGCGTCCCGCCGAGGTCTCCGGAGAGCGCCGCGCCCCGCGCGAGGCCCGGGAGGCGCGTGAGCCGCGCGCCCGCGAGAAGGAGAAGGACAAGGGCCGGCACAAGCAGGACGACAAGCGCCGGGACAAGCACGACGAAGGCGGCGGCAAGGAGAAGGTCAAGCAGCGCCGGACGGACAAGATCGAGGACTTGCTGAAGGTGGGCCAGGAGGTCGTGGTCCAGATTTCCAAGGACCCCATCGGCACGAAGGGCGCGCGCCTCACCTCGCACATCTCGATTCCCGGCCGTCAGCTGGTGTTCATGCCCACGGTGGACCATGTGGGCATCAGCCGCCGCATCTCCAACGAGAAGGAGCGCCGGCGTCTGCGGGAAATCGTGGACCGGCTGCGGCCGCCCGGGACGGGCTTCATCGTGCGCACGGTGGCGGAGAACGTGCCGCAGGAGAAGCTCGAGAGCGACATCCGGTTCCTCATCGAGGTGTGGAACCAGGTCGTCCGCAAGAACGAGAAGCGGGGCGGGCCGGGCCTCTTGCATCCGGACCTGGACCTCATCCTGCGCGCCACGCGCGACTTGTTCGCGCACGACGTGGAGAAGCTCGTCGTCGACGACCGTGAGGAGTACGAGCGCATCCTCGGCTTCGTCACGGCGCAGGACCCGGCGCTGCGGGACAGGGTGGCGCTGCACGAGGGCGACGACACCGTCTTCGACGCGTACGGCATCGAGCAGGAGCTGCAGCGCGCCACGCAGCGCAAGGTGTGGCTGAAGAGCGGCGGCTACCTCATCATCGACCAGGCCGAGGCGCTCACCGCCATCGACGTCAACTCGGGCCGCTACGTCGGCAAGAAGAGCCTCGAGGAGACCATCACCAAGATCAACGTCGAGGCAGCCAAGGAGATCGTCTACCAGCTCCGGCTGCGCAACATCGGCGGCATCATCATCTGCGACTTCATCGACATGGAGAAGGCGCAGAACCGGGACAAGGTCTTCAAGTCGCTGCAGGAGGCGCTGGGGCGCGACAAGGCGAAGACGAACGTGCTGCGCATCTCCGAGCTGGGCCTCGTGGAGATGACGCGCAAGCGCGTGCGCGAGTCCATTGGCCGGGTGCTGCACGAGGACTGCCCGTACTGCGACGGCAACGGCTTCGTGAAGACGGCCACCACGGTGGCGTACGAAATCTTCCGCGAGATTCGCCGGGAAGCGCCGGGCTACAAGGACTCCACGCTGGTCATCAACTGCAACGCGGAAGTGGCGCGCCTGCTCCAGGGCGAGGAGCGCAACGAGCTGCGGCACTTGATGGACCGCTACAACAAGTCCATCCAGGTCAAGGCGCAGCAGAACTACCACCGCGAGCAGTACGACATCTACGGACGCTCGGCCACGGGGCCGGAGCACAAGGTGGCGTCGTCACCGGGCTCGGGTGATGGCGAGCTTGCGATGCAGCATCGCAAGCCGGACAGCGGTGGCTTCGGACGCCAGGACCAGAACCGCCGAGGCGGTGGCAGGGACCGGGACCGGGGCGGCGACCGGCGAGATGACCGCGGCGGCGGCAGCGGTGGCGGCGGTGGTAGTGGTGGCGGCGGTGGCGGCCGACGCCCGGAGCGTGGCGGCGACCGTCCTCGCGGAGACCGGAGCGGCGAGCGCGGCGAACGTGGTGGTGAGCGCGCGGACCGTGGCGGCGAGCGTGCGGACCGTGGTTCTGAGCGCGGCGGCGAGCGTGCGGACCGTGGCGGCGAGCGCGGCGAACGTGGTGCTGAGCGTGCGGACCGTGGTGGTGAGCGCGGCGAGCGTGCCGACCGCGGTGGTGAGCGCGGGGAACGTGCGGAGCGCGGCGAACGTGGTGAGCGCGGCGAGCGTCGCGGTGAGCGCGGCGGTGGCCAGGGTACGTCCGGAGGAAGTGGCGGCGAGAGCGGTGGCGGCGGCTCGACGCCTCCGGCTTCTGGTCAGGGCGGCTCGGACCCCTCGGGCGGCACGACCTGATGCTTCACGGTGGAGTGGGTGATGCCATCGCATCCCCACCCCATCGAACCCTCACCTCGCTGAGGGGTGAGGGTTGAGATTGGCGCCGCCCTCTGTCCCGAGGGCGGCGCATCCCGCGCTCGAAGCCAGGGCGGGTTCGAGAGCCAGCAAGGTCTCATTCGCCAGAGCCAGTCGCTTGCGCCCGGCCTCGCCCAAAGGCGGGCAGGAGTCTTCACGCAAGGCTTCGCCAGGCCAGCGCCCAAAACTCCCCTGAGGCATCTCGCCAAACCGGCGCCAGGTATCCGGGCAAGCCTTCCCACACCAAGGTCCACGGCTCGTCGGTGACAGGGTTCGAACCTGGCACCAGGCCTTCCGTCGTGCCCCTCGGGAGCCACGACTTCGCGGCCGAGGCACCTCACCTCCGACTCGAGGGCCATGAGAGCGGCGGCCTCACGTCCTGGCCCTACCCTTGGGGCCGGGCGGGGATGTCGGACGGTGTGCCCCAGTCACCCTCGTCACTGGGGTGGGCTGGCCCAGGAGGCTCGGGTTTGGCTAGCCTTGCCGCCCATGTCGCGGAGCGTCGTCGACGTCCCTGCCCCACTTCCGTCCCGGATGACCCTCATCTCCGCTCCGCTCGAGACCTCCTGTCGCCACCCCCTTCTCCCCTTCCTCCGAGGGGCGCGCCCCTTCGTGGGCTGGCGTACCTGAGAGCGGCCGTGGCCCAGACTCCGCTTTCATGGCTGCGAAACACCCGAGACCGGGCACGAGCCTGGGCGTTGCGCGTCTGGGCCCCCATCGAGGGCACTCCGGTGGGCCGCTTCGCGACGGACACCGTGCTCGCCGCGAGGACCGTGGGCCAGGGGTTTCGGGGAGAGAACCTCCGGCTTCGCGCGGCCGCCCTCACCTACATCAGCATGTTCTCGCTGGTGCCCCTGCTGACGGTCGGCCTGGTCCTGCTGAATGCCTTCCACCAGGACCGCTTCGAGGAACGGCTGCGCTCCGTCGTCCGCGAGCTGCTCGCACCAGGCGTCCAGGAGAAGTCCGCCGCGGTGCTCAACCGGCTCCTCGACCAGAGCAACTCGGTGGCCATCGGCAGCATCGGCTTCCTGGCCATCCTCCTGTCCGCGGGCTCGCTGCTGCGCCACATCGACGGCGCGGTGAACGAGCTGTGGGGCATCCGCCGCCAGCGCCCGTGGGGCATCCGCCTGCTCATCTACGCCGGCCTGTTGCTGCTGGGGCCCATCTTCCTGGCCGCGTCCTTCACGGGGACCCGGGCGGTACGAGGCGTCTTGCAGAGCCTGCCGTATCCCGGAGCCTTCATCGCCCTGGGCACCACGCTCGTCGCGGTGGTGGGGCTGACGATGCTGTACTTCTGGACGCCCTATGCGCACGTCCGGGTGCGCTCCGCCCTCGCGGGAGGACTCGTCGCCGGGCTCGGGTGGATGGTCGCCAAGTCCCTCTACGCCGAGTTCGCCGCACGGAGCTTCCGCTACAACCTGCTCTATGCCTCGCTGAGCGCCCTTCCCCTCTTTCTCGCCTGGGTCTACGTGAGCTGGCTGCTGCTGCTCTTCGGCGCGCGGCTCTCCTACGCCGTCGAGCACACCGCCTTCCGCGACTCCCTCTTCGCGTTCGGCACCCACCCCCGGGCCCATGAGCTGGTGGCCTCCCGCATCGCCCAGGAGACCACGCTGACGTGGGTGGATGGGGGGCCTGCTCCCACGCCCCGCGAGCTGGCGACCCGGCTTCGCGTCCCCGAGTCGCTCGTCCACGAAGTCGTGGACCGCATGGAGGCCGCGGGGCTGCTGGAGCGCCAACGCCGGGGAGGACTGCGGCCCGCGAGGGATCCAGCCTCACTCACCCTCGCGGACACCACCCTCGCCGTGCACGGGGTGATGATTTCCGGAGGCGCGGATACCTGGGATGGACCGCGAGCCGCGGGCTTCGAGCAGGTGGAGCACTTCTTCCAGGAGGCGGACTGCCTCGGCGTCGAGCGCCTGCGTCAGACACGGTGGACCGACCTGGTGGTCCCCTTGCGGCCTGGATTGGCGGACACGGCCCCTTCTGCCCCCACCAAGGTGGCGGCAGGCGGAAATCCGTAAAGTTTCTAGGTGGTTGGGAGTCCACCCTGCTTGCAGTGCCGGCGCGTTCTGTTATGTTTTCCTGATTCACCACGGGCCAGAGTGCCCTGTCGCCAAGGGGTCACCGGGTTTGCGGGAGCGTCCGATGCTCAAGTCCGATCTGATCAACATCCTCGTGGCCAAGCGGGGCGTGACGCAGAAGCAGGCTGAGGCCACCATCGAGACGATTTTCGAGTCGATGAAGGATGCCCTCTGTCGCGGTGAGAACATCGAGATTCGCGGCCTCGGCGCCTTCCACGTGAAGAACTACCAGGGCTACCAGGGACGCAACCCGAAGACAGGTCAGGTCATCCCGGTGAAGCCCAAGCGGGGCCTGCTCTTCCGCACGGGCAAGGAGCTGAGGGACCGGGTCAACCGCCCCGCCCCCCAGCAGGCCCAGAGCGACTTGCCTTCCCCCGAGAGCAAGAGCCCCGGCAGCACCGGCACGGGCCTCTGAGTCGACTCAGGACCCCATCGGCACGGGCGAAAGCCTGCCGATGGGACGAATCTGAAGGGCGCCGTCCAGCTCCCCATAGGTGAGCACGGCCACTTCCGGAAACGCTCCCTCGCAAAGCCTTCGCAGTGACCGCCGGACGTCTGGCGCGGTGAGCAGCACCGCCCTTCCTCCTGTCGCCACCTGTCGGACGCCTTCCAGGATTTCCGCCACCCGGTCCGGGTCTGGCGCGGGTCCCCGAGGTCCGGTGGACCGCAGGATTTCTTCCACCTCCGGGTCCACGAGGTACGCATACAGCGGCCCGGTGGGCGCGAACTTGTGACTGAGGTAGCGGCGCAGGGCCTGACGACAGCGCTCGGCGAGCGCGGAGGCGTCTCCTTCCGTGGTGGGTGAGACGAGCGCCTCCAGGATGGCTCGCAGGTCTCGAATGCTGACGCCTTCCTGGAGGAGCTTTCGCAGCACGTCCGCCAGCAGCGGCAGAGGGACTTTCTGCAGCGCTTCCTTCACCAGCATGGGAGCACGAGTCTCCAGGCCATCCAGCAGCCCCTGGACATCCTGAAGGCCCAGCAGGTCCGCGGCCCGGCTCCGCAAAACGCCTCTCAGATGGTCCGCGAGCAGTTCCTCGGGCCGCAGGACCGGGACCTGGGCGAGTTCCACGGGTCCTCGCCCCGCTTCAGGGACGCGGCTGATGGTCCTGCCCGTCGACGGTTCCACCGCGGCCTCCGCCTTCACCTGGAGGAACGCGAGTTCGTCGGGAGGCGCCATCGCATAGAGCACGCCCACACTCAGCTGCCCGCCTCCCGCCGGCACCTCGTCCACCAGGATGCGGTACTCCCCGGTGCCCAGGTAGGCCGCCTGGGTCCGCACCCGGATGCCAGGGATGCGCACGCCCAGCTCGAAGAAGAGCTCGTCGCGCACGGCGTTCAAGGTCTGGTGCACGAAAGCCCCAGCCGCCGACTCCGCCAGCACTGTCAGGTCCGGCGCGAGGTCAAGCGTGAGAGGAGACACTCCCACGGGCACCACGGCGCTCTCCGGAGCAGCCCCCGCCTTCTCCTCGGCTCCTTCCTTGGACCCCGTCGCACCCCCGCCGCGCGTCGCAGCGCCCTCTCGGGGCAGTCCTCGCTGCAGGACGCGCCCGAGTCCCACCAGTCCCGCCGCCAGCAGCAAGAAGGTCAGGTGCGGCATGCCCGGCATCAACGCGAGCGCCACACACAATCCCGCCACGACCCAGAGTGTCCGGGCCTCACCGAAGAACTGCGAGCCAATCTCCGAGCCCAGCGAGTCCTCCTCCCGCTCCGACGCCACCCTCGTGACGACGAGTCCCGCCGCCACGGTGATGCACAGGGACGGCACCTGGGACACGAGGCCATCTCCGATGGCGATGAGCGCGAAGGTCGCCGCGGCCTCCGAGAACGTCATCCCTCCCTGCAGGACGCCGATGAGCGAGCCGCCCAGCAGGTTCACCGCGACGATGACGAGGCCCGCGATGACGTCTCCCTTCACGAACTTCATCGCGCCATCCATGGCGCCGAACATCTGAGACTCCCGCTCCAGGTCCCTCCGCCGCTTCCGTGCCTGGGCCTGGTCAATGGCCCCCGCTCGCAGGTCCGCGTCGATGGACATCTGCTTGCCCGGCATCGCGTCCAGGGTGAAGCGCGCGGACACCTCCGCGACACGCTCCGCGCCCTTCGCCACCACCAGGAACTGGACCAGCGAAAGGATGGCGAACACCACGCCGCCGACCACGTAGTCTCCTTGGACGACGAACTCACCAAACGCCTGGATGACCTCGCCCGCGTGCCCCTCCGCGAGCGCCAGCCGCGTGGACGAGACATTGAGCGCCAGTCGGAACAACGTGGTGAACAACAACAGCGAGGGAAATGACGTCACCTGCAGCGCGTCCCTGGCCCTCAACGACGCCACCAGCAACGCCACCGCCGCCGCCAGGTTCACCGCCAACCCCACGTCCAGCAGCCACGCCGGCAGGGGAATGATGAGCGCCCCCAGCACCGCCGCCATCGCCACCGCCAGCACGAGGTCCGACGAGCTTCGCGCCTTCACCAACCACTTCGCGAACACCTTCATGAGGTCTGTCTCCGGGGGACACCGTCCGCGTCCCGCGACTCCATCGCCGTGCGCAAGACGACCGCCGCGGCCTGGTACAGCTCTTCGGGAATGGGCTCCCCGATGTCGTAGTGGATGAGGCTTCTCGCCAACGGAATGTCTCGGACCACCGGCACTCCAAGCCGCTGGGCCTCCTCCCGAAGCATCAAGGCGTCCTCCTCCCGGGCCTTCGCGACGAGGTAGGGCGCCTCACACTCCCGCGCGTCGTAGCGAAGCGCGACCGCCAGATGCGTTGGATTGACCACCACGGCAGTGGCTTTTTGCACCCCTCGTGCCGGCCCCCCTTGAGCCAGCTGCCGGTGCAAGGCCCGACGCTGTCCCTTGTGCCGTGGGTCCCCTTCACTCTCCTTGTGCTCGCGCTTCAGCTCCTCGCGACTCATCATCAGCTCGCGCACGTGGCTCCGCCTGGCGAGCACGTAGTCTCCAACGCCGAGCACGAGCAGCACCCAGGCCACGCGGCGAATCAGCTCCGTGAGTTGCTCCAGCATGAGTGGCAGCCCCTCACTTCCGGCCAGCCAGGCGGTGCGCAGCGCATCCGGCCCCACCGACTCCACCTCGCCCCAGACAAGAATCGCCACCACCCACACCACCAGCAGCGCCTTGCCCAGCTCCTTCAACGGTCTCACGCTGAAGAGACGCTTCAGTCCGGAGGAGAAACTGACGTGCTCCAGCTTCGGCGCCACATGGCTCGGGTTCACCTCGAATCCCACGGTAGCCACGGAGACCGCCAGTGACGCCGCGAACGCGCCTCCCAGCACCGGCGCACTCAGGCGCACGAAAATCCAGAGCCCTTCCTCCCAGGCGCCCTCCGGCTGCTGCGCCAGGAACAGCCGCGACGTCCACTCCTGAAGACGCTCGAACATCCCGGGGGCGCCCGAGATGAACCCGAGCACGCCCCCCAACATCACCGCGCTGGAGGACAACAGCCGGCTGCGGGGAATCTGCCCCTTGCGGCGCGCCTCACGCAGGCGTCTGGCCGACGGCAACTCCGTCTTCTCTCCACTCATTGGGCCAGCTTCCCCAGCAAGGAGAGCGTGCCCTCCGTGGAGAGGACCTCCGCCAGCAGTCGCTCACACAGCATCCCGATGCCCAACCACAGCACCACGCCGCCCCCCAGGATTCGCAACGGAGCCCCCAATTCCTGCAGGTTCACCTGCGGCGCCGCGCGCGATGCCAATGCCAGAAAGCAATCCACCGTCAGCATCGCGGCCGCCATCGGTGCGCCCACCGCCAGTCCCGTGGCCAGCGCGCCGCCCGCGAGCACGACGAGATGCAACGTCGCCGCTTCCGTGGGCACGAAGGCCCCCAGCTTCACCACGCCAAAGCCCCGCACCAACGCGCCGAAGACCAGCGGAGCCACCGCCCCCGACGTCACCAGTCCCACCAGCAGATGATAGAGCCCTTCGCCCGTGGCCGACTCCCGACTCCCTGCCAGCGGAAGGCTGGCCTCCGCGGACGTTCCGCGAAGCAGGTCGATGAATCGCCCCCCCATTCGCGCCGCATCGAACGGCAGCGCCGCGACCAGCCCCACCGACACCCCGTAGGCCAGCTCTCGCAACACCCATCCCCCCAACTCCAGCGACGAAGTCACGGGCTCCGCCAGTCCAACGCCACCTTCCGCCCGCAGGAAGAGCGAGAGCGACAACACCAAGCCCAGCCGCACCGTGGTGGGCGTGGCCTGCCCTCCCAACAGCGGACACAGGAAGGCCACGGGCAGGAGCCGTGCGGCACACAGCGCCACGGCGACCGCGTCCGGGCCCAGCGCCTCCAGGTGGGCGCGCAGCAACTCCAGGCTCACGCCGACACCTCGGAGATGAGCATCAGGAGCTGCTGTGTGAATCGCGTCAACTGCCCGGCGATCCACGGCCCGGAGAGCACCAACGCCACCACCGCCGCACACAGCTTCGGCACCACCGATAGCGTGCTCTCCTGAAGCTGCGTCGTCGCCTGAAAGAGACTCGACAGGAAGCCCACCAATAGGCTGGCCCCAATGGGTGGCAAGGACGCGAGGACCATCAACAGCAAAGCCTCACGCCCCAGGGTCAACAACACATCCTGGGTCATCGAGTCACCGGTAACCGAGGATGAGGCCGCGCGCGAGCAGCGACCAGCCATCCACGGCCACGAAGAGAAGAATCTTGAAAGGCAGGCTCACCTGGCCAGGCGACAACGTCTGCATCCCCAGCGCGAGCAACACATTGGCGATGACCATGTCGAGCACCAGGAACGGGAGGAAGACGAGGAAGCCAATCTGAAAGGCCTCCTTCAACTCCGTGATGACAAAGGCGGGAATGATGACGAAGAGGTCCGTCTCGCGCACCGAGTCCACTTCCTCTGGGGGACGCAGCTCTCGCGCCAGGTCCACGAAACGAGCGCGTTCCTCGGGGCTGCCATGCTTCACGAGAAACCCGCGCAGCGGCTCCGCCACCTGTGCCGCCGCATCGAGAATCCGCACGCCCGAGCCGGCCTCCAGCTCCTGATAGGCGCGTTGCCCCGCGTCGTACGTCCGCTCCATCACCGAGGCCATGATGTGGCCCGTCAGCACCGCGGCCAGTCCCGTCAGCACCAGCGTGGGCGGCGCCTGCTGGGTTCCCATGGCCGAGCGTGCCAGCGACAACACCACCGCTATTTTCGAGAAGCTCGTCAACATCAACACCGCGAACGGCAGCAGTGACATCACCGCCAGCATGCCCATCATCGGCAGCGGGCTTCCCGCATAGGACTGCTGGCTGAGCGCCCCCTCCGACGCCACGGCCATGACTGGCGCCAGCATTCCCAGGCCGCCCGTCATGAGCTCATCCCCTTCCGGAGACCACGCCCCGGACGCGGTCGCCGCGCCTGGGCGAAGGTCCGTGGCACCTCCTCCCGCTCGGGCAGCGGATGGACCTCCGCGAACGCATCACCGAAGGCCACGAGAAAGCCCCGCCCCTCGACCTCCACCAGCGCAAGGCCACAACGAGGCGACAGGCCTGCCCGGGAGATGACCTGCATCCGCTCGGCACTCTCCACGCGGGGCCCCTTGGCCCCCCGTCGAAACCACCACCACCCCAGGCCACAGAGTGTCCCCAGAATCAGGAGCCACCGAGCCGTGGACACCACGGACACTCCGCCCAGGGGCCCCAGCAAGGCCAACCCGAGGACGAGCAGCGTCGCGACTTGAAGGCGCGTGCGAGGAGAGAGCGACGCGCGCCGGACATTCATGTGCTCACTCACGGCAACAGGGCCAGGACACGAGCGCCCACCTCGCCCTCGAGGTCCACCAACTCCGCGCGCGCCACCACCCGGTCTCCCACGCGCAACAACACCGGCTCACTGGCATTGATGTGCAACGGGAGCAGGACGCCCGGCTTCAACGCCGCCAGCTCCGAGAGCGGAACCAGCACCCGCGTCAACTCCACCTCCACGTCCACGGGGAGCGGGGGAATGCCCTCGCCTCGTTCGTTCACCACCACCATGTTCGACTCCTGGAAATGCACGCGGACACGCGCACGGGACAGCGAGAAACCCTCGGGCTGAAACGTCCCCGCGAGCGAGAAGCCCCGGGCCACCAGCCGTCCGGGGCCGAAGAGGCGCGTGTCCTCGCGACGCACGCCTTCAAAGACAACGACATCCCCCACCGCGAGCGCATCCATCGCCTGGGGCGACAGGGGCGTCTGTCCGATGAGGCACCTCATCTTCAGAGCCGCGGCGAGCACTTCCGATGCGACGCTCGTGTCGCGCTCCACTGGGAACTCCTGGAACACCGACTGCAGCACCGGTGAGGGAAGCAACAGCCGTCCTCCCGCACGCACCGGCCCCACCGAAACATCCAGCTCCACGCCCACCAGCGGCTGCCGCCCCCGCAGCCGAGCCACGACGTCCTCACGTCGCATCGTCACGGCGGACAGCCGGGGCGCCAGGGCGGGATACAGCGGCGACTTGGAGCGCACAGCGGAGAGCGCCACCAGCACCAGATACGCCAGCGTCGCCTCTTCCAGCCTCGCCAGCTCTGTCGCCACTCCCGGCTTGCCACCCGGGCCGGCGATTCGCTCCAGCGCGGCAACGGCCAGCGCGGGCTCCAACTCCAGCACCGCAACTCCCCCCACCGCCGACAGCTCCAGCAGGACGAAGACCGCAGGCCGCTGCAGCCCATTCACGGGTGAGACCATGGCATCCAGCAACCGGGCCTCGGCCGTCACCGAGCAACTCAGCTCCCGGCCCAGCGCCGCGCAGATTTCGTCCAGGGCCTCACGCCCCAGGCTCGCCACGCGGGGCCGCCGCGAAAGCACGACGTGCGCCCGACTCATCCGGCGCGCCCCCAACCGTCGCAGCCGACGTGGCTCGGGAGAATGGGAGGGCTCTGTCTCTGAATTCATCGAAGGTTCGCCAAGGAAGGGCAAGGGGTGACACCCCGCTCGTGCACGACGCCCGCCAGGAGGGGCGCTCGTGGTGACGCGGGTTTGGAGTGAATGGGCATCCGCGCCTGGGATGCCGCGTACACGGGCCAGGACGGCGCCACGCGAGGACTTCAGCGCGTGGCTTCCCGGATGAGTCTTTCGGCGAGCGCCGACAACAACGGTGGCGCCAGCGGGTCCACGGGCTCCACCTTGCGACCCGGAAACAGGGTCCGGTGATAGGCAGGGAGACGACGGAACACCTCTTTGCGAAGCAGCTCCGGAACCTCGTCCATCAAGGCCTTCAGCCTCGCCGCCGCGTCGCTCCTCTCGCCGAACTCCTTCGCGACCTTCGCCTGTCGCTGCGCGGACGGGAGCGCGGCGATGCGCCGCAAATGCGCCTTGGCTCGCTTCAAGGCCTCCGTGCCCAGACCTTCCAGGAGCTCTCCCGCTCGCTCCCGTCCCAGGACCCATGCCACCAGCGCATAGCGCTCCAACGGGAGCGCTGGAGGCTGACGACGAATCGTCGTCGCCTGCTCCGCCAGCGGATTCGGAACCGGAGCGGGCATCGGCTCCTGGGTCGGAACGGGCACACCCTTCCTCGCCGGGCGCGATGCCCGACCCACACGTGTCGCATCCATGATGAGTCTCTCCGTCGCCTGCTCAGGCGACCTTGCGAGCCGCTCCAGCCGAGAGCACGGGACGAGCGGGGACCGGCGGCGCGGCAGGCACCACGCTCCGCTCCCGGTAGTGACGCATCCGCAGCGTCGCCCACACCAAGGCTCCCGACAGCCCCGTCACCAACACCCCCAGCACGGCGAGCAGTACCCGCAGCCTGGACAAAGAAGACAGGCCACCCGCCGAAGCGACCTCCACCCGCGCGGGCACCTCGTCCACCAGCAGCGACACCGCGTCGGAGGAGAGCCCCTCCACACCTCCCGCCAGGAGCGCCTTCAAGACGTCCGAGGACTGACGCACCCTCGCCGCACTGCCCGGCGTCACTCGCAGCATCGCCGAGGCCTTGGACGGCACCCCTGCCTGCCCGGGTCGTGGCGCCGGAGGCACCACCAGGTGGACTCGCGCCAGCAGCACTCCCTCCACGGATTGGAGCGTCTTCTCCAGGCCCCGCTCCAGCACGCGCACCCGGCAGACGCCCTCCTCCACCGGCGTGCGCACCAGTCCGCTCCCACCAAAGACATCACAGCCCACTTCCGCCGCGGGCCTCGGCAGCCCCAGCTCCGCGAGGACACGCACCGCGTCCGACGACTGGTCTCCCGTGACTTCGATGGCCCAGGACGGCTTCTTGCCCGCCTCCGGCACCTTGCGAGCATCCAGCCCTCGCTCGATGAGCACGGACTGCAGTTCGTTGGCCTGCCGCTCATCCAGGCCATGTTGGATGCGCTCTCGACACGCGGTGGCGCACAAGAGCCACAGGAAGAGCAGACAGCGGAGGGAACTCGAAGACATGCGCGCTCCTCAAACCTGCGTCTGCAGGACCTGCTTGACGCCGCCGGTGGCCTTCTCGACAACCTTGCCGGCGAGGTCGAGTTCCTGGCTCGCCCGGTAGACCTGGGCCTGCAACGAGAGCAGCTCCCCCGGCGTGAAGTCGCGACCCGACTCCGCCAGCGCCAGGATGTGGTCCAAGCGCTTCTGCGCCTGCCCCACCCGCTCCAATGCCTGCGCGGCCTGCTGCTCTCGCGCCGTCTGGACGGAGTCCACCCGCGTCCCCGTCCTCGCCTCCGAACATCCCGCCGGGGCTTGCGTCCCCCCGCCTTCGGCCCGAGCCACGCCCCTCGTGGCCTCGACGGGCGGACGCGCCACGCCTTCCGTCGTCACCGAGGTCGTCGCCTCGCGCGTGGGGGCTCGGACACCCTCCAGCACCTTGTCGAATCGCTCCCGGCCGGGCTCCACGGACGCCAGGCCCGCACCGCTTACCGCTCCCACCTTGTCCACGCTCATGGCTCGCCGCGCCCCTCTCAGCGGATGTTGTTGATGGCGGCCTTCGCCGAGTCGTGGCGGACCTTCATGATGTTCGAGACCGCGTTGTGCTCGCGGCTCTCCCGCTGCATCTCGTTCTGGAGCTGCAGATAGGCCGCGTTGAACTTCTGGCCGTCCGCGCTGAGCGCCTTCTGCGCCTCCAGCAGGTCCCACGCATCCCCGTTGCCCGTCGGCGTCCCCAGCGAGGCTCCCGCCGCGGACGTGGACGCGGCCGACGTGGTCGTCGCTCCCATCGGCACCACCGAGGAGACCGCCATCTTCGTACTGGAGACGGCCGCGCTCAGGATGGGACCCGACGGGATCATCCCGCCCACGAGCCCCGCCCCCTTGCTCACCACCTGGTGGGCCGCGTGCGCCAGCACCGTGCCGAAGTCATTGCGCGGCGTCTGCCGAGGCATGGTGGGGGTGATGGTGAGCGACTGAAGCCTGCGGTGGTTCGGGTCCAAGAGCTGCCTCCGGCGGCGGGTTGCGCAGGGGGCTCTTCAGGCGACGTGCCAGATGAAAACCCAAGCAATCCCGCGCTCATGGCCGCGTCGCGCGCGCCAGGAAAACTCCAGGGGCCGGGAGGAGCGTCCGTCTCACGGGACGGCGGCGCGAGGACGGAAACTTGCCTCGCACGCAAGGTGCCTCAGAGTTGTCGCACCCTGTCGCAGTGAGGAGCTGAGCCGATGAACACTTCCAATGGTGGACCCCATATCGCCGAGCGCTTCCACCCGCGCGTCGAGGCGTCCCTCCCCGTGAAAGTGCTCCTGCCAGGACGCGCCGTCATGGCCCGCGCCCGCGATGTCTCCATGGCGGGGCTGTTCCTGCTCGCGCACCCCGGAGATGCCCAGCGCCAGCTGACGCTCAGCCTGCCGCTGCCTGGGGACAAGGAAATCGTCACCACCTGCACCATCCGCCGCCGGGAAGCGGACGGCGTGGCCCTGGAGTTCGGTGAGCTCGACTGGGACGACCTCATCGCCCTGGCGCGCTTCCTCCATCCGCGCCTGCCCTGAGCGGTGAGGCCCGTCCCCGTCGCTTCAGGCCGGTTCCGAGCGAGGCGAGGCCACTCGCAGGCGCTCCACCAGCGCCATCAGCTCCGCGCCTCGGAAGGGCTTGTGGATGTAGCCGTCCGCGCCCGCCAGTGTGGCGCTCTCCATGTCCGACTTCTTCGCCTTCGCGGTGAGCATGTAGAGCGGCACCGTCGCGGTGACGGGGTCGCTCTTCAGGATGCGACACGCGGAGATTCCGTCCAGCTGCGGCAACACCACATCCATCAGGATGAGGTGGAAGGTCCGGCTGCGCGCCAGCTTCAGTCCCTCCAGCCCGTTGGCCGCGCACACCACCTCCACGGTGCCGTCGCTCAACATCGAGCGCACCAGCTCCCGGATGACCGGTTCATCCTCGACGAGCAGGATGTGGAAGGGTGCCTGGGACATGCCAACCATGTTTCTCCGGCGCGACTCTGGACCTCAGAGGGACGATGATTCGCGGGCGCGCCACCCCCACTGCCGGTGCCACCTGCCGCGCGCGGTATAGCCCCGCCGACACCACGCGCACCAGGGTTGCTCCATCATTTGTGTGGAGCACCACGCATCAGCCATACGTAAGCCAACGGGACAGGGGATGCCTGACTTCCATGCCCGCCCGCTCATCAGCCAGTCTGACAGGGGGATGAAGCCGCCTTGTCCCTCCGGACGCGCCCCCCGGGCCCCCATTTTCACCCCTCCCCGCGAGGCGTCAGGTGATGGGGGTCCCGGAGCGCTATGATGGGCCCGAAATGGCCGCAAAACTAGAATGTCCAGAGTGCAGGGGCACGGTGGAAGGGGACGACTTCCAGTGTGAGTTCTGCGGGTTGCTCCTGGACCCGGAGCAGGCCAGCGGGGAGTACATCATCACGGAGCCCACCATCGTCCGGGCCCTGCTCTCCCCACCCCAGCGCAGCAGGACCATGGAAGTGCCCAGGCCGCCGCCCCAGCGGCCCGCGCCGCAGGACCTGGCCACCGCGCGATTCACCGTGCCCATGGACGCGGACACCGTGCCGCACCTTCGTGCCGGACTGAACATCGCGTTGCAGCCCCTCCACCCTTTCGAAGCCCACATCGCGTCCTTCGTCGACGGAGTCCACGCGGTGCCCCAACTCGCCCTCGCGGCGCGGCTGCCTGAAATCGAGGTGAAGGTCGTCCTCAAGGCCCTGCTGGAACGAGGCGTGCTGGAGCTGCGCCGCGCGCCTGGCAGCCCTCCACGACGAAGCCGGACCGACGAGCTTCCCGTGCTCGACGGCAGCGAGTTCCTCACCCCGGAAGCGCCCGCGTTCGACGACGAAGAGCCATCCACGATTCAGGACGACGAGGTCCCCACGCTCACCGGGGAGCGTCCCGCCGTGCTCATGGCCCTGGGCGCCGAGGAGGACCTCTCTCCCATGGCGCTCGGCGACGAGGAGCCCTTCGCACCTCCCGCTCCACGTCCCACGAGGTCCACCACGTCTGGCGGGTCGCATCCGAGCGCGCCCTCGCAGCCGACTCGCGCGATGCGCCCCGGCGTCGCCCAGGCCCCGCGCGCCAGTGGCTTCACCGAACACGTCACCTTCCCGGGAGCCCCTGCTCCGCCCGCGAAGGAGCACCCCTCCGCCGCACGCCCCGGTCCGCCCCCCTTGCCCGCCACGGCGCGCACCGGGCCTCCTCCGGCGACACGCAGTGCCCCCAGCGGGCTGGGGGGGTCGACCCGAGTCGTCGCCCCGGCCACCGCCGCGCCACCGGTGGCCAGCCGTCCCGCACCGGCCCCTCACGTCACGGCGAGCTCGGTGCCCACCCTGCCCGCATCGCCGTTCCCCCCGTCGGCGGCGAGCCCACCACCCACCCTGGCCCCCCTAGCCCCGGAGCGCGCACCGCGCCCCATGCGCCCCACCATGCCCCTGGACGCGCCCGCTCCGGTGTCCACCACCCAGACGCCGGAAGACTTCCTCCAGCGCGCGGTGCGACTGGAGCGCGGAGGCAATGTGGACCGCGCCATCGAGGTTCTCACGAAGGGCATCGACCGTGCCCCCGAAGCCGCCGCGCTCCACAGCAAGCTGGCCCTCATCCTCGTCCACCAGCGCAAGGACTACGTCCGAGCGGCCCGACTGCTGGAGCGCGCGGTGGAGCTGGAGCCGGGCAACACCGTCTTCCAGCAGAATCTCCTGAAGGTCGCCGCGCTGTCCGCGGCCTCCGCTGGCCAGGGCAAGGAGCGCAAGCCCGGACTCTTCGCCCGCCTCACCGGCAAGCGAAGCTGAGCGGCCCGGCACTCAAGGACTGCCGCTGTCCAACAGGCGCTCCGCCTCTTCCAACGAGAAGGCGAGGTGCGCGTCGTAGCCCAGCTCACGACTGGTGCGCTCGAAGACGAGCGCCGTGTCGACGGAGCGGCCCACCACCCGCACCACGCGACGGAAACCCCGGACCTTCGCGGCCTCCATGATGCGCCGCAGTTGCACCGTGGCCTCGGCGTCCAACGACGTCACGCCCTTCATGTCCGACAGCAGGTCGAACCGCGGGCGCAACCGCTCGATGGCCCGCACCGCCGCGTCGCCGACGCGCTGGGCCTCTTCCCTGGCGATGTCACCCCAGATGCGCACCACCAGTCGGTTCTTCCCGACAAGGGCCTCGACTTCGAACACGGGGCTGAGACCTCCAAGGAAAACCCGCCATCCCTTACAGAGAGTCTACCCCCGGCGTCACGCGCGCTTCCAGGTTTCGTCCCGGCGTGCCGGAACGCTCAGATTTCCGCCACGCCCTCGCGCTCGGCCCAGCCTTCCAGTCCGTTGGGCAGACGGATGCGCACGAAGCGGCCCGTCTCCTCCAGGAGCCGCACCTTGAGGCCCGCATGCACCTCGAAGATGGAGCGGGCGCCAGGCTGCGGCAGCTCCCGAGCCACCAGCGTGGGCGACAGCACCACGGCCTCGTGCACCGTCTCGTCCACCCACGCATGCGCGGCCAGCAGCGCGCCCGTGGGCACCGCCACGGTGAACAGCAGCGCGGCGACGATGCCCAGGCCCGTGCGGCGTCCCGGCTTCAGCCACCGCCACACCAGCAGGAGCAGCAGCGTGGCCACCCACGTGCCCAGAAAGGTCCACGCCACCACGGTGCCGTCCGTGGCCGCCGTCACGCGCGGAAGGAACTCCTCCTCCGCCGTGGCGCCCACCACCTTGTCCACCTGTCGCGCGCGCGCCACGGCCAGGTTGGCCTCCAGGTCCGGCGCGCGGCCGCCCTGCTTCTTCGCCTGCTCCAGCGAGAGCACCGCGCGGCCCAGGTCTCCCCGCGCCAGATGCGTCGTGCCCAGGTTGTAGAGGACGTCCGCGCCGCCATGGCCATGCGAGAGGAGCTTCTCGTAGCCATCCTGCGCCGCCGCGTAGTCCTCGCGCGCGTAGGCCTCGTTGGCCTTCAGGAAGACGTCCTGCGCCTCTTCAGGCGAGTAGTACCCGCTCACGCCCAGCCCTCCATGGCCGCGACCGCGGCATCCATCACCTTCTGTCGCGCGGCGGCATCACCTCCACCGCCATAGCGGCCCAAGTCACAGGCCTCCAGCACGTACAGCACCCGGGCACGTCGCTCCTGCGCCACGCCCGCCGCCGTCATGCGCTCGCCAATGGCCTCGCGAGTGAGGCCAATCACCGGGCCGCCCAGCCGCGCGCCCAGGAAGCCATGCAGCGCCTTCTCCACCTCGGTGTAGAAGGCCCCCGCGTCGGCGCCGGCCTGGAGCTTCTCCGCTTCCACCAGTCGCTTGCGCGCGGCCTTCGCCTGCTGACGCCCCTTGTCCGCCTCGGTGCGCGTCGCCATGCGGCCTCGCACGCCGCCCAGGAGCGCCGCACCCGCGAGCAGCCCCAGCGGGGCCAGCACCAGCGGCACGAAGAAGCTCCGCTTCCACGGTGGCTCGGACGGCGCGACGAAGCGCGCCTGGTAGCGCACCGGCCGCAGCCCACCGGACGTCAGCACGTTCTTCTGCTCGTTGGCCGAGTCCGCCACATGCGCGGACGACGTGGGCGGCAGCGCCGTGCTGCCCGCCGCGGGCTCCACCGTGAGGGTGATGGGGTCCGTGCGCGAGACCTCGTAGGAGCGCGCGCGTGCATCGAAGAAGGGAAACTCCAGCGCGGGCAACGTGAAGGTGCCCGTGCGCTGCGGCATCACCAGGTACTCCACCACGCGCCGACCCTGGACCCGGTTGCGCTGCGGCGCCACCTTGTCCGTCGTCGTGGGGTCATAGATTTTCAGCGCGGAGGGCCCGGTGAGCTTCGGCGGGTTGACGTTCTTCACGTTGCCGGAGCCCTCCAGGATGACCTTCACCGTGATGGGCTGTCCCAGCTCCACGCGCGTCTGCGACACGTCCACGGACAGCCGCCAGGCGCCCACGTTCGCATTGGACATGCCCTGCGGCGCACCGGGCGGCAGGGGCGCCACCTTCACCTTGAGCCCGTTGGACACGCGGTGCACGCGGTGGCCCGCGAAGAGGAAGCCCGTGGTGATGTCCGCCTCCGCCGCGGAGATGGACAGCGTGCCGGCCTTCACCGGGAAGAGCGCGCGACGGCGCAGCAGATAGGCCCGGTACGGGACGCCGTCGACGACCTTCTGCTCACCGGACAGCTGCGTGGGGCTCTCCACCTCCTCCGTCCAGAAGCCCTCCAGCTTGGGCATGGTGACGGCATCCACGCTGGACAGGTCCACGCGCGAGTAGATGTAGAGCGACAGCGTCACCTGCTCGCCCACGAAGATTTCGTCCCGGTCCAGGCTCGAGCGCAGGAACAGGTCCGAGTCTCCCCGGGGAATCGTGGGCTCGTCCTCCGGCTCATCCGCGAACGGGTCTGGCAGGCGCGAGGGCATGCTCGCGAACGGGTCCGGCAGTCGCTGCTGCCGCCCGGACTGCGCGGGTGGAGGCCCCAGCCGTCCCGGCTTCACGTCAATCTGCACGGAGTCCGTGCGGTGCGTCTTGCCCGCGGTCGTCATCTCCGACGGAGGAATCGTCAGCTTCCCCGCGCGATTGGCCCGCATCACCATCACGTACTTGGTGACGTCCTGGATGTTGGCGGGCCCGCCGCCGGACCAGGAGACGGAGCGCTGCGTGCTGCGTGAGCTGTTGACGACCTCGAAGTCGTCCGACCGCGGCAGCTTCACCTTGGCGTCGGCGGGCGCATCCACCGTCACCACCGTGAGCAGGAAGGTGTCCTCGCTGCCCACCTCCTCGCGGTTCACCGTCTGGTAGAACTCGAGGCCCGCCGCCCATGCCGGCGCCGAGGCCAGCAGGGCCAGCCCGACGAGCACCGCCACGGGGCCGCTGCTACCAGTCCTTCTCATTGGCCTTCCTCTGCTTCTTCTTCTGCTGGAAACGCCAGAGCTGGAGATTCTTCTCGTTCTGCTTCATCGCATCCAGCAGGCGCTCCGCCTCCTGCCGGTCCAGCTCCGATGGACTCACTCCACCATCCGAGCGCGAATCTTCCGCGTCACCCTCCGACTCGCTGCCCCCATCCGTCCCGCCGTCGTTCGGGTCGCCCTCGCCCTCATCCTGACCGCCGTCGGAGCCACCGTCGCTGCCGCCATCACCCTTCTGCGGAGGACCCTCCTGACCGCCGTCCCCACCATCCGCGCCGCCGTCACCACCCCCATCCGCGCCACCGTCGCCTCCGCCATCCGCACCCCCGTCACCACCCCCGTCGGCACCGCCATCCGCGCCACCGTCCTGGCCTCCGTCGGTTCCCCCGTCCACGGGAGTCCCACCGTCCGCCTTGGTGCCGCCGTCCTCGCCGCCGTCGGGCCGACCACCGTCCGTCCCGGAGTCACCGCCACCATCCGAGCCGCCATCCGCCGAGTTGTCCTGCGGCGGAGGAAGGTTTCGCAGCACCACTTCGTAGTTGTGCCGGGCCTGCACGTCCTGCGGGTCCAGGGTCAGCGCGCGTCGGTAGGACTTCAGCGCCTCCACCCGGTCCCCCGTCGTCGCGGCGAGGTTGCCCAGGTTGTACCAGGCCTTCTGTCGCAGGTCGGGACGGTTGGACTCCGTCACCCCGCGGAAGACCTCCTGTGCGTCCTTCACCCGGCCCAGCTTCGCCAGCGCGTCGCCCCGATTGAAGTCCACCGCCGGGTCATTGGGACGCTCCTTCTTCGCGTCCTCGAACGCCTTCAGCGCATCCTCGTAGCGGCCCGCCAGGTACGCCTCGCGTCCCTGTTGGACCCGTGGATGGTCCCTCTCCAGCGGCCCCGCGCCGAGCGCCGACAGCGGCAGCACGAGGCACGCCACACAAGCCAGCAGTCGCGCGCCGCGACGTCGTCGTGTCTCGAGGCTCGCGCTCATGGCGACGACCTCCTGCGCGTGGACGGCAGCAACATCATCCCCAGCACGAGCAGCACCAGTCCGGGAATCGCGAAGGACTGGAAGCGCTCGTCGTAGCGGACCGTCACCCGACTCTCGAGTTCGCTCTTCTGCATCTGGTCGATGCGCTCCACCACCTGGCTCATCGCCACGCCGCGCGGTTGGAAGAAGAAGGCCCCACCGGTGGCCTCCGCGATGGCCGTCAGCCCCGCGCGGTCCAGGCGCGTAATCACCGTGTCTCCGGCCGAGTCCTTCTTGTAGTCCACGAACTCGCCGCGCCGGTCATAGACGGGAATGGGCTCGCCAGCCTCGGAGCCCACGCCCACCGCCAGCACTTGGACGCCCGCTTCCTTCAGCGCGTCGGTGGCCTCGCCCACGTCGCCGACCAGGTCCTCGCCATCCGACAACAGCACGACCACGCGCTCCTTCGAGCCGCGGTCCGCGTTCTCGAGCACCTGATGGGCGAGCCGCAACGCCGCGCCCACGTTGGTGCCCCCCTGGGGCATGACCTCCGGGTCCACCGCGCGCAGGAACAGCTTCACCGCCGAGTAGTCCGACGTCAGCGGAGACTGGATGAATGCATCCCCCGCGAAGACGACCAGGCCCACGCGGTCGCCCTTCAGCTCGTCCAGGAGCGTCGTCAGCTCCAGCTTGGCTCGCTCCAGTCGGCTGGGCTGCACGTCGCGCGCGAGCATGGACTTGGACGCATCCAGCGCCACCACCACGTCGATGCCGCGCCGCTTCGTCAGCTCGCTCTTGGTGCCACACTGCGGCTGCGCCAACGCGAAGCCGAACAGCGCCAGCCCCAGGCCATACAGGCTGCCCTGCGTGGCCGGACGCCACACGGAGATGCCCGGCGTGAAGCGCTCGGCGTGCCGCTCATGCAGCACCGCGCGCACGCGGGAGCGGCGCCTCAGCGACAGCGTGAGCGCGAGCAATCCCAGCAGCACGCCCACCAGCACGAGCCCCAGGAACAACGGCTGGGCGATACCCGCCTGATAGCCGAGCACGGTGAAGCGCCAGGGTTCCACGGGCGTCACGGGAAGACCCTCAGGAAGGTCGCGCGCAGGAGCAGCTCCAGCGCGACGAGACCAAAGGCGGCCAGCAGGAACGGATGGAACTCCTCGCGGTACGTCGCGGAGGCGCCTCCCTCCATCAGCTTGGAGCGCTCCAGCGAGTCGAGCACCTTCTGGAGTCCCCGGCGCAGGCCCTCGGGGTCCGTGGCGCGGTAGTACTCGCCGCCCGTGCGGTCCGCGATGTCCTGCATCAGCTCCGGGTTGATGGGAATCTCCGTCTCGCGCCACACGGTGTTGCCGAACAGGTCCGTTCCCTGCGGGAAGGGCACCTTGCCGCCCTTGCCCACGAGGATGGTGTAGATGGGCACGTGGAGCGCCTCCGCCATGTGCGCGGAGTCGATGGGGGACAGCTTCCCCGCGTTGTTGTCGCCGTCGGTAATCAGCACAACGACGCGACTCTTCGCCTCCGAGTCCCGCAGGCGGTTGAGCGACGTGGCGAGCGCGTCACCGATGGCGGTGCCGTCCTCCAGCACGCGGGTGCGCAGCTGCTTGATGACTTCCTTCAGCACGCCGTAGTCCAGCGTCAGCGGCGCCTGCGTGTACGCCGCGCCCGCGAAGACGACCAGGCCGATGCGGTCATTCACCCGGTTGGCGATGAACTCGCTGAGCACTTCCTTGGCCACGTGCAGACGGTTCTGCGGCCGGAAGTCGCCCGCCTCCATGGAGGTGGACAGGTCCAACGCCACCACGATGTCGATGCCCTCCACCGACAAGTCCCGCACGCGAGAGTCGCGCACCTGGGGCCGGGCGATGGCGAACACCGCCGCCGCGACGGCCACCGCGCGCAACAGCGGCAAGAGCGGCAACATGTACGTGCGCAGGCCCTTGCCACTTCGGGCGAACACGTTCGCCGCGGAGAAGCGCAGGGGCGCGCGAGCGCGACGCTCCCGCCAGGCCTGCACCAGCAGGAGCGGCACGAGCAGCAGTCCCCAGAGCGCCTCGGGGTTATTGAACGCGGGGAGCGGCGGCATTGGCGGGAGCCTGAGGCGGCGGGGGCGGAACGTAGGTCTTGTCGATGAGTTCGTAGCCGAACAGCAGCGCGTCTCGGCAGCTCTCGGGCGACGCATCCGCCCGGGCGTACTTCACCATGTCCGACTCGGACACGAAGCGCATCAGCTTGTCCTCGGGAAGCCCGAGCGGCGACAGGCGGCGCAGCGCGGTCATGAGCTCCGAGCTGGTGCACTCCAGCGCCTCGAAGCCATAGCGCTCGCCCAGATACCCTCGGACGATTTCGGACAGGCGGAAATAGTAGTCCTTCACGTGGCCACGCCCCGGGAGGTTCTCCGCCTTGAGCGAGTCCAGCGCCTTGCGCGTGCGCACGTCCAACGGCAAGGGCGGCGGCAGGTTCACGTGCTTGGGGCGGTTCTTCCACCAGCGCACGAGCGCCCAGGCCAGCAGGCCCGCGGCGAGCACGCCCAGCAGCGTCAGCACCAGCCGCCACGAGCGGATGGGCACCTCCTGCGGCGGCTGGATGTCGAACAGGTCCGCGCCCTTGCCCTCGGCGTCCGGGGGCAGCGTGGCGGCCACCTCCACCTGACGACCCGGCAGCGAGTAGTGACGCGGCCCCTCCGGCGTCGCCACGTCGAACTCGAGCGGCGGCACCTGCACCGTGCCCAGCGCGAAGGCGGACAGGCGCACCGCGAATGTCGTGGTGGCCGAGTCGGGCCCGTCATGGCGCTGACGCGTCTGGTCCAGGAACTCGAAGTCGCCCGTCTCCTTGGGCACCGCCAGCTCGTAGCGGTGGTCCTTCGGATGCGTGAGCACCACGTGGTAGGTGAACGGGTCGCCGATGCGCACCTGCTGCGGCTCCACGCGCACCGACACGTCCAGGGGCTGCGTCACCTCGTGCGCGGGCACGCCCGGGGGATTCGGCTGGGACTTCGCCCCCGCCGGAAGCGTCCCCAGACACAGCAGCACCGCGAGCAGGACCATGCACCGGCTCATGCCGCCATCCTCCGGGCCCGCGCGCGGAAGAACTGCGCGAGCGCCTTGCCGTGGTCATCTCCGGCGCGCAGCTCCACGTGGTCCAACTCCAGCTTCTTGAAGAGCTTGCGGCGCTCGTCGCGCGCGCCCTGCATCGCCCGGGCATAGCGGCCGCGCACGCCCGGGTCGCTCGTGTCCACGACGAAGCGGTCTCCCGTCTCCGGGTCCTCCATCTCCACCAGCCCCAGGCGCGGGAAGGCCTCTTCCAGCGGGTCCTCCACCACCACCGGGACGAGGTCGTGCTTTCGCCCCACCAGTCGCAGCGGCTTCTCGAAGTCGCGCGCCTGGAAGTCCGAGACGAGGAAGGTGACGGCCTTCCGCTTCGCCACCTGCGTCAGGTACGTCAGGCCCGTCGCCAGGTCCGTGCCCTTGCCCACCGGCTGGAAGGTGAGGATGTCACTCACCAGGCGCAGCACGTGGGTGCGGCCCTTGCGCGGTGGCACCACCTTCTCCACCCGGTCCGAGAAGAGGATGAGCCCCACCCGGTCATTGTTGGCGATGGCGCTGAAGGCAATCTGCGCGGCGACCTCGGCGGCGATTTCCGACTTGGTGCGCTCGCGCGAGCCGAACTCCTTGGAGGCCGACACGTCCACGAGGAGCATCACCGTCAGCTCGCGCTCCTCGGTGAAGACCTTGACGTAGGCCTCGTTCATCCGCGCGGTGACGTTCCAGTCGATGATGCGAATCTCATCCCCGGGCTGGTACTGCCGCACCTCGGAGAAGGCCATGCCCCGGCCCTTGAAGACCGAGTGATACTGGCCCGCGAGCATGTCGGAGACCACCTTGCGGGTGCGAATCTCCAGCTTGCGGATGCGGCGGATGAGGTCCTTGGGCAGCACGGGTCGCTCGTCGGGCGGTCAGGGAACTTCGACGCGATCAAACACGCGCTGGATGATTTTCTCCGGGGTGAGGTCCTCGGCCTCCGCCTCGTACGTCATGGCGATGCGGTGGCGGAGCACGTCGAAGGCGATGGCCTTGACGTCCTCGGGCGTCACGAAACCCCGGTGGCGGAGGAAGGCATGCGCGCGCGCGGCCTGCGCCAGGGAGATGGTGGCACGCGGCGAGGCGCCGAACTGGATGTAGTCCGCCAGGTCCTTGAGGCCGTACTTGGCGGGCTCGCGCGTGGCGAACACCACGTTGAGGATGTACTCCTTCACCTTCTCGTCCATGTAGATGGTGTGGACGAGCTCGCGGGCGCGGATCAGGTGCTCCACCGCGATGACCTTCTGCGCGCGCGGAGTCGTGCCACCGGACATGCGGTCCATGATGACCTTCTCTTCGTCGCGCGTGGGGTAGCCCACCTTCACCTTGAGCATGAAGCGGTCCACCTGCGCTTCGGGCAGCGGATAGGTGCCCTCCTGCTCGATGGGGTTCTGCGTGGCGAGGACGAGGAAGGGCGAGGGCAGCCCGAAGGTCTGGTCGCCAATCGTCACCTGTCGCTCGGCCATGGCCTCCAGCAGGGCGGACTGCACCTTGGCGGGCGCGCGGTTGATTTCGTCGGCGAGGACGATGTTGGCGAAGATGGGACCCTTGCGGACGGTGAAGTTCGCCGCCTGCTGGTTGTAGATCATCGTGCCCACCACGTCGGCGGGCAGCAGGTCCGGGGTGAACTGGATGCGCATGAAGCTGGCGCTGAGCGCGTCCGCCACGGTGCGCACGGTGAGCGTCTTGGCGAGACCGGGCACGCCTTCCAGCAGCACGTGGCCATTGCACAAGAAGCCGATGAGGATGCGCTCCAGCATGTAGCGCTGGCCGACGATGACCTTGCCGGTTTCCTGGTTGAGGACCTCGACGAAGCTGCTTTCCTGCTGCACGCGTTCGTTTAGCGCGCGGATGTCCGTGTTCATGACGCCTCGGTAAGGACTGGCGGCGGGCAGCCTAGGGTTGACCGGGTATCGGGCTCAACACCGCAGAAGGGCGGGCATTCCAGTAAGTTCCGAGTCGGCCCCCCGGAGGGCTCCACCCCATGGCCCTCTTGCCCCCCACCCTCTGTACCACCCCGCGCGGCCCGGTGGGGCCCCAGGACGGGCCATGAAGGGCTCTCCCTTGGCGAAGTCCCCCACGGCGGGCCCGGTGGAGGCCAGCCTGCTGGCAAAGCTCTCCCCCGGGGTGAAGGCGACGGTGCACTGGGTGCCTGGAGGGGGCGCGCTGCGGGTGCTGGAGGGGGGCCAGGGCCCCACGGTGGTGCTCCTCCATGGGCGTGGCGGGGCGGCCTCGACGTGGTTCGCGTACCTGACGGCCCTGGCGCGGGGGCACCGGGTGCTGGCGGTGGACCTGCCGGGCTTCGGGATGTCGTCCCCTGGAGAAGGCCCCGTCCGCTCGGCCGAGGAGGGGGTGCGTTTCTTCACCGACCCGGTGGAAGCGCTCCTGGAGCGGCTCGCCCCTGGGCCCGTGGCGGTGGTGGGTCACTCGCTGGGCGGGCTGGTGGGGCTGGAGCTGAGCCTGCGGGCTCGTGTGCCGGTGGAGCGGCTGGTGCTCGTGGACAGCATGGGGCTGGGTCCGGAGCTGGAGCGCAAGGCCCGCGTCTTCTTCCGCGCGGGACCGGAGCGACTGGCTCGCTCCCTGGGGCCCTGGGCCTGGGCGCGGATGATGCCTCCGGTTCCGACGCCCCTGGGACAGCGGCTGGGGGAACTGGGGTACGAGCTGGTGTCGGCCCCTGGCGGACGTGACGAAGCGACGCGGGCCTTCAATCGACTGGTGCCCCTGACGGGGCCCGTGTTCCACCACCGCGAGCGGCTGGCCGAAGTGAAGGTCCCCGTGCTCCTCATCTGGGGTGAGCGTGAGGACGTCCTGCCCCTGTCGCTCGCCGAGGAGGCCCTGCGGCGATTTCCGCGCGCGAGGTTGCTGCGCGTGGACGCGGCGCACAGCCCTCATCAGGAGCGCCCCGAGCGCGTGCTTCCGGAGCTGAAGGCGTTCCTGGAGGCGGAAGCTCCGTAGCGGCTCGGCTCAGGGGTCGAAGCGGATGATGCGTTCGATGCGGAAGGTGTCGGACGCCTCCAGCGGCTTCAGGAGCATCAGGTCCGCGCGCTGGCCCAGTGACAGGGACTGCTTCGCGGGGCGGGTGAGCCGGTACGTGTCCCCGGGCTTCGCGCCCTTGCCCGTCAGCGGCACGACGAAGAGTCCCTTGCCATCCACGGTCTCGACCGCACCGAGGATGCGCAGGTCGCCCAGCTCCTCGACCTTGCCCACGTGCGCGAGCAGGAGCTTCTTTCCCTGGCCGCGCACGGCGCGACTGACGGCGATGCCCACGTCGCCCGTGAAGGGCTTGCCGTCCGCGCCGAACATGCCGACGCCCTTGAGCAGCAGGTGGACGAGGCCGGAGCTCTCGTTCTCGGGGATGGAGTCGTAGCGGGAGACGTCGGCCTTTTCGGCCTGGCCATTCGCGAGGGCATCCAGGGCCGTCGCGAGCGCGACGAAGTTGAGGCGGACCAGGGGCTCGTCTGGCGGCAGGGACAGCCACGCGCCGGTCTCGATGAGGACGGTGGGCGTTCCCCAGAGCGTCATGTTGTCGCCGAAGGCACGCACCTCGAAGGAATCGTCGTAGCGGCCGACCTGCCCGGGCGCGAGCGTCTCCACGGCGTCTCGAATCACCGCGCAGACTTTCTTCGCGAGGATGCGGCCCGGGTTGTCGCTCCGGGCGCGGTCGAAGGCGGGGGCGAGCAGGGAGATGGAGGCGGGGCGACCGGTGTCGCCCACCGCGTGACGCCAGCTCTGGTTGTGGAGGTTGAAGCCGACGGAGGGCTGGAACTTGTCTCGCAGGGACTTGAGGGTGCGGGCCTCGGGCGTCTGGAGCGCGAGCGCGTCCCGGTTGATGTCGATGCCCTGGGCATTGCGACGCTGGAAGCGCTCCGCGCCGTCGGGGTTGAGCATGGGCACGGCGTGGAGGGTGAGGCTGGAGAGCAGCCGCGCGACCCACGGTTCCTCGCGATGCGTGCGGAGATATTCGAAAAAGTCGAGCAGCGCGGTGGTCGCGGTGGGCTCGTCGCCGTGCATCTGCGACCAGAGCAGGATGTGGCGCGGGCCGGTGCCCAGGGTGACGTGGTAGAGCGCGCGCCCTTCCACCGAGTGCCCTGCGACCTCCAGTTGGAACAAGTCGGGAGCGCGGGCCTGGAGGGCCTTGAGGTGTTGCTCCACGTCGGGGTGCCGGACGAGCGGCGCCACCGGGAGCGCCTTCGAGTGGACCTGCTCCCACCGCGCCGCGAGCGCCTGGGGGCCGGGGATGGAGACGGAGGAAGAGGAGGACATGGCGGGAGCGGCGGACTGCGCGGAGCGGGCGTGGACCGTGCCCACGAGGCCCCAGATGAAGACGAGGAAGCAGCGAGCGACGAATTGACTGTAGCGACTGCGTCCGACGTGGAGCATGGCGGTGTCCTTAAGGTCGCGAGTCAATCAAGGAAGCGGCGCTCCCAGCGACGGATTTCTTCTGGGGTGAGGCTGCCCCATGGGCCTTCGTGTCTGTAGAGCCACGGTTCCAGCACGCGTGCCAGCTCGCGGTAGTGCGCCAGTCTATCTCCGGCCTCCAGGTCTCCCGCCTCGGGCCATTCGCCCAGGGACACCATGGCCCGTGAGCCATCAAGTTCCCGCACCGTGGTCCCCGGAAACGTCAAACGGTCGCGGAGCCCCGCGCTTCCTCCCAGTTTGTCCAGGACCGGAGAGCCCAAGAAGGTGAGCCAGGCAGGTCCACGAATCAGCGCACCCAATTGGTCGGTGAGTTCATCCATCCCCGACAGGCCAATGCCAGGATGACGAAGCGCGGCGGCGCGCACCGGTTGAATATTGCTCTGGAGCCATCCTCGCATCCGGAATGCGAGTCCGACCTCACCTGAGTTGAATGGAAGCCCCTCCGCCAATTCCAATACAAGGGCGCGCACCCGCTCTGGACCCTGTGCCTCTAGAAACTCCGTGGGCAACCAGAACTCCACCGCTGAGGTCGGCACAAGGCCCCAAGACCGTGCAAGCGGATCCTCCAGTGACTTTCCCAGATACGTGAATCCGAAAGCCAGTTCATCTCCTCCGCGGCCTCTCAAATGAATGCGCGCGGAGTGGGGGCGCGACAGCCATTCATCAACCTGCCCCCATCCCTTTTCGTCGAGGACGTCCCACTCACCCTTCTGGGTGTCGAACTCATCCAAGGCATCCATCCCCACCGCACGGCGATAGACCTCCAAGGCGTGTCGGACCCGATGGGAAATCAGCGAGTGCTCGCACTGGAGATAGAACGAGATGCTCACGCTGTCTCGAAGGACCAGGAATGGCTCTCCCTCGACGTCCTGATGCGCGCGGATTTTGGGAGCGCGTTTCATCGTGAGATTCCCCACCTGGGAGAGACACGCGCCGGCTTTATCTGCAACATCAGCAGCCTCAAGTAGGCATCCCCCTGGTCCTGCGTCGAGTGTGGACCACCCCTCGGATAGGGACTCCACGAAGGTTCGCTCGGGTTCGCACAGGGAAACTTGAAGTCATAGGCAGTCTGCGTCTTCAGCGGGTCCCCTTGCGCGTGTATCACGACATCGGGAACCAACGTGCCCGCGAGGAGATGGAACAGTCCATCCGCGAGCCACTGCCTCACTTCATCTGGTTCGAGCAGCCTCAACTGCCTCGTCCTCGCATCCGGGAAGTAACGAGGCTCCACACTGAAGCTCCCAGGGAACCGCTCACCCAACCGCGCACGGGCACACTCCAGCGCGACCTCGTGCTTGGCACTCCCCATTTCCATCGCCCACGTCACCACGTTGTTCCTGGCATCGCGTCGCACCTCCTTCTCACACCACTCCCGGGTCGGTCGCTTCCCTTCTCCCAGCATCCGCTCATTCACCGCGAGGTTGGCCCGCTTCGCGCAGTCCACGAGGATATCCTCGACCTGGGCGAGCTCCGCCGCCTCCAGGAACCGGAGCGTCGCGACCACCGTCCGCGCCCCCGAAGCGGCGCGCGACAGCCACGGCAACACGGCATCGTCTCCCACCTGCGTGTAACAGGCGGGATTTCGCAGACACGCGTTCGTCGCCGAGTCCACCGTCTGCTCGTAGCGACCCGACCGTTCGTGCCGCCCCGTGCTCGTCGTCGAGCACCCGGCCAACAGCACGCAGACCCACCACGTCACGGCGCGAAGCACGGCGGACGAGACCTGGGACATGGACTCCGCTCCCTCCCGAACGGCACCACCCGACCTCGACTGCTCGCGACACGGGCAACCTACCACGCGCCTTCGTGGACACGACGGGGCTCGCAACCCACCCGCGCGGCACCCCGTGACGCCCGCGTCTTGGCTACACTGCGCGACCGTGCCGAAAGACCTGCTCGACCTCGATGCGACCCCCGAGCGCCTCCGCGCGCTCACGGACGCCAGAGTCATCCCTCCATCCAACCTGGAGCGCGCGCTCTACCTGTCCACCGCGTCGCCTCCCGCCGAAGCCTGGCGCCGCTTCGTGTCGTCCACGCTGCTGGGACTCGGCGCGCTGCTGGTGCTCTCCGGCGTCATCTACTTCTTCGCCTACAACTGGGCCGCCCTGCACCGCTTCGGCAAGCTGGGCCTCATCGCCACCGCCATCGCCGGCACCGCGCTGGGCGCTCGCAAGCTCGGCGACAGACTCGCGGGCCAGCTCTGCCTGCTCGCCTCCGCCGTCCTCGTCGGCGCGCTGCTCGCCGTCTACGGACAGGCCTACCAGACGGGCGCGGACCCATACGAGCTGTTCATCGGGTGGGCCGTCCTCATCCTCCCGTGGGTCGCCATGTCGCGCTTCCCACCCCTGTGGATGCTGCTCGTCATCCTCGCCAACACCGGCCTCGTCCTGTTCCAACAGCAGGTCCTCGGAGACACGGATCGCCTCATCACCTGGCTCGCGGTGGCTCTCGGCCTCCTCAACGGCTTCGCCTGGGCCACCTACGAACACTTCGCCAACCTGCGCGTCCCCTGGCTCACGGACCGGTGGATGCCTCGCGTGCTCGCGGCGATGACCACCGCTCCCCTCCTCGCCGCCGGGGAGGCGTTCATCGTCATCCCCTCCGAAGTCGGCTCCGGCGCCGTCGTCGCCCTGGCCCTGCTCGTCGCGACCTTCGCCGCCGAATACGCACTCCACCGTCACCTTCGCGGTGAGCTGTTCCTGCTCACCATCGGCGTGCTCAGCCTCATCACGCTCATCACCACCGTCGCGGGCCGCATCCTCATCGTCGACATGGATGCCGACGAACTCACCCTCTTCATCCTTCCCTTCGTCCTCATCGGACAGGTCGCGCTCGCCGTCAGCTGGCTGCGCGCCGAGGCCCGCGCCACTGGCGCCACCGAGGAGTCCTGACATGTCCCTGCGTCCCTCCCTGCGACACGTCATCCAGGAACTCCAACGCGAGCACCAGCTCGACGAGCACGCCGAGGCCCGCGCGCTCGCCACCCTGGAGGTCCACCAGCGCTCCAGCACCGCCACACCCTGGTTCGTCAAAGCCCTCGCCGGCTTCGGTGCCTGGGTGTCCGCCGCCTTCCTGCTGAGCTTCTTCGGCTGCACCGGCCTCTACAAGGAAGAGGCCGCCCTCCTCTGCCTCGGCGTCCTGCTGTGCGTCGGCGCCACCTTCCTCCGACGCTCGGGCCAGGGTGCCTTCCTGGAGCAACTCGCCCTCGCCCTGGCTCTGGCCGGCGTGGGACTGACGACCAGCGGCATCGCCTTCATGGCCCGTGACGAAATCATCCCCGCCGTCGCGCACTTCATCGTCTGCGCGGCGTTGCTCGTCACCTTCCCAGACCCCGTCATGCGCTTCCTCGCCACGTTCAACATGGCTGGCGCCGCGCTCTTCATCCTCTGGGATGCGCTGGGCGGAGTGGGACTGGACCTCGGCATCCTCGCGTGCGCGGCGCTCGCGCACGGCCTCTTCCTCTTCCAGTCGCGCCTGAGCGCCGGTCCCCGGGGCGCGCTCGTCGGCCCCGCGGCCTTCGCGCTCGCGAGCGGACTGCCGCTCGTGCTCCTCGCGCGAGGCCTGCCCGACGTCATCGGCACCTTCCTCTTCGAGCGCGCGGCCCTGCCCATCCCCGCCCTCACCGTGGGCCTCACCACCATCACCCTCTTCACCGCCTGGAACGTCATGAGGGAGCTGGAGCTGGACCCCACCGGCGTCGCGGGCGCGGCTGTCTTCGCCGCCCTCACCGTGACGGCCCTCATCACCCCGCACACGCCCGCGGTCATCGCCGCCGTCGGATTGCTCACGCTCGGCTTCCATCGCCGCAGCAGCATCCTGCTCGGCATCGCCGTCGCGTTCCTCATCGCCTCGGGCGCCTGGTACTACTACGACCTGGGCCTCACCCTGCTGGCCAAGGCCATCGCGCTGGCCGGCAGTGGGCTCGTCCTGCTCGCGCTCAGATGGGTCCTCACACGGCGCTACCCCACGGCCTCCACGCCGGCGGAGGCACGCTGATGCGTTCAATCCTCTTCTTCGTCGGACTCGCGCTCGCGCTCCTCGTTCCGCTCGGCCTCGTCGCCCAGAAGGAGCACGTCCTCGCCACCGGGCAGACCGTGCTGCTGGAGCTGGCCCCTCGAGACCCTCGCTCGCTGATGCAGGGCGACTACATGGTGCTCGACTACGCCCTCACCCGCGCCCTCAACGTCGACGGCCTCGACGGCCCCAGCTCCGGCCTGCTCGTGCTCAAGCTGGATGAACACGGCGTCGGCCGCTTCGTGCGCATGGACAGCCCCGACCAGCCCCTCGCCCCCGGCGAGTTCAAGCTGAGCTACCGCACGCGCAAAGGCAGGACACGCCTGGGTGCCGAGTCCTTCTTCTTCCAGGAAGGTCACGCGGACCACTACGCCCGTGCGCGCTACGGAGAGCTGCGCGCCGCCACCAACGGCTCCAGCGTCCTCGTCGGACTCAGGGACGAGCAACGCCAGCCGCTCGGCGCCGGGCCCGACCCGGAAGCGTCTCCCACCGACGACACGCCACCGTCTCTCATCAACGAAATGGCGCCGTCCCCCACCGACGACACGCCACCGTCTCCCACCGACACGGAAGTGGCACCCACCGACACGCCGTAACCCCACCGCGCCCTCTCGGGATTGACTCCCGGGCGGGTTTCGCGCATCATCTTGTTGATTTCGATAATCAAAATCAAAATCAAGGAGACACGAGATGCTCGGTCAGGGATGCGGCAAGAGAGTGCTCGCGCGGGGGCCATGCGCCGAGGTGACGCGCTGCACCTGTGGTCACATCCATCTGGCGCTGGGTCCGGTGACGATTCGGGTGGAGGAGGAGGTCCTCCGCGCCATTGGCCTGACGATGGCGGAGGCGCTGCAGAACCTGGATGAGCCGGAGCAGGGCCACGCCGAGGGGTCCGATTCCGAGTCGATGCCTTCGCTGCTGGGCGGGTGGAAGCAGTGAGCGCCACCGGCACCCTGAGGGTGTCGCGCACGGAGCAGTCCGCGCGCGTGCGGCGACTGAGCGAGAGCGAGGCGGACGCGACTGCCCCGGCGACGCAGCCCCGTGCGACAGCGGCACCCCTTTCCGTGTTGCTCACGGAAGGCACGGCGCGGGCCCACGAGCAGGCCGAGCGCTCCGTCTTCCTCCAGTCCCTCTTCGTCGACAGCTGGGACGGCATCTACGGCCAGTTCGTCCGGGCCCAGCACTACGTCAGCTACCTGCGCCAGCTCCACGTGCTCTACGCGACGTTCGAGAGCGTGCTGCCGCGCGTGGCCCGCACCGCGCTGACGCCCGTGCTGCTGATGCCGGAGCTGCGCCGCGCCAGCGCGCTGGAAGCGGACCTGGCCTACTTCTGCGGCGAGACGCGCACGGAGACCTTCGCGTGCGTGGAGACGCGCCTGCACGCGGAGCGGCTGCGCGAGGTGGCGGAGGATGCGCCGCATCTGCTCGTGGCGCATGTCTATGCGCGGTGCGTGCTGGACTTCTTCGCCGCGCCGGAGCGCGCGCGAGTCATCTCGAACGCCTTCGAACTGGAGGACGCGCGCGGCACGCTGTTCCACGGCACGGCCACGCCGACGGAGCTCTCGGAGTTCCGCGTGCGGCTCCACTCGCGCATCGACGGGCTGGAGCTGGAAGAGGACGAGGCGCGCGAAATCATCCAGGAGGCGCGAATGGCCTTCCGGCTCCAGGCGCTCGTGTGTGACGAGCTGGCGCGAGGCGCGACGGGAATCGCCCCCGCTTCAGGCGGTGGCTACCGGGGTGGATTCAGCGTGTCCCAGTAGCTGTGCAGGCCCCGCAGGTGGCTGCCACCGTCCACGAAGAGGCTCTCTCCCGTCACCCAGGAGGACTCCTCCGAGCACAGGAAGGTGACGGCGCGGGCCACGTCCTCGGGCATCCCATGGGCGCGGCCCAGGGGGGTGCGCGCGAGCAGCTCGCGGCGCACCGACGGCTCGTCGATGAAGGCGGCGGCCACGGGCGTGAGGGTGGCGCCCGGCGCGACGACGTTGACGCGGATGCCATGGCGCCCCAGCTCCAGCGCCGCTGACCGCGACAGCTGGGCCAGCGCCGCCTTGGAGGCGGAGTAGTGAGCGAACCCCTCCGTCACCACCTCCTGGCAGACAGAGGTGATGTTCACCACCGCGCCGGCGCGCTTCTCGGCGATGAGCGCGCGGGCGAACGTCTTCAGCATCAGGAAGGGCCCCTTCAGGTTCACCGCGAGCACGCGGTCCAGCTCCTCCTCGGGCAGGTCCACGAGCAGCGTCAGGGAGAGTGAGCCCGCGTTGTTCACCAGGATGCCGGGCAGCCCCAACTGCTCCGTGGCGAAGGCGTGGGCGCGCGCGACGTCCTCCGCCCGACACACGTCCCCGGCGAAGGGGACGGCGCGAGCACGCCCCTCCGCTTCGCGATTGAGGCGCTCGGCGGCGTCCGCCACCTTCGTCTCCGTTCGTCCGAAAACCAGCACGCTGGTGCCCTCGCGCATGAGGCGCGAGGCGACAGCCAGACCGATTCCCTGCGCGCCACCCGTGACGATGGCGCTGTTCGAGAGGAGCTTCACGGTTCACCCCCGGGCATCGTGGACCCGGAAGCTAGCAACGGCTCCTCTCGACGAGGATTGTACCGCGGGCCACTGGCCGGACTCAGGCCGCCTCGTCCTCGGACAGGAGGTCCGCGAAGGGCGAGCTCTCCTCACCGAGGGCCTTGTAGAGCGCCTCCACCTTCTCCAGCTCGCGCTTGAGCGCCTTGTGGTGGTTGCGGTTCTTCACCAGGCTCTCGCGGCCCAACAGCTTGAAGCCGTCGTCCCGCCCCACCTGCCGGATGGCCATGCCCAGCACCAGCCCGCGGAACGCATCCGCCAGGTCCAGGTCCAGAGGCGCGTTGCGACGCCGCGCCTCCGCGACGAACGCCTGCGCGGCGGCCCGCAGCGCTTCCGGCAGCGGCTTGCTGCCCGGCGCCTGCTCGTAGTCCAGCGCCCGCGCGACGTGCTTCTCGTGGAGCACCAGCTCTCCACCGGAGACGGCGTGCTCCACCATGGCCAGCGTGTAGGCGCGGCGGACGATGTTGTCGAGCTGCCGCAGGTTGCCCGGCCACGAGCTGCCCACCAGCATTCGCTCCGCGTCCTGCGTCACGCGCGCGTTGCCCTCGGGGGAGCGCTCGCGGTGCCGCCGGTTCACCATGTACTGGGCCCAGAGCGGAATTTCGTCCTGGCGCTCCTGCAAGGCCGGCATGCGCACCGGCAGCACGTTGACGCGGTAGTAGAGGTCCTCGCGGAAGCGGCCCGCGCGCACCTCCGCGTGCAGGTCCGCGTTGGTGCCGATGATGAAGCGCACGTCCGCCTGTCGCTCGCCGGTGCCCTCGCCCAACGGCCGGTAGCTGCGCGACTCCAGCAGATGCAGCAGACCCGCCTGAGCCTTCAGCGACAGCTTGTCGATTTCGTCGATGAACAGCGTGCCGCCATCCGCGCGCGCCACGCTGCCGGGCGCGTCCCTCACCGCACCGGTGAAGGCGCCCTTCTTCCAGCCGAAGAGCTCCGCCATCTGGAGGTCCTCGGGCACCGTCACCAAATCCAACGTCTCGAAGGGCTTGGCGCGACGGTTGGAGCGCTCGTGGCACCAGCGCGCCAGCCGCGACTTGCCCGCGCCCGTCGCGCCGCTGATGAGGATGGTCTCATCCTGCAACGCGAAGACGCGCAGGATGGGCAGGAGCTCCGCCATGGAGCGGCCCACCACGGGCAGGTACTCGTCCACCTCCGGCGTGGCCACCGGACGCTGCGGCAGCCCCGCGAGGTACGGCGAGGCCACGTCCGCGAGCAACTGGAGCTGCTCGCCGGCTTCGCGCCAGACGAACTCCTGCCCCATCGCCGCCAGACAATCAGCCTCCAGGGAAATCATCCCCTCGATGCTGCCGCCCGGCGTGCGCAGCGGCAGCACGCAGACGTGCGTCGCATGGCGCCCCAGGAAGCGCTGGCGGCTCTCGTTGCTGTGGAAGCCCGCCAGTCCCGGGTCACCCGTCACGGGCGCGTCCGGCGCATGCGGCTGCACCGTGCCCACGTTGACGTCGATGGACACCGCGCAGCGGTGCTCCACCACCGCGCGCCACGCCGTGGCCGAGGTGAAGAACGGGGTCCCCACACTCGCATCCGTAATCTCTGTTGCTCCCACATCGAGCGCGGCAAGGCGACGATAAGCCTCGCCTGGGCGCAGGTGGACGATTCCTCGGAGCACTCGGGCGCGGGCTGCGTACCGACTGGACGCAACAGCGTCCTGGGCTACGGCCAACATGCGCTTCAGGGTGGTGGCCGCGGCCGTCTCGAAATCCTTCGCCCCCCGCAGCGCGCTCATGAGCTGCGGCATCTCCTCGTGCATCCACTCGCCTCCGTCCGGTGCCATCCGAGAGTACCCGCCAAGGGCCGCTTCGGAAGGAGGCAGTGTAGCGGAGATGAAGAACGCGGAAGGAGCGGCCCCTCCTTCCGCGTTCCCGAACCTCGCTGACGGCTGGGCGCCCGGTTGCTCGCGACGCCACGCGGAAACACCATGCGCGGTTCATGCCAACACCTCGTTTCACGTCTTTTCAGGGGGTTGACTGGAGAGGGGGGCTCTGGAGGCCCGAAACCGCGTCCAAGTGGAACGCAGCTGCGTCCAGATGCGACGCAGATGGGACGTGCCAGGGGGTGTCGCTATGCTCGGAGCCCCTATGACGGCACCAGTGATGCTCCCAGAGCTGCCCGGCGTGGGAGCGAAAATCGGCCCCTACGAGCTGCTCGAGGTGCTCGGCCAGGGAGGCATGGGAGTCGTCTACCGGGGGTGGAACCCGGCCACCGGCGAGGCCGTGGCCGTCAAGACGGTGCGTGCGGCCACCGAGGTGCCGTTGGCCAGCATCCGTCGGGAAATCCATGCGTTGCGCCGCCTCAGACACCCCGGAGTCGTACGCATCGTCGCGGAGGGGGTGGCACACGGACTGCCCTGGTACGCCATGGAGCTGCTCCGGGGGCAGACACTCCGCGGGGCGACTCGCGCCCCCTCTTCCGACGCACTGGCTGCGTCCCGGTTGAACGCAACGCTCACCCTGATGCGGAGGTTGTGCTCGGCCCTGGCCTTCCTCCACGCCAACGGCCTGGTGCATCGAGATCTGAAGCCGGAGAACGTCTTTCTGCGTCCTGATGGGACGCCGGTGCTGGTGGACTTCGGCATCGCCGCGCGCTTCGGAGGCTCGCGGGGCCGGGAGACGCTGGAGGTGAGCGGCGCCGTGGTGGGGAGCGACACGTACATGGCCCCGGAGCAGCTCCGGGGTGACTACGTGGACGCCCGCGCGGACCTCTACGCCCTGGGGTGCATGCTCTACGAGCAGCTCACCGGACGGCCCCCCTTCATTCCCGGCCGCGAGGGGCCGCTGCCGCACCAGCACCTGCATCTGACGCCCGTTCCTCCGTCGCTGCGCGTGGAGGGGATGCCCGCGGAGCTGGACGCGCTGGTGCTCCGGCTTCTCGCCAAGCGCCCCCAGGAGCGGCCCGGTTACGCGGAGGATGTGTCGTCCGCGCTGGAGGCGCTCGGCGCGGAGGAAGGCGAGGAAGGCGCCGCCACCACGCCCCGGACGCCGGCCTACCTGTACCGCCCGGACCTGGCCGGGCGCGGCGGAGAGCTGGGACGGCTGACGGAGGCGCTGGATTCGGCGGCGCGAGGCCAGGGAGGCCGCGTCTTCCTGGGCGGAGAGAGCGGCGCGGGCAAGACGCGGCTGGCGCTGGAGCTGGCGTCGGAAGCTGGCTGGCGGCGCATGACGGTGGTGACGGGCGAGTGCGTCCCGGTGGCCATGGGCGGCGCGGACCTGCATGCCTCGCCCCTGCACCCACTGCGTCCGCTGCTCCTGGCCGTCGCGGACCGGTGCAACGAGCGAGGCGCGGCCGAAGCGGAGCGCCTGCTCGGCCCGCGCGGTCGCGTGCTCGCCGCGTATGAGCCTTCCCTCATCCAACTCCCCGGCCAGCCAGAGCAACCCGAGCCCCCGCCCCTGCCCGCTCCAGAGGCACGCGCCCGGGTGCTGGCCGCGCTGCGCGAGACGCTCCGGGCCTTCGCGGAAGCGCAGCCGTTGCTGCTCGTGCTGGACGACCTCCAGTGGGCGGACGAGCTGACGCTGAGCTTCCTCCTGGAGCTGGATGCGCGGCACCTGGCATCGCGCCCCGTGCTGCTCGTCGGCACGTACCGGATGGACGAGATGGGCGCGGCGCTGCGCGCGGTGGTGGGCGCGCCGGACGCGGTGCGCGTGGAAGTGGGCCGGCTGGACGCCACCAGCGCGGGGAAGATGGTGCGCGGCATGCTGGCGCTGCGCGAGGTGCCCGGCCCCTTCGTCGACGCCCTGGTGCGCGAGACGAGCGGCAACCCCTTCTTCATCGCCGAATACCTGCGCGCCGCCATCGACGCGGGGCTGCTCTTCCGCGCGCCGTCCGGGGAGTGGCTCTTCGAGGCAGGCGGCACCGCGGGCAGCCGTCCCCTGCCCCTGCCGGGCAGCATCGCCGAGCTCATCGAGCGCCGGCTGTCCGACCTGGGCGCGGACGGGCGCGCGCTGGCGGAGGTGGCGTCGGTGCTGGGGCGCGAGCTGGATGGTGAGCTGCTGCTCGCCACCGCCGCGCTGCCGGAGAGCGCGGGGCTGGAGGCGGTGGAGGAGCTGCGCCGTCGGCAGGTCCTCGAGGAGTCCGGCGGCGGCCGGCTGCGCTTCGTCCACGACAAGCTGCGCGAGGTCGCCTACGCGCGCATCGCCGACGAACAGCGTCGCGTGCTGCACCACCGCTGCGCCCAGGGCCTGGAGCTGCGCGAGGCGGGGGCGCCGAGGGGCCTCACGCCCCAGGCCGCGGCACTGGCCCACCACTGGTCTCGCGCCGGCGTGCCGACTCGCGCAAGCGTGTGGTTCGCTCGCGCGGGAGACTCGGCTCGCGCCGCCTACGCCAACGGCGACGCCATCACCTTCTACGAGTCCGCCGTGCGCGAGGCCGCGGCGTCCACCCGGAACGCGGATGCGTCCGCCGCGGACGCGAGCACGGTGGCCCTGGACGCCGTCTGGGAGGGATTGGGCGAGGTGCTCGCGCTCACCGGACGGCAGGAGGAAGCGCGACAAGCGTTCCTGGAGGCCCTGGCACGGATTGAGCAGAGCCAGCCCGTCCGTCGCGCCAACGTGCTGCGGAAGGTGGGCAAGTCCTTGCAGACGCACCATCAAAACGAGGAAGCGCTGCGCGTCTATGCCCAGGCTCAAGCCGAGCTGGGTCCGATGCCCGACAGCGTCTCCTCCGCCCCGGGCCAGGTCGAGGCCGCCTGGTGGCATGAATGGGTGCAACTGCAGGGCGAGCGAATCACCGTCCACTACTGGCTGGCCCAGCTCGACGAGATGCGGGCCCTGGTGGAAGGCGTGCGCCCGGTGATGAGGGCCCACGGCACGCCGCTGCAACGCGCGCGCTTCTTCAACTCGCTGGTACAGATGCAACTGCGCAGCGAGCGCTATCAAGCATCAACGGAAACCGTGGCCCACGCCCGGGCCTACGCGGAAGCCGCGTTGGAGGCAGAGGGGGACGCGGAGCACGCGGGAGCCCGGTGCGTGGTCGCCATGGTGTTGCTCTTCCATGGCGCCCTGGATGAGGCCCAGTCGTGGATGGAGGACGCGCTCAAGGGCGCGGAGCGGTTGGGTGACGTGACGTTGCAGACGCGGTGTCTGAGCTATCTCACCGTCATCCTCCGGCTGCGCGGGCAGGTGTCCGCCGCGAGCGAGACGACGGCGCGCACGCTCGAGCTGGCGACGCGCTCCGGCATGGCCGACTACCAGGGCGCGGCGCATGCCCACCGGGCGTGGGTGGCCTCGCGGGCCGGGGATACCGTGCTTTCGCGAGAGGAGGCCACCGAGGCGCTGCGCCTGTGGCAGCCCCTCTCGCTCGTGTTTCCCTTCCAGTGGATGGCGCGCTGGCCCCTGCTCGCCGTGGAGCTGGAGCAGGGTCGGCTGACCGAGGCCCTGGAGCACGCGCGGGCGCTGCTCGCCCACCATCAACAGCGGCTCCCCGACGCGCTCACCCAGCCGCTGTCGACAGCCCTGGAGCACCAGGACGCACGGCGCCTGGAGGACGCTCGGGCGACGTTGCGCCAGGCGTGTGAGTCGGCGCTGCGACTCTGCTATCTGTGACGGATTGACCGACGTGCTCCTTCCCCGTCGCGGGCGTAAGGCCCGTGGCCCATTCCCGAGGTGCGCATGGCAGGCCCTTACTCGTATTTCTTCTTCAAGCCCGACAGCGTGACCATCCTGGAAGGCTTCAGCACGAAGCTCTCGGTGTGGGGCGTCCCCACGCAGTCTCCCGACAAGCTGGAGAACGTGACGGACCAGATGACCTTCCGGGTGGAGACCGGAGATGGCTCCATCGCCATCTCCCAGCCCAACCCGTCCGTCGTGGAAGTCACCGGCCTGGTATCCAGCGAGAAACACTCCTGGGTCATCGCCCAGCCGAAGCCCAAGGACTCCACGTTCCCGCCCATCGAGGCTCGCGCGGAGTGCGTCGTGGACCAGTCGGACCTGCTCATCTACGCGCCCGATGGGAATCTCTACTGGGTGAAGCCGGAGATGTGGCAGAGCGCGGAGAGAATCTCCCTCGACAGCGAGAGCCTGAGCAGCGCCCTCAAGCCGCTGCTCGAGAACGAGGCGGTGGTGGCCAACCTGCCCGAGCCCCGGAAGCCCGCCACGAGCAGCGAGAGCCCCGTGGGCGGGAGGGCCGAGCCCATCACCTGCTTCCTGCTCAACCTCAACAGCATCCTCCTCAGCTACTCGCCGGACATGCGGCTCAAGGCTGGCCAGCAGGACCCCGTCTCCCGCCCGCCCACCTCCCGCCTCTCCGACTCCAAGCCTTGATGCGCACCGCGGCCCTCGACTCCTCTTCCCCGTCCGCCTCCTCCGGGACGCCCAAGCCGTTCCGACACGGGACACATCGGGTGATGTCGCCCGAGCAGACCCTGGAGCGCGTGCGACGCCTCATGCCCGTCCTGGGCATCACCCGCATCGCCAACGTCACGGGGTTGGACACGATTGGAATCCCCGTCGTCATGGTGACGCGGCCCAATGCGCGCTCGCTGGCGGTGTCCCAGGGCAAGGGCGTCACGCTCGCGGCGGCGAAGGCGTCCGGGGTGATGGAGTCCGTGGAGGGCTACCATGCCGAGCACATCTCGCTGCCCCTGAAGCTGGCCACGTACAACGAGCTGCGCTTCCGCTCGCCCGTGGTCGACGTGGCGGGACTGCCGCGCCTGTCGGTGAGCCTGTTCCATCCCAACTGGCGCATGCTCTGGGTGGAAGGCGTGGACCTGCTCGGCGGCGGTCCGCTGTGGGTGCCGTTCGACATGGTGCACACCGACTTCACGCTGCCGCTTCCCACCGGGAGTGGCGCGTTCCTCATGAGCAGCAACGGGCTGGCCTCGGGGAATCACGTCCTCGAGGCGACGCTCCATGGGTTGTGCGAGGTGGTGGAGCGTGACGCCACCGCGCTGTGGCACGCGGGTGGAGAACGGAGCCAGGCCGCCACGCGGTTGGACCTGGGCACCGTGGACGACGCGGCCTGTCGCGAGGTGCTGGAGACCTATGCGCGCGCGGGCATCGCCGTGGGCGTCTGGGAGACGACGAGCGATGTCGGGGTGCCAGCCTTCGCCTGTTACATCGTCGACCGGGAGTCGGAGCCTTTGCGTCCCGTGGCGGTGGCGGGCGGCATGGGCTGTCACCCCTCGCGGGGCGTGGCGCTGCTGCGGGCTCTGACAGAGGCGGCGCAGAGTCGGCTCACGCGCATCAGCGGGGCGAGGGATGACCTGCACCGCAAGGCGTACGAGGAGGCTCGGGAAGGCGTGGTGGCGGAGCGGCTCCGGACGCGGCTGCGCGAGGAGCCGCCGGTGCGCCGCTTCCAGGATGCTCCCCATCAGGATGCGGAGACGTTCGAGGAGGACCTCGAGTGGGTGCTGGCGAAGGTGCGCGCGGCGGGAGTGACACAAGTGGTCGTGGTGGACCTGACGAAGCCGGAGCTGGGGTTGCCCGTGGTGCGCGTGGTGGTGCCCGGACTGGAGCCCACACATGAAGCACCGGGCTATGTCCCGGGCCCTCGCGCACTGCGCGCCATGCGAGGGGATGGGGCATGAAGGTGTTCATCTTCACGGGCCCCACGCTGCGCCCCGAAGAGGCGAGCCAGGAGCTGGACGTGGTGTACCTGCCTCCCGTGCAACAGGGTGACGTCTACCGGGCCACGTTGGAGAAGCCGGTGGCCATCGGCATCATCGACGGCTTCTTCGAGCATGTGCCCGCCGTGTGGCACAAGGAAATCCTCTGGGCCCTGGCGGAAGGCATCCACGTCTTCGGCGCCGCGAGCATGGGCGCGCTGCGCGCCGCGGAGCTGACGTCCTTCGGAATGGAGGGAGTCGGCGCCATCTTCGAGGACTTCCGGCGAGGCGTGCTGGAGGACGATGACGAGGTGGCGGTGGCGCACGCGAGCGCCGAGGACCACTGGCGGCCCCTGTCCGAGGCGATGGTGAACATCCGCGCCACGCTGGCGGCGGCTCGATTGGGCAACGTGGTGAGTGAGAGCACTCGCGCGGCGTTGGAGCGACTGGCCAAGTCCCTCTTCTACGTGGAGCGGGTGTGGCCCACGGTGTTGACGCGAGCCGCGCAAGAGGGGCTTCCTGGCGCGGAGCTGGAGGCGCTCAAGGCCTGGCTGCCGCGGGGCCGGGTGGACGCCAAGCGCGCGGATGCGGTGGCGCTGCTGCGCGAGATTCGGGCGCGGATGGAGGCGGGGCTCTCGCCCAAGCAGACGCGCTTCCCCTTCCAGCACACCGACGCGTGGGAAGAGGCACGGCGGCGCGCGGGCAGACAGCCGCTGCGCTACGCGGCGAATCCCCTGGAAGGAGTGTCGTCCGAGGCGCTGCTCGATGAACTGCGACTGCGTGGCGGGCTGAAGGAGGCGCAACGGTCGAGCATGGCGCGTGCGCTCGCCGTGGAGGAAGCGCGACGGCTGGGCCGGGAGCCGGGCGTGGCGGAGCTTCGCGCGACGGAAGAGGCGTTGCGGCAGGAGCGGCAGCTCACCCTCGAGACTTTCGAGCAATGGAAGTCGGAGCAGTACATCGACGATGCCCCTCGCCTTCTGCGCGACGAGTCTCATGTGCGCTGGGTGGAGACCCTCTTCGAGCCAGATGTCCTGCGCCACCTGGCGGACCACCTGCGCCTGACGGGCGAATACGGCGCGCTGGTACAGAGAGCCCGAGACAAGGAACAAGTGCTCACGGAGGCGGGCCTGTCAGCGCCACGCCTGGAGGACGCGGGCATCACCGAGGGCGCCCTGTGGGCCTGGTACTTCGAGGAGCATCAGGGACGGATGGTTCCAAGTCCCATCCAGCAGGCCGCACGCGACGAGGGATTCCCGGACGTGGACTCCATGCGACGGGCCGCGTTGCGTGAGCTCTGCTACGTGCTCGCGAAGGCGGGGGCGGACGCCTGAACACAGACCCAGCCTTCGCTGGGTCTCGTTTCGCCAGGACTTCAGCGCCCGCTCCGGAGGCTTCGTCCGTGACGAAGCCAGTGCCTGCTTCGGAGTCAGCTTCGTCGGCGGGTCGGCTTCTTCGTCGGAGGAGTCGCATCCGGCGCCGTAGCCAGCTTCTTCGTCGGAGGAGTCGCATCCGGCGCCGTGGCCAGCTTCTTCGTCGGAGTAGTCGCATCCGGCGCAGTGGCCACCTTCTTCGTCGCGGCGACCTTCCGCGCCGGAGAGGTCTTCCTCGGCGCAGCCACCTTCTTCTCCGGAGTCACCTTCGCTGCCGGCTTCTTCGCCGCGGCGGCGACCTTCCGCGCCGGAGAGGTCTTCCTCGGCACAGCCACCTTCTTCTCCGGAGTCACCTTCGGTACCGGCTTCTTCGCCGCGGCGACGACCTTCCGCGCCGGCGCGTTCTCGGAAGCCCCCTGCTCCACCGAGCCTGCATCCGGCCGCAGCACGAAGACACGGTCCAGCCGCCGACTGCCGCGTGCCACGGGTGAGCTCACGTCGTAGTCGAAGTCATACGCGGCCACCACGCTCAGCCCCGCATCGCGGAACAACTTGCCCGCCTGCGCCGCGTCGTACGTGCGGAAGAACCACGTCGTCTCGATGAGCCAGTCCTTCCCTGGACCGGTGATGCGCAGTCGGTTGCGCATGGGTGAGCGCCGCGCGCGCCGGTCCGGCAGCCCCTCGTGGGTGTTGCAGACGACCTTGTCCTTGCCCACGCGCCCCAGCCACCTCTCGTGCTCGGGCACGCTCCGCGAGTAGTCGGTGAGGTGGAAGCCGAGCACATAGATGCCGTTGGGCTTGAGCAGCCGTCGCGTGCCCTTCAAGTGCGCGAGCGCCGCCGCCTCGCTGTCCAGGTAGCGGAAGGTGGAGACGAGGTTTTGCGCGACATCCACCTTCCCCTCCAGCGCGGGCTCGAAGAACTCCTCCATGCGCGACGGGGCCAGCTTCACCCGACGACGCTCCGCCGGAGTCAGCCGATTGCGCGCATGCGCGAGCATGGCCTCGGAGATGTCGTAGCCCGCCACCTTCATGCCGCGACTGGCGGCCTCGGCCACCAACCGTCCCGCGCCACACGCGGGCTCCAGCCACTGCGAGCCTCCCGTGCCATGACGCGCGCTGAGCGCCTGGAGGAAATCCGCCTCCCGCACGGTGTCCGTGCCGAAGATGGCCTCGTAGTACTCCGGGTGCTCGTACCAGTCAGTGCGTTTTTCCATGGATGGGTGCCCGCTCGGGCGCGCGCATCCTCAGGTCCCGCGCGGCGAAAGCCAAGCCAAAGCGTGTCAGCCCCTCACGCGGTCCGCTGTTCTGACGACACCACGGGCGAGGCCGACGACTCGGACCCCGGACTCGACATCGCATCACGCAGCCGAACCCCGAGCATCCGACGCAGCAGCACCACGCCCAGCGGCAGCGGCAACCACAGGGTGAAACCTCGCAGCAACATCACCGCCGTGAGCCCCACCTCCACGGGCACTCCCAGCGAGGACAGCGTCCCCACCGCGGTGGCCTCGAACGTCCCCACCCCTCCCGGGATGATGCTCAGGGTCATCACCAGCGTCGCCAGCATGAACGCGGCGAATACATCCGGAAAATCCACCGGGTGCCCCACGGCGAAGAACATGCACGAGAGCGTGAGCGCATCCAGCACGAAGGTCGCGAACTGCAACGCGCTCGCACGCACCAGCAGCCACTTGTTGCGCACCAGCTCGGGCGGAACCTGGGAGATGGACTCCAGCAGGCCACTGAGCCCGGGGATGCGCCGAGCCCAGCGCGGCGGCTGCCAGCCTCCGTGCCGCGTCAACCAGAGGATTCCGAAGGGCACCGCGCAAGCGAGCGCGGCGAACGCCGTGGCCAACCCCAGGATGGCCGCGTGGAGCTGCGCGCGGAACCAGATGATGAGGATGGAGATGACCACGGCCACCGCATGCGCCGCATAGAAGGACACCATGTCCACCAGCAGCGCGGCGGTCGCCACCCGAGGGGGAGCCCCTTCCTTCTGAAGCCCCTTCATCACCACCACCGAGCCACCAATCCCCGCCGTGGGCACCAGTTGGTCGAAGGAGAGCTTCATCAATGCCAGCCCCGCGGTGCGCATCCACGGCGCCTTCACCCCCGCCGTGCTCAGCGTCACCAGCCAGCAGCCCGCCATCGTGAGATACGAGAGCACCTGGAGCACGGCACCGGCCAGCAGCCACTCCGGCCGCGCGCGCTTCAGCATCTGGGCAAACTGTCGCTCCTCTCCGAAGCGCAGCACCACGAACGCGATGAACGCGCCCAGCAGCACCACACCAGGAAGCCAGCCCCATACGCTGTGATGTCGCGACGAGCCTTCCGCCGACGCGGAGGGCGGACCACCACCTGAGACGGCGTGTCCGTCATGCATGCGCCCACCCTCCCGTTCAAGGAGCGGAGACTCCCGCCGAGTCATCCCTGCGCGCCGAGGCCGCATCCAGCAGCCGCGCCGCCATGCGCATGAAGTCGGCCTCGGTGACGATGCCCACCAGTCGCCTGTCCCTGTCCACCACCGGAAGACAACCGAAGCGGTGGTCCAGGAGCTTGTAGATGCCGTCCCGCACGGGCAGGTCCGACCTCACCATCTCCACATCCCGCGACATGATGCGCGCGACGGAGATGGGCTCCGACTGATGCGCCGCGAGCTGACGCGCCAACGCGCGAATCAAGTCACGATGACTCACCAACCCCACCAGCCGTCCCTCGCGCACCACCGGCAGGTGACGGATGTGGTTGAGCTTCAGCAGGTCATCCACGCGGACCAGGTCATCGGTCTCTTCCAGCGTGACGACATCCCGGGTCATCAGGTCGCCCACGGTGAGCATGACAAGGCCCCTTTCGCCGCGGTCCACGAGCCTCGCGCGCACCATGCGCCGCTCGGGCCGAGTCCCCTCAAGGGTGCGCCCGCGCCCCGGTTCGCGCAGCGACAGGGCGGGCAGGCGGGCGGGGGCCGGCGTCCCTTCATGCCCCGGGCGTCACGCGCTGGAAATCAGACGGTCATCCCGCGCCAGCTCACGCAGCCGCTCCTTCAGGCTCTTGAACTGTTGACGAAGGACGGCCGCCTTCCGCTGGAGCCCCTCCGAGGACTGGGTGCCCCCCAGCTCCCGAGCGACGTCGAGCCAGGACATCCGACGGTCCACGCGCAGCAGCAAGAGGTTGCGCTCTCCCGGCTCCAGCTGCGCGCGCAAGGAACGGAAGCGGTCCTTCACGGAGGTCTGGAGCCAGGGTGCCGTGCCTGAACGCTCGACGTGCATGAGGTCGACCATCTCCCGGCTCGCCACCCGCTCCCGCCCCGGCGAGAAGGCGGTGGCCATCCGGTACGCGACATTCCGCGCCACGCGATAGGCCCACGTCCTGAAAGTACTCTCCCAACGAAAGCCTGGCAGGTCCCTCACCAGGCTCTCGCAGAAGATGCTGAAGGCCTCTCGCGCCTGCTCCGGCTCTCGCAACAACGTCCCCAGGAGTCTTCGTATCTCCGGGCCATATCCCTCCACCGCGGCTTCCACGGCGCCCGCCGTGTCCTCCAGGGTGCAGCGCTCGCGAATCCTCTGCTCCAGCGCCTCTCGTTCCTTCGGCGACATTCTTCACACCTCCGAGCGGATGGAATGGCTTGCACCGTCATCGTGACGAACGCGGAGTCCCGATGAATTCACATCCATGTCGTCGCGTCCCCATCCCAGTGGAACAGCGGCATGGCCGCCTCACCCCGAGACACCCGCATGCCTCTCATCCTCCTCGTCGACGATGATTCGACCCTCCTCGAAATCTACACCGAGGCTCTCGGAGAACTGGGCTGTGAGGTCGCCTCCGCGCCGAATGGTGAGGTGGCCCTGTCGCTCGCGCAGTCGCTGAAGCCAGACCTCATCCTCACCGACGTGATGATGCCGGGAATGAGCGGCCTGGAGCTTTGCGGGAGGCTGCGCACCGATGAACGGCTGTGCCGCATTCCGCGCATCGTCCACAGCAGCATGGAGTGTGGACCTGGCGCCGCGGATGAAGTCTTCCTGCGCAAGTCCGGTGAGCTGTCCGAGCTTTTGCGGTGTGTCACCAGGTGTCTCGCGCATGGCGACCCGCCGCCCTCCGAGCTGTCATCGGCGGCGTGAGCCGTCAGTCCCACTCCGCCAGCAGCGCACGCGCGGCCCAGGCATCCGCGAGCGCCTGGCTCCCTGAAAAGACTTCCTTCAGCGACTCCAGCAGCACGCGCGCCTCCGCCGCTTCGTCGGTGTGCCGCGCAAGCCTCGCCAACTCCACCGCCGCGCCCAGCTCATGCAGTCGCGCGCCCGTGTCTCGAGCCACCGCGAGCGAGCGTCGGAAGCACTCGCGCGCCTCGCCCATGTCCCCTCGCAGCAACAAAAGCTGCCCGTGGACTCGCAACAACGTCGCCAGGGGATGGCGCGCCACGCGCCCTTCCACATGGACCCGCGCCTGACTCAAGGCGGCCAGCCCCTCGTCGACCTTCCCTCCCGCGAGGTATGCGCGAGCCAGCGTCGTCAGGCACGCGCCCTGGAGCAGCGTCGCGCCCAGCGAGTTCATCAACGCGATTCCCTCGTGGACACGCGCGACGCCGCCCTCCGCGTCTCCGAGGACCGCCAGGGAGAGCCCGTGCAGGCAAATGCTCCCCACCAGGGGCAACGGAAAGCCGTACTCGACACAGAGGCCCACGGCCCGCCCTGACACCTCCAGCATTGTCGCCGGGTCTCCACGCTCCAGCGCCAGCATCGCTCCGAAGACGGACACCGTGGCGATGGCATAGGGATGGCTCATGGACTCGGCGAGGGCGAAGGCCTGCGCCTGCGTCGCGAGCGCGGTGTCGGTGTGCCCCAGCACCAGCTCGCTCACCGCCAGGTACATCAGCGCATGCAGGCACTGCTCGGAGGCATGGCCCAGCCGCCCACCGCGAATCTGCGCGAGCTGCTCCGCCACTCCCTCCCGGCCCAGCAGGGCCTTCACCTCCAGGCCATGGCTTCGACACGACGTATAGTCCGCGCGCCAGAACGCCTGGCTGTTGAGCGCGCCGTGCAGCACCACGCGCGCCTCCAGGTCCGCGTGCTCGTCTCCCTGACAGCGGAAGAGCTCCGCGAGACGGTCCATGCCTTCACCATCCCCTCGCACCAGCGCGATGTTCCACAGTCCCCAGAAGAGGGACGTGGGGATGCACTGAGACGGGTCACACAGCGCGGCGGCCCGCGTGAAGGCGTCCTCCACCTCGCGCGTTCCGAAGCCCTTCGAGGCCACCAGCGCCTGTCCCAGCTCGACGCGCAGCACGATGTCGAACTCATCGCGCTCGCGAGAGGGCGGCAACAGCTCCAGTTGTCCCAGCGCCCGCGAGTAGTGGCTGATGGCCTCCGGGAAGGCCGACTTCGCGCCCGCGAGCTGGCCCGCGCTCCGCCAGAACTCCGCGGCCTGGCGCGTCAGCCCCGCGAGCGTGGCGTGGTGGGCCACCAGCTCCGGCTGCTCCTCCACCACCTCGGGGAACTGCTCGGAGAGCACCTGCACGACACGACCGTGGTAGCGCTGGCGCGTGCTGCGCAGGAGCGACTGGTAGGCCGCTTCCTGGATGAGCGCGTGTCGGAAGGCGTACGTGGTGCATGGCGGCTGGCCCTGCCGGAAGAGCAGTCCCGCCTCTTCCAGTCGCTCCAGCTCCGGCTCCAGCTCGTCTTCCCGGAGGAAGGACACCGCGCGCAGCGTCTCGTAGTTGAACTCTCGCCCCAGCGTGGCCGCGAGCTGCACCTGGGAGCGCTGCCGGGGAGGAAGCTGGTCCAGGCGCGCGAGGAGTAGCTCGTGCAACACCGCGGGCACCGCGGAGAGCGTCTCACCCGAGTCCCCTCGCACGGCCTCCTGCTCCACCACCACCCGCGTCAGCTCCTCGACGAAGAGGGGGACTCCGTCAGTCCGTGACACCAGTCGCGCCACCGTCTTCGGCGTCAGGGCGCGCTGGCCCGCGACCTCGCGCACCAGCGCCGCGGTGGCCTCGGGAGGCAGGGGCTCCACGTCCAGGAACTGGAGCGCCGCGCGCTCGCTCCACACCTGCGTGACGCCCGGGCGCGCGGTGAGCAACACACACAGGCGAGTCCCCTCCAACCGCTCCAGCAGCACTCCGAGGAACTGGAGGGTGGAAGGGTCCGCCCAGTGCAGGTCCTCCACCACCAGCACCACCGGCCTGCGCACGTCCTCGTGACGGAACACCTCCACCAGGGCCTTCATCATCGCGGCCCGCTGCCGCTCACCGGACAGGTGCAGGAAGGGCGAGCCTTCCGGAACAGGCAGCGACAAGAACGAAGCGAGCGGACACGAGAGCTCCACGTCCAGCACGCCCAGACGCTCCACCAGACGCGCGAGCTTGCGCTCGGGAGCGTCATCACGGGCGAAGCCCAGGAAGCGATGGAACCAGTCGATGAGCGGATGGAAGGCGCTGCCCGTTCCCCGCACACCACACTGACAACGCGCCCAGGTGCTCGTCCCCGGTGCCTCCCGGTCATGCAGCTCCTGGACGAGTCGCGACTTGCCGATGCCCGCGTCCCCTCGCACCAGGACGCCCACGCCGCGTCCACTCAGCGCATCGGCCCGCCACGTCGTGAGCCGCTGGAGTTCCCGCTCGCGGCCCACCAACGGCGACAACGCGCCGACCACCAGGGCCCGGTCGAACCGGCTCGCGCCCGGCCGCTCTCCCAGCGCTTCATGCACGTCCAGCCATGACGTGCCCGACAGTCCCTCGAAGGCCCAGGCCCCCAGTGAGCGCGTGCGGATGCGGCCTCTCACCAGCGCATGCGTGCCCTCGGTGAGCAGCACCGCGTCGGGCCCTGCCTGCGCGGCCAGCCATGAGGCCACCTTGGGCGCCTCGCCCTGCATGGGAGGCGCCGTGCCGTGCAGCAGCGGCGAGGCATCCGCCAACGCCACGCGGTCCGTGTGCAGCCCCACCTTCACCACCACACCCGGAGGCCCCAGCCCCGCGAGCTCACCGGGAAGCACCTCTTGCAGCCGCAGCGCCGCGCGCACCGCCCGCTCCGAATCCCCCTCGCGCGCCACGGGGAAACCGAAGCACGCGAGCACCTCCGCGCCCACCGCGAGCGTCATCGCGCCCTCGTGCTCGTGGATGATGCGCGTGCAGCCCTGGTGGAAGGCGCCCTCCAGCTCGCTGCAATCCTCCGGATCCAGGCGCTCCATGCCACCGCGTTCCTGCGCGAGCCGGCACGACACCAGCGTCACCAACCGACGACCGGAGATGCTCGAGCGCGAGGCCGAGTTGACGTCCAGCGCCAGCAGCCGACGCAAGCCGCGCAGTCGCTCCAGCAACTCGCCTCCATTCGCCGGCCGCTCCGCCGGGTCCTTCGCCAGCGCCGAGGCCACCAGACGCACGAGTTCCTCCGGCAACCCGGGACATCTCCAACTCACCGAGGGCATGGGTTGGGAGGAAGGGATGTGCAGGCGCAGCTCGGCGGCCTTCGAGCGCGGCAGCGGGTGCTCGCCGGTGAGCAACTCGTAGAGCAACAGCCCCGCGGCCCACACGTCGGCCCTCGCGTCCGGAGGCTCGCCCCGCCACTGCTCCGGAGCCATGTACGCGGGAGTCCCCGCGCGCGCGGCTTCGGGCGCCAGGGCGGGTCCGGCCGGTGAGCGCGCGAGGCCGAAGTCGAGCAGCTTCGCCCTGCCATCCGCGAGCACGAAGACGTTGGCGGGCTTGAGGTCGCGATGCACCAGGCGCCGCTCATGCGCATGCGCGAGCCCCGCGGCCACGTCCGTCATCAGGTCCAACGTGCGCCGCAAGTCGGGCCGCTCCCGGCGCAGCATTCGCTGCAGCGATTCGCCCTCCAGGAACTCCATCACCAGGAAGGGCACGCGCAGCGGCACCTCCTCGCCTTGCGCCAGCGTCCCGGTGTTCCACGCGGACACGTCATGGATGCGGACGATGTTCTCGTGGTCCAGCCGGGCAATCGCCTGCGCCTCCTCGCGCAATGCGGCCAGCAGCGAGGGCGTCGCGAGGCCCCGGTGCGCGGCGAGGAACTTCAGCGCCACCGTGCGCCACAGCTCGTGGTCCACCGCGCGGAACACCTGCCCCATGCCGCCGCCGCCCAGCAGACCGAGGACCTCGTACCGACGGCCGTCCAGGCCTCCCAGCCTGTCTCCCGGGAGAGGCACCGGACTCGCGGAGCCTCCATGGATGAGGCCCTGGAGCACCGCGTCCTCGAACTCCGAGCCCGCGTGCGTGGGGGCATTCCCCGCGCCGGGGGAGACCATGCCCGGGCCCTCCGCCACGCCACTGGGTGTGCTCATCGCTTCCGGCCCTCCGTCGAGGCACCGTCCGCCTGGCCGTCAGCCCAGGCGCGTGCGGCCCCTCCTTGGTGGAGAGAGCACCGAAGGACTGTTTGTGACGAAACTCCGGAGCGCGAGGCATTAGCGCACGAGCGACCAGGCTCAGTGCGCCGGATGCCCCATCAGACGCGCGAGCCCGAACATCAGGGCCAGTCCCACGAACAGCGCCAGCACGTTGCGGCCCGGCTGGTCCTTGCCGTGTCGATGCACGTGCGGCAGCAGGTCCGACACGGCGATGTAGAGGAACGTGCCCGCGGAGAAGGCCAGCGCCTTGGGCGCCATGCTCTCGAAGCGCAGCACCGCGTCGAAGGCGAAGTACAGCAGCGCGCCCGCCGGCACCATCAACCCGTACAGCACGGAGAGCAGGAGGATGGAGCTTCGCGAGCGCCCCTCCGTCTTCAGGATGGAGGCGAGCGACAGCGCGGAGGGGACCTTGTGCGCGACGATGGCCAGGAGCGCCATCAACCCCACGCCCTCCTCCACCGCCGAGCCCAGGGCGATGCCGTCGAACAGCGTGTGCGTGGACAGCCCGAGGAACGCGGTGAGCCCCAGCACCTGCCCGGCCTGCGCGGGGGAGCGCCCGCTGCCGGACATGTGGTCTCCGGGCAGGTCCTCACCCGCGTGCGCCACCAGGTAGCGCTCCAGCACGAGCAGGAAGACGAAGCCCGCGGGCACCAGCGCGAAGGCCCACCAGCCCCCGCCCTCGTACGCCTCCGGCAACATGTGGAAGAAGGCCGCGCCCAGCATGACGCCCGCGGCGAAGGCGAGGAAGCGGACCAGCTGCGTGGGCCGCTGATTCCACAACACCACCATCGCGCCAAGCAGCGCGCCGATGACGACGATGAGGGAGTAGAGGGCCACCGTGGCCAGGACCGACATGGGGCGCGCACCCTACAACAAAACCGCCACAACAAAACCGCCGACTCAGTAGCGCCGCACCACCACCAACCCTACCCGGCCCGGCTTCACGTCCACCGTGTGCTCCGACACCCGTCCCCCCGCTTCTACACGGACCGTGTGGCTCCCCGCCGGCACCCGGAAGCGCGCCACCTGGAACTCAGCGGGCAAGGAAAGCCAGGAGCGCAGGTCTGGCGCATTGCCAGCGTTGAGCAGGAGGAAGGCCAGCACGCCCAGCTCCTCGCTCTTGGTCGCGGCGCCGAGGCCCGCCGCCAGGCCCGCCTTCACCGCCACGCTGGCGAGCTGCTTGGCCAGCATCCCGCCGATGCGGGTGTCCAGGTGGAGCCGCGCGACGTCCGCCAGGGACGTCACCGTCACCGCCCGCTCGTCCTGGTCGCCCAGCTGCACGCGCACCGACGGCGCGCTGCCCCGGTCCCGGTAGACGGGCACCTCGATGAGGTTGCCGCCGGTGCCGTAGTCGCGGGACGTAGGCTGCTTCTCCGGCGACAGCCCCGCTTCCACCACCACCACGACCTGGGACTCGTCACGGGCCAGGGGCGGATGGGCCACCTCCGGGTACTTCTCCTTCAGCGCCGTGTAGACGTCATCGCGGCCGGTGTACTTCGACAGCCGCAGCAGGGGCTCCACCAGCGCGCCCAGCCGGGGCTCCAACTCGTACGCCTTCGCGTAGTCGATATAGGCCGAGTCCCAGTCGCGCTGGTCCTCGCGGATGACACCGCCCAGGTAGCGGGCGATGGCGAGCTGCTGGTACGGCTTCTTCTCCTCGGTGACCATCTTCTGGAGGCGCTCGTTGACCTGACGCACCTCCACCATGGCCGCCTCGTCGTCTCCCAGCTCCGCGTAGTTGAGCGCCTGGACGACGGAGATCATCAGCTTCTCGAAGTCCTCGCCGCGGTAGGCGCGCTGACGCTCGTTCGTCACGAGCGCCCCCGCCTCCTCGCTGACGGAGACGCCGTCGAGCCGTGCGCTGAGCTGCTCCGCCTCCTCCATCACCTTGTTGCTCTCCGCCCACTCGCCAGCGGCGTGCAGCACCATGCCCTTGTCCAGGAGCACGAGCAGCGCGTCCTTCTCCGAGCCCTCTTTCGAGACGGCGTCGAGCCCCACCAGCGCGCCCGGATAGTCTTCCGACTGATAGGACACGCGGACGCCGCGCGTGCGCGCCACGTAGTCGCCCGCGCAGCCAGTCAGCAGGAGCACGCTCGCCAGCGCGAGCACGCCCCCACCTCGAGGGCGCGCCAGGTGGCGGAGAAGAGAGGTCATGAGCAGTCGAGCCTTCGCGTGGAGCCAGCGGCTTGCGTCAGCCTGCTACCAGCTGACGCCGCGCTTCTCGAACTTCTTGCGGATCTGCTTCTCGTCCGTCCACTCGATGAGGCCGGTGCGCACGTTGCTCAGCTTCGCCGTCATCTTGTAGTACACGAGCTTGTCGCGGCCGACCTCCTGGATGATGGAGGCCAGGTCTCCCGTCATCATGAAGTCCACGGACACCTGCGCGCCCGGGCCCTTGGCAGCGTTCGGGTCCACGTAGCCCGACTGCTGGTACTCGTACTCCTCCGCGATGTCCTGGCGCGCGGCCTGGTCCACCATGGCGAAGCGGCCCGTCTGCGCGAGCGCCGTCTGAATCTTGTCGCCCAGCGAGCGCATGTCGATGTGCTCGGACGTGCTGTTCTTCAGCTTGCCCACGAGGACGATGGGCAGCGAGCCGTCCGGACGCGGCGTGGAGAAGCGCGGCGAGTTGGCCAGCGACTCCGCCATCTTCTTGGCGATGAGCTGCAGGTCGTTCTCGTTGAACTGGTCCGACAGCATCTCGATTTCGTTCGGGTCTTCGTACGACCCGCGCGTGTACGCGCGCGGGCCAGTGCACGCGACGAGCGAGGCGGCGAGGCAGGCGGTCAGGATGAGGCGATGGGTCTTCATGGTGCGTATGACTCCTAGTTCCATTCGCATTCGAAGCGGCTGCCCTCGAAGTTCCATTTGTAGTTGAGCACCGCGTCACGGCGGTACCCCGCCGTCAGGCGGCACAGGCTCATGAGCGAGGCGCGGGGATAGTCGAAGGTGTAGCTCTGCGACTTCGCCCGTTCCTGCGGAGTGAGCTGGGAGGGATGGGTGAGCGTGGGGCTGGCGCTGGCGACCACCAGCACGTTGTGCTTGCCGTACGTCTTCAGCGGCACCCGCCCGGAGAGCTGAACGCGGCGCACCGTGCGCGCGACGAGGATGTCGCTGCGGTCCACCGTCGTCTCGTGGCGGTTGCGGCGCTGGAGCAGGTCCGTGATGTTGGCGCTGAAGACGCGGGTGAGGTCCCCGTCGTCGACGAAGAAATAGAGGAACGCCTCGCGCGCGACACGGCTCTCACCCGTGAAGTCCATCGTCACCAGCAGCTCCAGCTCCCGGTTGGGCGCGATGCCATGGCGCGACACCGCCGCGAGCACGTTCTTGTCCACCCCGGCCTTCTTCAACTTGATGAGGCCGTCCGCGCTGGCGTCACATGCGCAGCGCCGCTCTTCAATCATCTTCACCAACTGCGCGGGCTCGAAGCCGGCCTGGGACAGCTTGGTCAGCTCCTCGTCCGTGAGGGGAAGCTGGTCCGAGCGCTCGTAGATGCGCGGCAGCTGGTTCGGGTCCCACTGGATGATGTTGTAGGTCTGCGTGGTGCCCGTGGGGAAAGGCAGGGAGACCTGCGGACCTCCTCCCGTGGAGGAGAGGCTGACGGGGGCCTGACTGGAGGCCAACGCCAGCGTGGCTGCGAGCACTTGGGCAATCATGGCGAGCGACCTCCCCTAGAACCTGTAACCGATGGACATGCCCAGCCGGTGCGTCACGCCGCCACCGCCAATGGGGATGTCCGGGTTGTAGTTGAGCCCCAGCAGGATGTTGTCCCGGTGGCCCATCAGAATCTCGGCGCCCACCTGGGGGGAGATGCCGAAGCGCAGCCCCTCCGCCTCGGGAATCACGATGGCGCCAGCCCTCAGGCCCGCGGTGAACACCAGCGGCCAGCCCCAGGTGCGGAACTTCGGTCCCACCATGCCGATGAAGCGCCCACCGTCGAAGACATAGGCGGCGCTCGCGTCGAGCGAGAACCAGTCCGCGCCCCACAACGACAGCGTGGCGCCCACGTACAGCGGCGGGCCCGACGGCGCGTCCTCGGGGGGCTCCTTGTCATTGATGGCCGCACCCCAGTCGAGCTGGAGCGACACGCCCTGGCTGTTCGAGCCCGAATAGCCGCCCTTGCCATACTCGGATTCCTCGGGCCCATCCGTGCGGCCCCGGTCCTGCGCGGCCGCGGTCAACGGCGCCGCGACGGCCAGCGACAGAAGGGCTCCGCACAACCTGGAATGACGCTTCATCTCGAAGACTCCCACATGCGGTAGGTGCGAAAATTCCAACGCAACGACGGTGCGGCATCACCAATATTCAAAACACCCTTCCGGCAGGCAAGGGCTCCCTGTCTCTGTCGCACCCTCTCAGGAGGTGCGAGGGCCCGTGGGAGGGAGGTCCTGGGGGGCATCCGGCTGGGGGTCCCGAGCCTCCGGGGGCGGCAGCGCGGTGGGGGCCTGCCGGGACTCGGTGCGAGTGAAGGGCAGCCACTCGGGATGGGCCCGCAGGAAGGCGACCAGCCGCTCGCGGACGAGGGCGCGCAGGTCGAAGAGCTTGTCCGGGTTGGCCGCGCTGACGAGCGCGCGGACGGTGAGCGTGCGGTCCTGGGCCTCCAACACGACGACGGACTGGAGCCGCCCGTCCCACAGGTGCTTCGCGTCCTGCTCGACGATGCGCCGCAGCTCCCCGCGCACCGCGTCCACGTCCGTGGAGTAGTCCACCTGGAGGGTCACGGCCCCGAGCATCTCCGTGCTGGACTTGCTCCAGTTCTGGAAGGGCTTGTCCAGGAAGTAGGTAATCGGGATGACCATGCGGCGCTGGTCCCAGACGCGCAGCACCACATACGTGAGGGTGATTTCCTCCACGGTGCCGAACTCGGTCTCCACCACCACCTGGTCGCCAATGCGCACCGGCTGGGTGATGGAGAGCTGGATGCCGGCGAGCAGCGTGGCGATGGACTTCTGCGCCGCGAGGCCGATGACGATACCGGCGATACCGGCGGACGCGAGCAGCGACACGCCCACGTTGCGCACCACCTCGAACTGCATCAGGAGCAGCGCGGCGGCCACCACATAGGTCGCCGCCTCGAAGACGGCGCGCAGCACCGCGAACTGGGTGCGCAGCGAGCGGGCCCGGCCCGCGTCGCGCATGTCGCCCGACACGCGGTTCTGCACGAAGTTGGCGAACACCCGCAGGAAGCGCAGGATGAACCACGCCACCGCGATGATGATGAGCGAATAGCTCAGCCGGTTGAACAGCGTCTGCACCGGGCGCGGCAGCAGCAGCAGGGACGTGCCCGCCGCCAGGAGTATCGCGAAGTACGGCAACCGCAGGGGCCCCCGCCCCGCCGCCACCAGCTGGTCATCCAGGGTGAGGTGCGTCCACTTCGCCAGTCGCAGCCCGAACGCGAGAGACAGCCGCTCCAGGAGCAGGGCCAGTCCCACCGAGCCCAGGAGCGTCACCAGCAGGCCCAGCCACTGCCAGGGCTCCAGGCCGAACACGGTGCCGGAGAAGAAGAAGGGCGGCAGCCACTCCGCCACGCGGGGGCCGTAGGTTTCGAAGAGGGGGTCCACCATCCGCACGGTGGACTCGCTGAACACCCAGACCAGGGAGCCGTCCTGGGCCACCCGCTGGACTCGGATGGACACATTGGCGCCCTCCAGCGGGATGATGCCCAGCAGGTCGAAGCGGGGGTCGGCCGGGTCACCCTCCGCGACCTTGCTCAAGAGGGACAGGTCGATGGAGAGCTTGCGGTCCAGGACGAACTTGAGCCGGCGGGCCAGCTGGGCGCCCCGCTCGGGCTGCTGGGCGCGGGGGATGAAGTCCAGGTCCAGGTAGTGCGCCGCCGTGGCGTAGTCCCCCCGGTGGGCCGCGGCCAGGAACCCCTGGGTGGTGGAGTGGGGGGACTGCCGGTCCACGGGGGACGAGGGGGACCCCAGGCCCGAATTGAGCGCCGCTACGGGCAGCGTCCAGAGGAGACTCCCCACCAGGAGAAGGGCCGTCCAGGCTCGGCGGTCTGGGTGCATCATGGCGCCCTGCATACTCCTTTTCGGTGGGTTTGCCGGAAGAAGTCAGGCCCCGCCCCCCGCCCGGACGACCGGGAGGGGGACGTCCACGACACCACCCCGTCTTACCCCGTGGGAAAGGCGTTGGTGCGCCGGGTGGGGGTAGGATAGAAACGGAGCCCAAGGAAGGTCGACGTGTCCGAGAAGCGAAGAATCCTCCTGATTGACGACAGCGAAATCACGCTCGCCATGGAGAAGGCCGTGCTGGAAGCGCGCGGCTACGAGGTCGTCGCCACCTCCACGCTCATGGAGTTCGAGAAGACGCTCCAGAGCTGGCGGCCGGACCTCATCCTCACGGACATCCACATGCCCGAGGCCAAGGGCACCGACATCTGCCGCACGCTGAAGAACGAGTACGGCACCCAGGACATCCCCATCGTCCTGTTCTCCAGCCTGCCCGACGACGAGCTGTCCAAGCTGGCCGAGCAGGTCGGCGCCGACGGCTTCCTGTCGAAGATGAACGGGCTGGAGGCCATGGGCGAGAAGATCGACGAACTGGTGCAGAGCATCCTCTGGTGAACCGCATGCCGCGCCCCGCCCTCCTCGCCGCCCTCTGGGGCCTGGTGCTGGTGCTCGGTGGGTGCATGCGCAAGGAGCCGCCGCCCCACCCGCCCGAACCCGAGGCGGGTGTCGGCACCGCGTCCAGTTCGGCGCCCGGCGCCATCCTCTTCGTCTCCGCGGATACACGCGGCTACCTGGGCCCCTGCGGCTGCAGCGAGAACATGCGCGGCGGCATCGCCCGCGCGGCGTTCCAGGTGCGCGAGGCACGCCAGGGCACCACCCTGCCCGTGCTGTACGTGGACGGCGGCAACAGCCTCTTCGGGGAGACGACCCTCAAGCCCGGACAGGTTCCCCAGGAGGAGCTGAAGGCGAAGGCGCTGGCGGATGCCATGCGGCTGATGGGGCTGTCGGTGCGCGCCACGGGGCCGCTGGATGACACACGCGGCGCGGACTTCCGCCAGGGGCTGGGTCTGCCGGAGGTCGCGGACGGCGCAGTGAAGCTGTTGCCGGCGGGCGCTCGCAAGGTGGGCGTCGTCGCGGGGGAGACGCCCGCGCAGCTCGTGGCGGCCAGTGCCAAGGCCCGCGCGGAGGGCGCGGACTTCGTGCTGGGGCTGCTGGATGCGCCGTTGGAAGAGGCGCAGAAGGCCGCGGAGACGCCGGGGCTCGCGGTGGATGTGCTGGTGGCCACGCGCTCCGCCACGGAGATGAGTGGTGAGCAGAACCGGCTGGTGAAGGCGTCGGTGCCCGTCGTCGCGCCGCAGAGCAAGGGCCGCTCGCTGGTGCGCGTGGACCTGAGCTACGCGCCGAACCCGGGACGCTTCGCGCTCCAGAAGGGACAGGCCGACCTGGAGCGCGAGGTGGCCGCCCTGGAGCAGCGCACCGCGCTCCTGGACAAGGACATCAACCTCCCGGGCATCGACCCGAAGCTCAAGGCGCTCAAGCAGGCCAAGCGCGACGAGTTGGTGGCGCGCAGGCAGGCCCTGGTGACGGCGCCTCCCGCGGCGGCCACGGACGTCAACGGCTTCACGGTGCGCTTCGTGCCGCTGGAGTCGGGACTGCCCTCGCTGCCGGACGCGCAGGCGCTGGTGGCGCGCTACGACGCGGAGGTGGGCAAGCTGAACCTCGCCTGGGCGAAGGAGCACGGCCAGGATTGCCCTGTTCCCGCCAAGGGTGAGTCGGGCTTCGTCGGCAACGAGCCGTGCCGCGCGTGCCACGAGGAGTCCTTCCCGGTGTGGGAGAAGTCCAAGCACCACCACGCCTGGGAGACGCTGGAAGAGGTCGGCAAGCAGCACCACCTCAACTGCGTGGGGTGCCATGTCACGGGCTGGGAGCAGCCCGGTGGCGTGTGCCGGCTGGACAAGGTGGCCGGACGCGAGGACGTGGGGTGCGAGAGCTGCCACGGGCCTGGCTCCGCGCACTCGGACGAGCCGAGCGCCGACAACATCCTCGCGTCTCCTGGTGAAGCCGTGTGCGTCACCTGCCACAACCCGGAGAACTCGCCCCACTTCGACTTCGCGACGTATCTGCCGCGAATCCTGGGGCCGGGGCATGGCAAGCCGGTGGACGCTCAGCCGTCGAGCAAGCCAGCGGACACCCGGAAGCCCGCCAAACCGTAATCACGCGTCAGCGCCTGGCAGGCCGCACCCACGGAGCGTGCAGAGTTCGGCCATACCGCGCGACTCCTTGTTTGACTGTCAAGAAAAAGGGCGAATACTTCGGCCTTCGCCTGCTTCTGGGCGCACTCTTCCTGCGACCAAATGCTGCCTCTCTGCCTGCTCGTGCTGAACCTGGCCTCGCTCCCTCTCTCGGAGGGAGTGCCACCGCCCATGCCCCCGCCTCCGCCCGGCATGCGCGTGCTCGCCGCGGATGAGACGCGCGCCGTTGCCCCCACCCCTTCGACGGTGAAGGACACGCCGCCCACCACGGGCGGCAGCGTCACGAAGGCCCAGCCCACGAACACCGGTGCGGTGAAGACCGAGGGCTCTGCTTCCTCGCCTGCTGTTGGCTCCACCGCCCAGGTCGATGCGCCCACGGGCGCCGGCACTGTCTCTGGCAACTCCGTGAAGGCTCCTGCCTCCGCGAGTGCTGGTGCTACCGCGAGCCCGAGCGAGAACAACGCGGTGAAGGCCCCGGCCGCCGCGAGTGCTGGTGCTGCCGCGAGCCCGAGCGCGAACAACACGGTGAAGGCCCCTGCCTCCGCGAGTGCCGGCGAGGCAACGAGCCCCGTCGCTGGCAACGGGGTGAAGCCCGCGACGCCCACGAACTCCGGTGGCGAGAAGACGCCCCCCGCCACTGCGAACTCGGCGCCCACGAATGGAGAGAAGACAGCCCCCGCCACTGCGAACTCGGGCAACGCGGCGAAGACGCAGGCCGCGCGCACGACGCCGGTGCCCCCGAGCACGGCGCAAGCCGCTACCGGCAACACGGTGTCCGCTGAAGAGAAGTCGTCGACACCGGGCAACAGTGATGCGCCGGAGCTCGACGACAAGCGCGCCATCGCGAACGGTCAGGACGCGGAGGACGCGGACGGGGAGCCCGAGGCGACGCGCGAGGTGGTGGAGTCCGAGTCCGCGGAGATGGAGGAACTGCGCGCGCTGGAAGGCGTGACGCTGGACCCAGCGGCCCGGCCGAGCGCGGAGGTGATGCAGTCCCTGCGTCGACTGGGGCTCGCGAACCCGCTGCGCATGCGCATGCTGGACGCGCTGGAGGAGCCCACCTTCCGCGAGGACGACACGCCGGAGCAGCTGCCGCTCATCACCAACCTGGCCGCGTTCGACGTGGGGCTGATTCAGGACCGCTACGACATCCCGGTGGAGATGCAGCCGCTGGTGGCGCAGTACATCCAGTTCTTCCAGGGGCCCGGACGGCGCTGGTTCCGCAAGTGGATGTCCCGCTCCGCGCGCTACCTGCCGGTGATGCAGCCCATTCTGGAGAAGCACGGCCTGCCTCGGGACACCGTGTACCTGGCGATGATTGAGAGCGGCTTCTCCGCGCACGCGTACTCGTGGGCGCACGCGTCCGGTCCGTGGCAGTTCATCTCCAGCACCGGCAAGCAGTACGGCCTCAAGCAGGACTTCTGGGTGGACGAGCGCAGGGACCCCATCAAGGCGACCGGCGCCGCGGCGACGTACCTCAAGGACCTCTACAGGGAGCTGGGCCACTGGTACCTCGCGTGGGCGGGCTACAACACCGGCTCCTACCGCGTGCGTCGCATGGTGGAGCGCCACGGCACGCGCGACTTCTGGGTGCTGTCGGAGGAGAAGGGCCTGGCGAAGGAGACGAAGCACTACGTGCCCAAGCTCATCGCCGCCGCGCTGGTGGCGAAGAACCCGTCGGCGTTCGGCTTCTCCGAGCAGGAGTTCGACTACGAGCAGCCCCTCGAGTTCGACGTGGTGGAACTGACGGACGCGACGGACCTGGACGTGGTGGCGCGCGCGGCGGGGGTGAACATCCAGGACGTGCAGGACCTGAACCCAGAGCTGAAGCGCTGGTGCACGCCTCCGGCGAGCGCGAAGAACCCCTACAAGCTGCGGCTTCCCCCGGGCTCGTCGCCCCGGTTCGTGGAGGGCTTCAAGAAGCTCTCGCCGGCCGAGCGACTGACGTTCCGGGTGCACACCGTGAAGCGGGGCGACACGCTGTCGCAAATCGCGGAGCGCTACGGCACGGCGTCGGAGGCCATCCTCCAGATGAACCGGCTCAAGAGCGCGCGGACGTTGAAGCTCGGCACGGATCTGGTGATTCCGGTGCCGGCGAGCAAGGCGGGCCCCACGAGTGGCGGCGCGCTGGCGAGCAAGGTGGCGCAGGCCCGCCGCAGCGGCGTGGTGGTGCACCGGCCCGAGGACGAGGTTCCCGCGGGGACTCCGAAGGGCCCCGTGGCAGCGGGTCCGGTGAAGACGGAGACGCTCAATGGGCGCAAGCGCGTGACGTACGGCGTGCAGTCCGGCGACAGCCTGTGGGTCATCGCCACGAAGTTCAACGTGTCGGTGGATGACCTGAAGAAGTGGAACAACCTGCGCCGCCGCAACCCGACGTTGCAGGTCGGCTCGTTGGTGTACGTGTGGCCCGAGGGCACCTCCCAGGTGCAGGAGCGCGCGGGCACGGTGGTGGTGGCGAAGCAGGTGGCCGCGAACGTGGGGACGCCGGGCGGAAAGGTGCACGCGCTGGCCGAGGGCGAGACGCTCTGGTCCGTGGCGCAGCGCTACGGAATCACCGTCGAGGACATCATGCGGTGGAACAACATCAAGGACCACCGCTCCATCCCCACGGGGAAGGTTCTCTCGCTGAGCGCACCCTAAGCCTCCGAGCGAGGACGTCTTCGGACGTCCCGCCGTGGGACGCGTCGTTGCCATGTGGCGAGGGATGACCTCGACGATTCGCTGAGTTCACCGTGGGCATCCCGCGAGGGCAGATTCGGATCTCCCCTCCTCGGTCGCGCGGTTGCAGGTTGACGGGGCTCACGTCGCCCCTTCGTTCAGCGCGCCCTGGGCATCCACGCGAGGGGTGCATCGGGCTTCCCATTGTCGGGCGAGTGAATTGCACAGGGGCTGGGGATGACCTCGCCCATTTCGCGGAACGACTCACCCACCCTGCCCTTCTCGCTCGACGCCGACGACGTCCCTCTCTCGAGGGATGTGGATGCCGGATGGGCTCACACGCATCCCCCGACGCGAGCCCGAGACAACTCCGTGGAGACCGCCCCACGCGCGGCGTTCTCCGTCCAGGTCTCGCGACGCCCGTCCCACGAAGTCCGGACGGCACAACGTGGTGAAGGGGCCGGTAAGCTCGCCCACGATTTCGTAAACATCCCGCTGGGTTCGAGCAGCACACTGGCAAAAGACTCGGCCTCACTCGGGACGACAGAGCGAGCCATCACCACCGCCCACGACTTCGCTAACACCCCGCTGGGGCCGAGCGGAGCACTGGCAAAAGACTCGGCCTCACTCGGGACGATAGAGCGAGCCATCACCACCGCCCGCGACATCGCGACCTCACCACGACGTCCGAGCAATCCGGCAACAGTCGCGCCCCCTTTCGGGACACCAGAGCGCACCAGCACCACCGCCCGCGACATCGCAACCGCTCCACGAGGCCCGAGCATCCTCGCAACAGACTCGGCCTCACTCAGGACTCCGGAGCGCACCATCCCCTTGCGCGGCGACGCCCTCGTCAGCGGCAACGCGGTCCTTCCCACTCCCGTGCAGCCCACCACCACGAACGGTTGGGGAAGCTCATCCTGGCTCTCGGTATCCCCGCCCCTCGGCAACGCCCGCTTCACCGGGCTGCCCCAGCTCGTAGACGTTGCGTCCGGACAACAGGTCCTCGGTTCGGGCTCGCGAGGTGACGGCCCGCGCGCGGTACAGACAGCGCTGCTGAAGATGGGCTTCGCGCTCCACGGCGGCGCGGACGGACAGTTCGGTCCGCAGACGGTGCGCGCCCTGCGCAACTTCCAGGTCCACGCGCGTCGCGACTTCCCCTCGGTTAAACCCACGGGCGTCCTGGACGCCCCCACGCTGCGCGCGCTCGATGCCCTGGCCCCCGAGCCCGGCATGCGCGGCCAGTCGCGCGGGACGCCTCCCGCCCTCTATGACGGCCAACCCGTGCGCGTCGTCGTCGCGCTGCGCGAGCACCGCACGTTCCTCTACGACGCGGAGGGCCGCCTGCTGGACATCTTCCCGAATGCCTCGGGCACGTCCGCGACGCCCACGCGCGCGGGACTCAAGGTCATCCGGGCCCGACTGGACCAGGCCGCCGCCGAAGCAGCGGGCGCGCGCCTGTGGAACGACCGGCACGTCTTCGGCACACGCATCCTCGACCTGTCCTGGGCCGACGGCCGGCACTCCGCCGAGGAGCTGCATGGAACCAACGCCCCCGCCCTCTTGGGCGCGGACGTGTCCCATGGCTGCATCCGACACTCGAACGAAGCCATCATCGTGCTCCACGACGCGCTCTCCGCGGGAGACCGCGTGGCCATCGTGGAGCACGTGGACGACCCACACCTGGGCGGAACCCGGGTGCCGGTCTCCTGAGGTGCTACCCCGCTTCGAGCAGCGCCTTCAGCTCGCGCACGCGACGGGTGATAGCATCACGGTCCACCGAGCGGTAGACCTCCGGCAGCAGCTCCCGGCTGGTGCATTCCTGCACCGCGACCAGGTTCTGGAGCTCGATTTCCAGCGGGTAGCTGGGGGGCACGAAGTCCGCCAGCACCGCCGCCAGGTCCTCCTTCGCCACGGACTCCCGGCCCTCCGCCAGCGCGCGGAACTTCGAGCGCACCATGACGGCCTCGATGTCCGCGCCGCTGAAGGCCCGAATCCCCTCCGGAATCATCTTGGAGAAGGAATCGATGCCCTCCACCGACACGCCCGTCTTCTTGGACATGACCTGGAACAGCTCGTCCCGCTCCGCGTCCGTCTGCGGATAGAAGAGCGCCAGGTGCTCCTCCGCGCGCCCCTGACGCTTGAGGTCGATGGGCAGCAGGTCCGGCCGCGCCGTCATCAGGAACCAGACAATCTTGCCGCGGTACTGCGTGTTGCCCATGAAGGAGGCAATGGAGCCGAACACGCGGCTGCTCGTCCCCGAATCTCCACCCGAGTCACGGTTGCCGAGGAAGGTGTCCGCCTCGTCGATCATCACCGCCACCGGCCACAGCGCCTTGAGGAGGTTGAAGATCTTCTCGAGGTTCGCCTCGGTGACACCCTGCCACTGGCTGCGGAAGTTCAGGAACTTCACCACCGGGATTCCAATCTCCCCGGCGAAGCAGCTCACCATGAACGTCTTGCCGGTGCCCACCGGGCCCGACAGCAGGTAGCCCATGGGCATGACCTCGATGCGCCCCTTCTTCAGCGCGGAGGCCGCCTGCCGCAGCATCTGCTTCGCCTTGGCATGTCCGGCGACCGCATCCAGCGTGTGCGTCGGCTCGATGAACTCCAGAAGGCCGTGGCACTCCGCCTGGATGATTTCCTTCTTCTTCTCCTTGAGAAGGTCGGAGGTGATGCGAATCTCCCGCTCCAGCGCCTCCGTCAGCACGCGGTCCAGGTTGATGCGCGACAGACCGGCCGTCATCTTCGCCAGGCCCGCCAGCGGCACCTCCGACAGCGACTGGAGCCGCTTGCCCTCCAGCTTGTAGCGCACGTACTCCAGCCGCTCCTCCTCGGTGGGCAGCGGCAGTTCAATCGGCGCCACGTACGGGTTGCGGGAGATGCGCGGAGAGATGTCCGCCAGGTTCTCCGCCAGCAGCACCACGGACACGTCGCCCGCGAGGAACTGCGGGTCATGCGCCCACTTGTCCAACGTGGCCAGCACGAAGCGGTCCTCGGACGACAGGTGGGAAATCTCCCCGCCCGGCACCAGCGTCTCCGCGAAGTCGATGATGAGCGCCAGCGAGCGTCCCTCGCTCAGCCGCATCCGCAGGAAGTTCTCCAGAATCTGGAGCGCGCGGCCTGGGTCTCTCGGCGTCACCTTCGCGTAGTCCGTGCCGTACATCGCGTCGTAGCCGGACATCGTCCGCGCCAGGTCCTTCTGCGTCTCCGGCGTGGCCGAGCGGATGCCCGACGAGCGGTCGTAGAAGAGGACGTGGTCCCGCCCGCCGAACAGCTCCTCGGAGAGGAAGGTCTTCAGCGTGCCGAAGCCCCGCCCGCCGTCCTCCAACTGGAGCGGCTGGAGGTCCCTCACCGCCCCGTAGAGCAGGAAGGTGCTGACCGTCTTCGTGTAGTACTTGCGGGCCAGTTGCTGCGCCCAACGGGGGAGGTCCGCCAGCGGATCTTCCTTGTGAACCTTGCGCACCTTGCTCACGGACACACGCCTCCTGTCGCTCCCCGGTTCGAGGAGCTGACGCACCCGCTTCCCACGAGGGAAGCGGGGCTCGATTTCATGAAATCTAACGGCAGCGGGGCTGACGCTTGAGGGAAACCGTCGCCGTGGCGATGGATTCTCCGGCCTCCGGCGCGGGAACGTCCACCTCCGCGTCGTTGTGGCACTTCAGCTTCAGGGTGAGCTGACGCACGTTCGGGGACACCAGCACCGTGGCCGGCGTCTCCCCCAGCTCCTGGCCACCCGCGAAGATGACCGCGCCCGCCGGCTTGGAGTCGATCTTCACTGACACCTTGGACACCACCGGCTCCAGCTTCAGCGACACCTCGAACGGACCGTCACCCGTCAACGGCACGCGCTTGGAGGCGGGCTTGTGCTGCGGCGCGCTGATTTCCACCACCCACTCCTGGCCGGAGATGGGGACGCCCTTGATGAACGCGTCCGAAGCGCCCTGCGCCCGGATGACCTTGCCGTCCACCTTCACCTGGGCATCCGAGGGCTGAGTGACGAGCACCAGCGACGCGGTGCGCACCAGGCTCTCCAGTGCGACTTCCACCGGCTCCACGCCCTTGCCGCTGTTGACCTGGAGGGTCCGCGTGAAGGTCTTGTAGCCCTCCGCGCTCACCGTCACCATGACCTGCCCCGCCGTCACCTCGCGCAAGAGCGTGGTGCCACCGCTCTCCACGGGGATGGGCTGGGTGTCCAGCGTCACCTGCATCCGACCTCGCACCTCGGGCGGCACGCGCTGGAGATCCAGCATGACGTAGCCAACCCCTGGACGCGTCGCCACCCACCCCACGAGGAGGAGCACCAGCAGCGCCACGGCTCCGCCCACGCCATAGAGCACCCGCTTGTCCAGGCTCCGTCGGCCCAGCGCGGGCACGGCGGCGGTCGGCCGGTCCTCCTGGTCGTCGTCCTCGTCCTGCTCGACGTGACGCGGCGGAGGCGGCCTCGGCGGAGTCCCCGCGCCGAGCATGGGAGGCGGACGCGAGTTGTTCTGCAGCCCCTCCGCCAGCGCCGCGCGGGAGAGCCCCTGCGAGACCTCCGGCGGGAGCGCCGAGCGCGAAATCCCCTGCGAGGTGTCCGGCGCGGGCCCGTCCCGGACGATGCGGGGCAGCCCATCATTTCCGCCACGGCTGCTACGCGGCCCAGGGGCCGACGCGGCGACTTCCGAGGGCATCAGCGTGGGCACCGTCACCGAGGGACGTGGCGGCGCGCCCGCGGGCGTCAGCACGGGCATCGGCTGGGACATCCTCGGGGGGGCCTGGGGTGGGACGATCGACGTCTTGCCCGTGGTGGGCTCCTCGTCCTCGTCGCCCTGGGACTGGGCGCGCGTCTCCAGCGGAGTGACGGTGCGGCCCACCGTCGCTCCAGGCTGCGTGGTCGGCTCCGGCCTGTCGTCGAAGACGTGGTCGCTGGACACCAACTGCGTGGCCTGGATCTCGTCCTCCTTCGGCGCGGGCGCGGCGGTGGCCGCCGTCAACCGGGGCAGCGCGGCCAGCGTGGGCGAGCGCCGCACGCCGGTGGGCGACACGGACCCCATCGTCGCGGTGGCCCGGGGCGGCGCGGCCATCGGCTGCACCACGGGAACCGCCTGCGGAGGCGGAGGCTGCGGAGCCGCCGCGGGCATGGCCATCATCCCGCCCGAGCCTCCCGTGCTGAAGCCCGTCGCCGCTTCGAGCGCGGCGAGCATGCCATCGGGAGGACGGATGTCGGCGTAGTCGGACAGGCGCTGCTTCTCGCGCTCCACTTCCTCCGCGAAGGTGGACTTCATGTACTGCATGAGGTCCTTGCGGCCGAAGATGGTCTCGCTGGTGATGAGGAAGCGCTGCAGGTCGTCGCCCAGCTCGCTGGCGTACTGGTAGCGCTCGTCCACGTCCTTGGCGAGCGCGCGCATGACGATCTTCTCCAGCACCTCCGGGATGCGCCGGTTGTACGTGGACGGCGGCGGCACCTCCGCCTTGCGCACCTTCTCCAGCACGCTGAAGTCACTGTCGCCCACGAAGAGCCGCTCGCCGGTGAGCATCTCGTAGAGACACACGCCGATGGCGAACACGTCCGAGCGCCGGTCCAACGGCAGGCCGCGGATCTGCTCCGGGCTCATGTAGCCGAACTTGCCCTTGAGGATGCCCGCCTGCGTCTTGGTCGCCTTGCCCGCCGCCTTGGCGATGCCGAAGTCGATGACCTTGACCTCGCCCTCGAAGGAGATGAGGACGTTCTGCGGCGAGATGTCGCGGTGGACGATGTTCATGTCCCGCCCCATCCCGTCCTTCTTGCGGTGGGCGTAATCCAGGCCCTCGCACATCTTCGACAGGCAGAAGGCCACCAGCGGCACGGGCGCGGGCTCACCCTTCTTCCGGCACCGGTCGAAGATGGCCCGCATGTCCTTGCCGGGGATGTACTCCATCGAGATGAAGTAGCTGCTGGCGATCTGCCCCAGCTCGTAGATCTGCGCGATGTTGGCGTGGCTCAGCTGAACGCTGATCTTCGCCTCATCGATGAACATCGAGATGAACTCTTCGTCCTCCGCGATGTTCGGCAGGATGCGTTTGATCGCCACGAGCCGCTCGAAGCCGCTCGCGCCGAACTGCTTGCCGCGCCACACCTCCGCCATGCCGCCGATGTTGACGCGGTCCAGTAGGAGGTACTTCCCGAATGGGATGGGCTGACGCTTCGGTTGAGAGGTCGTCACGTGGGGGAGGGTCCGTTCGACGGGAGCCTAGCGATCGCCCCTCTGTAGGGTCAACCTCGCGGCGACCCTCACGCGCTCTCCAGGCGAGCAGGCAACAGGCGCGTAGCAGCGCCATTTTTCTCAAGGTTGAAGACTGGAGGTGCCGCCGTCCGTGCCGTCCTCGGCCGCGGGCCCCGGAACCTCCCGGAACGCGTCCCCCGGTTCGGCCTGTTCCTCGTCGGAAATCGCGGGCTGGACGAGCAGGAAGCGCAGCTTGCCGCCCGCGGACAGCAGCTCCGGCGCGCCGAAGCGATTCTCCTCGGCCAGGCCCACCATCGTCACCCAGGCCCCCTTGCGCTCCGGCGCGACACAGTACAGCAGCGTTCCGGGCCGCACCCCTGGGGCATCCCGCACCGGGCCCTCGCAGTCCTTTCGGACCTGGAGGGCATAGGCCGTGAGCGGCTCCCCACGCACCAGGTAGGGAGGGCGGCCGAGCTCTTCCAGCAGGGGCTGGAGCACGCGAGGGTCCTCGGCCACCGCGTCCTGGGTGGACAGCGCCTGGGCGAGCTTGTGGAAGCGCTGCAGGCTCATGGACGCCATGTCCGTGGAGTCGATGGGGATGCGGCTCTCCGACAGGACCAGGTCCGCGAAGAGCGCACCGACCAGGAGGATGGGCAGGAGCCGGTAGCCCTTGAAGTCCTCGACCTTGCCCCGCGCCAGTCCGCCCAGGACAACGACGGCGGTCGCCAGGGCGGCCAGCGCCAGCACCACCGCGGGGCGCACGGGCGAGGGCAGCTCGACGAGGGCCGAGACATCCGCGGTGCGAGCTCGCAGCGCGTCCGCGAGGTCCCCTCCGTAGATCCAGGCGATGGCGGCCAGGCTGAGCACATTGCCCAGCAGCGTCTTTCGGGAGGGAAGCTTCATCCGGCGAGTGTCCGTGCGGGGTCGGTGGCGGCGGCGCGGCGGCTGGGAAAGTAGGCCCCGGCCAGCGCGGCCAGGAGTCCCAGCACCACTCCACCCAGCACCACCGGCCAGGGGAAGGAGAAGAAGCTGTCGGGCTTGTACGGGAAGTTGGGCAGGTAGCCCGCGGCGAAGTGGTTGACGCCGAAGGAAGTGAGCAGCGCCACGGCGGTGCCAATGGCCCCGCCCGCGAGTCCCACCACGGCGGCCTCGGCCAGGACGATGGCCCGGATGTCCGAGCGCGACGCCCCCACCGCCTGCATCACACCAATCTCCTTGGCGCGCGCGCGCACCGAGGCCGACAGCGCGTGGGCGATGTTCACCGCCGCCAGGATGCAGATGAGGATGGACAGCAGCGCCAGCGCGGAGGTCGTGAGCGCGACGGCCGCGCCCGTGTTCTCCGCCATGCGGCGCTCCTGGTCGTCGATCTCCAGGCCCATGGCCTTCACCGCGTCCACCAGCGCGGGCACCTTGGACGGGTCCGTGGCGACGAGCGTGACACCCGTGAAGGTGTCCGCGTCCACGCCCGCCTCGCGGTTGATGCGCATCGCTGTCTCCAGCGGAATGGTGATGCCGGCGAACATGGCCCGGTCCGACGCCCCCACCACCTGCGTCTGCGCGGAGCGGCTGGGCCCGGACGCGGAGTTCGCCGCCACGTAGGAGCGGTTGAACTCCACCGGGAAGCCGAAGCCGACAAGCATGCTCGCGGAGAGCTGCGGCAGCTTGCGCGCCGGGGCGAACGTCTTGTTGTACAGCTCCAGGAGCCGCGTGGAGACGAGCGCCGGAATCGGCTGACCCTCACCCGGGTCCTTGAACTCGCCCATCTGCACGTCGCCCTTCACGAGCGCCGGCTCCACGCCCACCGCCAGCACCTCCATGCCCATGCGCAGCTTGGTGCCGAAGAAGGCCCCGTCGTAGCGGGTCACCGCGGGCACGCGCACGCTCATCTTCCGGTGCGCCGCCTCCACTCCGGGCAGCGAGCGCAGGCGCTCCACCGCCTCCGCGTCCAGCTTGCCGCCCCCCAGCAGCGAGCCCAGCGACACCGCCGGGGGCACCACGTCCAGCAGTCGCGCGTCGGTGGGGAAGATCTTCTCGCGGATGACGCGGCCCACGCCCAGGCCCAGGCCGATGAAGAACACGAGCGTGCCCACGCCCATGGCCACGCCGAACGCGGAGAAGAAGGCCCCCCGGCGCTCGCGCGCGAGGCTCAGCCGCACCAGTCGAGACAGCGCGTCCAGTCTCACGGAGCACCTCCCAGGGCCGCGCGCTCCGGTGCGGGCTCTTCCACGAGCTTGCCCTCCTTGAGTCGCAACACCCGCCGCGCGGCCGCGCTCATCCGTTCCTCGTGTGTGACGGCGAGCACGGTGAGTCCCTCGCGGTGCAGCTCACGGAAGAGCTGGATGACCCCGTCGCCCGTGGTCGCATCCAGATTGCCGGTGGGCTCGTCACACAAGAGCAGCCGAGGTCCACCGTAGAGGGCGCGGGCGATGGCCACACGCTGACGCTCTCCGCCGGACAGGCGCACCGGGGCGCGGTCCTTCTTCGCGCCCAGGCCCACGCGCTCCAGCAGGGCCTCCGCGCGCTTGACGGCGTCGGGAGTGCGCGGCCCGAAGTACGAGGGCAGCAGCACGTTCTCCAGCGCCGACAGGTTGGGGATGAGGTGGAAGGACTGGAAGACGAAGCCCACGTGCGTGTTGCGGAAGCGCGCCAGGTCCTTGTCCTTCAGGCCCCCGAGCGTCACTCCGCCCACCTTCACCTCGCCCCGGTAGTCGACATCCAGGCCGCCCAACAGGTGCAGCAGCGTGGACTTGCCGCTGCCGGACGGGCCCACCACCGCGACGAAGTCCCCGGCTTCGACGTCCAGGGTCATTCCGTCGAGCACCCGCACCCGGGTGCCATCTCCATCCAGATATTCCTTGGTGACGTCTCGAGCGTGAATCACGGAGTGGCCGGCTGGGTCGTGGTGGAAGACGGCGAGGTGGGGGTGAGGCGCAGGGACATCTCCGCCTGGAGCGCGCGCTCCTTGCGAGACACGGACAGCGTCACGGCGCGAAGGTCATCGGTGGCCTCCAGCCAGCGCACGGTGGTGGCCTTGATGGCGAAGCCGCCAATGCCCCACGCCTCAGACGGGAGGTTCTTCACCGAGTCCGCCAGCCGGCGCAAATCCAGCACCGCGCTGAACGCGGCGTCCTGGCCCACGTCCTTCAGGTCCGAGGTCAGCGGCCCCTCGCCGGCCTTCGCCGCGAGGGCGGTGAGCGAGGCCTCCAACTGCGACTGGGGCGAGGCGACCAGCAACTTGCCGTTGGGCCCGAGCGCGAAGTGGGCGCCCTCCCCCGCGCGATACGAGGTGAGGTACACGCGCTGGCCCTTCAGGTCGGAGGCCTCCACCTTGGCGCCGAAGTCGCTGGAGATCTGCGGCAGCTTCTCCAGGAGGGCCTGCGTCCGCGTGGCGTCCTCCAGCTCCGACAGGGCCACCAGGTTGACGAAGCGGAAGGGGTTGGTGCGGCGCAAATCGAGCGCGGGCATGCCGGAGCCCAGCTGCACCTTGGGCGACAGCGACAGCCCCAGCACCGTGCCCGGCTTGAAGTTGTCGAGCACCTCCGCCTTCACATCGAGCCCGCTCTTCTGCACCGCGCGCGTCAGGTAGTCGCCCACGAGGTAGGGCCACACACCGTCGAGTTGGGACGGGTCGCCCCGGAAGCGCGCCACGAAGAAGCTGTCCGGAGGCAGGAAGCCGCGCAGGTCCGCCGCGTCCTTCACCGGGTCCAGCGCGGCCAGCGACTCCTTGGTGTCCGGCCACGGCGCGTCCGCGTGGACGGTGACGGCACGGTCGTCGACGAGCCCGGTGAGCGTGAGCCCCTGCACGGTGCCCGCGGGGAGCAGCAGGCCCGCGCCGCCGGGGATGAACACGTGGAAGTCTCGCTTCGACGGCAGGCGCTGGAGCGAAGCGGCCAGCACGGGCTCCTTCGCGAGCGACTTTTCCTCGGCCTGGCTGGCCAGGGGGCGCAGCGACGCGACGGAGGGCCCCGCGCCCAGGAGCGCGAACTTCCCGCCGCTGATGAAGAGCAGGCCCAGCGCCGCGGCGGGGTGGCCCGGGCGGTTGAAGGTGACGAGCTTGCCGCCCACGCCGCTCTCCTCCTTCTTCTCGGAGGCTCCAAGTCGGGTGCGCGCGAAGCCGGCGAACGTCGCCTCGAGCTTCTCCGCGTCCCTGACACCCACGACGGAGATGGCGCGACCGTCACCGAGGAAGGCCGCGCCAGCGCCCAGCTCGGGAGCGAGGCCCGCGGCCTCCAGGGCCTGACGGCTGCGCAGGTCGACGCCCACCTGCCGCATCACCGCATTCACATAGCCCTCCGCCGAGGAGAAGCTCTGGAGCTGGGCGGCGAAGGAGGCGACCTTCAGGTTCTGGAAGCGCGCCAGCTTCTCTCCGAGCGCTCCCAGGTCGTGGATGACGACGGAGGCTTGCGCATCGCGAGGCAGGTAGCGCGCGGGGCCGGAGGCCGTCGGGGCGACGGGCCCCTCGTCCTTGCCACAGCGTGAGCAGCCCGCGATGGCGAGCACGAGGAGGAGGGTCGGAAGCCAGGCTCGGCGGAACATGACGGCAGGACAGGACGGCTGGGGCGGAGAGTCAATGTATTCCTGTGCGCGGCGTACGTCCGCCTCCCGGCCAAGGGACCCGGATGATGGGCAGGCAACTTCCACGAGACTCGATGCCCGCCACAGAGGCTTCGGAGGGGAGGCCCCACCAGCAACCCGCGACGTCAATGCGACAGCAAGCCATGCCGCCAGATTGCCAATCTGACGGAGTCCCGAGGGCCACTCCAACGTGACCCGTCACGGGGCGCGAGGGCACGGCGCTTGAAACACGAGCGATGCCCATTCGCCGAGGAGTCCCCATGACGCTCATCGAGATGCTGGTGATTCTGAGTGCCCTCGCGGGCGCCGTCGTCGGAGCCGTCTTCGGGTGGCGTATCCATCCCGCCGTCAGCCTCGTGGGCCTCTTCGTCGGCGGAGGGCTGGGCATCTACGCCTGCCAGGGACTTCTCATGGGGGCAGTGACCGTCGGCATCCTCATGACGGAGGGCCCCCGCGGAGTCATTGCGTTCTGGAAGAAGCCCCTTCCTCCGCGAGACAGAGGAAGGGACGAGCAGCCCCCATGATGCGCAACCCAGGCGAAGCTCCTCGACGACGCGTCAGCGCACCCGCGAGCCATGCGGCAGCGGGCCGCGAGTCTCCTCGGTGAACTCCAGGAACTGCTCCATCTGCCGCACGGACTCGTCGGTGGCCTCGGCCTCCGCGCTCAGCATGGTGAGCTGCCGGTTGACGACCTCCGGGTCCCGGATGGCGATCGACTGCTCGTGCGTCAGCCGCATCATGTCTTCGATGCCCGCGAGCTGGTGGCTGACCACTTCCCGGCTCTCGCTCGCCTGTTCGAAGCGCGCCAGCCGCTTGCGAAGAATATCCACCCGGTTCTGCTTCACGTCCTTCAGCCGGGGATTCGTCTCGCGCGCCACGTCCTCTTCCAGCTCCCGCACGTCCTTCTCCAGGTGTCCCCGGTCGGAGCTGTTGAGGTACGAGCGGTACTGGTTCAGCGTGGAGATGAGCCGCAGGAACGACGTCAGCAGTGCGTCCAGGCGCGGCTCGCTGTCGGACTCCAGCACCTTGCCGCCCGGCAGCTTGCGGTAGTTGGCGAGAATCTTTTCCTTGAGGCCAACGAGCTGCTGGTAGTGCTCGCGCTGCGACGGCGCCAGGTCCGCCAGCAGCGAGTCCACCGCCTTGCGCGCGGCCTCCGGGTCCGTGGGCTCCCGCGAGCGGATGGCCCGCTGAAAGCGCGGCATGGACGAGAAGAGGCCCAGGTACAGCCCCTCCAGCCCGAGCGCCAGCAAGGCGGGCAACGGCTCGCCCGTCAGCGCCGCCGAAGCGGCCGCCGTGCCCAACCCCACCAGGTTGGCCGGCAGCATGAATGCGGCCTTGATGTAGTTCGGCGACTTCTTCGCCACGTCCGACCTCCCCTTCCCGGCGCCCGGTCGACTTGCCTCAGGGACCGCGCGCCTCCGACACGTACTTCAACGCTCCCAGGTCCCTCGTATCCTCCGCGAGTGGCACCTGAGGTCCCTGCTTGAGCTTCTGGAAGAGCGCGGCGGCGCTCTGGTACAGCTCGTCATAGGTGACCGGCGCCTCGCCGGAAAGGCCGAAGAACGCTCGATTGTCCGCCAGTGTCGCGGGCGGCGCGCTGCGGATGGCCTCTATCGGGTCACCCAGGTACGGCGCCACCTCGCCCAGCATCCGAGCCCCCGCCGTCGGGTCCTTCAGCACGCTCTGCCCCGCGTCCAGCATCCCGCGCAGCACCCGCCTCACCGCGTCCGGATAGCGCGCCGCGAAGTCCCCCCGCGCCACCAGCACCGTCGCCACCAGGTGCGGCGCATCCGCCGTCGTCGCGAGCACCGCGCCGCCCCGGTCCTTCGCCGCCAGCTCCACGTCGCCCCACAGCCCCACCACCGCGTCCGCGCGGCCCTCGCGCAGCGCTCGCCCGGCATCCAGCGTGGAGGGCAGGTCCACCCAGCGCACGTCCGTCGTCCGCAGCCCCGCTCGCGCCAGCACCCACAGCGCGAAGTAGTGCGTGGAGCTGAACGGATAGACGCCCACGCGTTTGCCTCGCAGGCTCGCCAGGTCCGTCACGCCCACCGCCGCGAGCGCCTCCTGCCCCCGGCTTCGTCCCGCCAGCAATATCGTCCTCGGCGCCGCGTCCCGCAGGCCCGGGGCCCACGACGCCAGCCGGTCCACCGACAGCATGGCCATGTCCACGCCGCCGTTCTCCGCGCCAATGGCCAGGGCCTGCCGCAGCTCCTCCTCGCGGCCGAAGAGCACCGCCCGCGCGTCCAGCGCATAGGCCGTCTTCAGGAAGCCCTGCGCCGCGTTCGGCGGGGGCGCGGGGTTGTCCAGCGTCGTCGCCCCACCGGCCGCCACGAGCAGCCCCGCCGCCGAGCCGCGCGGCGTGAAACCGATGAGCACCGGCCGCAGCGGCACGGACGCCACGTCCGCCACCGGCGCCGACACGCCTGCGGGAAAGTCTCCGGGAGACAGGCGGATCGCCTCGCGCACGGAGGGAAAGAAGCGCGCCTGGAGGGTGTCCAGATATCCCATGCGGGATGCGAGCACCCAGCCCGCGCCCAACGCGCACAGGAACAGGAAGAGAAAGAGACCTGGCCCACGGTGGAGCTTCATCCGTCAGTTCCCAGGTCTCTTCCCTTCATCATGATGCCGACCGCCGGGGCCTACTCGACCCCGACCTTCTTGCCGATGGTCTTCCCCGTCTGTCCACTCACGTCAGACACCGGGGCGGGGCTCTCCATCAGCCCCATCTCCATCTTGAACTGCTTCACCAGCTCGTTGGCCTGGATCTTCTCGGCCTCTTCCTCAATCTGCGCGGACTGGTGGTCCACCGACTCGAGCGCCATCTGCATGCGCGCCTCGTTCACGGCGGTCCGCTCCTCCACCTTGCGCAGCATCTCGTCGTGCGTCGAGTCGATGCCGGCGACGGTGAAGGACTCCATCGTGTCGGCCACCTTGGCCTGCCACTTGGCGCGTCGCGCGTCGCGAATGGCCGTCATGGCCTCCGCCGTCTTCTTGTCCTTCTCCCGCATGAACGCCTTCTTGACGTTCAGCGCCTTCTCGTACGCCAGCCGCGCCGTCTCCAGCTGCGCCTCGTTGCGCGCCAGCGCTTCCTTCTCCACCTGGAGCTTCGTCGCGTACTGCGCCGCCAGGTCGTCGCGACCGGCCTGGATGGCGGCCTTCACCTTGGCCGTCAGCCCGCGCACGTCGTCCTTGTACTTGGTGTTCTCCTTCTCCAGCAGCGTCACATTCGCCCGGACCATGGCGATGGACTCATTCATCTTCGGGACCTGGTCGTTCAGGTCACGGATGTTCTGCTCGAGGATGAGCTCCGGATCCTCGATGGAGGAGACGAAGAAGCCCGCGAAGCTGCGCAACGCCCTCTTGAGTCTGTCCCACATATCGCCGGTCTACCTCCGTCCAGACCTACTTCCAGACACCTTACACGAACTCAGGGGGGAGCAAGCAGCCGCATCCACCCCTCTGATCAGTGCTACGCGAACTCACCTAAGGCGATTGCCCACCACCCACAAGTCCCATCGCGCCTCCCTGCTCGCACGCCGCCAGTGAGGGCCCGCGAGCCGTCCCCTGGCGGCCTCCCCCAAGTGGGGGACTTGCCCCGGCGCCGGGAAGCGGGGAAAACCCTGACCCAGTGGACAGTGCGTTGGGTTGGACCCACTCCTCCTTCGATGACTCGCTGGCGCGCGCCGTGGACGCCCAGCGACGAAGCGTGCTGGGCACGGGCGCGGCGGTGCGGCTCGTCGGCGCGACGCTCTTCCTGATTCTCACCACCACGCTGTGGCTGACCGGCGGCGAGGACTGGAGCCCCTACCCGCTCCTGCTGGTGCCCTATGTGGGCGTGGCGACGGTGCTCTTCGTCGTGCGCAACCGCCCCGAGGCCAGCTGGCTGGGCATCGTCCAGTCCCCCGTGGACGTCGCCCTCGTCTACGGCCTGCAGCACCTGGCCCTCCCCATCTCGCCCTTTCCGGCCGGGGTGGCGGGCTTCAGCCTGGGCCTCTTCGCCCTCGTGGTGACGCTCAGCGGGCTCGCCCTGCGCCCCACCGTCGTCTACGGCACGGCCGCGCTGTCGTCGGTGGCCCAGGCGGCGCTGATGCGCGAGGCGGGCGTCGGCTGGGGCGCGGTGGTCATCGCCGTCGTCACCCTGATGATGGTCGCGGCGGTGAAGCACTACGGCACCGGGAGGGTGCGCGTGCTCGCGGTGGCCCTCACCCGCGCGGAAGTGGACAGCGCCCTGGAGGCCCGCCGGTTCCAGGAGGTCGAGGAGGCCCGGCGCATCATCGCCAGGATGCTCGACGAGGAGCACGCGAAGAACGACGAACTCCGGGCGCTCCAGCACGACAAGGAGCTGCTGACGCAGTTCCTCGTCCATGACCTGCGCTCGCCCCTGTCCGCGCTGACCATGACGCTGGCCTGGATGGAGCAGGAGCTCCCCCAGGGCCACCTCCACGAGTCCGCGCGCACGGGCCTGGCCGTCACCGCGCGCCTGGACCGGATGATCACCGACATGATGGACGTGCCCCGGCTGGAGCAGGGCCGGCTGGAGCCCCGCAAGGTGCCGCTCGACATGGGCCGCCTGCTCGAGGACGTGCGCCGCTCGCTGGAGAACGTGGCCCGCGCCCGCAAGCTCACCCTGGACGTCGTCGCGCCCCGAACGCTGGCACTGAACGGAGACCCGGAGCTGCTCGTCCGCGTGGTGGAGAACCTGGCCACCAATGCCCTGCGCTACGCGCCCACGGGTGGCCGCGTGCGGCTGGAGGGCGGCACCGACGCCCAGGGCGCGTGGCTTGCGGTGCGCAACGACGGCCCGCCGATTCCAGGCGAGCTGCGCGCGCGCCTCTTCGACAAGTACGTGCAGGGCGACCAGGAGCGAGACACCCGCCGGGGCTACGGCCTGGGACTGTACTTCTCCCGACTGGCCGCGGAGGCCCACGGAGGAACGCTCTCCGTGGAGGACACCCCGGACTGGCCCACGTCCTTCGTGCTGCGGCTACCGACCGCCTGAACCCCGGGCGCGCTGCCGACGGCGGAGGATGCGCTCGACGTTGGACTTCGCGCTGGCCATCACCGACGACGCGTCCAGCGTGGTCAGCACACCGTCCTTCAACACTGGCTTGCCGTCGATGAAGACGTGCGTCACGTCACTGCCGCGCGCGGAGTGCACCAGCGGGGCCAGGATGTCCTCGGCCGAGGGACCGCAGTGCAGGCCGCTCACATCCACCACGGTGATGTCGGCGCGCTTGCCCTGCTCGAGCGAGCCCACCTCGTCCTCCAGCCCCAGCGCCCGGGCGCCGTTCAGCGTGGCCATCTCCAGGACGCGCAGGGGCGTCATCGCGCGAGGCCCCACGCGAGGGTTGTGCAGCACCGCCGCGAGCCGCATCTCGTGGAAGATGTCGAGCGTGTTGTTGCAGGGCGCGCCATCCGAGCCCAGCGCCACCGTCACGCCGGCCTCCAGCAGCTCCGGCACCTTGGCGATGCCCGAGGCGAGCTTGAGGTTGGAGCCGGGGCAGTGGCACACCACGGTGTGCGTCTCGCGGATGATTTCCTGCTCCTCCGCGGACAGCCACACGCAGTGGGCCAGCGTCACGTGCCGCCCCGTCAGCCCCAGCGTGTGGAAGAAGTCGACGTTGTCCCGGCCGCCCGAGTACTGGCGCACCGCGTCCGTCTCCTTCGCGTTCTCGCTGGCGTGGGTGTGGATGCGCACGTTGTGCTCGCGCGACAGCTTCGCCACCTCACGCATCAGCTCCGGCGTGCAGGACAACACGAAGCGGGGCGCGAAGGCGTAGCGCAGCCGCCCGTCGTGCGTGCCGTGCCAGCGCTCCAACAGCGCCAGGCTGTGGGCCAGCGACTCCGCGGTGGATTCGCGCAGGCCGTCGGGCACGTTGGCGCCCGCGTCCATCATCGCCTTGCCACCCACCAGCCGGAAGCCGGAGTCCCGCGCGGACTCGAAGACCGCGTCGTAGTGATGCACGCTGCCCATGTCGAGCGCGGCCGTGGAGCCCGAGCGGATCAACTCCGCGAAGGTCAGGTCCGCCGACGCGCGCATGGAGGCCGCGTCGTGGGACGCCTCGAAGGGCCAGATGCGCTCGCGAAGCCAGTCGAGCAGCTCCATCCCATCCGCGCGGCCCCGGAACAGCGTCTGGCAGGCGTGCAGGTGGCCATGGATGAGGCCCGGCAACACCACCTTCCCCGCCACGTCCACCACGCGCCGCGTTCCACGGGCCTTCAGGCCCCGTCCCACCTTCGCGATGCGCCCGTCCTGGACGAGCACATCAGCGCCCACGAGCACCTCTCGCTCGCGGTTCATCGTCACCACGGTGCCGCCGGTCAGAAGCAGATCCACGGGTGCTCAGGCTCTCTTAGAGGAAGTCCTTGGTGAAGGCGTGCGGCAGCAGCTCGCCCAGGGAGTAGCGCATCTCGTCCCCTCGAGGGGTGCGGCTGCGCACCTGCATTTGCGGCGTGCCGAACTCGGCCATCACCTGCCGGCACATGCCGCACGGCGGGACGGGTGTGGCCGTGTTCGCGACGACCGCCACCGCCACCGGCTGGGAGCGGCCCTGCGCCACGCCCGCGGCGAACGCATTGCGCTCGGCGCAGACCGTCAGCCCGTAGGTGGCGTTCTCCACGTTGCAGCCGGACATCACGGAGCCGTCCGCGTACAGGACGGCGGCCCCTACCGGGAAGCGGGAGTACGGCACGTGCGCCCGCTCGCGCACCCGGGTGGCCTCTTCGAACAGCCGCTCCCAGGGAATCTCATCCGCCATGTCGCCGCCTTCCTAGGTGACGGGGTGGGCCTCAGCGAGGTTCGCCCGCGAGCCGCATGTCGTCCAGGTGGCGGGCGATGGCCAGCTCCGCCTCCACCGGCAGGTCCACGAAGCGCACGTGCGCGGCGGGGCCCTGCGGGCCATCCGTCACGTGGAGCACTTCGCCCTTCGCCTCCACTTCGTCGGGAAGGATGGGCAGCGTGAAGCGCACCTCCACCTGCGCGCCCGCCTCCAGTCCGGGGCCATTCCAGGCGCAGCCGCCCAGGGACAGGTCCCCATCCCGTGCCTCGAAGTCCGCCGAGCTGCCCGCCCGGCGCACCTTCAGGCGCATGGGAATCCGGGGGGAGTCGCGCCGGTCCTCGGCCTTGTCGCTCATCGAGTTGTTCCTCTCGGCCATCGCCGTTCCAGTCCTGCCGCTCATGCCCGTACCACCGCCGGAAGCCCCTTGGAGGTGGCCCGCCCCCGGGGCCACGCGCGCGGCTCACCGGGCCCGGCCGGCAGGGCGTCCTCTGGGAGGTCGAAGCCCACCCTCGGCTCCCCCTTCCAGGTCCCCCGGCGAACGGCCACGGCCGCCTGCGTCACGTGTCCATGAAGCACCATCCGCCACCCATCATACGCTTGCCCACCCGCCAGGGAGGCGCCGAATTTCATCCCCCGCGTGGGTTCCCCCAGGAATGTCCTGTACCAGGAGTGCCCCCTCTTTGCGCCCTGCGTCGAACCCGGCGGCCCCCAGGGCCCGCTCACGCCCCCCGGAACGCACCCCGAGGGCTCAAGGGGGGACATCCTCGTTCCGGGTGTCCCACCACTCCTCGCCGTAACTGATGAAGATCTGCTCGCCGGGGTGGATGTCCCTCAGGGCGTAGAAGGTGAAGATGTCGCGGTCCACCGCGCGGTAGTACGCGGCGGTGGGCTCCTTCGCGTGGTTGTAGAGCATGCCGTAGCCCAGCACGAGCGCGACCCAGTCCCCCGCGGGCTGCTGTTCGCGCTCGCCCCAGCGAATCTGGAAGACGTAGTCGTCGAGCGGCGGATGCCGTGTGTGCTTCTGCAGCATCTTGAGGTAGCGACACTCCTCGATGAGTTCGCCCGCCTTGATGAACTCATCGGTGAAGACGCCGAAGCCCCACTCGCAGGGCCGGACCTTCACTCCTGGATGGAGATACAGCGCTTCGCCCGTGTTCATGCGTCCCTGCCGCCGTTGGGGCCAGAAAGATGCCGCGTTCCGGGGCCGACGTGAAGGACCGAGCGAAGCCTCCTCGACCACCGGAGGGGACGGCGAACTTCCTCAGGCGGGCGGCCACGCGAGCAGGGAGGTCCGGGCCACGCGCCGCAGGTCCTCGCGACTGGCTCCCGTGGCGGCCTGGACGGCCATGCCCTGCGAGACGGTGGTGAAGTAGCGCGCCAGGTCCGCGCAGTCGACGTGCGCCGGAACGTCCCCCTCGCGCTGCCCCTGCTCGATTCGCTCGCGAAGGGCCTGCTCTCCCGCCGCGCGCCTCGCCGCCAGCTCCCCCTGGATGGGGGCGGCATCCGCGCCGCTCACCAGCGCGCCCTGCACGGTGATGCAGCCCTTGGGCTCCCGGGGCAGCGTCTGCGCGTCCGCCAGCCCGAGCAGCAGGTGCTCGACGGCGGCGCGGGCCGTGGGCCTCGCGAACGCGTCCCGATAGAGGACCAGATGGCGCTCGACGTAGCGGTCCAACGCCTTGCGGAACAGCGACTCCTTGTTGCCGAACGCCGCGTACAGGCTGGGCCGGTTGATGGCCAGATGCTCCGTCAGGTCCGACAGCGAGGTGCCCTCGTACCCCTGCCGCCAGAACAGGCGCAGCGCACGGTCCAACGCCTCATCCACGTCGAAACCCCGGGGACGCCCCACCTGGGCGGCTGCCGTCTTCGGTTTCATACCGTTCGATACTAATCCCCTTGACGGTTCCGGGCCAGGACTCTACATCTATACCAATCGGTACATATCCCGCGCCCGGGCCCGGGCGGAACCGCGCGGAGCGCGCCTGGGTGTGTCCAATTCAGTACCGATAAGTACACAACCTGGAAGGAATGACGAACATGGCCAAGAAGCTCGCAGGCAAGGTGGCGCTGGTGACGGGGGGTTCCCGGGGGATTGGCGCGGCGACGGCGCGGGCGCTCGCGCAAGAAGGGGCGGATGTGGCCATCAGCTACGTCGCCTCGGCGGAGAAGGCTCAAGCGCTCGTGAGGGAGCTGGAGTCCCAAGGCGTCCGGGCGGCGGCCTTCCAGTCCGACCAGGGGGTACCGGCGGAGGCAGCGAAGCTGGTCCAGGCGGTTACGCAGCGCTTCGGTCGGCTGGACATCCTCGTGAACAACGCGGGAGTGGCCACGCCAGGAGCGGTCGACAGCCCGGAAAGCGATGCGGTGGCGTTCGAGCGACAGCAGAACATCAACGTCCACGGGGTCATCGCGGCCATCCGCGAGGCGGTCAAGGTGATGGGCCAGGGCGGGCGCATCATCACCGTGGGCTCCAGCATCACCGGGCGCGTGGGCATGGCCGGCATGGCGGACTACACGGCGACGAAGGCGGCGGTGGTCGGCTACACCAAGGGCGTGGCGAGAGACCTGGGCCCCAAGGGCATCACCGTCAACGTGGTGCAGCCGGGCTTCACGGACACGGACATGTCCTCCGGCCTTGAGCCGATGAAGCCCGCCATCAACGCGGCCATCGCCCTGGGCCGCTTCGGCCGCCCCGAGGAGGTCGCCGACAGCATCGTGTTCCTCGCGGGCCCGGGTGCCACGTACATCACGGGCACCGTGCTCAACGTCGACGGCGGCCACGGCGCGTAGGCGCACGGGCCATCACCGTCACGAGGGGCCAGGCACCGGACCCCGAGCCGCGCGGGCTCGAGGTCCGAGCCGCCCTACTCCACCCGCTCGCGCACCAGCGGACGGGGGGCGGGGGCGGCATCGCCGAAGTGGTAGGCCGCCAGCAGACGGGCCTTCACGCCCTCCACCGGAGCTTCGTCGTTGTAGTGAACGCGGACCACGGGCTCGCCCTTCACCACGGCCTCGCCCGTCTTCTTCAAGAGGGTGAAGCCCACGGCGGGGTCTATCTTGCTGTCCACCCGCTGACGGCCCGCGCCGAGCGCCACGCCCGCGAGGCCCACGCCCTCCGTGTCGATGCCCGTCACATACCCTCCACGGGGCGCCACCACGTCCACCGTGGAGCGCGCCTGGGGCAGGAGCGAGTAGTCGTCGATGGAGCGCGGGTCTCCGCCCTGCGACAGGACGATTTCCTTCAGCTTGCGCAGCGCGCTGCCATCCGCCACGGACTTGCGCAGCTTCTCGCGCGCCTCGTCCACGGTGGCGGCCTTCTTGCCGAGCACCAGCATCTCCGCCGTCAGCGCGTAGGTGATTTCGGTGTAGTCGTCCGGGGCCTCGCCACGGAGCATGTCCACCGCCTCCATCACCTCCAGGGCGTTGCCGACCTTGCGCCCGAGCGGCTGGTCCATGTCCGTCAGCAGCGCGACGACCTTGCGCCCCATCTCCGCGCCCAGGCCAATCATCGTCCGGGCCAGCGTGCGGGCATCCTCGTCGCGCTTCATGAACGCGCCGCTGCCGACCTTGACGTCCAGCACCAGCGCGTCGATGCCCTCCGCCAGCTTCTTGCTCATGATGGAGGACGCAATCAGCGGGATGCAGTCCACCGTCGCCGTCACATCACGCAGCGCGTAGAGCTTCTTGTCCGCGGGCGCCACCTGCGCCGTCTGGCCAATCAGGCAGCAGCCCACCTCGCGCACCAGCCGGCGGTACTCGGACGTCGACAGATTCACGTTGAAGCCGGGGATGGACTCCAGCTTGTCCAGCGTCCCGCCCGTGTGGCCCAGGCCCCGGCCCGAAATCATGGGCACCGGCACCCCGCACGCCGCCGCCAGGGGCGCCAGGCTGAGCGACACCTTGTCGCCCACTCCGCCCGTCGAATGCTTGTCCACCTTCACGGCCGGGGTGTCGGACAGGTCCAACACCTCGCCCGACTCCAGCATGGCGCGCGCCCAGGCGCCCAGCTCTCGGGAGTCCAGCCCCCGGAAGAAGACGGCCATGCACATGGCCGCCATCTGATAGTCCGCCACCGTTCCCGCCGTATATGCCTGGATGAACGCGCGGATGTCAGCCGGCTCCAGCCGGCCCCCATCCCGCTTCGACTTGATGAGCTCGTAGGGTTGCACGGGGACTGCCCATACCAGGAACCCGGGCCCCCATGCACTTCCGCGAAAGGCGCCTCCGCATCTGGTAGATAGCCAGCCATGACGCTTCGCCTTCAGGTCCTCGCCCTCACGGCGCTCCTCTGTGCCTGTTCCAAGCAGAAGGAAGAGACGCCCCCCTCCGGCGCTTCGGCCCCCGCCTCCGCTCAGCAGGAGGCGAAGAAGCCGCTTCCCGTGGGCCTCGTCATCGACGTGGGCGGCCGGGGTGATCACTCGTTCAACGACGCCGCCCTGCGCGGCCTGGAGCTGTGGGCCGCCGGCAAGCGATACGAGGGCGGCAAGTACGTGGACGCCACGCCCGACGACGTGCGCAAGTCCCTGCCCGGCCACCTGGCCTCCATCGCGTCCACCCTCAAGCCCCTGCCCATCCAGCCCGTCGTCCTCCAGAGCAAGGCCCAGGAGGACTACGTCCCCAACCTCCAGCTGCTCGTGGACCGGGGCTCCCAGCTCACCATCGGCAACGGCTACCTGCTGGCCAACGCCGTGCGCAGCTCCGCCCAGGAGAACCCCCAGGCCCGCTTCCTGCTCATCGACAGCCAGGTGCTGGATGCCCAGGGCAAGACGCTGCGGCTGCCCAACGTGCGCACCGTCCTCTTCAAGGAGCACGAGGGCAGCTTCCTCGTCGGCGCGCTGGCGGGGCTGGTGACGAAGACGAACAAGGTGGGCTTCGTGGGCGGCATCGAGGTGCCCCTCATCCAGCGCTTCGAGGTCGGCTATCGCGCCGGCGTGAAGACGACCAAGCCCGAGGCGGCCCAGGCCCTGATGTCCGTCTACACCGGCAGCTTCAACGACATGGCCGCGGGCAAGCAGGTGGCGCAGGACCTCATCGCCAAGGGCGCGGACGTCATCTTCCACGCGGCGGGCTCGGACGGCATCGGCGTCATCCAGGCGGTGAAGGAGGCGCGCGCGGCCGGCAAGAGCGTGTACGCCATCGGCGTGGACTCCGACCAGTCGCACGTGGCGCCGGAGGCCATCCTGACCTCCATGCTGAAGCACACGGACCTGGTCGTCTACCAGGCCGCCAAGGACCTGGTGGACGGCAAGTTCACCGCCACCGAGCAGGTGCTGGGCCTCAAGGAAAACGGCGTGGCCATGGCCGAGGTCCGGGTGGACTTCCCGGGCAAGGCGGAGGCGCTCCAGAAGGTGGAGGCGCTGCGCCAGCGCGTCGTCTCCGGACAGCTCCAGGTGCCTTCCGTCCCGGCGGACCTCGCCACCTTCCAGGCCGCCGCGCCCTGATTTCCCTTCGACACATCCAGAAGCGTTTCGGCGCCGTCACTGCGCTGGATGACGTGTCCCTCGATATCGGCGCGGGCGAGCTGCTCGCGGTGGTGGGAGAGAACGGCGCGGGCAAGTCCAGCCTGATGAACGTCCTCTACGGGCTCTACCATCCGGACTCGGGCGAGGTGTTCGTGGACGGCAGGTCCGTGCGCCTCAAGAGCCCTCGGGACGCGATTGCCCTGGGTATCGGCATGGTGCACCAGCACTTCATGCTCGTGCCCACGCTGACGGTGGCGGAGAACGTGGTGCTCGGCCGCGAGCCCACCCGCCGGGGGCTGTTCGACTGGGAGCGTGCCGTCAGGGAGGTCGCCGCCACCTGCGAGCGCTTCGGCTTCGTGTTGGACCCGCGCGCCCGCGTGGACACGCTCACGGTGGGCTCGCAGCAGAAGGTGGAAATCGTCAAGGCGCTGCACCGGGGCGCCCAGGTGCTCATCCTCGACGAGCCCACCGCCGTCCTCACCCCCCAGGAAGCCGACGAGCTGGCCCGCGTCATGCGCGGCCTCGTCGCGCAGGGGCGCACCGTCGTGCTCATCAGCCACAAGCTGAAGGAAGTGCTCGGCGTGGCGGACCGCATCGCCGTCATGCGGCGCGGCCGACTGGTGGCGGAGGTGAGGCCCTCGGAGACCTCGGCGACGGCCCTGGCCGCCCTCATGGTGGGAGAGAGCCAGCGCGCCGTGACGGGCCACGCGGCCTCGGGTGAGAAGCTCCCCAGCGACGCCCTGATGGAAGCGGTGGGGCTCCCGGTGCGAGGGGACGACGGAAGGCCCGCGCCAGGCGGCGGTGAGAAGCCCGGCGACGTCCTGCTGGAGGCAACGGGACTCCAGGCACGAGGCGACAACGGGTGCCCCGCGCTGCGCGGCGTGGACATGACGGTGCGCGAGGGAGAAATCGTCGGCATCGCCGGCGTGGACGGCAACGGACAACGCGAGCTGGCCGAAGTGCTCACCGGCCTGCGTCCACTGACCGCGGGTGGCGGCACGCTGCTCGGAAGAGCACTGACCGGGCTCACGCCCGCCCAGGCGCGAGCGCGCGGCGTGGGCCATGTGCCCGAGGACCGGCTGCGCCGCGCGGTGGTGAAGGCCCTCAGCGTGGAGGAGAACATCGCCCTGGGACGCCACACAGGGCCGCCCTTCGCGCGGGGCCTGTGGATTGATTTCGCCGGGCGCCGCGAGCGGGCCCAGACGCTCCTGGCCTCATACGACGTGCGCCCGCCCGAGCCGACCCTGCCCCTGCAGGCCCTGTCGGGTGGCAACCAGCAGAAGGTCGTCGTGGCGCGGGAGCTGGATGCCCGGCCGCGCCTGCTCGTGGTGGTGCAGCCCACGCGAGGCCTGGACATCGGCGCGGTGGCGCAGGTGCATGCGCGGCTGCGCGAGGCGCGGGCCCAGGGGACGGGAGTGGTGCTGGTGTCACTGGACCTGGAAGAAGTGCTGGCCCTGGCGGACCGCGTCTATGTGCTCTTCGAGGGCCGCGTGACGGGCCAGTTCACCCGGGCCGAGTACGACGAGCGGGAGATGGGACGTCGCATGCTGGGAGCGGAGCAGGCCCATGGGTGAGCGGACACGGCAGGCCCTGCCCTCGGTGCTGTCGGTGCTGTTGTCGCTGGTGGTGTGCTGGCAGCTCATCGCCCTCACCCGGGACACGGACGGCACGGCGGTCGCGACGGCGGCCTATCTCGAGATGCTCTGGGGCGGCATTGGCGACTGGCCCCGGTTCCTCGAGGGCGCCGCCGTCACCGTCCTCACCCGGCCCCTGGGCGAAGCGGCGATGAAGGCGGCGCTGCTCACCCTCACCGGCCTGTCCGTGGCGGTGGCCTTCAAGGTGGGCCTGTTCAACATCGGCGCGCAGGGACAGATGCTGCTCGGAGCGCTCGCGGCCGCGGTGGTCGGCGCGCACGTGGCCCTGCCGGGCGTCCTGCACATCCCGGCCGCGCTCCTCGGCGCGGCCGTGGCCGGGGCCGCCTGGGCGGGGATTGCCGGCGCGCTCAAGCTGTACCGGGGCGTGCACGAGGTCATCTCCACCATCATGCTCAACTGGGTGGCGGTGCGACTGGTGGACAACTGGCTCGTCGTCGGGCCGTTGCGCGGCGTGGCCGAGGCCGGCGCCTCCATCTCCGGCACGGCGGAGATCCACCCCACCTCGCAGCTTCCTCGACTGCTGGGTGACAGCTCCCGCCTCAACCTGGGCTTCATCCTCGCCGTCGTGGCGGCGGTGACGGTCTGGGCGTGGCTTGCGCGCACCCGCTCCGGCTTCGAGACGCGCGCGGTGGGCCTGGGTGACGAGGCGGCGCGGGCCGCGGGCATCCCCGTGGCGCGGCGCGCGGGGCTCGCCATGGCGCTGGCCGGAGCGCTGGCCGGACTCGCTGGCGCGGTGCTCGTGCTGGGCACCGAGGGCCGCTATCCGGGCACGCTGGGCGCGCCCTACGGCTTCGACGGCATCGCCATCGCCCTCATCGGCAACAACCATCCGCTGGGCGTGGGCGCAGCGGCCCTCTTCTTCGGTGTTCTGCGAGCGGGTGGCACGCGCATGCAGCTGCTCGATGTGCACAAGAGCTTCCCCGAGCTCATCCAGGGCCTCGCGCTGCTCTTCGTGGCCGGACGCCTCATCTGGCTGGCGGCGCTGCGCCGTCGAAGCACCCCGACAGTCGCCACGGCCGCGCCGCCTGCTCCGGCCGCGCAGGTGCCCCATGCTTGAAATCATCCACCGGCTCCTGTTCGCCACGCTGGACGCGGCCCCCGCGCTCGTCTTCGCCGCCCTGGGCGCGGTGCTCTCCGAGCGCGCGGGCGTCGTCGCCGTGGGCGTGGAGGGGATGATGCGCGTGGGCGCCTTCTGCGCCGCGGTGGCCGCGCTCGTCATGCCCACGCCGCTGGCCGTGGGCGTCGGAATGCTCGCGGGCGCGACGCTGGCGGCGGTGCACGGCTACCTGTGCATCCGCTGGCGCTCGGACCAGGTGGTGTCCGGCATCGCCCTCAACCTCGTGGCCCTGGCGGGCGGCACCTTCCTGCTCGAGACGCACTTCGGGCCCAACGGGACGCCCCCCATCCAACAGCTCGCCCCCTGGAACTGGCCCGAGCTCGCCTCGGTGCCCGTGCTGGGCGCGCTCTCCGGCCACGCCGCGCCCACGTACCTGGCGCTGCTGTTGCCGCTGCTGCTCCAGGGGATGTTGACTCGCACGCCCCTGGGACTCCGCCTGCGCGCCGTGGGCGACAAGCCCCACGCGGTGGCCACCCTGGGACTTTCCGTTCCCGCTTTGAGGTGGGGCGCGGTGCTGGGCGGTGGACTGCTCGCGGGCCTGGGTGGCGCCGTGCTCTCCACCACCGTGCTGGACCGCTTCGAGCAACACACGCCCGCGGGCCTGGGCTTCATGGCCCTGGCCGCCATGGTGTTCGGCCGCTGGACACCCCTGGGTGCCTTCTTCGCCGCGGCCTTCTTCGCCTTCGGCAACGCGCTGCGAATCGGTCTCGCTTCCAGCGCCCCGGGCCTCCTGGACGTCGTTCCCCAGGGCGTCCTGCTCGCGCTGCCCTACCTCCTCACCCTCCTGGTCCTCGCCTTCCAGGGCCAGCGCAACAGCACCCCTGCCTCACTCGGCGTCCCATACGAGCAGGAGTCCCGCTGAGGTCACCAAACCAGTGCGAGTCATTCCGTACCCGGGTATGGAATGATTCCTGGTCAGGAGTGACCCCCAGGTGTCTGGTGGCCAACGTCCTCTCCTTCGGATGATGGAGAAAGACGACACTCCAACCCCCTGCCGTTATTGGATGGAACTCCGGGTTTCTCCGGGATTGAGACACGGGGCGTCGGAAATCACGACGGCACGCGCCTCGCATAATGAGGTCAGGTCGGGCCGCGCCGGATTGGAATCAGGCCACCGGGGGGGAGGCTTCATCCAATCTGTCGCAAGGTCCGGAGGGACTCCTTGTGAAACCCGGGCCCGGTCGGTCCGGTCAACACGGCGGGGGTGGGTGATGCTGGATACGACGGGAACGACCGAGACGTACAGACCCCGCGTTTTGGCGGTGGACGTGGAGTCAGAAGGCATGGAGCGGCTGTGCTCCATCCTGGCCCCCGCGGGCTACGACGTCCTGCCAGCGCGTGGGAGCGGGGCCCGACAGGCCGCGGACCTGGTGCTGCTGGACGTGGAGCGTCCGGGGACGGATGGGCTGGCGGCGTACCGACGGCTCCAGGCGGAGCTGGGTGCGCTGTCTGTGCCGGTGCTGATGCTGACCCGCAGGGCGGACCGCCAGACGCGGCGACAGGTGCTGGAAGCCGGAGTGGATGATCTGCTGACCACGGAGCCGTTGGATCCGCTGGAGCTGAAGGTCCGCGTGCACACGCTGCTGGAGCTCAAGGCGCACCGCGACCGCGGTGGGCAGCGGGCCGAGGAGCTGTTGGATCCACGCACCCGCTGGGTGGAGATGGAGCGACTGGCGCGCGTGGGCACGCTGGCGGCGGATGTCGCGCAGAACCTGGGTCACATCGGCGAAGGACTCCAGCGGGCGCTGGGGCACGTGCGCGAGCGCGCGATGCAGGGCCTGCCACCGGACGTGGAGGAGCTCAAGAAGCTGGGTGTCGCCGGCGAGCAGATGCGGCTGTACGGCCAGCACCTGCTCTCGCTGGGCCCCACCAACCCCAAGGACATCCAGCGCTTCGACCTGCGGGAGCTGGTTCCCGGGGTGGTGGAGCGGGTGCGGGGCAACGGCCGTCTGGGCGCCGCCGAAGTGACGGTGGTGCTGCCGGAGGACCCCATCGCCGTCGTGTTCAACCGCCGCCAGTTGGAGCAGGTGCTGGTGGAGATCCTCGCCAACGCGGCGGAGGCCGTGGAAGACGTGATGGACCGGCCGCGTCGCATCCACGTGGGCGTGGAGCTGCCGGACATGTTCGGCGACTTCGGCCCGCGCCTGTTCGTGAAGGACACGGGCATCGGCATCTTCGAGGACGAGCTGCAGGCCGTCTTCGAGCCCTACTACACGACGAAGCCGCCGGAGAAGGGCGCCGGGCTGGGCCTCACCGTGGCGCGCGCCCTGGTGGAGTCCATGGGCGGCAAGCTGACGGTGCAGAGCCGCGTCAACCTGGGCAGCACCTTCACGGTGGAGCTGCCCGAGCAGACGTCCTCCTGGTAGGCCCGAACCGGCGCGTCGCCTAGAAGCGGTAGGCGATGCCGAAGAGGGCTTCCATGGCGAACTCGCTCTCATCCCAGTCGGGGATGAGAGAGGGGCCCATGCGCAGGTTGAAGGTGGCCGCCAGCCGGCTGTCGATGAAGTACTCCAGCCCGCCGCCCACCAGGATGGGGATGACGGGGCCGATGCCCTCCCCGAAGTAGACGTGGAAGGGCATGTCGATGCCCACGTTCACCATCAGCGCGCTGGACACGGGGATGCCCACGACGAAGGCCACCGGCAGCGCCAGGCCCACGTCCGTGTCGCCGTCGTCGAAGTAGAAGAGCGGCCCGGGCTGGAAGGTGAGCGCGAAGGAGACCTGGTTCGTCTTCGCCAGCTCCAGCCGCATCCACGCCTGCAGCTTGATGCCGGGCGAGGTGTGGCGCACCCAACCCTCGCGGCCCCAGTTGAAGCTGAACTTGCCGCCGATGTCGAAGCGCTCCGAGCTGCCGTGGAGCACGCCCAGCGTGAGGCCGGGCCAGCCAATCTGGCCGGAGAACGCCGTATTGCCCCGCCCCAGCGTGTCGGCGGCGAGCACGGACCAGCCCTGCCCCCGCGCCAGCGCGGTACCAGGAAGGGCCATCAGACAGCAGGCGAGGAGGACTCCAGGAACGAGGCGCTTCACACGAATCCTTTCGACGGGGGCCACGCGAGGCGCGGCCAGGGGGAAACCGAGGCGCGAGATGAGGTGTGAATCAAGACTCAGGTGGGTTGTCCACGCTCACGTGCGAGCGCGACAAAAGCGTCGATGAAGGAGGTCAACCGGGCCTCGGCGCGAGCACGAGCCTGGGCCAGGGGCTCCCCGGCACCCGGCGTCTCCTTGCGCTCGAAGTAGTACTTGATCTTCGGCTCGGTGCCGGACGGACGCAGGGTGACGCGGCCCCCGCCCTCCAGTTCCAGCGCGAGCACGTTGGACGGCGGCAGGCCATTCACGCCCCGCTGGTAGTCGAGCACGGCCCGCACGGCCTCCGTGCCGATGTGGGAGGGAGGCCGGGCACGGAAGGCGTCCATGATGCCGCGGATGACCTGCGCGCCCGCGGCGCCGGGCAGCGTGACGTTGCGCTGGGCACCGACGTAGAGGCCGTGCCGGCGCTGGATTTCCTCCAGGTAGCCGAGCACGGTGGTGCCGCGCGACTCGCACCACGCGGCCAGGTCCGCCATGACGAGCGCCGCGCCGACGCCGTCCTTGTCCCGCGTCACGGTGCCGGCGGTGTAGCCCAGCGCCTCCTCGTAGCCGAAGACGAACTGAGTGCCTTCGGCGTGCTCGCGTTCCAGCGCGCGGTTGGCGATCCACTTGAAGCCCGTGAGCACCTCGTCATACGCCGCGCCGAGCGAGCGGGCGATGTCCCCCAGCTGCGTCGACGAGACGATGGTGGTGACGACATGTGGCCGAGCGTGCTTCGTCCCCTGCGTCAAAAGGTAGTGGCCCAGCAGCACACCCACCTCGTTGCCGGTGAGCATGCGCAGCCCACCGTCCGCCTCGCGGGCCATGACGGCCAGCCGGTCCGCGTCCGGGTCATTGGCCAGCACCAGGTCGGCCTTCACGCGCTCGGCGGTGGCGCGAGACAGGTCCATGGCGCCGGGCTCCTCCGGGTTGGGGAAGCGCACCGTGGGGAAGCGGCTGTCGGGCATCTGCTGCTCGGCCACGGGCGTGAAGCGCGGGAAGCCCGCGTCGCGCAGGGCCCGCTCCGCCCAGACTCCGCCCACGCCGTGCATCGCCGTGTAGACGATGGACAGCGTGTCGGAGCCCTTCTTGTGCACGCGCAGCCCGAGGATGGCGCGCAGGTAGTCCTCGCCCAGAGAGTCCGGGATGTCGCGCCACAGGCCCTGCTCGCGAGCCTGGGCCACCGTCAGCAGGGGCACGCGGTTGGCGGGCTCCACCCGGGCAATGGCGGCGGCGATGCCCGTGTCGTGCGGCGGGATGATTTGAGCGCCGTTGCCCCAATACACCTTGTAACCGTTGTACTCGGGTGGATTGTGGCTGGCCGTCACCATGATGGCGGCGGCGGCGTTGAGGTGGAGGCAGGCGTACGCGGTGAGCGGCGTGGGCACCGGCGGTGAGAAGACGTGGGCGGGGATGCCCTCGGCGGCGAGCACGGCGGCGGTGTCCTCCGCCAGCTCCGCGCTCAGCCTGCGCGCGTCACGGCCCACCACCACGCCCCGGGTGGCGGCGTCCGGCACATGCTCCTTGAGGTAGCGCGCCAGGCCCGCGGTGGTGCGGCGCACCACGGCGCGGTTCATCCGGTTGGGCCCGGCGCCCAGCACGCCACGCAGGCCCGCGGTGCCGAACTCCAGGTCTCCGGCGAAACGGTCCGCCAGTTCAGTGAGGTCTCCCTGGGCGAGCAGCCGCGCCAGTTCGTCGGCGGTGGCGGGGTCGGGGTCCGCCAGGCGCCACGCCTCCGCCCGCTCTCTCAGTCCGGTGTCGTTCATGGAGCCTCGAAGCCTCGTACGGTCTGGGCGCGCGCGGAAGACAAGCCTCGCCGCGCCGGTGGAGTTTTTCAGCTGTAGTCGGTGAGCTTGCGACGCGTGGCGCGGCCCTTGGGGCCGTCCTTGCCGCCCTGGCACGTCACGCACAGCTCCGCGTAGGGCATGGCGCGCAGCCGCCCGAGCGGAATCTCATCCCCGCACTCCTCGCACTCACCGAAGGAGTCCGGCTCGTCGCGCAGCTTGCCCAGCGCCTTGAGCACGCGGGCCAGCACGCCATCCATGTTCCGGTTCCGGTTGGAGGCGATGGCCTGCATCATCTCGTTGAGGGGCTGCTCGTCCTCGTCGCCGCCGATGCGCGCCTCATCGGTGCGGTTGGGCTCGATTCTCGAGGGCGTCTTCTCGGTCAGCTCGGCATGCAGCGCCAGCAGCAGCGCCTTGAGTTCGTCTCGCTGTTTCGCGTTCACGTCGGCTCCGCCGGGTCAGTACTTCGCGGTGGAAACCTGGCCGGTGACGATGGCCACCGACGCGGAAGCGCCCAGTCGGTTGGCGCCCGCGCGCAGCATGTTCATGGCGTCCTCGGACGAGCGGATGCCGCCGGACGCCTTGACGCCCACGTCCTCGCCCACCATGGCGCGCATCAGCGACACGTCCTCCACCGTCGCGCCGCCCGAACTGAAACCCGTGGACGTCTTCACGAAGGCGGCGCCCGCGGCCTTCGACAGCAGGCAGGCGAAGACCTTCTCTTCGTCCGACAGCAGCGCGGTCTCCAGGATGACCTTCACCGGCAACGGGCTGCTGGCCTTCACCACGGCGGCGATGTCCGTGAACACGAGCGTGTGGTCCTTCGCCTTGAGCGCGCCGATGTTGACGACCATGTCGATTTCGCGCGCCCCGGCTTCAATGGCCTCGCGCGCCTCGAACGCCTTGGCCGACGACAGCGCCGCGCCCAGCGGGAAGCCCACCACGGCGATGGGCACCGTGGAGGAGCCCGCGAGGATTCTGGCGACGGTGGCCACGTGCGAGCTGTTCACGCAGACCGTGGCGAAGCCGTGCTGACGCGCCTCCTCGGCCACCTTCACCACGTCCTCCTGGCGCGCCTCGGGCTTGAGCAGCGTGTGGTCGATGTACGGCGCCAGGTCCGAGGCGGACCGGATGGAGTCCGGGTCCACGCGCCCCGTGCCGTGGCGGGTGAAGGCGTCGGGAGCGGCGTCGGTGGGGGGGGCCTCCCGGGCGCCCGTCAACGCCTGAACGCGGCGGCGGGCCTGGTCGGCGATTTCCTCGACGTACTTGAAGAGGTCCTCGGAGTCGGACATGGCGGCCCCTTAGCCCACTTCGAGGTCCTCGGGAAGCGCGCGGGCGACCCGTGCGTTTCCTGCTCGCACCCGAGGTGCCGAGGGTGGGAACGTGGCGGTAGAGTCCGCACCGTGATGTCCCGTCTTCGGCTGTCCAGCTTCCTCGCCCTCCTGCTCGCCGCGCTTCCAGGCATCGCCGCGGGCCCACCCTCCCCTCCCACTCCCAGCACCGACACCAGGCCGCTCACGGTCCACTTCTTCGACGTGGGCCAGGGCGACGCCGCGCTCGTCATCTCCCCCACGGGCAAGACGGTCCTCATCGACGGCGGCCCTCCCGAAGCCCGGGAACGACTCGCCGCCCGCCTGCGCACCCTGGTGACGGGGCCGCTGGACCTGGTCATCCTCACCCACCCACACCTGGACCACCTGGGCGGACTCACGGACGCGCTGCGCGCCGTCGGCGCCCGGCGGTTCATGGACCCGGGCTTCAACCACCCCAGCGAGGCATACCGGGATTTGCTCGGCTTCGTCGGCGAGTCGGTGGGCCAGGTGATGAACCCGGAGCCCAATCCCGCCACGCCGGACTCCCTTCTCACCATCGGCCTGGGTGAGGGCGTCTCGCTCACCGTGCTATGGCCGCGCGCGCCGAAGGAGCCCTTCCTCGTGGGAACGCGCTCGGACGCCAACTCCAACTCCATCGTCGCCAAGCTGACGTACGGGAGGACGGCCTTCCTGCTCGTCGGCGACGCGGAGCCGGACACCGAGGCCGCCCTGCTCCAGCGCCCCCTGGACCTCACCACCACCGTGCTGAAGGTCGCCCACCATGGCGGACGGCACTCCTCCACGGCCGCGTTCCTCGCCGCGGCGAAGCCCCAGGCCGCCGTCATCTCCTGTGGCGCCAAGAACGACTACGGCCATCCCGCGCGAGAGACGCTGGAGCGGCTCGACGCCGTCGGCGCGCACGTGCTGCGCACGGACCGGGATGGCGAAGTGGTCGCCGCCAGCGACGGCCATACCGTCACGCTGCGGGCGAACGGAGGCACCGGCGCGCTGCTCGTCGTTCCGGGCGGAATCACCCCGGGCCCCATCGCGCTCGGACCCGTCGTGCCTGGCCACTCCCGGCCAGGGCGCGGCACCGTCGAACCGCGAGACGAGGTGAAAGTCCCTTCACCTGGAACCGCACCCGGTGAGCGAGGCTCGACGCCCGCGAACACCGAGGGACAAGGCCCCTACGTGGGGCTCAAGGGCAGCAAGGTGTTCCACCGCGAGACGTGCTCCACGCTGAAGCGTTCCAAGTCTGAACGCACGCTCTTCCTGAACCGCGAAGCCGCCCTGCGCGAGCGTCGCCCCGCCGAGGATTGTCACCCATGAGCCCGCGCCATCTCGCCCTGCTGGGGACCCTGCTGGCCCTGGCGGCCTGCAAGGAATCGCCGGACCCGTCCGCCACGCGTGCCACGGAGGCCAAGCGCTACTTCGGCAACGCCCCCGACGGGAAGCTGCACGTCTACTTCTTCGACGTGGGCCAGGGGGACGCCGCCCTCATCGTCTCCCCCACGGGAAACACGGTGCTGGTGGACTCGGGCCCGGAGAAGGCCGCGGGCCACCTGGTGAACCGCCTCCCGGAGCTGCTCGTCAAGCAGTTGGACCTGGTCATCCTCACCCACCCGCACAACGACCATCACGGAGCGTTGGACCCGGTGCTGCGGCGCGTGGGCGCGCGACAGTTGATGGAGCCACAGTTGCCCTCGGCGCCGCGCGAGTACGACGCCCTGCTCACCTCCATCAGCGGGCGCCGCATCCAGGTCGTCTCGCCCGCGCCGCCGACGTCCACGCCCAATGCCCCCCAGCGCATCAACCTGGGGGACGGCGTGTCGCTGACCATCCTCTGGCCCCGAGCCCCCAGTGAGCCGCTCCTGGAGGCGTCCGAGGCCACGCTGGAGATCAACTCCATCGTCATGCGGCTCTCCTACGGCGAGACGTCGGTGCTCTTCGCCGGTGACGCGCTCGCGCAGACGGAGGAGTACCTGCTCGCGCGAGAGGTCCCCATCCAGTCCACGCTGATCAAGGTGGGGGCCCACGGGCTCGCGGGCGCCACCACCGCGCCCTTCCTCGCCCGCGTGGGCGCCCGCGCCGCCGTCATCTCCGTGGGCGCCGACAATCCCTTCAAGGCACCCGCCGCCGCCACGTTGGAGCGCTTGAAGGCCGCGCACGTCCAGGTGTTCCGCACCGACGTGGATGGCGAGGTGCAGGTGGTCAGCGACGGCAAGTCACTGGTCGTCACGCCCGAGCGACTGCCGCAGGGAAGCCCCAGCGACACGCGCTACACGCATCCGGGTCAGGGCCCCACGCCGGAGCCGGACTTCTGGGCGGGCAAGCCCCTGCCCGAGAAGAAGGCCCCGCCCCCGCCCCCTCCCCCCGAGGACCTGCGGCCCATCGACACGCTCCAGACGACCCGGACGGAGCCGCCCGCGCCCGTGGCGGAGGGGCGCACGGACCGCTCGAAGAAGTACAAGGGCCCGTACCACGCCAGCCGGAAGCGGCAGCTGTTCCACTTCCCGGACTGCGACGGGGCGAAGAAGATCCACCCCGAGAACCTCATCGTCTACAAGACGCGCGAGGCGGCGGCCCAGGAACGACGTCCCGCCCAGGACTGCAACCCATGACGAAGACACGCGTGTCGCGGGCCACGCTGGACCGCATTGAGGACGACGTCGCGGTGCTCATCGTCGAAGGGCGCGAGGTGACGCGGCCCCTCGCGTCACTCCCCTCGGGCGTGCGCGAGGGTGACGTGCTGGACCTGGAGACGATGCGGGTGGACGCGGAAGCCACCGAGGCGCTGCGCGAGGAAGTGCGCCTGGCGCGTCAACGGGCGATGCAGGGCAAGAAGCCGCCCGCGGGCAACTTCGACCTCTGAGGCGGACTCTCGGCGGCTGCGCCAGGTCCCGAGGCCTCCCCTCGACGAGAGGGAGAGGCCCGGGGCCCTGGATTGGGGCTACCGCCCGGAGAGGACGAGCGGAATCTCCAGGTCGACGTCCTCACCGGAGAAGCTGGAGAAGACCATGCGCTTGGCACGGTCCCGGATGCAGGTACCCACCGTGTTCGAGGAGCCGTTCAGGTCCTTGCGGCTGAACGTGGCGGCCTTCACCGCGCCCGACGTGCCCACGGTGGCGGTGAGCGTCACCTTCCCGCCCTTGAAGGACGGATTGCGGCGCAGCTCCTGGTCCACGCAGTCGCGGAACGCGACCTGGGTCTGCTCCACGATGCGCTCCACTTCCTCGTCCGACGGACCGCCCACTTCCTCGGTGTCCGCCGCGGCCACGTCCGCATCCTCGCGGACCTCCGGAGCGACGTCCTTCTTCTCCGTGTCGTTGTAGACCGCCGCGACCTGCTCCTTGGACGGAGCCGCCACGGCGGCGCCCTCGGTGCCGGCCGTCGGCTCGGCGGCCTTGGGCTCGGCGGGCTGCACTGCGGCCGGGGGCGACTCGGGGGTCACCTTCGTCGCAGGCGGCGGAGCTGGCGGGGGCGTCTTGCCCAGCAGCTTGTCGCGCAGCGCGCCCATGCCAGCACCGGTGAAGACGGACTGCTCCACCCGGTTGCCCTCGGCGTCCACCGTCGTCACCCGCAGCGGCATGACGCCCAGCGACTCCGACAACACGTAGGCGGCTCCCACCGGCACGATGATGAGCAGCAGCGCGAAGACAGCGTACTTCCAGCCGGAGTTGCGCCGCGTGACACCCGCCTTCTTGGCGAAGTGACGCGTGTCCTCCCGAGGCCTGCGCTCCTCTTCGTCACCGCCGCCCAGCGAGGCCAGCGGGTCCTCCTGGGGAACGTCGTCCTGGTCCCCCCGCTCTGGAAGGTCCAGGTCGGAGAACAGCTCGTTCAGCGGCGCCGCGCTGGCAGCCGGTGCCGCCCCTCGCCGCGCCGAGGCCTGGGACTGGCCCCGAGGATCAGGCTCGCCGAAGTACGTCGTGTCCGGGTCCTCCTCGGGCACCCACGCTCGCTGGGGCTCGGGCTGCTGCTCGGGCTCCGGCTCCTGGGGGTACTGCGGCTCCGGCTCGGGGAAGTAGGGCTGCTGCTCGGGCTCCGGCTCCCGGCGAGCAGGTGTGCTCTTCGAGGCTCGGGCGGGAGGCGGCTCCGCCACGGGCGGAGGGGGTGGAGGAAGGGGCTCCGGCTCGGGTGGCGGGGTGAACAGACCAGCGAGCTCCGGCACATCCGCGCCGCGCTTCCAGTCCGCCATGCCCTGCTGCCAGAAGAAGCTGCGGCCACTGATGGTGCCAGTGGCGACGAGCTCCCGGAGCGCCCCCTCGTCGAGAGGGCCTTCCTGCTTGTTGCGCACCATCACGAACCAGGGCGAACCCGTGGCCCGCAGGGGTGCGGCACGCGTGGGCTCATCGTCCCAGGGCGTTTGAAGCGCGGCGGGTGGCGCCTTGGCCAACGCGGGCGCGGCGGTGACGGGCGCGGCGGCGGGCTCGGCCAGGGAGCGCTCTTGCGCTCTCAGCCGCTCCACGTCCGCGAGCGACACCACGCGGGTGCTCTCCTCTTCGGCGGGTCCTTCGACGGTGATGACGTTCTGGCAGTTCTTGCAACGGACCTTGACCGTCTTGCCGCGGACTTTTTCGTCCGCAATGGAGTACCGCTTCTGGCAATTGTCGCAGGTGAAGTTCAAGGGGAGCGTCCGGCTCACTGAGGGGAGACTGGGTTCTGGATGCTACCGCTAGAAATCTCCCGCGCAAACCATCGGTTGACTCCGTCTTGCGCGCCAACTATGCAGCCGCCCTCTGTCTTCTCTCGGCCTTATTCAGAAGGTGGCGAATGCCGGCGAAGGACCTCGGATCGAAGTTCGTCTGCTACAAGTGCCAGACGAAGTTCTACGACATGAAGAAGCCTGACCCGCTGTGCCCCAAGTGCGGCGCGGACCAGCGGGAAAGCCCTGCTCTCAAGCCCCAGCCCGAGGGACGACGCGGACGCTTGGCCGCCGCCCCGAAGGTCATCGAACCGATTGAACCTGAAGAGCCCGCCGCCGCGAGCGAGGAAGAGGAAGAAGACCTCGACTCGTTCGACGACGACGAGACCGCGACCGCGGAAACAGAAGAAGAAGAAACCTGAGTCGTGGGGTTGTAGGGACTCCCTGGCATCCGCCGGGAGTCCCTGCGCCTCGGTGGTACCCACGAGGCCTTGAAGCGAGGCGCGCCCGACGAGGGGCGCCGCCAGGGCTCCGTTCAGCGTGACGCTTCGGCTCCGCTCAAGTCCCTGACGCCAGCGACAACTCCATCAGCGCACGGCGGATCTGCTCGTAGAGGCCAGGCCCCATTTCCTGCATCCCCACCGGCCGGACTTCCTTGCGGGTCGGCTCCTGGTGGGTGTGTGCCTGGCTCGTCAGAGTCGTTCGCTTCTTGGCCTGCTGCATGACTCGGCCCCCCTCTCGTGGTGTTGCTCGCCAGTATTGTAGCAATTTTTCGGCCGTAGCGGAAATGAAATCCGGATCACCCACGCCTCGACATGTAGAACGCGCAGCGCCGAAAAACTTCCAGACTCTTTTGCTACAGGCCTGGGCGGGCCAGCTACTTCAGGTCTCCTACCGCCCAGGACTGCTCCACCTCGACGACCTCTCCGGCGCGGACATTCACGGTCTGCTCAGCCTGGGGCAGACGCTCGTGCCAGAGGACGAGGGTGTGGGTGCCCTCGGGGACCTCCAGGCGGAAGCGCCCTTCCGGGCTGGTGGTGGCGAAGTACGAGTGGTCGAAGGTACGCACCACGGCGCGCATCCACGGGTGGATGTCACAGCGGACGGGCACCACGCCCGGCTCCGCGGGGAGCGGCTTGCGGGTCGTCATCCCCTCCAGCGGCATGGCCACGTTGAAGAAGGAGCGGTTGGAGCCGGAGGCGGCGCGCACGTTGTGCACGAGCGGATCAGAGTTTCGCAGCGTCAGGGTGCCGCCTGCCCGGGCGGCCAGGACGGGCGGCTCGTAGACGCACTTCTTCTGGTCCAGCACGGGGTCGGCCGGGAGGCTCGCCGGTGCGGGGAGCCCGGCGCCGGACTTGAGGGAAACCACTGTGTGGGCGAGTGCCCCTTCGGCGCCGACGACGAGGGAGCGGTCCTCCGCCTGCTCGCCGCATACGGACACGACGGTGCCGGTGGTGGGAGACAAGGTGGGGGCCGGGGGCGTGCCCGTGAGGCGAACACGACCCTCGATGACACCCCACTTCACGTCGGCGGCAGGGCGCGCGGGCGAGGGAGCCGTCGGCGCGGGAGCGACGGGGGCCGAGGGAGGGGGCGTCTCGCGGCAGGCGGAGGCGAGCGCGAGGAGGAGCAACGGGCGATGAAAGGTGGCGCGGAGCACGTGCCCGGTCTAACGGGTGCGTGAAGCTCTTTCAAATGGCGAGGAGCAATCCAAGGGCCCAGGGGATGACTCATGGTCCATTTGGGCGTTGGACCCTTATCACCCTTGTTGGTAGAAGAGCGCGCGGCCGTACACGGTGCGGCTCTGTGGGAGGCAGCAACTTTGCGGGAGAAATTGAAGGCGCTGGCGGAGCTTCAGAATGTGGACCTGGAGGTCGCATCGCTCCGGAAGGCCGCGGACGTCCACCCCCGTCAGATTGCCGAGTTGGAGCGGGAGTTGGGTGTAGCTCGCAGCGCCATCGAGGCTGAGCGCGCGCGTGTCACTGACATGGAGCGACAGAAGGCGGAGCGCGAGCAGAACATCACGGACGAGAAGGACAAGGTGAAGAAGTGGGAGGCGCGGCTGAGCGAACAGCGCTCCACCCGCGAGTACTCCGCCCTCGCCCGTGAAATCGATATCGCCAAGAAGGCCAACCTGACGATGGCTGAGGAGCAGGTGGAGCTGATCAAGCAGCTCGGCCTGGCTCGCGAGGCCCTCAAGGGGAAGGAGGCCGACTTCGGAACGAAGCAGCAAGGCCTCTCGGCGCGAATGGCGGAGCTGCGAGGCAAGCTGGGCGAGTCCGAGGCGCAGGTGAAGACGCTCGAGGGCCGTCGCTCGGGTGTCGCGAGCGCCGTCGATTCGAACCTGCTGCGGCGCTACGAGGTCATCCGCAAGAAGAAGCTGCCCGCGCTGGTCGGCGTGGTGGCGGGGACCTGCCAGGGCTGCAACATGAACGTGCCCCCGCAGCTCTACAACAACCTGCGCACCTCGCTGGGCACGGACGTCTGCCCGTCCTGCAACCGCATCATCTACGCGGTGGAAGCCCTCCAGGAAACACCCGCGGCGGCGAAGTAGGCCGCGATGCCCGCACCGTCCCTCGTCGACATCCTCCGCCACATCGCGCGTGAGGAGCCGCTCTCGTCGACGGTGCGCACCTTCCGCGGACTCACGCGGGAGCGACTGGGTCAGCTTCTCGACGAAGCCGCCACCCGTCTGGGCCCTCCCTCGAGGGCCGACGACGGAGTGACGGCGACCTCGGCTCCCGCCTCGACAGCGGTGGAGCCGTCCCCTCCTTCCGAGCCGCTTCCTCGCGTGCGCGTCTATTCGGACGGCGCCGCGAGAGGAAACCCCGGGCCCGCGGGCGCGGGCGCGGTGGTGACGGACCCCGAAGGCCACGTGGTGGCGCGACTGGGCCGCTTCCTCGGGACGCAGACGAACAACTCCGCCGAGTACCAGGGGCTCCTGCTGGGCCTGAAGCACGCGAAGTCGATGGGCGCGCGCGAGGTGGACGTCTATGCCGACAGCGAACTGCTCATCCGCCAGCTCGGTGGGCAGTACCAGGTGAAGAGCATGACGCTGAGGCCCCTCTTCGAGGAGGCGCGACGGCTGCTGGGACTTTTCACCAAGGTGAAGCTCCACCACATCCCCCGCGCGAAGAACGCCGAGGCGGATGAGATGAGCAACCGCGCCATCGACGAGCGGATGTAGTCCCCCAAGCCTCGCGAGCCCCCTGGAGTGGACCGCTGTCCCGAGCCTGTTGTAAGGGACAGGTGCCGGAGTGGTCCGGGTGAACGCCGGCCACCGCAGTCACGGGTGGCGGGAGGAAAGTCCGGGCTCCATAGGGCAGGGTGCTGGCTAACAGCCAGTCGAGGCGACTCGCAGGAAAGTGCCACAGAAAACAGACCGCCTGTTCCCGCAAGGGGGCGGGTAAGGGTGAAACGGTGCGGTAAGAGCGCACCGCGTCTGGGGTGACTCAGACGGCACGGTAAACCCCACCTGGAGCAAGAGCCAATAGGAGCGCGTCCCCGCTGTCCGGGGGACAGGGATTGCCCGTCCCATGCGTTCGGGTTGCTCGCTGATGAGGCCCCTGGGTAACCAGGGCCCTAGATGAATGTTCATCGCCCGTTCCGAAAGGGGCGGGGACAGAACTCGGCTTACAGGGCCACTCCGGCGCTTTTCCTGTTCGCACAATGCCCCGCTCGTCTCCCAGCCCCCTCCCCTGGGGGTGGTCAGGTGGGCGGGAGGTCCGCTGCGCTGCCCTGCCCGTCTTGTGGGCAGTGAACAGCGCGCCAACCTTCGTCATGACGTTCCCACGAGACTCCACCTCGAGCTCTCCCCAGGCAGACCGCGGGGGCCCGAGCGGAGCCAGGTGGAACGCCTGCCTCGAGGGCGCCCATGGCGGAGCAACCAACGAAGGGCCCGCCCGCGCGGCGGGCGGCGATGAGCCTCTGGGCGGTCAGCGCGCTCGGAATCGGCTCCATGGTGGGAGCCGGCATCTTCGCGCTGCTGGGACAGGCCGCGCTGCTCGTCGGCCCGAAGACCTGGCTCGCGTTCGCGCTCGCGGGAGTCGTCACCCTCTTGTCCGGTTACTCCTACGCCAGGCTCAGCTCGCGCTACCCCAGCTCCGGCGGCATCACCCTCTTCTTCGAGGAAGGCTTCGGACGAGGGCTCGTCTCCGGGACGCTCTCGCTCATCTACCTCGTCACCCTGGCCATCAGCATCGCCATGGTGGCCAAGACATTCGGAGCCTACGCCACCCGCCTCTTCCTCCCGAGCGGAGGACACCTCTGGTTCAGCATCTTCGGCTCGGCCATCGTCATCCTGCTGTCGGTCCTGAATGCCGTCGGCTCGGGTGCGGTGGGCAAGGCGGAGGTCGCCCTCGTGTCCATCAAGCTCGTCATCCTGGGCGGCCTGCTCGCCGTGGGCATCTACTCCATGACCCAGGGCGGAACGCAGCACCTGAACTCGCACCCCCACCTGGGGCTCACCGCCCTCATCTCGAGCGTGGGGCTGTGCTTCTTCGCGTATTCGGGCTTCGGAATGATGGCCAACGCCGCGTCGGATGTGGCCAATCCCAAGAAGACCATTCCCCAGGCCATCTTCCTGGCCATCGGCGTGGTGACGGTGCTGTACGTGGGGCTCTCCGTGACAGTCCTCTCCCTGGTGCCCCCCGCGGAGCTCGCCCGTGACGCGGACACCGCCGTGGCCCAGGCGGCGCGGCCCGTGCTCGGCTCCGCGGGGTTCACCATCGTCGCGCTCGGGGCCTTGCTCGCCACCGCGTCGGCCATCAACGCCACGCTCTTCGCCGCCCTCAACGTGTCGTCCGCGCAGGCTCGCGCCGGCCAACTCCCCCAAGCCTTCAGCACGCCCCTCAAGGGCAAGAGCACGAAGGGCTTCATGTGGGGCGTGGTCGCCATCCTGGTGATGGTCAACACCATGAGCCTGGGCGCCATCGCCAATGTCGCCAGCGCGACCTTCCTCATCTGTTACATGGCGGTCCACGTCGCGTGCTGGAAGCTCGCGCGCCAGACGGGAGCCTCGCGCGCCGTCATTGGCGTGGGCGCGACACTGATGGGAGTCGTCCTCATCACCTTCCTCGTCAGCTCCGCGAAGACCCAGCCGCTCTCGCTCGTCCTCACCGTGGTCGCCGTCGCGGGCAGCGCGCTCGTCCAGTGGCTCATCCAATCGCATCACCACGGCCTGCCGCACTCCCGCGCGCGCTGACAGGCCCGCACGCGCGACTTCCGCGCGGGGAAGAGGGCGGCCCGCTTTCCAACATCGAGCAAGACTCCCTAGCTGGGATGACTGGCACCAGCGGGTCCCTACGTTTTCAGCCACTTCGCCGTGGCGGCAACGGACCCGATGACCTCTTCAGTCCCTTCACAGCAGTTCCCTGGTCGCGGCGTCGCCATCGCGCTGATGGCGTCACTGAGCACCCTCGCCTGGGACGCCCAGGCCCAGGAGTCCTCCTCCACGAGCCAGGACGCGAAGACAGACACGTCCTCCGCTGCCCTGTCTCCCGGTGAGGAGCTGGCGCTCCCGGAGCTGCCCTTTCTCGACCTGAAGCTCCCCTCCAACACCCAGGCCTTCGCTCCACGGCCCGACCACGCGGTCTTCGACACGACACTGCCCGGTTACTTCCGGATTCCGAGCACGAAGGTCTTCCTGAAGCTCGGCATCGGCGCCACCACCGCGTTCACCGTCAGCTCCAAGGTCCTGGGCACGCCCACCTGGTTCACCACGTCCGCCATCCCCGTGCGCGGACAACCCTTCTTCCACTCTCCGGGCACCCACACGACAGCCACCGCCAACCCGTCCGACATCTCGCTGGAGATGCGCGGCAGGACGGAACTCGGTCCGATGCGGCTGCTCTTCACCACGAGCTTCGCCCAGGCTCAGCCCACCTTCGGCTTCCACCCGAACTACGTCTACGCGCAGCTGGGCGGCGTGCTGGCGGGCTTCACCGATTCGACCTTCGCGGACGTCGATGCCTATCCGAGCACCCTCGATTTCGAGGGCCCCAACGCGCTCGTCTTCTCCAAACATGCCGTGGCCCGCTACAGCCACACCCTGTCCCACGACAAGCAGCGGCGGATGTTCCTCCACGTCGCCCTGGAGCAGCCCGGCTCCAACGTGCCCACGTCCGCGGGAGATGCGCGCGACATGCTCCCCGACGGAGTCCTCGCCTGGCGCACCGAGGGAGCCTGGGGCCACCTGCAGCTCGCGGGGCTGGTGCGAGCGGTGGGCATCCAGTCCAAGGACAGCAAGGACAGCAAGACGGTGCTGGGCATCGGCGGCAATCTCACCGGCGCTCACCACTTCTCCCACAAGCACACGCTGCTCATCGGCGTCGCGGGGGGACAAGGCATTGGCGCGTACCTCAACGACACGGGCGGCGCGCAGTACGACGCCGCGCTGAACACGCGCGGCGCACTCAAGGCCGTGCCCCTGCTCGGAGCCTACGCGGGCTTCATCTACGCATGGACACCCAAGCTCAGCTCCACCGCGACCTATGGGTGGCTCAAGCTCTGGGATCGCGACTTCGAGGCCTCGCTCGATGCGAAGAGCTTCCGCCGCTCGCAATACGCGTCCCTGAACCTGGTGGCCAAACCCATGAAGGGCGTCCTCGTCGGCGTCGAGGGGCTGTGGGGCTACAACCGCGCCATCGACAGCCAGTCCGGACAGGCCGTCCGCGGACAGCTCACCCTCCAGTACCGCTACTGAAACACCACACGAACCAGGACCGAGGGAAGACTCCATGGAGTCGGGGACGACCAGAAAACCCATTGCCGCCAGTGCGGCGCCCAAGCTGGGCGTGCTCACCCTGGCCATCATGAACGTCACGGCCGTCGTCAGCCTGCGAGGCCTGCCCGCGGAAGCCGAATACGGGCTGACGTCCCTCTTCTATTACACCTTCGCCGCGGTGTTCTTCCTCATCCCGGTGTCGCTGGTGGCGGCGGAGCTGGCCACGGGCTGGCCCGAGAAGGGCGGTGTGTTTCGCTGGGTCGGCGAGGCCTTTGGTCCCCGGTGGGGCTTCCTCGCCATCTTCCTGGTCTGGATGGAGTCCACCATCTGGTTTCCGACGGTGCTCACCTACGGCGCGGTGGCGCTGGCGTTCGTCGGCCCCAACCAGACGTGGGACAAGTCGCTCTCCAGCAACAAGTTCTACACGATTCTCATCGTGCTGGGCCTGTACTGGGCGGCGACCTTCGTCTCGCTGCGCGGGCTCAAGACGTCCTCGAAAATCTCCAAGTGGGCGGGCCTCATCGGCACCATCATCCCCGCCTTGCTGCTCATCGCGTTCGGCCTCGTGTACATGGCCTCGGGACGACCGCTCCAGATTCAGCTCGGCTGGGACAAGGTGATTCCCGACTTCAGCCAGTTCGGAAACCTGGTGCTCGCCGCATCCATCTTCCTGTTCTACGCGGGCATGGAGATGAACGCCATCCACGTCGTGGATGCCAAGAACCCCTCGCGCACCTATCCGCTCGCCATCCTCATCGCGTCAGTGACGACGGTGGTGCTCTTCGTGCTCGGCACCCTGGCCATCAGCTTCATCATCCCCAAGACGCAGATCAACCTGACCCAGAGCCTGCTCGTCTCGTACCGCGACTTCTTCAAGGCGTTTGGAATGGCCTGGCTGTCACCGGTGATAGCAGCGGCCCTCTTCCTGGGCGTGCTGGGCAGTGTCACGGTGTGGGTCTCCGGCCCCTCGGCGGCGCTGGGAGTCGTGGGCCGAGCGGGCTATCTGCCGCCGTTCTTCCAGCGAATGAACAGACACGGCGCGCCCAGCCACATCCTCATCGTCCAGGGGCTGGTGGTCACCTTCCTGTCGTTGATGTTCGTCATCCTTCCGTCGGTGCAGGCGGCGTATCAAATCCTCAGCCAGCTCACGTCGACGCTCTACCTCATCATGTACATGCTGATGTTCTCGGCCGCCATCTACCTGCGCTACAGCGAGCCGCACACGAAGCGCGCGTACCGCGTCCCAGGTGGAGAAGTGGGCATGTGGATCATCGGCGGAGCGGGCCTCATCGGAGCGCTCGTCGCGTTCGTGCTCAGCTTCATCCCGCCGTCGCAAATCAAGGTCGGCAGCCCGATGACGTACGTGCTCATCCTCATCGGCGGCAACGTCCTCTTCGTGGCCATCCCCCTCATCCTCTATGCGCGGCGCAAGGCCAGCTGGCGCTCGGCGGCGGGGGCGCGCGACCTGGCCCCCTTCAACTGGGAGAAGCCCGGCGCCTCGGGCCACCCCGGCGCGGCTCCGACGCAAGACGAAGAGGAGGCCTGGCCTCCCACGACTCCCCACGACAGGAGGCAACCCGATGGGCACACCGACGACACCCGCCACCATCCGCGCGGCGACCACTGAAGCGCACCAGCGATACGTGGACCTGAAGGAAGGACAGAACGCCAGCTACATCCCGGTGCTCGCGCGCGTCCAACCCGAGCGTTTCGGGCTGGTCGTCATCACCGCGGACGGACAGGCGACGGAGGCCGGGGACACCCGCTCCGAGTTCGCCATCGAGTCCATCTCCAAGGTCTTCACCCTCGCGCGGGTGCTCGACGAGGTGGGCTCGGAAGTCCTCCGGAAGAAGGTGGGCGACAACCCCACCGGCGAGTCCTTCGCCTCCGTCCACGCGCTCGTGGTGCATGACGGCAAGCCGCTCAACCCCTTCGTCAACGCGGGGGCCATCGCCACCGTCAGCCTGATTCCCGCGGACTCGGCGGCGCGCCGCTGGGAGAAGATTCACGAGACCCTGTGCGCCTTCGCGGGCCGCAAGCTCGAGGTCATGGACGAGGTCTACCGCTCGGAGAGCGCGACCAATCAGCACAACCGCGCCCTCGCGTGGCTGCTCGACAGCAGCCACACCCTCTACAGCGACCCCATGGAGGCGACGGACGTCTACACGCGCCAGTGCTCGGTCGGCCTGACCACCCATGACCTGGCGGTGATGGGGGCCACCCTCGCCGCGGGGGGCATCAACCCCCTCACCCGGCAACGCGCCGTCAAGGCGGAGCACGTGCCCCGGATTCTCGCCGAGATGACCATGAGCGGCCTCTACGACAACACGGGCACGTGGCAATACGAGGTCGGGCTGCCCGCCAAGAGCGGCGTGGGCGGCGGAATCCTCGCCGTCGTTCCGGGCAGGCTCGCCATCGCCGCGTTCAGCCCTCCGCTGGACCGTTTCGGCAACAGCGTGAGGGGCCAGCGGGCCATCCGGCACCTCTCGGAGGTGCTCGACCTCAACCTCTTCGCGACCACCACCGGGTCCTCGCCACCGGCGAGGTGAAGCACGACGCGACGCGTCTTTCAGTGGGCCACGGGGACCTGGGCGATGAGGATGCGGTCCCTTCCGTCGTTTCGCACCGCGTCCCGGTTCGTCAGCGGCAGGCGGGCATCCGTCTTCGGGTCCCACAGGCCCAGCCAGATGTTGAGGGCCTTCGGGTTGGCGTCGGCGGGGAGGTAGATGGAGAACTCGTCCTTCACCGTCTCGCCCGGCTTCCACTGTGACGTGGGCAACATGCCGTTGGCCGGCATGTGGTCCAGGTTCATCCGCTCCATGCGCCCGCCGGCGTCCTCGACGTGGACGAAGATGAGGTAGTCGGCGTCCAGGGCCTCGAGCACCTTGAAGTAGACGGTGACCTGGGCCCGCTCCCCGGGCGTCAGCCGCCCGGGTTGCACGGTGGCGGCGACCAGCTCCACCTTGCCGCCCAGGTTTGCGCCATTGCGCACGGACAGGGCTGGTACCTGGGTGACGGTGGCGGCTCGCCGCTGCTCGGGGCTCGCACCACCCGGGGCCTCGACGATGCAGGCACTTCCCAGCAGGAGGACCGACGAAAGCATGACGGTGGGGAGCTTGAGGCGCATGGCACGTCGGTTCTACTCGGCCACGGGCGCTGCATCCACCGGCGTGTTGGTGTATGCGGAGCGGCGCACATGAAGACCCCCAATGCCCTCGACGCCCTGACCGCTCAGGTGCCGCCCTCCCCCTCCCCCGCCCCCACTCCGGGCGGGGAGACGACCCAGCCGGGGACGGGAACCCCTCCGTCGGATGGCCTCACCGCGGGCGACGCGGTGGGCATTGGCGGAGCCGCCCTCTTCGCCCTGCTGATGATTCTGGCGGCCAAGAAGCTCTTCTTCCGCAAGCGCGCCCCCGAGCCCGGCAGGAAGCCCGGCGTCCCCGTCCCGGAGCAGAGGCCCGCGCTGCCCGCGGAGCGGCCCGAGCTGCGCGTGGAGCTGCCCCCCTCCGAGAAGGAGGCAGCCCGGCTTCGCGAGGTGGACGAGGCCCACGCCCGCGCCCAGGAGCTGGCCCGTCAGCGAGAGGAGGCCGCCCTCGCCGCCAGGACCACCACCGACTCGGGCGAGCGAGCCCGGCTGGAGGAGCAGGCCCGGGTCCTCAAGGAGCGCGAGGAGGAGGAGAAGCGCGCCGAGTACCGCGCGAAGAAGGCCGCTGATGAAGAGGCCCGGGAGCGGCGCAAGCGCGAGCAGGCCGAGGCCCAGCGGCTCGTGGAGGACGAGCGCGCCCGGGAAGCCGCCGTCGTCGAGGAGGCCCGTCGCGCCGAGGAGGCCGCCGCCCGCGCCAAGGTGGACGCCGAGGCCGGCCGTACGCTGGCCCAGGGCCTGGACAAGACGCGGAGCCAGGGCTTCATGGCCCGCCTCAACGGCCTGTTCGGCCAGCAGCGGCAGGTGGACGAGTCCGTGCTGGTGGAGCTGGAGGAAATCCTCTTCACGGCGGACATCGGCGTGCGCACGGCCAGCGAGCTGGTGGAGGTGGCGCGCGAGAAGCTCAAGCGCAGCGAGCTGAGTGACTCCCATCGCATCAAGGACCTCATCCGCACGGAGGTCGCCCGCATCGTCGACCTGCCCGTGCCGCGCTCGCTGGAAGGCGGCGGTCCGCCGCACGTCGTCATGGTGGTGGGCGTCAACGGCGCGGGGAAGACGACGACCATCGGCAAGCTCGCCGCGAAGCTCACGGGCGAGGGCAAGAAGGTCATCCTGGCCGCGGGCGACACGTTCCGCGCCGCCGCCACCGAGCAGCTCGACGTGTGGGCCGAGCGCGCGAAGGCGCAGCTGGTGAAGGGCACCGAGGGTGGCGACCCGGGCTCCGTCATCTTCGACGCCATCAAGAAGGCCCAGGCCGAGGGCGCCGACGTCGTCATCGCCGACACGGCGGGCCGGCTGCACACCAAGGCGCCGCTGATGGAGGAGCTGAAGAAGGTCAAGCGCGTCATGGACAAGGCCATGCCCGGCACGCCGCACGAGGTGCTGCTCGTGCTGGACTCCACCAACGGGCAGAACGCCATTCAGCAGGCCAAGCAGTTCCACGAGGCCGTGGGCATCACCGCCATCGCGCTGACGAAGCTGGACGGCACCGCCAAGGGCGGCGTCATCATCGGCATCTGCGACGAGCTGAAGCTGCCCGTCGTATGGGTCGGCGTGGGCGAGAAAATCGCGGACCTGCGCCGCTTCGAGCCGCGCGAGTTCGTTCAGGCGCTCTTCGACTGACGCCCTGCCCTTACTGCCCCAGCAGCGAGGGCAGAATCGACTCGAGCAACTCCTTCGTCTGCGGGTCCAGGTTGTCCACATCCAACCCGCTTCCGGCGCCCAGCGTGCCCATCACCGCGTCCAGGTTGGGCAGGCCCAGGTCATCATCGCCACGGGCCTCGTTCCACCAGCGCACGCGCAGCCGCTCCAGGGCCTTCGCGTTCCCAGGGCTCGCCTTGGCCAACTCCTTGGTGAAGCACTCCTTGCACGTCCACTTGAAGCGGTACGTGTCCACGTAGGAACGCAGGCCCTGGAAGAACGCGGTGTCGCCCACCAGCTTGCGTGACGCGTGGTGCAGCAGCGGCGCCTTGCCGTACACCAGCGCCCCGTACTCCGTCTCGTTGTCGAACGCGCTCGTGGGCCGGTCCGCTCGCGCGTCCTCGCCGCCCGCCAGCCGATACATGTGGTACGGCGACACCAGCAGCTCGCGCCGGAGCGCCTCCGCCGCCGCCTTGCCGTGCTTCCACTCGATGTAGAGGAGCGCGGCGTACTGGGCCAGCGACTCGTCCACCACGGGGGCGTGGATGGGGTCCGAACCCACGAGGCCCGCGAAGTACTGGTGCGCCACCTCGTGCGCGACGGTGAACTCCAGCGTGCGCTCCAGCGAGCCACTCAGTTGTGTCAGGGGCGCGGAGCCCGCGGGGCCCAGCATCGCCAGCACTTCCTTCAACTGCTCCACGTCCACCTGACCGGCCACCAGTTCGAACGGGTCCACCACGCCGCGATACAGCATGCTCGACACGGTGATGAGGCCGGGGAACTCCATGCCTCCCGCCCCACCGGACAGCGGCGCCTCCACCACCCGGAAGTGCGTGTACGGCAGCGGCCCCAGGCGCTTCTCGAACTCCGCCAGCGCCGACGAGGCGTACTTCAGCACGCGCTCGCCCACCTCCTTGTCCTTCACCGCGTAGTGGCTCTCCACCGTGACGCCGTTCACCGTGGCCGTGGACACCTCGTAGCCCTTGGACACGAGGATGGGGAAGTCGCGCACCGCGCCCGCGGCGAAGGCGAAGCGCACGCGGCCGTCGCGCTCGGGCACCTCACCCATCGCCACGCCCGTGGCATGCACGGACCAGCCCGACGGCACGGTGATGGAGGCCAGCACATGCGCCGGCGCATACAACGCCAGGTCTCCGATGCCCTGCGGCCCCGCCCAGGGCTGGCCCTTGTCGTCCAGCGGCGGAACCTGGGGCACGACGCCGACCAGGCTCATGAAGTCCGCCGTGACAGAAAAGGCCCCGTGGTCGCCCTTCGGCCCCTGCCCTCCACCCCCGAGGAGCGTCGCCGCGGGCTTCTCCCCCTTCGGGGCGACGGCCCGGACGGCCACGTCCAGCACCGCCGCCGCGCCCGGAGGCACCGGGTCCACCAGTCGATAGCGGTACAGCGTGGGCTCCGGCTGCTCCAGGACGATGGGCTGGCGCCCCAGCCGCGCATCGGACAGCACCACCCGCTTGCCCCCCTGCGCGTTGGGTGTCACCCGCAGGTACAGCTCCGTCAGCGGCTTGTCGCGGGCCATCACCTCCACCTGCACCCGACCCTTCGCCTCGCGCGAAACGGGGTCCACCTCCAACTGCACCCGGTAGCGCGGCAGTTCATCCAGCGGCCCCAGCGCCTTCGCCGCGCGCTCCCGCTCGGCGGGCTTGAGGTGCTGGAGGCTCAGCTGCACCTCCGGGGAGACCTCTTCTCCTCGAGCGGGCTGCCCGAGGAGCATGCACCACGACAGCAGGCCAGGCAGGAGCGTCCGCATGCGCGCATGCTAATTGACCCGGGGCACCACGGCTCGTCTAGCCTTCGTGGGCATGCACTCTCGAACGCTTCTCCTGGCCGCTGCCCTCGGGTGGATGGCGTGTGCGCGGAACGTCCCCGCGGCCGCCCCCACCCCCTCTGTTTCCCTGGCCCCCCGCGCCGTCCGCCTCGTGGCCGACACGCCTCCCCAGGAGACGGAGTCCTTCGACAAGGTGCGCGATGACGTGGAGGTCGACACGGACGAAGGCGAGCGCACGCCTCGCGTCGTCACCTTCGGAGAGAGCGCGGTGCTGCGCAGGGATGGCCAGCGGGCCCGCCTCTACGGCGACGCCAAGGGCACGCTCGGCTTCAGCGTGGACAACTTCCTGCTGCTGGAAGTGCTCGACGGCCAGGGCAAGAAGGTGGTGCGGCGCGCCGTCGTGGGCTTCACCGAGAGCGTCCACATGGGCAACGAGCAGGTCGACAACGTGGGCCGCCGCGCCTTCAGCTTCGAGCCCGGCGAGATTGACGTCACCGAGCTGCTGCCGGAGTCCTCGCCCTTCAAGGTCCGCGTCACCGTCCTGGACTCATGGGGCGTGGGCCGCGTGTCGGACGTCTACCTGGTGCTCACCGCCCCGGAGCAGCGCGCCGTCGAGGATGACTTGCGCGGCGAATGAGGCCCGACAGGCCGCGCCCGCCGAAGCAGCGCGGGCGCGGCCTGGAGCACCGAAGCCTAGAAGCGCAGCCCGCCGACCGCGGGCGTCTTGAAGGGACCCGCACTGGCACCACCTGAGCGTGGGGCTCCGCCCTTCAAGAAGACGCAGCCCTCGGGGCACAGCGTCTTCTCGTCCTGCAGCTTGAGGGTGGGGTCCCGCGTGGCCATCACCGCGCCCACCGTGCCCGCCGCGACCACCGCGCCCACTCCCGCCCAGACGTACCAACGCCCGTACCAGGGCTTGCTGGAGCTCTCCACCTCCACGTCCGGCGAGTCGTTGTCGAACGACAGGGCCGGGTTCGGCTCGTCCGGCATCGACGTCGAGGGGTCCAGCACCGGCGGGGTGCGCGGAGAGTCCCCGGCACGCGCCGTGTTGCTCGCCAGACCCGTGTCCACCGCCGGGCGCATCCGCCCGGTCAGCTCGTAGTTCGTCCCGGCCAGCACGTTGATGTTGTGGACGTGGGACTTGTAGCCCTCGGCGCGGAACTCGATTTCGCGCGAGCCGGGCTTGAGGAGGATGTCGCTCAGCGGCACCGTGCCCACCTCGACGTCGTCCACCAGCACCACGGTGCCGGCCACGTCCGCGAGCGCTCGCGCGAAGCCCATGGTGGCCTCCAGCGCCACCTTGACCTCCGTCTGCGTGCCCTCCTTCACGTCCAGCCGCCGCGTGTATTCCGCGTAGCCCGGCTTGCGGACCACCAGCGTGTGCTCGCCCGGCGTCACCGTCAGTTGCGTGGGAGCCGGCGTGAGCACCCCCACGTCGCGACCATCCAGCGTCAGCCGCGCACCCCGGACGGTGCCGCCGATGAACACCGCCAGCTCCGTCTTCACCGGGGCCAGCGGCGCCAGCAGGCCTTCGTCGGGAGGCGGCAGGTTCTTCTTCTTGCTGCCCTTCGCGGTGGCCGGAGCCTTGGTGCGCGCGGGCTTCTTCGTCACCTTCTCCGCCTTCTTCTTCTTCACCACCTTCGTCTTGCCCGCCTTCGCCTTCGACGACTTCGACGGCGTGAGGGGGGCCAGGAGGTCATCGGCCTGCGCGAGCGCGGAAGACGGGGCCACCAGGGCGGCCACCAGCGAAAAGAGGACGAGGCGTCGAATGCTCATGACGGACCGAAGGTTAGAGAGTCGTCCAAGGGGAATCAAACGAAGTCCCTCCCAACCGTCCATTCAGCCAATATCCGCGCCCCATGCACCGCGCCCTGCCCTCATTGGCCCTCGGCTTCAGTGTCCTCTGTCTCACGGCGTGTCCCGCCAAGGCTCCTCCCACCGTGGAGACACGGCCCCCACCTCCGCCCCCTGTGCGCGTCCCCGCGGGGTGCGAGAGCAGCCAGGCAGGCGAGTACCGCCACGCCGAGAATCCGGCCTTCCGCTACCACGGCGAAGATGATGGCGGGACGCTGTCACTGGCCGTGGTGCGAGCCCGCGCGGACGGCGACGCGGGCACGGAGTCACCCGACTCGAGCACCGCGTCCATCATCCTCGAGCGCACACCCGGAGGTTTCGTGGGCGAGACGCGCGCCACGGGCTTCACCGGCTCGGGAGCACCCTGCCCTGTCGCGTTCCCCACGGAGCTGGTGGCGTGTGACGACGCGGGCCTCACGCTGCGCGCGGTGGCCAGCACGTCCATCGACGAAGGGTGCCGGCCTTCCCGCTCCGGTCCGCCTCCAGTGAGGCTGCAGCAGGTGCTGCTGCGAGACCCGCCGGACGCGGGCCTCTAGGAACACAAGCCACCGCGCCCCGATGCGAAGGGGCGCGGCGTGGGTCACCTTCAGGCGGCGCGGCGGGCCTGCTCCTCGGCGGGATTCACCGCGGGGCTGGCGTCGCTGAGCTTCACGCGGCCGGCGAGCCCCTGCAGCAGGCTGGAGATGCCCACGTAGAGGAAGCCCGCCTGGAACAGGATGATGAAGGGCAGCGACGTGTAGATGCGCGCGTCGATGGCGAACCACAGCGCCCCGGTGAAGTACGCCGCGAACAGCAGCTCCACCACCGGCATCAGCGTCTTGCTGCCGCGGTACGCCTTCTTCACCGCGATGACCTTCTTGCCCTCGGCGCCCGTCTTCGGCGTGCGGGCGAAGCCCGACTGCTGGTTGAGCAGCGCCTCCGCCACGGCCTTGGCGTTGTTGATGGCCAGGCCGATGCCCAGGCTCATCAGGAACGGCAGGTACTTCACCCGCTCCCAGCCCGTCACGCCCCGCTCCCGCTGCGCGGCGACGTAGAAGAAGCACACGCTCGCCGTCGCGGAGATGAAGAAGGGCAGGTCCAGGAACAGCGTGCCGTAGAGGCCGTGCTGGAAGCGCACCACCATGCTGATGGGCATCAGCACCGACAGCAGCACCATCAACAGATAAGCCATGTTGTTGGTGAGGTGGAAGAACGCCTCGCGCTTCACCGCCAGCGGCAGGTCGCTCTTGAGGATGGTGGGGAGCAGCTTCTTCGCCGTCTGGATGGAGCCCTTGGCCCAGCGGTGCTGCTGGCTCTTGAAGGCGTTCATGTCCACCGGGACTTCGGCCGGGGAGATGACCTCCGGGAGGAACACGAACTGCCAGCCCTTGAGCTGAGCGCGGTAGCTCAGGTCCAGGTCCTCGGTCAGCGTGTCGTGCTGCCAGCCACCCGCGTCCGCGATGGTGCCGCGACGCCAGATGCCGGCGGTGCCGTTGAAGTTGAAGAAGCAGCCGGAGCGGTTGCGCGCCGTGTGCTCGATGATGAAGTGGCCGTCCAGGAAGATGCTCTGGGCCTGCGTGAGAATGGAGAACTCACGGTTGAGGTGCCCCCAGCGCACCTGCACCATGCCCACCTTCGCGTCGGAGAAGAACGGCACCGTGCGCAACAGGAAGTCAGGGCTCGGCACGAAGTCCGCGTCGAACACGGCGACGAACTCGCCCCGCGCCGACTTCAGCCCGTGCTCCAGCGCACCCGCCTTGAATCCCTCGCGGTTGACGCGGTGGATGTAGACGATGTCGTGGCCCTTCTGCCGGTGCCGCTCCACGCACGCCCGGGCGATGCCACACGTCTCATCCGTTGAGTCGTCGAGAACCTGGATTTCCAGGAGCTCGCGGGGGTAGTCGATGCGGCACACCGACTCCACCAGACGCTCCACCACATACATCTCGTTGAAGATGGGGAGTTGGATGGTGACGCGTGGAAGCTCCTTCAAAGGGCTCTTGGGCGTCGGCAGCTTGAACTTGTGCCGGTAATACAGGAACGCCATTCGGTACCGGTGCGAGCCGTAAACCGCCAGCACGCACAGGACGCTGAAATAGACGCCCAGGAAGATGATCTCGACGGTGGTCATCAGTGACGCTCAGCCCCTCCCGCGCAGCCCCCGTGGCCCGCGGTCCTTCCTTGCGTGGCGGCATCGGAATCCCGTCTCACGCCGACCGCCGCCTCCTGGGTCCGCTGAGCCCCCGTCCCGTATGTGCCCGAAAAGACAAGGCTTTAACCATCCAGGACTGATCGCGCCGGACAATAGGGAGGCGTCAAGGACGTGTCAAATTATTCCCAGAGTTTGAACGTTCCGTTCAGGTCCGGGGTGACACCTCGCGTTACCGGGGCTTCAAGGAGATCCAAGGGGTTGGCGCCGGGGCTGAGGCGGCGCCAGGGCTCGGACTACCCGGAAGGTCAGCTCACCGCGCGGCGAGGCTCGGAGATGGTGGGAGCGGGGGCGACCACGGGCGCGTCCATGACACCCGCCTCGTCCCGCGTCGCCAGCGCGAGGATGCGCTCGACGAGCTCCGGGAACTCCACGCCCGCATGGGCGGCAATCTTGGACAGCAGGCTGGTGGGGGTGAAGCCGGGCAGCGTGTTGACCTCCAGCACCACGTCGTTGTCGGTGTCGGAGCACAAGAGGTCCACGCGGGCGTACCCCCGGCAGCCCAGGGCGCGGTACGCGGAGAGCGCCAGGGCCTCCACATTGGCCACGCGCGTGGCGGACAGGCGGGGCGGCAGGAAGTAGCGCGCGCCGCCCTTGTACTTGGCCTCGAAGTCGAAGCCCTCGCGAGGAGTGCCCACCTCGCAGCTGCCCAGCACCTTGTCGCCGAGGATGCCCACCGTCACCTCGCGGCCCGGAATGAAGCGCTCCACCAGCGCCTCGCCGCCGAAGCGGCACGCCTGGGCCACCGCCGTGACGAGCGACTCCGGCTCGCGAACGATGGACAGGCCCACCGACGAGCCGCCGCATGCGGGCTTCACGACGCAGGGGAAGCCCAGGTCACCTTGCAGCTCCAGGGCGCGCGCGGCGTCATCGCGACCCACGCGATACCCCTGGGGCGTGGGCAGGTTGTGCAGGCGGAAGAGCTTCTTGGCCATGGGCTTGTTCATCGCCAGCGCCGAGGCCAGCACGCCCGAGCCCGTGTACGGCAGCTCCAGCAACTCCAGGAGGCCCTGCACCCGGCCGTCCTCGCCCATGCGCCCGTGCAGCGCGATGAAGGCCACGTCCAGCTCCGCGGCGCGCAGCGCCCTGTCCAGACCCGGCCCCGCGAACACCCGGGTGACCTGATGGCCGCGGGATTCCAGCGCCGCGACCACGGCCTCTCCCGTCTTGAGCGAAATCTCCCGCTCCTCGCCCCACCCGCCCATCAGCACTCCGACGCGCTTGCCCATGTCGATGAAACCTCCTGGGCACACGACAGAGCACGGCGGATGCCAACCCCTCCCGGGAGGGTGGCCCCCCGGCTTCGCCCCGACAGTCCCCGTGGAGACGGGGGTTTGCGTCGGCAGGGGGGCCGCCAGGCGGGCGTGTCCCCGAGGACACGGCGCGGCAACCGGACCACGCGAAGCGAGGGGCTGTAGGAACTACCGCCCCTCGCGGCGGCGACTACGGCCCGGCGTCCACCGGGCCCGCGTCAACCGGACCCGCGTCCGTCTGCCCTGGCGAGCCCGCATCCGAACCGGAGTCCGTCTGCCCTGGCGAGCCCGCATCCGAGCCGGAGTCCGGAACGGCGCTGCTGTCCCGGACACAGCTGTCGTCCTTGCAGATGAAGCCCTCCAGGCATTGGTTGCGGTCGTCACACGGCTGCCCCTCCTCGTCGAAGTCGACCAGGAGGCTGCACGCGGACAGGCCCAGGGACAGGGCCGCGAAGGGAATGAGGAAACGAAGGGGACGGCGCATGGCTAGTAATTCCGGAGATCGTCTTCGTCGATGGACGGCCGCTTCTTCTTCTCGTCTTCCTCGCGCTTGCGCTTCTCCTCTTCCTCGCGCTTGCGCTTGGCCTCCGACTCCTCCTCCTGCTTGCGGCGGTCCTCCAGTTCGCGGCGCTGGCGCTCCACCTCTTCACGCCGCTTGCGCAGCTCTTCTTCGCGCTGGGCGGCCTCGTCGTCCTTGGAGCGGCGCGTGTCCTGCGAGCGCGTCGTGGGCGGCGGCGGCGGCTCGCTCACCGGGGGCGGCGGGGTCGTCTTCGCGGCGGGAGCCACGGGCGTCGTCTTCGCGGCGGGAGCCACGGGCGTCGTCTTCGCGGGAGGGGCCGCGGGCGTCGTCTTCGCCGGGGGCGGCGGAGGCGGCATGGGCAGCGACTCGCCCACGGGCCTGGTGCCCTTGGGGGGCGGAGGCATGCTCAACGAGTCGCTCTTGGAGTCGGACTTGGGGGGCGGCGTGGCACGCGAACGCTTGGGTGCGGGCGCCGGCGCGGGGGTGGGCTTGGAGTCACCGCCACCGCTGCCGCCACCGGAGAAGGCGAAGTAGCCACCGAGTCCCGCGGCGACCGCGCCCGTGAGCAGCCCGATGTCCGCGACCAGCGCGTACGTCTTGCCCGTGTCCTTGAAGTCCTGTGCCCGGGGGCTCGTCTGCGGCGCGCGTCGGAAGTCATCCTCCTTCGAGGACGCCTCCATGCCGAAGTAGATGCCGCCCGCCAAGAGCGCCACGCCGGTGGCCATCAGCACATAGCCCAGCGTCTTGCGGTTGGAGCCACCGCCGCTCGCGAAGTGCGTCACCGGCTTGTTGCCGGCGAGCCGGGCCGTGTCCGCGCCCACCAGCGAGGACAAGAGCGCGTCGGAGCCCGTCGCCATGGTCTCGCCCGCGGGAACCGGTCCCAGCGCGTAGGCCAGGTTGTGTCCGTCCGCGACGTCGAGCCGCAGGCCCGTCACCTGGAGCGGGGCGGTGCCCGTGCCACCGCGAACCAGCAGGGCCAGCACCTGGGACACGCCCGCGAGCGTGCCCAACTCGCGCAGGGCCAGGTCACGCTCCGGCCCCTCCGGCTTGCGCACGATGCGCTCGGTCAGCGTCTGGAGCGCACGCATGGACGCGGCGGGAGCCAGCGTGAGCGTCGTCTCGCCCTCGCGTGCCCGGCGCTGCTCCACCTCGAAGCCCGGCGCCATCACCGTCACGTAGTGGTCCGCGGGCGTCAGCCCCTTGAGGTCCACCGGCGACACGCCACGGAACTGGCCGTCCACGTACACCTGCGCGGGCACGGGCTCGGTGCGCACCGACAGCGTCGCGGTGGAGCCGGCCAGCGCCGCCTTGCGCTCCTTGTCCACGAAGGCCATGTCGTCCGGCGGGAAGAAGTTGGGCGAGAACTGGGCGCGGGGGTCCACCGCCAGCACCGCGCGAATCTCCAACTGCGCCGCCGTGCCCTCGCCGTTGGCCACCTGCGAGGCCGCCTTCATCACCCGGGCGCGGCTCAGGTCGCCGAAGTTGCGCGACAAGTCACTCGCCTCGAACGCGCGCGCGGCCGCCTCGAACTGCTGGAGCGCCTTCTGCGTGTCCAGCTCGTCATACGCCGTCTGGCCGTCCTTCATGGCCGACGCACCCTCGGCGGCCTTCGCCTCGCGCGCCGCCTTGCCCTGCGCGTCCAGCGCGTCCGACAACCGCACCAGGTCCAGCCGTCCGGAGCGCGCCACCGACTGCTCCGCCCAGTACGCCAGCCGCGCCGCCTCCGTTCGTGATGTCGCATCCAGCGAGATGGCCACCACCGTCACGGAGGACGGTGAGGCGGTGGGTACTGCTCGGGGAGTCAGTCGGAGGGGGAGGCTCGACTGCGCGGCGGCGGGGCCGACGGCCAGCATGCCCACCAACCACCCGCTGAGGGCCGCGTGCATCGCGCGATTGCTCGAAGGTCGCATCACTCGTTCACCTTTGTCCGCCCGCCATCAAATGGAGGTCTCGCCGAAATGCAAGGGGGAAGGTGTCTTCAACGACCCTCGGCGCGAGCCGGAGGGCGCCCCGAAGCGGCGCTGAGGCCGTTGAGATACTCGAGGGCGACCTTGAGCGGATAGTCCTTGAGGGCCGCGGTGGCGTCCCACGGCGCGAGGTTCTCGGGCAGGCCGCGAGGCGCGGAAGAGGACGACTCGGAGGTAGAGGTGGACTCGGCGCGGAAGTGACGCTGGAGGTCCTTCTCGCGTGGCGTCTCACGGCCCGGCTTGCCACCCGGCTCGTCTGGCACGACGTAGTCGGGGGTGATGCCCCGCTCCTGGATGCTGCGGCCCTTGGGTGTGTAGTAGCGGGCGATGGTCAGCTTCAAACCGGAGCCGTCCTCCAGCTCGATGACTGTCTGCACACTGCCCTTGCCGAACGTCTGCGTGCCCAGGACGGTGGCGCGGCCGTGGTCCTGGAGCGCGCCGGCCACGATTTCGGACGCGGACGCGCTGCCCGCGTTGACCAGCACGACGAGGGGGTAGTTCTTCTCCGTGTCGCGGTCCTTGCTGCGCTCCTCGGTGGAGTTGCGACCGTCACGTCCCCGGGTGGAGACGATGGGCAGGTTGCCCGGCAGGAAGCGGTCACTCACCGCCACCGCCTGGTCCAGCAGGCCGCCCGGGTTGTTGCGCAGGTCGAGCACCACGCCGCGCAGCTCCTTGCCACCGTTGAGGCCGCGCAGCCTGTCGAGTTCCTTGCGCAGGTACAGGTCCGTGCGCTCCTGGAAGTTCTTCACCTTGACGTGGCCGAAGCCGCCGTAGAGCTCGCTCTCCACGGAGACGATGCGGATATGGTCCCGGATGATGGCGATTTCGCGAGGCGCGCTGAAGCCGTGCCGCAGGATGCTCAAGAGCACGCGTCCCCCCGCGGGCCCTCGCATCTTCTGCATGGCCCGCCCCACGTCCATGCCCCGCGTGCTCTCGCCGTCGATGCCCACCAGCTCGTCGCCCGCCTTGATTCCCGCGCGCGCCGCCGGCGTGTCGTCGATGGGAGCCACGACGACGATGCGGTCGTTCTTGCGCGCGATTTCGATGCCCAGCCCACCCCACTCGCCCGAGGTGTCGATCTTCATCTCGCGGAAGACCTCCGGCGGCATGAAGACGGTGTGCGGGTCCAACGTGTCGAGCATGCCCTGGATGGCGCCGTAGATGAGCCGCTCCTGGTCCGGCCCCTCCACGTAGTTGTTCTCCACGTACGACAGCACGCGAGCGAAGGTCTCCAGCTGTCGGTAGGTGGCGTCGTCCTTCTCCGCCCGTACCGCGCTGGAGGCGGAGGACCGCGCGGCCGCGTCCTTCTTCTCTTCCGCGGCCGAGGGCCCTGACAGGAGGAGGAGCGCGGCCAGCGCCGCGCGCCATGGCTGGTGGAGACCCGTCACGTCGGTACGTCCTTTCGCGGTGAGGCTCGAAGGGCGTCCCAGTCTATACCCGGCCCTCAGAGGCTCGACGCATCCGCGAAGCGCACCAGGTGCGACACCAGCTCGTCCGGACGCTCCATCTGCGGCACGTGCCCGAAGCCCTGGACCACCCGCACCTGCGCGTGCGCCGGCAGGTGGGCACGGAACCAGTCCAGGGAGCGTGACGGCAACAGCCGCTCGCTGCCACCCCAGAGGAACAGCACCGGCATGGACAGCTTGCGCACCGCTTCTGGCTCCAGGCTGAGCCGGGTGGACATCGCCTCGGCGGTGAGGGCCTTCACGGTGGGTGTGTCATAGAAGCGGCGCAGCTCGGTCGCCAGGAGCAGCGCGGGCAGCGGGGCCTGGTGGAACAGGCGCCTCGTGAAGGCGCGGGCCTCCGCGGGCGTGCCCACCTTGAAGGAATTGAGCAGCGCGGTGCTCTCCTCCACCGGCAGCTCCGCGCCCGCCGGAGCCACCAGCACCAGCGCGCGCACCCACTGGGGATACTCCGACGCGAGGCTCACCGCCATCGCTCCGCCCAGCGAGTTGCCGACGACGAAGGCCGGCTCCTTCACCTCCTGCTCCACGAAGGCGCGCAGCACCTCGAACTGGTTGCGCACGCAGACCTGCCCACCGCAGTACTCGGTGGAGAAGCCGTGCCCCGGCAGGTCGGGCGCGACGACACGCGAGAAGCGCTTCGCCAGGCCGAAGAAGGTGCGGCCGAAGCCATTGGCCGAGCCGCCCAGTCCGTGCACCAGCACCACCGGCGGCCCCTTCCCCTGCCCCTTCAGCGAGTAGAAGTGCACCGACTGCCCACCGACATCGACTGTCGAGGACTGGACACCTCGCGCCACCAGCACGCGCCGTACCGCCTTCTGCATTCCGCCCATGAGGTCCATGCGCTCGCCTGCTCCTCTCGTGGTGGGAGTCTGTTGCCTCAGGATAACAAGGCGCGAATCGTTTCGCCGCAACGCGTCATGACGCGGGGGCCAGCCAGGGCCCGGGGTCGACGGCCTGCCCGGACTTTCGGACCTCGAAGTAGAGGTACGAGCCCTTGAGCGAGCCCGTGTCACCCACCTCGCCCACCACCTCACCGGAGGCCACGGCGGCGCCCAGCTCCAGGGCGATGACGGACAGGTGGGCCATGAGCGTGTGGTAGCCGTCGCCGTGGTCGACGATGAGCAGGTTGCCGTAGCCCCGCAGCGAGCCCGCATAGACGACGGTGCCATCGGCGACGGCGACCACGGGCGTCCCGGTGGCGGCGCGGATGTCGAGCCCCTTCTGCACGGTGACGGTGTTGAAGCGCGGGTTGACGACCTTGCCGAACGCCACCTCGATGATGCCGCGCGTGGGCTGGGGCAGCTTGCCGCGCAGGGCTCCGAAGCCGTGCGTGGCGGGGGCTTCCTTCAGCTCGCGCACCACCTGGGTCAGCTCCGCGTCCGCCTGCTCCAGCTCCTTCACCGCGCGACGGGCCAGCTCGGCCTCGCCCGCGAGCGAGCCCACCACTTCCTCGAGCGCCTCGTGCTGCGCGCGCGCCAGCCGCTCCTGCTCCTGGAGGAAGGTGACCCGCGCGGCCAGCGAGGTCTGGAGCCGCTTCAGCTCGAGCGTGGACTGCCGTTGTAGGTGCGCCACGCGCTGCACGCCGCGCAGCAGGTCCAAATCGCCCGACATGCTCGCCTCCAGCGCGCGGGCCCGCCACACCAGCGCGGCGAAGTCCTCCGCCGACAGGAGCACCTCCAGCGGCCGCCGGCGCATGACGCGGTAGAGGGTGCGCAGCCGGGGGGACAGTCGCCGCAGTTGCACGCGCAGCGCCTCGCGCAGCAGCACCTCCTCGCGCTCGGCCAGGATGACGCGCTTGCGGAACACCGCGAGGTCCCCCTCCAGGGCCCGCACGCGCCGCCGGGAGAAGGCGACCATCTCCTCCATCAGCTCCAGGCCCTCGAGCACCGTGAGCTTCTTCGACTCGACGAGCGCCAGCGTCGCGCGCTGGGCGGCGAGCTTCTCGCGCAGCGCGGACTGCTCCGCCTCCTCCAGCTTCTGCGCGTGCGCGGGGAGGCCGGCCAGCACCAGCGCCAGGGTGAGGACGAAGGAGCGGCTCATACGCGCAGGAAACGACCCACCGCGACGAAGCTGCCGCCCAGCCCCAGGCCGCACCCCGCGCCCACCAGCTCCAGCACCAAGCGCGGCTCCACCCACGGCGCGGCGACACCCGGGCCCAGCAGGAACGCGAACAGCGAGCCCAGCGTGGGCCCCACCAGCCGACCAAAGGCCCACAGCCCGAGCAACGCCACACCCGCGCCGAGCAACCCCTGGAGCAGTCCCTCCAGCAGGAAGGGCGCCTTGACGAAGCGGTCCGTGGCGCCGACCAGCTTCTGGATTTCAATCTCCTCGCGCCGCGAATAGATGGCGAGCTGGAGCGTGGCCGCGACGATGACCACGGTGGCGCCCAGCACCACCACGAAGGCCACCAGCGCGCCGAAGCGCAGGGCCCGGGCGATGGCCGTCAGTCGCTCCACGGCCTGCTCTCCGTAGTCCACGCCGGACACCCCGGGCAGCGCGCGCAGCTCCTTCGCCAGGGCCTGGAGCGCCTCGGGCGTGCGCTGCTCCGGAGGAACACGCAGCTCCAGCGCCGCGGGCAGCGGGTTCTCCGGCAGCTCCGACAGGGCCTCGCCCAAATCGCCCAGCTCGGTGCGAAGCCGCTCCAGCGCGGCATCTGGAGGCACCAGCGTCACCTGGCCCTGGCTGAGCTCCTCGACGCGGGCGCGCACGCCATGCGCCTCGTCCTGTCCCAGCTCCGGTGCCAGATACACCGTGACTTCCACTTCGCCGCCCAGCGACGCGAGCAGGTTGTCCAACACCCGCGCGCTGCCCCGCGCGAGCCCCGCGGAGAACAGGGCGATGGCGATGGTGGTCACCGCGATGAAGTGCACGAAGGGCGAGTGCTTGAGCCCCACCGCCGCCGAGCGCCAGAAGTACCGCGTCTTCGCCAGCGCGCTCATACCACCATCCGTCGCGCCGCCTTGACGCCGTCCTCGTCGGAGACAATCTGCCCGCGCTCCAGGCCCACCGTGCGCTTCTGGTAGCGCGACAGCAGCGTGGCGTCGTGCGTGGCCACCACCACCGTGGTGCCTCGGATGTTCACCTGGGTGAGCAGGTCCATGATTTCGACGGTGAGCGCGGGGTCCAGGTTACCGGTGGGCTCGTCCGCCAGGAGGATGGTCGGGTCATTCACCAGCGCCCGCGCGATGACCACGCGCTGCTGCTCTCCACCGGAGAGGCGCAGGGGGAACGAGTCCGCCTTGTGCTCCAGGCCCACCAGCTTCAGCATCCGCCGCACCTTGTCGCGGGCTTCCGTGCGCGGCACGCCCAGCACGTCCAGCGTGAAGGACACGTTGTCCTCCACCGTCCGGTGCGGCAGCAGCTTGAAGTCCTGGAACACGACGCCGATGTTGCGGCGCAGGTACGGCACGGCGGACTCACGGATGCGGGCGATGTTGCGGCCCCCCACCAGAATCTGCCCCTTGGTGGCCTTCTCCGCGCAGAAGATGAGCTTGAGCAGCGTCGTCTTCCCCGCGCCGGAAGGGCCCGTGAGGAACACGAACTCGCCCTTCTCCACACTGAGGTTGATGTCCGAGAGCACCGGCGGATCGCCGGGATACGCCTTGTAGACGTGGAAGAATTGAATCATGGCGCGGCGCGGGAGAGCGCCAACCTACCACGGCCGGGCGGGAGCGCCCCACGCACGCCGGGCCGCAGCCGGGGCTTTCCCCTCCCACCCCCGGCGCCACCTGTGCGACGGTGCCACGCCTTATGAGCGAGCAGGCCGTGCGGCGTGCGACAACGGGACAGTGGGTGGGACGCATCGCCGGGCCCGTGGCCGCCGCCCTCATCTACGGGATTCCCTCCGGTCTCCACACCCTGCCTGGCCTGGACCACCGCCCCGCCGCCGCGGCCGCCGTCGCCGCGTGGATGGCCCTCTGGTGGTTCACCGAGGCCGTCCCCATGGCGTGGACGGCGGTGCTCCCCGTGGCGCTCTTTCCACTGCTGGGCGTCTTCGACACGGACAACGTCGCCGTCGCGGTGGGGCGCGCCACCCTGCCCTTCCTGGACCCCTACATCTTCCTCTTCATGGGAGGCATGGCCCTGGGCGCGGGCATGGAGCAGTGGGGCCTGCACCGGAGAATCGCCCTGCTCATCATGCGCGCCGTCGGCACCGGGCCGGAGCGGCTGCTGTTCGGCATGCTCGCGGCCACCGCCGCCGTGTCGCTCTGGATTTCCAACACCGCCACGGCGGTGATGATGGTGCCCATTGGCATGGCGCTGCTCTCCCAGCTCCGCGCCGCGGAAGGACGCCCCCTGGAGCACTTCGGCGCGGCGCTCATGCTGGCCGTCGCGTACGGCTCCAACATCGGCGGCATCGGCACCAAGATTGGCAGCCCCACCAACTCCGTCTTCGCGGGCGTGGTGTCGCGCCGGCTGGGCACCGACGTGGGCTTCGTCGAGTACATGGTCGCGGCCCTCCCCTTCGTCCTCATCTTCCTGCCGCTGACGTGGGCGGTGCTGTGGAGGTGGGCCCGTCGCGACAAGATGGGCCCCGGCCAGGGCGGGGACGTCATCGACCGCGAGCTGGCCCAGTTGGGCCCCCTCTCACGGGGGGAGCGCACGGTGGGCCTCGTCTTCTTCGTGGCGGCGTTGCTGTGGATTTTCGGCGACCCGCTGCGCCAGGTGCTCGCCGGCCCCGTGGCCCACGCCTTCAACGGCTTCAAGCTGGGGGGCAAGCACTACGAGGCCATGGTGGCGATGGTCGGCGCGCTGACGCTGCTCGTACTGGGGCGTCTGTCCGTGGCAGCCCTGCGGCGCGTGCCCTGGGACACGCTGCTCCTGCTGGGCGGCGGCTTCGCGCTGGCGGCGGGCATCGAGGCCAGTGGCCTGGCCTCGTGGATGACCTCACGGCTGTCCGGCCTGGAGTCGCTGCCAGTCCTGGTGCAGCACGGCGTGGTCGCCAGCGCCACCATCCTGCTGTCGGCCATCGCGTCCAACACGGCCACGACGAACGTCATGCTCAACGTGCTGCCCGCCTCGCGGCCCCTGCTGGCGGTGAGCACCTTCGCGGCCTCGTGCGACTTCGCCCTGCCCGCGGGCACGCCGCCCAACGCCATCGTCTTCGGCAGCGGAGTGGTGCGCCTGCCGGTGATGATGCGCGTGGGAGTGCTGCTGGACCTGCTCGCCGCCGCGGTGCTCATGGTGTACGGAGCCACGTGGGTGCGGTGGGTGCTGCCCTAGCCTGGAACTGTCGACTGGCCGACACCGCGCTCCCGGGGCGAGACGCCACCGGGGAGCTGGGGGGCTACTGGTCGCCTTCTCCGGCGAGGTAGCTGAGGATGACCTCGTCGAGGCTCTTCTCGGAGATGAGGTCCTCTCCGAACAGCGTCTCGACGCCGACCTCGTTGATCTTCGGCTTCTCCTTCAAGGCGCGAGCAGCGGCGACCTCGGGGGGGAGCGCGGGAGGCAGGGGCGCGACGGGAGCGACGACGACCGGCTTGGGCGCCATCGGCTGGCCGGGCTGCAGCTTCGCGTGGGCCTGTTCAGCCTCCGAGGCCAGCTGGCCGGGCTGATAGTGCCGGACCGTGGACTCGAAGTTGTCGTACACGTTGTTGATGAGGTTGCGCAGCATCTCCTTGTGCTGCTCCTCCATCAACTCACGGACGACCTCCGCCAGATTCTCCGCGTTGAGGATGTCCGAGTAGGACGTCTTCTTGGACGCGAGGATGTTACCGCCCACGAAGAGGTGGGTGATGATGTGGGGATTGTTGACGCCCGAGTCCTCGGTCTGGACGTGGTAAACCTTCCCCTTGTGCTTGATGTTGTGGTTGAAGCCGGTGACGGCCTTCTCGAAGGTTTTCGTCATTGCCGAGTGGGCGGACCGTACCAGCCGCTTCCCCACGACACAAGGTAAGCGTCAACCCCGCATGTCGCGCCAGGGGAGCCTGGCCGCTGACCCCGCGCATTTCTTGCGGACGACGCCCGCCTGCCATGCAGCCCACCCTTCATGTGAGAACGCGACCCCGGTCCGTTGAAAAGCCGAAAGCGGCTGGGGTACGTACAGAACATGCGGTGCGGTGGTCAGCGGCGCCAACGTCCAGGACTCCACGGATGAAGAAGACGAACGAGATCAAGAACAAGGTTCGCCTCCAGGACGCCCAGGTCCTGGCCGGAGGCTACTCACCCGCCATCCGCGCCATGGAGATTGGCGCCATCGTCAGCTTCATCGCGCTGGAGCTGTTCCTGGTGTACCGGCTCTACAACAATCCGCATGGCGGCCCGTGGCTGCTCCTGGGCGCGGTGCTGTTGGGCTACCTCGCCGCGGACTTCGTCTCCGGCTTCGTCCACTGGATGGGCGACACGTGGGGCTCCACGGAGATGCCGATTCTGGGCAAGGCCCTCATCCGCCCGTTCCGCGAGCACCACGTGGACGAGAAGGCCATCACCCGCCACGACTTCGTGGAGACCAACGGCAACAACTGCCTCATCTCCCTGCCCGTGGCCGTGGCCGCGGTGTCCATGCCGCTGAGCAGCTCCGGCTGGGTGTTCTGCGCCAGCTTCCTGGGCGCGATGATCTTCTGGGTGATGGCGACCAACCAGTTCCACAAGTGGTCGCACATGGACTCGCCGCCGGCCATCATCGGCTTCCTGCAGCGCGTGCACCTCATCCTGCCGCCGGCGCACCACCGCATCCACCACACCGCGCCCTTCAACAAGTACTACTGCATCACCGTGGGCTGGCTGAACTGGCCGCTCAACCTGGTGCACTTCTTCCCCCTGGCGGAGCGCCTCGTGACGCGTGTCACCGGCCTGGTGCCGCGCGAGGACGACATCGGTGACGAGGCCGCCCGCGCGCTCGTGGAGGCCCAGGTCGCCGCCGAGGCTCCCGTCGTCCAGGCCGCCAAGGAGCTGCTCACCAAGGCCACCACGCCGGAAGAAGCCCCGCCCGCCACGGCCACCACCCGCCCATCCGCCTGAGCCGGCCACGGGCGGAAGACGCCCGTGTTCCGATGACTCGAGCGAGGTCCACGCGATGGACCGCCGAGGGGTGAGGCCCGCGTGCCGCGCGGAGCGCCTCCCCCGACGCCAGGGACTCAGAACTTCAGGTCGACCTGCTCGGCGGCATCGATGGGCCTGCCGAGGAACCTCGCCCCCACTTCCATGAAGCGCTCGGGAACGTCGGTCACGTAGTACGCGTGAGACGGGGCACGCGTCGTCGCGGGCGCCAGCAGCTCCTTGCGAGCCAGCAGCGCCGCCACCGCCAGCGCGGTGGCCTCCGCCGAGTCCACCAGCGCGACCTGGGGCCCCACCACCTCCGCGATGACGCCCTTGAGCAGCGGGTAGTGCGTGCAGCCCAGGACGAGCGTGTCCACGCCTTCCCGGGCGAACTCCCCCAGATACTCACGCGCCGTCAGCAGGGGCACGTCGCCCGTGGTCCATCCCTCCTCCGCCAGCGGCACGAAGAGCGGACAGGCGCGGGCCTTCACCCGCACCCCGGGGTTCGCCGTCTCCAGGGCGCGCTGATAGGCCCCGGAGCGGATGGTGCCCGGCGTACCGATGACGCCCACTCCGCCGCCTCGCGTGCGCTCCAGGGCCGCCTGGGCTCCTGGCTGGATGACGCCCACCACCGGCACCGGCAGCGCCGCCTCCAGCGCGGGCAGGGCCGCGGCGGAGGCCGTGTTGCACGCCACCACCAGCAGCTTGATGCCGCGCTCCAGCAGGAACTCCGCGTTCTTCAGCGAGTAGCGCGTCACCACCTCGCCGGACTTGGTGCCGTAGGGCACCCGGGCCGTGTCCCCCAGATACACCGTGCTCTCGTGGGGGAGGTGCTCCATGAGGGACTTGAGGACCGTGAGCCCTCCGACACCTGAATCAAATACGCCAATGGGACTGTGGCTGCCTTGCCGCATGTCCGGTGTCCCTATCACGTTTGATGCCAACGCCACGGGCTCCCCCGCAACGCGAAGAGGGCCGAGGCACGTGGCCCCGACCCTCTTCTTCACCCCACGAGCGAGCGGGCTCGACTACGGGAACAGCGACACCAGCGCGGCGCTGCTCGCTCCCGGGAATACGTGGCCATCGACATTGATGAACACGCTGTCGTTCACCGAGAAGTACTCCGTGCCGTTGCCGGCCTTCGCGTACATCTCCACCTCGTAGCGGCCCGGGCGGAGGAACTCGTAGACCACCGGCGCGTCGTTGCAGCCGTGCCGGTCACCGACGATGCCGTACACCAGCTCCCCAGTGAAGACATCGCGGAAGTTGATGGCCACCTCGGTGATGCCCGCCTGCGAGCAGCTCAGCGCGGAGCCACCGGCGCGCAGCTCCCACTTGATGGACGCCCCGCCAATCACCCACATCGGGGCCAGCACCTGCTTCGTCTCGCCGGACTGAATCGAGAACTGCGCGCTGTAATAATACCAGGGACGGTTCTGTCCATCGACGGCCACCAACTGCAGGTCATGGTTGCCGGCGTTCAGCGTGGGCGTGGTGACGCTGGCGCCCGAGCTGCCCTCCGAGCAGCTGAAGCGGACCCACTCGCCCCCATCGATGCGGGCCTCCACGTGCGTCACGCCGGCCTGCCCGCAGCCCAGCCTGCTCGACCCCTCCACGAACTCCCAGCGAATGGTGGCGCCGCTGCTCGTGGTGCGAAGGGTGGCGGTGTACGACGTCGGCTCGCCGTAGCGGGTGGAGAACCGCCCGCTGTGGGCGTACAGCGTACGCTGCTGCGAGTCGAGGGCGACCAGCTCCAGGTCGTGCTCACCCGGGTCCAGGTACGGCGTCTTCACGCTGTTGCCGCCATGGCCCGCCGTGCAGTCGAAGCGCGCCCACTGCCCACCATCCACCCGGGCATCCACGAAGGCCACACCCGCCTGGTTGCAGTTCGGGTTGCCGCTGCTGGAGTTCGCCGGAAACAGCCAGTTCACGTACGCGAAGGACGGCGGGGCGCCCAGCGGCGCGAGGTCGATGCTCACCGTCACGTCGCCATCCACGCGGAAGGTGCCGCTCGCCTCGTAGAGCACCTCGTTGGTGTAGCTGATCGCCTCCACGTTGAAGCTGTAGATGCCCGGCGCGAAGTCGTGGAGGACGATGCCGTCGAAGCCGTTGGCCTGACACGCGTATTGGCCGTCGTTGGCCAGCCGCTCGCCGGGAATCGTGATGTTGACGCCCTTGATGTCGCGGTCCTCGTCGCAGCGCAGTCCGCCGAAGGTCCAGCGGAACGTCGCGTCGCCCGGGTAGATGGGCTCGTCGTAGTCGTCTTCGCCGTGGATGATGCAGCCGGTGGAGACCGCCGCCAGGCAGAGGAGAGCGACCAGCAGTCTGGAGTTCATGGGGGCAACCTGTCCGTGGGGTGTTGAGGTGTTCGGCCCGTTTCAGTCACCTCTGACGACCCTCTCCGGGAATTATTCATCCGTACGGCCAAGCAACTTCAAGCAGGCAACCGGCCCCCGTCCCCGTTTGTTTGACCCAGTTGTAGCGGAGTGTTACGCGCTCCACCTCATGACGCCCCACCTGCCCCTGGCGCTTGGCGCCATGAACTACGTGGAGATCATCCGCGACGCTTCCTTCATCGAGCTGGCCGTCCTGCTGCTCCTGATGGGTGTCTCCGTGGCTTCCTGGGCCCTCATCGCCATGAAGGCCACCCAGCTCGCCAAGGCCCGCGCACAGTCTCTCACCTTCCTCGACACCTTCTGGAAGGCGTCCCGGCTGGAGGCCATCTACCAGACGGCCCAGAAGCTCGACGCCTCGCCCCTGTCCAAGGTCTTCTGCGCCGGCTACGAGGAGCTGTCCAAGCTGGCCCAGGCCAAGGAAGGCGGCGCCGAGGGCGCCATGGCGGAGCGGCTGGGCGGAATCGAGAACGTGGAGCGCGCGCTGATGCGGGCCTCCACGTCACAAATCACGGAGCTGGAGGCGCGCGTGTCGTTCCTGGGCACCGTCGGCGCGGCCTCGCCCTTCGTGGGCCTGTTCGGCACCGTCATCGGAATCCTCAGCGCCTTCAATCAAATCGCCGAGCAGGGCAATGCGACATTGGCCACGGTGGCGGCGCCAGTGGGCAACGCGCTGTTCGCCACGGCGGCGGGCCTGTTCGCGGCGATTCCGGCCGTGGTCGCCTACAACTCGTTCGTCAGCCGCATCAAGGTGTTCGACACGGAGATGTCGAACTTCTCCGCGGACTTCCTCAACATCATCAAGCGTCACTTCTTCCGCTAGGCGGGCGCGACCATGGGCATGGGCGGAGGCAATCGCAGTGGTGGCCGCACCACGATGAGCGAGATCAACGTCACGCCCATGGTGGACGTGATGCTGGTGCTGCTCATCATCTTCATGGTGACCGCGCCCCTCATCCAGCAGGGCGTGAAGGTGAACCTGCCGGAGACCAAGGCCGCGCCCGTGGAGGCCACGGAGAAGAAGGTGGTCCTCTCCATCGACGCGGGCAAGAAGGTCTACATCGGCGACGCCGAGGTGCCCCTGGAGGAGTTGGAGGCGAAGCTCGCCGCCAACGCCAAGGTGCAGGCCGATAAAGAAGTGTTCCTCCACGCCGACCGGGACGTGCCCTACGGCACCGTCGTGGAGGTCATGGCGGCCGCGCAGCGGGCGGGCATCAACAATGTGGGGATGATCACGGACCCTTCCACGGGGGCCAAGACGTCCAACACCTCGTCGACCTCGAAGAAGCCGAAGGAGGCGAAGCGCTAGCCCATGCACTCCGCGGTGAGCCACAGCCTGCTCGTCAATCGCTCCGCGCGGGTGTCGCCGTTCGTCATCGCGTCGGTGGTGGGGCACATCGCCCTGCTGCTCGCCGCGGTGCTGTATGCGCGCTTCAACGCATCGCCCCCGGTGGACCTCACGGCGCAGCCCATCCGCGCCACGCTGGTGCGCCTGGGCAAGCCCCGCGACGCCAAGCTCCTGCCGCGCAAGGAGCAGCCGCCACCGCCGCCCAAGCAGGTGAACGCGCCCAAGCCCGCGCCTGAAGCGCCGCCTCCGCCGTCCTCCGCCGCCGTCGCGGTGCCCGTCCCCGGCGTCAAGCCGGAGCCCTCCTCCGCGCCCAAGCCCACGCCCGTGAAGGGTGAGAAGGAAGGCGAGGACCGCCGCAAGCGGCTCTTCGGCGCCTTCGACAAGACGGCCAAGGCGTCGCCGGATGAAGAGCCCGAGGGCGCCGAGGATGGAGACGCGGACGGCGACTCGGCCACCGCCGAGGGCGAGCGCTACTTCGGGATGCTCCAGGCACAGGTGCGGCGCAACTACAGCGTCGCGGACACCATCCCCGAATCGGAGCGTCTGCACCTCAAGGCGCTCGTCGCGCTGCGCCTGGGCCGCGCGGGCGAGGTGCTGGACGTGAGCCTCACCAAGCCCAGTGGCAACGATTTGTTCGACGCGGCGGTCCTCAACGCCGTGCGCAAGGCCTCACCCTTCTCGCCTCCTCCCGACCACCTCCGAGACGCGCTGCAGAAGAACGGCGTCAACCTGATGTTCAACGCCCTATGAAAGCCCTGCTCCTCTCCCTCGTCCTCGTGCCGCTCGCGGCATTCGCCCAGACGCCGACCATCGAAATCTCCGGCGCCAACTTCCGCCCGCTGCCCGTGGCGGTCCCCGCGCCCATCACCCAGAACGAGGGTGCCAAGGCACAGGCCAACACGTTCGACACGGCGTTCAACTTCGACCTCGTGGCCTCCGGCATCCTCCAGGTGCTGGACCGCAAGAGCTTCACGGCCGACCCGAAGGAGGGCATGGCCGCCGGCACCATCACCTTCAGCCGCTGGGCGGACGTGGGCGCCGAGGCGCTCGTCAAGGTGTCGCTCGCGGACGACGCGGGCACGCTGCGCGGCGAGCTGCGCCTGTTCAACGTGGGCACCGGCCGCGAGGACCTCAAGGTCGCCAAGGACGCGCCGGCCAACAACCCGTCGCTGCTGGCCCACCGGCTGGCGGACGCGCTGTACCGGCACTTCACCCGCGAGCCCAGCCCCTTCCTGTCGCGCATCACCTACGTGCGCAAGGCGGGCAACAACCGCGACGTGGTGGTGGCGGACTGGGACGGCGGCAATCCCGTGTCGCTCACCAAGGGCGGCATCAACATCCTCCCCTCGCTGAGCCAGGACGGCGCGCAGGTGGCGTACACGTCCTACCGGAAGAACCGGCCGGACATCTGGGTGCAGCGTCCGGGTGGCGAAGCCCGCTCGGTGGTCTCCGCCGGGCAGATGGCCACCGGTGGCGCCTTCTCTCCGGACGGCAAGCGGCTGGCGTACTCGCTGGCCGAGGGAGAGAGCGCGCAAATCTACGTGTCCGGCGCCGACGGCAGCGGCGCGAAGGCCATCACCGACACGCCCTACGGCCTCAACACCAGCCCCGCGTGGTCGCCCGACGGCAAGCGCATCGCCTTCGTGTCCAACCGGGGTGGCAGCCCTCAAATCTACATCATGGGCGCGGATGGCTCGGGCGTGCGGCGCCTCACCTTCCAGGGCAACTACAACCAGACGCCGGACTGGTCTCCGCGCGGCGACCTCATCGTCTTCACCGCGCGCGACGAGCGCAACGCGTTCGACCTGTTCACCATCCACGTCGAGTCGGGCAAGGTGACGCGCCTGACGCAGGACCAGGGCAACAACGAGGAGCCCGCCTTCTCGCCCAACGGTCGGCTGGTGCTCTTCTCCACCACTCGGGCAGGCGGCTCGCAGCTGTTCGTGATGACTGCGGACGGCAACAACCAGCTCCCCCTCCGGGCGGAGAAGGGCACGCTGTTGACGCCCGACTGGGCGCCGCTCGCGGACGCGCAGCCGTAGGACTCGTGGCGCGTTGACAGGGGGCGCGTGCTCGGGTCCAGTTCCCGCGCATGAGCGCCCCCTTCCGTTCCCATTGGGGACTGGACCCCGAGGTCCTGTTCCTCAACCACGGCTCCTTCGGAGCGTGCCCCACCGCCGTGCTCCAGAAGCAGTCGGAGCTGCGCGCGCGCATGGAGGTGGAGCCCGTCCGTTTCCTCCACCGCGAAATCGAGCCGCTGCTGGACGAGGCCCGGGGAAAGCTCGCCGACTTCGTCGACGCGGATGCGGAGGACGTGTCCTTCGTCGCCAACGCCACCAGCGGCGTCACCACGGTGCTGCGCTCGCTGCGCTTCGAGCCGGGTGACGAGCTGCTCACCACGGACCACGAATACAACGCCAGTCGCAACGCGCTGGACTTCGTCGCGGCGCAGTGGGGCGCGAAGGTCGTGGTGGCGAAGCTCCCCTGGCCCGTGACTTCCGCGCAGTCCATCGTGGACGTGGTGCTCGCGCATGTGACGCCCCGCACGCGCCTGTTCCTGGTGGACCACGTCTCCAGCCAGACGGCGCTGGTGATGCCCCTGGCCCGGCTCATCTCCGAGCTGCGAGCCAAGGGAATCGAGACGCTGGTGGACGGCGCGCACGGGCCCGGCATGGTGCCCCTGTCGCTGCGCTCGCTGGGCGCGGGCTACTACGCGGGCAACTGCCACAAGTGGCTGTGCGCCCCCAAGGGAGCGGCCTTCCTCCACGTGCGCCGCGACCTGCAGGAGGGCATGACGCCCCTGGCGGTGAGCCATGGGCGCAACTCGCCCCGCACGGACCGCTCCCGCTTCCGGCTCCTCTTCGACTGGACGGGGACCATGGACCCCACCGCCGCGCTCTGTGTCCCGGAAGCGCTGCGAGTGGTGGGTGGCCTGCTACCCGGAGGCTGGCCCGAGGTGATGGCGGCCAACCGGAGCAAGGCCCTGGCCGCGCGCGCACTGCTGTGCGAGCGGATGAAGACCGCCCCCGCCTGCCCCGAGGACATGGTGGGCAGCATGGCGGTGGTCACCCTGTCCGCGGGCTACCCGGAGCAGCCCGAGCCGCCCCTCTACCTGGACCCGGTCCACCTTCGCCTGTTCGACGAGTACCGCATCGAGGTGCCCATCGTCGCCTGGCCCAAGCCGCCCCACCGTCACGTCCGGGTGTCCGCGCAGCTCTACAACACGCCAGAGGAGTACCGGGCGCTGGCGGACGCTTTGGAAGCGCTCCTGCGTTGAGTAGGCTTGCGCGCATGCCGCGATTCGCCACCATCGATATCGGTACCAACTCCGTGCTGTTGCTGGTCGCGGAACGCACGGCGGAGGGCCGCTTCGAGGCCGTCCGGGAGCGCGCGGAAATCACCCGGCTGGGCCGTGGCGTGGACGCCACCCGTCGGCTGTCGGCGGAGGGCATGGAGGCCACGCTTTCGGTGCTGGAGGCCTTCGCGCGCGAGGCGCGGGAGCTGGGAGCGGAGGACATCGCGGTGTCCGCCACCAGCGCGGCACGCGACGCGAGCAACGGGGCGGAGTTCCTCTCCGCCGCGAAGGAGCGCGCGGGCGTCACGGTGGAAATCATCTCCGGGCAACTGGAGGCGCAGCTGTCCTTCGCCGCGGTGTACTCGGACTTCGCGGGCGAGGCGGCGGGGCCCCTGCTGGTGCTGGACATTGGCGGAGGCTCCACGGAGTTCATCTTCGGCAACCCCGCGGGCCACGTGGAGTTCCGGCACAGTTTCGACGTGGGCGCGGTGCGGCTCACCGAGCGCTTCGTGCGCTCCGACCCGATGTCCTCGGAGGACCGGGCGCGCATCGAGTCGCACCTTCGCGACACCTTCAAGACGCTGCCCCCTCCACCTCCCGCCTCGGGGCTGGTGGGCGTCGCGGGCACGGTGACAACGCTGTACGCGGTGCGACACGCCATCGACCCGTATGACGCGGAGCGGGTGCATGGCGGCACGCTGTCCGTGGGCGAGCTGACCGCGCTGGCGGACCGGCTGTGCCAGATGCCACTGGAAGAGCGCAGAGCGCTGCCGGGCATGCAGCCCAAGCGCGCGGACGTCATCCCCGCGGGCGCCATCATCCTGCTGGAGTCGGTGAGGGCGCTGGGATTGGACGGATGCCGCGTGAGTGACAGGGGCTTGAGGTGGGGACTGCTCGCGCACCGCTTCGGAGCCGGGGCGGCCCGGTCATGAGCACGTCTTCCGTGAGCCTCTCCCCTTCCCCGACCACCGCGCCCATCGCTCCCGCGGCGAATGCCGGGTACGCGCTGCTCGTCCTCACGCTCATCAACCTGGTCAACTACCTGGACCGGTACATCGTCGCGGTGGCGCTGCCGGGCATCCAGAAGGAGTTCGGCATCAACGACACCCAGGCGGGGCTGCTGGGCACCATGTTCATCGTGGTGTTCATGCTGGCCTCCCCGGTGGGTGGCTTCCTGGGTGACAGGTATCCACGCCGGCTGCTGGTGGCGGGCGGGGTGTTGCTGTGGAGCCTCGCGACGGGGGCGAGTGGACTGGCCACGTCCTTCATCGCGCTGCTCGTCGCGCGCGCGGTGATTGGCATCGGTGAGGCGGGCTATGGCGCGGTGGCGCCGAGCATCATCTCCGACCTGTACCCGCGCGAGCAGCGCACCCGGATGCTCGCGTTCTTCTACATCGCCATTCCGGTGGGCGCGGCGGCGGGCTACGGGCTGGGCGGGTGGCTGACGCAGGCTTATTCGTGGCACGTGGCCTTCTTCGCGGGAGGCGTGCCGGGCCTGATTCTGGGGGCCCTGGCCTTCTTCATGCCGGAGCCGAAGCGCGGGGCCATGGATGGTCCGGACGCGGCGGCGAAGCTGCCCTTCATGGTGGGGCTCAAGGGGCTGGGTCGCAACGCGGCCTTCTGGGCGGTGACGGCGGGCTACACGCTGATGACGTTCTCCATCGGCGGCCTGGGCTTCTGGATGCCGACCTATCTGGTGCGCGAGCGAGGGATGGCGGCGGACAGCTCCGGCTTCATCTTCGGCGCGATTACGGCGGTGGCGGGCCTGCTGGGGACGGTGGCCGGCGGATGGCTGGGCGACAAGATGGACCGCAAGCGCGAGGGTGGTGGACTGTGGATGTCCGGCATCGGCCTCTTGCTGGCGGCGCCGTGCATGTACCTCGCCGTCAACCTGAAGGACGTGGGACCCGCGCTCGCGGCGATGGGCGTGGCGCAGTTCCTCATCTTCCTCAACAGCGGCCCCATCAACGCCGCCATCGTCAACTGCGTGCCACCCGCGTTCCGCGCCTTCGCCATGGGGCTGAACGTGCTGTGCATCCACCTGCTGGGGGACGCGATTTCGCCCACGCTCATCGGCAACATCGCCGACGCGGCGAACCTGCGCACCGCCATCGCCGTGAATGCCCTGCCCGTGCTGCTGGGCGGCGTGGCCCTGCTCATCGGCGCACGGCTGTTCCGCGAGGCCGTGCCGAGAGAGCGCGTTACCGCCTGACGGTGGCGTCGACCTTCGGCCGGTACTCTTCCGCCAATCGCTCCACCTCCGCGGCCAGCCGCTCTCCGTCGGAGAGCAGCAGGACCTTGAGGCGCGCGCGGTTGCCCAGCGTGAAGAACACGTCGATGTCCCGCCGGAGCACGTCCCAGCGCTCCGCGAAGTAGAGCGTGAACAGCGCCAGGGGCGGCACGATGAGGAAGGTCGGGAGCGCCCAGAAGGTGCCCCCCCACAGTCCCGCGGCGACAGTGAGCGCGGCCCACCACACGAGCGCCACGACAAAGGCCGTGAGGAACTTCACCGTCGCCTGCACGTCGAGTTCGGCCTTGCGGCTGGCCACCCTGGGCACCTGGTAGGGCAGCCAGAAGAGCACCAGTCCCAGTGCGAAGAGCGGCAGGCCGAACACCAGCGCCAACAGGTTCTTCACGACGAAGGGGACGACGTTGCCTGTGCGGTAGACGAGCGCGAGGTCCTTGGGCCCTTCCGCGTGCACCAGCGAGAGACGACGCTGGAAGGACGCGAGATGGGTGCGCACGTCCTCGAACCGCTCGGGCTCCTGGGCACGGAACAGTTGAACGCCACGCGCCCACAGGCGCAGCCGCTCCGCGTCCAGCGTTCCCCCCTGCTTGAAGGAGAAGAGCTGCTCGGCGAGTTGCACGAGCGGCAGGTCCGCCCACTCTTCCAGGTTGAGCGTCACGGCGCGGAGCCCCTCCGCGATACGCTCGGTCAGGGCGCGCACGGAATCAGGTTCCGAGGCGGCATCCGCGGGAAGGAAGGTGGCGACTTCGATGGCGGGGCCCACATCGATGAGCACCTCACTGCGGAAGACGTGCTTCTCCGCGTAGGTGAGGCCCACGGGAACGATGCGCACCGGGGCACCTTCCTTCGCGGCACTCAGCGCGATGCGCGAGGCCCCCGTCTTCAGCTCCGCCAGGCCGGGCTCGGAGTGGCTCTTCCCCTCGGGAAAGATGGTGATGGCGCGGCCTTGCACGAGCGCGCCCTTGGCGGCGTCGAGCGTGCCCTCGTTGCCCCCCATCTTCGTCGGGTCATCCTGCTTGCGGTACACGGGCAGCGCATCGAGTCCCTTGAGCAGCCAGCCGAGGACGGGCATGCGGAACAGCGGCGCCTTCGCCAGGAACGTCACCTTGCGGCGCGTGAGGATGAAGACCAGGGCCGGGTCGATGAGGCCATTGGGGTGGTTGCCCACGAACAACACCGGGCCCTCCGGCTCGGCGCCGGGTGCATTCACCTTCACCCGGTAGAAGAGTCGCAGACACACCGCCACCACGGCCCGGACGCACGCGTAGAACACGTCCCGGACTGTACCTCACGGGAAGGCGCGACAGCTCACGGGTACTGGTCCACGACGAGGATGACGCCCGTGTTGTCCTGCACGACGGAGAAGCCCTTCATCGGGCTCGGGTAGGCAATCAGCCCCTCGCCGTCACGGTCCCACCGCGCATCCAACAGGATGCCGCAGAACGGCACCGACATCGCGCCGCTCTCCGGCAGGAACACCCGGTCATAGCGACCGAACACCCGGTGCTTCGTCACGTACAACCGTCCACCGATGCGCGCGCCGGGCAGCTTCTTCTCCCCGTCGTCCCGAGGCAGCGCAATCACGAAGCTGTAGTTGTACCGGGCGGGACCCGGATGGTCCTGGATGGCATCGACAATGACGGGGACCTTGTCCCCTGGCTTCAACCCCAGCCGCTCCATCTGGACGAGCGCGCCCTTCGGACACGTCCCCTCCGGAGGCATCCACTTGGGGCGCTCCGGCTTCATCGCCGCGTCCTCCGTGTGGCCGCACCCCACGCCCCACGCCACCACCACCAGCGCCGTCAGCCATGCGGACCCGCGCATCCCGCCTCCTCAGAACGTACCGATGCTGAAGTGGAACTGCGTCCGCGCCTCGTTCACTTCCTCATCCGGGTCCAGGTTGAAGCCCACGTCGAACGCCAGCGGGCCCACCGGCGTCACGTACCGCAGGCCCACACCCGCCGCGTAGCGCAGTCGCTCAAAATCCAACCGCGTCCGGTCCAACCACAGGTTGCCCGCCTCGAGGAACAGCCCCAGGTCCAGCGACGTGAGCGCCGGCACCCGCAGCTCCGCCTTGCCCAGCGTGAAGAGCTCACCGCCCTGGCTCCCCGGCACCTGCCCCGCGAGCACCGCCTTCAGCTCTCCCGAGCACCCCGACGGGCTGATGAGTGAGCGGCAATCCCGCAGCCGCTGATGCAGCGCCTCGCGCACGTCCTCCGGCAACACACCGTCCTCGCGGAAGCCGCGCAGGCTCGACGAGCCGCCCAGGTAGAACAACTTCGAGCCGATGGTCTGCGCGCCAGGCTCCAGCGGGACGATGGTCCCCGCGCGCGCCGACAGCGCCAGACTCGCCCTGCGTCCCAGAGGGATGTAGCCACTCAGGTTGCTCGCCAGCTTCACGCTGTTGATGGGGAACGCCGCCACGGCATTGCCCGCCACGTCCGTGGGCTTCACGCTGATGCCTCGCGTGAGCTCCGCGCTGCTGATGAGCACCAGGCCGCGCCGGGGATTCGCCGGGTCGTCCCGGAAGTCGAGGGTGATGGACGGCCGCAGCGAATGCAGCGCGAAGTCGCCGTAGGGGTAGCGCAGCCGCTCCTGGTCGGCGCGGTTGAGCAACTCCAGCACGCCCGCGCGCGAGCGCAGCCGGTTGTTCTCCACTTCGTACGACAGCGAGGCGTTGAACCAGGACGTCACCGCCCAGTCGAGCGCCGCGGCCGCCGCGAATCGCGCGGACACGTACGAGGGCCGGTGCACGCGCTCGGCAATCAAATCCAGTCGCGCGCCCACTTCGAACGGCAGCAGGAAGTACAGGCGCGGCTGCGACAGCGCCAGGTTGCCACGGCCTCCCAGGCCCGCCAGCCCCTGAAGCTCCACGTCACAGCCCGCGGAGGCCGCGCCTCCGGACTGCTGACAGGCGATGCGCCGGTCCGCGGACAGCGCCTCCGCGCTCCAGCCCGCGTAGTTCACCTTCCCGCGCGCCAGCAGGCTCAACCCCAGCCCATCGAGATTGCGATACGTCGTGTCCAGGGTGATGCGAGGACCGTCGACGAGGAAGTAGCCACCGGAGACCTGCCCATCCAGGCGTGGCCGCTCGTGCACCGTCACCACGACGTCCTTGGACGGCTCGCGGCGAGTCGGGTCCGCGAGCGAGACATCCACCTGTCGGAACAACCCCAACCGAGCCAGTCGACGCTGGCCCTCCGTCAGCGCCTCCAGCGCGAGCGGCTGCCCCTCCTCCAGGTTGAGGTTGGCCATGATGAGGTCCGGGTCCGTGCGCGTCAGCCCCTGCACCAGCACCTTGCCCACCTTCACCTGGGGCCCCGCGTCCGCGCGGAACACCACCGTCGCCGCCCGTCCGTCCTCTCCAACGGACGACTCCGTGGTGACGCGGGCGAAGAGATATCCCTGCTGCCCCAGCCCTCGCTCCAGGGACAGGCGCGCCGCCTCCACCGCCTCGAAGCTCAGGGGCAGGCCCTTGTGCACCCCCACCCCCGCCCCCGTCGAGAGCCGCGCCGTACCTTCCGGCAGCCCCTCGTAGCGGACCTCCGTCACGCGCGCCTGCGGCCCTTCCTCCACGTCGAAGTCCGCCACCGCCGTCCGCGTGCGCGCATCCACCGTCAGCCCACGGAACACCACGGACGAGGACAGGAAGCCCCGCTCGCGGTACGCCTCGTTCATCGCCTCCGTCGCCTCCAGCCACGCCTCTTCCACGTAGACCGTGGACGGGTCCGGCACGGGCTCCATCGCCGCGGCGCGACGGCCATGACGGCCCTCCGCGTCCAGCGGGTCGTCCTGGAGTCGCAGGTCCAGCTCCGGCTGGAGTTCGCCCGCGCGAATGCGCTCCGCGAGGAACTCCCTCAGCGTCCCCGAGCCGAGCGAGGCGTTGCCATGGAATCGGACCTCGTTGACGCGCAGGGGCTGGCCCTCGTCCACGTCGAAGGCCAGCACGGCCACCTCACCGTCCGGCCGGACCACCTCGCGCGAGCGCACCTTCGCGTCGTGGAAGCCACGGTGCCGGTAGAAGGACTCCACCCGCCGCGCCAGCCGTCCCGCCACCACCTCGTCGAGCGGCTCCGCGGCGTCATGCGCCAGCACACCCTCCAGAATCTCCGCGGAGAAGCGATGGTTGCCATGGAAGCGCAGCGAATACCGAGGCCCCGCTGACAGGGGCACCGCCACCGAGGCGGAGCTGCCCTCCACGAGCACCGAGGGCGTGCCCACCTGGGCTCTCCAGTGGCCCGACTCACGCAGCAGTGCACGCAACTGGTCCAGCCCCGACTCCAGCCGCGCCCGGTCGAACACGTCGCCCGGCGGCATCGCCAGCACTTCCAGCAGGCGCGGCAGCGGCAGCCCCGGGCTGCCCGAGAAGCTCACCTGTCGCACGCGCGTCGGCTGGCCCTCGGAGACGAGGAGCAACACCGCCACGCCGTCCGTCACCGGCTCCTGCCGCGCCGTCACCTTCACGGAGTCGTAGCCCTTGCGCTGGTACGCCTGGAGCACGGAGGACACCGCCCCCTCCAGCTCCTCGCCATCCAGGGGGCCGCCCTCCAGGAGGCCACTGGCATCCAGCAGCTCGCCGTCCGACAGCACCGCGTTGCCTTCGAAGCGCAGCCGCGCGAGCCTCGACACGGGCGTGAGCTGGAACACCAGGCGCACCCCACCGGGCACGTCCACCACGCTCGCCACCACGTCCGCGAAGCGCCCCGTGGCCCACAGTCGCTCCACCGAGCGGCGCACGGCCGCGGGCGTCAACGACTGGCCCTTGCGCACCGCCACCAGTCCGCTGAGCCCCTGGCCGTCCACGCCGCCAGGCAGGTGCAGCTCCACGGCCACCACCACCGGCCCGGGAACGTCGACCTCGCGAAGCTGGGCTCGCGCCAGGCTCGCGCACAGGACGCAGAGCCCCAGTGCCAGCGCCATGGCGGCGCGGGCTACTCGACCTCCCAGCTCAGCTTCAGCTCGAGCCCGAGGTTGCCAAACGAGGCTTCGCTGTTCTCGTTGTCCCACTGGGCCTGCGCGGAAAGTCTGTCGTCGAAGCGGTACTCGGCACGCGCCCGCGTTCCTCGCCCACTCACGGGTTGAGTCATACCGATTTTAAGCTGCTCGCTGAGGAACTTCGACTCCAGTTGCGCGGTGGGCTCCGCTTGACGTGTGGCGTCGTTGTAGGTCGTGGAAATCTGGAGGGACAAATCCCGCAGCACCGGATTGCTGGGGAGGAACCGCTGGACCTGCCGGTCCAGCCCCGACACGTTGAAGAGGGCCTCGGCCGCCAGCCCGGCTCCCGCGGACGCCGCCGTGTCCCGGTCCGACGAGGTGAAGCCCAGGGTCAGCAGGGAGACGATGTCGCCTTCCACCAGCGCCGGCTCCGAGGACAGGAGCACCTGAGGGTCCGAGGGCTTGCCGAAGGCGTGCAGCTTCACCACGTACTCGCGCACCAGCGTCTGGGCCTGGACCTCGAAGACGGGCTCCAGGCTGGTGGGGTCCTGGAACTCCAGCTGCCCCTGGCTGATGGTGAAGGGGTTGTTGCGGAAGAACGCCTGGCTGCCCTCCGCCAGCTCCACCCGGCCCAGGAGGCCCGGCCGCAGGTCCGTGCCCGTCAGCCGCACGTCCCCCAGCATCCGCGCCTTCGCCAGGTTGTTGTCCACGAGCACGTCGCCGAAGTGGACGTTCACGTCCCAGATGACCCAGGGCTTCTGCTGCTCGCCCGCGATGACGTTCGCCGCCGACGCCACGTTGGCGCGCTTCTGCATGGACTTGAGCAGCGACTCCACGTCCAGCGCTTTCTGGTAGCGCATCTTGACGATGTCCATGCCGCCCGTGACGGTGAAGCCTCGGGGCGGCCCCACCACCTGGAGCAGCCCGGAGAACGTCGCCGGCAGGTCTTCCGTGAGGCGGTAGGGAACCTCGTCCAGTTGCACCGTGAGGCCCAGCCGCTGGGGCATGAATCGCGCGAGCCGCACGTCGCCGCGCGCGGAGATGCGCCCCTCGTTGAGCTGCCCCTGCAGGTGCTCCAGCAGCAGTCGCTGACCCGTCATCTCCACGCGGCCGGACATGCCTCGGATGTTGACGGGCAGGTCCCGCATGGCGAGGCGCAGGTCCAGCAGCTCCGCGCTGCCCACCACGGACGGCGCCTCCAGCGTGCCCGTGGCCTCCGCGTCCACGGTGACGCGGCCCGTGGAGCGCTCCACCATCGCCGGCAGCAGCGACTCCAGGAGGCGCAGGTCTCCGCCGCCGCGCAGGGTGAAGCCGATTCCCCCGCGCGTGGTCATCCAGCCGCCCAGGTTCAGGTCGACGTACGGCCCGAGGAAGCGGAAGGGCTGCACCTCAAACCGACCCTTCTCGTACGCGAGGCTGATGGGCGCCGTGTTCTCGCCCCGCACGTCGTCGCGGGACAGCACCAGCTTGTCCACCGTCGCCCGCAGGTGCGCCGCCTCGGGCTCCATCAGCGGCCCCTTCGCCGTGAGCGCGCCGGACACCGCGCCGGACACGCCCGCCCACAGCGGCTCCGAGGGAAGCAGCGGACGGATTTCCGGCAGCGACAGCGTCAGCGACGCGTCATAGGGCCACGAGTCCTGGACCCTGAGCTTCACGCGGCCGTTGGCGTCCTGGAAGGGGCGGCCCCAGACCTCCAGGTCCTTGCCCACCAGTCGCCCGGTGAGGTCCATCGCGCCCAGGCCGCGCTCGGCGAACGTCACACGCGGGGCGCGCAGCGTGACGTCGACCACGGGCACGTCGGAGGTTCCGGACACGACGCCGTCCATCACCATCGTCCCCTGGATGCCCATGCGTCGCGCGAGCTCCGGCTCCACCGTCTCCGCCAGCGACAGGCCGTCTCCACCGAAGCGGTAGTCCAGCCCTCCCGCGAACAGCAGCGTGCCCTCCGCCCACGTGCGCCCCAGTGGACCGCGCAGCTCCGTGCGCTCGAGCACCATCGCCTTGCCATCCACGAAGCGCAGCCGCGCCGAGCCATCCCCCAGCCGGCGTCCGTAGTACGTGGTGTCCTTCACGTCGAAGGCCACCAGTCCCTCCAGCCGCTCGATGGGACTGTCGATTTCCACGCGGCCCGAGGCCGTACCGCCCAGCGTGCCCTGCATCACCGCCAGCGACGGCGTCAGGCCCGCCACCACGTCCACCAGGTCCTCGGTGCGTCCCTGCGGGACATTCACCTCGAGCCGCAGGTTGAGCAACCGTCCGAAGCCCACGCCGGCCTTGCCGTAGTACTGCGTGCGCCCCTTCTGGCCGGTGAACGAAGGGAAGGCCAGCACCCCGTCGGAGTAGCTCAGCTTCCCCTGCAGCACGCCCAGCGAGAAACCCCAGAAGACGAAGTCGCGGAACGACAGCCCGGACTCCACCTTCACCTGCGACACGGGCCCCGTCACTGAATACGTGGCGTTGCCCCGTCCCGCCCACTTCAGGCCCGCGATGTGGCCAAAGTCCGCCAGGTCCAGCTCGCCCTGTCCGTGGATGTCGAGCCCCAGCCCGCCGCCGATGAGCAGCCCCACGTCGCCCTGGACGCGTGAGCGGCCCACCTCCGCGGAGACGTGATTGAACGACACCCGGTCCGCCTGGAGCTTCACCTGCGCCTGCGCACGCCCCTTGTCGAACTCCAGGATGGTGATTCCATCGGTCGATGGCGCGTCATAGGCCCGCGTGGCCAGCTTGAAACGGCTGGTGCGCAAATCCAGCGGTCCCGACAGCGAGAAGCGCGGCAGCAGGTTGCCCGTGAGCTGCGCGTCGAGCGAAGCCGCGAAGTCCACCCACGCGCCCTTCACCCCCGCCTTGTCGAGGATGCGCGCCAATGACGCATCCTCCGTCTTGAGGCTCACCTCCAGGGGGAACAGCGGCGTCAGCCCCAGCTTGCCCGTGGCGCGCACCCGGCCTGCACCCACGGGCACCACGACTTCCTCCACCCGAAGCTCATCGCCCGAGTACGACAGGCGCGCGGAGATGTTGGCCGGCCCAAACCTGTCGTACCCCAGCCCGTTGCCCGACAGCTCCAGCGACACCGCGGGCGACTCCGGCTTGCCGGCGATGGACACGCGACTCCACAGGTGCCCCGTCGCGGGCTTTGGCAGGAGCTTCGCCTGCGACAGCGTGCGCAGCGGGAGGAAGACCTGCGCGTCCAGCGCCAGGTGGGGCTGGCACAGCGAGTCCACGCGTCCCGACACCGTGGTGATGATGTCATCCAGGGACACCTCGGCGCGCTCCAGCTCCAGCAGCGCCTCGTCGGGGTCCAAGGCGCCAGCGAAGGCCAGCCGCTGCAGCGCCAGCTCCGCGCCATCCGCGCCCAACCGCACGAGGCCGCGACGCGCCTCCGCATCCAGTTCGATGACGCCCCAGCGCTCCGTCCAGCGCACGTCCAGGTCCGCCACCTCCACGCGCCGGCCCTCGGGCAGCGCCAGTCGCAGCTCCGCTCCGCTGATGTCCAGGTGGGACACCCGCACCCGCTCGAGCGGATCCAGGAAGCAGCCCTCCGACTTCTTCGCCGGGTCCGTCGAGGGCTGGGACAAATCCAGCGTCACGCGCGGCCGCTGGGCCCGAACCAGCGCGAGCGTCAGCCGTCCGGAGAAGGGGCGCAGGAACCCGAACTGCACTTCCGCGGTGTCCGCCGCCACCAGCGGCGTGTCCTCGCCCGGGAGGAAGAGCGAGAAGCCGTGCACCACCACGCGCGAGCCGAGCGGATCCAACTCACACCGGCCGATGCCCACGTCCAGCCCGAGCACGTCCGGCAGGTGCCGCCGCGCGACGGTGCAGGCCACCTCCCACGTCTCGGGCATGCGCAACGCGAGCACACTCCCCGATAGAACGAGGAGCACGAGCAGCAGCGCTCGAAGCGCACCGTTGCGGCTCTGTGTCGCCAAAGCCCCTAGAGCTTACCCAGCCCTTCGAGGTAACGGTCTATCTCCGCCAGATCGAGCTTGTTGTTCGACGCTCGGGGCAGATGGGTCGCCGGGGCGCTCGCCCGCTCGCCTGCTCCGGGAGCGGCCGCATTGATGCCCTGGAGTCCCAGGTTCTTTCCAATGCGATGCACCAGCTCGGCGGAGACCGTCTCGGCGCGCGCGAGGAAGGCCTCGAAGAGCGCGTTGTCGCACAGCGTGTTGATGACACGCGGCGAGCCCGACGAGTGCTCGTGCACCGCCAGCAGGGCCTCCGGAGAGAACGGCATGCGCGGGCAGCCCGCGAGCCGGAGGCGGTGCTTGATGTAGGCCTCGGTGGACTCGGCGGTGAAGGGCTCGAGCTTGTAACGCATGGCCACGCGCTGGGCGAGCGGCGGGTCCAGCTTCAGGTTCTTCTCAATCTCGGGCAGGCCGAAGAACACGAAGGAGATGAGCTTGCGCTCCGGCACTTCCAGGTTCAGCAGGCCGCGGAACTCCTCCATCAACTCCCGCGTCTCCAGCATCTGCGCCTCGTCGATGAGGACGACGGCCTTCTTGCCGGACTCGTAGATTTGCAGGAGCCGCTGGTAGAGCTGTGACAGGAGCGCCAGCTTCTCCTGCGCGGGGTTCTCCACGCCCAGTTGCAGGGCGATGCGCCGCAAGAGCCAGTTGGCGGTGATGCCCGAGTGGATGATGACCAGCAGCGCGGCCTCGTACTCGGACTCGGGCAGCGAATCGAGCATGCGGCGGGCCAGCGTCGTCTTCCCCGCGCCGATGTCGCCGACGAGGATGGACAGGCCCTTCATGTAGCTCACCGCATGCATCAGTCGGGTGAGCGCCTGGGAGTGCTGCGCCGAGTTGTAATAGAAGCGGCTCACCGGAGCGTTGGAGAAGGGCTCCTGGGTGAGGTCGAAGAAATCGAGGTAGGTCGTCATGGGCTCGCCGGACCTCGGGGGCAACTACACGTAACCGACCTTGCGCGCCTTGGGCGCGCCGGCCGCTGGCACCGGGGGATTCGCCACCGCCGCTGCGGGTGCGGCACCATGGGCCTTGGAGCCATTCACCGCGGCGGGTGCCGGGGTCGGCAGGGGGTCTTCTTCCGGTTGCGTACTCGCCGCGATGCGGGACACCTGCGTCCCCACGTCGCGGTACTTCGCGTCCATCACCGCCACTCGCTGGTAGTGGTACAGCGCCTTGCCTGGCTCGCCGTTCGCCTCGTAGGCCGTCGCCAGCTCGAAGCCGAGCGCCTTGGCCGCCTCACCCGTGGCGAACGGGCTCGCGAGCCCCTCTCGGAAGGTCTCCACCGCCGAGCCGCCGTCACCGCGCAACAGGTGCAACATGCCCATCATCGTCAGGCAGTCCACCTCGCGCTTGGTGCCCGCGCAGCCCTGCCGGGCCACCTCGAACTCGTGGAGCGCGTCGTCCAGCAGGCCCATTTCCTTGTAGGCGATGCCCAGGTCGTAGTGCGTGTCCACGTCCTCGGGCTTCACCACCTTGGCCAGGCCCTTCTTGAACTCGGAGAACACCTCCTCCACCGAGTACTGGAAGTCCTCTTCCGCGGGCGCCGCGGCCGCCGTGTCGTCGCCCAGGTTGTCGATTTCGCCGGCCAGCTCCGCCGCCAGGTCGAACGCGTCGCGCTCCGCGCCCGCATCCGTCACCGGCTGCACGGAAGGCACCGAGATGGGCTCCAGCGGCTCCTCTTCGGGCGCCGCCCCACCACTGGCCTCCATCGCCTCCAGCCGCTCCATCAGCTCGGTGGCGCGCGCATGGCCCGGGAAGGCAATCGACACCGTCTCCAGGATTTCGCGGGCCTCTTCCATCAGGCCCTGGTCCAGGAAGAAGGCCGCCTCGTCGCACTCCTCGGCCGCCGGCTCCTCTTCGTCACCCTCGCTGGCGCTGTCGGCGACGAGTTCGGCGGACGCCTCCTCGGGCTCCTCCACCGACTCGAAGTCGGGCTCGGCCTGGGACTCCAACCCGAAGTCGGTCTCGTCCTGGGGCTCTGATTCGAAGTCGGACTCGACCTGAGGCTCCGAGCCGAAGTCGGTCTCTGGGTCCTCCGTCGGCATGTCGTCCAGCGACACGACGGCGTGCGAGGCGGTGGGCTCCTCTTCCTCGAACGGATCCCCCAGCGAGGGCATGTCCGAGCCCGGCGCCTCCTCCAGCTCGTCGAGCATGGAGGCATCCAGCGGAGCGATGCCCACCCGCGTGGGCATCTCGTCCACGTCGAGCTGCGCCTCTTCCACGTACACCGGCTGCTTGCGCGTGTTCGGCGCGGCTTCCTGGAGCAGGGCCCGCGTGGGCGCGCGCACCATCGTCGGAGGCGGTTCGTCCTCGTCTCCGAGCGACAGCGCCGCCATCGACGTCGACGTGGCCTCGTCGTCCGAGTCCCCCAGCGACAGGCCCTCGTCGCTGGCGTACGACGCATCCAGGTCGGCCGACTCGACGAGCGGCTCGTCCTCCGACGACACGAGGCCGGGCTCATCCGTCAGCATCAGCCCGTCGTCGTCACTGGAGACGAGCGTCTCGTCCGCGGAGTCCGCGGCCAGGTCTTCCGGCGCGGGCGTGTCGAAGACGTCGTGCTCACCCGAGGTGATGGCCTCGCCGACGAGCGCTTCCTCACTGACGACGGTGGCGTCCCCGTCGTCGTCGATGACCTCGTCGGAGTCGTTCGAGGGCAGCGTGGCCAGCGCCAGCTCGTCGCCGGGCGGGTGCAGCAGCGCGTCCTCGGGGGGCGGCGCGACGAGGACCTCGTCGTCGCTGGAGTCCACCAGGATGGCGTCCTCGCCCACCGACTCCACCACCGTGGCCGACGGCGCCGTCGTCACCGGACCTTCCACGCGCAGCACCGACAGGAACGCCGGCACCTCCGGGTGGGAGGGGTTCTGCTGGAGGATGGTCGCCAGGTACTGCTGCGCGCGCGTCGAGTCCGCCGCGCGCGTGCACAGTCGCAGCACGTTCAGCAGCTGCTCGGACGCCTGCGCCGCGTTCCCGGACGCGACATAGATTTGATACGCCTTCTCGTGCGCGTCCAGGTTCTCCGGGTCCACGGAGAAGACCTTGCGCAGGTGCTCCAGGGCTTTGTCGTGGAGCCCGTACTTCACGTAGACGTCGGTCTCCGTGAGCAGCTTGGAGAGCTGCTCGCGCGCCAGTCCGCCCTGCTGCGCGGGCGGCGCCACGGGAGCCGGAGCGGCCTGGGGCGTGGGCTGCGGCGCGGCGCGAGCGGCGGGCTGCGGCGCGGCGGCGGACTGCGGGGCCTGAGCAGGCTGCGGCGCGGCGGCGGGCTGCGGCGCGGGCGCGCGGCGGGCGAGCAGATCCGGGTCCTGCGGATCCAACACTTCAATCTGCGTCCAGACGGCCTCCGCCTCCGTGGGCCGGCCGCGCTCCTGGTGGATCTTCGCCAGCTCCTTGTAGACAGACACCGTCTTGGACGTCTGCCCCAGTCCCTGGAACGCCTGGGCCAGGAGCGACAGCGTCTCCACGTCGCGGCCGTCCGCCTTGAAGCACACCTGCAGCTTCGCGAGCGCGCGCTTCTGGTCACCGCGTTGCAAGTACGAGGACGCCAGCTCCTTGGCCAGGGGCAGGTTGTCCGGCTCGAGCGTGGACAGTCGCTCGGCCACGCGGGCCCAGTCGTCGCCACGGCTGTTGCGCTTGAGGTACTCGGCGGCGCGCTTGAACTCCTGGATGGCTTCGCGCGTCATGTTCTCGCGCGCATAGAGCTCCGCGAGTTTGATCTTCGACGCCACGTTCTCCGGGTCGAGATCCACCATCTTCTTCAAGGTATCGAGCGACGACTTGGTGTCGCCCGCCTTGTCGTAGTGGTTGGCGACGATCTGGAAGTACGCCATCGCCTCCGACATCAGCCCGAGCTGCTGGTGAAGCTCCGCCAGCTTGAGGTTCACCTCCAGCAGGTTCGGATTGAGCTTGAGGACTTGCTTGTAGAGAGCGACGGCCTTGAGGAAGAACCCATCGGAGGAGTAGCTCTCCGCGACCTTCGTGAAGAAGTGCGCCGCCTGGGCGTTGTCGTTCTTCTTGACGTACAGCTCCCCCATCTTCTGGAGGACCCGGATGTCCTTCGGGTCGACCTCCAGGACCTTCTGGTACTCCTTGATGGCTTTGTCGTAGGCGCCCTTCGCGACGAGCTTCGCGGCGGCTTCGATGATCTTGTTCTTGTCCATCGAGCGTGGGCTTCCGGAAAGCCGAAACCCCTTGGAACTTCGCGGGTTTCTATCTTCAAAAGGGGGAGAGTCGGAGGCTAACGGAATCCTCCAACGCGGGTCAAGAAACAGCCCGGCTCCCCCCGGGGCCAGCTCACCTGCTTGCATGCCCGCCCCACGGGCGGGAACGCCACGTAGGCGGACGTGTGCTACGGCGTCTCTTCGACTGCTTTTTTCAGCCGGCGAGAACCTGTCTCACTGGCCAGGAGACGCTCGACGAAACGCGTGTCGTAGTTGCCTTCCTGGAACGACTCGTCCGCCAGCGCCGCGCGGTGGAAGGGGATGTTGGTGCGGATGCCTTCCACGACGTACTCGCCCAGCGCGCGCTGCATGCGGCGGATCGCCGTCTCGCGGTCCTCCGCGTGGACGATGAGCTTGGCCAGGAGGCTGTCGTAGTACGGCAGCACCGTGTAGTTCTCGTAGGCCCCCGAGTCCACGCGCACCCCGTAGCCACCCGGGACGCTGTAGCCGGTAATCTTGCCGGGCCACGGCGCGAAGGTAATCGGGTCCTCGGCATTGACACGGCACTCGATGGAGTGTCCGCGCATCTGCACGTCTTCCTGCTTGAAGCGCAGCGGGTGGCCGTAGGCCATGCGGATCTGCTCACGGACCAGGTCGACGCCCATGACGAGCTCCGTCACCGGGTGCTCCACCTGGATGCGCGTGTTCATCTCCATGAAGTAGAACTCGCCGCGCTCGTCCAGCAGATATTCGATGGTGCCGACGTTGTTGTAGCGCAGCTTGCGCATCGCCTGGACGGACACCTCACCCATCCGCTGCCGCAGCTCCGGCGTGAGCGCGGGTGACGGGCACTCCTCGATGAGCTTCTGGTGCCGGCGCTGCACCGAGCACTCGCGCTCGTTGAGGTGGATGACGTTGCCGTGTTCGTCGGCGACAATCTGGATTTCGATGTGGCGCGGCTTCTCCACGTACCGCTCGATGTAGAGGTCGCCGTTGGCGAAGGAGGCCACCGCCTCCGCCTGCGCGGTGGAGAACGCCTGGGCCAGTGCGCTCGGCTCGCGGACGATCTTCATCCCCTTGCCACCACCGCCGGCGGCGGCCTTGAGGATGACGGGGAAGCCAATCTCCCGGGCGAACACCTCCGCCTCGCGGGGGTCCTTCACCGTGCCGGGGCTGCCGGGCAACAGCGGCATGCCCGCCTCGCGCGCCGCCTGCCGCGCACGGACCTTGTTGCCCATCATCCGCAGCATCTCCGGACGCGGACCGATGAAGCGGATCTTGCAGTTCTCACACACCTCGGCGAATTCGGCGTTCTCGGAGAGGAAGCCGTAGCCGGGGTGGATGGCGTCCGCGCGGGTGATTTCCGCGGCGGAGAGCAACTGCGGGACGTTGAGGTAGCTCTCCTTGGACGCCGGAGGGCCAATGCAGACCGCCTCATCGGCGAAGCGGACATGGAGGGCGTTGGCGTCCGCCGTGGAGTGCACCGCCACCGTGGCGATGCCCAGCTCCCGGCAGGCGCGGATGACCCGCAGGGCAATCTCCCCGCGGTTGGCAATCAGCACCTTCTTGAACACGGGGGTGTCTCCTGAAACGGCCGGCTCGGGCGCGCGCCCCGCGAAAAGCGAAGGCGCGCGCGCCGCGTCAAGCCGGCTCGATGCGGAACAGCGCCTGGCCGAACTCCACCGGGCGACCGTTCTCCACGAGGATCTCGGCCACGCGGCCGGACACCTCGGACTCGATTTCGTTCATCAACTTCATCGCTTCGATGATGCAGAGCACCTGGCCCTTCTTCACCACCGAACCCACATCGACGAAGGCGGGCTGATCCGGCGCCGGCGTCCGATAGAAGGTACCGACGAAGGGACTGGTGACCACGTGGCCCGGCTTCTCCGGCGCCTTCTCGGCCACGGGGGCAGCAGTGGCCACGGAGTGGGCAGCGGCGACCGGGGCGGCGCGAGGCGCCGACGGAGCCGTGTACTCGACGGCCGGGCCCACCTGGACGGCCGAGGGGGCCGAGTGGTGGACGATGGTCGTCTCCGGGGCGTGGCCGCGGCGGATGAAGAGCTTCTCTTCCCCGCGCTTCCACACCAGCCTCGTCACGTCCGAGGCCTCCAGGATGTTGACGATTTCTCGCAGGGCCTCCACGTCCAGGGACGTGTTGCCCGCGTCTCGCGCGCTCGCCGGGGCGGGCGCGCTGGTGGGCGCGGACGCCCGGGTCGACTTGCGCTTGGTTGCCATTCTCGCGTCCCTCCGAGCGGAGCCTGAGCTAGCCCGCGGTGGCGACGCGGGTCAGGTACTTGCCACCGTCGCGCGTGTCGATCTTCAGGACGTCACCCTCGTTGATGAACAGGGGCACGTAGACCTCGAAGCCGGTCTCCAGCGTGGCGGGCTTCAGCGCACCCGACACGGTGTCGCCGCGCACGCCCGGGTCGCATTTGACGACCTTGAGGTCCACCGAGTTGGGCAGCGTGACGGCAATCGCCTTCCCGTTCCAGAACAGGATGGTCGCGTCGATGTTCTCCTTCAGGAAGTTCTTCGCGTCGCCGAGTGCCTTCTCGCTGATGAAGGTCTGCTCGAAGTCGCGCTTGTCCATGAAGTAGTAGTCGTCGCCCTGGACATACAGGTACTGCATGTCCTTCTCTTCGATGTCCGGCTTGCCCACCTTCTCGCCGGACTTCAGCGTGGGCTGGAGGACGCGGCCGGAGAGGAGGCTGCGAATCTTGGTGCGAACGAAGGCGGAACCCTTGCCGGGCTTCACGTGCTGGAACTCGACGATGACGAACGGCTCTCCGTCGATTTCGATCTTCATGTTGTTGTGAAACTCGGACGTATCAATGAATCCGGCCATGGGGACCGACTCCTTCAGACTCGAAATAGCGGAAGCTTGAAAAGTCGGGGGTGTCTAGCCCATGCCCCCTTCCATGGGAAGGGGAAACCAGTGGAGCGGCGCGTCGTCTGGATGACTGGTTTACAGCGAGCGCGGCTACAGCTCCGCGCTCACCTTGGGGGCCGTCACGCGCAGCACATAGCGCCCCTTGCCGTAGTTGCCATCCGCGCGCAGCGCCAGCACCAGGAAGTACTCCGGTGACACCAACCGCATCAGCGTCAGCACCTTGTCGCTGTTGACGCTGACCTCACTGACCGTCCCCGTCTTGAGCGTCTCCGCGGCGTTGCGCAGCTGCGTGAGGAGGTTGGCGTACTCCACCCAGGCACCACTCAAGTCCAGCTCGCTTGCCTCCTCGCGCTGGAAGGTGTCCACGGAGATGCCGTCGAAGCCCATCACGCTGCAGGCGAGGGCTCCGTCCACCTGGTTGACCACTGACTCGAGGTGCGTGCGAAAGGACATGGGCTCTCAGGGTTCTTGGGCAGCGGCGCCGCTCAGGGCGACACGCACTCGGGGACAACGCCATTCTGCCCGCGCGGGTCACACGGCCCCACGCTGGGGCCGTGGACATCGCCAGGCTTGGGGCACACGTAGGGGGCAAAGCCCACGACCAGCGGGTAGGAAATCTCGTTCGTCTCCACGTCGCCGCCAGCGACCGTGTGTCCTCGGACCCGCAGAGTCACGAGCACGTCGACAACGGAGCCTCCTCCCCCGACCGCGGACCGCAGTGCGCTTTGCGCGTCGCGCGTCAACAGGCCGAGCACCATGGAACCATCCTGATTGCCACGGAAGGTCCCGTAGATGGGAACCGTCGCACTGGGGATGTTGAGCTCGGGCTCCGTCTGATAGCTGAGCTCGAGTTCGGTGAGATAGACGGCGGTGGAGTCGATATCGGAGACCGGCCCCTCCCCGACGACGATAGGTGTGTCGGACAGGTTGGAGGTGACAGTGAGCCCGGCGAGGTAGTCACCAGCCAGCGCGAGGTTCAACGAGCCGCTCAGCAACGCCACGTCATCCGGAACATTGCAGTCCTCTTCGGGTGGAGCGGATTGGAGAATCTGGAGCTTCGGGAGGTTGTCGACACAAGACACCGTGCCGAACGCCAGCAGCGCGGCGAGATAGATGGGCTTCATGAGCGAACGCTCTCCTGCATGAAGAGGCGCGATGCCTTACAGGCTCTGCGCGATGGTCTGCCGGTTGAGGATGCGGGGCGTGATGAAGATGAGCAGTTCCTGGCGCTCATCCCGCTCCGAGTAGTTCTTGAACAGGAGGCCCAGCACCGGAATCTTCGAGAGGAAGGGCACCGCGTTGGTCGTGGTCGCGCCACGGCGGACGTAGATGCCGCCGATGACCGTGGTGTCCCCATCCTTCACCAGCACCTGGGTGTTGGCTTCCTTGCGCTGGATGGACGGCTGCCCGTTCGCTCCCGTGTTGGACTGGTCCGGCTGGTTGTTGGAGGCGTTGATGGACATCAGGATGCTGCCGTCCTGGGTGATGTGCGGCGTCACCTCCAGCGACAGGCGGGCTTCCACGAAGGTCGTGTTCACACCACCGGCCGACGTCTGGCTGAACGGGATGGACACACCCTGACTGATGCGCGCGGTGTTGTTGTCCAGCGTCGTCACGCGGGGCGCGGAGATGGTCTTCACCGTGCCCTCGTTCTCCGCCGCGGACAGCCGCAGGTTGAGCTGCAGCGCGCCGCCGGCCGAGCCGAAGACGAAGCCGAGCGCGCCACCGGCACCCTCACCCACCGTCGCCGGCAGGTTCACCGCGAAGTTCGGCGCGGCGGGAAGACCCGCGGCGGTGCCCACGGAGCCGCCCGTGACGGCGACGTTGTTCGGGAAGATGAGGCCCGTGGGGTTGCCCGTGCCCTGGGAGGCGCGCGCCTGGCCGCCCCACTGCACGCCGAGCTGACGGCTGAAGGCGGTGCTCGCCTCCACGATGCGGCTCTCGATGAGCACCTGCGGAGTCTGAGTGTCCAGGCTGCGCACCAGCGCGCGGGCCTTCTCCGTGTTGGAGCGCACGTCCTTCACGATGAGCACGTTGGTGCGCGTGTCCACCGTGACGTTGCCGCGCTCGCTCAGTACGTCCTTCACCCGCGCGGCCATCTCAGACGCCACCGCGTAATTGACGGGGATGAGGTTGACCAGCAGGTCCTCCTGCTGCTGGAGCGACTTCTTGCGCTCCTGACGCAGCCGGGCCTCCTCCTCCAACGTCTTCAGGGGAGCGATGCGGATGATGTTGCCGAACTCCTCCTTGCCCAGCTGCTTGGTGCGCAGGATGAGGTCCAGCGCCTGGTCCCAGGGAACGTTGCGCAGGCGGATGGTGACGCGGCCGGACACGTCGTCCGCGACGACCACGTTCTTCTTGGAGATCTCCGCGATGACCCGCAGGAGGTTCTGGATGTCGATGTCCTTGAACTCGAAGGAGACGCGCTTGCCACGGTAGCGGGCCTGCTGCGGCGCGCCCTCGGCGGCGTAGGCGGGCGCCTCGGCGGTGAAGCCGGCGGTGCGCTGCGCCACGGACACCTCGTCCGTCTTCACGCCCTTCACGTCCAGGCGCCAGGAGAGCGTCCCGCCGTTCTGGGTGACCTTCTCCTCGATGGCGCCGTCGGCGGCGACGACCACGCGCACCTTGCGGCCCTCACCGGGGACACTGAAGGCGCTGATCATCTTCACCGGCGTCTCCAGCGCGCTGGTGTCCAGGCTGCGCTCCAGCTTCTTCGGCAGCCGGGCGTTGTCCAGCGTCAGCACGGCGCTGCGCGGGTCGGGACGGTCCACCTTCCAGGCGGCCGTTCCGGACAGCTTCAGCACCACGCGACCACCCGCCCCACCCTCCTGGAAGGACAGGTCCTTCACCTCCACCAGGGAGACCGTGACAGGCGCCTCCACCGGCTGGGGCGCGGGGCGCAGCGGCTCCACTTCAGCCACCGACGCGATGACCTCTTGCGGCGAGGGCTCGGGCGCGGCCTTGCGGGCCACCGCTCCACCCAGCACCACTTCCAGGCCCTTTTCGGCCCGGTCCACCCGATAGGCGGGCATCTTGCCGCGCACGTCGAGCACCAGCCGGACCTTGTCCGAGTGGGCGCCGACACGCACGTCCCGGAGGGTCGCGCCATTCACGCGAGGGGCGCGGGCGGAGAGCCCCACCCCGTACAGGTCCACCGCGAGCCGCGGCGGGTCCGCCAGCTCCAGCACCTCATAGCGCGCGATGTCGCCATCCGCGCGGATGCGAAGCGTGTCGTCGGAATAGGCCAGCTGCGTGATGCGTTGAGCTGGCTGAGCCACCTCACGCTCATCCGCCTCGGCGGCGACCACGTTCTCTGGCAGCGCGGGCTTTTCAGCGGCGGGCTTCGCCGGCGCTTCAGCCACCATGACGGCGGTGGGCGCGGCGGGCTTGACCTCGGCGACCGGTGCGGGCGTCGGGGCAGCGGGAGCCGTGGCGACAGGAGCGGCGACGGGCTCCGGACGCTTGACCTCGGCGGCGGGCGTCGCGCCATCCACCGAAATCACCACGCGGTTGCCATCCGCCCGGACGTCGTACTGCGACGCCTTGTCCAGCGCCAGCAGCACCCGGCCGACGCTCGCGCGCTCGTCCGAGAACTGCGACGCCACGACCCCGGCCACGGGGCCGGAGCCGTCGTGGTGGCCCTTGATACCCGTCGCGTCAGCCGACGAGAGGTCCACCACCAACCGCTCCGGACCACTCAGCCGGAACACGGTGAAGGTGGGGGGCCGGGTTCCGGTCACCACCACCTGGGCGCCCGAGCCGGTACGGGACACATCCAGGTCCCGAAGCGTATTCAGTTCGGCGCCACTGCTGCTGGCGCCCGCAAGGACGACCGCAAAAGCGGTCGCCAACATCCACTTGCCCCTCGTCACAGCGCTCCTCTCGAGCATGCGTCCCCTCACCAAGTTGGAAGCGGGCTGCCGCCCGCGGGCGCGCCACAGGGGGCGCTACTCCCCGTAGTTTTTGCCCGTCATCAGATTGTAACTAGGGTCCTGCTGGTCATCGGGCTTGAGCTGCAGAGTCACCGGATTCTTGATGATCTCTCCGTTGCCCGAAAACACCTCGGTCACCGTCAACGAATCGCGAAGGATTTGCGTGACCTTGCCACCCTGGCGTCCAACCCGGGTGTTGCGGCGCACGATGTGACCTCGACCCAGCGGGTCTTCGACCATCGCCAGTGGATTGGCGTCACCCGTGACGACCGCGACCAGCTTGAGCTGGTCCAGGTCGAACGCGCACAAAGGCTCCATGCACGTCGTGACGGGATTGGCCTGGGCCACCGGGCCCAGCTCTTCCAACGGGCTGCGGAACGGATCCCGCTTGCCCACCGGGTTGTAACTGTAGACGTATGGCGCCACGGCCGCGGCCTCGACCGCGGTCGGTGCCGTCTCCACGGGCGCCGCGGCCTGCGCCGCGGGAGGTGGCGCCGCCACCGGCGGAGGGGGCGGAGGTGCCTCCTCGCAGGCAGCGAGCGTCAGCGCGAGCGCGGCAGTCGTCATGGTGGCCTTGAACATCTTCATCCTCAATCCCCTTGTCGCCCTACTTTCCGGACGGATCAAGTTTCTAGTTCTTGGTCTCGACGAACCGGAAAGTCGTCGCCAGGAAGGTGCTCTGCAGCACGACCTTCTCGTTCTTGAGGGTCGGCTGGCCGAGGTTGATGTTGTTGACGTTCACGATGCGGCGCATGTTCGCCATCTCCTGCAGGAACATGCCGATCTCATGGTAGTTGCCACTCACCGTCATCCGGATGGGGATGCGGGCGAAGAACTCGCCGCCGCCCACGTATTCGCGGTCGGGCTGCACCAGTGAGATTTCCAGGCCGCTCTTCTTGCCGATGTCGTTGATCTGCGCGAGCAGCTCCTCGACATCCTTCTTCTCCGGCAGCTCCGTGAGGGCCTCGGCGAGCTTCTGCTCCAGCACGTCCATCTCACGCCGGCGCTCGTTGAGGTTCTGGGCGATTTCACTCTTCTCCGCCAGCTCCAGGTCCAGCGTGCGCCGCTCGGACAGCTGGTACTTGATGCGGGTCTCGGTGGGGTCGATGAGCAGGAAGAAGTTGGCGACGGTCATCAAGATGATGACCGCTGCCAGGCCACCGAACTTGGCGGCCGGGGACGCCTTGACGAATTGGTCCAGGTACTTGTCCATGGCGGTGGCCTCGGTCAGATGGCGTAGTTCGCGGTGAGGGTGATCTTGAAGTCAACCAGGGAGGGCACACCCGTGGGCCCGGTGGCCCCCTTCGTCTGCACGGCGCTGGTCAGGTCGATGTTGGTGAAGAACGGGGTGATTTGCCCGGCGGGGAACTCCTCGATGGTGGCTTCCGCCGTCAGGAGCTCCACGCGAGACGTCTTCGTGTCCCGGCGCTGATCCACCAGGCGCCCCATGCCCTTGGGCGTCCACACCACGCCGTTGAGGCCGCGCATGAACTCGGCGACCTCATCGTGGCTGACGGCCGAGCCATCGATGGCGACCGCGCTGCTGGTCTCGACGAAGGCCTTCACCCAGACCTTCTTCGGCGTGGCGGAGGCCAGCGCGTCCATCATCCGGACCGGACCGTTGCGGCCCTTGCGCAGCGAGTCCAGCACGGCCAGCTTCTTCTCCACCTCGGTCTTGCGGGCGTTGATGTTCTTCACCTCGCCGATGACCTTCTCCAGCTCGGCGATCTTCGCGCGCGTCTGTGTGATGGCCAGGGCGTTGCGCTGGAACTCACTGTCGCGGTCGTCGAACCAGAGATAGTTGCCCACGGCGGCGCCAATGAGCGCCAGCGCGAAGAGGACCAGGATCTGCCGGCCCTTCTGCTGGGTCTGAACCTTCCGGACGGGAAGCAGGTTGATGCGAATCATCATGTGCGTCGTCTCCAGGAAGTGGACGGTCTAGGCCAGCTTGTCGCCAGGACGCCGGAGCGCCAGTCCCACTGCCACCGCGGCCATGGGCGCCACGTCCATGATGAACGCGGGGTCGAACTTGCGGTTGTCCACTTCAATCTTGCGGAACGGGTTGAGGATCTCCACCGGCACCCCGGTGCGCGCTTCAATGGTCTTGAACAGGGCCGGAATCTTCGCCGTGCCGCCGGACAGGTAGACCTTGGTGAAGTTCGAGTCCGCCGCGGTGCCCGCGTAGAAGTCCAGCGAGCGCTGGATTTCACCGGCCACCTGCTCGGCGACACTGGAGAGCACGCGCTCGACCTCCTGAGGCACCACGGCATCCGCGTCCGCGCGGTTGCCGCCGATCTTCAGCGCTTCCGCCTCCTCGTAGGAGACGTTGAGCTGCTTCTGGATCTCCTCGGTGAACTGGTTGCCACCGATGGTGACGTCGCGGGTGAAGACCGTCACGCCGTTGGCGATGATGTTGATGTTCACCACCGAGGCGCCCGCGTTGATGAGGACGACGGTCTCCTTCTCCGGCAGGTCGTAGTTGACGGAGAACATGTTCTGCACGGCGAAGGCGTCCACATCCACGACCACCGGGGCCAAGCCCGCCTCGGAGACCACCGTGGTGTAGTCGTTGATCATGTCCTTCTTGGCGGCCACCAGCAGCACGTCCATCTGCCCGGTGGCGTCGTTGCCGCCCCCGTCGAGGATCTGCGTGTCGATGTTCACGTCCTTCACATCGAATGGGATGTACTGCTCGGCCTCCCACTGGATGCTCTCCTCGAGCTCCTCCTGGGACATGCGCGGCATCTGAATCTTCTTGATGATGACCGAGTGGCCGGACACGCCGATGGCGACGTCCTTGCCCTTCACCTTCAGCTCGGACATCAGCTCCTGCACCGCCTGGACGATGGCGGTGGAGTTCATCAGCGCGCCATCCACGATGGCCTCGGGCGGCAGCGGCTTCATGCCGAAGCTCTGCAACGCGAAGCCGACCTCACCCCGCTTGCGCTGCTCCTTGAGCAGGATCATCTTGATGGAGGTCGATCCGATGTCCAGACCGAGTGCCAGTTTGCCCTTCGCCATGCTTGACTCCGTCGAGAGGCAGCCAGCGTAGCACTGGCCGTCAACCCCTCCTAAAAAGTGCCCGGAGCCCGCCTGCTCTCCGTTCGGCCGGGACCCCTGCGTCCAAACTGCGCCGGGCCCCCCACCACGGTCGCGGAGGCCCGATTTTCCGGCTCCGGCCGCATTCCGTCAAATACGGCCCGACGGAATCTCCCCCTTCAGCTCCGTTCGGCCTCCGCGTCCGGGTCGATGCCGTACTCCTTGATCTTGTACAGCAACGCCCTGTGACTGATGTCCAGGACCTCCGCCGCCCGGGTCCGGTTCCCCTTCGTCCGTCTCAGGGCCGCCCGGATGTAGGACTCCTCCAGCTCCCGGATGGCCCGCTTGAGCGACAGGTCGCTACCGACCTGTGGCATCCCGCCGGTGTTGGTTCCCGTCGGCCCGGGTGCGGGCGCGGCCCACAGCCTTTCGGGCAGGTTGGCCGGAAGGATATGCGGGCCATCCGCCAGGAGGACTGCCCGTTCCATGGCGTTCTCCAGCTCGCGCACGTTGCCCGGCCAGGCGTAGGCGGACATCAGGGCCTCGGCCTCTGGCGACAGGCCTTCCACGGGAGACTCGCGGTTGAGCTCGCGGTTGAAGCGGTGGATGAAGGCGCTCGCCAGCAGGGGCACGTCCTCGCGGCGCTCTCGCAAGGGAGGCACCCTCACGTTCACCACGTTGAGGCGGTAGTAGAGGTCCTCGCGGAACTCCCCCTTCTCCACCAGCTTGCCCAAGTCCCGCAGCGTCGCCGCCACCACGCGCACGTCCACCTTCTCCACCCGGTTCTCGCCCACCGGACGGATTTCTCCTTCTTGCAGCACCCGCAGGAGCTTCACCTGCGCGGGCAGCGGCAGCTCGCCCACTTCGTCCAGGAAGAGCGTGCCGCCGTCAGCCTCGGAGAAGAGGCCGCGCTTGGCCGTGCGCGCATCGGTGAAGGCGCCCTTCGCGTGACCGAACAGCTCGCTCTCGAGCAACCCTCCCGGAATGGCGCCGCAGTTGACGGCGACGAAGGGGAGCGGGGCTCTCGGGCTGCGCGCGTGCAGCTCCCGGGCGATGAGCTCCTTGCCCGTACCGCTCTCCCCGCTGATGAGCACGGTGGTGTCCACCGGTGCCAGGCGCGCCACCTGCTTGAGCACCGCATGCAGCGACGCGCTCCCTCCGAGGATGTGCCCCTGGGGCACGGAGGGAAGACCGCCCTGCTTGAGGCGCCGGTTCTCGCGCAGCAACCGCTCGCGCTCCTCGGCCTTGCGCAGGACGAAGACGATTTCCTCGGGCTTGAAGGGCTTCTGGACGTAGTCGTACGCGCCGGCGGACACCGCCTCCAGGGCCTGCTCCTGCGAGCCGTAGGCACTCATCACCACCACGGTGAGCCCCGGGTGCGCGGCCTGCGCCTCGCGCAGCAGCGTGAGCCCATCCTTGCGAGGCATCCGCACGTCGGAGACGAGGACGTCGTAGTCGCGCGTGGCCAGCTCCCGCAGCGCCTCCTCCCCGTCCGCGACAGCGCGAACGTCGTAGCCCTTGTCGGTGAGCACCAACGTGAGGATGTGCCGGATGGAGGGCTCGTCATCGGCGACGAGGATGGTGCGGAACAAGGACATGGGGGCCTTCTGGCATCATCCCCCAGTCCCGAGGCAGGAGATAGCTTCTGGCCGGACAGCGTCCGCTCACACGGCGGGCAGGGACACGGTGAAGCGCGCGCCACCTTCGGGCAGGTTCTCCGCCCCCAGCCGCCCGCCCATGACCTGCGTCAGCCGCAGCGACACCGCCAGCCCCAGCCCCGTGCCCTGTCGCCCCTTCGTGGTGAAGAAGGGCTCGAACAACCGGGGCATGACCTCGGGCGGAATGCCTGGGCCGTGGTCCCTCACCACCAGCCGGGCCTCTCCCTCTTCACGAAGGGTCACCACACTGACGCTCCCCTGCCCTCCCATGGCCTGCGCGGCGTTGAGCAGGAGGTTGATGAGGATCTGCGACAGCGGGCCCGCCTCCGCCCGGGCGAACACCCCCGGTTCCAGCGCCAGGTCCACCGACACACCCGCGAGCTCGGGCGCGGCGCGGACCAGCCGCACACACGTCTCCACCACCGAGCCGACATCCACCGGTCCTGGGGACGCCGTCTCTGGACGCCCCAGGTCCAGCAGGCTCCGGACGATGCGGTCGATGCGCTGCACCTCGTGGTCGATGCGCTCCAGGTAGTCCTTCAGCTCCTCCGTGGGCGCCTTCATCCGCGCCAGCGACAGGTACCCGAGGATGCCCGCCAGGGGGTTTCCCACCTCGTGAGCCACGCCCGCCGCGAGCCTGCCCACCGTGGCCAGCCGCTCGGCGGAGACCAGCTCCGTCTGGGCTCGCGCCAGACGGGTGTTGGCCTCCCGCAGCGACTCCACCTGGGAGCGCGTGAGGGCCTGCTCCGAACGCAGCGCCTCCGCCAGCCGCTGCAACGCGCGCTGCATCCTCGACAGCAGCGGCCCGCCTTGCGTGGGTGTCAGGTGCGGGTCCAGTTCCAGTCGCCCCAGCTGTTCCACCATGGCCTCGGCGGAGCGCAGCGGACGGCCCACCGTCAGGTCCAACACCACGTACGACAGCAACGTGAGCGCGACCAGGTCCAGTCCCAGCGCGAGCGGCAGAAAGCCTCGCACCTGCGTCAGCACCTCCGCGTCCGGTGTCCCCGGCGACACGAGCCGGCGCCCCAGCTCCAACAACCGGATGAGGACGGGCTGCAGCGACAACCAGGAGAGTCCCGTGCAGAGCGAGCTCAGCAGGAACGCCACGCTGGCGATGCGCCACTTCATCGCGCGTGCGCGCGCTTCACGGCGCGCCCCCGAGCAACATCGCGATGTCCATCGGCAGCACGCGCGCGAGCCACGGCCCCAGCAACATCACCTCCAAGCCCGCCAGCGCGAGCCACGGCCCGAAGGGAATGTTGGTGGGCCCGGGCACCCACTCCTCTTCCTCGCCCGTTTCATCGTCCATGGGCGCATCGGGAATCGGCTGGAAGAGCAGGCACCAGGGCACCAGCAACAAGCGCTTCCACAACGGAATCCCCGGCCGGGTGAACTCCCACGTCATCGTGGATTCGGGCTCGGACTCATTCGTGCCCTCGGGCCCGGCCGTCGTCGCGCCGAGGCCAGGAGACGACGCGTCAGCCGGAACGACAGGCGGAAGCGCCGCGCTCTCGGTACCGGAAGGCAGGGCGGCGCCCTCGGTCGTGTGCGAGACGAGCTTCTCCTCGGAAGGGGAAGCCGCGCCTTCGGATGCCTTGACGCGCGGAGCATCCGGAGGTGGCGCAACGCCCTCGGGAGGCGTCACGGGCGCGGCATCGGGAGGTGTCGACGGCCCCGCGCGCCCGGTGAGTCCGAGCATGGCCAGTCCCACCACCGCGCCTTGCAGCGATGACAAGAAGAGGATGCCCAGCAAGGCTCGCCAGGAAAGAAACGCCCCCAGGAGCGCGACGAGGAACTTGTCACCGCCGCCCAGCGCTTCCTTTCGGAAGACCTTCCAGCCCACGTACTCCATCAGGCGGAAGGCGAGGAAGCCGATGACCGCTCCCAACGTGGCGTCCACCACCGCGTCCGCGCCTCGGGGCACCGCGAGCACCAGCCCCGCGGCGATGCCCGGAACCGTCAGCGAAAACGGAAGGATCCAGTGCGCCAGGTCGATGAAGGTGAGCGGTATCAGCAACGACACGAGCACGAGCGCGGGGAACAACTCGTACGTCCACCCGAACCTCCGCAAACACGCGAGGAAGAGCAGTCCGGTGAGCAGCTCCACCAGCACGTAGCGCGGGGAGATGGGCGCGTGACACGAACGACACCGAGCCCTCAGCGCGAGCCACGAGAGGACGGGGATGTTCTCGTACCAGGACAGGACATGCCCGCACTTGGGGCAGCGCGAACCCGGCCGGACGATGCTCAGTCCTTCAGGGACACGGGCGATGACGACATTGAGGAAGCTGCCGATACACAGGCCGAGGACCAGGAGGAAGGCGGTGAAGAGGGGCCCGGCCCAGCCTGGCACGAGTGAGGAGTCCGTCACGGAGTCGGGCATCCTAGCGTCGCGGCCCAGGGAGGACAGCATCGGGGATCGACGATTTGCGGCAGGCGCGGTGACAATTTTTGGCAGCTCGGGCGAGGAGCGAGCGAGATCCGCCCCACCCCGCTGTGGGAATTCACCGGGTTGGGGCAACTGTTGGCCATGGCACCGTTCGTGCTATGAATCCGGGCTGTCGTTCAACCCCCCTCTGCACCTGCGGAGCACTCCCGACATGCTGAACCGTCTCCTGAAGAAGAAGGGTGGCTTCACCCTCATCGAGCTGATGATCGTGGTCGCCATCATCGGCATCCTGGCCGCCATCGCCATCCCGAACTTCATCCGCTTCCAGGCCAAGTCCAAGCAGTCCGAGGCCAAGACGAACCTGAAGGCCATCTTCACGGCCCAGAAGGCGTACTTCGGCGAGAAGGACAAGTATGTTTCGGACTTCAAGGTCGTCGGCTTTGATCCGGAGCCGGGCAACCGCTTCACCTACGCCATCAAGGCGGGCTGCGCTCCGGCGGCGCAGGCAGTCAACGCGCGCCAATATGATCAGGGCTGCATCGGCCAGGACTCGGCGCGCTTCAATCAGGCCCCCACGGTCGCGGCGCCCATGGGCAAGATCGGCGTGGACGGCAACTGCCCGAACTGCGAATTCTACGCGACGGCGGCCGGTAACGTCGACAACGATGCGTTCGGCGACACCTGGGGCATCACCTCCCTCGCGACGGTGTCCACCGCGCTCACCAACACGTGCGGCATCGACCCGCCGGGCACGATCGGTGGCGGCGAGCCGGGTAACGCGTACAACGACGTGAGCTGCCCGTAGTCATGTAGGCGCTGGACCTCTGGTTGGGTGAAGCGCCGCGCTGTATCAACGGGACATCCGGGGCTCCTCGGGTGTCCCGTGTCTGCTTCTTCAAGGGAATGATGCGCAAGCTGCCTACCGTGCTGCTGGTTGCTGGACTGCTTCTGGTGGTCTACCTCTCTGGCCAGCCCCGCCCCCCTCCGCATCTGGGTGACCGTCCCATCCTGCCGCGCCCCGGTTTCCTCAAGGCACTGTTCAAGGCGCAGCTCGGCCTGGTCACCGACTACTTCTGGATTCTGACGATCAACCGGGTCGGCTCGGCCAGGTCTGTGTCTGATTACCGCGACGTCTACTACTACGCGGACCTCACGACGGACCTCGACCCCCGGTTCGCCAAGGTCTACACGTTCGCGGGAATCACCATCCCCATCCACATGGGTCGTGAGCAGTACGCGAACGTCAAGGAGTCCTCGACCATCCTCCGCAAGGGCATGGCCAACACGCCGGAGGACAAGCGCATCCACTTCCAGCTCGCCTACAACCTCATGTTCTTCGAGCGCCGCTATCAAGAGGCGGCCGCCATCATCGAAGCGCTCGCGAGGGAGCCCGGCGCGCCGGAGTGGTACTCGGGGTTGGCGACCCGGTTGTATGCCCAGGCCGGGGAATTCGAAACCAGCCTGGGTCTCGCGCAGACGTTGCGCGACAGCGCCGAAGACGAGGAGACGCGCACGTATTACGAGCGCCGCGTGAATGAAATCCTCCAGGAGCGGCTTCTCCGGCAGCTCGACGAGGCCCTCGAACACCACAAGGCTCGCACCGGCCAGTTGCCCGGATCCCTTGAAGCCCTCGTCTCAGCAGGAGACCTGAGCGAGCTTCCTGGCGATCCCCTGGGCGGCAAGCTCTTCCTGGGTGACGACGGACGCGCCTATTCCACGGCGACGCGGTTCCGGCTGGGAATCATCTACAACGAGAAGACGTCGGACGGGGAGCGCCTCGTTCCAAAGCCCATGGACGCGAAGAACCATGAATCCCCTCAGCCCTGACGCCCCTCCCATTCAAGTCCGGGGACTCTCGAAGACCTACAAGGTAGGCTTCTGGTTCAACCGCACCGTTCGCGCCCTCCAGGGCCTGGACCTCGAAGTGGGCGCCGGGCAGATCTACGGCCTGCTCGGTCCCAACGGCGCCGGCAAGTCCACCACCATCAAGATTCTGATGAACCTGGTGCGGCCGAGCAGCGGCAACGCGCTGCTGTTCGGCCAGCCCGTGGACAAGGCCGCCACGCGGCGACTCGTGGGCTTCCTGCCTGAGAATCCCGCGCCCTACGAGTACCTCACGGGCCGTGAGTTCGTGACGCTCGCGGGCCAGCTGTGCGGCATGAGCGGCCACGAGCTCGACGTGCGCGTGACGGAGGTCCTCGGCTCCGTGGAGATGGGGGCCGCGGAGAAGCTCCAGATTCGGCGCTACTCCAAGGGCATGGTGCAGCGCGTGGCGCTCGCGCAGGCGCTGGTGGCCCGACCGAAGATGCTCATCCTCGACGAGCCCACCAGCGGTCTGGACCCCGTCGGACGACGGCAGATGCGCGACCTCATCCTCGCCGAGAGAGACCGGGGGACCACCGTCCTGTTCTGCAGCCACATCATCCCGGACGTGGAAGCACTCTGTGACAGGCTGGCCGTGCTCGTGGGTGGCCGTCGCGTGCGCGAGGGCAGCGTCAGGGAGCTGCTCTCCACGCAGGTGCCCACCGTGGAGATGGTGGTGGAAGGCCTGCCGCTGGAGCAGGTGAAGAGCCTGGGCGTGGCCCTGGAGTCCACCCAGTCCCTGGACGGGCGTGTGCGGGTGCAGGTGCCCGATGCCCAGAGCCAGAAGATGCTGAGCCAGGTGCTGGCGGCCGGCGGACGCGTCAACAGCCTCCAGGCGGCTCAGTTCTCCCTGGAGCAGCTCTTCATGGACGCCCTCAAGGATTCCGGACGAACGACGAGTGTCGGCGGGGAGATCAACACATGAGCGCGTTCGGCGCGATGGTCTGGAACGGGTTCCGGGAGGCACGCCGCAACCGCGTCACGGTGGTGGTCGGAGCCTTCGCGGCGGTGGTGCTGCTGTCGTCGACGTTGATTACGGAGGTGACGGTCGCCACGTTCGACCGGGTGCTCACCGACTTTGGCCTGGGAATGATGAGCCTCATCCTCGTCTTCCTCACCATCTTCCTGTCGAGTGGGCTGCTGAGCCGCGAAATCGAGCGGCGCACCATCTTCCTCGTCGTGAGCAAGCCCGTGTCGCGCACCCAGTTCCTGCTGGCGCGGCTGGCGGGCAACATGCTGACGCTCGCGGTGATGATGGGGGCGATGATGCTCATCTTCGCCAGCCAGTTGCTGATGTTCCAGGTGAGCATCCACCCCACGCAAATCGTCGCGGCGGTGGGTCTCTGGTTCGAACTGCTGGTCCTGACCAGCGCGGGAATCCTCTTCTCGAGCTTCACGGGCCCCGCGGTGTCGGCCATCGCCACCACCGGCATCTACTTCACCGGCCACCTGGCCTCGGACCTCTACGACATCGCGAACCGACTGGATGACGGCTCGGTGAAGACCTTCGCGAAGGCGCTCTACTACCTGCTGCCGAACCTGGAGCGGATGAACTTCCGCCCCTATGCGACGTACGGCCTCCCGGTCGATACCTCGACCTTCCTCTCGGGCGTGGGCTACGGCCTGGGCTGGGCGGCGCTCTTCACCGCCGCCGCCATCTTCATCTTCGAGCGGCGCGACTTCCGCTGACGAGGTGGGGCCGGACCAAGTGGGCCGCCCCTCACTCGCGCTGTCACCTGAATCAGGGCGGGGAGCCCAGGGCCATCCGGGCCTGCTGCAATCCTCGCCGAGCGGGCTCTGACTCTGGCTGGAGGCGCAAGGCCTCCTCCAGTGGAGCCACGGCCTCCGCCGGGCGTCCCATCTGCAGCAGCGTACGCCCGAGTTCCAGGTGAGAATCCGCGCGACGCGGAGCCAGCCGCAGGACCTCCTGAAAGCGAGCAACCGCCTCCTCCATCCGCTTCGTCCGCCGCAACGCGAGCCCGAGGTTGTGGATGACCACCGGCTCGCCAGGACGAAGCTGGAGGATGCGCTCGAACTGGACGATGGCGAGTTCCATCCTTCCCAGGAGCGCGTAGGCCACCGCCAGGTCGCTCTGGATTTGATAGCTGCGTGGCAGCTCCACCGCGGCAAGCTGGAGCTCCGCCAGGGCCTGCTCGGGGCGACGCGCCTTGAGATAGGCCCCGCCCAGATAGCCTCTGAGGATGGGCTGGCCAGGCGTCATCGCCACCGTGTCTTCCCAGAGCGAGACCTCGTCATGCCAGGCGGGCACACGCACCAGCGTCAGCACGGAGCACACCACGACGACACCCCCCACCAGGAGCTTCACTGCTCGCGCATGCTCGCGCCATCGCTCCAGGAGCCCTCGCAGCCCCGTTGCGGCCAACAGGCAGAAGCCCACGGAAGGCAGGTAGAGGAACCGCTCCGCGTAGGCCTCCACGCCTCTGAGCTGCAAGAAGAAGACGGGCAGGAGCGGGGCCAGGAGCCACACGCCGCCAGCGAAGGCCGGCCCCGCGTCGCGGCGCTTCCACCACAGCAGGCCGAGCAGGGCCACGAGCAACACGGAGCCCAGGGCGACCTGGGTCGGCTCGGGCGGAACACGCAGGGGAATGGTCAGCACGAGCGGATGGGGCCAGAGCAGCTTGCCCAGCAGCTTCCCCGCCAGGGCCAGCATGTGCAGGGGATACAGCCCCGTGCGCCCCGACCCCACGGGGACGGGAAGAGACAAGCCCACCGCGTTGAGCCGGAGGGCCGCGTACCCCAGCAGCCCCAGCCCCAGGGGGGCATATCGGAGCGCCCACCCTCGAAGCCCCGGGCGGGCGGGACGCGTGCCCACCGCACGGTCCGTGGCCCACAGCACCACGGGGAACACCACCGCCACTTCCTTGAACAGCAGGCCCGCGAACCACAACAGGCCCGCTCCCACGCCCCATCGCCATGAGCCGGAGCTCCCCACCATGAGGCGCACCGAGAGCAGGACCATCAGGGTGGCCGCCACGTCCATGCACCCACTCACCCAGGCCACCGACTCCGTGTGCACGGGGTGCACGGCGAAGAGCAGCGCGCCGGCGAGCGCGGCCCAGCTTCCTGCCTCGGAGAGGTTCTCCCCGGGGCGACGGAGGCACTCACGCAGGAGCCATCCCACCAGGAGCGACGCCAGGCCATGCAGGAGCATCAGCACCAGGTGGTGCGGCCAGGCCGTGGTGCCGAAGAGCGCGCGTTGCGCGAAGAACAGCACGTGGGCGAGCGGCCGGAAGTAGCTCTCCGCGGGGCTGCGATCCACCTGGGAGGTGGGCTCGTCGTCGAACGCGAACAGCGGGCGCTGGAAAGCCTCGGCCAGCGTGTCCAGCGAGCGCAACCACGGGTTCTGCACCACGAGCGGGATGTCGTCATAGACGAGCCCGTTGCGCAGCGTCCCCGCATACACCGCCAGCGCCGTGACGAAGACGAGGAGGGAGTGCGGAGAAGGACGGAGGGAGCTGGGGCGCGCGGCGGAGGTTGCCATGAGGGGCCTCGAAAGCTCAGGGCCAGAAGGACGGGATGACGGCGGATTGAAACGCCGCGAGGGACGGACTCGCGGCGCCCACACGTTCGCGCGCTCGCATGACGCGCATCAACGTCCGCCCGTTTCCGCGGTGGGCGCGGGCAAGGCGGGAGGAGGCGCGCCACCGACGTCCAGGGGCTCCAGCCGGAAGGGGTCCGGGGCCTTGCCGGGCACCATTCGGAAGAAGCGGCGATCCGGGAACCGCGGTCGCAGCTTCTCCGCGAAGCCCGGCCCATCGTGCAGGACGATGAGGTCCTCCTCGTAGCCCGGGTGCGGAGGCGGCCACTCCAGGACGAAGCTCCCCACCTTCCGGAACGCGGGCACTTGATTCCAGGCCACGGCGTACTGAGGCGCCAGCACCACCGCGCGCCCCAGCCTCGCGTCATTCAGGTACGCCTCCATCGACTCGTGGATGAGGGCTTGCTCTCGCAGGGCCAGCGCGTTGCGCATGTCGAAGATGCCCAGTCCGACCACCAGGGAACCGAGCACTCCCGCCATGACTGTCGCGGACGGCAGCTCGGCCCGGCGGGCCACATCCACCAGCCTCCGCAGCCCATGCACGGCCACCAGCGCCAGCGCCGGCGCGCATTCCGAATAGTGAATGGGACCCACCGAGTGGATGCCGTGGTTGTCGTGGAAGAGCCCCAGCCCCAGCAGCGCCAGCACCGACAGGAGCAACAGCTTCGTCAGCCGGTCCCACGACGCCCCGACTCCCACGAGGAGCACCCCCACCGGCCCGAGGAACCACACCGCGAGCATCAACGCGTTGTAGCTGGTGTTCGCGCCGAAGCGCTCCAGCATCGAGGCGTCATGCGCGGAGAGCTTCGCCGGGAAGGTGTACATGGACACGCGCGCGGGGAGCAACGCGTCCCCCGTCACCGCATGGTTGAAGGCAAGGAAGGCCACCACCGCCGGCAACCAGCCCAGCACCAGCCCTCCCAGGCACGCTCCCACGGGCAGCTCCCGCCGCACCAGCCGCCAGAGCACCCAGAGGTAGAACGGCGCCAGGAAGAAGAGGGTCTCGAACGGCCGGCACAGGAAGGAGACACCACTCACCAGCCCCAGCCACGTCCACCAACGCCCGCCCTTCTCCTCCGCCTGGAGGAAGCACACCACCGCCACCGACAAGGCCGCGCGGGACAGCAGGTGCGCATGAGCGGTCATCGACAGCAGCGCGGACATCGGTGACAGCAGCACCAGCAGCGCGGCCACCCCACCCCACGCCGGGCCCAGCCGCCGGGTGGCCACCCAGGCGACCACCACCGCGGGCACCGCCGCCGCCAGCGAGAAGACGAGCGAGCCCGTCCCCGTCAGCTCCCCCAACGCCCACGCCACCTGCAGCCCGAGCCACTCGAAGCTGGAGCCCATGCCGTCCCGCACGTAGAGGAAGATGGTGGGGAAGGACTCCAACGGGTCCGTCAGCTTCACCAGGAACCTGCCGCTGGCGAGCACCTGCCCACCGAAGCGGGCCGCCTGCTCGTCATCCGTGATGGGACGGTCCAGCAGGAACACGAAGCGCCCGACTCGCGCGAGCAGGAAGGCCACCACCGCCACCAACACGGCTCCAGCGCGCCGCTCCTGCGCGCTCAGCGCCTCCAGTCGGCGCCACATCCGGACCGCTGGCGCCGACAGCCCATGCACGAGCGACAGCCCCAGCAGGACACCTCCCGGCACCAGCAACAGCGCGTGGCCCAGCCACTGGTACAGCTCTCCGGAAGAGCTGGCGCTGAAAGGCATGCGGAAGGAGACGGTCAGCCCGGGTGCGGTCGCTTTCAACCCGAAGAAGGCCGCCACCAGAAAACACCCCAGGGCGCCCTGGGCCACCGCGTTCCATCCCGTACCGCCACGAGCCGAAGTCATCGCTCTCGTGGGGTAGCACACCCCTCGCGCGCCGGGCAAAGCCGCAAGCACGGACGCGAGGACGAACAGGAGGCAGGCAGCCCCTCAGCGAGCCCGCTGGCGCCAGCCCCAGATGGCGTCGGGTGCCTCCGGCCCCAGGTGGAAGAGCACATCCAGCACCGTCACCGCGTGCTCGAAGGGTGGATGGGGCTGGGGGTACGTGGGGTACCCCGCGTAGTCCTTGTAGGTGAGCTGGATTCCCGCGGCGTCGAAGTCCTCCTGTCGAAGGTAGTCGCGAGCCGCGGGGCCCGAAACATAGTGCGTGGCGCCCGCGTGCCGCAGCAGGTCGAGGATCCGCTCCCGCTTCGCGCCGGTGAGCGTCCATTCGCGCGAGTCGCGAAAGCGCACCTGGATGCCCAGACACTCCTCGGCGATTCGGCGCACCAGGAACTGGTTCAGCTCCGACAGGTGCGTCCACGTCCGCTCCAGGTACACCTCACGCAAGAGCGGCGCATAGCGCTCGAAGTGGGGCGCGCGGCCGTACTGGTGTCGCAGCGTCTCCCAATGCTTGCGCGCCCACGTGCCCTCTTCGATTCGCACGTCGCAGATGAGCCGATCCGTGCTGGAGCCCACCGGCACCGTGAGCCACACCGGCCCCTGGGCCGTCTTCACGCGATTGCGGTTGCGCCAGTCGCGGTGCGTGTACTGCACGTCATCGTAGAAGATGAACGTGTCCACATCGTGGATGATGTCGAAGTAGCCCTTCCAGGGCAGGTAGTTGGATTGGATGATGGCGACGGAGTGCCGGGCCGCTAGCACCGAAAGTCCCTCACGGCGGAGAGCACCGTGGACTGCTCCGCTTCCGTCATCGTGCTGTAGAACGGCAGCCGCACCAGCCGGTCGCTGACGTCCTCCGTCACCGGACAGGCGCCCACCTCTCCGCCAAACTTCCGGCCCATCTCCGAGCTGTGCAGCGGCAGGTAGTGGAACACGGCGTTGATGCCCTGCTGACGCAGCTGCTGGATGAAGCGCGTGCGTGCCTCCAGCGACGGCATCAGCAGGTAATACATGTGATAGGCCTGTTCGCAGTGCGCGGGCACGTGGGGCTGGGCCACGCCCTGGGCGGTCGCCCAGGCGGAGAGCTCCTGGTGGTACGTGTCCCAGAGCGCCCGGCGCCGCGCCTGGATGCGCTCATGCTCGCGAAGCTGCCCGTAGAGGAAGGCCGCCAGCAAGTCCGACATGACGTAGCTGGAGCCGATGTCCACCCACGTGTACTTGTCCACCATGCCGCGGAAGAAACGGCTGCGGTTGGTGCCCTTCTCGCGGATGATTTCCGCCCGCTCGGCATGGTGCGCGTCGTTGATGAGCAGCGCCCCCCCTTCTCCACAGCTCACGTTCTTCGTCTCGTGGAAGCTGAGCGTGGAGAAGGTCCCGAAGGTGCCCAGGGCCCGTCCCCGGTAGTGGCCAAAGAGGCCATGCGCGTTGTCCTCCACCACGGCCACGCCTCGGCGCGTGGCGATGTCCATGATGGCGTCCATCTCACAGCCCACGCCCGCGTAGTGGACGGGGACGATGAGGCGCGTGCGCTCGGTGATGAGCGCCTCCAGCTTGCGCTCATCCAGGTTCAGCGTGTCGGGCCGCACGTCCGCGAAGACGGGACGCGCGCCCCGCAACGCGAAGGCGTTCGCGGTGGAGACGAAGGTGAAGGACGGGACGATGACCTCGTCCCCCGGCTGCAAATCGAGCAGCAGTCCGGCCATCTCCAGCGCGTGGGTGCAGGACGTGGTCAGCAGCGCCCGCCTCACGCCCAGCAGCTCCTCCAGCAGCGCATGGCACTTGCGCGTGAACCCCCCATCTCCCATGAGGTGGCTGTTGGCCAGCGCCTGCTCGATGTACTTCGCCTCGTCTCCGAGCATCTGCAGCCGATTGAAGGGAATGGTCATGGCGTCACGATGAAGCAGGCGGGAGGGCCCCCAGGCTACAGCACCCTCCCGGGCTCCGGGAGCCGCTCGAGCCTCGGAGGGGCTCCCCCGCCCGCCCGGAGGACACCGTGCTCGGGGTGCCCCAGGGACTCGCGGCGACCAGGCGAGCGCACTCCGCCGCGCGACAGGTCCAGGGAACGCGGTAGGATTCGCGAGCGTTGGGCTCCCCCGCCCGCCCCCCTTCGCATGAGCCCACCCGTCGTCGACATCTCCGTGGTCGTCCCCTGCTTCCGTGGGGAGTCCTCGCTCCCCGAGCTGTGCGCGCGGCTGGTCCGTACGTTGGAGGCCCGCCACACCCCCTTCGAAATCATCCTGGTCGACGACAGCGCCAGGCCCGCGCTGTGGGCCGTCATCGAGAAGCTGGCGCAGGGGGATGAGCACATCGTGGGCGTGCGGCTGATGCGCAACTTCGGGCAACACAACGCCACGGTGTGCGGCTTCCGGCATGCCCGTGGGCGCTGGGTCGTGACGCTCGACGAGGACCTGCAGAACCCGCCCGAGGAGATTGGCGCGCTGCTGGCCCGCGCCGAGCAGGCCGACGCGGATGTCGTCTACGGTCTGCCCCGCGTGAGGCAGGGCCCCGGGTGGCGCTCGCTGGCCTCGCGCCTCATCATGGTCATCCCTCGCAGGGTGATGCGGGTGGCCTTCGACATCTCCGCCTTCCGGCTCATCTCCGGGCGCGTCGCCGCCGAGGTCGCCCGCAGCGAGCGGCACGACATCATCCTCGACATCTACCTGTCCTGGGTCACCGACCGCATCACCGCCGCCGAGGTGCGCCACGAGCACCCCGAGGGGCTGCGCAGCTCGTACACGCTGGGCCGCCTGGTGACGGTGTTCTTCAACCTGCTCTTCAACTACGCCACCTTCCCCCTCCGGCTCGCCTCCGTCGGCGGCTTCCTCTTGTCCGTGCTGTCCGCCATCGCGGGCGGAGTGGTGGTCTTCTCGCGCATCACCGGGACCATCACCGTGCCTGGCTGGGCCTCGCTGGCCGTGGCGGTGCTGTTCTCCTCGGGCGTGACGCTGCTCGGCGTGGGCATCCTCTCCGAGTACGTGGCGCGCATCTTCCTCCAAATCAATCAGAAGCCCCAGGCGGTGGTGCGGCAGGCGACGAACACCTCCAGGCTGACCGTCGCGGAGCCACGGGCCGAGCCCGCGCGACAGGAGACCCTCCATGGACATCGCTGAAGAGCAGCGCGCCTTCTACGGCGCGCTCCTGGACCAGTACGGAGACGACCCCCGTGCCCTGTCGCACCGGGACCAGGCCACCCAATACGAGCGCTTCCACCGGCTGGCCCGGCTCTTCGAAGGCGCGTCGGGCCCCTTCTCCGTGCACGAGGTGGGGTGCGGCATGGGGCACTTCGGCGAGTTCCTCCAGCACCATCACCCGGAGGCCCGCTACTCCGGCAGCGACGTCCATCCCTCGTTCACGGAGTCGTGCGCGCGCAAGTTTCCCCAGGGCACCTTCCATACGCGCGACATCGTCGCGAGCCTTCCGCCCGAACGGTACGACTACCTGACGCTGTCGGGGACCTTCAACGTCCGGCTCTCGGCCACGCCCGAGGCCTGGCGCGGCTTCGTCGAGGGCATGCTGGCCGCCATGTACGCGCTGTGCACGAAGGGCTTCTCGGTGAACTTCCTCACCACGTTCCACGACCCCGAGTACACGCGCGAGGAGCTGTACTACCAGCCGCCGGGCGCGCTGCTGGACTTTGTGGTGGGCAAGCTGAGTCGGTTCTGGGAGCTGGATGCCGCGGGGCCCCTCTACGAATACACGTTGCGCGTGTACCGCCCCGAGCACGTCCACGCGCGACACGCGGACCCCGCCTTCGCCCGCTACTTCCGCTCCGCCCCGCGCCCCGTCTCGCCATGAGCATCTCCGCCTCCAGCGCCCCCTCGCCCCCGTCGCCCCGTCCCCGCATCGCGGTGGTGGGTGCCGGCCCCGCGGGCCTCACCGCCGCCTATGTCCTGGCGAAGGCCGGGGCCCAGGTCGAGGTCCACGAGGGCAGCCGCGTCGTCGGCGGACTGTCACGCACCCTGGACTTGTGGAACCAACGGGTGGACCTGGGGCCGCACCGCTTCCACACGCAGGATGCGCGCATCGACTCGCTCTGGAAGAGCGTGGTGGGAGAGGACTGGGCCACCGTCGAGTCCCATCCCGGCGTCTTCCGGAATGATGGGAAGGTGCTGCGCTACCCGCTCCAGGTGGTGGATGTGGTGCGCAAGGTGGGCCTCACCGAATCCATCCGGTGCGTGCTCGACTACGGGCGCCAGCAACTGCGCCCGCTTCCGGAGGTTCGAACGTTCGAGGACTGGCTGGTGCAGCACTTTGGCCGCCGCGTCTACGAGCAGTTCTTCCGAGACTTCAACGAGAAGTTCTTCGGACGGCCCTGCTCCGCGGTGGACGCCAGCGTGTCCGGCGCCGCGGCCAAGGACGCCTCGCTGGTCGACACCGTGCTCGCCGCCTTGCGCACGGGCGCGAGCAACGCCCGGGCACGCGCCGTCAAGCAGGTCACCGAGCAGTTCCCCTACCCCCAGCGCGGCACCGGAGAGGTGTACGAGCGCATGGCCCAGTTCGTCCGCGACCACGGCGGCGAAGTGCTCCTGGAGAGCCGGGTGGAGGCGCTGGAGGTCGAGGGCCGCCGCGTGACGGGGCTGAAGTCCTCCCACGGCTCGCGGGCCTACGACTACATCATCTCCAGCGCCCCGCTGGTGCCGCTCGTGGCACAGCTTCCAGGCCAGCCCCCCGAGGTGCAACGGGCGCTCACCGAGGCGCGCGACGTGCTCACCTTCCGAAGCGCGCTCCTGGTGTACCTGGAGGTCCACGAGACGGGGCTGTTCCCCGAGTCGTGGCTGGAGATGCACACGCGCGCGGTCAGGACCTGCCGCGTCACCAACTTCCGCAACTGGGTCCCCGGACTCTACGGCGAGGAGCGCTCCACCATCCTCTGCGCGGAGTACTGGTGCTCCCAGGACGAGACCCTCTGGAGCGAGTCCGATGAAGCCATGGCGGCGCTCGCCAGGAAGGAGCTGGAGTCCGTGGGCCTGCTGGGGCCGGCCCCGGTCGGGCGATTCCACGTGGTGCGCCTGCCGCGCTGCTATCCGGTGTACCAGCCCGGCTTCCAACGCGTCCTCCAGCCCCTCCAGGAGCACCTCGACAACTTCGAGCGCCTGAGTTCCATCGGCCGCGGCGGCCGCTTCTCCTACAACAGCCAGGACGCCAACTGGCGCATGGGCCTGGAGGCCGCGGACGGCGCCAGGGCGGCGCTCGGCTTCTAGGTCTCCGGGCCATTGAGGGGAGCGTCACTCTCCGCTTCGCACCGGCGCGGGGTCCTCCAGCTCGTCCGTGAGGCCGTGCTTCGCCAGCCGGTAGCGGAACGAGCGGAAGGACAGGCCGAGCAGGTCCGCCGCGCGCGTCTTCACCCCACCCGCCTGCTTCAGCGCCGCCAGCAGGTAGCGCCGCTCGCTGTCGTCCAGGTGGCGCTCCAGATTGAAGCCGCCGCTCAACTGGGGCTCGCCGCCCTCGCCCGGACGCGCCACCGGCTCCGCCTCGCCGCGCACCGCGGGCGGCAGCGTGGACGGCCCCAGCAGGTCCGAGTCCGACAGCGTGGCCGCGCGCTCCACCATGTTCTGCAGCTGCCGCACGTTGCCGGGGAATGCGTAGCGCTCGAGCAACGCCAGCGTCTCTGGCGCGAAGCGCAGGCCCGGCCGCCCCAGCTCCTCCGCCATCCTCGACAGGAAGTGGCCCGCCAGGAGCGAGATGTCGCCCGCGCGCTCGCGCAGGGGTGGCAGCTCCAGCGTAATCACATTGAGTCGGTAGAAGAGGTCCTCGCGGAAGCGCCCCGCCTTCACTTCCGTCTCCAGCCGCCGGTTCGTCGCCGCGATGACTCGCGCCTGGAAGGGCACCTCCGCCGCGCTCCCCACCGGCTTCACCTTCCGCTCCTGGAGCACCCGCAGGAGCTTCACCTGCGTGGCCAGCGGCATCTCGCCGACTTCGTCCAGCATCACCGTGCCCTCACCCGCGGACACCAGCAGGCCCGCGCGCTCGTGCAACGCCCCCGTGAAGGCCCCCTTCACGTGGCCAAACAGCTCGCTCTCCAGCGTGCCCTCGTTGAGCGCCGCGCAGTTGAAGGGCAGGAAGGGCTGCGCCGCCCGATTGCCGCGCATGTGGATGCCACGCGCCACCAGCTCCTTGCCCGTGCCGCTCTCCCCCGTCACCAGCACCGTGCTGCGCCCCGGCGCCACCTTCTCCACCAGGGACCACACCGCCTGCATCCGCGCGCTCTGCCCCACCGCCACGCCCAGCCCGGGCAACAACCGCGCGCGCAGCGTGATGTTCTCCTGCCGCAACGTGCGCTTCTCCAGCGCCTTCTGCACCAGCAGCCGCAGCTCCTCGTTGTCGAAGGGCTTGCAGATGTAGTCGTACGCCCCCTCGCGCATCGCCTCCACGGCGGCGGACGGCGTCCCGTAGGCCGTAATCAGCACGACTTCCGGAGGCTCCTTGCGCGCCCGCGCCGTGCGCAGCACGTCCAGGCCGCTGCCCGTCCCCAGCTTCATGTCGGAGATGACCAGGTCCACCCCGTCGCGCGCGAGCACCTCGCACGCGGGCTTCACCCCGGGCACGCTCGTCACCGCGTAACCCTCGCGGTGCAGCAACAGCTCCAGGTACTCCCGCATGGACAGCTCGTCGTCCACGACGAGAATGTGGCCTCTCACTCCGCTCTCTGCGGCATGCGCGGTCGTCACAGCGGCAACCCCACGACGAACTCCGTTCCCTCGGCCGGGTCCGAGCGCACGCGGATGGAGCCGCCATGCGCGCGGACGATGGAGTGCGCGGTGGACAACCCCAGTCCCGTGCCTCCGTCCCGCGTGGTGAAGAAAGGCTCGAACAGATGGCCCATCATCTCCTCGGTGATGCTTCCCGCCGAGTCCCACACCCGAATCTGCGCTTCCTTCTCGCTTCTCGCCAGCCCCACCCGCACCTCGCCCCTGGGTCCCGCCGCCTGGAACCCGTTGCGCACCAGGTTGATGAGCACCTGACGCAGCTGGTCCGGATCCACCGCGGCCATCAGCCGCTCCTGCGCGGACACCTCCACCCGCACGTCCCGCGCCAGGGGGTCCGCCCGCAACATGTCCACCGTCTCCGCCAGGAGCGCGTCCAGCGACACCTCGCGACGCATGGGCTCCGGAGGACGCGCGAAGCGCAGGAAGTCCTCCACCAGCCGCCCGAGCCGATCCGACTCGCGCACCAGGATGTTGGTGAGCTTCTGCACCACCACGTCCCGCGAGCACTCCTGCGCCAGCAGCTGCGCGGAGCCCCGCATCGCCGCCAGCGGGTTGCGCAGCTCGTGCGCCAACTGCGCGGAGAGCGCCCCCAGGCTCGCGAGCCGGTCCGAGCGCTCCAGGTCCTCTTCCATCCGCCGCAGCTCCGTCAAATCCTGGAACACGATGAGCAGCGCGCCCTGTTCACCCTCCAGCGGCGTCACCGACAGCCCGAGGATGATGCGCCGACGCCCCCCATCCGTGCCCACCACCAGTTCGCCACGCGACGAGCGCGGCGCGAGCCCCGACACACCCGGGAGCAGCGATTCCAGCGGCTGACCGGTGCTGCCCATGTCCTCCAGCTGAAGGATGCCGTGCGCGGCGGCGTTGACGTATGTGACGCGCTTCTGGGCATCGCAGGTGATGAGCCCCGACGGCATGGAGGAGAGAATCTGCTGCTGGAGCCCTCCCAACCTGCGCAGGTCCGCCTCTCGCGCGGACAGCGCGCCGCCCGTCGCGGAGAGCTGCCGGGACAGGTAGCCGGCCAACACGGCGATGAGCGCCAGCGCAAGCAGATTGCTGCCCAGCACGAAGAAACCCCGGCTGGACAAGAGCGGCCCCAGCGGCGCGACGTCCGACAGCCGCAGCACCCCCACCAGCCCGGCGAAGGACAGCGCCGCCGCCGCCGCCACCCAGAGGGCCCCTCGCCAGTCCAGCACCACTGCGGCGCCGATGACGGCCAGGCTGTAGAGGAACGTCAGCGGGGAGTCGGAACCACCACTCAGGAACACGAGGCCCGTGGCGATGACGACGTCGCCCAGCACCTGCACCCACGCGTCCAGCCGGCCGGCCTTCTCCCGCCGCAGCCGGATGCCCACCACCACCGTGGAGACATACGCGGCGACAATGACGGAGAGCGAGAGCGAGTCTGCCCGGCTCGGCTCCTCGAGGGGCTGGAGCAGCAGGCGACCCACGGTGATGACGAGCGACAGGCTCGCCGCCACCGTCCGGAACAACACCAGCCAGACCAGGCGCGCGCGGAGCCTCTCGGACTCGTCCGCGCGCGCCCTGGCGACAGCGGAGCTACTTGATGGCACCGGCAATGGAGAAGATGGGCAGGTACATGGCGATGAGGAAGCCACCGACCACGCCGCCGAGGAACACCATCAACAGGGGCTCGATCATGGCCGTCAGCGCGCTGACGGCGGTGTCCACTTCGTCGTCGTAGAAGTCGGCGATCTTGTTGAGCATGGTGTCCATGGCGCCCGTCGCTTCACCGACGCCAATCATCTGCACCACCATGGACGGGAACACCTTCGTCTCGAGCAGCGGACCGGCGATGTTCTTGCCTTCGGAGATCTTCCCGCGAACGTAGTAGATGGCCTCTTCCACCGTGCGGTTACCGGCCGTCTTCGCCGTCACGTCGAGCGCGTCGAGGATGGGCACGCCCGAGGAGATCATCGTGCCCAGCGTGCGCGTGAAGCGCGCCACCGCCACCTTGCGGAGCACGGGGCCGAACAGCGGCAACTTCAGGAAGACCTTGTCCCAGAACTTGCGGCCCCTGGGCTGCCTGTAGCTCCAGGTGAAGGAGACGACCAGCGCGGTGATGATGCTGATCACATGCAGCCAGTACGCTTCCGCCCAGGCGGACAAATCCACCACGAACTGGGTGGGAGCGGGCAGCGCCGAGCCGAAGTCCGCGAACATGGCCGCGAACACGGGCGTCACCTTGAGCAGCAGCAGCGCCGTCACGCCAATGGCCACGAGGATGACGATGGCCGGGTAGGTCATCGCGCCCTTGACCTTGCGCTTGAGCTTCTCCGCCTTCTCGCGGTAGGCCGCCAGACGGTTGAGGATGGTGTCGAGGATACCGCCGACCTCACCGGCCGCGCAGAGCTGGATGTAGAGCTCGTCAAAGACCTTGGGGTGCTCCTTGAGCGCATCCGCGAAGGTGCTGCCCTGCTCCACCTTCGCCTTGATGGCCAGCACCACCTTCTTGAAGGCGGGGTTGTCCATCTGGTTGGCGAGGATGTCCAAGCACTGCACCAGGGGCAGACCCGCGTCGATCATCGTCGCGAACTGACGCGTGAAGACGAGGATGTCCTTGCCCGTGACGCCGCCGAAGCCCGGGAGGCTGATTTCGCCGTCCAGCGCGCTCTTCTTGCGCACCTTGACGGGATTGAGGCCCAGGGACTTGAGCCGGGCGTTGACGGCCTCGCTGTCCGAGGCCTCCATCTCGCCCTTCTTCGTCTCCCCGCTCTTGGTCTTCGCCTCCCAGAGGAACTGGGCGGTGTTCTTCTTGGAAGCTGTTGCCTTCTGGACTGCCGGTGCTGCCATGAGCTCGACCTCCGCAAACGCCGCGCGAGTCTAACCGCTGAATCTCGAAACCAGGAACTAACGACCCGTCGCTCCTCCGGCTGGTCGCTGGGTACCCGGGAGCCCGCCACCCCCGGTGGAAAGAATGTTGCGCAGCTCGTCCGGGTCGCTGGAGCGACCGAAGGCCTCGTCCTGGGTGATGAGCCGGCGCAGGAGCAGCGCCGCCAGGGCCTGATTGAAGGTCTGCATGCCGTACTTGGCCTGACCCACCTGCATGGAGGAGTAGATCTGGTGGACCTTGTCCTCGCGGATGAGGTTCCGGATGGCGGGGTTGGGAATCATGACCTCCAGGGCGAGGATGCGGCCCGGAGCGCCCGCCTTGGCCACCAGCGCCTGGCTCATCACGCCCTCCAGCACGAAGGACATCTGGGCGCGCACCTGCGGCTGCTGGTACGGCGGGAACACGTCCAGCACGCGGTTGATGGTCTGCACCGCGCTGTTGGTGTGCAGCGTCGCGTAGCAGATGTGGCCCGTCTCGGCGATGGTGAGCGCGGCCTCGATGGTCTCCAGGTCGCGCAACTCGCCCACCAGCACGATGTCCGGGTCCTGACGCAGGATGTACTTGAGGGCCGTCTTGAAGTTCCGCGTGTCCGCACCCACCTCGCGCTGATTGACGAGGCAGTTCTTGTGCGGGTGCAGGTACTCGATGGGGTCCTCGATGGTCATGATGTGCTCATGACGCTCGGTGTTGATCTTGTCGATCATCGAGGCCAGCGTGGTGGACTTGCCCGAGCCCGTGGGTCCCGTCACCAGGATGAGGCCGCGCGGCTTCTTCACCAGCTCCGCCACGACGGGCGGCAGGCCCAGCTCCTGGAAGGTCAGGATCTTGAAGGGAATGGTGCGGAACGCCCCGGCCACCGCGCCACGCTGCATGAAGATGTTGGCGCGGAAGCGCGACAGCCCCTTCACGCCGAAGGACAGGTCCAGCTCGTTGTCCTCCTCGAACTTGTGCTTCTGGGCGTCCGTGAGGATGGAGTAGCAGAGCTGCTTGGTCTCCACGGGCGTCAGCGGCGCCGTCTTCAAGGGGACGAGCTCGCCGTCCACGCGCAATTGCGGCGGCGAGCCGGTGGTGACGTGGAGGTCGGAAGCGCCCTTCTCGACCATCGCCTTGAGGAGCTGGTGCAGGTTGGCCACGGTGGGGATGTCCTTCGGTGAGGCTGGGGGAGGGGGTGACTAGAAACGGTCCGGGGCGGTGTTGCCGACCACTTCTTCCAGAGTGGTGAAGCCGTCCATCACCTTCTTGAGGCCACTCATGCGAAGGCTGCTCATGCCCAGACGGATGGCCTCCTGCTTGAGCTCCGCGGCGGACCCACCGTTGATGACCAGCTCCTTGAGGCCGTCCCAGAAGGGCATGACCTCGTAGATGGCCACGCGACCCCGGTAGCCGCGGTCATTGCAGTCGCGGCAGCCGACCTTCTCGTACACGGTGAAGGTGCCCATCTTGTCCGGGGGGATGCCGGCGTCGATGAGGGCCTGCTCGTCCACCTTGTCCGCCGGCTTCTTGCAGGCGGGGCACAGGCGGCGCGCCAGACGCTGGGCGAGGATGAGGTTGAGCGAGGCCGTCACGAGGAACGGCTCGATGCCCATGTTGAGCAGACGGCTCACCGTGCCAGGGGCGTCGTTGGTGTGCAGCGTGGAGAGCACCAGGTGGCCGGTGAGGGCGGCCTTCACGCCGATTTCCGCCGTCTCGAAGTCGCGGATCTCACCAATCATGATGATGTCCGGGTCCTGGCGGAGAAACGAGCGCAGGCCCGCGGCGAAGTTCAGGCCGATGTCTTCATGCATCTGCACCTGGTTGATGCCGGCGAAGTTGAATTCGACCGGGTCCTCGGCGGTGCAAATGTTGGTGCCGACGTCGTTGAGGCTGGAGAGCGCCGAGTACAGCGTCGTCGTCTTGCCGGAACCGGTGGGGCCCGTCACCAGCACCATGCCGTAGGGACGGTCGATGGCTTCCTTGAACCAGGCCAGGGGCTCCGCGTCGAAGCCCAGCTTCGTCATGTCCAGCTGCAGGTTGCTCTTGTCGAGCAGACGCATCACGACCTTCTCGCCGAAGAGCGTGGGACACACGCTCACGCGGAAGTCCATCTCCTTGCCGCCGCCAATCTTGATCTTGATGCGGCCGTCCTGCGGCAGGCGTCGCTCGGAGATGTCCAGCGAGGCCATGATCTTCAGACGCGACGTAATCGCGTTGCGCAACTTCATCGGCGGGCGCATGACCTCGTACATCACGCCGTCGATCCGGAAGCGGACGCGGAAGTCGCGCTCATACGGTTCGATGTGGATATCGGACGCGCGCTTCTTGATGGCGTCCATGAGGATGAGGTTCACCAGCTTGACGACGGGCGCGTCATCTGCGGCCTTCGCCATCTCGTCGATGTTCTCCGTCTCCTCCTTCGCCAGCTCGACTTCGTCGTCGACGTCGCCGACGATCTCCTCCATCGAGGGGCCCTTCTCCGCGTAGTAGCGCTCAATGGCCTCGCGGATGGAGACCTCCGAGGCCACCACCGTCTCGATGTTGTAGCCGGTGAGGAACTTCAGGTCGTCCACCGCGAAGATGTTGGACGGGTCGCACATGGCGACGATCAGCGAGGGACCGGCGCGATTGACGGGAATCACCAGGTGCTTCTCGGCCACTTCCTTCGGCACGAGCTTGATGATGTCCGGGTCGATGTCGAAGTCCTTCAGGTTGATGGCCGGCACGCCGTACTGCTTGGAGAGGAAGTCGGTGAGCTTCGACTCCTCGATGGCGCCCGTCTTGATGAGCGCGGTGCCGATGCGCGTGCCGCTCTTCTGCTGTTCTTCCTGGGCCTTGCGCAGCTGCTGGACGGAGATGAGATTCTCGCGGACCAGCAGTTCACCCAATCGACCGGACATTCGTGAAGCCTCTTCCTTGTGGCACAGAAGGATGAGACGGGCGGGGGCCCGCCTCGCTCTTGGGAGACAGGGGCGTTGCCTCGGGGCCCCACAGCACCTTTGGCACGGTTCCTGACAGCGAATTAGAGGGGAGCCGCGCACATCCGTCAAGGCGCCCTCTGGGGGGCCCGGACTCGCCAACCCGTTGAACAATCACGGGAAAAGTGCGTGCGTCACTCCCCGGCCCGCGCAATCACCGTGCGAGCGGCCTCCACGTCGCGCTTGATCTGCCCGGTCAGCTCCGCCACGGAGCCGAACCGCTGCTCGGGGCGAAGGCGCTCCAGGAACTGCACGCGCAGCTCCCGCCCGTAGATATCCCCCGCGAAATCCAGCAGGTGCGCCTCGATGGTGACCTCGGTGCCGCCAAAGGTGGGCTTGATGCCGATATTGGCGGCGCCCCCATGCCAGGTGCCCACGCCCTCCCCCGTGAGGAAGCGCACGCGGATGGCATAGACGCCCGGCGCGGGCCGCAGCTCGTTCTGGGTGTCCACGTTGGCGGTGGGAAAGCCGATGGTCCTCCCCCGCCCCGCCCCCGCCACGACCATCCCGTCCAAATCGAACGGGCGACCCAGGAGCCGGCACGCGGCGGACACGCGCCCCTCGAGGATGTACTCACGCACCCGTGAGGACGAGGCCACCACCCCGTCCACCGTGACGGGCGTCACCACATGGACGCGCGCGCCCCGCCGGGACGCCGCCTCGCGCAGCGTCTCCACGTTGCCCGCGCGCGCCACGCCGTAGGTGAAGTCGCTGCCCACCACCACGTGCGCCACGCCGAGCGCGTCGAAGAGCGTGGCCTCGAAGTCCGCAGGGCCCGTGCGCGCATAGTCACGCGAGAAGGCCTGCACCACCGTGGCCTCCAGCCCCAGGTCGGCGAGCAGCTCCAGGCGGCGGGGCAGCAAGGTAATCAGCTTGGGCGCCAGGTCTGGCTGGAGCACCTTGCCCGGGTGGGGGTTGAAGGTGAACGCCGCGGGGGAAGCGTGCTTGCGCGCCTCCGCGAAGAGGGCCTGGTGGCCCACGTGCACCCCGTCGAAGTTGCCCAGGGCGAGCGCTCGGCCGATCAGCGCCCGGCCCGCCTCCGCCACCGACTGGAAGACCTTCATCCCTCCCCTATACCAGTGTTTTTCCCTGGCCAGACCCCGCTCGGCCGTGGTTGGAGCGCCCTCCTCATGCCACGCCCCCGCTTGCTGCCAGACCCCGTCGGCCTCCACCTCATCGCCCAGGAGACCCCTCCGGATTGGGACGCCGAGTTCGGCTTCCCGGGCCCCCTGGAGCTTGAAATCGGCTCCGGCGCCGGGGGCCACGCGCTGGAGTACTGCCGCCGCAACCCCACCATCCGCTTCGTCGCCTTCGAGTGGCGCAAGAAGTACGCGCGCGACACCCAGGAGCGCGCCCAGAAGGCCGGGATGAAGAACCTGCGCGTCGTCGAGTCCGACGCCCGCTTCGCCGTCCCCCGTATCTTCGCGGCCGGCTCGCTCTCCGCCATCCACCTCCAGTTCCCCGACCCCTGGTGGAAGCGCGCCCACGCCAAGCGCGCCGTCGTGCAGCCGGACTTCGCCGCCCTCCTGCTCACCAGGCTCGCCCCCGGCGGCCGCTTCGACATGCGCACCGACGTCGAGGACCGCGCCCACAACATGCTCTCCATCCTGGAATCCGTGGGTTTCCACAACCCCTTGGGTTCCGGTGTTTTCCATCCGTATGACCCGGAGGAGGTGCCCTCGACGCGTGAGCGGCGGTATCTCACCTCGGGAGAGCCGGTGTACCGGGCCCGCCTCGTCAAACCCGCCTGAGCCTCCGAAAGACGGGGACTTGCCCTACCCCTTGGCTTCCTGGAGTCGGCGGGAGACAATCACAGGCATTCTGGCAGCGCGGGATGATTGCACTGGGGGCGCAACCGCATGGCGGAGGGTGACAGGAAGAGGACGCCGGAGGTAGCCCGGCGGACTGGGGCAGGCGGCGAGCTGAGCGGCCGGACGGTGCTCATCGTCGATGACGATCCATCGCACGTGGCACATGTGCGCGAGGGGCTGGCGCCGCGGGGGTACGTCTTCAAGGAAGCCCATGACGGCACACAGGCGCTGTCGGCCATTCGCGAGGCGCGGCCGGACCTCATCTTGATGGACGTGGAGATGCCGGGGCTGGGCGGCGTGGAGGTGTGCCGCATCATCAAGGCGAACTCCGGGGAGGAAGGCTTCGGCTTCATCCCGGTGATTCTGATGACGGCGCGGCAGGCGGCGGGAAAGGTGGAGGGGCTGGAGCTGGGGGCGGACGACTACCTGGTGAAGCCCTTCGACATGTTGGAGCTGTCGGCGCGGGTGAAGTCGATGCTGCGGCTCAAGGCGCTCCAGGACGCGCTGGTGGAGAAGAACCGGGAGCTGGACAAGGCCAACAAGGAGCTGGCGCGGCGGCGCGAGGAGCTCCTGGCGCTCAGCCGGACGGACGCGCTCACGGGGCTGTTCAACCGGCGCTGCTTCGAGGAGCGCCTGAGCGACGAGTTCGCGCGCTCGCGGCGCTACCAGTCCCCCCTGTCGCTGGTGATGCTGGACATCGACCACTTCAAGCGCATCAACGACACCTTCGGCCACCCCTTCGGGGACCAGGTGCTCAAGGCGGTGGCGCAGACGACGCGCTCGCGGCTGCGCGAGGTGGACGTGCTGGCGCGTTATGGCGGGGAGGAGTTCATCGCGTTGTTGCCGGAGACGGCGACGGCGGACGCGCTCAAGGTGTGCGAGCGCGTGCGCGAGGCCATCGCCGGCCTGCGGGTGGAGCACGTGGGCGTGGACGGGAAGCGGCAGGAGGTGCGCCTGACGGCGTCGCTGGGCGTGGCGACGGTGCCCTCGGAAGACCTGGGGAGCGCGGAGGAGCTTCTTCGCGCCGCGGATGCGGGGCTCTACGCGGCCAAGGGAGCGGGGCGCAACCGTGTCCAGCAACACGTTCCGTGAGACGGACGAACCCAAGGCTTTCCCCCGGCGCCGCTTTGACCTAAACCCCACGTCCATGCGCCTGACCGCGACGATGCCCTGGTTGCTGGCCCTGCTCCTGGTGGGCGTGGCCGGCTGCAACCAGCCCCGCTTCGGCACACCGCAAGATGCGTATACGTCCTTCCACCGTCTGGTGAAGCGCGGCGAGTTGCGCGCGGCCTGGGGCGCATTGTCCCAGCCCACCCAGACGGCCCTGACGAAGCGGGCCCAGGCGGTGAGTGACGCCTCCGGGGGCGCGGTGAAACCCGAGCCCCTGGGCCTCTTCTTCGCGAATGTCCCCCCTCCTCCGGATGTTACGGAGGTCTCCCTGGTCCGGGAGGCGGGCGACGAGGCGACCGTGCTCGTTCGCTCGTCAGGCAGCACCCACGAGGTCCGGATGGTCCGAGAGCCGTCTGGGTGGAAAGTGGACCTCTCAGCCTCCCTCCAGCCGTGAAGCCGGGCATGCTCGGGCTCCTCGCATCAGGTAACGTACGACTGTGAACGATCGGAAGACACGGCGGGTGGTTCCCGCGGTCGAAGTCATCCGGCGGCCGGCCTCGACGCCCGGCAGCGCCGCCCAGACTCCGTCCCCCTTGGAATCCGCCCCTCCGGCGCCCACGCCGCGCCCCACGCCCACGCCCCGGCCCACCGCCGGCACGGCGCCCCCCCTCACGCCGGCGGTTCCTCGGCCCTCGGGGGTGAGTCCTTCGCCCCGCCCCGCCGCTCCCGCGGCGACGGCGCCGACGACCGCCGCCCCCTTGCCCGCTCCCCGGCCCACCGGCGCGGCACCCGCACCCTCGCCGCGTCCGGCGAGCGTGACGCCAGGGGCCCGTCCACTGGCGCCGAGAGCACCCGGAGGCCCGGGGGGACCCGGTGCGCGTCCGGGCGGCTTCGGTGGTCGGCCGGGGGGCTTCCGCTCCTCGACGCCCCGGCCTCCGCCCACGCCCGAGCAGATCCTCGCACTGGCGCAGCGCGAGCATGTGCCCGCGCGCATCGCCAAGGGGGAGCTGGAAGGGAAGATGAAGGCCCGCATCTGGCGCAAGCTGCACGCCGAAGAGGCGAAGCGCTTCGACCAGGTCTACGAGCTGATGGGCCAGACGCCGAGCTTGTCGTTGGGGGATGCCTTCGGCGTGCTCCAGAGCGGCATGACGGTGGCGGAGTTCATGGCGCGCAAGGAGCGCACCCAGCGCAAAGCGGCCATCAAGCAGGCGCGCGGCGAGGTCGACAACGCCGTGGTGGCGGAGCTGCTCGGCGGCCTCATCGCCGGCAAGGTGGAGGTCTCCGTCGTCCTGGCGGAGCGCTCGCTGCTGGACACGCTCGTCGCGGAGGAGCCCATCGCCTTCACGCTGGAGCGCACCGGGCGGCTGGAGAAGCTGCAGGTGGTGCTGCTGGCGCGGCGCGCTGAGTGGGAACGGCTGCTGCCTGGCCTGGAGCGCGACGCCAAGCTGACGCAGAAGCCTTCCACGGTGGCGCGTCAGCCGGACAAGCGTCCGTACTCGGACCCGCGCGCGTTCCTGGACCACCTGGGCGAGACGGTGAAGCTGGTGCTGCGCAACGGCATCACCCTCCAGCTCCCGCTGATGCACGTGGGCCGGTTCGACCTGCTCCTGGGTGAGCCGGGCCACGAGGTCTTCGTCCCGCTCCACGCCCTGCTCCGGTTCGAGCCGGGTCCCGCGAGCGCTCCCGTCGACGAGGCCTGAGGGCCCTGACGTCGGGGGCGCCGCCCCTTTCACCTTCGCAAGTTCTTCGTTCGAGGCACCCCATGCGCCCCTTCTTCTCCCGCATCATCAAGCCCTGGCTCGCGCTCGCCGCGACGGCCGCCATGGTGGGCGCCACGCAGCAGGGATGCACCAAGGACACGCCCGCCGCCGAAGCGGCCCCCTCGGCGCCCACCGTCCCCGAGAAGCGGGAGAACGGCGTGCGCGTGGTGGAGCTGACGGTGACGGAGAAGGGCTACGAGCCCAGCCCCGTGACGCTCAAGAAGGGCGAGCCGGTGAAGCTGGTGGTGACGCGCAAGACGGACCAGACGTGCGCCACCGAAGTGGTGATGGACGGCTACGACATCAACACGCCGCTGCCGCTCAACCAGCCGGTGGACATCTCCTTCACACCCAAGGAGTCCGGAAAACTCGTCTACGGGTGTGCCATGGGGAAGATGATTTCCGGCGTTTTCCTGGTGGACTGAAGACGTAGGCTGAAATCTGGGCACCGCGCCGGGAAGCGTTAGTCTCCCGGCCCTGCATGGGCGGCGCGGCGGAGCTTTTCACGCGGCATGTCTTCCTCGACCTCGAAACCACGGGGTTGGATCCACGTGCCGACGAAATCATCGAGCTGGGGTGTCTCTTCTTCGAGAACGGACGCGAGGTGGACCGCTTCGCGCGGTTGTACTCGGCGTCGCGACCCCTGCCTCTCACCATCCGACGGCTGACGGGCCTGACGGACGCGGACCTGGCGGGTCGGCCCCGCTTCGGGACTGACATCGAGGAGCTGCGAAGTCGGCTCACGGGCTGGACGGTGGTGGCGCACAACGCGCCGTTCGAGAAGGGCTTCCTGCCGGACCTGCTGGGTCCCATCCGCGCGCCGGTGCTCGACTCGTGCGAGTTGATGCACTACCTGCACCCGGAGCTGACCAGCCACTCGCTGGAGTCGCTTTTGCGCTGGGCCGGGCTGGGCATCCGGCAGCCGCACCGCGCGCTGTCCGACTGTGAAGCGGTGCACGCCGTGCTCGTGCAGACGATGGACCGCTTCGTGCGCGAGGGCCGGGGCGAGGACGTCTCCGACCTGCTGGCCACGCTGGACCCTCGGGCCGCGCGGCGGCTGGGGCCTCCAGAGACGGACGACGGCGCGTTCGACTACGAGGAGTGGCCGCTGCTGGAGCTGCTGTCGCGACTGAGCGACGCCTGTCGCGCCGCGCCCGCGTCGCTGGCGCTGGAGACGCAAGGCTTCCTTCGCGGGAAGCCCGAGCGACGGCGAGCGGCCGGTGTCCCCTCGCTGCCCGAGCCCGAGACCGACACGCCGGTGCTGCCTGTGCGGGCCGACGAGGTGACGGCGGTGCTGGGCGCTGGAGGCGCGCTGGAGCGGATGGAGGAGGGCTTCCGGAGTCGGCCCGCGCAGCTCGAGATGGCGCATGCGGTGGCGCGCGCGCTGTCGGACGGTGAGCAGGTGGCGGTGGAGGCGGGCACGGGCACGGGCAAGTCGCTCGCGTACCTGGCGCCCGCGGCCCTCTTCGCCGCGCGCAACGGGCGCAAGGTGGGCGTGGCCCCGCACACGAAGACGCTCCAGGACCAGTTGCTGGAGAAGGACCTGCCTCGACTGCACAAGGCGATGGGCGGCACCTTCGGCTACGCGCTGCTCAAGGGACAGTCGAACTACCTGTGCCGACGCCGCGCGCTGGAGGCCACGCGCGTGGAGCCGGGCATGGGGCACTCGGCTCGCGCGCCTCGCGCCTACCTGCGTGCGTACCTGCGCCGCAGTGTGGATGGCGACATGGACCGGCTGAGCCACTGGTTCCGCGAGCGCTTCCCCGTCCTGATGGGCCTGACGCCCGCGGTGCGCTCCGAGGCCGCGACGACGCTCGGCGAGAAGTGCCCGCACTACCACCGGTGTTTCTACCACTCGGCCGTGGCCCAGGCGCGCGAGGCGGATGTGCTGGTCATCAACCAGTCCCTCGCCTTCGCGTGGCCGGCGCGCTACCCGAAGCTGGAGCATCTGGTCCTCGACGAGGCCCACGAGGTGGAGGACGTGGCCACCACGGCCCTCACCGTGGAGCTGTCGGACCTGGCCTTCCAGCGGCTCACCGAGCGACTGCACGGACGCGATGGACGCCACGGCCTCTTCGCGGAGCTGCGGCGCGCCCTCTCCGCGTCGCGTCGCGAGGAGTCGCGCGCGCTGATGGGCCAGGTGGAGGACGCGCTGCGCCGGCTGATGGACGAGGCGCGGGACCTGGGCTCGCGGGTGACAGAGCTGTGCGAGCCCTCGGCGACCACTGCGGGAGAGGACCCCGACGAGGGCGCATATGCGCCGGAGCTGCGCGTGACGGAGGCGGTGCGCGCGTTGCCCACGTGGGAGCCGGTGCGTGACGGCCTGGAGCTGGTGCGCGGCGCGCTGCAGGCGCTGCACACGCTGCTCGCGGTGCGGGTGCTGGAGGCCCTGCCGGAGCTCGCCGCGCGGATGCCCGCGCTGGAGCGCGAACTGTCCGGTGCCACCACGGAGCTGGGCGAACTGGCGACGCTGGCGCAGGAGCTCTCGGGCGAAGCGGCGGCGGGACGGTGCTACTCCGCGACAGCCGAGCCTCGGCGACAGCGATGGAACGTGGGCGCGCAGCCAGTGGACGTGTCGTTCCATGTGTCGCGTGACTTCGCGGCGAACAAGCGCGCGCTGGTGTTGACCTCGGCCACGTTGGGTCCCACGAGCCACGGCTCGGGAACGCCCTTCGTGTTGAAGCGGCTGGGGCTGGATGGACGCGGAGACCGCCCTGCCCCTCGGCTGTTGCGCGCACCGTCTCCCTTTCAGCTCCACGAGCAGGCGCTGGTGGTGCTCGTCACCGATGCGCCGCGCGCGCACGAGGACCCGTTTGTCGAGTGGGCCGCGACGCGGATTTCGGGCCTCGCGCAGACGATGGGTGGACGGCTGCTGGGCCTGTTCGCCTCCACGCGGCGCATGGAGCGCGTGGGCGCGGAAGCGCGGAGCCGACTGGAGCCGCTGGGCATCGAAGTGCTGCGGCAGTCGCGCGGACACAGTCGCTCGCTGGCGGCTCGGCAGGAGCGCGACACGGGCACGGTGCTGCTGGGCACGAAGAGCTTCTGGCAGGGCGTGGATATCCCAGGCCGGGGCGTGGGCTGCGTCTTCATCGACAAGCTCCCGCTGGAGCCCGCGCTGCGTCCGTTGGTGGCCGCGCGTGAGGAGCCGCTGGCCCGCTCCGGTGGCGAGTACCAGGGCTTCCTCCAGTACCGACTTCCGCGCGCGTTGCTGCTCCTGCGCCAGGGCGTGGGTCGACTCATTCGCTCCACCACGGACCGAGGCGTCGTCATCGTCGCGGACCCGGGCCACCCGAGCTACCGCGCGCACCTCATGGAAGCGCTCGAGGGCTATCGCGTGGAGGCGCTTCCGTGGGCCCAGGCACGCCTGCGCATCCACGCCGTGCTCAAGCAGACAGGGCTCACCGTGGACGTGGCCTCGCCACCGTGAAGCTTCACAAGTCCGCTCCCGTGGACTCCTTCACGGAGTCCTGGAACGCGATTCACGCGCATTGCTTGATTCCTGCTTCAGAGCGCGCGCGATTGTGCATGGCCCACGCATTGCTCATCCGCCTCGGGCATTGACGCGCGAGGCTGCCAACTCCACGCTTTGAAGCATGGGACGGCACGCGGACAGAGTTCGTGGTGACGCCTTCCCTCGGGCGCCCACCCAGGAGGCGTGGGACGCGATGGGGCCCGAGGAGAGGGCGCAGGTGGTGGAGTCACTGCCGGCGGAGGTGACGTACCGGGAGATGTCGCCGCCCGAGGGGGACTTGCATCAAGACGCGAAGCACCGGGTGCTCGATGTGCTCAGGCATCACTTCCGTCATCGGCGGCGCAAGGCCTACGTCGGCTCGGAGCTGCCCGTGTATTACCCCGGGGAGCGCCGCTTCGCGCCGGACCTGCTGGTGGTGTTCGACGTCGAGCCACACCCTCGTGAGAAGTGGCTGGTGAGCCATGAGGGCAAGGGCCTGGACTGGGTGATGGAGGTTCACTCGGGCGGCAACCGGAAGAAGGACGCCGTGGTCAACGTGGAGCGGAACGCGCGGCTCGGCGTCCGCGAATACTTCATCTACGACGCGGGTCGGGAGCGACTGGAGGGGTTCCGGCTGAAGTCCGCCAAGGACAGGACCTATGTCCCCCTTCGGCCGAAGCAGGGACGGTTCACCTCGAAGGTGCTGGGGCTCGAGTTCGAGGTCCGTGGCGACAAGATGCTCGTCTGGGCCGGTGAGACGCTGTTGCTCGAGTCCACCGAGATGATTGACCAGCTCAAGGCCCGGATGGAGAAGGCCCGGCTGCGCCGACAAGCGGAGGCCCGTCGACGTCGGCAGGCGGAGACCCGGCAGCGACGTAAGCTGGAATTGGCTCTCAAGGACGCCGAACAACAAATGGCGAAGATGCAAGCCGAGCTCCGCAAGCTGCGTCCCCGGAAGCACTGACCGGGGACGGCTGCGCGGGGCTCAGGCCTCCAGGCGCGCGCGGAAGCGGGACTCCAGCGCGCGCAGCTCATCGAGCGACTCTCCCGGCACACCGGAGCGCTCCGCCGTCTCCAGCGCCTTCGCCAGCACCCGAGCATCCTCTTCGCTCTGGTCTCGCAGCTTCTGCATCATGCTCCGCGTCGCGTCGAACAATTCCCGCAGTTCGTCGCCGTCGCGCAGGCCGTACTGCGGCGGGCGCAGCTTGCCCTCGTACACGTCGCCCACCATGCGCCGGATGCGCAACAGCGGCCCGGCCACCCGGTGCGTCACGACGATGGTGCCCATCGCCACCACGGCGATGAAGCCCACCAGGAAGGCCCCCAGCACCCACCATGTCGCGCGCTGACGCCACTCGAGCTCCGCGCGTTGTTCGACGATGGCGGCCCGCTCCGCCTCGTAGGCCGCGTCGATGCCTTGCGCCTTCTCCCGGAAGGTGGCCTCGAACGTCGGGTCGTCCATCCGCGCGAGCAGCTCGTTGGACAGCGTGGCGCCGGACAACTCCCGGCTGACCTCGGCGGCCCGGGAGCGGGCCTCCACCGCTGTCGCCGTCTCCCGCATCAGCGCCCAGGCGGAGCGCACCAGGAACACGCCCAGCAGGGCCGACAGCACCACCGTCACTCCAACCATGTACGCGGTCAGCTTGAGCTGGAAGCTCGTATCCAGGAGGAAGTTACGCCAGCGCCGCTTCGGGGCCGCCGCGTGCGCCGTCGTGCTCGTCGTCATGTCTCGTTGCTCCACTCGAAGGTTTCCGCTGCTTCCTCCACCGCGCGCGGCACGAGCGCCTTGAGGAGGTCCGCGGGCTGCGCGCCCGCGGCCTTCACGTCCACCTGCCCCAGCAGGGACAGGTCCGGGTAGCTCAGGCAGACGATGGCCACCCGCAACCCGCCTCCCTCCATCGCATGGACCTCCGGGGTGATGCGATAGCCATGCAGGCCCAGCTTCTTCAGCGCCCCCTTTGCCGCCGCCTTGGACTCCTTGGCCGGCGCCAGCAGCGCGCCCCGGCGAATCAGCCGCGAGCGCAACCGCGCCTCGGTGGCCTTCACCAGTTCGGCCGGCAACGAGCGCGTGAGGTCCTTCATCCCCTCCAGCGAGACGTAGAAGCGCGGAGGTCGTGCCTGGTACTCCTTCAGCGCGATCACCGCCTCGCGCACGGCCGCCTGCACCGTCGCGTCCGCCTCCGTCTTGTGGGCCTCCAGACAGGGCAGCGCGGAGGACTCCTGCAGCTTCGCCAGGGACTTGGCGACGGCCGCGCGCACCAGCTCACTCGGGTCCTTCAGGCCGCCACACAGGGGCGTCACGGCCTCCGGATCCTCGGTGGCCCCCAGCACCAGGGCCGCCTGGGAGCGCGAACGGGGGTCCTTGCCCTGCGTGAGCTGGCGCCCGAGGAACGCAAGGCGGGTGTCCCCCTGGGCGAGGGTCACACCGGGCACGACGAGCAACACGAGGAGGGGGAGGGCAGGCAGCCGCATGGCGGGGACGACGCAGAGTGTAGCGCCGTCTGCCCGCTGACGAACAGTTGCAGGATGCCCGGTCCACGCACACCCACCTTCCCTGCTTGCGTAGGCAGGGTGGATCCGACCTGGGGCCATCCTGGGGTAACGTGCGCACGTCCAGGAGGGCATGCCCGGTGTCATTCGCTTCCCGGTTGGAAGGTCTGCTGCAGCAAGTGGGGTTGAGCGGCGTGGTGGAAGAGGTGCGTTCGCGCCTGGGCTATGCGCGCCCGCAGGCCCCTTCCCGCAACGGTGCCGACCATTCCGCACCCCGTCACGTGGATCGGCGGGACTCGCCGTCCCCTGCCCCCGTGGCCGTCGCGCCTCCCAGCGCGCCAGAGTCCACCCGCGTCGAGCGCACACCGCGCCCGCGCCCCATCTCCGAGGTGGACGGCCCTCCCGCCGAAGCCGTCGCCGCCGAGCCACCGGCGCCTCGTGCCTCGAAGGTGGCGAAGAAGACCCGGGCCGTGAAGTCCGCGAAGCCCGCCGCCGCCAAGGCCTCCGTCACGAAGTCGGGCAAGAGCCCGGCCCGGAGCAAGGCCCGCGCGAAGAAGCGCGAGGCGGCTCCCGCGTCCCAGGCGGCATCCTCGGCGGACACGGGTCAGGCCGTGGGCCAACTGATGGAAGCGCTCCGCGCGCACCCTCGTCACGAGGAGCTGCGCTCCGCGGGCAAGCTGAAGGATCAGCTCGTGCGCTCGCTGATTCCGCTGTACCTGGCCCGGGCGGTGGAGCTGGACCTGGAAGTGACGTCGGGGACGACGTCCCGCTTCTGGGGCGAGCTGGGCGTCACCTACGCCGCCCCCAACGCCGCGAAGGCCCTGCGTCTGCACGCTGGCTACGCGCAGGACACCAAGAAGGGGAAGGCCATCACGCCCAAGGGCGTCCAGTACGTCGAGGAGGCCCTGAAGCGGCTGCGCGAGAGCGCGGCCTCCTGAAGCACGCGCCCCCGTGAGCCACCGAGCCGAGTGTCCGCCCGGTGGCACTCCAGGGCCAGCGCGGACCGTCGGAGGTTCGCTGGCGGACGCTCCCCAGGGCCTCTCGAACGAGCGGCTGGCCCGAGCCAGGAGGTCCCCTAGATTGGCGCGGAGCGATGGCCACGACGCGCCCTTCACCCTGGACGGCTTCCCTGTCTCCCCCCACCTCCCTCCTCGGGATGGCGAGCGTGGGCGAGGACCGCCTCCAGGCTGAGACGCCGTCCGGTCGCTGGGGGGTGGCGCGGGGTGGGGCATGGGCCCGGACGCGCTGACCTTCTACCGGGCCGCGAGGCGGCTGAAGAGCCTGGGTGTGCCCGTGCTTCCGAGCATGGTGGCCGCCGTGGGTGACCGGCTGTTGCACTGCCACGTGGACATCGACGCGCGCCTGCACGCCTCCGTGGGGCTGGGTTACGGCGGCGTGGGCGTGGTGGTGGCGCCGGGGGTGGAAGTGGGCGAAGGCAGCTTCCTCTCCCAGAACGTCAGCGTGGAGCCGAGGCGCGGCGAGGCGGGAGTCCCCCGCATCGGCCGCAACGTCTATGTGGGCGTGGGCGCGCAGATCATCGGCCCGGTGACTGTGGGAGACGGCGCGGTGATTGGCGCTGGCGCCCTGGTCATCTCGGATGTGCCCCCCATGGCCGTGGTGGCGGGAGCCCCCGCCCGGGTGGTGAAGCAGAAGGCCGCGAACGGACACTGAGGGGCGGACCCCACGCGGGCGTGGCGCGGTGTTTCCCGCCCCCCACCCCACCTGCCGTCCAGGCGTGCCAGGGCTGTCGGAGTCCCCCCTCCCGGGCCGTCCTCCCCCTCATGCAACCTCCAAGAACTCCTGCGCGGCCTCCTCTTGTGGCATATACCCACACCATGCCTTCCGCCCTGACCGCCTCCGAGATTCGCGAGGCGTTCCTCAAGTTCTTCGAGGAGCGTGGACACCGCCGCGTCCCCTCCTCCTCACTGGTGCCGGCGAACGACCCGACCCTGCTGTTCACCAACGCGGGCATGGTCCAGTTCAAGGATGTCTTCACCGGCCGCGAGCGGCGCGACTACAGCCGCGCCACCACGTCGCAGAAGTGCGTGCGCGCCGGTGGCAAGCACAACGACCTCGACAACGTGGGCTACACGGCCCGGCACCACACGTTCTTCGAGATGCTCGGCAACTTCTCCTTCGGCGACTACTTCAAGGCGGACGCGATTGCGTACGGCTGGGAGTTCGTGACGAAGACGCTCGGGCTCGACAAGGCGCGGCTGTCCATCACCGTGTTCAACGGCGAGGATGGCATCCCCTGGGACGAAGAGGCGTTCGAGCTATGGGCGCAGCAGGGCGTGTCTCGCGACCGCATCTACAAGCTCGGCAAGAAGGATAACTTCTGGTCCATGGGCGAGACGGGCCCGTGCGGTCCCTGCTCCGAAATCCACTATCACCAGGGTGACGACATCCCCTGTGTCGAGGAAGCCGCGGGCCGCAAGTGTCAGGGCGTCGCGTGCGACTGCGACCGGTGGCTCGAAATCTGGAACCTCGTGTTCATGCAGTTCGAGCGCAAGGAGAAGGACGCGCCGCTGATTCCGCTGCCCAAGCCGTCCATCGACACGGGCGCGGGCCTGGAGCGCATCGCCTCCGTTGTGCAGGGCAAGCGCTCCAACTACGACACGGACCTGTTCCAGAACATCATCGCGAAGGTCGTCGAGGTCTCCGGCAAGCCGTATTCGCAGGAGACGGGCGCCTCCCACCGCGTCATCGCGGACCACGGCCGCGCGGCGGCGTTCCTCATCGCGGACGGCGTGCAGCCCTCCAACGAGGGCCGGGGCTACGTCCTGCGCCGCATCATGCGCCGCGCGATCCGCCACGGCACGCTGCTGGGGCTGGACCAGCTCTTCTTCTTCAAGGTCGTCGACCGCGTCATCGAGGTGATGGGTGACGCGTACCCCGAGCTGCGCGAGAGCCGTCCCTTCCTGCTCAAGGTCTCCGAGCACGAGGAGGAGAGCTTCCGGCGAACGCTCAGCCGCGGCATGAAGATGATTGAGGAGAACGTCACCCGGATGAAGAAGGCGGGCGAGACACTGATGTCCGGCGCGGACGTCTTCCTGCTCCACGGCACCTACGGCTTCCCGTGGGACCTGACGCAGATCATCCTCCGTGAGCACGGGCTCGACGCGGACATCCCCGGCTTCGACGCGGAGTTGGTGAAGGAGGCCGAGCGCGGCAAGGGCGGCGAGCTCAACAAGGACAAGGCCGTCGGCGACGTCTACCTCAAGCTCGTGGAGAAGCTCGGGACCACCGAGTTCCTCGGCTACGAGGGCGAGGGCCACGAGGGCGAGGGCAGCATCCGCGCGATGATTCGCGACGGCGTGGAAGTGGTCCAGGCGTCTCAGGGCGACAAGGTGGAGCTGGTGCTGGACCGGACGCCCTTCTACGGCGAGTCCGGCGGTCAGCTCGGCGACAGCGGCAACATCGTGGGCCACGGCGGCAAGGCGGTGGCGCAGGTGAAGGACGCGCAGCGTCCGGTGCCGGGCCTCATCGTCCACTCCGTGGAAGTCACCGAGGGCACCTTCAAGGTCGGCGACATGGTGCAGACCGCGGTGGACGTGGAGCGCCGCAAGGCCATCCGCTCGAACCACTCCGCGACGCACCTGCTGCACAAGGCGCTCAAGCTGGTGCTGGGCGAGCACGTGAAGCAGGCGGGCTCCGTCGTGGCACCGGACTTCCTGCGCTTCGACTTCTCGCACTTCGGGCCCGTCACGGCGGAGCAGGCGGAGAAAGTCGAGGACCTGGTCAACGGCTGGATTCGCGACAACGCCGCGGCCGAGACGCGCGTCATGGCGCTCGAGGACGCGAAGAAGTCCGGCGCGGTGGCCATGTTCGGCGAGAAGTACGGCGAGACGGTGCGCGTCGTCACCGTGCATCCGGAGTCCACCGAGCTGTGCGGCGGCACGCATGTGCGGCGCAGCGGCGACATCGGCCTGTTCAAGCTCTCCAGCGAGAGCGGCGTGGCGTCCGGCGTGCGCCGCATCATCGCGCTCACGGGCGTGGGCGCGCTCCAGCACGTGCGCGAGCAGGAGCACGAACTGCGCAAGGTGGCCGAGCTCTTGAAGACGTCCCCCAAGGACGTGGTCAAGCGCGTGGAAGCGGCGCAGAAGCGTGTGAAGGAGCTCGAGCGCAAGGTCGAGGAAGTGGCCGTGAAGGCGAATACGGCCGGCAGCAAGGACCTGCTGGAGCAGGCGCGCGACGTCAACGGCATGAAGGTGCTCGCCACGCGAGTGGACCCGGCGGACGACAAGGTGTTCCGCGGCATGGCGGACCAGCTTCGCGACCGCATGCGCTCCGGCGTCATCGCCATTGGCGGCGAGAAGGACGGCCGCGCCATCATCCTCGTCGCGCTGACGAAGGACGTGGTGGCCAAGGGCATCAGCGCGGGAGACCTCGTGCGAGAGATGGCCAAGGAAGTCGGCGGCAAGGGCGGCGGCAAGGCCGACATGGCGCAGGCTGGCGGCCCCGACGCGTCGAAGCTGCCCGCTGCGCTGGAGAAGCTGTACGAGCTGGTGAAGGGAGCGGGCAACGCGTGAGCGCTCGCGCCTCTCTCGTGCTGGCGCCGGTGGCGCGCCTCCTGGCTGCGGCCCTCCTCATCGGGGGCTGCACGAAGGAGGAGCCCTCGTCCGAGGCCCTGGGCACGGCGGATGAGCGCACGCTCCAGAAGCTGCGGCAGGAAGTGGACCGGGTGAACCAGGGGGGTCGCCAGGCCCATGGACCCGAGGCCACCCGGGGCGCGCCGAACGCCCAGCTCGCGGGACTCGCCGCGGGACTGGAAGAGGCCCCGCCCCGACAGTTGGGCGTGCCCGAGGGCAACGCCACGGTGCATGTGGACTCGGTGGCGGTGAAGCTCACCGGGCTGGAGTCCTCTCACTCGGCGAAGGGCTCGGGGAAGATGAGCGTGACCACGGAGGAGCTGTTCCTCCGCGTGCAGTTCGTCACCCAGAACGTGGGCCCGAAGCCCGTGACGCTGGACCTGGAGTCAGTCACGGTCGTGGACGCGCAAGGCGCGTCGTATGTGCTGGCCCGGGACGCGCAGGTGCTCGCGGGAACGCGGCCGCTGCGCCGCACCTGGGCCCCTGAAGAGCGCGCCGACATCATCCTCCTGTTCGAGCTCCCCCCGCCGGCCCTGCGGGAAGGTGCCCTGCACCTGATCATGCAAGGGACGGGGGGAGAGGTGCGGATCCCCCTGCGATGAGCGGGCTTGTGTCCAAGCTGCTTCCGCTGCGCATCCGCCTCCCGTACAGCACGGAGGAGGAGTTCGTCGACAAGTACGGCTCGAACGTGGCGCGCGGAGGCGTGTTCGTCGCCACGCGTGCCCTGAAGCCCGAGGGCACCGGGCTGGCGTTCGAGTTCGTCCTCGCGGATGGCACCCGACTGCTGCGCGGCGAAGGCGTGGTGGTGAAGTCGCAGGTGGACGCAGGCGGCGGGCGCGCTGGGATGACGGTGCGCTTCGTGAAACTGGACGCCGCGAGCAAGGCGCTCGTCGACCGTGTGGTCGCGCGTCGGGCCGCCCCGGAGCCGCAGCAGACCGTCCCTGGACTGGTTCGCAAGACGCAGGCACCCAAGCCGGTTCCAGTCCGCCCACCCGAGCCGCCAGCGCAGGTAGCGGCGTCCCAGGATGAGCGCGGCGAGGCGGAGAGTCCTCCTGCTGCTCCTGAGACCGGACCCCGCGGTCTCTTCGCCACCGAGGCTGCTCAAGGCAGCTCCTTCGCCACCGAGAGCGACCACACCCCGGAGACTCCGCAAGGCGGCCACTTCGCTCCAGCGACCGATGAAGCCGGGACGCCCAGCGAGGCACTGAGCCCACACACCGGAGATACCGCACGGCACGTCGAGGACACCGCTCCTCGCCTGTCACCCGAAGCGGAACCGCCAGTGCAGCACCATGGCCAGGGTGAGCCGTCGGATGCGGCTTCGTTCAACGCGAGCACCGCCGACACGTCTCCAGGACTCGAGAACACGACCGAGCAGGCATCGTCCTCGTGGACGGAGAGTGCCGCGGCCACGGCGTCCGCATCCTCCGAAGCCACCTCTCTCGCCGCTGACGAAGATCGCGCACTCGACTTCGACATCACCGCGAGCTTGTTTGATCCCGATGAGGACGAGCCCTCGACAGGGAGTGAGCAGGGCACGGGGCACGGGTCGACGGAGCAGCCCTCACAGGCGCCAGCAACGGACGAGCGCATCCTGGACGCAGGAACAGCCCAGGCACCCCGCGACCTCTTCTCTTCCTCGGAAGCAGCAACGAGCGCGGTGAGCGCACCCAAGCTCGGTGCGGCCCATGCGTCCGATGCTTTCGACCAGGAGCACGACCCAGGCGCGAGGAACGCGGCCTCCGGAGCCGGCGCCGAGGAACAGCCCTCGAACTTCGCGTCCTCGTCGATTGACGCGATGGAAGCGGGCTCGAGCTTCGAATCGGGGACCTCCGCGAGCGTCGCACCCGAAGTCTCCTTGAATCGCTCCGGCGCGGGAACTTCGGGTACCACCGAGGACACGTCGTCCGAGGTGCCCTGGTTCGGAACGCCGGAGGTCCCAGCCTGGGAGGCCAGTCCCTCCGAGGTGACTGCCCCTCCCCCTCTCGACGCAGCCACCGGGATGTCTCGGGGCACCGAGGAGCAGGCTTCGCCCTCCAGCCGTCAGGGCGCCGACGACAAACGCTTCGAGCCGACGAACACCTCCGGGGCACCGTCTCACGCAGTTGCTGCGTCTTCTCGCGCCGAGTCGACACCCACGTCGCCCATCGAGCCCACGAGCGACATAGACCCGTGGGGCATCACGGCCAGCTCCAGCGGCACTGAATCAGCCATCACGGAAGAGCCCTCGACTCAGTCGCTCGCTTCGCATGAGGAGGCCATGGTTGCCACCGAGGCAGCCGTGTCCATGGACCTGCGGGCACGTACCGAGTCGCCGAACAACACGACCGTCCCTATCTTCACTGCTCACACCCAGACCAACGTCGGCACCGACATTGAGTCCACGGCAGCGGCACTGTCGCGCATCGAGAACGCGGCGTCGGAGGCAGCGCAAGACACCTCGGCACGTGCTGAGTCGTTCGCCACTTCAGCGGCCCGGTCCTCCACGAATTTCCCAGGTCGCACTGAACCAGCAGTCACGCCGTCTGCGGCAGACACCAAGCCGCCCGCGACCACGAACGACCGCTCCGCCACGGAGCCTCCGACCCCCACTGCGCCATCCGTCACCCCGCCCGCGGCAGACACTGAGCCGCCCGCCACCAGGGACGACCGCTCCTCCACGGAGCCTTCGGCTCGCACCAGGCCTGCAGTCACCCCGTCTGCGGCAGGCACCAAGCCGCACGAGTCCAGCGACGACCGCTTCTCCACGGAGCCGCCGGCTCGCACCGAGCCAGCAGGCATCCTGGCCGCACGGTCGTCCACGGAGCCTGCCGTGCACGGGGCGTCTGAGGCACTGACCGACACGAAGACGACAGCGGTAATTCCGAAGCCCACAACCGCAGAGGGATCCACGGATCCAGCCGCGCGGAGCGCGGACAAGGCGTACGCCGACACGGGTACACCAGCCGCACAGGCCTCTTCGGCGCCAGTTGCACACGGCGCGACCGACGCAAGCGAGTCCACCTCCGCAGCAGAGACAGGCGCACCGACGCCGCGCTCCGAGCACGCAGCACAAGTCACTACGGAGTCCACCGCGCTCGGAGCGGATGAGGCACGCGCCAACGCCAGCGACTCCACGTCCGAGCCATCGCCGGCGCCACGCTCCGAGCACGCAGCACAAGTCGCTACGGAGACCACCGCACCCAGAGCGACCGAGGCGCGAGCCACCACCAGCGACTCCACCTCCGCGCCATCGCCGACGCCACGCTCCGAGCACGCAGCAGAAGGCCCCACGGAGCCCACTCCGCTCAGCTCGACCGAGACTCGAACCAGCGACTCCGCCTCCTCGACGGAAGCAACGGCCTCCGCCACCCAGCCAGCGACCACGGCCGAGCAAGCCCCCACGACACCGGCCTTTCAAGCCGGTAACACAGCTTCCACCGACCAGGCCCCAGGGGCCACCACACCCGCCCCTGCTCGCGCGGAGCCTGCCCCCGCCACCTCGCCGCGCCCCGTCACCGAGGCACGTACCGAGCCCACCGAACCACCCGCCCCTCAGGACGCCGATACCGCGCGCAATCGCCGCCGTGCGCTCCTGGAGGTCCCCGTCTCCGCGCCCTCCACCTCCCCCGCCGTTCCAGAGGTGGTGCTCGGCATCGACCTGGGCACCTCACACGCACGAGTCGCTGTCTTCCACGATGGCGTCGCTCAACTCGTTCCGCTCCCGGGCACGGACGGCCACGAACTTCCCGCGCTCGTCGCGGTGGACGGCAATGACGAACTGCTCGTCGGCCCGGCGGCTCAAGTCGAAGCCATGCGCGCTCCCCGCCGTGCCGCGCCCGGCCTCATGCGCCTGCTCGGCCTGCGCGCCCGCTCCCCCCGACTCCGCGCCCTGGCCCCACAACTCCCCTTCCCCGTCGCCGCCGACCCGAGCGGCGATGCTTGCGTGGAGCTCGGTGGCCGACTCGTCGCGCCCACCCTCTTCACGGCCCTGCTCCTGCGCGAGCTCAAGCACGCCGCCACGACCTTCGTCGGACGCAAGGCCACCCGCGCCGTCATCTGCGCCCCCACCCACTTCACGGACCGCCAGCGCGCGGCCCTGCGTGACGCGGCCACCCTCGCGGGGCTCGACGCACAGCGCATCCTCACCGCCCCCGCCGCGGCCGCCCTGGCCCACGGACACGGACGCGGCCTGGCTCGCAAGCGCGTGCTCGTCATCGACCTGGGCGGCGGAGGACTCGGCGTCGCCGTGGTGCAAGTCACCGGCGATGACCTGGAGGTCATCACCACCGGCGGCGACCCCACGGTGGGTGGCCTGGACTTCGACGCCCGCATCGCGGAAGCCCTCGCCAGCGACCTCGCGGACCAGGGCATCCCCCGCCCTGAACACGCGCTCGATTGGGGCCCCCTGCGCACCGCCGCCGAGGCCGCCAAGGTGGCCCTCTCCGAGCGCGAACAGGTGGACGTCACCCTGCCCTCGGGCACCGTGCCCCCGCTGACCCGCGAGCGCATGGAGGCCCTCACCGCGGACCTCGCCCAGCGAGTGACGTCCGTCGTGCGCGAGGTGCTCGACTCGAACGCCCTCTCGCCCCAGGGCCTCGACGCCGTGCTGCTCGTGGGCGGACAGGGACGCACGCCCCTGGTCCGCCGCCGGCTGGAGGAAAGCCTGGGCGTCCCCGTGCGCGACGACGTCGACGCCCGAGGCGGCGTGGCCCTGGGCGCCGCGCTGCTCGGCCGCGGAATCGTGCTGGCTGAAGGCGGCAAGCCCGCCGCCTCCGTCTCCGAGGTGCTCTCCGCGCCCATCGGCGTCGCCGAGCGAGGAGGCACCCTGCGCCGAGTGCTCGAGCGCACGACGCGACTGCCCGCCGGCAAGACGCTGGTCATCCCCATCGCTCCGGGCCCCCTGGAGCTCGCCCTCTTCCAGGGCCCCTCGCCGCTCGCGGCGGAGAACGAGTACCTGGGTCGGCTCTCCCTCAATGTGGAGCGCGCGGGCGAGGTGGAGCTGCACTTCTCGCTCTCCGCCGACGGAGCCCTCTCGCTGGAAGCCACGCTGCCCGGAGTCCGCCGCCAGCCCGTCTCCCTCTCCCTGGAGGACCTGGACGACGCGGGGCGCGAGGCGCTCGTTGCCCGCTCGCCGCTGATTGGCGAGCCCGAGGCGCGTCCGGGCGGCCTGCTGTCCGGGTTGAAGAAGCTGTTCGGCCGCCGCTGAGCGCCTTCCCGTCCGGCTCCTCGCGGGCCCGGCGGTCCACCGCCAACCCAGCGGGCCCTCTCTGTAGCCGACTCAACGGATGCCCACCTTGTCGCTGACCGAAACTTCGGGGAGGTATGCGATGCGACGTTCGATGGTGGGAGGAGTCGCCGTGGCAGCCATGGCTCTGGCGAGCCCGGCTTTCGCGATTGAGGCCCAGCGAGTGGCCGGGGCCTTGGACATGAAGAAGGAGCCGGAGGTCGGCATGGACGTGCGACTGGGTCTCGGCAGCTTCACGGGAGACCTGGGCGAGGACGTCGGCGTGGGCGCCACGTTCGGCATCAACGCCGACGCCCAGGCGTGGAAGTACGTGGGAATCGAGGTGGGCTATGAGCTGCAACGCCTGCCCATCGACTCGCGTCGAATCGACGACGAGGATGCGGGCCTGTGGCGCAACAACTTCGGCGTGCTGGCCAAGGCCGGGCCGCTCATCGACCAGAAGTGGCGGCCCTTCGTCGGCGCCGGCTTCGGCCTGAGCTACCTGGACCCCTCCGACGGCGCGGACGACGTCTACCAGAACGACTGGATGACCGAGATTCCGCTCGCCGCCGGCGTGGACTATCGCTTCGGCAGCGTCCTGTTCGCGGGGGCCCGGGCCACCTATCGCCTGCTGGGCGGCGAGGACGTCGTCGACCGCCCAGGCACCAACAGCGCGGCGAAGGGCAGCCTCTTCAACGCGAACCTCACGCTGGGCGGCCGCTTCTAGCGGCCTCGCTTCACACGCTCGCCAGCGAGAGCACTGTCTCGGGGCGTGGGTCCTTCGCCCACGCCTCGAGCAGCACCGCCGCGGGAGAGCGCTTCGACGCGGCCACTTCCGCCAGCGGGTCCAGGAGGGGCGCGTCCGCAGCGTCCAGGCGCAGCAGACCCCGCCGGGCAATGCCCACCATCTCCTCCGCGAGCCGGTACAGCTCGTGCGTGCCCAGCTTCCCGGCCAGCCCCTCGCGGCGCGCGGTGTCGTGGAAGGCCAGGTGCTCGGTGTACGTGAGCTTCGGCAACAACCGCTCCGCCTCGTCCAGCGCCGTGGCGTCGTAGAGGATTCCGCGCCACAACGCTCCCAGCGCGCCCGTCATCGCCGCGTTTCCACAGTCCGCGCCGCGCACCTCGACGACCTTCTTCAGGCGCACCTCGGGGAAGAGCGTGGAGAGATGGTCGGTCCAGTCCGCCAGGTCCGGGGGCTGTCCCTCGAAGCCCTGCTCCAGCAACTGTCGGAAGGTGAGCTTCGGGTGCAGGTACTGGCCCTCGCGGCGCAGGAAGAGCAGCGGCGCGTCCATCGCCCATTCGACATAGGCCCGGTACGAGAAGGAGCCGTCGAAGAACGCGGGCAGGTAGCCACAGCGCGTCGGGTCCACCTCGTCCCAGACGCGGTTGCGGTAGGACAGGTAGCCAGAGGGCTTGCCGTCCACCAGCGGGCTGTTGGCGTACAGCGCGTTCATCACCGGGGAGAGCCGCGCCACCACCACCGTCTTCCGGACACAGTCCGCCTCGTCCTTCCAGTCGAGCGACACCTGTCCGGTGGCCGTCATCAACATCATGTTCAGCGCCAGCTGGCCCCGCTCCGGCAGGGTGCGCCGCATCACCAGGTAGCGCGACTTGGGCATCCACGGCATCGTCGCCGTCGTGCCCGTGGGGCGGTACCCCATCGTCACCAGCCGCAGCCCCAGCTCCCCCGCCGCCGCCTTCACCTGCTTCAGGTGGGCCAGGTTCTCCGCGTGCGCCTCGCGCGCCGTGTGGAAGGGGCTGCCGGACAGCTCGAACTGTCCACCCGGCTCCAGGGAGATGGTCGCCTCGCCGCGCTCCCGCTGGAGGGCGATGACCGGGGACTCGGGCGTCTCCCGGAAGGGGACATAGCCCTCGGGGGCCAGCCGGTTCAGCAGGGCCCCCACTCCGGACGGACCCTCGTAAGGGACAGGAGCGTCTGAACCCACGGGGAACAGCAGCTTCTCGTGTTCCAGGCCCAGACGAAGGTGGCCCTGGGGCTTCTCGGCGGACCGAAAACCCGACACCAGCAGGTCGACGGAGGTGATCGGCTCGGAGTTGGCGCGCTTGAGGTCGAGGGACATGAGCGCGCCCTATATAACGTGTAACTCCAGAGCCGCTTTCGATTTGCACACCGGCCCCGCCATGCCCCCCCCATCCCCCATCCCTTCCATCTCCCCGCAGCCCCGCCTGGCCGACTTCTTCCAGGGGCTGGGCCTGCTCGGCCGGGCCTTCGGCCTCATCTTCCGCTCCCGGCGCCTCTTCGTCCTGTCCGCCCTGTGCGCCGCCGTCACCGCCGTCGCCCTCGTGGGGCTGGCCTGGCTCCTGTGGCACTACGCCCCGGGGGCCCTGGGCTCCCTCTGGACCCAGCCCGAGTCCTGGTATGGCCGGGGGGCCTGGTACGCGGTGCTCGTCCTGTCCTGCCTCGTGCTGTGGGTGGTGGGCGCCAACATCGTCCCCCCGCTCCTGCTGGCCCCCCTCCAGGACCCCCTCTCCGAGGCCACCGAGGCCCTCTGTGGGGGAGGCGACGGCCCGCCCTTCACCCTGTCCAGCTTCGTGCGGGGCATCGTCACGGGGCTTGCACACACCCTGGCACGGCTGTTCTTCCTGCTCGCCGGGCTGACGCTCCTCTTGCCGCTCCACCTCTTGCCCGGGGTGGGCAGCCTCTTGTGGACGGTGCTCGGCGCCTTGTGGACCATGACCTGGATGGCGGGCGAGTTCCTGGCGGCCCCCATGACGCGTCACCTCTACCCTTTCGCCGAGGTGAGGCGCATGCTCCGCCAGCACCGGGCCCTCACCCTGGGCCTGGGAGCGGGCGTCTACCTGCTCCTCTGGGTTCCCATCCTGAATACCTTCTTCCTGCCCGTGGCCATCGTCGCCGGGACGCTCATGTACCGAGGGCTGCGCGAAGCGAACCTTCTGCCGCCTCCGCCCACGAGCAGCCAGGGGGCGCTGCCCTGAAATAAACGCCTCCACCGGCTGTCGGTCCCTCCAAGGCGGGAACGCAGTGCCCGCCAGGGACGTTCTGCCTCTTCAGCGGAGAGTCGATGCCTTGAAGCACCAGAAAGCCGTGATTAGGCTTGCCCGGCCGCTTCAATGCCCAGCTACCGTTTCAAACGTTCGGATTTTCTAGGCATTTCACGCCACACCCCGGGGCGCCCACAAGCGCTCCAGCTTGGATGAATCACATGCCGCGTTTTCTCCGCCGCATCGCCGCTGTTGCCGTGCTCCTCGGCGCCTGGGCCCTCGTGGGCAGTCACCGGGCGCCGATTCCGCTGATGATGGGAGCGGCCGAGGCCGGGCAGGGACAAGGCACCTGGGATGGCAGCCTGCCCTCCGCCAAGGGCGAGAAGGCACCCCACGACCTCAACAGCCTTCGCGTGCTGACCAAGGTCATCCTCTACGTGAAGGAAAACTACGTCGACCCCAAGCGCATCAAGCCGAAGGAGATGATGATCTCCTCGCTCGAGTACGTGGAGAAGAGCGTTCCGGACGTGCTGGTGGACGGCAACCCGGAGACGGGCAAGCTGGCCGTCAACGTCAACGGCAAGACGCGTGAGTTCGACATCGGGCATGTCGACTCGCTGTGGAAGATGTCCTTCGCCCTCAAGGACGTGTTCGACTTCCTGTCGAAGAACATGCGTCCCATCGAGGACACGCGCGACATCGAGTACGCGGCCGTCAACGGCATGCTGTCCACGTTGGACCCGCACTCGGTGCTGCTGCGCCCGGAGCTGTACCGGGAGATGAAGCTGTCCACCAAGGGTGAGTTCGGCGGCCTGGGCTTCGTCATCCAGATGCGCGAGGGCAACCTCACCGTCGTCAAGGTGCTGCCCAAGACGCCCGCGCACCGCGCCGGCATCCAGAAGGACGACCGCATCAAGAAGATTGGCGAGGAGTCCACCGTCAACATGGACCTCAACGAGGCCGTGTCCAAGCTGCGCGGCCCGGTGGACAGCCGCATCATCATCACCGTGGAGCGCGACGGCTGGGACAAGCCCCGCGTGATGACGCTGGCCCGCGCGATGATTTCCATCGAGAGCGTCCAGCACAAGATGCTCTCCGGCAACGTGGGCTACATCCGCCTGAAGAACTTCCAGGGCAACACCACGCGGGATTTGGAGTCGGCGCTGGGTGAGCTGCGCAAGCAGGCGGACGCCAAGGGCGGCTTCAAGGGCCTGGTGCTGGACATGCGTGGCAACCCGGGCGGCCTTCTGGAGCAGGCCATCCAGGTGTCCGACACGTTCCTGTCCAACGGCACCATCGTCGCGACGGTGGGCCTGTCGGACAAGCTGCGCGAGGAGAAGCGCGCGCGTCCCACCGAGGGCGAGGACACCTATCCCATCGCGGTGCTCGTCAACGCGGGCAGCGCCTCCGCGTCGGAAATCGTGGCGGGCGCGCTGAAGAACCTCAACCGCGCGGTCATCATCGGCCGGCAGACGTTCGGCAAGGGCAGCGTGCAGGTGCTGTACGACTTCCCGGATGACAGCGCGCTGAAGCTGACCATCGCCAAGTACCTGACGCCCGGCGACGTCTCCATCCAGGAAGTTGGCATCGTCCCGGACATCCAGTTGGTGCCCACCCGCGTCACCGACGAGCGCGTGGACGTGTTCGCGTCGCGCCGCTCCATGGGTGAGGCGGACCTGGATCAGCACTTCGGCAACCCGGACTCGGCCACCGTCGCCAAGAAGCGCGAGGACGTGTTGGACCGCGAGAAGCCACGCGAGAGCCTCAAGTACCTGAAGGTGGACCCCAAGCAGCAGGAGAAGCTGGCGGTCGCCGCGAAGGAGGAGCCCAAGAACCCCAAGGCCGTCGCCGCGAGCAAGGACGGGGACAAGAAGCCGCATGGGGAGAACGACCCGCTGCTCGACGTCGCGGGCCAGGGCGAGGACCTGGACGACCAGCTGGACGCGGAGTCGCAGGAGGAGATCAAGGAGGACTTCGAGGTGCAGTTCGCGCGGGACTACGTGCTGAAGGCCCCGGCGGCCACCCGTCAGCAGCAGCTGCAGCAGGGCAAGGCCTTCATCGAGCAGAAGCGCCGTGAAGAGGAGACCCGCATCAACGCCGCCATCGCCGCGCTGGGTGTGGACTGGAGCGCGGGTCCCACGCCGAAGAACGTGCAGCTGACGGGCACGCTGACGCCGACGCCGGACACCAAGATTCACGCGGGCGAGCTCTTGGAGATGGTGGTGACGGCGGAGAACAAGGGCACCGAGCCGCTCAAGCGCGTGCGCGCCTGGACGGAGAGCGACAACGCCTTCCTGGACCGCCGCGAGTTCCTCTTCGGCGCGCTCAACCCGGGCGAGAAGAAGTCCTGGAAGGTGAAGGTCCGGCTGCCCAAGGACCTGACCAGCCGCCGCGACGACGTGACGGTGCGCTTCTTCGACGACCAGGGCGCGCTGCCGGAGACGCGCGTGTCGGAGCTGAACTTCGCGGAGCTGCCGCGGCCGTCCTTCGCCTTCAACTGGCAGGTCGTCGATGACTGCGCCAGCTGCAACGGCGACGGCACGGTGCAGCGGGGCGAGTCGGTGGCGGTGCTGCTGGACGTGACGAACGTCGGCCCCGGCGTCGCGATGGATTCCTTCACGCAGATCAAGAATGGCGGGGACGCGAACATCTTCATCGAGAAGGGCCGCTTCAAGCTGGGCGAGCTGAAGGCCGGCGAGACGAAGACGGCGCGGTTCCAGGTGGAGGTGAAGAAGGGCTACAAGGGCGACACCTTCCCGCTGAAGCTGGCCATCATCGACGAGCCGCTGGAGGAGTTCGTCATGGAGAAGATGGAGCTGCCCGTGAAGGACGCTCCGGTGGCGACGCTCGAGGCGAAGAAGGGCTCGGTGCGCGTGGCGGAGAAGACGGAGTTCTTGGGCTCGCCCGTGGAAGGGGGCCGCACGGTGGCGAAGCTGAACGCGGCCGCGGTGCTGCCCGTGGAGGCCGCGAACAAGGGCTTCTTCCGCGTGGAGCTGGAAAAGAACCGCTTCGCCTTCGTGCGCGCCCAGGATGCCCGCGAGGTGAAGACGGGCAAGCCCGTGCAGCCGAAGCTGGCGTGGACGACGACGCGGCGCCCGCCGGACATCAAGCTGGACGCGGACCCGTCCGCGGGCGGCCTGGTCGCCAACGGGGAGAAGTTCACCCTGTCCGGCGTGGTGACGGACCCCAACGGCCTGTTGGACGTCTACGTGCTGGTCAACGACCAGAAGGTCTACTTCAAGGGCGTGGACCCGAAGGGTGGCGAGCCGAACACCCTGAAGTTCTCCACCGAGTTCACCCTGAAGGAAGGCAACAACAATGTGCTGGTGGTGGCGCGGGAGAGCACCGACTTCGCCAGCCGCCGCACCCTGGTCATCCGCCGCCGTCCGGCGGAAGTCGCCCAGAAAGTCACGGGCCAGAGCCCCGGCGGGGTGAAGCCGCAGCCTCAGTAGGCGTCTGACGACACGCGGCGCCGCCTTCCGGGCGGCCCTTCCGGTGGGTTCTCCTCACGAGACTCGTCGGAAGGGCCGCCCGTTTTGTTGACGCTCCTCGCGGGCTGGCGTTAGCGTCCGCCGCTGTGGGGCGCCCCCGGCCGGCGGGTTCCCGGGAGGCGGTGACTCGAATGCGGACGTTCAGTCGGTGGCTCGCCCTGGCGGCGTGTGTCTCGGGAGCGACCGCATACGCGGACGACAACGATTTGCGCATCGCCGACTTCGGAGATCCGAAGGCGATGCAGGGCGGAGCGCTCACCAACGCCGCCGCGAACGCGAACTTCCGCGCCTTCGCCCGCGTCATGGGCGCCGCCATCACCTCGGCGAACCTGATGCCGCCGGAGACGACGGGGCACTCGGCCTGGGCCGTCAACGCGGAGCTGTCCGTGGTGTCGCTGCCGGACAGCGTGCGCATCCCCACGGAGAACCCGGAGCAGCCCTCCACGGTGCTCATCCCCTCCTTCCACGTGCGCAAGGGCCTGCCCTTCTCGCTGGAGCTGGGCGGGCGCGTGGGCTGGGTGGAGAAGAGCAGTCAGGTGGTGGCCACCGGCGAGGTGAAGTGGGCCGTCAACGAGGGCTTCACGTGGCTGCCGGACGTGGGCCTGCGCGGACATGTGACGAAGCTGTTCGGCGCCCGGGACTTGAGCCTGACGGTGATGGGCCTGGACATCGGCGTGGGCAAGCAGTTCCCCCTGGGCGGCATGGTGACGCTGACGCCCTACGGAGGCCTGGACCTGGGCTTCGTCGGGGCCACCACGAGCCGCCTCGACTTCGACCCCTCGCGCAGCTACGAGGACTCCACCGTGGGCGACTCGCGCGGTGCGCTGACGGGCACGGACAACTACGCCAAGGTTTCCTTCGGCGACAACGTGAACCAGCGCATCTACGGCGGCGTGCGCTTCATCGGCGGCGTGCTGCAGCTGGGCGCGGAGCTGTCGCTCACGCGCACGGGCAGCGTCGAGACGCCTCGCGCGGACAATCCGAACGCGCTGGAGGACCGGGGTCTCCCGGCGGTGTTCGCCTTCAGCACCACGCTCGGCCTGGACTTCTAGGCACGGCGGTCAGGCCGCGGCGCGCAGGGCCTCCCGCAGCGCGCCGGGCCGGTTGGTGATGAGGTAGCTGACCCCCATCTGCTCCAGCGCGCGGGCCCTCGCGGCGTCGTCCACCGTCCAGGTGGCCACCCGCAGCCCCGCGGCGCGCCAGGTGGCGACCCGCTCCGGAGTGCAGTCCTCGTAGTAGGGGTGCACTGAGTGGGACGAGACGAGCGGGCTCACCGCGTACGCGTGCACGCCCCAGCGCCGGTCCGGGTCGATGAGGTAGCCCCGCCGCAGCTCGGGCGCGACGGCGAGGAGGCGGAAGAGGCACAGCGGGTTGAAGCTGGAGACGACCACGCGCTCAGCCAGTCCCCGGCGGCGCACCAGGTCCGCCACCTTCTGGGAGAGCCCGTCGTCGTCGAACCGGTCGCACTTCAGCTCGATGTTGACGATGAGCTGCGGCGGTAGCGCGTCCAGCACATCCTCCAGCAGGGGGATGCGCGCCGGAGCGAAGCCCAGTGACGTCCCCACGTCGGCGCGTTGCAGCTTCCACCAGGGCGTGTGGCGCACCTCCCAGGGAAGCCGCGCCAGCCGCTCCAGCCGCTCATCGTGGCAGACCACCACCTCGCCCGAGCCGCACACCATGGCGTCCAGCTCCACGCCGTCGGCACCCTGCCGGGCGGCCTCGGCGAAGGCTTCCAGGGTGTTCTCGGGGGCGTCAGCCGAGGCGCCTCGGTGGGCAAGCAGGAGCATGGGCCGCAGTGTGCGATGGAAGCCGGTCCGTGCGCAGCAGAAGAGCGGACGGGCGTCCACGGGTGGACGCGCGGCTTGCCTCCCCTGCTCCTTTGCTGCACTGTGCCCTCATCATGTTGGGCCTCGGCCTCGGAGAAATCATCGTCCTCGGCTTCATCCTGCTGGTGGTCTTCTCGGCCGCCCGGATGGGTCAGCTTGGCAACGCGGTGGGCAAGTTCGTCTACTCGTTCCGCAAGGCGTCCAAGGGCGAGGACCTGGTCGACGCGAAGTCGCTGCCGTCCTCGCGCCGGGGCTCCACCGACGCCGAGTACAGCGAGCACGACTCACCGCGCCGCCGCTAGTCCGCTCGTCCCCTCTTCCACTCCCGTTCAGTCGTGGGAGTGACGGGCTCCGCGTGGGGGCTCGGGCGACTCCTCGCTCGTGGGTCGCTGCGCCGCGGGCCCTTCCGTCAGCAGTCGCGCGGCCTGCTCCCTCAGGGACAGGTGCAGCGCGGTGCTCGACGTGATCTCGCGCAAGTCACTGGTGTTGAGCAGGGGGACGATTTTCGCGCCGATTTCAGGGGGCAGGTACGGGTTGAAGACGAGCGCGCGGCGCACCGCATGGCGCACGGACCAGCGGGCGGACCTCCAGATTTCCAGCAAGGGCTCGGGACGGGCCGGACGGCGGGCGGCGATGCGCACCACCAGGTCCTCGGTGAGTCGCGGATTGATGAGGACGTTGCGCAGCACGGACGGGTTGCTGACGGTGGCCAGGCGCGACAGCGTGTCCGGGTCCCTGGTGAGCCGGGCCTGCTGCTTGAGGTGACCCAGCGACTGGGAGAAGGCGTTGGCGTCCGCCCGCGCGGCGGCATCCGGGTTCATCTCGCGCTTCGCCGGGCCCTGGGCGAACAGGTCCGCCACCGAGTCGAGCGCCTGCACGTGGGCGAGCCTGCGCAGCTCGGTGACGTGGGGAATGTGTTCCGCCTCCTGCTCCAGCGCGGCCAGGAAGTCGGACAGCACGCAGGTGGCGGGCTCCCAGCCGTGACGCGAGAGGGAGATGAGGTGACCCACCAGCTCATTCGCGTCGAACGGGTCACCGCGCGACAACTCCCTCGCGGCGGCCTTGCGGCGCACTTCGGCCCCGCCACCCAGCGCGTGGAGGAACCTGGCGACGTTGCGTGCGTCGTCCACTGAGGGCATGGCGCTTACTCCGTGGGCGCGGCCTGGGCGGGTGCCTGAGGCGGCGCGGCCTCCGTCGGTGCGGGAGCGGCCTCGGCGGGTGGCGGGACGGCCTCCACGGTGACTTCGAGCCGGAAGCTCCCGAGGGCCGCCGGATACTCGTGGAACACGAGGAGGAAGGGCACGCGGGCCCCAGGCGCCACGGACACGGCGCCCGCGTCCAGGCGCTTGCGCAGCGCTTGAGCCGCCTCCGCGTTGCCCACGGCGTGGAGTTCCTCGGGAGTCGCCACCAGCCCCGCGAGCCCCTCGACGGAGCGCACGCGCTGGTCGCCATCGAAGAGGGCGCCTCGCACGCGGATGTGGGTCGCCGACGCGGTCCGGTTCTCCGCGTCACCCCGGATGAAGAAGAGCGGGCGCCCCGCCTGCGTCTCGAACAGGCCGTTGGAGACGTCGAGCGCCACCAGCGGCTTGGGGGCGGGGACGACGAGGGCGCGCAGGTTCTCGGGCGACAGCACCGACAGGTCCAGTCGACCTTCGCTCAGATAGACGCTGCCCACCGCGCCCAGTCCCACCACGAGCGCCGCGGCCACCATGAGGTTGACGAGCAGCGCCGTCACCTTGCGCGCGCGACTCGGCGGCCGGGCCTGGGGAATGCCGACGTCTTCCGGCCGGGCCGTGGGCTTGGCCACGGAGACCACGGGCGCGGCGGACATCTGCGGGTCCAGTTCGAGCACCTCGCGCTGCCCCACTCCCGCCCCGCCAATGCGGCCGAGCGTGACTCCTCCGAAGTCCAGGCCCTCTTCCGGGGGAGGAACGTCGTCAAGGAGCGAACCCGTCGAGTGCGCCTGGGAGTCATCGAGCCCGAGCGCGCCCTGGGACGAAGTGCCGAACAGCGCGGCGCGCCCGGTGTCGGAGGGCTGCAGGCCCGCGTGCTCACCGAAGTCGCCGTCCGAGGAGAGGTCGAACAGGTCCTGGGCACCCGCGGGCGGCGCCGAGGGTGACTCGAAGCCCGCCCCGGCGGCCGGGTGCGGAGGACGGCCGGGCATCGTCGCGTCGCCCAGGTCGAGCGCACCAAACGGGTCCGCGCCCCCCGGAGCCGACTGGAGCGGAGGGCGGCCGGGCATCGTCGCGTCGCCCAGGTCGAGCGCACCAAACGGGTCCGCGCCCCCCGGAGCCGACTGGAGCGGAGGACGGCCGGGCACCGTCGCGTCTTCAGGCCCGGAGAACAGCGCCGCACGGGCCGACGGAGCAGCCCCCTGATGCGGAGGCCGTCCCGCCTGCGTCGCGTCGTCGGGCCCGGTGAAGGAGGCTCCCGGCTGGGCAGCGCGCGCTGGAGGCGCGGTGAGGGGAGCTCCCGCCGAGACCGCACGCGGCGCGGACGCGCCAACAGATGCTCCCGTCGGGGCGGCAGGTGGTGCGGACGCGGCAACAGGTGCTCCCGCCGGTGCCGAGCGTGGCGCCGCGACAGGTGCTCCCACCGAGGCCGCACGTGGCGCCGCGACAGCAGCTCCCGCCGGAGCAGCATGTGGCGCGGAGCCACCCGCCGAGGGCGCACGTGCTCCCGACGGAGCCCCCGCGCCACCGCGCGCGGCCGGGGCACTCGGCGGCGCCCCGCGTGAAGCAGGTGCCACCGGCGAGAACGACGGCTGTCCCGCCATCGTCGAGTCGTCGATGTCGATGGACGCGAACGGGTCGTCCTCCACGCTGGGAGGAGCGGACGCGACGGGCGCGGCCTGGGCGGGCGGACTGCCCACCATCGTCGAGTCGTCGATGTCGATGGACGCGAACGGGTCGTCATCCACGGCGGGCGGCGCGGGAGGAGCCGCTCGCGAGCCGGGAGCCGACGGGCGTCGGTCGGCGATGCTGGGCCCCGTCACGGGCGCGGGCAGCGCGTCGAATGGATCCGCGCCCCCAGGCATCGGGGCGGAGAGGAAGTCAGCGAATGGGTCGTCCGCGTCGGGCGCCGGGGGCGAAGCACTGCCCGCGAGAGCCCCCGAGCCGGGCGGCGGCGGGGGAACGGCTCCCCCACCCTGGCGCAATGCGGCGGGCGGAGGGGGCGGCGGCATGGCGCGAGCCGCCATCCCACCCGGTGGCGCGCTCCGAGGGGAGGCAACTCCCGGCCCGGCCCGCAGGGAACTGGGGGCAAAGCCCGGCAAGGGCACGGCGCCAGCCGGCATCGGCGCGCCATCCTCGACAGGAGGGGGCACCGCGCCGCCGTACAGCCCCGTCGAAGTGTCGACAGGTGGACGAATGGCTTCGGGCGGTGCGGGCAGGGGCACGGCGCCCCCGTTGCGCGCCGCGGCGACACCCGGCGCGCCCGAAGCCTGGAGCGGAGGCCGCGGCATCGGACCGATGCGCGTGGGCTCGCGGAAGACTCCGTCCTCCGTATCGAGTTCCCCGTCCATGCTGTTCCAGGAGGGGTTCTCGGACGAGGACGGCGAGCCCGACAGAGCGCGCGTGGCCGCGACGCCCTGGGCGAAGAAGCCGGGGCGCGTGACTTCCACGCCCTTGGGGTCGGGAGCGACACCGAACTCGGCGAAGGGGTCGGCCTGCCCGGCCGAGGAGGGAGGCGAGGACGCACCGGCATCCTCCCCGCCAGGTTCGCGGGTGACGCGGAACGTGTTCTGACATTTGGTGCAGCGGACCTTGACCCCCTTATCGGTCACCTTCTCGTCGGGGATCTTGAACCGCGTCTGGCACCGCGCGCACTTGACGATCATTCAGGCCTGGGGCGGGGACGAGTATAGGGCCACCGGGCGAGTACGGCGAGTCGGGTTCTCGCTGCTTGCTCGCCTCCAACCCCTCTGGTACGAGGTTCGCCCCTGCGAGACTCAGACATGGAAGCTGGCTTTGAGTCGAGCCCAAAAGGGGCGGAGAGACCGATGAGCGAGGCCGAGCAAGCAGGCGCTCCGAGCAAGGAGCCGAAGATCATCAAGCGGTACACGAACCGAAAACTCTACGACACCGTGGAGAGCAGGTACGTGACGCTGGATGAGATCGCCGCGATGATCAAGGAGGGCACCGAGGTGCGGATTGTCGATAACCGCACGAAAGAAGACCTGACCTCGGTCACCCTCGCGCAGATCATCTTCGAGGAGGAGAAGAAGAAGAACCAGATGCCGCTGTCGGTGCTCCGGGAAATCATCCGTCACCCTGGCGAGTCCATCTCTGGTTTCATCCAGAAGGAGGTCACTCCCCGCGTCGCCTCCATCCGAGAGGAAGCGGAATCCCGTCTCGACAAGCTCCTGCGTCGCGAGGAAGCCGCCAAGGCGGGCATCCCCGAGGCCGCCGCCGCCACCGAGGAGCCCCTGCAGGCCGCTGACTCGGCTGCCGCCGGTGGCCTGTCCCCCGCCGACCTGCTCAAGGCCAGCCAGCGCGCCTTCGAGGACTGGCAGCGGAAGATCGACGAGCGCGTCAAGCACGTCGTCGAGAACCTGACCGGCAACCTCCCCGCCCTGGGCCGCGACATGCAGTCGCTCACCCAGCGTCTGGAGGAGCTGGAGAAGAAGCTCGAGCAGTTCGAGCAGCAGAAGAAGCAGGAACCCTAGTCGGCTCGCGCCGCCCGCTTCCGTTTCCGGGGAGCGGGCCCACCGTGGATTTCCGCGGCGATGGCCGACAGCATCCGCGCCCCTCGGCTCCGGGGCGCGTACTCGAAGATGGTCTTCCCGTGGCTCTGCGCCTCGTCCACCTTGACGTCGTAGCCCAGGGGCGTGGTGGCCAGTGAGTCCGGGAAGTACGCCCGGAGCCGCTCCAGAATCGCCGTGGCCAGGGCCGTCTTCCGGTACAGCGTGGGCACCACCTTGGTGACGCTCAGCTCCGGACGTCCCTCGGCTTCGCCCACCTGCCGCACCGTGTCCGCCACCTCCGCACAGCCGTCCAGCGCCAGGTACGTCAGCGCCACGGGCACCACCACCTCCGTGGCGGCGACGAGGATGTTGCGCGTCGTGAGCCCCATGGACGGCGGCGAGTCGAAGACGACGGCGTCGTAGCCCGCCTCCCGAGCCGCCTCCAACCGGTCCGCCAGCCGGTGGGCCCGGCGAGCGTCCGCCGCCACCACCACGGGGAAGTCCGCCATCTCCTTGTACGCGGGCAGCACATCCAGCCTGGGCACGGCCGAGGGGCGCACCACGTCCTCGAGGCGGACCGAGTCGTCGGTCAACAGGTGGAAGACGTTGCGAGAAAGCGTGCGCACGTCCAGGCCGAGCGCCTTGCCGGCGTGCCCCTGGGTATCCAGGTCCACCAGCAGCACCCGCAAGTCCCGCTCCTTCGCGAGCCACGCGGCGGTGTTCACCGCCAGCGTCGTCTTGCAGGTGCCGCCCTTCTCGTTGATGAAGGCGATGCGCCGCATGGGCCTTGGACTCCCCGGCTCGGGTCCGGGTGCTTACTTCTTCGACGACGGCGCCTTCTGCGCCACCAGGGTGTCCACCTTGCTCTCCACCGACGCGAGCAGCCGCTCCAGGTCATCCACCTTCGCGCGCAGCTGCTCCAGGTCCGCGGTGGACGGCAGGTTCATCGCCGACAGGGCCGAGCGCAGGGCGCTGTCCAACGTGCCCTTCGCCGCCAGCGAGCGCGACACCAGCGTCTGCACCGTCGCCACGAACTTCTCGTTCGACAGGAGCTGCTGCGCCAGCTTGCCGACGCGCTCCTCGCCCGTCTCGACGAGCTTCTTCATCATCGGGTTGTTCTTGAGCATGGGAATCAGGAGCTTCACCCGCGCGGGAGACACCCGCCAACAGGACGTCGGGAAAAAGACGCCGCACTCTGCGAGGGGGCAACGCGACGTGTCAAGCAGGGCAACACCCCTTGGCCAAACGCGTTGACTCCTGGAGACACGATTCCTACGGTTCGCCGCTCTCTTATGGCAGGGCTCCTGGACAAGCGGTTGTGGGTCGTCTCCGGCAAGGGCGGCGTGGGCAAGAGCACGGTTGCCGCGGCGCTCGCCCTTCGCTCGGCGCGCGCGGGGCGAAGGACGTTGGTGTGCGAGGTGAACACGCAGGAGCGCATCAGTCGCTTCCTGGAGCACCCCGCCGCCGGCCCCGAAGTCACCTTGTTGGAAGAGAACCTCTGGGCGGTGGACGTGCGTCCGCAGGAGGCCATGCGCGAGTACGGCCTCATGGTGCTGCGCTTCGAGGCCCTCTACAAAACGGTCTTCGAGAACCGGCTGGTGCGCTACTTCCTGCGCTTCATCCCGTCCCTGCAGGAGCTCGTCCTGCTGGGGAAGATCATGTACCACCTGCAGGAGAAGCTCCCCGACGGCAGGTGGCGCTTCGACACCATCGTCCTGGACGCGCCGGCCACCGGTCACGCCATCTCCTTCCTCAGCGTGCCGCACGTGCTCGTGCAGACGGTGCCTCAGGGGCCCATGTCCCGCGAGGCGCAGAAGATGCGAGACCTGCTGGTGGACCCGTCGGTGACGGCGGCGGTGCTGGTGGCGCTCCCGGAGGAGATGCCGGTGAACGAGGCGCTGGAGCTGCACGCGGCGCTCAAGGACAAGGTGCACATCCGCACGCACGCGGCGGTGCTCAACCAGTCCATCCCGGAGCGCTTCACGGAGGCGGACCTGGAAGCGCTGGTGGGCCACCCCGAGCTGCACCGGGTGGCGCAAGCGAACCATGACCGCGCGTCGCTGACGGTGCTCGCGGGCACCAAACTGGAGCGCAACCTTCACGCGCCGGTGTTCACCGTCCCCCGGCTGTACCTCCCCACCTTCGGTCGGGATGCGATTGAACAGGTCATGGGCCACCTCGAAGCACTGGTGATGGGGGAGAAGTGAGCACGACGGCCCTCGGTCCCGCGCTCGCCAAGAAGCGCGTCCTCATCTGCGTCGGCTCCGGCGGTGTCGGCAAGACGACAGTCGCGGCCACCCTGGCCCTGCGCGCGGCGGTGGACGGCCGCGGCAGCCTGGTGTGCACCATCGACCCGGCGAAGCGCCTGGCCAACTCGCTGGGCCTGTCCGCCCTGGGCAACGCGGAGACGCAGGTGCCGTCCTCCGCGCTGGAGCCGCTGGGCGTGACGGCCCGCGCGTCCCTCCACGCGATGATGCTGGACATGAAGCAGACGTGGGATGACCTCATCACCCGCGTCGCGCCGCCCGACCAGCGCGAGCGCATCCTCGCCAACCGCTTCTACCAGTCGCTCTCCACGGCCCTGGCGGGCAGCCAGGAATACATCGCCATGGAGAAGGTGTGGGAGCTGCGCCGCAAGGGCGAGTACGAGCTCGTCGTGCTCGACACACCGCCCACGGCCCACGCCCTGGACTTCCTCGACGCGCCCAACCGCGTCCTCGACTTCCTGGACAACGAGGCGGCGAAGTGGCTGCTGGCCCCCGCGCTGAAGGCAGGCAAGTTCGGCCTGTCGCTGTTCAACCGCAGCGGCTACGTGCTGCGCGCGCTGTCCAAGTTCACCGGCACGGAGATGCTCCAGGAGCTGTCCAGCTTCATGCTGTCGCTGTCCGGCATGAACGAGGGCTTCCGCGAGCGCGCGCGCGGCGTGCGAGCCCTTCTGGAGGACGCCACCACGGGCTTCGTGCTGGTGACGAGCCCGCATCCGGAGCGCATGGATGAGGCCATCCACTTCAACACCCTGTTGAAGCAGCACCGGATGGAGGTGGTGGCGCTGGTGGTGAATCGCGTCCACCCGCTGCCCACCGAGGCCATGTGGGCGGACGCCGCCACGCTGACGCCCACCCGGCGCGCCAAGGTGGAGGAGACGCTGCGCGAGCTCCAGGTCCTGGCCGAGCAGGATGGACGCGGCATCGCCCAGCTCCAGGCCGCCTGCCCGGGCATCCCCCTGATTCAGGTGCCTCGCTTCGGACTGGACGTACACGACATCACCAGCCTGTGGCAGACGGGCCGCTTCCTGCTCGGCGACGACACCTTCTGAGGTCTGGACCGAGCACCCGGCCAGGCCCGCCCGGGAGGCGGCCAGCCGGGGCGGCACGAAACAGGGGGACGCATTAAACTGGGCGCGCCCACCTGAGCGGTGGGAACTCCAAGGGACGGTGCGTTGTCCTGAGGCGGCAAGGCCAGGAGGCGCATTCCGTGACGGGAAGCGAGCGGACGTACATGTCGGTCAGCCGTTGGTGGTGGGTAGTGGCCCTGGGGCTGGGCGTCACCGGATGTCGGACGACGGGCAGCGCCGCGCGTCCGGAGGCCTCCGAGTCAGGCCCGAAGCAGGAGCTCCAGTTCGACGCCGTGACGGTGACGGCGGACCTGGAGCTGGACAAGCTCAACGACGAGGAGCTCTTCGCCGGGGGGACGTCGGCCTTCGCGGCCAACGACTTCAAGCAGGCGGCGCGCTACTTCGGCCGGTTGGCGGACTTCCACCCCAACAGCCAGCACCGTCGCTCATCTCTCTACAACGCGGGCCTCGCCCACCAGCGCCTCAAGGAGTGGGAGGAGGCGTGGCACCGCTTCTCCGAGCTGGCGGACCCGGCCAAAGGCCAGGGTGACGCGCTGGACGCGTCCTTCCGCGTGGCGGAGACGCAGTACCACCTGGAGCGCTACGACGAGGCCATCGCGGTGTTGACCACCATCGCCGCGCGCGAGGACCTCCCGGCCAACCGCCGAATCGAGGCCCGGGTGCAGCAGGGCGTCTGCGAGCTGGAGGCGGGCCGCACCGACGCCGCGGAGGCCACGCTGCGCAAGGCCATCTCGTCCTACGAGGCCCTGGCCGACAAGGACGAGGTGGATGACTACTTCCCCGCGCAGGCGCACTTCTTCATGGGGGAGCTGTACCGGCTGCACTACGAGAACGTGAAGCTGGACCCGGCCAAGGGCGCCGACAAGCTCGCCGAGGACCTCAACTACAAGGCGGAGCTGCTCCTGTCCGCGCAGGGGCACTACCTGCGCTCCATCCGCGTGGGCAACGGCTACTGGGCCACCGCCGCGGGCTCGCAGATTGGCGCGCTGTACGAGGACCTCTACGCGCAGATGGTGAGCTCACCGGCGCCCTCGGAGCTCAACGCCGAGGAGTCCGTCGTCTACCGACAGGAGCTGCGGAAGAAGATTCGCGTGCTGCTCACCAAGTCCATCAACATCTACGAGCGCACCCTGGAGACGGCCGAACGCATCGGCTCGCAGAGCGCCTTCGTGGACCGCACGCGGGAGAGCCTCGCCAAGGTGAAGGCCCTGCTCCTGGCGGACGCGGAAGGGGAGCCCGTCCCCGCCCCACCCGCCTCCGAGCTGGAGCCCCATACGTAGACCGGTGGACCACCCCTGGCTGGGCAGCCAGGGGCCGCGCGGCGTAGCCTGGGGACTTCGCATGGAGCCCCTCTTCACGCCCGAGCAACTGGCGGAGATTCACGCCTACCACCTGCCCTACTACGTCCGGGCCGCGGTGGACCCCTTCGCGCGGCTTGCCCTGCTGGCGCTGCTCCTGGGCGTGCTCGTCCGCCCCTTCTTCCGCATGGCCACGGCGGCCGCGGCCGGCATGGAGCGCAGGCTCGGCTTCTTGCGCACCGCCCCCGTCAGCCGCGCCTTCTTTCGCGCCATGGACCGGCTGTGGGGTGAGTCGGGCTGGGGCGCGGCCGTCCTCTTCGCCTTGATGACGGACCTGTTCGTGAAGCTCGTCTACGCGCCGGTGGACATCTGGTTCGCGTACTCGCTGGAGCACCAGCACTGCATGTCCAACTACACCCCGGCCGCCTTCGCCCGGGACATGCTCAAGGGCCACCTGCTGGGAGCGCTCGCCATCGCGGCGCTCGTCATCGGCCTGTACGGCCTGGCCCGTCGCACGCGCCACTGGTGGTGGATTCTGGGCGTGCCCGTCGCCCTGCTCCTGCTCGTCTCCTCCGCGCTGGACCCGTACCGGGGGCGCCTCTACTTCGACCAGCACCCCCTTCCCGCGGGCCCCTTGCGCACGCGGATGACGGAGCTGATGACCCAGGCGGACATCGCCTTCTCCGACGTGCTGGTGGAGAAGACCTCCATCGCCTCGCGACGGCTCCAGGCGTACTTCGCGGGCCAGGGCCCCACGCGCACCATCGTCCTCAACGACATCATCCTGCAGGAGCTCACCGAGGACGAGGTGCTCGCCGCCGTGGCCCACGAGGCGGGCCATGTGCATGAGCCGAAGTGGCCCGGCCGCATCGCCTCCTCGCTGGCCCTGGTGGCGCTCCTCTTCGCCATCGACCGACTCCTGCGCGCCGCCTCCACGCGGGGCTGGTTCGGCACCACGCGCTTCGCGGACATCCGCACCCTCCCCCTGCTCTCCCTGCTCCTGTCCGGCGTCCTCCTCGTCGGCGGCCCCATCGCCGGGGCCTTCTCTCGCGAGCGCGAGCGCGAGGCGGACCGCTACGCGCTGCGCCTCACCCACGATGTCGACGCGTTCCGCCGCATGCTGGTGAAGGCCGCCCGCGTGAACAAGATGGACCCCGCGCCCCCCCGCTGGGTCGTCCTCAAGGGACAGAGCCATCCCCCCATTGGCGAGCGGCTCGCCGACCTGCCTCAACCCTGACGCGACACGAAAAAGCGGCCGGCAGGTGGGCTCCCCCATTTCCCGTTCCCTCTCCACCCGAGCCCACCCGCCGACAGCCGCCGCCGGGCCACTCCCCCGAGCGCCGGCGGCACCACACCCACCCCCGCGCCCAGCTACGGCTGCTGGGCGTCCTGCTTCAGCTTCTCCACCGCCACCAGGGTGATGGCCTTCACCAGCGCCCTCGCCCGGCGGCCCGCCGCCGTCTCACCGTGCGGATCCACCTCCACGGCGTTGGAGAGGTCCGTGAACCCCTGCCGCTCCCCCTTGCGCAGGTACAACTCCCCCCGATTCGCCAGCGCCACCGGATGCGCGGCATCCCTCGCCAGCGCCGCGCTGTACTCCGCGATGGCTTCCTCCAGCCTCCCGAGCTTCTGGTACACGGTGCCCAGCGCCGCGCGAGCCCCCGCGTCCCTCGGGTTCCCCGCCACCAGGCCCTCGAAGAGGATGCGCGCCTCCTCCAGCCGCCCCGCCGCGGCCAGGTCACATCCCACCTGCGCAATCGCCTTCGCCTCCTCGAAGGTCATCCCCTCCACCTCCGCCCACGTCGCCTCGCCCCGCGCGAAGGACTTCATCCGCTGCACCGCGCCGCTCTCCATCCGCATCGCCTCGGCCCCTTCGTGTTTGATGACGCGTCCCATGGCTCCTCAGGCCCCGCGCAGATTGGAGATGGCCGTCTTCGCCATCTCGTTGAACTTCGCGGACATGTTGCTCATCAGGTCGAACATGGACTTGCGCTTCTCCAGCAGTCGCTGAAGCCGCAGCTCCAGTTCGCGCATGTTCCCGTCGAGCGTCGCCGCCTTCTTCTTGTCCGCGTCCGACGTGCCCAGCGCCGCGCGGTCCTCCCCCGCGCTCGCCATGCTTTCCATGACCTGGAGAATCTCCGCGTCCGTCTCCGTGGAGATGGAGCCGAGGATGGCCTGCACCTTGTCCTCGATGCTCATGTTCGGGTTGTCGACGATGGAGCGCGCGCTCGAGCCCTTCGACGGGGACGTCGTCGTCTTCGAGCCGCCCGACAGTGCCAGCTCCGCCTTCACATCCAGCAATCCGATGATGCCGTCGCGGCCGTCGATGCCCGCCGCCATCTCCAGCCGGTCGAAGTACAGCGGGTTGTCCTTGAAGAACTGCGCGGCCTTCTTCAGCGTCGAGGACGCCGCGGGGCTCAAGAGCAGCGCCGCCATGTCCTCGCGCGTGACGCGGTCATCCTTCGTCCCCGACGCCGTGTCGAACGTGCCCCAGTTGTCGCGCAGCACCGCCACCGCCTCGAGGTACTCGCGAAAATCCGGGTCCTTCGACGTGGGCGGCTTGCCACCGCCACCCACCGGGCCCGTTCCTCCCCCCGTGCCCGGTGACGAAGTGCCCGGCGAAGGGCCACCCGTGGACGGAGGACGCGTGCCCGGTGAAGGAGTGCCCGGCGATGGGCCTCCCGTGGTGGGAGGGCGCGTGCCCGGCGTCCCCGTCGAGGGCGGACACGTCTCCGGCTCGGGCTTCGGCGTCCGAGGGCGCTCCGGTCGTCCGTAGCGAGCGAACTCCTCGCCCACGCGCTTCAGCTCCGAGCGCACGCCCGACAGCTTGATGCGGTCGTCGTTGTACAGCCGCCCCACCACCGGCATGAACCGCGCGAGCAGCCCGCTCGAATCCACCCGCTCGAACAACGCCGCGTTCTCCGTCAGGAAGCGGGCCGCGCTTCGCAATTGCGGGGACAGGCTCGCGTCGTTGGCCGCGCGCCGCAGTTCGTCCTTCGACAGCGAGCCGGACTTCTTTCCATCCGCGAGGTCCAGCTGGTCGAAGTTCGCCTCAAGCACCTTCAGCGCGTCCTCGTAATCCAGCATCTTCGGGTCCAGCGCGCTGGTGCCCGTGGGCAGGATTGCCGCATAGCCCTCCGCCTTCGCCGCCGCTCCCCCCGAAGCCGATGCGTACTCCGTCTTCGCGGGCGGGTTCTTCTTCAAGTCCTCCGCCACCCCCACCACGCCGCTCGCCGCCAACAACACGTTGCCCGTCGCGACGCCCGCCGCCGTCTTGATGGAGTTGGAAACCAGGGGCGGCAGTCCCCCCGCGTCACCCGCCCCATTCATCGCCGTGCCCTCCGGGCTGGCCAGCAGGTTCGTCGCGCCCTTCAGAAAGTCCACCATGAGCCCTCCCGCGCGGCGTGTTGGAAGCAGTGCCGTGCGATGGGCCGTCGGGTTTGCAGAGAGGATGCCGCCTGACGGCTCGCACGTCGTCGCAGCGAATTCCGTCGGTTAGCCTGACTGACAGGCAAGGCGCGTCCCCGACGTCGGACGGAGCGGTCCGCGACGGAGGATTGCGGTTATGGTCCCCGGCACATGCGCACCTTCGGTTTGGACTTCGGAACCAAGACCATCGGCGTGGCCGTCTCGGATGGCCTGGGTCTCACCGCCCAGGGCGTCACCACCATCCGACGAACCTCGCTCAAGGCGGACCTCGCCGCCCTCGGCGCCCTGGCGCGCGAGCACGAGGTGGACCGCATGGTCATCGGACTGCCCCTCAACATGGACGGCTCCGAGGGCCCGCGCGCGGAGGCCTCGCGCAAGTTCGGGGACGCCGTGGCCCAGTCCCTCGGTGTCCAGGTGGAGCTGTGTGACGAGCGCCTGTCCACCGTGGCCGCCACCCGCACGCTCCTGGAAGCCGACGTCAGCCGAGCCCGCCGCAAGGAGGTCATCGACCAGGTGGCCGCGCAGTTCATCCTCCAGGGCTGGCTGGACGCCCGCCGCCCCCCGGAGACGGCACTGCACGCGGATGACTACGACGACTACGATTCGGAACCCTCGGAGTGAAGAAGGCCCTGGTCGCCGTGCTCGCGCTCGCCGTCCTCGCGGCGGCGGGCGTGGGAGGCTGGTACTTCCAGCAAGCGCGCCACCTCGACGACTTCGCCGACACGCCCTCCGCGCTGCCCGCGCCCGTGACGGTGGACGTTGCTCCTGGCACGGGGCCTCGCGCGCTCGCCCGGCTCCTGGCGGCCCAAGGCGTGGTGCCGGACGAGGAGCGGGCCTATCGCTACCTGCGCCAGGAGGGATTCGGGCCCCGACTGAAGGCCGGTGAGTACGAATTCCAGGGCCCCATCACTCCGGCCCAGGTCCTGGAGAGAATCGTCACCGGACAGGTGAAGTTGCACCGCTTCACCGTGCCGGAGGGACTGCGCGCGGAGGAAATCCTCCCCCTGCTCGCGGCGTCCGGAATCGGCCTCGACCTCCAGAAGCTCGAAGCGCTCACCACCGATGCGGCCTTCCTGAGAGAAGCAGGCGTGCCGGCGAAGTCCATCGAGGGCTTCCTCTTCCCGGACACGTACACCTTTTCCAAGGGCGTAGGCGAAGAGGCCGTGCTCGGGAAGATGGTGGCGCGAGCGCTGGAGGAATACGGGAAGGCGGACGCGGCGAGGCAGCCGGGCGTGAAGCTGAGCCTGCTGCAGACCTTCACGCTCGCTTCCATCGTGGAGAAGGAGACGGGAGCGCCCGAGGAGCGTCCGCGCATCGCCTGCGTCTTCCACAACCGACTCCGCAAGGGCATGCGCCTGGAGACGGACCCCACGGTGCTCTACGCCATGCGCCTCTTGCGCGGCGTCTTCACGAAGAACCTCACCCGCGCGGACCTCCAGACGCCGCACCCGTACAACACGTACAGGGTGTCGGGCCTGCCTCCGGGCCCCATCGCCAGCCCGGGCGCCGCGGCGCTCCAGGCCGCGCTCGCGCCCATGGCCTGCGAGGACCTCTTCTTCGTGTCACGCAACGACGGCACGCACCTCTTCTGCCCCACCTACGCCTGCCACCAGGCGCTCGTGAAGCAGTGGCAGGTGGAGTTCTTCCGCAAGCAGCAAGCAGCGCCCCGCAAGCCCTGAGGCCCCCCTACTCGCGGCGCCGGTACACGTGCAGCGGCGCGATGAACCCCTCGACCTCCTCGTAGCCGACGCCATCCAGCGTCAGCGTGCGGCCCTCCAGCTTCACGCCGGGGTCCTTCACCAGCGAGCCCTGGTCGAAGCGCACCAACACCTCCGGCCGAGCCTCCGCCAGCCGCTTGCGGAAGGTGTCCCAGCGCACGCGGGCGATGCGCTCCTCGGGCAGCCCGGAGAAGAAGGCCACCTGCAGGTCCATGTAGCTGGGGTCGTCGTCGAGGGCCACCGCGCCCCCCTTCGCCGCCACCTGCTCCTTCACGAAGTCCGCCACCCGCATCACCGGCACCGGGTTGGTCGACGTGGGACTCACCGGCCGCAAGGAGTCCTGCAGCCGCCCCTCCGCGTGGAAGGTGAACAGGCCCATGGCCACCGGCAGCGCCACCGCGAGCACCGCCGTCACGCCCACCACCGCCTTGCGCAGCCCCTCGCCCTTGCTGCCCACCAGCGCCGCGAAGCCGAAGGCCACGAACACCGGCAGCACCACCAACTGCGTCACCGTGAAGCGCCCCAGCGGCACGAAGTTCAACAGCACCACCGCGCGGAACGTGAAGTACGCGGTGGGCACCACCGCCGCCGCCACCAGCCAGCGCGTGTCCGGCCGCGCCTTCCACGCCTTCACCATGCCCACCATGCCCAGCAACGCCACGCCCGGCGACAGGGTGAGCAGCGCCACCCCGGGCCAGAAGAACAGCTGTTGCACCCGCCACCCGATGGCGGCCCCCGAACCCGCCGAGGACAGAACCCAGTTGCGATGGAAGTCCTCCACCGCCTTCACGGGGAAGAACGGATCGCCGTGCATCAGCTCGTTGCCCTGCATCCAAAGCAAGGGGAACGGCAGGCACGCCAGCCCGAAGCCCACCGCGCGCGTCAACGCCGCCACCTTGTCCTGGCTGCTGAAGACCAACGCCACGCAGAGCAGCGGGATGTACATCCACGCGTCGTAGCGCAGCGCGCACGCGAGGTTGAGCATCAGCGCGGCCTGGAACAGCGGCGCGAAGCGGTTCTCGTCCACCGCTTCCGCGTACAGCGCGAAGGCGGCCAGCATGAAGAACAGCGACACCGCCTCGCTGCCCGCCGTGGTGGAGAACTGCAGATGCATGCCCCAGGCGGCGAAGGCCAGCCCGGCCACCACACCCTCGCGCCAGCCGAACAGCCGCCGCGTCAGCGCGAACAGCGGCACCACCGACAGCACGCCGAACAGCAGGCTCACCACGCGCCCCGCCACCTCCCTGTCGAAGACCGACAGGGCCACGCCCACCAGGTACAGGTGCAGCGGACCGAACTGGTACGCGCCATCCCCGTACGCGGTGATGAGGTGCGGCTCGCGCAGCCAGCGCTCCGCCAGTTCCGTGCGCACCACCGCGTCGCCGTAGAGATTCTCGTTGAGGAAGAACACCACCAGCCGCGGCAACAGGGCCACCACCAGCAGAATCCCCACGAGCCAGCGCGTGCTCGGCTCGTGCGCGGGGGTGGGGACCGCCGCGAGGCTCGGCACGGGGGACGAAGGGTGGGAGACAGGAGTAGGTGCGGTCGCCATGACGCGCGGCAGGATACGCAGGCACGGCACAAAGCCAAGCTGGCGACCCCCGCTTCCGCCGCCCTCGCCCTCCCAGCGACTTCACCCTCAGCGAAGCCCGCCCCGAAACGCCCGGAGCCTCACCGCGCGTGCGTCTTCTTCCAGCCCGCCCACCGTACGCAAATGGGCGAAGGTATCACCCTCCAGGCCCGGGTCGCCCGCCTGGCTGCCGCTCTTTCCTCGCACGAACGCAAACCCTGACGCCGACATGTGGAGCGAACGGAGACGCCGCCCCACAACCAGCGGACAGTTGGCCCTTCCGCGGGCGCCCGAAAACCCTTCAGGCGTTCAATACCCCTCGCGTTCGGGGGGGGCACCTACCCCCTCGCCAGCGCCGCCCTATAATCACCTCTGCCTCTTCACCCCGTGGAGGGGGCGCGCCTGGTCGGCGTCCTGCCCCTGACACGAGCGTAACGCGCGGTCCCATTCCGCGGCGGGGTCCCGAATTGGCTGCAGGGCTGTCGTGCCTGGGACCTCGGCGGGATGGTTGTGGAATGGCAATCCAGCCCTCCAGGTTCACCATTCTGGCCCCCTCGGGTGTGAACATTTCGCACCCCTGGACGGCCCCCGAGGGAGAGACATGAGGGACGCTGAAAAGGGTTCGTGGGTCTCCAGAATCGCCGCGCTCCAGGACGCGAAGACCTACGCGGAGCTCACCTGGGAGGGCTCATTCGAGGACTACCTCGAAATCGTCCGCAAGAACCCCAAGGTGACACGCACCGCCTTCCAGAGGATCTACGACATGATCCTCAGCCACGGGAAGACGGAGTACATCGACAACAAGAAGAAGCTCATCCGCTACCACTTCTTCAGCGACGAGAAGTTCGGCGGCCGCGACGCCATCTTCGGCCTGGACGTGCCGCTGATGAAGCTGGTGAACGTCTTCAAGTCCGCGGCCCAGGGCTACGGCACCGAGAAGCGCGTCATCCTGCTGCACGGCCCCGTCGGCTCCTCCAAGTCCACCATCGCCCGCCTGCTCAAGAAGGGCACGGAGGACTACTCCAAGACGCCCGAAGGCGCCGCATACACCTTCTCCTGGACCACCGACAAGAAGCTGCCGGATGGCACCACCGTGAAGGAGAAGATGAAGTGCCCCATGAACGAGGAGCCCCTCAACCTCGTTCCCCGGGAGTGGCGCCCCAAGGTCTACGCGGAAATCTCCCCGCCGGAGTCCGGCCACACGATTCCCGACGGCTCCGAGCTGTGCCCCGCGTGCCGCTTCGTCTTCAAGGACCTGATGACGCAGTACCACGGTGACTTCGCCCGGGTGATGGACCACATCCACGTCCACCGGCTCATCTTCAGCGAGAAGGACCGCGTGGGCATCGGCACCTTCCAGCCCAAGGATGAGAAGAACCAGGACTCGACCGAGCTCACCGGCGACATCAACTACCGGAAGATCGCCGAGTACGGCTCCGACTCCGACCCGCGCGCCTTCAACTTCGACGGCGAATTCAACATCGCCAACCGCGGCATCATCGAGTTCGTCGAGGTGCTCAAGCTGGACGTCGCGTTCCTCTACGACCTGCTCGGCGCGTCGCAGGAGCACAAAATCAAGCCGAAGAAGTTCCCGCAGACGGACATCGACGAGGTCATCCTCGGCCACACCAACGAGCCTGAGTACAAGAAGCTCGAGAACAACGAGTTCATGGAGGCCTTGCGTGACCGCACGGTGAAGATTGACGTGCCGTACATCACCAAGCTCGCGGAGGAGGTGAAGATCTACGAGAAGGACTTCAACTCCCGCGCCATCAAGGGCAAGCACATTGCCCCGCACACGCTGGAGATGGCCGCCATGTGGGCCGTCCTCACCCGCCTGGAGGAGCCCAAGAAGCACAACCTCTCCCTCCTCCAGAAGCTCAAGCTCTACAACGGCAAGACGCTCCCCAACTTCACCGAAGACAACATCAAGGAGCTGCGCAAGGAGAGCAACCGGGAGGGCCTGGAGGGCATCTCTCCGCGCTACATCCAGGACAAGATCTCCAACGCACTGGTGAGCGACAAGGGCGAGGGCTGCATCAACCCCTTCATGGTCCTCAACGAGCTGGAGGCGGGTCTCAAGACGCACTCGCTCATCAGCAACGAGGACGCGCGCAAGCGGATGAAGGAGCTGCTCACGTCCGTGAAGCAGGAGTACGAGGACATCGTCAAGAACGAGGTCCAGCGCGCCATCTCCGCCGACGAGGACGCCATCGGCAAGCTGTGCGGCAACTACATCGACAACATCAAGGCCTACACCCAGAAGGAGAAGGTCAAGAACAAGTACACCGGCCTCTACGAAGAGCCCGATGAGCGCCTGATGCGTGCGATTGAGGAGAAGATAGACATCCCCGACAGCCGCAAGGATGACTTCCGCCGCGAAATCATGAACTACATCGGCGCGCTGGCGGTGGAGGGGAAGACCTTCAACTACCGGACGAACGAGCGGCTGCACAAGGCGCTGGAGCTGAAGCTGTTCGAGGACCAGAAGGACAGCATCAAGCTGAAGAACCTCGTCTCCTCCGTCGTGGACAAGGAGACCCAGGAGAAGATCGACCTGGTGAAGGACCGGATGATGAAGAACTACGGCTACTGCGAGATCTGCTCCACGGACGTGCTGAACTTCGTGGCGAGCATCTTCGCCCGCGGCGACGCGAAGGAGTAACCACCTCAGGAGAAGGGCGAGCCGTCGTGACCTTGAAGATCCACCAGGACCATTCCCGCTTCAAGCAGATCGTCCGCGGGAAGATCAAAGCCAACCTGCGCAAGTACGTGCAGAAGGGCGAGATGATTGGGAAGAAAGGCAAGGATGCCATCAGCATCCCCATTCCCTTCATCGACATCCCTCGCTTCAAGTACGGCCACAAGGAACAGGGCGGCGTCGGACAGGGAGAGGGCGAGGTGGGTCAGCAGCTCGGCCCCGGGGCGGTGGAGCCCGGGGAGGGCCACCAGGCCGGCCAGGGCGAGGGAGACCACGCCCTGGAGGTGGACGTCACGCTCGAGGAGCTGGCGCAAATCCTGGGCGAGGAGCTGTCGCTGCCCAACATCGAGCGGCGCCACAACGAGAAGATCGTCACCCAGAAGATTCGCTACACCGGCATCAACACCACTGGTCCCGAATCGCTCAGGCACTTCAAGCGCACCTTCAAGCAGGCCCTGCGGCGGCAGATCGCCGCGGGCACGTACGACCCCGCGCGCCCGGTCATCATCCCCACGCGAGAAGACCGCCGCTACCGCAGCTACAAGCTCCAGGATTTGCCGGAGACCAACGCGGTCATCATCTACATGATGGACGTGTCCGGCTCCATGGGTGACGAGCAGAAGGAGATCGTCCGCATCGAGAGCTTCTGGCTCGATACGTGGCTGCGTCATCAATACAAGGGCCTGGAGGCGCGCTACATCATCCACGATGCGGTGGCGCGCGAAGTGGACCGCGACACCTTCTTCCACACCCGCGAGTCCGGCGGGACGATGATCTCCAGCGCCTACAAGCTCTGCCGGGACATCATCCTGGCGGACTACCCCAAGAGCGCGTGGAACATCTACCCGTTCCACTTCAGCGACGGTGACAACTGGAGCGCGGACGACACGCGCCAGTGCATCGAGATGCTGCGCAACGACGTGCTGCCCAACGTCAACCAGTTCGCCTACGGACAGGTGGAGTCCCCCTACGGCAGCGGCCAGTTCATCAAGGACTTGCGCGAGGCGGTGGGAGACACCCCCAACGTCGCGCTCAGCGAAATCGCGGACAAGGACGCCATCTACGCGTCCATCAAGGACTTCCTCGGCAAGGGCCGCTGACGTCTGGCCTCCCCCACGTGCCCCTCGGAGAGACTTCCCGATGCCCAAGAGCCTCACACCCCGTCTCGCCGCGCTGAGGGACGAAATCCACGGCTACGCGAAGGAGTTCGGCCTCGACTTCTTCGACACCGTCTTCGAGATGGTGTCCTACGACGAGATGAACATGGTGGCCGCCTACGGCGGCTTCCCCACGCGCTACCCCCACTGGCGCTGGGGCATGGAATACGAGCAGCTCGCGAAGGGCTACGAGTATGGGCTCAGCAAAATCTATGAGCTCGTCATCAACAATGACCCTTGCTACGCCTACTTGATGGAGAGCAATCCGGAGGTGGACCAGAAGCTGGTCATGGCCCACGTCTACGGACACTGCGACTTCTTCAAGAACAACTTCTCCTTCCGCCACACCAACCGGCGGATGATTGACGAGATGGCCAACCACGCCACGCGGGTGCGCCGCTGGGTGGACAAGATTGGCGTGGAGAAGGTCGAGGACTTCATCGACCGCACGCTCAGCCTGGAGAACCTCATCGACCAGCACTCGCCCCACATCCGGCGCAACCCGGACCCCCGGCGGGCGGAAGACGAGCTGAAGGCCAACGAGCGCGTGGAGGGCTTCAAGGTCGGCCGCGAGTACATGCGCGGCTACATCAACCCGTCGGAGTTCCTCGACTCCCAGCGCAAGAAGGTGGAGGACGAGAAGCAGCGCGCCAAGAAGTTCCCCGAACGCCCCCAGCGCGACGTGCTGCTCTTCCTGCTGGAAGAGGCGCCGCTGGAGCCGTGGGAGTCGGACATCCTCGCGATTCTGCGCGAGGAGGCGCATTACTTCGCGCCGCAAGGCCAGACGAAAATCATGAACGAGGGCTGGGCCAGCTACTGGCACTCCACCATCATGACCCGCCGCGCCCTGCGCGATGACGAAATCATCGACTACGCGGACCACCACTCCGGCACCATGGGCACCCGCCCCGGCGCCATCAATCCCTACAAGCTGGGCATCGAGCTGTGGCGGGATATCGAGGAGCGGTGGAACAAGGGCCGCTTCGGCAAGGAGTGGGACGAGTGTGACGATTTGCGCGCTCGCCGCTCCTGGGACAAGAAATCGGGCGCTGGCCGCGAGAAGATTTTCGAGGTCCGCAAGCACTACAACGACATCACCTTCATCGACACGTTCCTGACGCCCGAATTCGCGATGGAGCAGAAGCTCTTCGTGTATGGCTTCAATGACAAACGCAACTCGTGGGAGATTCTCGACCGCGAGTTCCGCAAGGTGAAGAGCAAGCTGCTCCAGGGGCTCACCAACTTTGGCCAGCCCATCATCGAAGTCGTGGACGGCAACCACGAGAACCGGGGAGAGCTGCTGCTCGCGCACAAACACGACGGGCAGGACCTCAAGGGCGACTACGCCCGAGAGACGCTCAAGAACCTCCAGTCCCTCTGGCGCCGGCCCGTCAACATCATCACCCGCTATGACAACAAGGGCGTGATGCTCCGGTTCGACGGGACGACGCAGACGGAGAAGAAGGTCGAGCTGTAGCGTCCCGCGCCGCGGCCCGCGCCGGGACGCTGACGCAGGCTCACCAGGCGGCGACGTGAAGCGTCAGAGCGTGGTGAGCCCTTCCCAGGGTTGGTGGACGGCACCCGGAGAAGCCCTCTCCGGGGAAAAGGCCGCTTCGCCTCCAAGCGGTGTCATCAGGCGCTCCAGCGCCAGGCACAACGCATCCGCGAGGCCGAAGCGCCCGGCGGGGTCGTCCGCGAGGCAGCGCTCGATGGCCCCCGCGAAGTCCCGGTCGATTCCCGGCACCAGCTCCGTCAACGGCACCAGGCTCCCGGCTCGCGGCCCTGCCAGCGGCGCGGTGGCGGTCGGCCTCACGCGGGGAACCTTGCCCGTGCACAGCTCGTACAGCAGGAGGCCCAGCGCGTAGAGGTCACTCTGCGGCGTGGCCGCCGCGCCCAGGCGAACCTCGGGCGCCATGTAGCGAGGCGTACCGACGACGCCCGGCACGGCCCAGGGCGTCGAGCGGTCCGTCCCCACGAAGGCGGCCAGCCCGAAGTCGAGCAGCTTGATGGTGCCGTCTGAGTCCAGGATGGCATTGCCCGGCTTGAGGTCACGGTGAAGCACACCGCGCTGGTGCGCGGCCCTCAGTCCCCGTGAGAACCCCAGGGCGATGTCCAACACGTAGCGCCAGGGCAAGGGCAAGGGCAGCTCCGCCAGGCTCTTCCCATCGACGTATTCGTACACCAGATAGGGCCGCCCCTCGATTTGACCGGCGCGGAAGACGGTGACGACATTCGGGTGCTTGATGCGCGCGATGGCCCGCGCCTCGATGGCGAAGCTCGCCAGCGTGCTCGTGTCCGGCTGCAGCGCGACGCTGAGCTTCAGCGCGACCAGCCGGTCCAAGGACGTGTCGTGCGCCAGATACACGGCCCCCATCCCCCCGCGCCCCAGAAGCCGCATCAATCGGAACTCGTCCAGCTCCGTCGGCGGCGTCCACGTCTCCCCCAGGGGGGGCATCCGATGCGGAGCGAACACCGACTCCGCCGGGTCCAGGTGAAACGCCTCGCTGCGCACGACGGCCACCAGCAACTCGCGGCAAGCCGGGCACGCCGCGGCATGGTGATGGACCCGGGCACGCGCCCCTGTCTCCAGCCCCCCTTCCATCAGGGCCACCACCTCTTCTTCGCACAGGCAGCTGGATGAAAGGATTTGCCACCCCCCTGAAGCACCCCGGGTGAAGCCTCGCACAAAACGGGCCTCATTCGGAAAACCTGGAAACTCGCCCTTTTCATGCCCAAAGACGACCTCCACCCAGATTACCCTGCCTAGCCAGCAAGGTCATACGCTGGGATATAATGGCGCCCAGAAGGGGGGGGGCTTGGCATTCGCACCGTTATTCCTCGCGCGCATCGGCACTCGCGGCGAAGGGGCCCAGCCCCCTGACGGCCTCGAGCAGCAACTGCTGCGTTGCTGGAGGGCGGGCAGCGAACAGTGGCCAGACATCCCCCTGGGCGCCGACGCCTTCGTCTGTCATCTGGCCACCCACGTCCCCCACCGGGCGTCAGGCGACGCGCTGGCGCACCTGCTCGCCCAGCTCGTGCCAGCGGACCTCTTCCTCGCGTGTGCGTGCGCGGAGGGCCTTCCCTCGGCGCTCGCCGCCTTCGAGCGACACCACATGGCGAGCCTGCCCTCCGTGCTCGCGCACATGCGGCTGTCCCCCGCGGTGGTCGACGAGGTCCGCCAACGCGTCCGGGAGCGGCTGCTGGTGCGCGGCCGAGGCGCACCGAAGATCGCCGAGTACTCCGGTCGGGGCACCCTGGCCAACTGGGTGCGGGTCATCTCCCTGCGCACGGCCCTGAGCCTGCTCCGGACGACCCACGACGAAGGCCCACTCAGTGACGCCCTCCTGGAGCTGCTCCCCGCCCCCCACTCGGACCCGGAGCTCGAGGTCATCCAGCGCCGCTACCACGACGAGTTCCGCCGGGCCCTGGAGGACGCCTTCGCCGCCCTCCCCAGCGAACATCGCTACCTGCTCCGCCTGCACTTCGTGGATCACCTCTCCACGACCAAGATTGGCGCCCTCTTCAGCGTCAACCAGTCCACCGTCTCCCGGTGGCTCCAGAGCGCCCAACAGGCCGTGCACGACGAGACGCGACGGCTGCTCATGGAACGCCTGGACCTCTCCTCCCAGGAGTTCACCAGCGTGCTCCGGACCGTGGAGAGTCAAATCAATCTCAGCCTCAGCAGCATCCTCAATGAAAGTATTCACTCTAAGTGAAATTTGAGAATCTCTGCATAGGTTGAAGCCAGCGGGCGTCATTAACTCGCGAACATTGCGTTGGCACCCCGTCCCCGGAGTCGCCGTCTAGCGGATTCCCGTGGGTGCCTGGCGCCACACGGCCTCGGCCTCGAGCGGTCTCCCCCGCCGCTCCCCCACTCCAGCACATCCACCTGGCAGCGGAGCCCCGTTGCCATCGCGCCACCAGTCCACCTGCCCCACGCGGAGACGACATGCGATCCCCACAGCCTCACTTCTTCCGCGGCCCTCGAAACAGGGCCCAGGTCCTGTCCGCGCTCGCAATCCTCGCCCTGGTGGGGAGCGGCGGCTGTGAGCGACAGACGCAAGAGCCCCAGGCCGACACGAGCCTCTCTCACGAGCGCGTGCGCCTGGCGAAGGCACCCGACGACCTGCGCATCCCCGATGAGTACATCGTCGTCTTCTCCGAAGGGGTCACCGGGATGGCCATCGACGCGGCGGCGAACCAGATCGCCCGCGCGGGTGGAGGCAACTCGCTGATGCACCCGTACTCGGTCATCCCCGGGTTCGCCGCGCGGCTGGACAAGGCGGAGCTCGACCGGCTGATGCGAAACCCGGGCGTGGCGTCCATCCACGAGAACCAGCAGGTCTCGCTCACGGGGCTGGTCCCCAGCCCCGCGGATGGCATCGACCGGGCGGACCAGCGCCAGGGCCACGACGGCACCTACAACGACCATGGCAGCACGGGCGCCGGGGTCCATGTGTATGTCCTGGACACGGGCCTCAACGCGGAGCACTCGGAGTTCTCCGGCCGGGTGGGCGAGGGGTTCACCTCCGTGGTCGACGGCCTGGGCACTGACGACTGCAACGGCCACGGCACCCACGTGAGCAGCACCATCGCGGGCACCCTCTACGGGATGGCCAAGGAGGCCACCGTCCATCCCGTGCGGGTGTTGCGCTGCACGGGCAAGGGAAGCTGGGCTGGCATCATCGCCGGCCTGAACTTCGTCGGGACGCACTGTCCCCTCCAGGATGGGCCCTGCGTCGTCAACATGAGCCTGGCCGGGGAAACGTTCGTCCCCGTCAACACCGCGGTGGCCAACCTGGTGAATCAGGGCATCACCGTCGTGGTCGCCGCTGGCAATGACAACGTGGATGCCTGCACCCGCTCCCCCTCGAGCGAACCCAAGGCCATCACCGTCGCGGCCGTCGACGACGCGGACACCCGGGCGGGGTTCTCCAACTGGGGGCAATGCGTGGACCTGTTCGCCCCGGGCGTGAGCATCCTCGGCGCGTCCATTGGTGACGCGGTGGCCACCCACGTCGACGACGGGACCTCCATGGCCAGCCCCCACGTCGCGGGGGCCGTGGCCCAATACCTGAGCACCCACCGCTCGGCCACCCCGACGCAGATCAACACCAACCTCAAGGCCTCGGCGACCCTTGACTGCGTACTGCATCCCCAGAACTCGCCCAACGTGCTGCTCTTCAGTGACTTGAACCAGGGCAACTTCGTCTGCGCGGCGCCCGGAAGCTGCGTGGGGCTCTGCGGCGAGGCCGCGGACGGCTGCTTCTGCGACCCGGGCTGCGCGGAGTTCGGCGACTGCTGCCCCGACTACGCCCAGGTGTGTGAGTGATTTGAACGTGTCTGGATGTCCTTGACGGCGGTCTGAAGCGGAGGAGGCACTATGATGGGAATGCGTCGTTTTCTGGTGATGGGTTGCACCACGGGACTGGCGTTGCTGTCGGGCTGCACGTCGGCGCCCCGGGATGAACAGGTGGCGAACTTCGGCCGCACCAGGCAAGGAGTGGGAGATGCCTCGCGGCTGACCAAGGCCGAGTGGGCCACGTACCAGGCAGACCAGAGCTACCTGCACGGCATCGCCAAGCCCGACGTCCGCATCCGCCTGAACCTGGCGGACCCGGCACAGTACCGCTTCGCGCTCGCGCGGCTCAAGATCGCCGGCAAGACGCCGGAGAACTCTCCCTACCTGTTCGAGGCGATGGAGACGCGGCACCGCGAGCACGTGGCCCTGGGCTACAAGCCGGGCCTGCTGCCCGTGAGCAAGGACCTCGCGGAGAACTCCGCCGCGCGGCAGGAGCAGCACGTCATCGCCGCCGCGAGCACGGGTGAGGACACCGACGTCCTCAACGATGGCACGGGCACGTCCACGTCCTCGTTCCCGGGCGGCTCCTTCTACACCTATACGGACACGACCTATACCGACACCACGGGGTACCCGCTGGGCGAGCTCATCTGGGGTGAGCAGTACGACCTCGGAACGAACGTGACGGTCAACGCCAAGGGCAACCTGGCCCTGACCCGGCTCACGCGCTACCGGATTGCGTCCTACAAGGCCGAGGACACCGTGGAGGGCTTCACGGACTCGTACGTCTTCAAGGAGGTCGGCTCCGACGTCGCGACCACCACCACCCAGCAGCCGCGGCTGAACCTCCCGCCGGTCATCGAGGCGCCGCTGGACATCAAGTTCAACGACAACCTCATCTCCGTGTGCCTCAACCGCACCTGGACCCAGGACTGCGACTACGACCTGACGGGCAATCCCCAGTCCGTCAAGCTGCCGTTCAAGGGCAACGTCTCCATCCGCAGCGCGCACACGTTCAACGAGGCGGTCATCAATCAGTACCGCGTCGACCTGAACAACAACGTGGCGCGTCCCGACTCCGGTCACATCAAGCTCATCCTCACCAACGTGGGCGGCGGCTGCGATGTCACGGACACCAACACCCTGCAGGCCAAGATGGCGCAGTTCTGGAACCGCGTGACGCTGAGCTCGGACAAGAAGACGCTCTACTGGGACATGACGGAGGCCAACGCCGCGTTCTTCGACGACGGCTGCCGCCAGGTGCAGGACACGGTGAAGCTGACGGCGCAAATCACGCTGCCGCTCGTGCTCGTCTCCGGCACCGTCTCCACGCCCTACCAGTCCTCCATCACCCTGAGCAACGACGACCTGGTGGACCGGCCGAGCTACTCCTTCAAGAAGCTCACCATCACCAACAGCTGCCTGGCGGCGGGGACTGAAATCGAGCTGGCCGCGGGCAAGGTGGCGCCCATCGAGTCGGTGAAGGCCGGTGACCGGGTGCTCAACCCGCACCAGCCCGCGCTCACCGTCATGGACACGGCCATCGGCGTGGAGACCGTGCCCATGGTGCGCATCCGCAGCGAGTCCGGCCGCTCCCTGCTGATGACGGAGATGCACCCCATCCAGGTCATGGCGCGCGGCATGGTCCAGGCCCGCTCCCTGAAGAAGGGCGACGTGGTCATGACCAAGACGGGCCCCAGCAAGCTCGTCGACGTCAGCCGCGAGCCGTACGCCGGCAAGGTCTACAACGTCAAGGTGGGCTCGGATGCGGAGAAGCTGGCGCTCGCCGCGGACCAGACCGTCGTCTACGCCAACGGCTTCGTGGTGGGTGACGGCCAGATTCAGCAGAAGTACGAGTCCATCGCGATGACGAGCAAGGACGGCAATGTGCTCGCCCACCTGCCCAAGAAGTGGCACCGCGACTACGTGATGTCCGCCAAGCGCAAGTAGAGCGCGCCTGGCTCGCGGCCTGAGTCAGGCCCCTGCTCGGAAGACCCGGCCACCCAGTGGGAAACCGCTGGGTGGCCGTGCCCGTTATCGCCCACCGAAGCCCGCATCCCACGTGCCACACCAGCTCAACACCACGGAGTGAACCTGATGCAGACGCGCACCGTTCTCCTGCTCCCGTTTGTCGTAGCGCTCGCCGTGGCGTGTGGTGACGCCAGTCTCCCTCCGCCCGAGCCGGAACAGCCACGAGCCTCCAGGCTGCGCGCCGACGCCAGGACGGAGCGGCTGCGCCTCGCGGGCCAGTTCATGGCGCCAGCGCCAGCAACCTCCAGCACCCTGAACGCCACGGCCGCGGCGCTCGCCGCGGCCATGGACGCTCCCGCGGGGACCACCGCCACGCTCACGGCGCCCGCGGATGACTCGGCGCTCGTGCTGCCCACCTTCGGGGTCATCAAGCCCCGCATGGGAAACACCCTGGCCGTCCTGAGCACCGGCACCATCAACCAGCATGCGACGCGCGCCACCGAGCCCGGCACGGACTTCACGCCCACGGGAATCGAGGGGGACGCGGTGACGCTGCGGCTCACCTTCAACGTGCGCGCGGGAATCTCCCGCATGTCTTTCGACTATCGCTTCCTGAGCGCCGAGTCGCCCGACTACGTCGGCAGCGAATTCAATGACGTGTTCACGGTCCGGGTGACCGATGCCACGAACACGCGCATCATCGAGCAGACGTCGGTGAACAGCGCCGAATTCTTCGATGCCTCCGCCACGCGCGCCGGAGGCTCCGGGTTCGACCTGCTCGCCGACGACCCGGATGGCATCGACTACTTCCCCATCACCTACCCGTCCACCATCCCCACGTTCCCGGACATGGGCATCACCAACTACAAAATCATCAACATTCCCATCAGGGGCGGTGGGCCCGTCACCCTCGAGTTCTCCATCCAGGACCTCGGGGACGGCATCCTGGACTCGGCGGTGGTCCTGGACAACATCACCTTCGGGACCTTCCAGGTGGTCGACCCGAACCCCGAGCTCATCGACAGGAGCTCGCGCACGGTGTCGCAAGACCTGGAGGCGCTCGCGAACGAGGAGAACGGCGCCTCCATTCGCGCGGTGGTCGCCGATGGCGAAACCAAGCTCGTCGTGCGCGCCAAGGTCAGCGGCGCTGGAAACATGGTGTTCTCCGTGCCCGCCGCCACCGGGAACCCGAACGGCGTCTTGAGCGCCATTGGGAGTTCCACCGTGAGCAACACGGTGTCGGTCCCCGCCGTGCAGCTCAGCACGGGCTTCTACGCGCTGGCGCTGTATACGAGCCCCGAGGACTTCAACAACGGCACCTCCGCCGGGGTCAACAAGCGGACCACGACGCTCTCCGCGGCCTTCACCCCGACGGGAGGGACCGCTGTCACGGAGACGCTCCCGCTCAACATCATCCGCCCCCCCCTGGTGGTCGTTCATGACATCTGGTCCAGTTGCCTGTTCTGGACGGGCAGCGCCCGCATCTCCGGCAACCCCCTGTTCGACGTCACCTGTGCGGACTACGCGCTCTACAATTCGGCGGGCATCGAGTCTCCGCAGAACGTCGACGTCGTCTCGAAGGCCGTGGACGAAGCCTTGACCGAGCACCGCCATGACAATGTCGCCGTCACCCAGGTCGACGTCATCGGCCATGGCATGGGCGGATTGATGGCCCGCAAGTTCGTCGACCGGACCGACTACCACGACGACTCGAACCTCGGAAAAGGCTACTTCAACCGGCTCATCACCGTGAACACCCCCCACCTGGGCACGCGCATCGCGGACGAGGTCGTGAGGATGCGAACGTCCTTGAACGCATCGGAGATGACCGCCGTCAGGAACATGTTGCGCAACTTCGGCGTCAAAATCGACGGGGCCGAGGGAGGAGCCATTGATGACCTCGTGACGCAGAGCCCGACCATCAACAGCATCCAGACCACCGTGGTCCCGTCGCATGTGCTGGTCGGCACCGGAGGAAACACCATCGAGCACGGTACCGCCTTCGAGATGCTGCTTCCCTCCACCCGGACGCTGTACATCAACATGCAGAACAGACACCCCTATACCAAGGGCGCCGAGTCCTCTGTGAAGGACAGGCTCATCCTGACCAAACTGGACACCGTCACAGGCAACAAGAGCCGCATCTTCTGCGACGACCCGTACGACCTCTTCCTCGCCGAGGCAGACCAGCGGGGAGGGCTCGCCAACAACAGCACCAGCACCCCATTGACCACCTTCCCGGTCGTCAGCGGCGACAACGACTCCGAACACTTCCAGGTCATGAGCAACGACGCCCAGGACAACCGGATCGTCGAGCTGCTCAACAGCCCCGTCAAGGGCCCCTTGTTCGCCACGTCCATGCCCGCCCCAGGACTCCTGACCCGGGAGAACAGCTGCCCGCCCACCCTGGCGCCCCTCGAGGACAGCCCCCCACCCCCAGAGCCGCTCCCCTTGCTGGCGGGCGCCATGCAAATCGTCTCGCCGGCCGCGGGCACGCCTGTGACGCCGGGGAGCCTGATAACGGTGAGCCTGCAAGGCACCGGAGGCTTCCTACCCGTGAGCGCGCTCGTCGGAGGCGTGGGCCACGGGGCGTTCATGAAGACCGCGCCCTTCACGACCCAGCTCCGGATTCCGAGGGATGCCATTGGCACGGTGACGCTCACCGCCTATGGCTTCGATGCGACGGGCACCTCCGCGGAGTCCCCTCCGCTCGTGCTTCCCGTGACCACCACGGCGAAGCTGACGTCCATGTCCGTCATCAACGGCGACTCCACGCTTCGCGGCGTGGGCTCGACACGGCACCTGGTCGTGGTGGGCCACTATGACGACGGCGTGAAGCGCGACATCTCCTCGCCCGCGCTGGGCACGGTGTACTCCGCGTCCAACGCGGACGTCGCCACGGTGACCCTGGGTGGAACCGTGACGTCTCAAGGCGTGGGGCTCGCGACCATCGTCATCCGGAATGGGGGCCTCCACACCAGCATCACCGTGAAGGTCAGCGAGGGCAGCACCCGCCAGTGTCTCGATGTCCACCTGGGGGACTACAACCTCTTCGTCCAGGAGGACTATCGCGAGGGCATCGACGTCGGAGGACAGGTGGCCGCCGGCGGCAACATCTCCCTCAAGGACTTCCAGGTCGGCTGGAAGCTCCCCGCGACGGAGACCACCAACGTCCTGGTCGCGGGTGGCAATCTCATCCTCAACAACGGCACGGTCTGGGGCAATGCCAGATATGGCGGACAGCTCCTTCCCCAGGGCTCGGTCGTGGTGAACCGCGGCACCGCGGCGCGAGGCAATCCCATCGACTTCGCCGCGCGCTTCACCGCGCTGCGCGCGCTCTCCACCCGCCTGTCCAACCTGCCTTCCGCGGGCACCGTCATCATCGAGAGCTGGGGGGGCGTCCTGCTGCGCGGTGTCAACCCCGAGGTGAATGTCTTCAACGTGGAGGCCAGCGTGTTCACCAACGCCACGCTGCTCTCCCTCGAAGCCCCCGCCAACTCCCTGGCTGTCATCAACGTCCGCGGAACCACGGCGCGCTTCGCCAACTTCGGACACGTCTTCACGGGTGGCATTGACGAGCACGGCGTCCTCTTCAACTTCCCCGAAGCAACCGCCATCACCGCCTTTGACTATGGCTTCTACGGCACAGTCCTTGCACCCAATGCCCATTTCAGCTTCGCGAACGGCAGTTGGGTGGGAGGAATCTACGCACGCTCACTGATAGGCAATGCTGTTGGCCATATCAGCCGGCTGCGGGATACTACCATCTGCCAGTAAGGGCCGGCGCTCCCGTCAAGGGAAGGCAGTGAATCCGTGGGGGGTCAAGTGGCCAAGAGTCTTGTGAGCAGTGTTCCCACCGTGGTGTGGGCCCTGGCGATAGGCACAGGGTGTGCGGTGGAACTCCCCACGGGAAGCGCTCCCGACCCGAGCAGACAGGTCGGGAGCGCCGCGGCGCTCCCCTCCGTCGCGGTCGTCTCTCGCGACGTGGACCGGAACACTCCGACCCTGGTGTGGGCCGAGCGCGCCACGTCGCGCCCGAATCCCAGCCATGACACCCCCGAGGCGGCCGCGCGTGCCTATCTGGAGCAGCAGGCGCCGCTGTATGGATTGTCCCCGGCCGACCTGCGCGCGGCGTATGTCCATCGCGTGCATGACATTGGCCGGGGCGGAATCATCGTCTTCTTCAGGCAGCGCGTCGCGGGCCTGGAGGTGGTGCGCAATGAGTTGAAGGTGCTCCTGACCCGGGACCTGGCGCTCGTGGGCCTCACGGGCCACCTGAGTCGTGGGGTGGAGCGCGCCCAGCAGCTCGCCGGCTCCCCCCTGACGACCGCCAGTCCCCGCCAGTCCCCTGGCGAGGCGGTGCTGAGCGCGCTCGGGGACATGTATGGCCAATCCCTGGCGGGTGAAGTCCACGAGGTGCGTCACGCCCAGGCGGGGGGCTCTTTCTTCGACTTCGTGCCCGACAGCGTGGACAAGCGCTCCGGTGTCTCCCTGGTGACTCCGGCCCGGGTCAGGCAGGTGTACGTCCCCGTGAGGGGTCAGCTGCTCCCAGCCTACTCGGTGGAGCTCCTCGCCGAGCGCGCGGGGGATGAACACCCGCGAGGACATGGCTACCTGCTCCACGTGGAGGATGGGCGCGTGCTCCATCGCCGCGACCGCGTCATGGCGGACGCGTTCACGTACCGCGTCTGGGCGGATGCGAATGGCGTCCCGCTGGACAGCCCCCAGGACGACTACACCCCTCACCCGAAAGGCGAACCCGACGGACGGGAGCCGGGATTCACCCAGCCGATACAGGTGTCCGCGGAGGGATTGGTCCACCCCGGCACGCTCCAGGTGGACCCGTGGCTGCCCGCCGGGGCGACCCGGACCGCTGGCAATAACGTGTGGGCCTACGCCGACCACTACAGCCCGGACGGCTTCTCCGAGGGTCCCGCCGGGAAGGACGCGCAAGCGTTCGTCACGCCAGGCACGCGAGACTTCCCGCATGAATACGACACCAGCGCCGCCCCCCTGGCCTCTCAAACACAGACATCCGCGTCGGTGGTCCAGTTGTTCTACACCACCAACTGGTTGCACGACTATTTCTACCTCTCTGGCTTCGATGAGCAGGCGGGCAACACGCAGACCGACAACCTGAATCGAGGCGGAGAGGCCAACGACAGGTTGCTGGCCGAGGCCCAGAACCAGGGGCCGGATGCGCGGGCGCGCAACAATGCCTTCGCCTTCGTCCCCTCGGACGGGGTGTCTCCCCGGCTGGAGTTCTACCTCTGGGAGACACCCGAGGTCCGCGCGTTCTCCGGCACGGGTTTCTCATACACCACCGGCAAGGCCGCGTTTGGCGCCCGGGACTTCAACCTGCAGAAGCCCCTGGTCCTCGCGGATGACGGGCAGGCGCCTGGAGAAGACGGGTGCCAGCCGCTGGTGAATGCCAACGCGGAGGACGCCATCATCGTGGTCAACCGGGGTGGCTGCACGGACGAGCGCAAGGCCATCCACGCGGAGGCCGCCCTGGCGGCGGGCCTCATCGTCATCAATCACGTCCCCGGTGCCCCGGCGCCCACCCTGTTCGAGGGAGACCCGGCGCCCAATCCCTCACTTCCGGTGCTGTCCCTCTCCTACGAGGATGGACAGGCGCTCAAGGCGCTGCTCGCGCAGGGCCCCTCGCAGGGGACCATGAGGCGCGCGGCCAGCGCCGACAGGGATGGCACCCTGGACAACACCATCGTGGCCCACGAGTGGGGGCACGTGCTCTTCCATCGCCTGGCCGAATGCTCGACGCCGCAGTGCGACGCCATGAGTGAAGGCTGGAGTGACTTCACGGCCCTCCACCTGATGCTGCGCGAGAATGACAACCTGGATGGGACGTTCGCGGTGGGCGGCTTCGCGGCCCAGCTCCGGGGGGAGAGTTCCTACTTCGGTGTCCGTCGGATTCCCTACTCGCGGCTGGCGACGAAGAACGCGCTCAGGTTCCGGCACATCACCCAGGGCACCGCCCTGCCCGCGACCCACCCGGTGCGCTCCAACGCGTTTGGGAACGCCCAGATGCACAACGCCGGCGAGGTCTGGGCCAGCATGCTCTTCGATGGCTACCTGGCCCTGGTCGCGCAGAGCCGGGGGAACTCGCCGCGCATCCCCTCCTTCGCCGAGGCCAGGCGACGCATGGCCGACTATGTGGTCACCGGGATGATGCTGGCGCCGGTGGACGCCACCTTCACGGAGCAGCGGGACGCGCTGCTCATGGCCGCCGCGGCGAAAGACCTCCAGGACATGGAGCTGCTGGCCCAGGCCTTCGCGGACCGCGGCGCCGGCTCCTGCGCGGTGTCGCCGCCACGCGACTCCGTGGGCTTCAGCGGGCTCGTCGAGGCCCAGCACCTTCAATCCGACCTGAGGCTGGAGGGCGTCACGCTGAAAGAAGGCGCGCGCTCCTGTGACAACCACGACGGGGTGCTGGATGGCGCGGAGACGGGCAGAATCGAAGTCACCGTCAGGAACCACGGCCCCGCCGACGCCTCCTCCGCGAGAGTGACGGTCTCCAACGGCCCGACGACCCTGCTGTTCCCCCAGGGGAACTTCGTCACCGTGGACGTCGTGGCGCCGTTCTCGGCCCGGACGGTTTCGATTCCAGTCGAGCTGGCCCTCTCGGTGGGTTCGGCGAGCATCGCGCGCTACGACGTCACCCTCGACAGCGCCACCTCCTGCCAGACGTCCTCCACCCAGCAGCACACCGCGCAGCTCGACTATGACCTGGTCCCGTCCGTGACGGACAGGGTCGAGGGCCACCGGAGCACCTGGGTGCCCGACGTGCTCGAAGGTGAAGCAAGCCAGACCTGGCGCATCCAGGAGTCGCCGCGCGCTCCGGGGGACCGCATCTGGTTCGCGCAGGATGCCTTCGACTTCGCGGACACGGCGCTGCAGACCCCGGAGATGGTCATCCCCGCTGGCAGGCGGTTCAGCCTGTCGTTCGAGCATCGCCACTCCTTCGCCTACTTCACCAGCGAGCACACCGGCGTGACGGACTACTGGAACGGGGGCGTCATCGAGTTCACCCGGAACAATGGTCAGACCTGGCAGGACGTCAGCACCCTCGTCACCGCGGGCCTGGACTATGGCGGCCCCCTCGACACGGAGACCGGCAACAACCTGGGGGGCAGACTCGCCTACGTGAAGGAGAACGCGGCCTGGCCCAACACCAACACCGTCACCCTGGACTTCGGGACCCGGCTCCAGGGCAGCACGGTGAAGCTGCGCTTCCGCCTGGGCTCGGCCCTGGCGCTCGAGGCCCACGGCTGGGAAATCGACAACATCACCGTCCAGGGCGCCACCGCGCCGCCCTTCCTGAAGCTCGCCGCGGACGTCGGCACCTGCCATCCCCGCGTCGTCGTCGGAGTGGACCAGACCGTCTTCAGTGGCGACCCGGTGACGCTCGATGGCGAGGGGAGCACCGACCCGAATGGAGACACGCTGGCATTCACCTGGAAGCAGCTCACGGGCCCCACCGTGACGCTGGATGTGAGTGACCCGGAGCGGCCGGGCTTCACCGCGCCCACCGTCCAGGTGGACACGGACCTGACGTTCGAGCTGACCGTGAGTGACGCGGAGCTCTCCGCCTCCGCCCCGGTGAAAGTCACCGTCCGGCCACGCCCCGTCGTCGTGGACGCGGGCCAGGACGCCGGCCCCGACCCTGAACCGGACGCCGGCGCTGATGCGGGCTCCGACGCGGGGACCGACGCCGGCTCCGACGCGGGGACTGACGCCGGCTCCGACGCGGGGACCGACGCCGGCCCCGTGCCCGAGCCTCCCAAGCGCCCCGGTGAACACACGGGCTGCACCAGCTTCGGGGGCGGCGCGGGGCTCGCGGGGCCTCTCGGAATGCTCGGCGTGCTGCTGCTCATGGCCCGGCGCCGGCGCCGGAGCTGACTCGGCGAAGCAGCCAGGCAGGCAGGCTCGGGAAAAACCCGAGCCGCCAGTTGGGCAGGGGCGCGAGTGTCCACTACACTCGCTCCCCGCCCCATGCGACTTGCCCCCCTCTTCGCCCTGGCCGCCCTGCTGACCGTGTCCTCCGCTTCCGAGGCCGCCGTCCGGTACGACATCAAGAATCGCCGGATTGAACCGCGCCAGACGTTGGCGGGCGCGCTGCATGAGGCCCAGTTACCCGACGCCCAGGTGACCGCGGTCATCTCCGCGCTGGAAGGCGTGTTCGACTTCCGCAAGTCCCGCGTGGGAGACCAGTTCCGCATCGTCCTGCGCGATGGCGAGCTGGACTTCTTCGACTACCGCCAGAGCCTCGTCGACGAGTGGCAGGTGCGCCGCGACGGCGAGAAGTACGTGGGCAGCAAGCGCTCCATCGAAGTCGAGAAGCAGGTGTCCGTCGTCTCGCTCGAAATCCAGACGTCGCTCTACGAGGCGGCGGTGGACGCGGGCGAGGACCCGGCCATCGGCATGGTGCTGGCGGACGTGTTCGCCTGGGACATCGACTTCTACCGGGACGTGCGCAAGGGCGACACCGCGCGGGCGCTGGTGGAGAAGTTCGTCTCCAAGGGCCGCGTGCTGCGCTACGGCGAGGTGCTCGCCGCCCAGTACGTCGGCGGCCTCGTCGGCCCCAAGAAGGTCTACCGCTACGTCCTGCCGGACGGGCAGCCCAACTACTTCCAGGAGGACGGCGCCAGCGCGAAGAAGACCTTCCTCAAGAGCCCGCTGAAGTACGCGCACGTCACCAGCAAGTTCGGCTCGCGCTTCCACCCGGTGCTCCAGTACCTGAAGAACCACAACGGCGTGGACTACGGCACGCCCATCGGCACGCCCGTGTGGGCCGTGGCGGACGGCACGGTGACTCAGGCGGGCTGGGCCGGCGCGGCCGGCAACATGGTCGTCCTGCGCCACGCCAACGGCTTCGAGACGCAGTACATGCACCTGTCGAAGGTGGGTGAGGGCGTGCGCGTGGGCGCGCGCGTCAGCCAGAAGCAGGTCATCGCCTATTCGGGCAACACCGGCCGCTCCACCGGACCGCACCTGCACTTCGGCATGAAGCGCGGCGGCGGCTACACCAACCCGCTCAACCAGCAGTTCCCCCGCGCGGACCCGCTGCCCAAGACGCTCCTGCCGGACTTCCTCGCCAAGGCGCAGGAGCTCGCGGGACAGATGGAGGCCGTCTCCGTGGCCGCCGTCGCCGGACAGGCCCCCGCGGCGCCCTGAGGCGGCACCGGGGCCGACAGCGGACTACTCCCAGACGATGTCGTAGTCCGCCGCGAAGTAGCCGTGCGGCGTGCCCACGACGGTGCCCTTGCACTGGATGGCCTTCAGGGCCTCCTGGAGCACCCCTTCGTGGAACTGCACCGGCTGCATGTCGCCGTGGAAGGACAGGCGCACGTGGCGCTCGCTCAGCACGGAGTACTCCCGGCGCCCGTAGCTCACCAGCGTGGAGTAGGCGGTGGGCGCGTTGGACAGGAGCCGCTTGGGGTCGCCCTTGCCAATCAGCCGCGTCAGCGTCTGGCCCACCGTGGAGGAGAAGAAGCCCGTCACGGCGGCCGCGCCACACGCGCGCACCGCGTCCTCCTGGGAGGTGAAGCGCCCCGCCTTCGCGAGCGCGTCAGACGTGGCGTACAGCAACCGGATGGCGTCCACCGCGGAGTAGGAGAAGAAGTCCACCGGTGAGCGCTTGAAGAGCGGCTCGCGCAGCCGGGCGGCCGTGTCCGGCCCCAGCTGCTTCTCCGCGAGCGTCAGCACCGCGTTGAAGATGAGGCCGCGGACCGTGTCTTCGGGCCGCACCAGCGCGAGCCGCTGGTCCAAGTCATTCTTCGGGAAGGCCATGACCGTTGATTTCTACATCAAACCGGCCTGCCAGGGGCGCCCGTTCCACGCGAGCGCTGTGGGAAAGCAGGCGGATGGGCGCGCATCGCGCTTCGCTCCTGGACGTCCCAGGTCCTTCCCAGGGAGCATCCCTCCCCTTCCTGGCTCCGCGCTTTCCCATGCGACGTCCGCCAGGGCTGCGCTACCCTGACACCCCGCATCAGCCTTCCCACCCGAAGTCACACCCGGATGGAGACCTCTCGCGACATGGCCTCTCCCGCCTCCGCTTCCCCGCAGTCCCGTCCCGCGGCGTCGAACTCGAATGACGACAGCGGCCGCACCGGGAGCGACGCGACGTCCATGCGCCGCTCGTTCCTGGACCACGTGCGCTACTCGCGTGGGAAGAACTACGAGACGTCCACCGCGCACGACCGCTTCATGGCGCTGTCCCTCGCGGTGCGAGACAGGCTGGCGGACCGCTGGGTCCGCACCGCGCGCACCTACTACGAGAAGGACGTCAAACGCGCCTACTACCTGTCCGCGGAGTACCTGCTGGGTCGGGCGCTGGGAAACAACCTGTTGAGCCTGGGCATGCACGACGCCGCGTCCGAGGCCATGCGCGAGGTGGGGGTGGACCTCACCAACCTCCTGGAGATGGAGCCGGACGCGGGCCTGGGCAACGGCGGCCTGGGGCGCCTGGCGGCGTGCTTCCTGGACTCGCTGGCGACGCTCGGCTACCCCGGCATGGGGTACGGCATCCGCTACGAGTTCGGCATCTTCACGCAGGACATCGTCAACGGCTACCAGGTGGAGCGCGCCGACGAGTGGCTCAAGTTCGGCAACCCGTGGGAAATCGTCCGGCCGGAGAAGGCGGTGCCGGTGCGCTTCTTCGGGCGGGTGGAGCACCACCAGGGTCCGGACGGCAAGCCCGTGGCGCGCTGGGTGGGTGGCAAGACGGTGGTGGGCGTCCCCTACGACACGCCCATCGCCGGCTACCACAACGACACCGTCAACACCCTGCGGCTGTGGCAGGCGCGCGCGTCCGAGGAGTTCGACCTGCTGCTCTTCAACGCGGGCGACTACGAGCGCTCCGTCGTCGAGAAGAACGACTCGGAGGTCATCTCCAAGGTCCTCTATCCGAACGACGCGTTCCAGGCGGGCAAGGAGCTGCGCCTCAAGCAGCAGTACTTCTTCGTCGCGTGCTCCATCGCCGACATCGTCCGGCGCTTCCTGAAGAACCACACGGACTTCAGGGACTTCCCCAAGAAGGCGGCCATCCAGCTCAACGACACGCACCCGGCCATCGGCGTGGCGGAGCTGATGCGCGTGCTGGTGGACGAGAAGCGGCTGCCCTGGGACGAGGCCTGGTCGATTACGCAGGCGGTGTTCGGCTACACGAACCACACGCTCCTGGCGGAGGCGATGGAGAAGTGGCCGGCGACGCTATTCGAGCGGCTCTTGCCCCGTCACCTGGAGCTCATCTACGAAATCAACCAGCGCTTCCTGCGCCAGGTGCAGATTCGCTACCCCTATGACCAGGAGAAGCAGCGGCGGATGAGCCTGGTGGAGGAGGGCCCGGAGAAGAAGATTCGCATGGCCCACCTGGCGGTGGTGGGCAGCCACAGCATCAACGGCGTGGCCGCGCTGCACACGGACCTGCTGCGCCGGGACGTGCTGCCGGACTTCGCGGCCATGTACCCGGAGCGCTTCAACAACAAGACGAACGGCGTGACGCCGCGCCGGTGGCTGGCGTGGTGCAACCCGCGCCTGTCCAAGCTGATTACCTCCCGCATCGGCGAGGGCTGGGCGACGAACCTGGACAAGCTGCGCGAATTGGAGCCGCACGCGGAGGACCCGGCCTTCCGCAAGGCGTTCCGCGAGGTGAAGCGCGCCAACAAGGAAGACCTGTCCCAGCACATCCGGGACCTCCGCTCGGTGCGGCTCAACCCCGACGCCATCTTCGACGTGCAGATCAAGCGCCTGCACGAGTACAAGCGGCAGCTGCTCGACGCGGTGCACATCGTCGCGCTGTGGATGCGGGCGCGCAGGGACCCGAGCACCATCATCCACCCGCGCGCGTTCCTCTTCGGCGCCAAGGCGGCGCCGGGCTACCACCTGGCGAAGCTGACCATCCGGCTCATCAACGGCATCGCCGAGGTGGTCAACAGCGACGCGGGCACGACGGGGCTGCAAGTGGTCTTCGCCCCCAACTACCGGGTGAGCCTGGCCGAGCGCATCATCCCGGCGGCGGATGTGTCCGAGCAGATTTCGACGGCGGGCATGGAGGCCTCTGGCACGGGCAACATGAAGCTGATGCTCAACGGCGCATTGACGCTGGGCACGCTGGACGGCGCCAACGTGGAGATTCGCGAGGCGGTGGGCGACGAGAACTTCTTCCTCTTCGGCCTCACCGCCGATGAAGTGATTGCCCGCAAGCGCGCCGGCTACCGGCCGCGCGACGAGTACGAGAAGAACCTGGAGCTGCGCGAGGCGCTGGACCTCATCTCCACCGGCTTCTTCTCCCCGGAGGACCGCGCCCTCTACAAGCCGCTGGTGGACAGCCTGCTGGAAGAGGACCGCTACCTGGTGCTGGCGGACTTCGCGGCCTACGCGGCGAAGCAGGATGAGGTCGTCCGCGCCTACCAGGACGCCGAGGGCTGGACGCGCAAGTGCATCATCAACGTGGCGCGCGCCGGCATCTTCTCCTCGGACCGCACCATCAAGCAGTACGCGGAAGAAATCTGGCGCATCCAGCAGACGCCCGTGGAGCCGTAAGGCCGCGCCGCGCCCCCCGTTGACCGCTCCGGCGACGGGGGGCGATCCGCCCGTGTGAAGCGAGTCGCGACGCGACGCGCAACAATTGACGCATTGAGACAGCGCACCGCGCAATCACACACAACGCAGTGCGCCAGCAAACAGACGGCTCGCCGCGTGAAGCCAACGCAGCGCGACGTGTTGACTCTGGAATCAATCCTGAGGCACTGATCTCCCGGTTCTTCGGGATTCGCTCGGTCGTGGGGTTGGGCTGAGTCGCAGGGTGCCTCTGAGTGAGGCCGGCTCCCGGGGTTCTGTTCCGACGTGCATCGGTTGCAGCAGGCGTTCCTCCCAAAGCCAGGAGTCCCCCATGAAACAACAGCCGCTGTTCCTTGCAGTCCTGACGCTCGGTGTCCTGGGCGTCGTCAGTCCGGCCACCGCCGCGGAGAAGACCACCTACCCCGTCGTGTTCGCGCATGGCTTGGGAGGCTTCGACGACATCCTCGGGTATGACTACTGGGGTGACGACTACGGCACCTTCGTGGGTGACCCGTGCAACGAGCTGTTCGAGACGTCGTGCAACAGCGGCCTGAACAGCGGGCAGCGCGCCTTCGCCGCGGCGGTGCCGCCGGTGCAGAGCTCCGACGTGCGCGGCCTGGACCTGGCCAATGACGTGGAGGGCTTCATGGCCACCGCGGGCTCGTCCTACGTGAATCTGGTGGGCCACTCGCAGGGTGGCATTGACGTGCGCAAGGCCGCGCGCGTGCTGCGCGAGCGCAAGGGCTACACGGTGGTGAAGGCGCTGGTGAGCGTGTCCTCGCCGCACCGTGGCTCGCCGGTCGCCAAGTACATCCTGGACCTGGGGCCGGGCATCACCAGCGTGCTGGACGCGCTGTTCCGCTTCTACGGCGACGTCGTCTATGCCCCGGGCAATGACGGCTACGCGGCGGTGAAGGCGCTCATCTACAACGACGCGGACGCGAACGACGGGAAGACGACGGGCGCGAAGGCCTTCAACATCGCCAACCCCATCAACGCGTCCTACGCGTCCCACTACGCGTCGCTCATCACCGCGCAGCAGGGGCTGAGCGTGAACCCCGCGCTGTTCGTGGTGCGTGAGTTCCTGTTCGACATCGACGGCGACGGCGCTTGCGCCGATGACTGCGACAACGACGGCGCCGGCGGCAAGGGCGACGGCAACCGGTCCGAGCAGGATGACGACGGCCTGGTGGGCATCAACTCGCAGCAGATGGGCTACCGGCTGCGCTACACGGAGCGCCTGGGCTCGGACCTCATCGCCCAGGACTCCGCGCTGGGCTACGTGTCCAACATCAACGCGCCCAGCGCGCTGCAGTCGACCTCCATGTCCAGCGTCATCAACCAGGACCACCTGGACGTCATCGGCCTGGGGCCCGACACGTTCAGCGAGATGGAGTTCTACGCGGCCATCATCGACTACATCGCGAAGGTCGACTGACCCCGCGCTGAGTCGTCCATCGCCGGGAGGCCCGTCATCTGGCCTCCCGGCGTTCTTCACCGTGCCCCAGGGAGTGGATTCATGCGACAGCGCACGAAGGTCTTGCTGGTGAGCGCGGTGGCCGTGGCGTGTGGCGTGCTGGGCTGGGGCCTGGTCCGGCCCACCGGGGCGGTTGTCCCGCCCACGACGCTCGCCTCGCCGTCCACTTCCGGCGCGGCCACGCGGCAGGCCCCTGTCACGGCCCGTCCCTCGGCCGTCACCGCGCCACCCGTGATGCCCTCCCCTGCCCCAGTGCCCGGTGCCGTGGACGCGGAGCTGGAGGCGCTCGCGACGTCGCTGCGAGAGAAGTACGGGGCGAAGCTCCACGAGCCATATCTCCAGATACGGATGGTGGAGGAGCTGATGCGCTTCTTCCAGGAGCGCTTCCCGGACCGCTGGGAGCAGGAGCTCTTGGCCTTCCTCAAGGCGAACTTCCCGGAGCACTACGACACGCTGGCGGCGATGCTGCGCAACCGCGTGGACTACGAGAAGTGGGTCCGGGACAGCGAGTCGTACTTGAGAGGGCTGGGCGACACGGAGCGCCGCGCGGCGACGTGGGACGCGCGCCACCGCCTCTTCGGCAAGGAGAACGCCGAGCGCATCTGGGCGTCGGAGCGGAAGAACCAGGCCATCGCGGACACGCTGCGGACGCTCGGCGCGCAGGAAGGCGTGAGCCTGGAGAAGAAGCTGTCCACCTACAAGGAGCGCCTCCAGGAGGTGCACGGTGAGCAGGCCGCGGCCTACGTGGAGCGCCACCAGCAGGAGCTGATGAACCGCTTCCTGGACCTGCCCTCCGTGCAGACGGACCTGGGCGCCATGCCGGCCGACGAGCGCGCCAGGAGCCTGCGCTCGGTCCGCAAGGAGATGGGCCTGGACGACGAGGCCCTCCAGCGCTGGGACACGTTGGACCAGAGCCGGGACGCCCGCTGGGACGCGGGCGCGAAGTACATGGCGGAGCGGGAGGCGCTCGCGAAGGAGCTGTCCGGAGAGGCGCTGGAGGCGAAGCTGGTGGAGCTTCGCGCGCGCTACTTCGGCGGTGAGGCGGAGACGATTGGACAGGAAGAGGCCGGTGGCTTCCTGCGCTTCACCCGCCCCCGGCAGTGGGGACGCAACTGACGACGCCTCAGAGCGGTGAGTCGCCCCCTGTGCCAGGGACGGGAGGCTCCACCGGCAGAGGCAGCAGTGCCGGGGTCAACTGATGGCGCTGCTTGAAGCGCGTCCACTCCTCAATGAACCCCTCCAGCTCCTCGTGGCTGGGCCCCGAAAGCCCATCGAGAAGCATCCGGGTCATGAGTTCCTCCTGGGTCGGCGCCCTTCGCGGCGGGAGCTTCTCTCCAAAGCGCTCACGGAGCAGGCTGAAGGCACGGGGTACCCAGCCCGGGGGTCCGTCCAGGGTGAGCGCTGTCTCGAGCGCGCGTGCGGCCCTCAGGTCCACCTCCTTGTCCGCATGCCCCCGCAGGGCCTTGAGCATCATGGGAAGGGCCCGGTCCAGCGGAGGGCGCTCGACGAACCCCCGCGCCAGTTGCTCGCGCTGCGCGCCGGTCAACACCACGGGAGTCCTGACGCGTCCATCGTAGAACGCGCGGGCCGAGTCCCCCTCCGGCACCAGCCCGTACAACCCATCCCAGCGCGTCGCGGGATGCGCGGACACGCGCACCTGCCAGTCCACCCGCGCCGCCTCCAGATTCCCGCTCCGCCCCACGATGCGCTCCTGCGTCCACTTCTCGTGCGCGTTCCTCGCGAGCGTCACCGCGCGGCGATAGGCCTCCAGGTCATCATTGCTCGCCGGATAGCGCGTCCCGTACGACTTCGCCACGGCGCGCCACTTGCCGGCCCTGTGCGTCAGGAACGCCACCACCGCGAGCCCTTTCTCGAAGCGAGCGGGTGCCGGACACGCCAGTTCAATCCAATGCACCTCAAGCTGTTCGCCCTGACGGGCATTCCCCTTCCACGCCTCGCGGACGCGCAGGCGCGCGACATGGCCCGATTCCCAGTCCTCCTTTTGAGCGCGCTCGCGTTCATCCTTCGGCAACGGCCATGCCTCCTCGACGTCCGCCCACACCACCCACTCGGCCTCCTCGGTCAGTCCCCAGAGCGTCTCCGGGGGAATGGGGTAGGCCTGGGCGCGAGGCCCCGGAATGAACAGCGCCGCCAACACCAGCGCCATCAACCGAGGGGCGTTCCTGAAACCCCTCTCGAAATCGGACTCATGCACGGGTCGCTCTCCTCTCGAGTCACCGGAGGCTCTCCCATCCACGCTCGCGCGGAGTCATGCCGACCGCATGCCTCCATCATCCTTTCATCATGAGCCCGCGAGGCAATAAGCCGCGCGACGTCAGCGGTAATGCGTGGCAATCCAGTCGCCATTGATTTGCTGGATGGCGATCTCCAAATCATAGACAGCCCGCAGCACGTCCGGCCGCATGATGTCTTCCGAGCGCCCCTGGAACGCGACCTTGCCGTCCCGCATCGCGATGAGGTGGTCGGAGTAGCAGGACGCGAAGTTGAGGTCGTGCAGCACCAGCACGAAGCTCTTGCCCAGCGTGTTGGCGGCCGTCCGCAGCTGCTTCATCATCGACACCGCGTGCTTCAAGTCCAGGCCGTTGAGCGGCTCGTCCAGGAGGACGTAGTCCGTGTCCTGGCAGAGCACCATGGCCACGAAGGCCCGCTGACGCTGGCCGCCCGACAGCTCGTCCAGGAACCGCGCCGAGAGCGCCTCCAGGCCCATGTGCTGAATCGCGCGCTCGACGTGCTCCTGGTCCTTCACCGTGGGCCGCCCCTTCGAGTGGGGATAGCGGCCGAACGTCACCAGCTCGCGCACCGTCAGTCGTGAGGTGAGGTGGTTGTCCTGACGCAAGATGGCCAGCCGCCGGGCGAGTTCGTCTCCCGGCGTGGTGACGACGTCCAGCCCATCCACCAGCACGTTGCCGGAGGACATGGGCAACACGCGGGAAATCATCGACAGCAGCGTCGACTTGCCCGCGCCATTGGGGCCGATGATGGAGGTGATGCCACCGACGGGAAAACGCAGGGAGACGTCGTCCACGACGAGCGTAGGGCCGTAGCGCTTCGTGACGTTCTTCGCCTCGATCATCTCGGGGACTTCCTCATGAGCATCGTGATGAACACCAGCCCGCCCACGAACTCGATGATGACGCGCGGGTTGGTGTCGAAGGCGAAGACCTGCTCCAGGACGACCTGTCCGGCGACCAGCGCCACCGCGGCGACCAGCGCGGCGGCGGGCAGGATGAGCGCGTGCTTGTACGTGCGCACCAGCGCATGCGCCAGATTGGAGACCAGCAGGCCGAAGAACGTCACCGGCCCCACCAGCGCGCTCGACACGGAGACGAGGATGGCCACCAGCACCAGGGTGAGCGCCACCGTCCGCTGGTAGTCCACACCCAGGTTGATGGCCGTCTCCTTCCCCAGCACCAGGACATCGAAGGTGCGCAGCATCCGGAATCCCAGGATGGACACGCCCAACGTCAGGAGGAACGAGACGACGAGCAGCTCCTGGTCCGGGTTGTTGAAGCTCGCGAAGAAGCGGTCCTGGAGGAAGATGAACTCGTTGGGGTCGATGAGGCGCTGGAGGAAGGACGACAGGCTCCGGAACAACACCCCCAGCACCACGCCCGTCAGGAGCACCAGGTGCAGGCTGCGCCGGGCCCCGCCGAACATCCCCCAGTACAGCAGCCCCGAGAAGGCCACCATGATGAGGACCTCCACGCCGAACAGGAGCCGGGGGTCCAGGCTCGCCACCGTGCCAGAGCCCAGGAAGAAGAGCAGGCACGTCTGGATGAGCACGTAGAGGTTGTCGAACCCAAGAATCGCGGGCGTGAGCACGCGGTTGCCCGTCACCGTCTGGAAGAGCACCGTGGAGACCGCGATGGCGTAGCCCACCAGGAGCGCCGTCGCCAGCTTCCGCCCCCGGAACGGCAGGACGAAGTCCCACTGCCCGCCCACGTCGATGAGCATGAACAGGGCCGCGCAGGCCATCGCCACGCACCCGAGGATGAACAGGGTGCGCTCGGGCCGCCTCACCACCACGAGGCCGTCAGCCGACACGGGCGTCCCTCCTCAGCAGGAGGAAGAGGAAGAGCCCGCTGCCAATGACTCCGGCGATGGTCGCCCCCGGAATCTCGTACGGGAAGCGCACCACGCGGCCGATGATGTCGCAGAGCAGGACGAAGCCCGCGCCCCCCACCGCCACCCAGGGAATGGACTTTCGAGCGTTGTCTCCCATGAACAGGCTGACGACGTTCGGCACCAGCAGCCCCAGGAAGGGAATCATTCCCACGGTGACCACCACCATCGCGGTGACCAGGGAGACGATGACGAGCCCCAGCGCGACGATGCGCGAGTAGCGCAGTCCCAGGTTGGTGGTGAAGGACTCCCCCATGCCCACGACAGTGAAGCGGTCCGCCGCCACATAGGCGCACAGCGTGAGGACCAGCGTCACCCAGAGCAGCTCGTAGCGACCGCGCAAGACGGTGGAGAAGTCGCCCGTCTTCCACGCGTTGACCGACTGGAGCAGATCGAACCGGTAGGCGAAGAAGGTCGTCACCGAATCGAAGACGCTGCCCAGCACCAGGCCCACCAGCGGCACGATGAGCACCGAGCGCATGGGGATGCGGCGCAGGATGAGCAGGAAGAGCGCCGTCCCCGCCAGGGCGAAGCAAGCCGCGACGAGCATCTTCCCGAGTACGGGAAGCTGAGGGGCCAGGGCCGTGGCGGCCAGCACTCCCAGGCTCGCGGACTCCGCCGACCCCGCCGTCGCGGGCTCCACGAAGCGATTGCGCGCGAGCATCTGCATCAACAGCCCCGCCACCCCCAGCGACGTCCCCACCAGCATGACGGCCAGGAGCCGGGGGATGCGGCTGATGACCAACACCTGGAGGGCGCGCTCGTCGGAGCTCGGCGAGAAGAGCGAGTCCCACGACACGTTGCTGACGCCAATGAACAGGCTGACCAGGGCCAGCAGGGCAATGACGGCGGCGGCGGCGATGAAGCGTTTCACGACCCGGGCAGCCTACTGGGCCCGCGCGGAGTAGGCGTCCGCAATCTGGCTCCGCAGGGCATTCACCGCCTGGATGCCACCGCCAATGAGATAGGTCGTCAGGGGGTCCAGGTAGACGACCTGCCCCGACTTCCAGGCCGTGGTCTGCTGGACCAGCTCGTTGTCGAGCACCTTCTGGGCCCCACCCTGCTGGCCCATGCCCGCGTCACGGTCAATCACGAAGAGCCAGTCGGGGTTCTTCTCCCGGATGAACTCCGAGCCGATGACCTCACCGTGCAGCGACGCGCTGAGCCCCTCGGCGGCCACCGGCACGCCGAAGTCACCGTGGATGACGCCGAAGCGCGAACCCGGACCATAGGCGCTGATGCGGCCCCCGGTGACGAGCACCACCAGCCCCTTGCCTCGGCCCGCCGTCGTCTCCTTCAGCTTCGCGATGGACTCCCGCAGCTGGGCCACCAGCGCACGGGCCTTCTCTTCCTTGCCGAAGATGCTCGCCAGCAGCTCCGTGTTGGCCACCACCGTGTCGATGTAATTCACACCGCCCATCGGCAGGTCGACGGTGGGGGCGATTTTCGACAGGCTCGCGTACTTCGCGCTGGAGCGTCCCCCGGTGATGATGAGGTCCGGCTTCGCGGCGTGGATGGCCTCGTAGTCGGGCTCGAACAGCGTCCCCATGCGCAGGTACTTCGCGTCGGCGAACGGCGCCAGATGGTGGGGGAACTGGTCACCCGCGACGCCGAGCACGCCCACTTCCAGCGCCTGCAGGATGTCCAGGGCGACCAGGTCGAAGACCACGACACGCTGGGGATTCAGCGGGACGACGGTGGTCCCCTGGCCGTGCTTGAAGGTCCGGCCTTGTGCTTCCAGCACCGCGGGGGCCTGGGCCACCGGCGCGGGCGCGGACTCCGAGGAGGAGCCGCCCTGGAGCTTCACGGCGATCGCTACGGCGGCCACCACGGCGACGACACCGAGAATCGCGAAGAGGGGAAAGGGACGCCTGTCAGGTGTGCTCACGGTTTCATCCAGCCAGTGCCCGCGGAACGGAAAGACCCAGGTCGCGGGCCGACGCCGCCTCACATACCAGTCCGTGCACGGACACGCACTACTTGATTCTGCAAATCAATATCGAAGTGTAGGCCCAGCGGGGGCGCCCGGAATGGCGCCCCCCTTCACGCCCTGACGCTCACGCCGCCTTGTTCAGCCAGGCCTCGTACGCGTGGAAGTCGTAGTCGCGACCCAGGAAGGCATGCACCAGCCTGGCCGCGTCGTCCGAACCGCCCGGCTCCAGCACCGCGCGCCGGTACGCCTGCGCGGGCTCGGGGGACAACATCCCCTGCTTCTGGAACACGGTGAAGAGGTCCTTGGCGATGACCAGCGACCACATATACGTGTAGTAGTTGGACGAGTACCCCTCCAGGTGCCCAAAGGACAGGTGGAAGTACGTGCCCTCCACGTAGGGGAACGGCGTGTACGTGCCCTGGAGTTCCCTCACCAGCGCGGTGGCGTCCAGGCCCGCCGGGTCCCTCCGGTAGATTTCCAGGCTGAGCGCCGCGTAGAACATCTGCTGGCGCACCCACAGGCCCTTGCCGAACTCCTCCGCGCTGCGCATCCGCGTCACCATCTCCGCCGGCAGCGGCTCGCCCGTCTGGTAGTGCTTCGCGAACGTCTGGAGGCTCGCCGTGTCGCGCGCCCACTCCTCCAGCATCTGCGACGGCGCCTCCACGAAGTCCCACTCCGTGCGCACGCCGGACACGCCCGCCCAGCGCGTGTGGCCGCCGAAGATGTGGTGCAGCAGGTGGCCGAACTCGTGGAGGAACGTCTCCACGTCGTCATGCTGGAGCAGCGCGGGCTCCGTGCCGGGCTTGGGGAAGTTGCACATCAGCACGCCCTCGGGCAGCCGGCGGTCGGACTTGCCACTGGTGAGGGTGAACTGCGCGGCGTGCTTGTACTTGTCCGCGCGCGGGTGCATGTCCAGGTAGAAGCGGCCCTTCACCGTGCCGCCCTCCAGCACGTCGTAGGCCTCCACGTCCGGGTGCCACACCGTGGCGTCCTGGATGCGCCGGTACGTCACGCCGAACATCCGCGCCGTCAAATCCAGCATGCCCTGCTTCACGCGCGTGTATTCGAAGTACGGGCGCACCGCCTGCGAGTCGAAGGCGTACTGCTCCGCCTTGATGCGGTCCTCCAGGTACGCCTGGTCCCACGGGTCCACGCGCGCGGCACCCGGCACGTCCCGGCGCTTGCGCTCCAGGAGCAGGGCGTAGTCGCGCTGCATGCGCGCGCCGGACGCGTCGGAAATCTTCGCGATGAAGTCCGCGGCGGCCTGCTCGTCGCGAATCATCTTGTCCTCCGTCGCGAAGGCCGCCCAGTTGCGGTAGCCCAGCAGCGTGGCCAGCTCGTGACGGCGCGCCACCATGCGCTCCAGCACGTCCGTGTTGCTGGGGTGGCCCCGCATGCGGAAGGCCCGCCACATCTGCTCGCGCGCCTTCGCGTCGCGCGAGTACGTCATGAAGGGGATGATGTCCGGATAGTCGGTGGTGATGCTCACCTGACCGTCCGCGCCCGGGGGATGGGCCCGGACGTAGTCGTCAGGCAGCCCGTCCAGCGCGGAGGGCGGCAGGGACACCGCGCGCGTGTCCTGGAGCATGTTGCGGCTGAACTCCTGGCCAATGCGGACCAGCTCATCGTTGAGCGCCTTCACCCGCGCGCGGGTGGCGTCATCGCGGTCCACGCCGGAGCGGCGGAAGTCGCGCAGCACCTTCTCCATCCATTTGCGCGTCTGCGCGTCCTGGCCGGAGAGGTCCAACGAGGCGAGCACGTCGTAGACGCCCCGGTCCATGCGGATGTCGGTGGCGAGCGTCTCCAGCTCCTGCTCGGCGGCCTCGGCGGCCTCGCGCATGGCGGCCTCCGGGTGGGAGTGCCGCGCGACGCTCGCGCGGGCCCCCGCATCGTCCAGCGAGGCCATGGCCTCGTCGTACAGCTCCAGCACCTGGACCACGTCGAAGGGGGCGCGAAGCGCCTTGAGGCGGGCGATTCCGGCGCGGGTGGCCTCCATGGCGGCTTCACCGGAGCGTCGGAACTCGGCGGGCGGACAGGTGATGAGGCGGACGGCGTCGGGGACAGGCGTTTCAGGCACGGGCTGCTCTCCTGGGCGTGCTGCTGACGGGAAGTGTGCGCCGCAAAGGTAATCCGCCCGCCGCCTCCGGGCAGCAGCCTTTGATGGCCGGACGGCACTCTGGCCGACAGTGGGCCCGCCGCGCCTGAGCCTCGGAAGACAGGGAGGCCGCCCCGGCGTACAGCCAGGACGGCCTCCCGTACCGCTCAGGATGTCCCGCGGACTACGGCCGCTCGGTCCCGCTCAGGGAGTTCTGCGGCTGGCGGCCGGTGCGAACCACGAAGTCCGCGCTGTTGTTGTTCAAATCGGAACCGTTGCCCCGGCTCGCGTCGGAGCCGCCCTCCGCCATGGTGGCCTGCGTCGACGTGGGCAGCGCCTTGCGCTCGATGCTGCCGCCCGCCGCCGGGTGGAACGGACCGGCCGCGGAGCCCTCCGGCGAGTTCGCCGTCCCCCACCCCAGCTTGTCCACCTCGATGGGCGAGGGCGTCGTCAAATTCCGGCCGATTCGGACATGGCCGCCCGCCGTCGTGGAGGCCGACAGGTCGAAGCCGGACCACGTCGCATCCGCAGCCAGCGCTCCGGTTCCGGTGTAGCCCGTGTGCGCGAGCAGGAAGTAGCCATGCGCCGGGATGACCTTGCCCGCGGGAATCACGAAAGTGCCCGTGTACGTGGAGCCGGCCGCCGACTTGTACTGCAGCATCCAGCCGCTCAGGTCCACGTCCTGGTTCGTCGGGTTGTGCAGCTCAACGAACTCGTCCGTCTGGGACGTCGCGCCACGTCCGCTGACCTCGCTGATGACCACGTGGTCCGCCACCGGGATGACCTCGTCCACCGTTACGGTGCCGTAGATCGCCGGCACCCCAGGCGCGACGACGCCGTTCTGGTCGCAGTAGACCCACGCGTCAGCGCCCGCCGGGCCGCGCGTGAAGCGGTAGCGGAAGCCGTAGAGGAAGCTCCCGTTCGTGGGAATCTGGAGGGTGGCCAACATCTCGTCGTCGTTGCCGCCGAGCGCGCCGTAGCTGGGGTTCGGCGTCGCGGGCACCCACGTCCAGGACTCCGGGGCGTTGGCGTCCGTGCCGTAGCCCAGCTCCGAGACGAGGTACGGGAAGTGGTCATTGCCCGCCGTGCTGCGCGTCGTCACCTGCGGCTCGTAGACGCGGCTGGTGACCTCATGGGAGGAGCCGCGCGCGATGACCGCCGGGAACGACTTGGGGGACTCGATGGCGCAGAACTCCACGGGCGGCTGGATGTCCACGCCGCACGTCTCGTTGGGCAGGCCCGGCGTGCCCCGGTCTCCGCCCGACAGCTCGTCGTTGGACGCGCACCAGAACCAGGAGTAGCGGCTCGCGGTGCTGCCCACCAGCTCCGAGGACAGGCTCAGGGAGCGGCCCGCCACCAGCGGGAACTCCTCGTCGTAGGTGAGGTCGTCCATCACCACGCCATTGACGCGCAGGGACAGCTGGCCCGTGCTCTCCAGCTCCAGGGCGTTCCCATAGCCGTAGTCCGCGTCCACGCCACCGTTGGTGGCGAGGTCCGGGTTGCTCGCCAGCACCAGGATGCCGCGCGCCGGCAGCACCACGGCCGCGCCCGGGCCCTTGTCCACCGAGACGGTGGTCGTGGCCGAGGAGATGAGCGAGAGGCCGTTGATGTTGAGCAGCGCGTCGGACGTGCTCGTCACTTCGATGTACTCCGTCGTGCCAGTGCTCGGGGAGGCCATGACCTCGGTGATGATGAGCGTGCGCTCTCCGGGCGCCGCCGCCGTGGTGCACGCCGCCTGGTAGCAGACGGCATCCACACCGGTGCACGCTGACGCGGTGGGCACGTAAACGCACGTCGGCTCACCGGCCAGAATCTCGCAGGTGGCCTCATACGTCACCACCTCCACGCCCGACTCGGAGCACTCGGGCGCACGGGGCGCGCACACCTGGCTGCCACACGCGCTGGGCAGGTCCAGGGAGGTGGTCGTCAGCGGGCTGGAGTTCCCCGCGCCGTCCACCACGCGCACCGCGAAGTAGTACGTGCGGCCCACCGCGAGGCCCGCGACGGTCGCCTCCTCCTGCGCTCCAGGCAGGCCCGGCGTGCCCGTGGGCACCACCACGGCCACCTCGAAGTTCGTCTCGTTCAGCGGCGCCAGGCCGTAGCGCAGCTGGTAGGACGAGGCCTGGCCCAGCTGGCCGTCGTCGCCCGTGGCGACCCAGCGCAGCCTCACAGAGTCAGCGCCCACCACGCTCGCCTCGAGCGTGGCCACCGGCGAGGGCACCTGGTCGTCGATGATGGACAGCGCCCTGGAGGCGGCCGGCAGGCTCGCGTCGGACACGGAGGCGGTCAGCGTGTAGTCCCCCTCCTGGGCCACCGAGAGCGTGGTGAAGCGCGCCACGCCCGCGACGGCCGTGGCGGTGACGTCACCGTCGAGCACACCGCCGCCCGAGAGCGAGAGCGTCACCACCGGGGCACCACTGGACGAGGTGTTGCCGAACTCGTCCTGTACGGCCACGCTCACCGCGGCGAGCACCTGGCGCACCGAAGCCGAGCCCGGTGCGGACACGAAGCCCAGCCGCGCCGGGGCAGCGGCGTCCACCGTCACCTCGCGCGCCGCCGACACCGCGAGCGCGGCGTCCGTGAAGGTGACGGTCTGCGTGCCCGCGGTGCGCAGGGCAATGGTGAAGCCATGCTCCCCCTGGTCCGCCGCGGTGAACGTGTGGGCGGTGAGCGGCCCCGCGTTGGCATCCGTCGCCGACGGCTGCACCGTGCCCACGTAGTCGCGGGACAGGTTGTCGAAGCGGTCCCTCGCGCTGACGGAGAACACATGGGCGACACCGGCCGTCAGGGACTCTGTCACCGCCGACACGCGCAGCGCGGTGGCCACGCCGGCGCTCACCGTCACGGCCTCGGAGGCGGACAACGTCGCCTGCTGGGTGTCCACGGCGGACAGCGTGGTCGCCTGCGCCTGGGCGAACGTCACGCTGAAGACGTGCCGGCCCGCATCCGTCTCGGTGAAGGTGTACGGCCCCGGAACCGTGGCCCCGGGGTCCTGCGCCACGCTCAGCGCCACCGTGCCTCGATAGCCGGCGGCCTGATTGCCATACGCATCCACCAGCGTCACCGTCGCGCTCACCGACTGACCGGCGGCCGGAGACGCCGTCGACAGCACCAGCGACAGCGACTCCGCGTTCCCCGGGGACACCTGCGTGCTCCGGGTGATGGACAGTGCCCCGCCCACTTCCGCCACGGTGATGGAGCGCTCGCCGGCGCTCTCCAGCGTCACGCTGAACGTGAAGCGGCCCGCATCCCCGGCGGTGAACACGTGCTCGGGAGGCAGCGTGGCGCGAGGGTCGTCCGAGGCGAAGTCCACCTCGCCGGTGTAGCCCGTGACGAGGTTGCCAAAGCGGTCCCTCACGCTGAGGGTCAGCGTGTGACTGCCACCCGCCGCCGCCTGCGTCGGCAGCCCCTCCAGGTCCAGGTGGTGGGCGGCGTCGTTCGTCACCTCCACCTCCATGAAGGCCGTGAGCTGCGCGTTGGCGGTGTCGGTCGCCGTCACCCGGCGGAGGCCCATGTTGGCCAGCACGACGTCGGAGAAGACGTGGCGTCCCTGGTCCTGCGCGGTGAAGGTGTAGTCGCCGGGCAGCTCCGCCTCCGGGTCCGTGGACGTGAAGCGCACGGTGCCCGAGTAGCCCTTGGCCACGTTGTCGAAGCCGTCGAACGCCGTCACCTCCACGCTCTGTGACTGGCCGGCGATGACGGGCGCCACGAGCCCCGTGAGCGCCAGTCGGGACGCCGCTCCCGCCTCGATGACGAACTCATCGCTCTGCACCGTCAGCCCGTTGGCGCTGGCGGAGAAGCGATAGGTGCCCGCGCGGTCGATGCGCAGGTCGGAGAAGAGGGCCACGCCAGAGGCGGCGGAGACCTGCTTCGGCTCGAAGCCCGAGCCCCCCACCAACGACAGCGTCACCGGCAGGCTGGCCGTGGTGACGACCTCGCCCTGCGCGTTCTGGAGGGAGACTCGCACGCCCGCAAGCGACACGCCCGCGGTCCCATTCACCGGCTGCGTGGTGAAGGCCAGCTGCGTCACCTCGGCGTTCAGCGTCTGGAAGGACAGGCTGTTGGAGAGCGCGGAGTTGCCGCGGTTGTCCGTCACCCGCAGCGCGACATGGTACGTCTGGTTCGCGACCAGGTCGGTGACCTGCGCGGACTCGGCGGTGCCTGGCTCGGCGGGAGCATTCACGCCCCCCACCGGCGTCGCCGCGTCGAACTCCGCGTCGGTGAGGATGGGGGACAGCGAGTAGCGCAACGTCTGCGACGTCGCCCGGCCCACGCTGCCGTCATCACCCACGGCCACCCACGTCACCGTCGCCGACTCCGTGCCGAGCGTCCCCAGCGAGAGCACGGGCCGAGCGGGCGGCACGTCATCGACGACCGAGATGGCGGTGCTGCTCGCCTCCGTCAGTCCCGTCGCGCTCGCCCGGAGGTGATAGCTGCCCTCCGTGCTCACCCGCAGCCCGGTGAAGCGAGCCACGCCCTCCACTGGCGCGACCTCCTGAACCCCGGAGAGGTCGCCTGTTTCCACCAGCGACACCGCCACGGGAGGAGCCCCCACCGCCGAGAGGTTTCCAAAGGCATCCCGCAGGGACACCTCCACGGGAGACAACACTGCGCTCGTCGAGGCCGACGCGGGCACCTGGGTGAACACCAGCGCCGACGCCTCCCCCGCCACCACGCCCACGTCCTGCTGGGCGCGCAGCGCGGCGACACTCACATCCTGAAGAGTGACCTGATGGCTGCCCGCGCGCTTGAGGACAACCCCCGTGAAGGTGAAGCGCCCCGCATCCGTCTGGGTGAAGGCATGGGGCCCGGGCAGCGAGGCCGTGGCATCCGTGGAGCTCACGGACAGCGTGCCGGTGTAGTTCGTGGCCACGTTGTCGAAGGCGTCACGCACCGTCACCTGCGCCGAGCGCGCCGCGCCCGCGACGGCGGTGGACTCCAACCCGTCGATGTCCAGCGAAGCCGCCGCGGCCGGAGCCACGGAGAACTCGGCGCTCGTCGCATCTTCCATCCCCGCCGCCGACGCCTTGAGCTGGAAGTTCGCGCCGGCCTTCTTCAGCACCACGTCCGTGAAGCTCGCCGTGCCACCCACCGGCGTCACCGTGAGCGTGCCCTCCAGCGCGACATCCCCTGGGTTCGCCGCCAGGGACAACGTCACCGCCGCCGTCGCGCCCAGGACGGGGCGACCTTGAGCGTCGCGGAAGCGCACGTTCAGGCCGGTGATGGGCGCGCCCGCCGTGGCCTCCACCGGCGCGGGGATGAACTCCAGCCGCGTGGCCACCAGCGCGACGAAGTTGAACGAGGGCCGGGAGGCCAACACCACCGCGCCCCCTTCGGCCGCGACGGAGACCGTCACCCGCTTGGTCCCCGCGTGGGCCGTCACCACGGTCGCCACGGCGACGCCCTGGCTGTTCGTCTGTCCCGGCTGCAACACCAGGTTGCCGTCGCCCTCCACCGCCACCGTCACCGTGCGCCCCGCGAGCGCGGTGCCGTTCTTGCTCCTCACTGTGACAGTGACCGTGCCCTGGTCCGCGCCGTCCGCCAGCACGTCCCTCGCCGGCGTCAGGACCACCGTGGATGCGGTGGCGTCCGGCAACGTCGAGGGCGTGGGCAGGGGCTGCGGATCCGGGTCATCACCACAGCCAACGAACAGGCCAAGACACAGCGCGGCCAGCCCGAGGAGTCGGGCTGACGGGGCAAGGCGTACGGACATGCGGATCTCCGGGATGCGAGCTGTCCCCCCCAGGGAAGACTCCACTCGCGGGTTGCAATGCCTTGTACCAGACATCGCCACCCGCCACGTAGACCCAGGCCACAAGTTTGCAATTACAACAAATTTCACAGAGGAGGTCGTGAGCACCCCATCCCCCTCTGTGTCGGGCTACATCCCGATGGCCGCCATGAGCGCGGCGCCGCCCAACAGGGACTGGCCGCCATCGCAGACCATGATGGAGCCGGTGATGTAGGACGCGGCCTCCGAGGACAGGAAGAGGGCCAGCCGCGAGATGTCCGCCTTGGTGCCGAAGCGCTGGAGCGGCAGGGCCTGGGCGAGCTTCTGGTGGCCCTCCTCGCTGGGGGCCAGGCGGCGCATGCCCTCGGTGTCCTCGATGGGGCCGGGGGTAATCGCGTTGACGCGCACGCCGGCGCCGCCCCACTCGAGCGCCAGCACGCGGGTGAGCATGTCCACGCCGGCCTTTGCGGCGCACACATGGGCCTGCATGGCCATGGGCAGGTACGCCTGGGGCGCGGAGATGTTGATGATGCTGGCGCCGGGCTTGCGCAGGTGTTCGAAGCCGGCGCGACAGAGGTTGAAGGTGCCCAGCACGTCGATGTCCATGACGGCCTTGAAGCCGTTGGAGGACATGCCCAGGGCCGGTGCGGGGAAGTTGCCGGCGGCGCCACAGATGAGGATGTCCATCTCACCGTACGCGTCGCGCACCGTCTGGAGCGCCTTCTCCACGGAGGCGTAGTCGCGCACGTCCGCGGCCACCCCCATGGCGGTGCCGTGGGCCTGGAGGCCCTTCACCGCGCCCTCCAATTTCTCCACATTGCGACCGTTGATGGCCACCTTGGCCCCCGCCTTCACGAACGCCTCGGCGATGCCGAGGTTGATGCCGCTGCTGCCGCCCGAGATGAACGCCACCTTGCCCGCCAGCAGCCCGTCCTTGAACACGCCTTCAGCCATGACTCGTCTCCTGTGGAAGCAACCGGGCGGCGACTTGACCAGAACCTGCCGCACTGCGTCCACGGGCGCGTGAGGACGGGCGCGATGGCAGCCTCGCTGTGGTAGAGGGCGGACATGCGCCGTCGTCCTGAAATCCTCGCCCCCGCTGGAGACCTCGACTCGATGAAGGCCGCGCTGGCCAGTGGCGCGGACGCCATCTATTTCGGGCTGGACGAGGGCTTCAACGCGAGGGCCCGGGCGGAGAACTTCTCGCTCGCCACCCTGTCGGAGACGCTGGCGCTGGTGCACCGCGCGGGCGCGCGCGCGTTCCTGACGATGAACACGCTGGTGTTCGAGCCGGAGCTGCCGGTGGTGGAGGACATCCTGCGGCGAGTGGCCGCGGCGGGCGTGGATGCGCTCATCGTCCAGGACCCCGCCATCGCGCTGGTGGCTCGCGCGGTGTGTCCCCAGATGGAGGTCCATGCCTCCACGCAGATGACGATTTCGAGCGCGGAGGGTGCGCGTTTCGCTCGCGGCCTGGGTGCCACGCGCATCGTCGTGCCGCGTGAGCTGTCGGTGGCGGAGATTGGACGGCTGGCGGCGGAGACAGACATCGAGCTGGAGGTGTTCATCCACGGCGCGCTCTGCATGTCCTGGAGCGGCCAGTGCCTTACGAGTGAGGCGTGGGGTGGGCGCTCGGCGAACCGGGGGCAGTGCGCGCAGTCCTGTCGGCTGCCGTATGACCTGGTGGTGGATGGACAGACAAAGGACCTGGGCGACGTGCGCTACCTGCTCAGCCCCAAGGACCTGGCCGGTGTCATGGCGGTGCCGAAGCTGATTGAGATTGGCGTGCACTCGCTGAAGATTGAAGGCCGGCAGAAGGGGCCGCAGTACGTGGCCACGGCGGTGCAGGGCTATCGACGCTGGGTGGACGGTGTGTCGGCGGGCAAGGCGGACACGGGTGCGCTGCGCAAGGACCTGGCTGACATGACGCTGTCGTACAGCCGGGGCTTCTCGCACGGCTTCTTCGCGGGCTCGGACCACCAAACGTTGGTGGAGGGGCGCTTCCCCAAACACCGAGGCGCGTACCTGGGCGTGGTGGAGGCGGTGCAGGGCCGCGACGTGCTCGTGGCGGAGGACCCGGAGGGACGTCCGTGGACGGGCGGGCTGGGGCAGGACGACGCGCGGACGAAGTCGGAGGCGCCGCAGGGCAAGGTGTCTTCGCCGCTGGAGGGCGATGCGCCGGTGGCCGCGGAGTTGTCCCCTCGTCCGGGCATGGGCGTCGTGTTCGACGACGGGCACCCGGAGGACAAGCACGAGGCGGGCGGGCCGCTGTTCCGCGTCGAGCGCACGAGTCACGGCTGGGTGCTGGGCTTCGGCAATCCCGGGCCGGACATGGCGCGAGTGGCGCGCGGGCAGCGCGTCTGGGTGACGAGTGATCCTTCCCTGGCGAAGCACACGGAGGAGCTGCTGGCGCAGGGTGAGCCCGAGGGCCGTGTCCCGCTGGCGCTGACGGTGTCGGGGACGGCGGGAGGACCGCTGGTGGTGACGGGCACGGCGCGAGGAGGCCACGTGGCCACGGCGTCGAGCACGGTGCCGCTCGCGCAGTCTCGCGGGGGTGGGATGGACGCGGCGCTGCTCAAGGACAAGCTGGCGGCGCTGGGTGGCACTTCGTTCCACCTGACGGAGCTGGACACGACGGCGCTGGGTGCGGGGCTGCATCTGCCGGTGTCGGAGCTGAAGGCGCTGCGTCGCTCGCTGGTGGCGGAGCTGACGGAGGCGGTGTCTCGGGGACCGGCGCGCACGGTGCGGGAGACGGCGGTGCTGGAGGAGGTGCGGGCCTCGCAGCGCGAGCGCGTGGTCGCGTCACCGGTGGCTGACAGTGCGTTGCTGTTGCCGCTGTGTCGGACGGACGAGCAGCTCGAGGCGGTGATTGCGGCGGGGCTGCCGGAGGTGGAGCTGGATTGGATGGAGTTGGTGGGGCTCCAGCGGGCAGTGGAGCGGGCGCGGGCGGCGGGGCTGCGCGTGACGATTGCGACGGTGCGGGTGCAGAAGCCCGGCGAGGAGGGCTACGACGCGCGCATCGCGAAGCTGAAGCCGGATGCGGTGCTGGCGCGGCACTGGGGCGCGATGATGCACTTCCTGGAGCGGCCCTTTGCGCCGGGGGAGTCACGGCCGGCGCTGCATGGGGATTTCTCGCTCAACGTGACCAACTCCGTGACGGCGCTGCATCTGTTGGGGCTGGGGTTGGACACGCTCACGTTCGCGCATGATTTGGACGCGGTGCAGTTGGGGGCCATGTTGGAGCACCTGCCGGCCGAGCGTTTCGCGGTGACTGTGCACCACCACATCTCGACGTTCCACACGGAGCACTGCGTGTATTCGCACACGCTGTCGCATGGGCGCGATTTCAAGAGCTGTGGACGCCCGTGCGAGAAGCACCGGTTGTCGCTGAGGGACCACAAGGGCCTGGAGCATCCGGTGGTGGTGGACGTGGGCTGCCGCAACACGGTGTTCAACGCGCAGGCGCAGAGCGCGGCGTCACTGGTGCCATCGCTGCTGGCGCGAGGAGTGAAGCGTTTCCGGGTGGAGTTCGTCCGGGAGTCGCGCGAGGAGGCCACGCGTGTCCTGGGGGCGTATCAGGAGCTGCTCGCGGGCCGCATCTCTCCGGCGGAGACAGTGCGCCGCGCGGCGGTTCATGAGCAGTTCGGTGTGACGAAGGGGACCATGAAGGTCCTCAACCCCACGTTCACCGTCCAGCGCTGAGCTGGGACGAGGCGGCGAGCGAAACGGTCCGGTGTGGTTGCGGCAAGGGCTTTCGCCGAAGCGTTCAGCGAGGGGCGCTACTCCCGGGGCTCACGCTTCCCCGTCGGGTCCAGCGACGGAGTCACGGGAAAGGCGAAGCACGGCACGGAAGACATCGTCCAGCGCGGCGGTGTCGAGGCCGTCCCGCTCGGCCCACTGGCGTCGGGTCTCCATCATGGAGGACTCACGCTCCGCATCGGGAAACGGCAAGCCGTGCGCCGACTTCACACGGGCCGCCTCTTGAACGAGGCGTGCGCGCCGAGCGAGCAAGGACACGAGTTCGCGGTCGACACTGTCGATGCGCTCTCGAACCCCCAGGAGCGCGGGGGGTGCGGACTCAGGCGTCGGACTCGCGGCCCCTGCTTGTGGTTCGAGTCCCTGATGGAGCTGAGTGAGTGCATCCATCAACCGGACACGGGCCTCTCGCGCATACGGGTTCTCCGTCTGCACGACGGCGAACAGGTGTGGCACCTCCAGCCGTGCGTACTCTTCAAGCCGAGCCATGGGCTGGAAGCTGGGAGGCGCGAAGGGCAGGTCTCTGCCCGCCCCTGCCTTCACAAGTCCGTGGGCCAGGAAGAACGTAAGCACATGGGTGCGGGACATCAGCTCGTCATGGGCCTCGGGCGACATCTCCGTCACCTCGCAGCCCAGGAGTTCGAACAGCGCACGGGTGCGGCGCACGGCCTCCGGATGGAGAGTGTTCGGACACACCACGGTGCGCCGAGTATCGCCACGCGCCAGGCTCGCGGGGCCGAAGAGCGGATGCGTGCCCACCCAGGGAATGTCACGCCCCAGGACAGAGGCGAGCACTTGCACCGGCCGCACCTTCACGCTGCCCACGTCGATGACGAGGTGGGTGGGTGACAGCATGGGGCGCAGCTCCATCAACGCATCACGCATGCCGGAGACAGGCATCGCCAGCACGAGGACGGTGGAGCGAGAGGCCAGCTCCGCGAGCGAACGAGCCTGAAGTTTTGGCGGGACCTCGTCCCGCCTCGGGTCAAACACGCTGTGCGGCACGCCCGCGTCGGACAGCAGCCCCGAGAGGGCGCGACCGAAGCGCCCATAACCCAGCAACCCAACCGTCTCCGTCATGCCGTGGGACTCCCGAGACTCGACTTCATGGGAATCCTCGCACTGTGAGAGCAGCGGGTGAAAGCCCCTCGTGAGAGGGGCGGGCTCACCGCCCCACGAATTTCGCGGGGCGACGCTCGGCGAAGGCGGAGAAGGCTTCTGCGAGGTCGTGTGATTGGAGGAACGCGGAGTTCCACACGGCGACGTAGCGCAGGCCGTCCGACGTGGACTTGTCCGCGCAGTATTCCATCACCTGCTTGGCGCCCTGGACGACGAGGGGCGGGTTCTCGGCGATGCGTCGCGCGGTGGCGCGGGCCTGGGTGAGCAGTTCCTCGGCCGACGGGAAGACCTCGTTGACGAGTCCCATGCGGAGGGCGCGCTCGGCATCCACGTCGCCACCGGTGTAGGCCAGCTCACGAGTGTGCCCCTCTCCGATGATGCGAGGCAGGCGATTGAGAGCGCCCAGGTCCGCGACGATGCCGACCTTCACTTCGCGCAGGGAGAACTTCGCGTCGCGGGAGCAGTAGCGGAAGTCACACGCGGCGATGAGGTCCATGCCTCCACCGATGCACCAGCCATGCACGGCGGCGATGAACGGCTTGCGACAGCGGGCAATGCCTTCGGTGGACTGCTGCATGTCGCCAATCAGCTTCAGGAGCTTCGTGCGCTCCAGGGCGAGGTTGTTGTCACCGGTGAGCAGCGGTCCCAGGGACTCCATCATCCCCATCAGGTCCAGGCCGTAGGTGAAGTGGTCACCGTTGCCCCGGACGAGCACCACTCGCACGGATTCATCCTCGTCGAGCGCGCGAATGGCCTCGGGCATCTCCCGCCAGAAGTCCGGGCCCATGGCGTTGCCACGACCGGGGCCCAGGAGAATCACTTCGGCGACTCCATCCGCCTTCTCAATGCGCAGCGACTTGTAGGTGGTGTCCATGACGGCCTCCCGCGTGAGTGGGCGAACCGTACCTCACCCACGCGGAAGCGGCGTGGTGCCAGAGCACCACTGCCGTCACCCGAACTCCACCACCCGCATCCCGAACAAGCGGTCCACCGCCAGCAACAGGTCGTCATGCACCTGCACCTTGAGCGACGTGTTCCCGATGAGCGCCTCCGCCTCACCGTGGAACAACACACTCACGGCCACCGGCGTGGCACCGGCGAACTTCTTCGCCAGCTCATGCAGCTTCGCCACGCGGTCTTCCGTCAGCAGGTCTGCCGGCACGCGCAGCTCCAGCCGCTTGGTGCGCTTCTCACGCACCTCCTTCAGGCTCTGGATGTCGTCGACAATCAGCTCCGGCGTGGGCGAGTCCTCGTCCCGCTGGCTGATCTGCACCGTCCCCGTCACCAGAATCGGGTCGTCCGACTTGAGCAGGTGCTCCCAGTTCTCGAACCCCGGCTTGGGCCCCTGCTTCGCCCACTTGCCATCCCGCCCCATGACGTTGCGCGTGCCGTCCTTGCCCGGGAAGCACACCAGCTCAATCGACCCGGACAGGTCTTCAATCGTCACCCACGCCATGCGCTTGCCCGTCTTCGTGGGCCGCTCGCGCAGCACCGTGACGACGCCCGCCACCGTGAGCTTGTCGTCCTTGCGCGCGCGCTGCACCGACGTAATCGGCTTCGCGTAGCGCTTGAGCTCCTTGTCGTACTGATGCAGCGGATGGCCAGACACGTAGAAGCCGATGGCCTCCTTCTCCAGCGCCAGCCGCTCCTTCTCCGACCACTCCTCCACCACGACGTAGTCGTCCTTCATCGCGGCGCCGCCCGAAGCGGGCCCCGCGAGCATGCCAAACAACGAGCTCTGCCCCGCCGCCTTGTCCTTCTGGCTGGACGAGCCGCGGTTCATCGCCCGCTCAATCGTGTCGAACACCTGCCGACGCGGACGCTTCTCGAAGTCGAACGAGCCCGCCTTCACCAGCGCTTCCAACACCTTCTTGTTGACGCGCCGGCTGTCCACGCGCTCGCAGAAGTCGAAGAGACTCTTGAAGGAGCCGTCCTTGCGCGCATCCAGGATGGACTCGATGGCGCCCTCGCCCACGCCCTTGATGGCGCCCAACCCGAAACGAATCTTCCCCTCCACCGCGCCGAACTGGAGGTCGGACTGATTCACGTCCGGCGGCAACACCTGGAGGCCCGACTCGCGCGCCTCACCAATGTGCTTCACCACCTTGTCCGTGTTGTCCTTCTCGCTGGAGAGAAGGGCCGCCATGAACTCACAGGGGTAATGCGCCTTCAGCCACGCGGTGTGAATCGTGACGAGTCCGTACGCCGCCGAGTGGCTCTTGTTGAAGCCGTACTCAGCGAACTTCTCCATCAGGTCGAAGATTTCGCCAGCGACCTTCAGGTCGACGCTGTTCTTCGCGCAGCCCTCGAGGAAGCCGGCCCGCTCGGCCTGCATGACCTCGGCCTTCTTCTTGCCCATGGCGCGGCGAAGCAGGTCCGCGCGGCCCAGGGTGTACCCACCCAGGACCTGCGAAATCTGCATCACCTGCTCCTGGTACACGATGACGCCGTACGTGTCCTTGAGCACCGGCTCCAGCGCGGGATGCGGATACGACACCTTCTCCCGGCCGTGCTTGCGGTTGATGAAGACGTCCACCATGCCGGAGTCCAGAGGACCCGGGCGATAGAGCGCGCCCGCGGCGATGACGTCTTCGAAGCAGGACGGCTTGAGCTTCACCACCATTTCCGTGAAGCCACTCGACTCCATCTGGAAGACGCCGGCCGTGTCGCCCTTGGCCATCAACTCCCAGACCTTGTCGTCATTCAGCGGAATCTCATGCCGCGGAATGTCCTTCTCGTGGTTGCGCTTCACCAAATCCAGCGCGTGCTGGATGACGGTGAGGGTCTTCAGGCCGAGGAAGTCGAACTTCACCAGGCCCGCCGCCTCCACCTCGTCCTTGGCGAACTGGGTGATGAGCGTCTTCTCACCCGGCGGCTGGTAGACGGGCACGAACTCCCACAGCGGCTTGTCGGCGATGACCACGCCGGCCGCGTGCATGCCCGGCTGACGGTGCAGGCCCTCCAGCGCGAGCGCGATCTCCAGCACGTCCTTCGTGGTGACGGGCCGCCCCTCCACTTCGCCGATGTTGGAGGGCTTCTCCATCATCTCCTTGAGTCGAGGCTCCATTTCGATGGCCTCCTTCAAGGTGATGTTGAGGACTTCCGGCACCAATTTCGCGATGCGGTCACCTTCGCTGAAGGGCAGCGCGAACACGCGGCACACGTCGCGCAGCACGCTCTTCGCCTTCAGTGAGCCGAAGGTGATGATCTGCCCCACGTTCATCTCGCCGTACTTGCGGCCGACGTACTGGATGACCTCGTCCCGCCGGTCCTGGCAGAAGTCGATATCGAAGTCGGGCATCGACACGCGCTCCGGATTCAGGAAGCGCTCGAACAGGAGGTTGTACGGAATCGGGTCCACGTCGGTGATGCGCAGCGCGTACGCGACGAGGCTGCCGGCGCCGGAGCCACGGCCCGGGCCCACGGGGATGCCCATCTTCTTCGCCCAGTTGATGAAGTCCTGGACGATGAGGAAGTAGCCGCTGAACCCCATCTTCTGGATGACGCCCAACTCCAGCGTCAGGCGCGCCTGGTACTCCTCCCGGTCGATGGGATAGCTGACGGTGGCCGCCAGTTCGATGAATCGCTCGCGCAGGCCCTCGTAGGCCAGCTCCGACATGAAGCTGTCCGGCGTGTGGCTGTCCGGCACCTTGAACGTGGGCAACATGGGCTTGCCCAGCTTCAGCTCCAGGTTGCACTGCTCGGCGATGCGCTGCGTGTTGTGGACGGCCTCCGGAATCTCCTTGAAGAACTCCAGCATCTCCGTGGGGCTGGTGACGTAGAGCTTGTCCGTGGCGTGCTTCATCCGCTTGCTGTCCGCCAGCGTCTTGCCGCTGGCGATGCACATCAGCAGCTCGTGCGCGCGCGCGTCCTCGCGCTTGATGTAGTGCGCGTCCGCGGTGGCGCACAGCGGGATGTCCATGTCCCGCGACAACTGCATCAGGTTCACGTTCGCCTTGTCCTGCTCAGGCATCCCGTTGGACTGCACTTCGAGGAAGAAGTGCCCGGGCTCGAAGATGTCCTTGTACTCCTGGGCCGCGCGGCGGGCGTGGTCCATGTCCCCACGGAAGCACGCGCTCGTCACCTCACCACCCAGGCACGCCGTCAGCGCGAAGAGTCCCTTGCTGTGGTCCGCGAGCACCTTCTTGTCGATGCGCGGGTGGTAGTAGAAGCCCTGCATGTACGCGGTCGAGGACAGGTAGCGCAGGTTCGCGTAGCCCTCCGCGTTCTTCGCCACCAGGATGAGGTGGTGGTTGACCTTCTCCGAGCGGTCCTCGCGACCCTTGGCGCCCGCGACGTACGCCTCCATGCCGAGGATGGGCTTGATGCCCGCGTCCTTCGCCTTCTTGTAGAAGTCGATGGCTCCGAACATGTTGCCGTGGTCCGTCACGGCGACACTCGACATCCCCTTCTCCTTCACCGTCTTGATGAGGTCCTTCATCCGGATGGCCCCATCGAGCAGTGAGTAGAGCGTGTGCAGGTGGAGGTGGGTAAAGGACATGGCCCGAACACTACGTTCGGCCCCGGCCTCCCGCTACTCTCTCGAACGCGTCAGGGTGGCCCGTCCCACAGGCCGAGAAATCGGCCTCGAAAGTCGTTCTGTCGGGAGCGGAAAGGCGGGGCGCGGCCCGAAATCGGGGCCCCCAGGGCCGGTGGGCCGGGCTCTCCCTCCAGCCGTCCAGGCGGGCGCACCCGGGGCGAAACTCCAGGGCCGGGGGGCTTCACACTTCTTCACGCCCGGTACAAGCGCCCGAAAAAGCGGCCCGGCACATTGGGCAACATCGCCAACACGGCGAAGCCACCCGGGCCCGCGTCGGGCCCCGCATTCGGAGAGAGTCCCATGATGAAGAAGCTCGCCATCGCCGGTTCCGCCGTCGTCGCCGTCGTCCTGCTCAGCGGTTTCGCCTTCCGCGGCGGCCACCACGGCTGGGGCCACAACCCCGAGCGCATCAAGCAGATGGTGTCGTGGAAGCTGAACGACAAGCTGGACGACATCGACGCGACGGACGCCCAGCGCAAGTCCATCAACGCCGTGAAGGACCGCCTCCTCGACGAGGGCGCGAAGCTCGCGAAGGAGCAGCACGCGGTGCGCTCGGAGGTCGTCACCCAGCTCGAGTCCACCACGCCCGACGCGCAGAAGCTCCACGCGCTGGTGGACGAGCGCATCGACGCGATGCGCGCGTTTGCCCACCAGGCGACGGATGCCGCGCTGGAGGTCCACGGCACGCTGACGCCGGAGCAGCGCAAGGAGCTGGCCACGGAGTTCCGTGAGCGCACCGGCATGGAGTGAGAAGCCCCCTCGGTGCCCGTCCCCCACTCAACGCCCACCCATGACCATGGGTGGGAATGGGTAGGCGACGGGGAGCGTCACGCATAGGTTGAAGGTGTGAGATACACCGACTACGCGCAACGCATCCGTTCGTTCGAGAACCTTGGAGAAGTGGCCGAGTACGGCCAGGTCCTGGAGGGCGGACAGCCCTACCCGCTCTTCCGCATCACCGTGCCGGGAGAGCGTTGGCTGGTCATCACCTCGGGGTTCCACGGGGAAGAACCCGCGGGTCCCCTCACCCTGGCCGAGCGCTTCCCCGAAGTGGTGGCCTATGCCCGGCAACGCGGCGTGGGCCTGCGCGTGTATCCATGTATCAACCCCTCCGGCTTCGAGGACGGCACCCGCTACAACCGCTCCGGAGAGAAGCCCAACAACGACTTCCTTCGCTATGAAGTGGCACCCGGTGAGTGGCGGGGTGAGCTGAACGAAGGGCAGGACCACCTGCGCTGGGCCCTCTACGACGGCGGGCCCAAGGAGACGCGCCTGGTGCGCTCGGACCTGGCGCGCTTCCGGGCGCCGAACGCGGCGCTGGATATCCACCAGGACAACTACCTGGGCGGCGCCGCGACGTACGCGTACACCTTCGGAGACAAGGCCTTCTACCGCCCCTTCGTCGAGGCCTCGTCCAAACACGCGACGGTGGTGCGCAACCAGAAGGTCGACGAGCAGAACATCACCGACGACGACGGGCTCATCGTCTACCACGACGGCAGCGTCACGGACTGGTACGCGCGCCAGGGCGTGCCCTACACGGCGACGCTGGAGACCACCACGCCCATGAGCATGGAGGCGTGCCACGCGGTGAACCTCATCTGGATTCGAGGCTTCATCGACCTGGCCGCGCGCACGGGACGCTGACCGGGGACGGAACGCGCCGAGGACACTCAGCCGCCCTCGTCTCCTCCGTCGTCGTCACCGCCCCCATCGTCGTCTCCGCCGAGGTCGTCCTCACGCAGGACGAACTCGCGCTCCAGTTCCTCGCCCTGGCGGACGCAGACCTCTTCCTCCACTTCCTCGAGACCGTCCGCCTTGACCTCCAGCGTGTAGCACCCCTCGGGAAGAGGACCGACGCGCACCTCTCCGCTCGACGCGTCCATCTCCAGTTCGTCCAGCGCGGTCCCCTCCACCTCCACCTCGCCACGCGGTGGCACGTTGCCAGCGCTGTCCCGCAGGCGAACGGTGATGAAGGCGCCCAGGGGCGCGTCGATGTCACCCAGTTCGGTGATGCGCGCGCCTTGCGCCACCACCTTCGTGCGGGCCGCGTGGGTGCGCGAGGCCACCAGGAACAACTCCACGGAGGTGGCCGGCACGCCGCCGAGTTCGAAGCGTCCGTCCGACGACACACGCGCCCTCAACTCGGGCTGGCCCAGCACGCTCACCACCGCCACGTCGGCCTCGGCGCCGAGGATTCGCCCGCGCACGGTGCCCGCCTCCAGCGGCCCGTTGTTGAAGCCACCACACGCCCCCATCAGGGCCAGGCCCGCCCACGCCAGGGGCATCACGCGTCTCGGAGCACGCATCAGAAGCGATATCCTCCGCCCAGAAACAGGCCACCAAAACCCACCGCGCGAGTGCGCCCGTCCACGGGGACGTAGGCCCAGAGAAGCTGGCCCTTCGCCTCCAATACAAACCTCGTCCCCAGACGCCATGACACTCCCGCCATCCAGCCAGGCCACACCGTGAGGTAGCGCTCGTCCTGGCTCAACAGGTCCAACTGGAAGGAGCGCTCCAACCACAAGGCGGCCACACGAGGCCCCGTGGACAACCCCAGCCGACCCCATTGCCACGAGGGTCCCACCGTCACGCCCAGCATCAACACCCGATGGCGCACGGGCACCGTTCCGCCCACGTCGAGCAGCAGCGCCCGACGCCCCTGCCCCGCGGCCAGGTCCACGCCCACGTCGAGCCGCTGCTCCAGCAGCACGCCCCCCAGCCGCAGCCCCACGCCCGCCAGCGCCGTGGGCGGAAGCACCTCGCGGCGGCTGCGCGCGTCGAGGAAGCCCAGGGCGCCGACCTCCAGGGCCACCGTGCGCTGGGGGCCGGGCGACACCTCGCGCAGCAGCGAGTCCAGCGCCCGGCGCTCCCCCGCTCGCAGTGCCACGGTGTCTTCCCACAGCAACTGGCCACCCTTGTGGAGGCCCAGCTTCCGGCTTCCCTCCGGCAAGGCCACGCCGCCTGGAAGCTCGCCCGCGTCCACGCCATCCACCTTGAGCGTGAAGCCCTCCAGGCGAGGACTGTAGGAGAAGACTTCCGGCTGCCCGGGCTGGGTCAACGCGCCCGCGAGCAGCACCGGGTCCGCGCCCACTTCCGTCATCCGTGCGCTCGGGCGCTGCCGGCCCTCCGTATAGGTCCACGTGTGGCGGCGCGCCCAGTCATGCGCCTCGGTCGCACTCACCGCGCCATCCCGGTTGCGGTCCCCTCGGCCGTCGAGCGACTGGACGAAGAAGTGCGTGTAGATGTCATTGGCGAGCGCATCGTCCTCGCGCGCCGTTTCGCCCCAGTCGCTGGCGGACAGGACGAGCGAGGCGCGGCTGTCCTCTTCCAGCGGACGCGGTGGGAACGCCCCCTTGGTGCGCTCCAATTCCTCGAGCACCGCCGGGGGAAGGAGCGACTTGCCCGTGCCGCTGTGACACGTGGCCAGCACCAGCACCCGTCGCCTGGAGCCCAGCTGCTCCAACTCCCGCTCCAGCGCCGCCATCTCCAGCCCCGTGCCCTGCACGTCCCGGAAGCGCGTGTCGCGCATCACCAGGTAGCGCTGGAGGTCACCCCGTGCATCCCGCGCGAGCGTGCCATGGCCGGAGACGTAGATGACCACCACGTCCTTCGGGTTCCAGGGCCGTGCGGCCAGCGTCCGCAGCGCCTGCAGCACCGCCGCGCGCGTCGTCTGCTCCGGACGCGTCAGCACCGTCACCGAGCGGAAGCCGCCGCGTCGCGGGTCCGCCAGCACACGCCCCAGGTCCTCCGCGTCCTTGCCCGGGTAGCGCAGCCCGTGCCAGGAGGCGTCCTCATACTGATTGATGCCGATGAGCAGCGCATGCCGCTCGCCCTCATGCGCCGACGCCAGCTCCGCCGAATCCAGGCGCACGCGCACCGCCCGCCCCTTCTCGCCCACGCTCGCCGCACCGCACGCGCAGAGCGACGCGAAGGCAAGCCACAGGACGACGCGGAAGCAGGGACGACTCACGAAGGCACGCTCAGGGGGCAACATACCCCGGCTCCACCCGCAGCCGGAGCCTCGCCTGGGCGGCTTCCTCGGGTACCCTGCTTTGAGTGAGGGCCGTGTCCCGCTCGGCCGCCGAGCGAGGCCCCCGTGGCCACGCGGCCAGCACCAGCACCCGTGGACCGTGCTCCCCGGCCAGGGACACACCCGCCAGTTCGCCTGCTTCCTTCAGGTCGTGCGTCCCCGCCTCCAACGTGTAGCCGCCCAGCATCTGCGCGGGACCCTCCGGGGACTCCAGTACGAGCATCGCGTCGGAGACCTCGCTGGCGCGATAGCGCACCAGGACCACGGCCTCGGGAGGAAGCAAGGCGTCCTCCGTCACCGCGTGCAACGTCCCGTCCGGCAGGCGCGCCACGGCGGTCAGCTCCAGGGACATCGGCGCGACACCCTTCAGTCGCCACGAGCGGTCCTCGTGCTCCTTCGACGCCAACGGGGGGAGCACGGCGATGGCGACCACGGCCGCGGCGGCCACCGCCAGGGCTCCCGCGAGCCACGCGCGTCGTGGCGTCCCGAGGCGACGGCGCAGGCGAGCCCACCCCACCGCGTCCTCGCGCGGGGTGGACATCGAGCCCAGCGCCTCATCCGCCAACGACTCCACGCCGAACGCGTCGTCCTCGTCGCTCCGTTCGAGGAACGCCTCGCACACCGCACAGGGCTGGGACAGATGCGTGGAGAAGTACGCCACCTCTTCGGGCGACTTGTCGCGCAGGGCCTTCCAGCTCCGCGCGTCCAGGTGTCTGCTCGCGTCGCTCATGGCTCACTCCACTCCCGCGGCCAGAAGCCGCGCCAACAGCTCACGCTTCACCCGTGCCCGGAAGCGCTCCAGGCGCATCGTCACCGCGCTCTTGCCCAGCCCCAGACGCTCCGCGATCTCTCGCGCGCTCAGCTCGCCCTCCAGATAGAACAGGCGGACCGTCTCCTTCTCCGGGCCCTCGGGCAGTCCCTCGATGAGCTCGCGCACCACCACCACGCGCCGCTCCAGCGTGAGGGCGGGAGGAATGGCTGGCATGCTCGTCTCCAGCTCCAGTGCCAGGTCCTCCGCCGCGCGCCCTCGAATCCGCGCGCCCCGGCTGAGGGCCTGGGAATGGTGGCGCGCAATCGTCACCAGCCAGCGCCCGAAGGCGCGGGGATGCTCCAGCCGCGCCAGCTCCCGGAAGGCCCGGACGAACGTCTCCTGGACCACGTCCTCCACTTCCGCCGGACCCAGCGCGGAGTAGCCCAGCGCGACACGACGCACCGACGCGTGAAAGCGCTGGTACAGCTCGCGGTGCGCATCCTGCGCGCCTCGATTCGCGCGCTGGATGCAGGCGGAGATTTCCTCCTCCGTCACGGCCCGCCCCTCTCACCCACACGCCGAGCAGGCCCCTGCCGCGCCCTCGCACCCCACACGAAGGGCGCTCCGGACCACCGGACACACGCTGTTGCTGGGGTACGAGCACCGGTCATGTCTCCCCATTCAGTACCGCGCCTATCAGGAAGGAGTCACGAGGCCTCTATCGGCCACAGGCGCCCCCTTCACGAAAGGTCCCCGCGTCGCGATGTGGCCGATAAGCGCGCCGATGCTCCTTCTTTTCGAACAGGGGATTTCGTGCGGCCCAGGCCGGAGAAGTCGCGCGCCAGGTCCTCTCGATACCAGGAGATGAACGGTATGCGACTCATTGGCTTGTGCACGTCCATCATGTTGCTCTCGGCCTGCGGCAACCCGGATTCCGTCAAGGTCGGGCTGAGCACCCGAGTCGGCGCCGCGCGTGGCGCCCAGTCCGCGCCCGGCCACATCGAGCAGCGGCTCGAGGCCCCCACTGGCATCACCATCGACCGGGTCCGACTCTCCGTGCGGGAGCTGGAGTTGGAGCTGGAGGGCGACGACGCCGACGACGGCCACACGGGTGGCGCGGATGACGGCACGCGGGACGATGATGACTCCGAGCAGGAGGTGGGCCCCCTGCTCATCGACCTGACGAGCGAGGACCTGAACGGTCAGGTCATCCGCGTGGGCAACCTGCAGGTGGAGCCCGGAATCTTCGACGAAATCGAGTTCGACATCGGCAAGGTCTCCACCACCGAGGCAGGTGAGGATGCGGCGCTCCAGGAGCTCGCGCGGCTCGGCGCGTCCGTGGTCATCGACGGACACATCGACGGGCAGCCCTTCAGCTTCGTCTCCAGCGTGCGGCTGGAGCAGGAGCGAGAGGCCCGCTTCGAGGTGAAGGCCGGAGAAGAGCCGAACATCACCATCAATATCGACCCGAGCGGCTGGTTCGTCGACGGCCAGGGCCAGCGACTGGACCCGCGGGACGACGCCGCACGCTCCACCATCGAGAACAACCTGCGCCGCTCCATCGACGCCTTCGACGACGATGACGAGGATGGCGACGAGGACGATGACCACGACGACGACAACGACGACTGACGGTCGTCCCCCACGCCCTCCCACGCGCACCTGGGCCGGGCGGGCGTGAGGTGAGTGAACGGCCCGCCCCTCGACAAAGCGAGGAGCGGGCCGCTGTCACACCGGGCCTCAGCCGCGCGCGGCCTGTTGCTTCCGCCTGCGGTTGCGCCAGCTTCGCAGCGCGAGCACGAGCAGTGGCAGAGGCACCGCGCCCGCGGCTCCGCAGCCGAAGCCTTCAGGCATCGCTTCGTTGGCCACGACCCGCGCCGCCTCCGCGACCGCGACTTCGTCCACGTCGCCGGGCAGGTGGTCGGTCGGCACGGTCCCCCAGCGCTCGAAGTCCGCCAGCAGCGACAGCAACGACGCGTCCTGCGAGAGCCACGTGAGCACCGGCGAGACCTCGTTCCCGGACATCGCCGTGTGCTCGAAGTCCACCGGCGTCCGCACAGGCCCGGGCAGCACCTCCGCGACCCCCGCGGCCGTCGTTCCGCCGGGAGTCACGGTGTGCCCCAGCACTCGGAAGTCGCTGTCCGCGATGACCGTCCGCACGGACACGCGACCCAGGTCATTGATGGCCGGAGCCCCGGTGCGGAAGACGTACCGGTTGGCGATCTGCACCTCGCTCCCGCCCGGAGGACGGACCCACACGCTGTAGCGTTGCGCGGGCAGGTCCGCGACCATGCGCACGTGGTACGTCTGCCCATTCACGTAGGGCACCTGGACCAGCGACGCGTAGGCCCCGCCATTGCGCACGTCGAAGTACCCGTCCAGGTTCATCCGCACCGTCATGTTCAGCACGGAGTAGCCCGTCACCGACGTGGAGCTGTCGGTGTAGCCCACCGTGCCGTCCTGCGAGGATGCGAGCGGTGTCACGTCGAACTCGACGGTGCGCACGCCCGTGTTCGTGGTGCCGAGCAGGTGCTGGCTCTCGAAGAAGGCGACCTTCGAGTACCAGGGGTACGGAGGGTTCGGGTTGAAGCGAAGCACCGCCTCCAGGAAGTAGTAGTCGCCGTAGATGAGGCTGACATCAATCTCCTGATTGGCGGGCAGGTGCCCCACGCCATGCAGCAGCAGGCCCGGGCTGTTGGTGCCCTGCGCGAAGTAGGCCGGTGACACCAGCGTGTCGAGCGTGCGCAGCGCCGCGTCGCGGTAGCGCGTCTTGCGCGCGGCGTCCGTCTCCAGGTTGCTCAACTCCTGCAGCGCCGAGGCGACGATGGCCGCCGCCGAGGAGTCCTTCTGCGTCCCCGGCGCGTTGAAGTCCCACTTCGGCACCATGTCCGCCGGCACATTGTCCAGGTACCAGTCCGTCACCTTGCGCGCGGCCGCGAGCATCCGCGCATCACCCGTGTACCGGTACACCATGGTGTAGCCGTAGATGAGCCACGCATGGCCCCGCGCCCAGGTGGAGTTCGTGGAGTACCCCTGGAAGGTGCCCTTCGAACGGATGGCCCCCGTCGCGGCGTTGTAGTCCACGTAGTGGAAGGAGCTGCCATCCGGGCGCACCGCATCGCGCAGCGTGGTGAGCGCGTGATTGATGGCCATCGTCCGCAGCTCCGCGCGTCCCCCGTTCGCCGCGGCCCACAGCAACAACTCCAGGTTCATCATCGTGTCCGTGACGAGCGGCACGTCCCACGCCGAGTTCCAATCACAGCAATCGATGATGCCGATGCGTGAGTTGTACCGCGTCGCGAGCGTCTCGGCCGACGTCAGCAGCACGCCGCGATAGTACGGGTCTCCCGTGAGCCGGTACGCCTGGCCGTAGCTCGTGAACAGCTTGAAGCCCAGGTCATGCGTCTGCCGGTTCGTCTTCTGTCCCTCCAGGGGCCTCGTCCACTGGTCCGCCTTCTGCTGCCACGACGGCTCCAGCCCCACCTGGAACAGGTGCCACATGCTTCCCGGGAAGAAGCCCTGCGTCCACGCCACCGCATCCGTGTTGGCCACCGTCGACCACGTCCCGTCGGCGCGCGACGCCTTCGGTGAGCGAGCCGTGCTCGGCATGGCGGTGGCTGTCTTCCGGAGCTGGGTTCGCGCGAAGCCCACCACCTTCAGCGCATCCGCGTCGTTGAACGCGTGGGCCGTGCTGGTGACCAGCAGCAACGCCACCCCCAACACCCCCATGGTCTTCCTCATCCCCTGCGTGGTTCTCATCATGAGGCACCCCTTCCTTCACCCGCGGCCAAGGTGGCCGCGTGCCTGGCTCGAGTCCAGCGAGGCCCGACATGACGGCGACTGGCCGCACGCCCGAGGAGCACTCGCACCCACCGGTCCAAGCTCGGCGCCAGGGGTGCAGTGACAGGTACGCGACGACCTGGATGTGAAGGATTGAGCCGCGCCCCCATCCCCCGGGGCACGGCAGACGTCGGGGAGACCCGAGGCGCTAACGACCGGAGGTCAACACCCGCGACCACAACGTCAGCAGGTCGCGGACCACGGGGCCTTCGGGAACTTCCGCCACGGGAGGCACGTCCACGCGGACTCCATGGGGGGCCAGCCGTGTGAAGGGATTGTTCGGGTCCGGAGTCTTGAGCGGCACGGCCGGGTCCGCGGGGCGGAAGCCGAAGTCCAGCGCGCGCTCCTGCACCGGACGGCTCTGCAGATAGCGCAGCCACTCCAGCGCCGCCGCCTTCTGCTCGGGTGTCACCCAGTCCGCCTGGAGCACCGCCGCCGGATGGTCGCTCCACAGGGTGAGCGCCGGGTAGTACACCCGCAGCTCACCCCACCGGCCCTGCGCGTGCGACAGCTCCGCGATGGCGAGGTTCTCGTACACCACCGCGATGTCGTAGCGGGACGGGCCGAAGCGGACCATGTCCGCCATGAAGGTGCCCGTGGAGGGCTCGAAGCGCGTGACGCCTCGCTCCAGCGCCTTCATCCAGTCCTGGTAGCGCGGGTCCAACAGGTCCGCCACCGTGAGCCCGCCGCGCTTGCCGTAGTACTCCAGCGTGGCCAGCAGCAGCGCTTGCAGTCCGGAGTTGGAGCGCGTCGGGTCCGTGTGGCCCAGCTTCACGAACCCCCACTCCGGCTTGCCGCCAATCGCGGGCCAGCCCTGGGGACTCGTCACCGCTTTCTGAAGCACCTTCCACGACACCGCGCCGCCTCCGCTGGCCTTGCGCAGCACCTCCGCACGGTCCGCCCACACCACGAAGACCAGCGGCGTGATGACCAGCGGACGCGGAGCCTGCTCGCCCGTCTCCGCGAACAACGGCCCCCGCGTGGGGTCCGTGGCCCAGTCGGAGGCCAGCATGCGCAACACCGCGCTGTCCGCCGGGCTCCACACCGTGGGCTGCTCACGGCCATCCAGGATGGCCTGCGCCGCATCCAGCGAACCGCGCCCCATCAGCTTCAGCCGGATGTGGGGATGCTGCCGCTGGAAGTCCTCCGCCACGGCCTCCACCCACTCCTTCTTCTCCGTGCTGTAGAGGAAGGAGATGTCCACCACCTGGCCGGGCCTCGGAGGACGGGGCGGCGTGGGCGTCGACGTGCCGGCCTCCTGCACACCCCGAGGCTGGGGCTCCCGGTCGGCGGACAGAAAGAGGACCCCGCCCAGCGCGAGAAAGAGCCCGACGACGATGAGAACCCTGGGTGTCATGTGTCGATGCGTCCCCCTCGCGCCGCGTCGCGCCTCACGCCTCCAGGCGCGAGAGCCGACCGGCGAGCTGCGTATCGCTGCCCGGGCTCACACCCTTCACCCACTCCGTCAGCGAGCCACCCGACGAGGACAGCTTCGCCTCGACATGCGGGCGCAACTGGCCCCAGCGCTTGCCCCAGCCTTCCTCGGACGCGCTGCCCTTCATGCCGGGACGCTCCGCGAGCAGCAGCCCCAGCCGCAGCGCGAGCTCCGGCTCACCGAGCGACTCCGCCCGCCGCACCATGGCCAGCGCCTCCGTCTCTGGTGCGCGGCGCCACGCCTCCACTGCGCGGGAGAAGGCCGCCACGTCCAGCTCGCTCAGCAGCCCCAGCGCGTGACGCAGCGGCAGCCGGCCTTCCTTCGGAGTGGCGACGACGCGCGCCATCAGCGCATCGAAGGTCGCGGCCAGCTCCGCGTGCGCGGCCGGGTCCACGCCGCCCAGGGCCCGCAGCGCCCTGCGAGCGCTTCGAGCCCGTGACGTCACCTCCCAGCTTCGCCAGCCCAGGCGCGCCCGCAGCGCCGCGAGCGCATCCGCGGCGGCCTTGAACGTCTCCTGCGTGGGCGTGGCGACGGGCACGCGGCGGGGCAGCGGAACCTTCTCGGGCGCACGCGGCGCGGCGGCCGGAGTTGGGGTGGCCGCAGCGCCACCGGCCGTCACCTCCTGATAGCCCTCGCGCACCTTCTCGGCGACCTTCTTCTCGTACTCACGCTCGGCGCCAGCCGCGTCGGGGAACGCCTTCTCCTTGCGCTGCCCCGCGGTGCCGATGCGCCCGAACGTGACGATGAAGAGGTTGCCCTGAACCTCCGGCTGCCAGAACTTGGAGCTGGTTCCCTCGACGAACTCGAACCTTCGCATGGCCCATCCTCCTCGTGTGTCAGCCGCCGCGAACAAGGCTAGCGCACACGCACGTGTCGCGCCTCACGCCGCGCGCGATGACCGCTCCTGGAACTCCGCTTCCATCTCCTTCAGGCCGATGGCGCGCGGCATCCGCCCCTCGTAGCCCAGCTCCTGGCGGGCCTTCTCGTCGCTCACCGTCACCTCGCGCCCAATCAGCAGCACCTCGGTGCGGCTGAGCGGCGGGCGGCCCGGCAGGCCGAAGGTTCCCCACGCTAGGTCCGCCAGCGTTGCCACCGTGGCGGCCAGCCCGTAGGGAATCGTGCTGTTGCCCGGGTCCACGCCCTGCGACTTGAGCATCGCGGTGACGAAGTCGCGGAACACCACCGGCTCGCCGTCGGTGAGGAAGTACGCCTCGCCGCCCCGGCCCTTCTCCGCCGCCAGCAGCATGCCCTCCACGCAGTTGGCCACGTGGCAGGTGGACGTGAGGTAGCGACCATCCCCCACCCACTTGAAGCGTTTGGTGCGCACCGCCTCCACCATCTGCGGCAGCACCGACGTGTCCCCGCGTCCCCAGACGAGGCGCGGACGCACCGCCACGGTGGTGAAGTCCGCGGAGTTCACGCTCAGCACCCGGCGCTCGGACTCGCCCTTGGTGGACGGATAGTCCCCGATGGGGCGCTCCGGCAGCGGCCAGGTCTCGTTCACCTTCACCAGCGGCGTGCCGTCCGCCATCACCGCCTCCGTGCTGACGTGCACCAGCCGCTTCACACCCGCCGCGCGCGCGGCCTCCAGCACGCGCTCCGTGCCGCGCACGTTGGCCTCGTAGTACTCCGCGCGAGGCGCCCACGACTTCACCAGCGCGGCCGAGTGGAAGACGGTGTCACAGCCCTCCATGCCCTCCCGCAGCTTCGCCACGTCCGACAGGTCGCCCTCGAAGGGCTCCGCCCCCGCCGCCACCACCGTCGCGACGGACTCCGGCGAGCGCGCCAACGCGCGAGCCTCGTCGCCGCGAGCCTTGAGCGCCGCGAGAAGGTACCTGCCCACGAAACCGGAACCACCGGTGACGAACGCCCGCATGGACTGCTCCCCTGTCAATGAGGTCTCGGGCTCCTACCATTACCCGCCCTCGGCGCGGTAGCCACCTGACGGCCGGGCCCCCCATCCAAGCGCCCTGGCGCCCGACGGAGGGCCACCAGGGCCTGGGGGTGGGGGCCCGCGCGTCCCCTCTCAGAACATGTCCCGCAGCGACGGCTGAGGCCCGGAGAACAGCGCCATCGCCGCCTGCACGGACGCGTCATCCGCCTCCACCAGCCCCACCGAGCGCAGGGAGGCCGCGGACTGGAAGCCGGTGTACAGCGGGCCCAGTTGGCGGATGTCCAGCCGCAGCCGGCCCTCGCCGCCCCGCTTCACCCGGCCCACGCCGTCCACCACCTCCAGCACGAAGCGGCCCTGGTTCTCCGGGAAGAGTTCGTCCGTCACTTCCAGGTGCAGCGAGCCGGAGAGCCCCGGCGTCCAGCCACGGGCCTCCAGCGCGGAGACCACGTCCAGCACGCGCACCATCCAGTGCATGTACACCTTCACCGAATAGGACTGCTCGCGCAGCAAGAGGAGGAACGGGTCGTCCGGGCCGCCGTACCAGACCACCTCCGTGCCCAGGGAGTGGTGGTCGCCCAGGAAGCGGAGGAGCCGGCGCGCCGCGGCGGGCGTGGTGGCGACGATGTCCGTGAGGGCCAGCTCCTGCTTCAAGTCCTTGAGCGGACGGCGCGCCAGGTAGACGTAGCCCTCCACTCCGGCGCTGCCCTCCACGAGGTAGCCGTGGACGGGCTCGGAGCGAGGGTTGCGCACGCGCCCCCAGGAGAACTCGCTCCGGTCCAGCCAGCCCTGACGGAAGCGGGCCACGCTCGTGTAACACGCGGCGATGGCCGCCTCGTCGCGTGACTCGATGGCTCGCAGGGACAGCGTGCGCTCGCCCATCTCCAGCGCGGACATCTGCACGCGCGTCTCGTAGCGCGCCCCGGCCTGCTCATAGCCCGCGCGCCGATAGAGGGGCTGGGTGGCGGGATAGAGGATGGAGAGCGCCGCGCCCGACTCGCGCGCCTCTTGGACCAGTCGAGTCATCAGCCGCGTCGCTGTCCCCTGCCCCCGGTGCAGCGGCGAGACACCCACGCCGCCCACACCGACGACGGGCACGCTGCGCCCGCCGAACCACTGCCCCTTCCGGATGGAAACCAGCGTGCCCGCAACCTTCCCTCCGTCGCGCAAGAGGCGCAGGTCGCGCGCATCCAGCCGCTGCCTCCACGCGAGGCAGTCCGCGGGCGTCATCGCATAGGCATGCATCAGGATGTCCGCCACGGCGGACAGCTCCTGCTCATCTCTCGGCGGTCCAAAGTCGTCCGGCTTCGCGTCCACGTCCCCATCCCTCCAGGGGTGCGCACACACACCCGAGGGACATCCTACCGGGGGACCCGGGCCTCCACACGAAGACGGCGCTCCACGCGTGACATTCGCGTGACGGGGAGTCCCTACGCTTCTCCCATGGCCACTCCCAAGCGCCCTGGGTCCTGGCGGTACAAGCTGGGCCTGGGCGGAGACTGTCAGGTCTGCGGCACCCGTCTCCGCGAGGAGCCGGAGGTGAGGAACGGGGTGCGCGTCTGTCAGGCCTGCGCTCGGAGGACCCTCGAGTCCAAGTCGTTGCCGGACCTCGCCTCCGAGGCCGCGCTCGGGCTGATGGTCCGCGGCCTCTTGTTCATGGCGGTGGGCTCGGTGCTGCCCATGATTCTTCTGTCCATGGTCCTCATCGTGCTGGTGCTGGGCGGGGTAGGCTTTCTGCTCTACCTGGGCGTGAAACACGCCCACCTCCCCTTGCCGCTGGCGGTCATGCTGGGCTCCGTGGTCTTGCTGACCGCCTGGTTCCTGCTCAGCTCGCGTTCCAGGTCACGGTGACGCGCCGGGCCTTCAGCGGCCAGGAACGAAGGCGATGCCCACCGGACGCAACAGGTCCGTGGAGGGCGGCACGAGGAGGGCGCCGCCGTTGCCTGGAGAAGGCAGCGGGCTGTCATCGCGGCCATCGAAGCGCAGCACCGCGCCGCTCAGCGCCGGGTCCGTGAAGTCGAAGCCCACCGTGTAGATGCGCTCGTGGGTGCCGAAGACCACGCCGCCACGGAAGTTCTTCGTCGGCACCGTGCCGGTGTAGTTGGTGGACAACGTGGACTCCATCCGCCGCGTCCAGAAGTCATAGCGGTGGATGTCGTTGGCGAAGTCGCTGACCAGCAGGTCGCAGTCACCAAAGAGCCGCGAGCAGCCAGGACTGAAGGCCAGCCCGAGCAGGCTGATGAAGCCCGCTCCATCCGGTGACGGCGCGGGCTGGTCGATGAACACCTCGGACCGTCGAGACCAGAGGTCAAAGCGCAGCACCTGACTCGGCAGGCCGGGGAACGTGGGGACGCCGTCCACGGCGACCGAACCCTGGGTGGTGACATAGAGCCGATGGTCCGGTCCGAACGCCAGGAAGTTGGGACCATTGAGGCCACCGGGCAGGCCGTTGCCGGAGGCAAAGACATCCACGAAGGCGCCCGTCCGGGCGTTGAAGCGGAGAATCTTGTCCGTGAGGAAGCTGCTCACGTAGAGCAGGCCATCCGGTCCGAACGCCTGTCCATAGGGGCGGAACAGGCCCGCGCCCGACGCGAAGGTGTCGATGAACGCGCCCGTGCGGCCATTGAAGCGAAGGATGGCGGAGTTGGCGAGCGTGTCACCGCTGGCGACATAGAGATGGCCATCCGGCCCGAAGACGAGCGAGTCAGGGTTCACCAGCCCGCCACTGCCAGAGGGGATGAAGTCTCCGAGGAACTCTCCGGTGCGTGCGTCGTAGCGCACCACGTTGTTGCCTCGGGTATTTCCGACCAACAGGGTGTCGCGGCGCGCGGGCGCTCCGTCCTCGGCGTGGGCCGGGAACAAGCCGAGGAGGCAGGTGGAGAGGGTTGTGAGCAGCAGGGCCTGGCGTGCGAGTCGACGGCCAGGAGACGAGACGGCGTCAGGGGTGTGGGTCGGCATGGTGGGGCCACGTTGCGGCACGCGGGCCCCGGAAACCAACCGACTCGAGGACAGGTCCGCCGCGTTCCATCACATACCCACCACTCACCGGCCGCTGGCGCTCATGGGGCGACGCGCTTCATCTTCGAATAGAAAGAAGGCGCGAGCAGATAGGCGAACGTCGCGTCGCCGAAGCCCAGCAGGTCCCCGTCCCGCACGTGCATCTCGCCGCCCGCCTCCACCTCCCTGGCGTTGACGAACGTGCCGTTGCTCGACTTCAGGTCCACCAAGGTGCAGCCGACCGACGGGCCCCACCAGCAGAGCTTCGCGTGGCGCTTGGAGACGGAGGGCTCGTTGACCACCAGGTCGCAGTCCGGCTGGCGTCCCACGGTGAGCACGTCCTGTCCCTCCACGGGCGGAAGCGTGGCCACGGTGAGCGCGTCGAAGTGCAGCCAGAGCGCCACCTGCTGCCGCTCCAGGCTGGGCAGGTCCCGCGCCATCGTCGTGCGCGCCGCGCCCATCTTCATCGCCAGTTGCGCCATCACCGGGCTGGGCGGCCGCTGCACCAGCACGAACGGGCCCACCTGTTTGCAGAAGAAGGCTTCGGTCAGGCGCGAGCTCAGCGCACGCAGTTCCTGGACGGTCATCATGATGGTTGCTCCCCCGAATCACTCACGCGCGCGATTCTGCGGGGGACGCCGCCACGCGTCGAGTCTTCTCGTGTCAATGCCTCGACGAGAGGGCCGCTCCGCCGGCGCGCGTGCGGACTTCGTCCAGCAGCCGCCCCGGAGCTTCACCTGCTCGGGCACGGAGGCGGCGACGAGCACCAGGCCCTTCGGATTGGAGCGCGGCAAGCACCTTTTCCCTCCACATTCCGACAATGGAGCGCAGGACGCAGGGGTCCCTGAATCACCGGGAAATGAGTCCATACGCCAGAGGGGGAAGTCCGATGAGATTGCGCAGGTGGTTGTTGGGCGGTTGTGTCTTCATGGTCGCAAGTTGTGATTCCGCGCCGCTGGACGAGGCCGCGCGGGAGAAGTCTCCGTCACGGGTCCAGGCGGAGCGGCTCGCCGCCGAGCACGGCTTCGACCTCCGGGAGGTCACGCTCGTCCCGGCGCCCGGTGACACGGGGGACCGCCACTCGCTCCACTTCCAGGGCATCCCCATCCAGGGACTGGAAGCAAGGACGACTCAAGGAGTGACCTCCCTCACCAACGTCCGCTTCGCGGCCAACACGCGTCCCCAGACGCAGGTTCGGGTCACCGCCGCCCAGGCGGAGGCCACGGTCCTCGCGGAGATGAAGGACGCTTCGGCGCGGGTGGAAGAGTCCCGGCTCATGTTCCTTCCCCAGGAGGAGCGCCGCCTCAAGCCAGGCATGCCCATCCCCGCCGCCGGACGTGCCCACAACGCCGACCACTTCGAGCGCGTGGTGACGGGCCTGACGCTCGTGCACCAGCTGCACCTGCTCACGGGGAATGAACCGGCCGGCGTGGAGCGGCGTTGGAGCGCGCAGGTGGACGCCCGCTCCGGCCAGTTGCTGCGGTTGGAGCCGCTGGCCATAGACCTGGCAGGGGGGACCTACAAGCCCGTGTCGGGCTATGGCTACTTCTCCGGCAGGCTCACGCACTCCGTCCTCTTCGAGAATCGCCTCTATGTGCTCCAGGATCCACGGGGCAACAAGTACCAGGCGATGCTGAGTACGGAGAGCCTCCCTGGCTCTGTCATCGAAGACTATGTGAGCATTGACGCGAAGTTTGGTGACGGGCGCCTCTTCAACCCCACGAACGCGCAGAACGGCGAGAACGGCGAGAGCGCGGCGGTGGACGCGATGTTCGCCGTGAACCTGGCCTGGGGCGTCTACGAGACCCTCCTCGGCCGCGATGGCCCCACCGGAGCGGGTCTGCCTTTCGAGGTCTGGTTGCACGCCCCCATGGGCAACGCGGAGTACAATCCCAGCAACACCCGTCCGCGGTTGGAGCTTGGCTATCGCACCTTTCCCGCCGGCGTCACGGCCGCCGGGGGCTTGCTCGTTCCAATGTCGACCACCGACATCATCGGCCACGAGCTGGGCCATGACTTCTTCATGCGGGAGCTGGCCAGGAACCCCGCGACCTTTCCCTCCGGCAGGACGGAGATGCATGGCATGAATGAGGGAACAGGGGACATCTTCGGCTTCGTCACCGAGCTCGCCCGCGACGCCGCGCGGGTGGGTGGGACGGCGCTCGACATCGATGCCGTGCCCCTGAAGACCACCAACCTCACCATGGGTGAGGAGGCCGGCCCGGTGATGCGCAATCTCATCGATCCGATCATCGACATCTGGTTCGACGGCATCGGCGGTGAGGAGACCCACCGCGCAGGTGGCCCCCTGGCGCGCATGTTCCTGCTCCTGGCCTATGGCTGTACTCCCTGGCAAGGAGAGCAGAGCACGGACCCGTGGAGCAGCTTCCTGGTCCCCGAAGGCTTCTCCGGCCTTGGCCCCACCGCGGCCTTGCGCCTCTGGAGCCGCGCGGTGCAATCCATGCCCCTGGGCGCGGACTACGCGCAGGCCCGCCTGGCCACGCTCGAGGCAGTGATATCCCTGTACGGCGCCTCGGGAAGCACCCAGATGAAGACCGTGGGCTCCGCGTTCGCCGCCATCAACGTGGGCGACCTGCCCGATACGAACCCTCCCACCGCCGTTCTGAGCTGCACCCAGGTGTGGGCGGACATCGAATGCACCGGCACCGTCACCGATGCGGAGACTCCCAACAAGTTCCACACACCCCCACAGCTGATACTGGATGGTGGAAATCCGTTCCCGCTGCCGGGCTGGCAGTTCACCCTGCGAATGCCGGGGGCCGCGCTCAAGGACGGGACGCATACGGTCCGACTGAAGGCCTGGGACTTCTGGCAGAACGCCACCACCACGACGGTGTCCGTCGTGTTGGACAAGAAGCCGCCCGTCCTGTCGGTCACCCGCCTGGGCCCGCTGAAGCAGCCCTACTTCTCCGTCACGGCGACCGACGACTCCGGTATCGAACGGGTCGAGTACTTCGACAACTCCGTGTGGAGGTCAACCGTATCCATGGCGCCCTTCGACAACGAATACGACACGTCGACCTGGCCTGACGGCACCCACGACATCTTGATCAAGGCATTCGACCGCTTCTTGAATGTCACGATGGTCCACCACGCCCTGGATGTGGACAACACGCCTCCCAATGTCTCGATGACAGTGGGAGGCAGTGCCCCGCCCTTCATCGTCAACGCGAGCGTGTCGGATATCTCGACCATCACACGGGTCGACTTCAAGGTGGACGGGGTGGTCTTCGCCACGCGCACGAACTCCGCCACGTCATATGTGGTCCAGTACACGCCCATGGATCCGCTGGCCCACAACCTCTCCGTGGAGGTGACGGATGCCTTTGGCAACAAGAGCGTGAGGACCCTGGCCGCGCCTCGTGACGTGACGCCCCCGGCGGTGACCTTTGAGAAGACCCAGCTGGGCTCCTTGGTGAGGCTCACCTTTGGAGCCTCGGACGTCTGTGGCCTGGTCTACCCCTATGGGTTGTATGTGGATGGGACCCTGGTGGCGCTGCCCACCACCCCGGGGTACGTGCTGGAGTTCGGTGCCAACATGGCCGACGGCCCGCACGCCTTCCACGCGGTGGTCCATGACAACTGCGGCAACACGACGAACTTCGAGACCGTGTTCTTCAAGGGAATCACGCCTCCCGTCATCACGGGCATCACCCGTGACGACTCCCAGCCGAAGTCCCCGAAGTTCACCGTGCAGTGCGTAGACACGGATGGCGTTCACCACGTCGAGATGCGCGAGAACGGCGTCGTGATGCAGATAGACACCACCGCACCCTACGAGTTCATCGTCGACACCTCGGCCCGGCAGGACGGGGACTCCATCCTCTTGTTCCAGTGCAGCGACCTCCAGGGCGCGGCGAGCACGCCCGTGACGCGCACGGTGACCGCGGACAACACCGGCCCCACGTACACGTTCACCGTTTTTGGTGCCGGTCGCACCTACTTCGTCTCAGCGGGGACGGTGAGCGACCCGCGGGGCATCCAGTCCGTCGTCCTCAGCGGAGGCCTGATCCCGGGCTTCAACGTCACGCTGACGCAGGCGCCGTACTCGTTGACGTGGTCCATCCCGAACATCTACTCCTTCGACACCCAGCTTCCTTTCTCGCTCCTGGCCACGGACAAATGGGGCAACACCTCCAACACGAGCCTCGCGTGTCCGGTCGACACGGCCTCAACCGAGCCCGCGTTGCTGTTCTGTCAGGTCCTGTGACGCAAGGCTTCAGGCCCGTCGCGAGTTGAAGCAGTCCCCTGGGCCAGCACCTCCGAGAATCGTGCTCGGAGGTGCTCCTGGCCTGGCGAGGCCCGCCCTCCACTCGGGCTCGGGCCTACGCCTCCTCGTCCGACTCCGCGCCGAAGCGCTCATCCCGGGTGGTGAGGATGTGGCGATAGGGCACCACGCGCACCAGCTCCGCCACCGTGGTGGTGCCAGCGTTGACCTTGTCGAGCCCGTCCTCCATCAGCGTTCGCAGGCCGTGCTTCCGCGCGTGTCGGCGCAGCCGCACCGTGGGCTCACCGTGCGCGATGAGGTCCTGGAGGTCCGGGTCCACGACGAGCAACTCGAAGATGCCGGAGCGACCTCGATAGCCCGTGTGATTGCAGGCGGGGCACCCTCGTCCGGCGCGCGTGTGGACTCCGTCCAGCAGCCGCCCCAGCAGCTTCGTCTGCTCCGGCGTGGGCTTCGTGTCCTCCACGCACTGCTCGCAGATGCGCCGCACCAGTCGCTGCGTCAGCACCGCCAGCAGCGAATCCGCCACGTCCACGTCATCCAGCCCCAATCCACGGAGGCGGGCCACCGCGCCCACTGCGTCCGCGGTGTGCAGGGTGCCCAGCACCACGTGCCCCGTGGCCGCGGCCGTCAGCGCCATGCTGCCTGTTTCCAGGTCTCGAATCTCGCCCACGAGCAGGACGTTCGGGTCCTGGCGCAGCAGCGCGCGCAGCAACGTCGCGTACGGCATCTGCGGCGTCACCTGCTTCTGGTTCACCTTGGGGACGTAGTACTCGATGGGGTCCTCGGCGGTGACGATCTTGCGCCGTCCATCGTTCAGCCGCGCCAGCGCCGAATACAGCGTCGTCGTCTTCCCGCTTCCCGTGGGGCCGGTGACGAGCACCAGTCCCTCCGGGTTGGAGAGCAGTTGGAGGAAGACGGCCTGCATGGCGGGCGACAGGCCCAGCTTCTCCACGGGGACCAGGCCCACGCTCGCGTCGAGGATGCGGATGACCACGTCCTCGCCCGCGGGGCTGGGCACCACGCTGACGCGGAAGTCCACCACCTTGCGGCCCTCGGGGCGCTCGACGAGGGCGCGCAGGCGACCGTCCTGGGGGCGGCGTCGCTCGGTGATGTCCAGTCCGGCCAGCACCTTCACGCGGCTGACGACGCCCGGCAACGAGCGCGGGTCGATGTCCGTGTAGGACTGATGGAGGATGCCGTCGACGCGATAGCGCAGGTCCACGTCGTCGAAGTAGCTCTCCACGTGGATGTCGGAAGCCTTCATCTCCACGGCGCTGAAGAGGACGTGCTCCACCAGCTCCACGGTGGTCGGCGAGTGGGTGAGCTTGAGGCCGGGCTTCAGCACGATATCCGCCGTGACACGCGGGCCCGCGCCGAAGCCGACTTCCAGCGCGGATTCGATTTCGTAGGGGTTCAGGCGCACCGTGTTGAGGGGGCGCCGGAGGAACTCGGTGACGAGCTCCAGAATCGGCCCATTGTCCGGGTTCGTCGTGCCCACCGTCACCGGCACGTCGGGGGCTTCCGGGTCCACCTTGCCCAGCACCACGACCTGGTTGCGGCGGCAGAACGACTCGGGGAGCAACCGGAGCGAGGCCCGGTCCAGGGTGAACTGCGCGAGCTCTGCGAAGGCGGGGGCGTCCTCGGACATGGCGGAGGAGGGATTATCAGCCTCGCGTCTGGCTGACCATCACCGCTCCGGGGGAGGAAACCCTCCCCGCGCCGAGGTCCCCCATCGAGAATTGGCGGCGCTTCCGTCGGGAGCATCAGCCCGACACGACGGCGATACCGTCAGGGCCGCACTGAAGCCATGCAGCGGCTCATGGCCATCGAACTCAAGGCATGGCCCCAGCCTCGCCCAGCTCCCCATGATGAGGGGCAACGCCGCGGACCCGCGTGTTGGCCCCTGATGTGGAGAAGCGCAGGTCAGACTTACCGCGCCCCAGGCCCTTGGGCCGATGGCAGACAGCGCGGTTCACATGGAGGCCCGCACGCGCGCGCGACGCTCGTCCTGAAGTGAGCTGGCAACTCGCCCCCTGGATGTCGCGGTCAGGACGCAGCTCCACGAAGGCGCCGGATTCTCATCCGGGCTCATTCTCGGCGGGTGGAGGGCCACTCGTGTGACGACGCGCCGTGGACACTTTCCTCGCGCACACACCAGAATCTGGAGGAAGTGGATTGTCACGATGCGAGGGAGGCGACATGGAGCTGCGGAGAGAACTGGAGTTCTACTCGAAGTTGAGCACGCCTTCGGATGTCGAGGCTTTTTCCCGGGTCCTGGGACGCATGGCGTTGAGCAAGGACCGGAAATACATCCCTGTGATGCTGTCGTATCTCGATGATAACACGGAGCATGGAGACCTGATGAAAGAGATCATCGGCATGTCGGAGTCGTTCGGCGCCGATGACTACGTCTCGACGGTCGTCGACATGACAGGCACGTTGCAGGACAGGGCCTGGGATTGGCTGGAGATCATCCACTACCGCATCTTCAACTCGGATGAGTTGACGACGGTGTACAAAGACGCGCTGGCAGGACATGCGGAGGAGGCGGCCGTCAGGGGATATCTCAAGGAGTTCCTGAACGGCAACCCCGAGAAGAGGGAGCACGTCGAGTTCGTCCTGGCGGATTGACTTCAGCGTCTGTCAGCGCCGTCTTGGACCATGTCGGACAGCCGGCTCGGTGCTCCCGACGTTCAACGAGTAGCGGACCGCTGGCGCATCACACAAAGTGAGGGAGAGTCACGGAAGCGGGTGACGCTCATGCTCTCGCGCAAGAAGGTAGGAAGAACCTGCACCGGATGGTGCGGTTCTCAGCCTGCTGAGGCCAAACGCAGACACCGCTGAATGACCTTGCCAAGGAGCCTTCCCCCCGAACTCCCTCCCGACCGACTACACACAATTCGAGACGTGACCGCCCGGTTCTCCTTCTTCCCGTACGGGAGCGGTGGGCACCGATGGACGACGAAGATGACACGCCGGCGCCTCTCTATGAGGAGAAGGTGGTCAGCCTCAACCTGGAGCTGGCCACCCGGGTTCTGAGCACGCGCATTCCATGGAAGGCACAGGGCATGGATGCGGTGAATGTGTCTACGGGCGCAGCCCGGTGAACAGGTCGCCACTCCACTGGATGCTGCTTCGCATTTTCGTGGCGGCCTCCGCGCAGGCCCCCCGCCCGGTCTCCAGCCGAAGCACGTTCCCGTCCAGAGTCAGGTCCCCAGTCGCCAGACAGCCCGAGATGTCGATGTCCTCGAGCCAATGATCCATCTCCAGGTTTCCACCGAAGGCGGCGGGGTGCTCCGAGAACTCCTCGGGCAGTCCCAGCGGCACGCCCCGGTATTCGAAGCGCATGGACTCGTCCGATTGGAAGGCGAACTCCAGCACATGGGGATTTCCCTGGTAGGTGAAGCGCGCGCGAAGCTGGAAGCTGGGGTGCTCCGGTGTCCCCGGGACCCACCGCGTGTCGATGGCGGGATAGGAGACACGGGGGATGAACACTTGCTTGCCCCCCGCCGACAGGCGCTTGCCGGTGCCCACCTCCACGGGGCCCGGGAGGTGAAGCACGCCAGGCAGGTCCTCGGTGGGATCCAGGAGGGGGTCCGAGCCAGGGCGCCTCACGGAGTTGCTACAGGACATCTCCGGGGAGAGCACCTCCTCATAGTCCTCGCAGCGGACCGCAGGCGACAGGTCCATCCGCAAGTCCGCCAGCCTGTAGGTCAGGGTCTCCACCGTGAAGAAGAGGTCGTCGGACGAGACAAAGCTGTCCGGAGCCAGCTCGAAGGTGTTGTCCGAGGTCATCCGGATGGTGTTCGAGCTGTAGACGAAGTCGAGCAGATACCGGTCGCTCTCGTCGGGCCCTCCGCAGGCGCAGAGAGCCAGAGTGGCGGTGATGCCGACGGTACGGTGCCAGGAACGTGAAGGCATATGGGAAGGGAATCGATGCGCGGAAGAAGGTGCGTACACCGGAGCTGGGCACGTCGATGGAGGCCCCGGGGAGACTCACTCTATACCGATGGTCCGGGAAAGGGACAAACACGAACGGTCATGGCGATTCCCGCGCCAGCAGTACGGCCTGGTTCCGCAAGGAATAGACTTTCGGACGACTGGGCGCGCCTTCAATCAAGCGCTTCGGCATGACTTGATGTGGGCTGCGCGCGAAGGATGCGCCACCCTCCGCCTGGCGACGACCCGAGGCGCAATCATTTTGCGAGTGCACTTCGTTCCAAAATCAAGTTCCTGCGAGAGCAGACCCGAACTGGGGCGTCCGCCGCTGGCCTGAAAGAGCTCGCCGCAGGACTTGCCATCGTTGACGGCAGTGGCTCGGCTGCAGTGGTGCTCGACGAAATCGCAGGTCCTGGCCCATGGGACCACTCCATCTGTCTCAGTGCCGCCGCGTGATTGTTGATGGCTGGGGTCATCTTCCCCGCGAACACTGTGTTCGCTTTGGCCGATTCCGGCTTTGAGCGCCCAGCGAAATGGATGCGGGATTCAGACAAATACCGCTTCTGGGTTCTGTCGAACCGAACATCGGCAGCATCGTATGAAGCTGGCTCAGCGCCGGACGGAGGTGACCACGCGGCTGCTGGAATTGTGCGAACGCGGCCTACCGGAGTTCAGTCGGCGCATTCTCTCGAATGTCATGAACTCGCCAGGCTCGCGCGAGGCGCTCGCTGCAAATCCATCCCTTTCATCGCGAGGCACGCGTTAGACAAGAAGGCCCTGCCAGTTGGCAGGGCCTTCTTTCAGCTCCCCCTACTCCCGCCCGCTACGCCCAATAGGGCTCCTCTCCTTCTCATGCTCCGTTGCAGGCGACCCACCGCGCAGGCGCCTCTCCCCCTGGCGCCGATGGAGTGTGCCGAAGCGTGGCGAGCGAATCCCCGCCACGCTCCGGGATAGGACTCACAACGTCTTCATGTATTCGATCAGCGCGGTGCGCTCCGCATCGGTCAGCACGTCGGTGAACGTGTGGCCTGAGTTCGACTGGCTGAACATCCGGGTGTTGTAGATCTTGCGATCCTCGATATCCGAGTTCGAGAAACTTGGGGACACGATGCTGCCGAGGAGGTTCCAGGCCAGCGCGCCGTTGCCGTACAGCAGCGACAGCCCGCTCTCGATGAGCGGCGTCTCGTTCGGATCCCACGGATTGCAGTGGTTGAACGGCGAGAAGGTCAGGTGGCTGCACGCAATCGTGTCGTACTTCCACCCGACCTTGGCCTGGTCATAGGCCTTCGCGAGGTCGGTCTCGAATCCCATCACGACGCCGAACCTCGGCGACTTCGACTTGCGACGCCAGATCCGCGGGCGGTCCGACGACTTGAGCAAGCTCCAGAGGTCGGGCACCGAGCCGTTGTGGAAGTAGGGGCCGGACGCCCAGATACCGTAGAGCGGCTGCGCGAGATAGCCAATCATGTTGTACTTTTCGGCGCACCCGTCCTGACCGTTGTACCCGAAGAAGCTGTATTTCGCCTGGGTCTCGACGGCTCCGTCGTTGGCGAGCAGTCGGGCTTCATCGGTGTCGATGACGTTGATCGCCGTGACGTTGGCCGCCATGCCCTCGAACAAGGGATTGGCGAGGAAGCTCGGATCGTTCACGTAGCGCGGCGCGTAGGCTCCATGGCAGCTCGCGCACGAGCCGTTGCCGGCCTGCTGCGGCTTCACGACCGGGTTGTTGCGGTTCGCTGCCCACAGATCGAGCGTGTGGAACAGGAGCGACCCCTGCTGCGCGAGCGCCGTGTTGACCGGTAGAGGGTATGCCGGCGACTTCAGACCGAGCATCCAGGTGTTCGCCTCGTACTCGTTTTCGAGGATCCAGTCGTAGCCGCCCTCGTAGTTCGGCAGTGCGGCGCCCGGCATGTACCACGAGAGTTCGATGCGCGTGGCGTCGCTGCTCATCCCGGCGTCGAAGAACTTCACCGGCCGGTGCCCGAGGTTCCACCAGTTCGGCGGGTCTTCCGTGCCGGTCGAGCCGGCCGCCCAGATCTCCGGATTGAGGATGACGCCGGGGATGGTCCCGTCGGGGTCGAAGATGGTGAGCAGGGCGAAGAGCTGGAAGTTGGTGATGTTCCCCGTGCCGCGGATGCGGTTCAGGGAGGCAATCGTGAAGGCGGGGTTGAGGCCTCCGAGCTCGCCCAGGAACAGGGACGCGTCGGTGAGGCCGTTGGTGCCGTGGAGTGCCCCCAGGCCCGCGCCGTCGCTCGCCTTGCCAATCTGGCCGCTGTGACAGACCGAACACGTGACGCCGATCTGTCCGCTCCACGAGCCGTCGGGATTGCGTGTCTGGGTCAGTGCCATCGGCAGTTGGCCGGAGCCACCGTTCGTGCGGTTCGGATCCTCGAACGGGAGAGGATACGGATTGCGCTGCGCGCTGAGCGGGGTGCCGTAGCGCTCGGCGACGAGGTTGTCGAAGTCGGAAGGGCGGAACGGCAGGCCCCACCTCAGCCACAGCGCGTTGTACTGGGACGCCGACATCGACCAGAGACTCCAGGCGGAATGGCCGCTGAACTCCCAGCCGGCATCGGGACTTCCGTTTCCGCCGAGCAGCCGCCCTCCAGCCGCATTGGTCGACCGCAGCTCGCCACACGTCAGCGGAGCCCGGTTCATGCACGAGTTCCATCCCACGTTGAAGACGACGTTCTTGTTCGCCGTCGGCGTCACGAGTGACCGTGGGTCGGGCGGTAGGAGCGTCGCATCGGACTTGCCCGTACAGAAATCGAACCAGTAGTGCCCTCCACGCTTGCTGCCGAGCAGGTCCGATTGTGCTGCCGCCGGTGTGCTGCCGACACAGACAAAACACATCGCGACGAGAACGCTTCGAGTCAGACGTGCCGCCATGACGTCCCTCCTCCTGACAGCCTGTGGGTCGGTCGGATGGGGCTTCGGTCCGACCGGCTGGGCGCGTGCTCGGAGACATCAGTTTCCGAGACGCACGCTCGGTATGAGCGCACTTCACGTGTACCCCGAAAAGGGACATTTGTCGCCAAAGTGCCGTAGGCGACATTTGTCGCCTAACCGCCTCTTGCGAAAGTCAGGGCTGGGCGGGTGCCCGTCCGGGCGTCGAGTCCAAGGAAGGACTCGGCCGCCACCGCCAGGTTGTCGAGCGAACCCTGGCGTGGAAGAACCCGCTTGGCCGACTGCGAGTCCGCGACGGACGCAATGGAGTCAAGCGCCATGGCTGACGATGCGCGTCAATCCGCTCCCAACCCAGACTTCGTGGCGCGCAAGCCGCAGCAGCAGCGCGCCAAGGTCCGGGTCGATGCCGTGCTCCAGGCGGCGGAGGAGCTGCTGCTCGAATCAGGGCTCTCGGCCTTCTCCATCCCGACGCTGGCGGAGCGTCTCGAGTACCCGCGCTCGACGATCTACAAGTTCTTTCCGACCCCCCAAGCCCTGCTCAACGAGCTCGCGGAGCGCCAACTGGCGGCGCTGGAAGCGCACCTGACGAACTATGCCCAAAGCCTCCTGGGGGCCAAGGACTGGCAGGAACCGCTCACGCGCATGGTTCAGGAGGCGGCGGATTTCTACCGCACGCATCCGGCGGCGCAGGTCGTCCTGCTGACCGGACCGGTCTCGGATGTGAGCTTTCGCGCGCTCGAGTCCACGATCGCGCGCCTCGGCACGCTCGCGCGCAACCTGCTCGCGACGCACGGCATCGACATCCCGCGGGGCTCGCCGGACATCGCGGCGCTGGCGGTGGAGTTCGGCACCGCGAGCCTGCGTATGTCCTTCTACCTTCATGGCCGCATGACGAACGAATACACCCAGGCCGCGGCCGACGTGATGATTTCATTCCTGGCAATGCGGCTGGGATTGCCTCTGCGCTGATTCAGGCCCAGGCGTCCAGCAGGGGAGCAGGACACCTCCATCGCAAGAATTTCACGTTTTCATGCTAAATCTGCTCTGGTTCGAGTCATCCAACCAGGGAGCGACATGAATACCCGAGCCCGTCCAGGGCGCTTCAACCCGCGCCGCCTCTCGACCCCGACGAAGCTGCTGTGGGGCCTGCTCGTCGTCCTGACCGCCTGCGGAGGCCCGGACACGGGAGGCTCCGGGAGCCCCACCGACGTGGGCCAGGAAGCGCAGGCCCTCGCACCGTCCAACGTGCAGGCCTTCTACGCGGAGTCCCGGTGGGGGACCCGCTTCGGCGTCAAGGGCCCCTACTACGGTCCCCTGGGGCACCGGGGGCTGGACCTCTACGCGAGCGCGGGCCAGGCCATCCCCGCGCTCCGCTCGGGCATCGTTCGCCGCGTGCAGTACTCCTCCATCGTGGGCCACACCCTCGCGGTGGAGTCCGCTCCGGGCGACTTCTCCGGGTACGCCCACGTCATCCGGACGCGCTTCGCGGTGGGCGACTCCGTCCAGCAGGGCGACATCATCGCGTACGTGGCGGGCGCGGGAGACGACCACGGCTCGGCGTGGACCGGGCCCCACCTCCATATGACCCGGGGCACCACCAACAACGCCGCGTTCGGCGAGAACGTCAGCGACCCCGCGCCGCTCATCCGCAACGTGCTCGGCACCGGCAGCGGCGGAGGCACCGGCAGCGGTGGAGGTTCCGGGGGAATCCAGATCAGCATCGACGAGGGGAAGATCCTCCAGCGCGTGGCCCAGCGGGGCGGCTACACGGGCGCGGTGGACGGCGTGCCCGGCGTCAACACGTGGAAGGGCATCCAGACGGTCCTCACCGGCAAGGGCTTCTACTCCGGCCCCATCGACGGCGTGCCGGGTGAGAACACCTGGAAGGGAGTCCAGCGGCTCGCCCAGCTCGGCGGGTACACGGGCCCCGTGGATGGCTTCCCGGGGCAGTACACCTACGCGGGGCTCACCACCTGGCTGGCCCAGGACCCCGGAACGCCGCCCCCGTCCGGGATGAGCGGTGTGTATGGGATTGATGTCGGAACGACGCAGCGGGACCTGGACTTCAATGCCATCAAGAGCGCCGGCTACCAGTTCGCGATCGTCAAGGCCGGCGGCTCCAATGTCTCTCCCCTCTACGTCGCGCCCTACTACACCCAGCAGGTCGCCCGGGCCCGCGCGGCCGGGCTGCTCGTGGGGCACTACTGGGTGGCGGGCTCGTACACCCCGGCCGGTGACGCGCAGTACTTCGTGGACCACCTCTACGACCACCGGCCCGGTGACCTGCTGGTGCTCGACAACGAGGCCATCGACAACGGCATCTTCTGGAACGACTCCCTGACCGCGAGCTTCATGCAGGCGGTCAAGACGCGGCTGGGCAAGGCCCCGTTCCTGTACACGTACTCGAGTCTGCTCAAGGCCCACACCTGGCCCCAGACGCAGGCCGTGGGCTCGAAGCTCTGGATTGCCCACTACACGGGCACGCCGGGCAACCCGTCCGTGGGGACGGCCTATCCCACGTGGGAGATCCACCAATACACGTCGTCCGGCAACCAGAACGGGATTCCACTCGACCTGAACGTCGCGAAGCCGTCCGCGTTCGTCGGACTGGCCCAGCCCCCGCTGGGCGCGACGGCGCCTCCGCCCACGGCCATCCCCGGAGGGAGTGGCGGCGGAGGCACCCCCGTCATCACCGCCCAGCAGGGAACCATCCTCCAGAACCTGGCGCGCCGCGGGGGCTATACCGGCCCCATTGACGGCGTGCCGGGGGCCCAGACCTGGACGGGCATCCAGAAGGTCCTGCGTGAGCTGGGGTATTACTCGGGGCCGGCCGACGGCGTCCCGGGCGTCAACACGTACAAGGGATTGCAACTGCTGGCCCAGGACGGTGGCTACACGGGCCCCATCGATGGCGTCCCCGGCCCCAATACCTATAACGGCATCCAGGCGTACCTGGACGGGTCCTCCGGTCCCGTGCCGCCCGTCACCCAGGCCCAGGGCGTGACGCTGCAACGGATTGCGAGCGCGGGCGGGTATACCGGCGCGGTGGATGGCGTCCCCGGCACGAACACGTGGAAGGGCGTCCAGCAGGTCCTCGGGGGGTATGGCTATTCCGGACCCGTGGATGGCGTCATGGGCACCCAGTCCTACGCGGCGCTCCAGCGCTTCGCCGCGAAGGGCGGCTACACGGGCCCCATCGACGGTGCCATGGGCACCCAGTCCTGGAAGGGCGTGCAGACCGTGCTGCGGGGCTTCGGCTACACGGGCCCCATCGACGGTGTCATGGGCACCCAGTCCTACGCGGCGCTGCAGCGGGTGGCGCGCCTGGGCGGGTACATGGGCCCCCCCGATGGGGCCCCGGGCGTGAACTCGTGGCGGGGCCTCCAGACCTTCCTGAGCGGCGCCGGGTACACGGGGCCCGTTGACGGGGCCCCCGGGACGAACACGTACAAGGTGCTCCAGTCGCTGGCGAACCGGGGCGGCTACAGCGGGCCGCTCGACGGCATCCCCGGCCCCAACACGTACGCGGGCCTGGCGAACCTCCTGGACTGACGTCTGGCCCACTGCCCCAGGCCCGCTCCCGTGCGTCGGGAGGGGCCTGGCGCGGAGTTACAGACTCCAACTCATCCCGCTTTGCGACGGAAGTGGAGCGCCAGTACGCCGGACTTGAACCGCTGCGTCGATAGGAGCTCGAGCTGCCGCGCACTCGACAGGCCCTGAAACAACGTCGGCCCGCGGCCACTGATGATGGGATGAACGACGATGCGGTACTCGTCGATGAGCCCCCACTCCTCCAGCGCGGCCGCGAGCTTGGGCGCTCCGACGAGGACACCCCGCTCGGTCTTCGCTTTCAGCGCCGAGATCGCCTCGCGAAGGTCACCCTCCACCTTGATGGTGTTCCGCCACGGAAAGTCGCTCCGCGAACCCGACACGACGTACTTTGCCTTCGCCTCGAGCTTCTGTGCCCACTCGCGCATCGCGCGCGGCGCCTTTTCGTCGCGTGCCACCGCGGGCCAGGCTCCCTCCATCAGCTCGTAGGTGTTGCGCCCGAAGAGCATCGCCCCGCTCTGGTCCATGAGCTGCGTCCAATAGTCGTGCAGTTCGTCGTCCGCGATGCCCTGGGTGTGATCGATGCACCCGTCCAAAGTGACGTTGAGACCGAAGGTGAGGAGGTTCATGGCGTGGGACTCTACGAAAAGCGCCCCCAGCGCGCAGCAGCCCGAGCCAGCGACGCAATGCCCGTCAGGCGCCTGCGCGTCTTTCGGTGCGCCGCGCTCGAAGCACGCGGCGCACCGATTCTCCTACCGAGACCGCGCTGAAATCAGGGCACACGGCCCCATCGCGGCATCGCGGACAGCTCCTCAGAGTCCGTTGGGGACCACAGTCACGGTGGCGGAGCCCCTGTTGGTCAGGATGAGATCGGCGTACCCATCCGCATCCATGTCCGCGGTGGCGATGGCGTTGAGGCCAGGCGAGGCGCCGGTCGTGACGACGGTGTCCGCGGTGAAGCCTCCGTTGCCGTTGCCGGTCATCGGGCGGACGCCGCCCGAGGCCGCTGTCACGAGGATGTAGGCGTCGAGCTTGCCATCGCCGTTGAAGTCACCGGCCACGACGCCCAGCGCCGAGTTGGTGGCCGAAGTGGCCGAGGCGGTTGACTGAACGCCGCTCGCGAAGGTGCCGTTGCCGTTCCCTCTGAAGAAGAAGAGGAACCGGCCGGCCGCGCCGTTCGAGAGGATGTCGAGCGTGCCGTCGCCGTTGGCGTCGCCGAAGGCGATGCCCGCCGTCAGGCCGCCGGCGGAATTGCTGTAGGCGACGGGTGCGGCGAACGAGCCGTTGCCCTGGTTGATGAGGACCGACAGGCGTGCGCTGGAGGGGCTCGTCACCACGATATCGGAGAAGCCATCGCTGTTCAGGTCACGGCAGGCGATGCTCGACTGCACGCCGCCGGTGTTCTGGATGCCGATGAACGTGGGCGCGCCGAAGTTGCCCGCGCCGGTGCCGAAGAGCACGCTCACCTGGCTCTGGGTCACGCTGGTCGTGGCGATGTCAGCCACCCCGTTGTTATCGAAGTCCCCGGTGCAGAGGTGGACGGAGCCCGGAGTGCCCGTGGTGAAGCTCGTCGGCGCGCCGAAGGTCCCGGGCGCGCTCGAGCCCAGGTTCTTGTAGACGCTGATGTTTCCGTTGATGAGGGGCAGGTTGGTCTGGCCGTCGACAGTGACGGCGTCGAGCCACCCGTCACCGTCCACGTCCACGGCCACGACCGCGTTGCTGGAGAGCGAGGCGCTCCCGTAGTTGACCTCCGACTGGACGCTGGCGTCGCCATTCCCCAGGAAGACGGAGAGCGAGCCAGAGGGAGTCTGGGTCGTCCCGGATTCGGCGTTGGCCACCAGGATGTCGAGCTTGCCGTCGCCATTCACATCGGCGACCGCCGGGGCCAGCGGGCTGTGGTTCGCGGGGGTGCTGACCGGCGTGCCGGGGACCTGGCCGGGGGGCGGGGCCTGGCAGGTGGCGTTCGAGCAGATCTGGCCCGTCGAGCACACGATGCCGCAGGCGCCGCAACTGTTGGCGTCGCTCTGGAGGTTCACCTCGCAGCCGTCGGACGAGGTCCCGTTGCAGTCCGCGAGGGTGCCCGAGCAAGACTGGCAGATGGGCCCCTCGTAGGTGGGCGCGCACTTGCAGGTGTAGCTGCCCACGCCGTCGATGCAGGTGCCGCCGTTCAGGCAGGGGTTTGCGGCGCACTCGTCGATGTTGGTGCAGATCACCCCGTCGCCTTCGTACCCCGCATTGCAGGCGCAGGTGAAGGAGCCTCCGATGTTGGTGCAGGCGGCGTTTTCGCTGCAATTGTCGGTACCGGCGGCGCACTCGTCGATGTCGGTGCAGGTCACGCCGTCGCCCTCGTAGCCCGCGGTGCAGGCGCAGGTGAAGGAGCCCCCGATGTTGGTGCAGGTGGCGTTCTCGCTGCAATTGTCGGTACCGGCGGCACACTCGTCGATGTCGGTACAGGTCACGCCGTCGCCCTCGTACCCCGCAGTGCAGGCGCAGGTGAAGGAGCCCCCGATGTTGGTGCAGGTGGCGTTTTCGCTGCAATTGTCGGTACCGGCGGCGCACTCGTCGATGTCGGTACACACTGTCGGCTGTCCCGTGCAGGTGTAGCCCGGCTCCAACTGGCAGACGCTGTTGCAGCCGTCTCCCGAGAGTTGATTGCCGTCGTCACAGACTTCGAATCCGCCCAGCACCCCATCACCACAGACGGCCCGCAGCGACGTCTCCACCGCGTCCACGAGGTAGATGGCGAGCGCGCCCTTCAGGCGCACATAGCGATAGGGGACGTTCCCCGGGTAGAGCGCCACCGCCACATGCGTCCCCAGGCCCAGCTCCACCAGGTGCAACGAGCTGGAGCCGATGAAGGTCCCATCCGCCTTCAGGAAGTCCACCTGGGCCACCAGCGCCAACGACAGGCCCTTGTAATAGACGCGCAGGTCGCCGGTGCCTTCCTCGCCCGCACCCAGGTCCAACACCAGCGCCGCGTTGAGCAGGCCCAGCAGCGTCGCCGCCTGTCCATCCGGAGCGCCCAGCGCCGCGCTCGCGTTGAGCACCGCCGCATTGGTGCCCGACGCCACCGCGTCCGCATACGGGTCCCACGTCAACGAGGCTTCCAGCGGCTCACTCGTCAACGCCCCGGAGTCTTCTTGTGACACCCCATCCGCGGGAGGACGGGAGTCCACACCACACGCCCCCAGTGACAAGGCCAGTGTCACGCCCAGCCCCCACGACCACAGCACACCTTGACGGCTTCGCATCTTGTTTCTCCCCCAAGGAGCAGGATGGAACCCGGAATGGACCAGCCCCCCCATGAAATGAAAGACACTATTCCTTTCTCCCTCCCGTTCGGCCAGCAACATGCGAATGGCCAGCGTCCTCTGGCGACCAGCCAGAAAGCACTTGAGGACCATGGACACAGAGTCCATGACATGCACTTGATCGTCTCCGCGTCTGTTCCCGCACGTCCGCGAAGGTGAAGGGGTCTACTCGTGTGGTTACGCCTGGAACCCGAGTCCTGGCGTTAAAATCTATACGGGGAATCCACATGTACCCGTTCGCCTTGGCAAGCATGAATGCATATGCAGCGCATCTCCTCCCTGCGGCGAAGGCACCGGGGCATGCCGCGAATTGATGAGGATCATCAATTCCAAACGACAAATGTCAGAGCGATGTGATTGCCTCCTGCTCCCCGGAATGCCTTCCGGAAAGGAGGCACCATGCTTCGAAGCACATTGAAGTCCGCGCTGGTTGCACTGTTCATCCCCAGCCTGCTGCTCACCGCCTGCGGTGAGGGACTGGAGTCGCGTCCCGCCCTGGACCCGGAGATGGCCCGGGTGCCGGCTGGCGCTCCGGTTCGCGAGGGCTACGCCTGGAACGCCGCGAGAGGGAAGCTGGTGCCCGTAAAGTACGCCGAGGTGGATGGACTGGCCATCCTCGATGGAGACATGATTCTCGGCACGGTGGAGGAGATGGAGGCGCGCGTGCGCGAGGTGAAGGCCCGGGGAGGTCTCGACGCCCCGGGAGTCCACGCCCAGGGCGTGGCCATCACCGGAGCAAACTTCCGCTGGACCAACTCCGAGGTGCCCTACACCATCGACGCGGCTGTGCCAAACCAGGCGCGAATCACGGACGCCATCAATCACTGGCAACAGCGTACGCACCTGCGCTTCGTGCAACGCAACGTGCTCAACGCGGCGCTGTACCCGAACTACGTCAATTTCCAGACGGGCGCCGGGTGCAGTGCCCACGTGGGACGAATTGGTGGCAGGCAGGTGGTGACGCTGGAGGCCGGGTGCACCACGGGCAACACCATCCATGAAATCGGACATGCCCTGGGGCTGTGGCACGAGCAGTCGCGCGAGGACCGCAATAACTACGTGCTCGTCCGGCCCGAGAACATCACCGCGGGCTATGAGCAGAACTTCAACCAGCAGATCGCCGACGGTGACGACATCCTCGCCTATGACTACGGCTCCATCATGCACTACCCGAGGACGGCGTTCTCGAAGAATGGGCTGCCCACCATCGAACCCCTGGGGGGGCAGGCCATCGGGCAGCGCGATTCGCTGAGCATCACGGACGCGGCCACCGTGGCGCGTCTCTACTCGAGAACCATCTCCCTGCGTGCCTTGCGCGGCCACTACGTGGTGGCCGAGGGCGGCGGCGGCGGCGCGGTGAACGCCAATCGTGCCGCCGTGGGTCCCTGGGAGAAGTTCCAACTGGTGGACCGCAACGGTTTCGAGCTGCAGACCGGCGACCTCATCCACCTGCAGACGGTCAACGGCAACTATCTCATGGCCGTGAACGGTGGCGGCTCGGAGGTGACAGCCACCCCCACGGCGCCTGGCAGCTATGAAACCTTCCGCATCTCGAAGATATCCGGCACGGGCCTGCTCACCATCGGCACCGGAGACACCGTGGCCCTGTCGACGAACAATCTCCTCACCCCCCGCTATCTGTATGCCGATAACGGGGGCGACGGCGGGGTGTATGCCGCCGGTGCCTCCGTGGGGCAATGGGAGCAGTTCACCATCACCTTCTACTGAGGGATGCGGTAGAGCCTGCTCCAGCGTCGAACACTGGAGCAGGTCGCCATCGTCTACTCAGGCGATGAGCTCGGAGAGCACGCCCTTGGTCAGCGCCGGGTCGCCGAAGTCGTCCAGGCTCCCGCCGGCCGCGTTCCTCAGCCCCACGGCGGTGCCAATCGTGTTCAGCATCCGGTTGTGGTTGGGATTGCCGCCGCCCGACGCCTCGACGTAGACGCCCTGCTTGAGGAAGCCATTGCAGCTCCCCGCCAGGACGAAGGGCACATTGCGCGCCGAGTGAGCCGGCCCGTTGCCCAGGTCGTTGTACCAGACAGACACGCCGTGCTCGATGAGTCGCTTTCCGTCCGGCATCTGGTAGGCCGCCAGCCGGTCCAGGAGGTGCTTGAAGGCGCGCGCGAACTGCACGTCCACGTGGTGGTGCAGCAGGTCCGAGCCGGTGATGATGCCGCCGCTGGAGTCGTGCGACGTGCGACGGTGGGACACGTAATGGAAGTTCTCCATCAACTGCCCCGTGTCCGGGTCGCGGTAGCGCGTATCGCCGTCGTTGCCGTTGCCCACCTGGATGACGGCCGCGCGGTTGGTGCCGCACGCAATCGCCATCACCGCGATGTCCATGTGCAGCCTGGCGGTGGCGAGCACCTCGGTGCCGTCCGTGCTGTCATAGCCGGGTGACTGCTGCTGGAGGATGAGCTCCTGGTCCGCGCGCATGCGGCAGCTCAGGGCGACCTCCAGGTCCCGGACGTTGGACAGGTGCAGGTCCAAGCGCTCATGGTCGGACGCGCTCAGCTCGGGACGCTGCTGGAGCGACTGGAGCTGGGCCTTCACCAGGTCGTTCACGCTGCGCTGCCGGACGAGGAGCTGCTCGCGAGCCTCGGGAGTCAGTCCTCCCGGGCCGCCAATCATCGTCTGGTACGCATTCCACGGGTCATGCAGCGCGGCCCGGCGCACGTTGCTGCTCCGGTAGGAGAGGCAGGGCCCCCCGAGCCAGCCGCCACGCCGGCCCGCGTAGAAGACGAGCGAGTCACGCTGCTGCGGATTGAGCTCGCGGCCGATGCGGTGGTCAATGGACTCGCCTCCGGACTCGGAGCCGCCGCCCGCGCCCTCCACCACGGGGCCCCGCGCGGTCAGCCCCTGCATGGCACCGCGGGCGTGGCCGTCCCCGTAGTTGTAGTCCTTCATGTTGATGTTGCGCACCAGCAGCAGGTCCGCGAGGTGGTCCTTGAGCACGTCCACGGCCCGCCCGGCGAGGCTCTCCGCGGTGAGCGCCCCCAGGGTGCGCGGCCAGAAGCGCTCCGGCTCCGCGCCGAGCTCCGACGTCGTCTGGGCCGAGGCGACGCCGTTGGCCTGCCGGAAGAAGATGGCGTACGGCAGCGCCCCCGAGTCCGCCGCGCGGGCGGTCCTCGGCACCAGCCCCTCGAGAAACGGCAGGCTCAGCATCGTCCCGCCCAGGCCCTTCAACACCATCCGGCGACTCAGCTTCATGGCAGCTCCTCCGGGTGGCGATTCACGAAGCCCTCGCTGGTGACGACCTCCACGACGAGGTCGACGATGGACAGGTTGCCCTCCTTCGACAGCTTTCCGAGCCGCTCCACCAGCGGCCCATCCTCGTGGGCGAACGGGCGCCCGTGGAGGTACTCCACCCAGTGCTGCGCGTAGCACGCATGCACCCCTTCATTGGCCGCGAGTGCGTCCGCCAGGTCGAGCGCGTCGCGCACCGGCACCTTCTCTCCGTTGATGTTGGGAGTCGAGCTGGCGTCCACCGGATGTCCGTTGTCCGTGGTGCGGTAGCCGCCGATGGCGTCGAAGTTCTCGAAGGGGAAGCCGAGCGGATTGATGAGGTGCGAGTGGCAGCTGGCGCACGCACTCCCGGGCACTTCGGTGTGCGAGGCGACGACCTCGCGATTGGTGCGGCCCTGCGGGGCGGGGAGCGGTGGGATGTTGGCCGGCGGCGCGCCAATCTTCCGGCAGATGATGCGCTCGGACACGAAGACGCCGCGGTGGATGGGGTCCGGGTCCACCGACGTCGCGTGCGCGGCCAGGAAGCCCACCTGGGTGAGCACGCCCTTGCGCTCGCGTGAGTCCAACGTCACGGGGACGAAGTCGGCGGTGAACGCGCCACTCAGCCCGTAGACGCGCGCCAGCTCGTCGTTGACGAAGGTGGCCGGCGAGGTGAGCAGGTCGCTGTAGCCGCCCTTGCGGGAGAAGACGACGTCCTGGACGAAGAGGGTCGTCTCCCGGGCCGCGTGCTCCCCGAGGCGCTCGGACACCTGCGGGTAGCGCGTGAGGGAGGGGCGGATGGTGGCATAGCGGGGCACGTCGAAGAGGGTGCGGTGGAAGGCCTCCACCACCTTGTTCGAGCGCGCGTCCTGGAGCATGCGCCGTGCCTGTGTGGCGACGCCCTCGCGGGAATGCAGGGTGCCCTCGCTCGCGGCGGCGAACAGGGCGTCGTCCGGCATGGCGCTCCAGAGGCCGTAGCTCAGCCGCGAAGCCACTTCGTAGTCGTCGAGCGGCACCCGGTCCCGCACGGCCTGCGTGCTGCGCTCCACGCGGTAGAGGAAGTGGGGCGACTGGAGAAAGGCTTCAATCACCAGCCGGATGCCCCCCTCGAAGGCCGCCATGTCCGCGTAGGCCTGAGGGCCCCTGCGGTACAGCCCGAGGTAGCTCTCCACCTCTTCGGACGTCAGCGGGCGCCGGTGCGCGCGCAGGCCGAAGGACTCCACGAAGGCGCGGGCGCGCGCTTCGCCGGTGTCGGCCGACGGAGGCAGCACACGCGCGAGCTTCGTCGCGTCCGTCGTCACCTGGCCGGCGAGCTCCGCGGCGGCGCGCTGGTAGGCGCCCCAGAGGGCCTCGTCGACGGAGAGGGCGCGCGCATCGTTGTCAAAGAGGAAGCCGCTCTGGGCGGGGTCCGCGCGGAAGGTGCCCGCAAGCGTGGTGGGCGGTGCATCCAGCCTGAGCAGCTCCTGCACGCTGTTCGTCCACTGCACGTGCGTCAGGCGCGCCATCCGCACGGACGGGGCTGGCTTCTCGATGGCGGTGGGCGTACCGGGGCCGGGTCCTCCACCGGGGCCCTCCGGGTTGGAGATGTTTCCTTCGCAGCCAGCAGCCCCGCTCAAGACCAGCCCGAGCACCACCGGGCGCCACCACCGTCCCCGCTCCGCTGGCTCTCGTGACAACCGTTGTGACCGCATCCTCGGCACGAGCGCCTCCATCATTGGGAGACATACCAATCGGATGGATTACGCGTTCCTGTCAATGTAGCCGCGACTCGCACGCGCGTCGGTCAAATGGCCCGATGACACGGATACTGAAAAACTCGTGTCACACGTGCATACGCGTTTCATCAGACCCGACTTTTCGTGCGGGCCTCGCGCAAAAGTGTGGAGGAGGCGCCACATGCGTGGGGGACAGACCCCCTCAATGCGCCGGTGCTACAGCCTCAGATACACGCCGAGCTGACCGCTGAAGTACAGGTCCTTGGCGCCGCCGGCGAAGACCGGGGTGCCCTCCGCGGCGTTGGCGGTGAAGGAGTAGCTCCGCATCTCTCCGCCCAGCCGCAGACCCAGCATGCGCGTCAGGGCGAACTCCACGGCGAGCTCGCCATCGAGTCCGGAGCCGCTCAGCTCCGGGAGGTAGTCGTCCGAGGACAGCTCGCCGCCGCTCAGCACGTGCTGGTAGCCCACGCGCGCGGCGATGGCCCATCGCTCGGTGAGCGCCTTGCGCAGGCCCAGCTCCACGTGCGCGAAGCGGTAGTCCACGTCGGGCAGCGTGAAGGTGCTCTCCGGCGGGAGTTCCACCGCGAAGGAGTGGGTGCCGTACAGCGCGCCCACCGAGACCTCCAGCCACCGCAGCGGCAGGCGGAAGCGCAGGCCTCCCTCCAGGAGCTGCGCGGTGGTGGCGTGACTGGAGCCATCCGGGAGCCGCGTGGACAGCCCGAAGGCGCGTGAGCCCCGCGCCACGATACCCAGGTTGTGCACCACCCCATCCGTGAAGTGGGAGAGCGGGAAGTAGCTCACCGCGAGGCTCGCCGCCGCGGCGCTGTTGAGGCTGTAGTCGGGCAGCTCGTCGGCGTTGTTGCCCGAGAAGTTGAAGCGGCGGAACAGCCCCTGTCCGGACAGCAGAACCTCCAGGGTGGGGCCGTCCAGGTCGCGCGGGCCGGCTGCCTTCGGCTCGGGCTCCACCGGCGGCTCCTCCTTCTTCACGGTGGGCGGAGGAGGCTTCACCACCGCCGGGCGCGGTGCCTCCGCGACGGGGGCCGGGGGCGCGACCTCGGGCTCGGGCTCGGCGACAGGAGTCGGAGGCGTGACGGCGGCAGGCGGGAGGCTCTGCTCCGAGCCCTCCGTCAGGGCCGCGCCCAGCCTGGGCTCGAGCTCTCGCCGCACATCGGGGAAGGCGCGGTTCGTGCGGACGGCCCAGCGCTCCTCCGCGAGGAGGGTGCCGTCCTTGCCGGAGTAGGCGCGGACCTCCACGTCCCAGCGCTTCGTCCCCTTCACCGAGGCGAGGATCAGCACGTCCGCGCCGAGCTTCTTCGCCAGCGCCTGCCGCTGCTCGTCCGTCTTCGGACCGCCGCGGATGAGCTTCACCTGGGCATCCACCTTCTTCGCGGGCAGCACCTCTCGCCCGCGTCCCTTCTTGCCCAGCTCCTGCGTCAGCACCCTGCGCAGCGCATCCGCCTGGCGGCCCTCCGGGCGCAGCACCGCCACCTGGGTCTTCTTCGCCTGAGTCTTCTTCGCCTGCGCGGCCTCGGCCGGGCGGTACGATACGACCAGCGCGAGCACCAGCAACACCCATCCCGCGACGCGGCTCACAGGGCCACCTCCCTGGCGCGGACAGACGAGGTGGAAGCGGCTGGGAGGACAGAGACGAAGGGGCGGGAACGCATGGGTGCTCGGCTTCCAGTGACGAGATGAGGGGCTGCCTCTGCCCAAAGCAATTGAGGGGCCAACATCCCGGAGCTTAGAGCCTCTATCAAATGTGAGGATAGAGGCTTCGGAAGAGCATGACGCAGCAGCCGAGGACGAGGAAGCCGAAGTGGACGTCGTCCCTGCGCTCGTCACGGACACGGAGCCGACGAAGTTGATTT
>NZ_JABUMT010000040.1:0-1179 GCF_013336715.1 Myxococcus sp. CA056
CGCGCCCACCCACGCCGTGGGGGTGGGCGGTGGCACCTCGGTGCTCGACGTGGACGGCGTGCCGGTATTCGCCAAGCGCATCCCGATGACCGACCGGGAGCTGGCCCATCCACACAGCACCGCGAACCTGTTCGACCTGCCGACCTCCTGCCAGTACGGCATGTACCGCCTCGCAGGTCCGGGTTTCGGCGCCTGGCGCGAGCTGGCTGCGAACCTCCTCGTCACCGAGGGGGTCCTCGCCGGTGAGGCGGAGTCCTTCCCTCTGCTGCACCACTGGCGGGTGCTTCCCGGCCGTGCACCTGTCGCCTCGGAACAGCTGGACATCGACGCCGTGGTCGCCCAGTTCGGCGGCGACCCGGCCGTGCGCATCCGCTTCGAGGAACTGGCCGCCGCGACCTCCAGCCTCGTGCTCTTTCTCGAGTACGTCCCTTCTTCGCTGCACGAGAGGCTCACCGACCCGGTCGGCCAGGCCGGGACCCTCGAGCGGCAGTTGTTCGAGATGGTGGCGTTCCTGCGTGGCCGCGAGCTGCTCCACATGGACGGACACTTCGGCAACATCCGGGCCGACGATGAGCGCATCTACCTCGTCGATTTCGGGCTGGCCACCTCGCCTCGGTTCGACCTGTCGAACGCCGAGCGCGACTTCGTCGCGCGGCACGTCGGCCACGATGCCGAGTACGCGGCGATGCGGCTGGTGAACTGGCTCGTCACCACGGTGTGCGGGCTACCGGTGCCGGCGGGCGGTGGCCCCGTTGAGCGCAACGGGTACGTGCGCCGATGCGCGAGCGGCGACATTCCGCAGGACGTGCCGGCCGCCGCGGCGGACATCCTCTCTCGGCACGCCCCTGCTGCGGCGCGGATGAACGACTTCTGCTGGCGGCTGCGCGACGGCGACATCCACGCGGAGTATCCCGGCGCGTAGGCCCGCCTCGCCGCGGGCGTGCTCCCGTTGCCGACGCCAGCGCCGCTACCCACTCCACCGTCGGCCCCTCGACCCGCAGGCCACCGGGGCCGTGCACCTTGAGTGCCCCGGGCGACTACAGCCCTCCGGCCTCGCACACCACGAGCACCGGCTGAAACGCGGCGACTGTCACTCCTGCGCGCGCTGACCGCTGCTTGCAGCGGCTGAGAGTCCAGGGACTCAGCCCCGTTCCTCGGCCACGCCCTCTTGGCTTGCGC
>NZ_JABUMT010000041.1:0-1117 GCF_013336715.1 Myxococcus sp. CA056
CTAAACCCCTTCAGGGAAGTCGGGTTAGGGGCTGAGGGTTATGCCATGGAGGGGGGCGTCCATGGCGTGGCAGCCAAAGCACTGGACAGTGCAGCAGCTTGAGGAGCGGCGGCTTGCGGCCGGGAAACTCCTGCGGCGGGGGCACCTATCGCAGGCGGAGGTTGCACGCCGTGTGGGTGTCAGCGAGGCCTCGGTCAGTCGCTGGGCGCGGCGACTGCACGAGGCGGGCGGCAGCACACGCGGGTTGAAGGCGAGGCCGCGCACGGGCCGGCCGTCGAAGTTGAGTTTGGGGGAATGGCAGCAGGTCTCGGAGTTGGTAAGGGCAGGGGCGCGTACGTGTGGCTTCCCTACCGAGCGCTGGACGCTCACGAGAGTGGCGCACCTCATCCAGCGTACGTTCGGAGTGCACTACCACCCCAATTACCTGGCCGAGTGCCTTCACCGGTTGGGTTTAAGTCCACAGCAGCCCCGCACGCGAGCCAAGGAGCGTGACGATGCGTTGGTGGAAGCATGGCTGAAGCGCGACTGGCCCCGCATCAAAAGGGGGCTCGAAGAAGCGGGCGGGCCATTGCCTTCGTGGACGAGACAGGTAGTTCGTTTCGGGCCCGCGTAGCGTCTACCTGGGCGCCCGTCGGGCATCCGCCCATCCTGCGCCGTCGTGACAAGCGGCGCGAAGTCTCCAGCATCGTCGCCCTCGTTGCCCCGTACGGCCACAGGCCGGCGCGCCTGTATTCGCGCCACCGGGAGGGCAGCTTCACCAGCCGGGACGTCATCACTGCCCTGCGCTACTTCCGCAGGAAGGTGGGTTGTTCGCTCACTATCGTGTGGGACGGTCTCAACCAGCACCACAGTGCCGAGACGCTCGACTCCGTCGCACGCCACCCCGAGGACTTCCGCCTTGAACGGCTACCAGGCTATGCGCCAGACCTCAATCCCGAGGAGGGCTGCAACGGCATGGTGAAGGCCGAGCTGCGCAATGCCACGCCCGACTCTGTCGCCGAGCTGCGCGCCCAGGCACGCGCTTCATTCGTGCGCCTGGGCCACCGCCACGATGTTCTCGCCGCCTTCTTCCTTCACGCGGGTCTGCGCCTTACCGGACTTTCCTGAAGAGGGTTAG
>NZ_JABUMT010000042.1:0-897 GCF_013336715.1 Myxococcus sp. CA056
CGGCAAGCTGGGTGCGCCACCAGGCGATTTCGGAAGAGAGGACGTCGCCCTGGAGCCACTGGCGCTGCCAGACGGAGAAGTCGGCGTACTGGATGGGCAGCGGAGAAAGCTGGGCAGGCTCGCCCCCAGCGAACTGACGGTAGAAGGCGGCGAGTTCACGGACGATGACGCCGATGGACCAGCCGTCGGAGACGATGTGGTGATTGGTGATGAGGAGGAGGAACTCGTCATTGGTGAGGCGCACGAGAGTGGCGTGCACCAAGGGGCCACGAGACAGGTCGAAGGAGTGAAGAGCCTCCTCGCGCATGATCCGCTGGGCTTCGGAATCGCGAGCAGAGGAGTCCAGGGCGCGCAGGTCGACGACGGGCAGCGCTATGCGGACGTCGGGCAGGATGCGCTGGACGGGCTGGCCCTCATGAATGGCGAAGTGGGTGCGCAGGGCCTCGTGACGCTGAATCAGCGCGTTGAGGGACTGGAGCAGTGCGTCCGCGTTGAGGTTGCCTGTGAGCTTGAGCGCCCAGGGGATGTTGTAGGTGGGAGCGCCGGGCTGGAGCTGGTCGAGGAACCAGAGGCGCTGCTGGGCGAAGGAGAGAGGCAGCGGCTGGGCCCGGTCGACAGGGACGAGGGCCGGCTGGCGAGACGAGGAGCCGTGGAGCAAGTCGAGCCGCTCGGAGAGGAGCGCGACGGTGGGAGAAGAGAAGAGCTCACCGAGAGGCAACTCGACGTCGAAGGTGGAGCGGATGCGAGAGACGACTTGAGTGGCGAGGAGAGAGTGGCCGCCCAACTCGAAGAAGTCGCCGTGGATGCTGACGCGCTCCAGGCCGAGGACGTCGGAGAAGATGGAGGCGAGGCGGGACTGGGTGAGGGTGGAGGGAGGGGCGAAGTCGTCGCCGGAGG
>NZ_JABUMT010000043.1:0-881 GCF_013336715.1 Myxococcus sp. CA056
TAAGAGGACCTAACAAAAGTCAGGGCTGGGGTGGCCACCGACGAAGGGCATCCCCAGCTTGAGTGCATGGTCCGCGAACTCGTTCCCGACGCCTTCTGGCAGCGTGTGGCGCCGCTGCTGCCTCCGCCGAGACCCAAGAAGAAGCTTGGACGCCCCCGAGCAGATGACCGAGCGGCGCTGGAGGCCATTGTCTTCGTGCTGAGGAGCGGCATTCCATGGGAGATGCTTCCTCGCAAGCAGTTCGGCCTGTCGGGCATGACAGCCTGGCGCCGGCTGGAGGAATGGACCGAGGCCGGGGTCTGGGAAAAGCTCCAACACCAACTGCTGGATGAACTGGGACTACGAGGCAGGGTGGACCTCTCCCGCGCCAGCATCGACTCGTCGTCTGTCCGGGCCTCAAAAAGGGGGCCCTCACGGGCCCAAATCCGACGGACCGCGCGAAGGCGGGTAGCAAGCATCATCTTCTCGTAGAGGCCCATGGACTGCCGCTCACCGAGTCGCTGACGGCGGCGAACGTGCACGACACCCACGAACTCTTTCCCCTCGTGGACTCCATACCTCCGGTGAGGATGCCTTCAGGGCAACGCTGCTTCCGTCCCAGGAAGGTCCACGGGGATAAGGCCTACGCCTCGAAGAAGAACCGGCGCGGGCTTCGAAAGCGCGGCATCGCACCACGAATCGCGCGACCAGGTGTCGAGTCCAAGGAGCGCCTGGGGCGTCACCGTTGGGTGGCGGAGCGCACTCTGGCCTGGAAAAATCAACTTCGTCGGCTCCGTGTCCGTGACGAGCGCAGGGACGACGTCCACTTCGGCTTCCTCGTCCTCGGCTGCTGCGTCATGCTCTTCCGAAGCCTCTATCCTCACATTTGATAGAGGCTCTAA
>NZ_JABUMT010000044.1:0-760 GCF_013336715.1 Myxococcus sp. CA056
ACGTTGGCGGAGAAGCAGCAGGTCCTCGCGGGTTGGAATGGCGTTGTCAGTGATTACCCGCGCGACGCATCCATCCCTTCGCTCTTCGCTCAGCAGGCCGCGCGCACGCCTGATGCTGTCGCCGTTGTGTCGGGTGAGGAGTCTGTCTCCTACGCTCAGCTCGACTCGCGCTCCAATCAGCTCGCCCATTACCTGCGCACTCTCGGCGTTCTTCCCGGCTCTCGCGTCGCTGTCCGCCTCGACCGCTCCGCCGACCTCATCGTCTCCCTCCTCGCCATCCTCAAGGCCGGCGCCTCCTACGTCCCCCTCGACAAGGCCTGGCCCTCCGACCGCCTCGCCTTCGTCCTCCGCGAGTCCTCAGCCGGCGTCGTCCTCTCTCACTCCGACGTCGTCGATGACCTGCCCGCTTTCGGTGCTGTCCTCCTCGTCATCGATGAGGAGGCTTCTCGCATCGCTCGCCAGCCCAGTTCGGCACCCCTTCTGGACGTGACGGGCAATGACCTTGCCTACGTCATGTTCACCTCCGGCTCCACCGGTGAGCCCAAGGGTGTCTGCGTCCCTCACCGAGGCGTCACCCGCCTCGTCTCCTCTTCCTTCATCTCCTTCGCCGCTTCCGACGTCTGGCTCCACGCGGCCCCCGTCGCCTTCGACGCCTCCACCCTCGAAATCTGGGGCGCTCTCCTCCACGGCTCCAAGCTCGTCCTCGCTCCTCCTCATGCCCTGTCGCTCGAGGAGTTGGGCGCTCTGCTTGTCCGCGAGG
>NZ_JABUMT010000045.1:0-736 GCF_013336715.1 Myxococcus sp. CA056
CGCGGCTTCCGCATCGAGCTGGGTGAAATCGAGGCCGCGCTCCTCGCCGCTCCCGGCGTCTCCGATGCCGTCGTCGTCCTTCGCGAGGATGCTTCCGCTCCCCGCCTCGTCGCCTATCTCGTCGCCTCCGCCGAGTTCGACACCCAGGCCCTGCGCGCCTCCCTCTCCCAGCGCCTGCCTGAGTTCATGGTGCCCTCGGCCTTCGTGACGCTGCCGACGCTGCCCCTGTCTCCCAATGGCAAGGTCGACAGGCGGGCCCTGCCAGCTCCGGACCTGAAGCCTCGCGAAGCGGGAGACTTCCTCGAACCCCAGACTCCGTCACAGCAGGCGCTGGCCCGCATCTGGACCGAGCTGCTGGGAGTGCCGCGCATCGGCCTCCGCGACAACTTCTTCGAGCTGGGCGGCGACTCCATCCTCGCCATCCAGGTGGTCTCACGCGCGCGTCAGGCCGGCCTGCACCTGGCCGCAAACCAGCTCTTCCAACACCAGACACTGGAAGCGCTGGCGCGCGTGGCGAAGCAGCAGGGTGGGCCACAGGTCGATTCGGGCATGGTGCTCGGCACCTCCCTCCTGACGCCCATCCAGCTCGACTTCTTCGAGAAGGAACTCCTCGAACCGCACCACTTCGCCCAGGCCTTCATGCTCGCGTCGAGCGAGCCGGTGGACGTCCCGTGCCTGGAAGCGGCGCTGCGCGCGGTCGTCACCCACCACGACACGCTGCGGCTGCGCTTCACGC
>NZ_JABUMT010000046.1:0-639 GCF_013336715.1 Myxococcus sp. CA056
GCTGGCGGAAGAGGCCCGACTCGCCGAAGAGGCTCGGGTTCGTGCTGAGGAAGAGCGCCGCGCGGAAGAGGCTCGGCTCGCTGAAGAGGAGCGACTCGCTGAAGAGGAGCGACTCGCTGAAGAGGCTCGGGCTCGTGCTGAGGAAGAGCGCCGCGAGGAAGAGGCTCGGCTCGCTGAAGAGGCTCGGGTTCGTGCTGAGGAAGAGCGCCGCGCTGAAGATGCCCGACTCGCCGAAGAGGCTCGGCTGGCGGAAGAGGAGCGCCTCGCTGAAGAGGCTCGACTCGCCGAAGAGGCTCGACTCGCCGAAGAGGTGCGGGTCCGCGCGGAGGAAGAGCGACTCGCTGAAGAAGCCCGACTCGCGGAGGCGGCTCGGGTTCGTGCGGAAGAGACCCGACTCGCCGAAGAGGCGCGACTCCGTGCCGAGGAAGAACGACTCGCGGAAGAGGCTCGGCTGGCTGAAGAGTCCCGGCTCGCTGAAGAGGCTCGGGTTCGTGCGGAGGAAGAGCGACTCGCGGAAGAGGCACGGCTCGCGGAAGAGGCACGGCTCGCTGAAGAGGCGCGACTTGCCGAAGAGGCACGGGGTCGTGCGGAGGAAGATCGACTCGCTGAAGAGGCTCGGGTTTGTGCTGAGGAAGAGCG
>NZ_JABUMT010000047.1:0-615 GCF_013336715.1 Myxococcus sp. CA056
GCGTCCGCGAGCACCTCTCGCGGCTGCCCCCGGGCCACGTCCTCGTCAACGGCTACGGCCCTACCGAGAACACCACCTTCTCCGCCACTCACTCGCTGCGGAATGGGGACTCCTTCTCTCGCTCCGTTCCCATCGGCGCGCCTCTCTCCAACTCCTCCGCCTTCGTCCTCGACGCCTCCTTCCAGCCCCTGCCTCCGGGCGTCCCTGGAGAGCTCTTCGTCGGGGGTGACGGCCTCGCTTGGGGTTACCTCAACCGCGCTGACCTCACCGCCGAGCGCTTCGTCCCTCATCCCTTCAGCAGCACTCCTGGTGCTCGCCTCTACCGCACCGGTGACCGAGTCCGCTGGCTCGCCGACGGCACTCTCGAGTTCCTCGGCCGCTCCGACTTCCAGGTGAAGGTCCGCGGCTTCCGCATTGAGCTGGGTGAAGTCGAGGCCGCTCTCCGCCTCTTCTCTGGCATCCAGGAAGCCGTCGTCCTCGCTCGCGAAGACGTCCCCGGTGACAAGCGTCTCGTCGCCTACTTCACGGCCGCCGAGCAGGACATCGACACGTCCGCGCTCCGCTCATTCCTCCTCCAGCGCCTGCCCGAGTACATGGTGCCGGCTGCTCTCGTCT
>NZ_JABUMT010000048.1:0-551 GCF_013336715.1 Myxococcus sp. CA056
CTCAGGTCACGCTGAGGCTGAAGCTCCTCGACGAGCTTCTCGAAGGGGACGTCCTGGTGCTCGTAGGCGGCCAGAGTGGACGTGCGCACCTGGGAGAGCAACTGACGGAAGGACTGCTTGGAGTCGAGTCGGGAGTGGAGGACGAGGGTGTTGACGAAGAAGCCGATGAGGCTCTCGGTCTCGGAGCGATTGCGATTCGCGATGGGAGAGCCGACGGAGATGTCGTCCTGGCCCGAGTAGCGGGAGAGCAGAAGCTGGAAGGAAGCCAGCAGCACCATGAAGGGCGTGGCGCCTTCACGCTGAGCGAGGGCCTTCACGGCCTGGGTCAACTCACGAGACAACCCGATGGGGAACACCGCACCGCGATAGGACTGAACGGCGGGGCGAGGCCTGTCAGTGGGCAGCTCCAGGGACGAGGAGGCACCGGCAAGCTGGGTGCGCCACCAGGCGATTTCGGAAGAGAGGACGTCGCCCTGGAGCCACTGGCGCTGCCAGACGGAGAAGTCGGCGTACTGGATGGGCAGCGGAGAAAGCTGGGCAGGCTCGCCCCC
>NZ_JABUMT010000049.1:0-540 GCF_013336715.1 Myxococcus sp. CA056
CAACGGCGACAGCATCAGGCGTGCGCGCGGCCTGCTGAGCGAAGAGCGAAGGGATGGATGCGTCGCGCGGGTAATCACTGACAACGCCATTCCAACCCGCGAGGACCTGCTGCTTCTCCGCCAACGTAAGTAGAGGAATCAGGCCGAGCTGTGCATCAGGCGAAGCGGTCAGCGCTTCGAGCAACACGAGGTAGTGACGCGCGAGACGCTCCATGGTCGCCGCGTCGAAGAGGTCGGTGTTGTAGTTGAAGACACCCGCGAAGCCGTTGATGCCTTCTTCGAGCAGGAGGCTGAAGTCGTACTTCGCCGTCTCGATGCTGGGAGCCAGCCCGCTGAGGGTGAGACCCGGGAGCTCGAGTTCCTCTTCAGGAGCGTTCTGTAGGGTGAGGGTGACCTGGAAGAGCGGTGAGCGGCTCAGGTCACGCTGAGGCTGAAGCTCCTCGACGAGCTTCTCGAAGGGGACGTCCTGGTGCTCGTAGGCGGCCAGAGTGGACGTGCGCACCTGGGAGAGCAACTGACGGAAGGACTGCTTGGAGTCGA
>NZ_JABUMT010000004.1:0-572421 GCF_013336715.1 Myxococcus sp. CA056
TGGTTGCGGTGGTGGCGGTACGATCCCCGTGTTGACCGACGTGCTGGCGTAGTCGTTCAGTCCACCCGTTTCACCCGGAGAATATCCATGCAGATCAAGACCAAGGTTCGTGGCGGTCCCCGTGGTTGCGGTGGTGGCGGTACGATCCCCGGCCCCGTGCTCAGCACGGACGTGCTGGCGTAGTTCCTGGCGTCGACTGGCTTTGCCGGTTGACCTCGGCGGTATCTGTTCCTTCAACTCAGTCTTCACCAGGAGTTCATCATGCAGATCAAGACCAAGGTTCGTGGCGGTCCCCGTGGCTGTGGCGGTTCTCTTCCCTTCCCCACGCCTGTGTTGACCACGACGGACGTGCTGACGCAGGTTCCGTAGTTTTTCGTCGGGCGCCTCGGTGCCCGTATAAGACGTAAGTCGCCAGCGGGTGGTGGACCACCCGCTGGCGACTGTCATTGCGGGCAAAGACAGCCTCCCGGGCGCCACCTCTCCGGAGTGAACTCGCGCTAGGCTGGAGGGATGTCACTCCATGCCCAGAGCTATGCCTGGCAGGCCGCGATTGTCGGCAACGCCCGTCTTGGAGGCCTGGAGCTCCGGGCGCTGATGCTCGAGGACCCGTACGCCGGGGTCTTCTGCGGGGCGCCGGACAAACCCTTCCGAGGTTTCCAGGTGGAGGGAGGCTTCGAGCCGTCCTTCTATGCCTGGTTGGACTCGATGAAGGCGCGGGGGCTCGTCGCCATCCGTTCGGTCGAGGCCCTGGACCCGGCCGACTGGGTCCTCACCACGCCTCCGCCTCCGCTCCCCAGGATGCCGGAGCTGGTGCTCGTGTTTCCGGACCGGGACGTCTGGTACCAGCACGTCTTCCCGTGGCCAGGGCCCGACGGCAAGGCGAAGACTCCCGACGAGTGCTTCAGGGAGGTTCCGGAGTCGCGCTCCTCGGCCGTCCCGTCCGTGGAGGACGCGGAGCGCGAGCTGCTCGCGGCCACCCGGGCCTATGTCGACTTCGTCGGGGCGCGGGCCCGGGCGGATGACACGACGGACGTGTTCCATGCGGAGATGGGGCGCACCGCGCTGGCGCGACTCCTGGATACGGAAGCCCAGTTCCGCGAGCGACTGGTGGCGCTGCGGGACGAGCGGCTGCGGGAGTACCGGCGCCGCGCCAAGGACTGGTACCCGGTGAAGCCGGTGACGAAGGCGATGCGCCCGCTCATCCTGGAGAACGCGGCGAAGAACCTCCAGCTCGACGACTACCTGCGCATCATGGAAGCAGCGGGGCTGTCCTGGCGGGCCGTCCGGCTGGCCTGCGCGGCCGAAAACCTGCACCCCCTCAACATGCGCCACGAGCGCACGTCCGAGGAGCAACTGCCGCCCTTCGTCAATGCGCCGGGCTATGTGGCCGTCGGCGAGCGGTTCGACCGGGCGGCGGGGGACGCGCGCAATGCCGCGGTGAACGCGCGGTAGCTTCCGGGCCGGGGCGTCTCAGCGGGGCGTGTCCACCGAGGTGCCCGTGGGGGAGGGCGCGGAGCGGGAGAGGGCTTCGCGCAAGCGTCCCTCACGCTGGGCCACGCAGACCTGGAAGCCCTCCACGGTGCCGCAGGTGACGGCGTCACCCAGTCGCCGGAAGGACTCCAGCCGGGCCGGGTCGACGATGTAGAGCGTGTCCGGAGAGAGTCGCCCCGCCGAGACGTCGGCCAGGAGCGCCTCGCAGACCTCGGAGACGCGCGCCTCGCTGAGCCGGGCTGGATAGCCGCTGTTGGTCGTCAGGCCCTGCCTGTACGCCAGGTCCCCGAAGCTCACGTAGTCGCGCTCCACGAAGGCGCTCTTGAGGCAGGGCGTCTCCGAGAGGTGGACGTACGGGGGGACGAGGACGAGGTGTCGGTAGGACGCGTCCACCAGGGCCCACTCGGGGGCCTTGAGGCGGGGCCAGGGCGTGACGGCGAAGTGGTTGCGCGTCCAGAGCTCGGCCGTGTCCAGGGACTGGAGCAGCACCGCGCCCAGCAGCAGGCCCGTGGCCACCGCGGGCCGCTGGCGCCAGCGCCACAGCGTGAGCGCGAGCAGCCCCGTCAGCACCGCGTAGTGCAAGGGCCAGATGAAGCGGCCGGAGGCCCGGAAGGGACTGAGCAGCGGCAGCAGCGGGGACACGGCCTTGCGCAGCGACAGCACCGTCACGCCCGCCACCGTCAGCACCGACGAGAGCGCCAGCACCGCGAGCAGCAGCAGCACGACGACGAGCGGAGCGTGGGTGCGCAGGCGCTCGCGCGCCTGGGCGCCCACGCCCTGGGGCTTCCAGAGGGCCGCCGCCGCGAGGGCGAGCACGCCGGTGCCCAGGTAGCCGAACCCCTCATACTGTCCACGGCCGGTGGGCAGGCCCGGCAGCACGCGGGACCAGTCCATGGGGTTGACCAGGGTGAGCAGGTCGGAGCTGAAGTAGCCGAAGCCGGCCGAGCCCGAGCGCACGCCCTGGCCCACGTAGCCAAAGGCGACGAACAGCGCCGCCGGCACCAGGCAGAGCCCGGCCAGCGCCAGGGCCGCCGCGCGCCGCGACAGGTGGTGCTCGCGCCACGTCACGGTGGCCAACAGGGACAGGGTGAGGGCGAAGACCATCACCTCCAGGTACGGATGGATGCCCGAAGCGAGCGTGTTGAGCAGCAGCGCCCACCCCAGCGCCTTCCACGCGTCGCGAGTGCTCGCGCGCGGGCGCAGGTGCACCCAGAGCATGCCGGTGAGCAGCCATTGCGCGCACAGCGTGTCGTGCCCCGTCCGGTACAGCAGCACGGGCGCGAGGACGAACAGGGCGCCCCCGAGGACGCGCTGGACGGGGCTCGGCGTGAAGAGGCCCGTCAGCCGCGCGCCCAGCCAGCCCTGGAGCATGAAGCACAGGGCGAGCCACGGGCCGATGAACTGGAAGTCCCGGGGCAGCCAGTGCGCGAAGGGCTTGAGCGCGAGCGACACCCAGGGATTCGAGTCGGAGAAGGCCACCGACATGGGCAGCGGGCGCAGGAGGCCCGGCGTGCTGCCCAAGGGAAAGCCCCAGGGCGCGTCGCGGAAGTGCATCCAGCCGAGCGCGTGCTGCGCGAAGTCGCCCCCCAGCCAGTCCAGGTCGGTGGGGTCCAGCGTGGGCCCACCGCCCACCGCCAGGTACCAGAGCAGACCGAACACCGCCGCGAGGAGCGGAGCCACCCAGGTCCAGCGGCCCTCCACGCCCGAGCCCAGGTCCGCGCTCAAGCGAGGGCTCCACTCGGGAGGAGGGGAGGTGGGGCCGTCGTGTCGAGGGACGTCGAGGCCGGGCTGCGAGTCGCGGTCATCACCACCTGCGGGGCTCCTGGACTGTCCTGGTGTCTCGCTCCCCGGCAACCCGGGGGACAGGAGGGCGAGCCATATCGTCAGTCGAGCGTCGTCGCCAGCCCCGGGGCTTCAGGCCCTGTCAGCCCGGGGTGGAGGACGGCGTGGAGGGCCGCGCCTCGCCCCCGTGGACCTCGAGCACGGGAGCGAGCGCTGGCTCCGCGCGCTTCCGCGGAAGCGCGGGCAGGGGGCTCACCACAGCATGATGGCGGACTCGCCCGCGCGCTCCTCGTAGTAGAGCCGCAGGCGGACCACGTACTCGCGTCCCCGGAACAGCTTCAGCTTGAGGGCCGCGTTGGTGCCCAGGCCGCTGTCGTCGTCACCGGCGAGGAAGCGCAGCCCCGTGCCGCTCTTCTCGAAGAGCACCATGACGGTGTCGGAGACGCCGAACGTGCGCAGCTCGTACGTGCGGGTCTCCTGGGGCGTGAAGGTGAAGTTGCGCTGCTGTCCGGGCTTGAGCTGCAGGCGCACGGACTGGAACGGCTGCAGCGCGGTGTAGTCCTGCTCGGTGAGGGGCGGGTACATCGTCCGGGCCCAGGCCTTGTCCTGGTCCGACAGCCCGCCCTTCGGGGTGAGGCCGTTGCGGAAGTACTCGATGGGCTCCTTGATGAGCCCGGGCTGGAAGGGGTACTCCATGACGGAGTCCGGGTCCCAGGTGGAGCCCTCCACCGAGCTCGCGACCAGCTTGCGGATGATGTTGTGGAACGTCGTCTCGCGGCTCCAGCTGTTGGGGGGCCGGGCCAGCGCGGCGTAGACGGCCTCCTCGTCCCAGATGATGCCCGCGTGGGGGTTCTGGTGCTCGTGCGGGAAGCCGAGCGTGTGGCCGATTTCGTGGATGGCCGTGTCGATTTCGCGCGGGTGCTCCGTGAGGTCCCAGCCGAAGTTCATCGTCCGCTCGTCCTGCCCCTGGGCGAGGATGTCCCTGCCCACGTAGGACCAGGCGCCGTCGTCGCGCATGAAGCCGATGCGCACCTCGGCCTCGTCGCGTGAGGCCACCTCCTGGAACTTCAGGCCGAGGCCCACCTGCGTCCACCGCTCGAAGGCCGCGCGCACGACGTCCTTCTCGGTGTCCGTGGTCGTCCATGGCACGAAGCGCGTGGTGCCGTTGGCCAGCCGCACCTCCTCGCCATCCGTGGCCTTGTCGAAGAAGTAGTAGTGGAGGACCGTGCCGTTGGCCCACTTCTGCTCGTTCATGCGGATGAGGCGAAGTCGGCGCGCGTTCAAGTCCGGAGGCAGTGGCCGCTCCGGGACTTGCGGCAGTGCGCAGTAGGCATAGCCGAGCGCCTTCGTGGTTTCGCTCGTCGTGGCGCGGCCTGTCTTTCCCGCCGTCCTCGCGCGAGGCGCCGCCTTGCGGCCCCGGCGAGTCGTGGGCTCGGGTGCCGCCGCGCGGGGTTTCGAGCGCCCCCTGCCTCGCGCCCCGCCCGCGTTCTGTTTGAGTTTGTCCGTCATGGTGACTCTCCCCTGGCGGTGGATGCTCCGCCCGTCAGAGAGAGTCCCGAGGTGTTTCGTGTGACGGCGCGAGGACTGGGAGGGACGCGGCCAGCGCTCGGCGCCGGCCTCGCCCGGGCAGGGAGAGACCAGCGACGTGAAGCGGCCCGGGAGGCGTGCTCCGGGGCAGTCTCTCAGCTCGCCTTGGCGAGCACCTCGTTGGAGACCTGCGGCGGAACGACATAGCCGGCGGCCATGAGAATCTCCGAGGCGGCCATCGCGACGCGGGCTTGCACGGCGCTGGCCTGGGGCTGCTTGCAGTACACGCCGATGCCCAACACGGGACCCAGCACGCTGAACTCCGCCACCTCGACGCTGGGCGCGGGTTTGGCCTGGACGTCCGGCACCAGCGCCACGCGCTCCTCGAGGGCCCGCATCAGTCCGCGGACGTCACCGCCGTGCATCATCGGAACCTTCACGACAAGCTTGCGGTGGGGGTGGTGGCTGTAGTTGACGATGTTGTCGCCGAAGAGCCGGTTGTTGCCGACGGAGATGCGCAGGTTGTCGGACGTGTCGATGGTGGTGGCGAACAGGCCAATCTCCTGCACCACGCCTGTCGCCCCCGCGGCGGAGATTTCGTCTCCCACGCGGAACGGACGCAGCACGAGCAGGAAGATGCCCGCCGCGAAGTTGGAGAGCAGGCCGGACCAGGCCGTGCCGATGGCGATGCCCGCGGCGGCCAGCAGCGCGGCGAACGACGTGGTCTCGAACCCCATCATCCCCAGGATGCCGAGCAGCAGCAGGATGGTGAGGGAGCCTGCGAACAGCGATTCGATGTACCGGATGAGCGTGGCGTCGAACTGACGCTTCTGCAGGGTGATGTTCAGCACGCGCCGGAAGGTGTTGATGACGGCGCGACCCACGAACCACAGCACCAGGGCCCCGACTGCCTTGAGCAGGAAGGGGAAGGCCTCTGCGAGTGCCAGGGTTTTCAACTGCTCGATAATGGCGTCCATGACGTTCCTGAAGCGGCGGAGAGTCCACGTCCGTGGCGCGCCAGCTTCGCGGGTGCGCATGTGCAGGGGACGGGCCAGCAGTGGGGCTGCCGGTAAGCCCCCGGATGCAAAGCACTTTCACGCCCGCGGAGGCAATCGCCCCTCGGTCTGAGCCGCCCATGGACGCGTCAGCCTCCCCCGTTGACGTGTCAGCGGGGGCCCTCCGTCAGGGGTGGGGCCCTCAAGAGAGCTTCGTGGCCGTGAGCAGCTTCTCCACCGCGAGCAGCACCGAAGCGGCGGTGGCGGGGTGCTTCACGAAGGCGGCGGGGCTGAGGTTCGACAGCCGGCCCATCAACGAGTCGGGCCCGCTCACGTTGACCAGGATGGTGCGTGAGCCCGGCCGGCCCGCGGTGCTGAGCACGTCGAGCGCGGAGCCGGTGTCGACGACGATGATGGGCGCGGGCCTGTCGCTGTCCGTCACGACGCGCAGTCCCTTCTGGTGGAACAGCTCGGTGACGAGCGTCATCAGCCGCGCGTCCGACAGGCGCACCAGGATGGGGACTCGCGTATCCAGCTCCACGGCGGTGGCCGCCTGGGGCGCGGGGCCCTTGCCCAGCTCCCGCACGTCCGTCTTCAGCAGGCCCATCACGTCCGTCTTCAGCACGCTGCGCACGCGCTGGAGCAGCGAGGCATCCTGCGTGAGGAAGGACTTCAGCCGGCGCTCGGCTTCGGGCGGCAATTGGGTGAAGGCCACGCCCATGCCGTCCTCGCGGGACCAGACCACCTGTCCCTCGGCGCGCAGGGTCTGGGAGGCGTCGGGCAGGGTGATGCGCAGCTCCAGCGTGCTGCCCACCGGCAGCGCGCGCGGGGTGCGGATGGCCAGCCCTCCGGTGCCGATGTTCTTGCTGTACGCGCGCACCACGTCGTCCTGCGTGGCGAACGTCAGCTCCAGCACCGCGTCCGCTCGCGCGGGGCGCGGGGGAAGGGGACTGCCCTCGGGTGGCAGCGCGCCCAGCTCCAGGAGCACGTCGCGCAAGAGCTCCAGTCGTTGCTCGTCGTCGGGGCCGAGCGGTCGGGTTCGTTGTCGCTCGAGCAGCGCCTTGTACTCCTCGAGCGCGTTGACGCGTGGACTTCCCATGGAGCCCCCCTGCCTGCCTGGACTTCCGTGCAGCCTGCCATGTCCCCGCGGAGGCGCGCGAGAGGTCCGCTTCCACCCTGTCGTGATGGATACACCCTGGTATAGCGGGCCGCATGGACGTTCCCTGTGCGCTCCCTCCCCGCCCGGGTCTGCTGTCGAGCCTGCTGCGCTGGAGCGCGGCCTGCGCGGCGATACCTCCGCTGCTGACGCCCGCGCTGTTGCTGGGCCCGGTGAGCCAGGGGGCGTCGGATGCACTCATGCGCGCCTGGTGCCTCTGGGCGCGGCGGGTCTTCGGCGTGGACGTGGAGGTGGTGGACCACAACGCGGGCCGGTACGACGCCGCCGCGTACGTCTTCCTGCAGTTGAATCAGACGAGCCTGAGCGAGACGTTCGTGACCCCCCCGGCGCTGCCGCGACCCGCGCTCATCTTCATGAACCTGGGGTTCGCGGTGCTGCCCTTCGCGGGGTGGGTGCCGCTGTCGCAGGGCTCCACGGTGGTGGTGCGGCAGTGGCATGCGCAGGCGCGGCGCGCGGTGGACCGGGCCACGGAGGCGCTGCGGCGGGGGGCCAGCTACTACATGTCCATCGAGGGACTGCGCAGCCCCGACGGCGCGCTGGGGCCCTACAAGAAGGGCGCGGCGGTGCTCGCGATTCGCTCCGGGGCGACCATCGTCCCCATGGTGTTCCACGGAGCGCGCGCGGTGCTTCCCGTCGGCGAATGGCGTGTGCGCCCGGGCCGGGTGCGCGTCGAATTGCTGCCCGCGATGGAGACGCGGGGCCTGCGTTACGAGGACCGGGATGTGCTCCTCCAACGGCTGCGTGAGCTCGCGGAGGCTCACGGGCTGGGGCGGCCGCCGGGGTGAAGTCCCACGTCGGGGCCGGCCCCGAGTAGGCTCGGCGTCATGTCCTACCAACGCAACCCGGTGAAGGCGCCCCGCGTGTCGGGGTTCGCGCTCAAGGCGTTCGTCAACACCCTGGAGAGTGGGGTCGGCGCTCCCGTGCTGGAGAAACTGGTGCGGGACAGTGGCATCACCCAGTGGCGCGAGCTGCCCGCGGGTGACGCACCTCCGCTCCAGTTCCCGCTGCCGCCCGGTGCGCCCGCGACGGAAGTCCAGTCCCCGCAGGAGCAGGCCGCGCGTGCCATCGCCGCGCAGGCCGTGACGCCGGAGCGCGAGACGGTGGGCTCGTACGCGCGCGCCTACCGGGAGGGGGGAGCGGACCCTGTCGCCGTGGCGCGGCGGTTGAACGAGGCCATCGACCGGCTGGAGCGGGGCGAGGCGCGGATGGGCTTGTTCATCGCGCGCAAGCCCGACGAGGTGCTCCGCGCCGCCGAGGCGTCCGCCGAGCGCCTGCGCGCTGGTCGTCCGCTGAGCGTGCTGGACGGTGTGCCCGTGGTGCTCAAGGACGAAGTGGACCTGGCGGGTTTCCCCACGACGTTGGGGACGCGGTTCCGCAATCAGGTGGCCTCGACGGACTCGACGGTGGCCGCGCGCCTGCGGGCCGCGGGCGCGCTCATCCTGGGCAAGGCCAACATGAATGAGATTGGCATCAACCCCATCGGGTTGAATCCGCACCACGGTGCCGCGCGCAACCCGTGGAACCGGGCGCACATCACCGGGGGCAGCTCCAGTGGCTCGGCCGCCGTCGTGGCCGCGGGCCTGTGTCCGCTGAGCATTGGCGCGGATGGCGGTGGCTCCATCCGGATTCCGGCGGCGCTGTGCGGCATCGTCGGGCTCAAGGCGACCTGGGGCCGCATCCCGGAGACGGGCGTGCCGCCGCTGTGCTGGAACGTGGGCCACGTCGGGCCCATGGGACTCACCGTCGACGACGTCGCCGCGATGTATTCGCTGCTGGCGGGGCCGGATGGCAAGGACCTGGTCTCGCAGACGCAGCCGCCGCATCACCTGTCTGGTTACGAGCGCACGGATTTGATGGGGGTGCGGCTGGGCATCTGCTGGCCCTACTTCGAGGATGCCTCGCCGGACGTGGTGGCGCGCTGCAAGGACGCGGTGCGCGCCCTCACCGACGCGGGCGCGACGGTGGTGGAGATTCCCGCGCCTGACTTGAACACGGTGCTGTGGACGCACAGCTGCATCATCCTGAGCGAGATGGCGGAGTCGATGCTTCCGCACTCGCGCGCCAATGCCGCGGACTTCGGGCTCGACTCCCGCACCAACCTGGCCATCGGCCGGCACTTCCGCGCCACGGACCTGATTCATGCGCTGCGCCACCGCCACCGGCTGACTCGCGACTTGTTGGCCGTCATGGCGGACGTGGACGTCATCGTCACGCCGTCGACAGCCACCACCGCGCCGCTCATTCCGGAGGCGACGTTGCCGGATGGCGAGTCGAACCTGCCCGTGGTGGATGCGCTGATGCGCTTCGTGCGCGAGGGCAACCTGACGGGCTTCCCCGCGCTGTCGGTCCCGGCCGGCTTCGACCGCGCGGGCCTGCCGGTGGGTGTCCAGCTCATGGGGCGCCCGTATGAGGAGCACCTGCTCCTGCGGCTGGGCCGCGTGGTGGAGCGCGCCACGGCGGTGCGGACTCCCGCCATCCACGTCACGGCCTTGCGCTGACCTGGCGCGCGGTGTGCGCGCGTGTCACGGCGCGGAGGGCTTCATGGGCCTGGCGCGCCGACTCTCCCGGGTGGACATCTCCAGGGTGCCGTCGGGTGTGACGATGACGTCGCCGCCCGCGCAGGAGATGAACAGCCGGCCGTCTTCCATCGTCCCGGCGACCTTGGGCGAGCCGGGCAGCACCCTCCAGGGCTCGGCGACATAGGAGTCACCCTTGGGGACGATCCGGTACATCATTCCGCGATGGCTGGAGAGGTGGGCCAGTCCCGTGACGGCGACGAGGGTGTCGCCGATGCGGTGGATGGACCGCGTGTTCTCCTTCAGCAGCACCGAGGTGGCGCGCTTCGCGCTCCGGTGGACCAGCTCGCCTCCCCACTCTCCCCGGTTGGTGCCCAAGAGGTGCCCGTTCGCGACGCGCAAGCCACAGCCCGGCTCCGCCTGGAAGTTCTGGACGCGCCAACCCTTCTCGGCCCGGGTGCGCACCTGCATGGGGTACTTCAGTGGCTTGAGGTCCTTCTCGGAGAGTTCGTCGCTCCCCGGGACGAAGGGCGGCTCGACCGGGTTGGGCGTGTCGTCGACCGAGAACCGGTAGTGGAGGAACTCCGAGGGAAAGTGCGGATCCTCGGTGTACGTGGCCTCGCCCCGGATGACCTTGATGGCCTGGAGCGCTCCCTTGCGCACGAAGGGATACCAGTGCTCCTTCGCGACGCGCTCCAGTGGCCCCACGGCTTTCTGGGCCTTGAACTTTCCGAGGGCCTCGACCGAGACGATGACCATCCGCCAGTCCTTCTCGTCGTTGAGCTGGGCGATGAGCAGGTCGGTTGCGTCCGTGTACTGGAGGTAGCCCATGGCATGGACCGCCGCGACGCGTATCTCCCAGTTCTCGTGGGTCAGCAGCTCGACGAGGGCACCGCCGGCTCCGCGCCCGTCCTGACGCAGCTTCGCGAGGTCTCGCAGCAACGGGATGGTGGGCTCGACACGCAGCTGTTGGGCGAAGAGCGCCGCGGTCAGCTCGGGGCGGATGCTGATGAGCGCCAGGTCGATGTCCCGCTTCAACCGGGGCGTCTTCTCACGAAACTGCTCGAGCCTGTCGGCGGCGGGCTGGGCGAGAAAGCCGATGCATCCCAGCAGTCGTATCGCGTGGACCTGGTTCTTGGGATGGGTCTTCTCCTCCGCCATCACCGCGAGGAGCGGCTCGATGGCGGGGCTCGCCTTGTCCTTCATTTCACGCAGCAGCTCGCAGGCGACGTCAACGTACGCGGGTTTCCGGGGCTTGGGAGCGCGCAGTGACTCCGTGAGCGCGAGGGCTCCCTTGCCGCCCGCCGTTTCCAGGGCGCCCGTGAGCTGGTTGTATCTCGAGGGGTATTCATCGAGGGCCTCCGTGAGGAAGGCCAGGGCTCGAGGCGTTCCGATGTGGCCGATGGCCCGCTCGACCCACGGCGTGCCCTGACGCTGCGCCTCGATGAGCGGCTCCAGATGCTGCTCGGTGAGCCCCTCGATGTCGCCCAGGGTGTAGCCCGCGAGCACGCGCACGCCCACCTTGTCGCTGTCGAGCATGGCGAGCAGCGGGGGAATGGCGGCCGCGCCATGGGCCTGAATGGCCGTCGCCAGGGCTTGTCGTTCCTTCTGGATTCCCGAATCTTCTACTTCGTCGTCCGTTTTCGAATCGTCATGCGCGACGTCCTGGAAGCGATCCAGGAGGTCCGTAAGCGGCTCGCGAGCGTCGGGCGTCGGCGCGGAGCCCAGGGCCAGGGTGGTGGTGAAGGCGATGATGAGGGCGAAGCTCAATTCCAGGCCTCCGGGACGCGCGGATGGGTGGACAGCCTACACCTGGGCCGTGACACACGAATCGGGAACGGGGCGGGGCTGGTCCGGGGACCTCGTGGGGCGGCTAGCATGGCGCCATGTCGGAACGGGGAGACGCGGGGCGCCGGGAAGGGGACGACGGGCCCACGATGGATGGCAGCGAGGCGCCGGAGGACGCGCGCGCTCCAGACCTGGGCGTGGCGGAGGTGGCGATGGGCGAGCGCTTCGACTCGCTGGAGCTGCTGGGGCGCGGGGGGATGGGGGAGGTCTACAAGGCGAGGGACCGGAGGTTGGGTCGCTTCGTGGCGCTCAAGTTCGTGCGGGAGGCGGACCCGGACCGCGTCATGCGCTTCCTCCAGGAAGCCCGCGCGCAGGCGCGCATCGTCCATCCTCACGTCTGCCGCGTGTACGAGGTGGGCCGTGTCGGCGCGCGGGACTTCATCGCGATGCAGCTCGTGGACGGCACCCGGCTGGACCGCGTGGCGCCCGACATGTCGCTGGGCGAGAAGGTCCAGGTGATGCGGGAGGTCGCATCGGCGATGCACGAGGCGCATCGGCTGGGCGTCATCCACCGCGACCTCAAGCCCTCCAACATCCTGGTGGAACGGCAGGAGGAGCGGCGCTGGTACCCGGTGGTGACGGACTTCGGGCTGGCCCACGACGCGGACCTGGAGCAGGGCCTCACGAAGACAGGGGCGGTGCTAGGCACGCCTTCGTACATGGCTCCCGAGCAGGCGCGCGGAGACCGCGCCAGCGTGGACCGGCGCACGGATGTCTATGGCCTGGGCGCCACGCTGTACGAGCTGCTGACGGGGGTGCCGCCGTTCCGCGACACCACCTCCGTGGGCACGTTGCATCAGGTGTTGCACGAGGACGTGGTTGCTCCTCGCCTGCGCGTGCCGGAGGTGGCGGGCGACCTGGAGACCATCGTCCTGACGTGTCTGAACAAGGACCCGGCGCGACGGTATGCCTCGGCGCGCGCGCTGGCGGAGGACCTGGACCGGTACAGGGATGGCGAGCCCATCCTCGCGCGAAGACCGGGGCTCGTCGCACGAGGACGGCGGTGGGCGCGCAAGCACCGCGCGCTCGTCGTCGTCTCCGCCGTCTCCCTGCTGAGTGTGCTGGTCGTCTCCGTCCTGGGTGTGCGCTCGTGGAGTCAGGCCGAGGGACGCGCCCGCCTCGCGGAGCACCTGGGGCAGCAGGTGAAGGACGTGGAGTGGCTGATGCGCGCGGCCTTGATGGCGCCGCTGCATGACACGCGTCCGGAAGAGCGGCTCGTGCGTGAGCGGATGGTCCAGCTCACCTCGACACCGCACGCGCTGGGTGTGCATGGCGAGTCGCTGGTGCATTACGCACGAGGCCGCGGCCATCTGGCGATGGGCGAGTTGGAACAGGCCCGCGAGGAGCTGACTCGCGCGGCGGGGCTGGGGCTGGATTCTCCCGAGCTGAATCTGGCGTTGGGGAAGACGCTGGGCGGCTTGTACCTCCTGGCGATGGAGACGGCGCGACGCCGGGGCGGGCCCGAGTGGGTGGCCGAGCACGCGCGGACCCTGGAAGTGGACCTCCTCGCGCCCGCCCTGCGCGCGCTGGAGCGAGGGCAGGGCGCGGCGGGGGAGTCGCCACGGCTGCTGGCGGGATGGATGGCGTTCTATCGCCAGGACCTGGCTGGGGCGGAGGCCGCCGCGTCGGGTGCGGAGGCCGAGACTCCGTGGATGTTGGAGCCGCGGATGCTCGCGGCGGACGTGGCTCATGCGCGGGCCATGGAGCGGCTGGGCCGTGGGGATTACGAAGCCGCGCGCGCGGACTTCCTGGAGGCGGCACGTCGCTATGAACGTGCGCTGGAGCTGGGACGCAGCGATGCGCGGGGCCACGAGGCGCTCGCGGAGGTCTGGCTCCAGCAAGCGGACCTGGACCGGAAGGAGGGCCGCTCGCGCAAGGACTCGTTGTCGCTGGCGCTGGAGGCGAGTGAGCGGGCGCTCGTCGCATCGCCCATGCGCGCGTCCGCGCACACGAAGCGGGCGCTGGTGTTGATGAATGCCTATCGCGCGGCGAGTCCCCTGGATGGGAACGAGGAGCCGAAGCGGCTCCTGGGAGAAGCCATTGCGTCTGCCTCGCGAGCCATCGAGCTCGAACCCCGGGAGGTCCTGGCGTACGACACGCTGGGCTTCAGTCTCTTCCTGCGGGGGCTTCAAGTCGCGCGCGAGGGCGGAGACCCCGGGGCGTCGTGGGACGAGTCCATGGCCCAGCTCACCCGGGCACTGGAGCTGGAGCCGGCCTACCCCTGGGGACACAATGACCTGGCGCTCGTGCACCGGTGGAAGGGCAATCATCAGCGCGAGCACGGTCTGGACCCGCGTCCCGAGTACGAGGCCTCGGGGAAGCACCTGCGGCTCGCGCTGCGCACGGACCCCCGGTACCTCTTCGCGCACTCGAATCTGGCGGAGCTGCACAACTCGCTGGGGACGTACGCGCTGTCGCGAGGCGAGGACCCGAGCCCGGACGTGGAACGCGCATTGGAGGCGGGACGGGGCGCGCTCGCGTTGGATGGTCGCTTCTACTCCGCGCTGAACGAGGTGGCGCTGGCGGAGCTGACCCACGCCTCGTACCTCATCGACGTGGGAGGTGACGCGAGTCCCACGTTGACCCGAGCGCTCGATGCACTCGCCCGCTCGCTGAGCATCAATGCGACGGCGGGACGCACCCACTTCCATGTCGCGTCGGCGCACTTGTTGTTGGCGACCCAGGCGGTGCGTGACGGGAAGTCTCCCGAGACTCCGCTGGCGGATGGGCGCCGGGCGCTGGAAGAGGCGTTGCGTGTGGACGCGCGCTGCGCGGATTGTCGCGTCGTGGGCTCGAGTCTGGAGTTGATGGGCGCGGAGTGGGCCAGGCGGCAGGGGAGGCGCGCGGTGGAGACGCTCCTGCGAGCCCGTGCCGAGGCCCGTCGCGCCGTGGCGCTCTATCCGTATCTCGAGGCCCATGTGTCGCTCGCGCGGGCTTCGTGGAAGCTGGCTGAGGCGCAGCCCCTCGCGGAGGCGAGAGTCGCGCTGTCCGAGGGCTTGAGACAGGTGGAGCTGGCGATGCGGCTCGACCCGAATCAGGCGCAGGCACATGCGCTGCGTGCCGGATTGTTGTTCATGGAGGCACGGGTGGGCTCCACGCAGGAGGAAGGTGTCCGTCAGGCGAAAGCCGCGCTCGCGCGAGCCCTGGAACACAACCCCTTGCTTCGTCGTGAGTACATCGAACTGATACGAGGCCTGGACGCCATGGTCCACGTCCCCGTCGCAGGACCTGCAAAGTGGCTGGCCCCCGTAGAACATCCAGGGGTCATCCACCTCCAGGCACCCGGCGGTGAACGGTTGCTCGACACCCAGCGAGGCGTGAAGCCCCGTCAGCGGTGACCCTGACATCATTGCGCATGGATATGGGTAACGGAATGAAAGACAATACAGGGCGGCGGTTCGGAAGGCCAGCAGCGCTCTGGCTGGGATTGTTTCCATGGGTCAGCTGTGGACAGCCCACCGGCGCGCCAGGAGCGCAGGTTTCGACAGGCGCTGCTCTGTCGGGGGCTCAGGCTCAAGCCCGTATCGCCGCTGGCGATTCCCATTCGCTGGCGCTGCGCTCAGACGGCACTGCGTGGGGCTGGGGCTACAACGCATTCGGCGAGGTGGGGGAGGGCATCACGAGCAAGCGCTCCACCCCGGTGCCCGGGCTGATCGGGATATAGCCGCATCCTCCTGGTGAGCGAGCGCAACGCGGACACGGTGGACCTGTACCGCACCGGATTGTCGAGACACCCAGGCGGTCGTAATCAGGCCGCTTGTTTCAGCTGCGGCAGCGCTCGCCGGGCCTGACTCGGCGAGAGGAAGTTGTGGCGCTCCAGCAGCCGGTGCTCGTTGTATCGGTGGGCCCACTCCAGCAGGGCCGTCCGGAGGTACTCCACGGGGGAGAAGATGCGCACCCAGAGCAGGCGCTCCTTGAGGGTGCGAATGAAGCGCTCGGCGCAGCCGCTGCCCTCGGGGCCTTCGAACAGAAGCAGTACCCGGGTGTGAGCAGCAACCAGAGAACCAGGGTGACCCGCGCCATTGCAGTTATCGATGAGAGGAGGCTCCTCTTCCGTCTGGCTCACCTGGATGCTAGGTATCAAATATTCAGCTCTTTCTACCGTCACCAAATCCTCATGAACGCCTCCGCCGTCAATGCGTCCCCAGCCTTTGACAGTCGTCCACTACCGCAGCCGCCTGCAGCCGTGACGCCCTTTCTGTCGGATGTCGCCACGAAGAGAGGAGGGGGCTGGTGAAGGGCTTCGGCTGTCTAGCGGTGCTGTTTGGGGGTGCACTCAAGCTCTGGTCAGCCTGTTGGGTAATCGCCCTGCTCGTCGCCCACGCGCACGGGAAAATACAGGAGCCGGCCAAAATGGTTGCCGCCCTGTGGGGGGGGATGGTCGTACTCCCCTTCCTGCTCGGCCAATTTCTGTGGAAGAAGGGGCGTTCGTCCCAAGAAGAGCGCGAGCCCGCTCACTGGGTAACGCCGACCGTGGAGCGCCGTGACCCCATGGCTGAGCTGGCTGACTTCATCCGCAACAAGGGGGATGTCACCGTCAAGGACGTGGCCATCTTCTGTCAGGTGTCGGAAGAGAAGGCTGAACAATTCATCCTGAAGCTCATCGCCGCCGGTGAAATCAACCGAGTCTTCGAACCCCAGAAGGGGGCTTACGTTGTTTCCTCCTTCACCCCGGGGCGGACTTCCGCCGGCCTCCTGTCGAGCGCTGTTTCCCTCGGCAACGTGAGCACAGATGCATCCGCTTCATCAGAAAACGTCACTGTCTCAACTCGGCGCCTCGAGCACCGCTGCCCTTCGTGCAACGCTCCACAGGACCTCGGCGAATCAAGTCCCGGAGACAAGCGCGTCTGTCCCTATTGCGATATCGCCTTCCTGGTGGTCGCCGCGTCGCCCGGCCCCTGAACAAAGAGCCCGCCTGCTGCTGGAGGAGGAGATTCGAGGCCTGCTGACGTCCTTGGGGCACCTGGACGTGGTTACACTCCGCCTTGGCCCTGACCTGCTGGGCACGCCCTAGTGTCGCGGTGGCAGGCCCGTCGCGAGCTTGCCGTTGTCCCGCCACAGGATGAGCTGTCCCGACGGTGCCTCACAGCGCTCGATTCGGGGGCCATGTTCCGGATGCAGGGGAATCTCCGGGTGACGCCGGTGCTCGGGATTGAGGCAGACCGCGCCCTCGGGACTCCAGAGGGCCTCCAGGAAGTCGGTGCGCTCGATGCCACCCTCCGCGTCTCGCCCAAACCCATACTCATCCCGTTTGACGATGCGAGTGCCCGTCAGTGTGTAGCTCTTGAGGTCGCCCTTGCCCACGAAGTACGCCGCGCGCTTCGCCTGGAGACAGGAGCCATAGACATATTCCCGATTCGGGTCCGACACCCCTGTCTGGGGATTCCAGGGGCTGTAACCCCAATCCAGGCACGTGACGATGGCACCGGACTCGCAGCCGAGCGTCGTGACGTTGGCGTCGGCGGTGACGGCGGCATTCATATCATCCACCACCCGCCCCGGGAGGATGCCCACCCGGCCCCGCGCGGACCCTCCGCACGGATTCGTCCAGGCCGGATGGTTGCCATTGGGGTCCCTCAACCGGTGTCTCACCTCATACTTCTGAAGCTGGAACGGGGGGAGGAGTTGGTCGGCTCCCAGCGGGACGAGCTGGAGCTCGAAGAACGTCTCCTCGTCCGGCACGTTCCGGAAGAGCACGTCGAACGTGAAGCCCGCGAGCGCCGACCCCTGGAGCGTCTGGATGTCCTCCGGCTTGCTGCACTTCATCCGCGACTGACAGTAATTGACGACGAGCTGGTCCCCCTGTCCCTGCACGCTGTGAATCGCAACGAAGCTCGCGGGAGCCCCCTGTGGCGTGCGCCCGAGCTCACCCGGCAATACCCCCCGGAGCGTCGCGGTGTAGAAGAGCGTGCCCATGACTCGGTCCCTCCCCTTGAGCACCACGTCCCCGGGCGCGCGGTTGACGAAGGCCTCCGGGCAGAACCGGAACTCCGTCCCCTGGGTGAAGCAGAAGTCGCTGCCCTCGACGATGTAGATGCCCTGGCCGTTCGAGTTGTCCGGGATGCACTGCCCCGTCGGACACTCCAGCGGCGCCAGCGGTTGGGCCGTGGGCTCCAGGGGCGGGCAGTCCTTTCCCTTGCAAGGTGTGACGGGCAACTGGGTCTCCGAGTCCGTCACGTACTTGTCGCCCACGTCGGGCTGCCGGGGGTTCGGGTCCGAAGGTGACGGCGGGAGCTGGAGGGGCTTGAGGCAGGCGCTCGCGCCGAGGAGCGCCAGTGTCGCCAGCAGGATGGGGCCGGTGGTCCGGTGGGCTCCCCGCACGGGCGCCGCGATGTCGTCAGTCATGTTCCTCATGGTGGTGTCCCCTGGTGCCTCGTGATGCGTGCGCCCCATAGCGAGCGCCGTGCCACGGTTGAACGCGCCCCTGACATTCCCGTCGCCGGCGGGAGCATGTCCTCGCGAGGCGCCCGAGTCGCTCCGGAAATGGCACAAGCGCTGGCACCGTGCCGTGTGCCACCGCCCGGCGCGTATGATGACCCGGCATGGAACACGATGGGTCGACGCTCCGGCCGAGTGGTGATGGACGAGGGATGGAGGTCTCGGACGCGGCGCGCGTTCCCGGGCTGGTGCGCCTGTTTGGCGGAGGGGCGGCGCTGGCGGTGGCGCTCCGGCTCCCGCTGGAGGGGCTGGAGCTGGGGCGAGGTCCCCAACTCGGCGACGTCCAGGACCCGAGGATGTCGCGGCGCCATGCCCAGGTCCGCTTCGACGGGAAGCACTTCTGGGCCGTCGACCTGGGAAGCCAGAACGGAACCTGGGTGGATGGAGAGCCGCTCGCGCCCGGCGCGCCTCGCGAGGTGCGCGCCGTGCTCCGGATGGGAGACTCCCTCTTCGTGCCGAGCGTCGACGTGCGGCCCCTGGAAGAACACGGCGTCGGACTGGTGGACGGCTTCGTGCGGGGGCCCGGTGGCCAGAGGCTGCTCGCGGAGGTGACTCGCGCCGCGGAGCTGGGCTTTTCGCTCCACATCCATGGAGAGAGCGGCTCCGGCAAGGAAGGCATGGCGCGCGCCTTCCACCAACACGGTCCCCGGCGCGAGGGCCCCTTCGTCGCCGTCAACTGCGCGGCTATTCCCGAGGGCATCGCGGAGCGGCTCCTCTTCGGTGTCCGGCGCGGCGCGTACTCCGGCGCGGAGGCAGACGCCCAGGGATACCTGCAGGCCGCGGATGGCGGCACGCTGTTCCTCGATGAAGTGGTGGAGCTGGACCTGGCCGTCCAGGCCAAGCTGCTGCGCGCGCTGGAGACGCGCGAGGTGCTGCCCCTGGGCGCCTCCCGGCCGAAGACGGTGGACCTGCACCTGTGCTCCGCGAGCAACAAGGACCTGCGCGCCCTGGTGGCCCGGGGCGGGCTGCGCGAGGACCTGTACTTCCGCATGGGCCGGCCCGAGGTGGTGGTGCCTTCGCTGCGCCAGCGCCCCGAGGAACTGCCCCTGCTGCTCCAACGCGAAGCGGAGCGGGTGGCGCCGGGGCTTGGGCTCCACGTCTCCCTGGTGGAGCAGTGTCTCCTGCGGCCCTGGCCGGGAAACATCCGCGAACTCCTGGTGGAGCTGCGTGGCGCCGTCCAGGCCGCGCTGCTTCAGAGCGCCACTCGGGTGGAGGCTCGACACCTGAGCCCGAGCGCGGGAACAGCCTTTGGCCCCGGAAGTGTCACCGTGCGCGCCGGCCCCGAGCCTCGCGCGGATGCGACGGAGCGCGCCCAGGGGGATGTCCAGGAACGGGCCCGGATTGAAGAGGCCCTGCGCCAGCAGGGAGGCAATGTCTCCGCGACGGCGCGCGCGCTCGGTCTGCACCGCACCCAGCTTCGACGGCTTCTGCGCCGACATGGCCTCGACGGCGCGGAGTCCTCCGAGCCCGAGTGAGCCGCGTTCTCCCGGATGCGCGCGCCCCGTGTGTGAGCCCGCATGACGGAGTGTCCGGTATCTCCTGGCGTCGCCGCCGGGCGTGGATGTCTACAATCCTGATGGACGACGCTGTTTCAAGCTCCTTTTCAATTTTGCCATTGCAGTCGTCCGCCAGGGCTTGTGTGTATTTGAGCTAGTAAAACAGGAAAAACCTGCCAGTATGCCGCGACGCGGCGAAGAAGGACTTTCACCGTCGCGCCAAGGTCCCGCGCCAGGCCGGACGTCATTCCCTGTCATCCGGAAGCGGGCAGGAGGAATCGTTTCGTGCAACTGCGTCGACATGTGGGTTGGGTAGCCGTCGTGTTGGGTGCATCCCTGGTGGCCGCGTGTGGCCCCGCCGCGCCGTCAGCTCCCGCGCCCGAGCCGGAGTCGGAGGGCCAGGTGTCCTCGCCGCTCACGGAGCTGGTCGTCAATGGAACCTTCAGTGGCGGGACGGTGGCGCCGTGGTGGAGCGGTGCCAACTCCCAGTCGGTGGTGGAGAACGGGAAGCTGCGCATCAACGTCACGGGGACCCCCGCCAATCCCTGGGATGCACCCTCGGGACAGGACAACATCGTCCTGGTGAATGGCCGGGCGTACACCCTGTCCTTCACGGCGTCCGCGTCGGCGACCGTGCGGGTGCGGGTGACGGTGCAGTTGGGGGCCGCGCCGTACACCGCGCCGCTGGACCAGTACATCACCCTGGATGGAACCACGCGCACCTTCACATTCCCCTTCACCTCGAACCTGGCCACGACGGCGGGGCAGGTGACGTTCCAGCTCGGCGGCGTGGGCGCCTTCTCGGCCTTCCTGGACAACATCTCCCTCACCACGGAGGACGGCGGGGGTGGCACCGGGCCGGTGGGAATGACGAGCGGCTTCTACGTCGACCCCAACTCCAACTCCGCCGTCTGGGTGCGCAACAACGGTGGGGACTCCCGAGCGGCGCGCATCCAGTCGTCCATCGCGAGCAAGGCGGGGGCGCGCTGGTTCGGCAACTGGAGTGGAGACATCGCCTCGGCGGTGTCCAGCTTCGTCGCCGCCGCGGACACGGCGGACAAGCTCCCGGTGCTGGTGGCCTACAACATTCCCGGACGCGACTGCGGCAGTCACTCCGGCGGAGGCGCGGGCAGTCCCGAGGCCTACCGCACGTGGATCTCCGCCTTCGCCACCGGCCTGGGCAACCGCCCGGCCATCGTCATCATCGAGCCGGACGCGGTCGCCCAGCTCGACTGTCTGCCCAATGATGCGGAGCGACAGACGCGGCTCGGCCTCCTGCGCTACGCGACGGAGCAGCTGAGAGATCGTGCGCCGAACACGTGGGCCTACCTGGACGGTGGCAATGCCAACTGGATTGCCGCCGACACGATGGCGCAGCGGCTGGAGTCCGCCGGCGTCCGCAACATCCGGGGCTTCGCGCTGAACGTGTCGAACTTCTACACCACGGCCCAGTCGACCACGTACGGGGCGGCGGTGAACGGCGCGCTCAATACGCGCTACGGCTACACGAAGCCCTTCGTGGTGGACACCAGCCGCAACGGCAATGGCCACAATGGCGAGTGGTGCAACCCGGCGGGCCGCAAGCTGGGCGTGCTGTCACAGGTGGGCGGGGGCGCGGAGATGCTCCTGTGGGTGAAGGTGCCCGGAGACTCCGACGGCAACTGCGGCATCGCCCCCACGACTCCAGCGGGCCAGTTCAGCCCCGACATCGCCATCCGCCTCATCGACGGGACCTGAGTCCAGGGGCTCCCGGAGCGCGCGACGAATCAGCCGCGCTTCGGGAGCAGCCGGGCCAGCTCGCGGTCCAGCGCCGCGGCGAAGCGCTGGCGGTCCTGGGCGTTGAAGCCGCTCGGGCCGCCTGTCACGACGCCGCTCTCCCGCAGCTCCTGCATGAAATTCCGCACGGAGAGTCGCTCGGCGATGTTCTCCTCGGAGAACAGCTCCCCACGAGGGTCCAACGTCACCACGCCTCGCGGCACCAGCAGCGCCGCGAGCGGGATGTCCTGGGTGACGGCCAGGTCCCCGCGCTGGGCCGACGTGGCGATGTGCTGGTCCGCCACGTCGAGCCCCGCACCCACCTGCACGGTGGAGACGAACTCCGCGCGGGGCAGGTTCATCGCCCGGTTGGCCACGAACACCAGGGGCACCTTGAGGCGCTGTGAGGCGCGCAGGAGGATTTCCCGGACAGGGCCCGGACAGGCATCGGCATCGACCCAGATTTTCATGCGGCCCGCATCCTCGCGTGGATTCACGGCGCGGTGCTCCGGAATATTCGGCGTGGACCGTGCAGTGCGTCGACGAGCGCTCACTGGATGACGGCGACCCGGAGTGAACGGTGCCGCGTTGTGGACGAAGTGCTTGACGACGCGGGAGCGCGGCGCTCGGATGCGCGCCCATGTCCGAGCTGCTCACCCGTGCTGAAGCCTCGAATTACGCCGAAACCTCGCGTCATTCCGACGTGCTCGCCTTCATCGACGAACTCTGCCGCCGCACGAAGCTCGCCCGACGGGTGGACTTCGGGACCAGCGGCGAGGGTCAGCCGCTGGTGGCGATGGTCGTGAGCGACCGCAACTGCTTCACGCCAGAGCTGGCGCGCAAGCAGAAGAAGGTCGTCGTGCTGGTGGAGGCCAACATCCACGCCGGCGAGGTGGAGGGCAAGGAGGCGCTGCTCGCGCTCGCGCGGGATTTGACGCTGACGAAGCTGGGCGCGAAGTTGCTCGACAAGCTGTGCCTGGTCCTGGTCCCCAACTTCAACCCGGACGGCAATGACCGCATCAGCCCCAACAACCGCAAGCTCAACCTCAAGAGCCTGGAGGGGCAGGTCAATCCCGAGGGCGGCGTGGGCACGCGCTACACGGGCGAGGGGTGGAACCTCAACCGCGACAGCACGAAGCAGGAGGCGCCGGAGACGCGCGCCATGGCGAAGCTGCACCAGACGTGGTGGCCCGAGCTGTTCATCGACTGCCACACCACTGACGGCAGCATCCACGCCTTCGACCTGACGTTCGACACGTCTCACTCGAACGAGCCGCTGTTCCAGGAGCTGCGCGACTACAACCGGGCGATGCTGGAGCGCGTCTCCGAATCGGTGAGCAAGCGCCACGGGTTCGACAGCTTCTGGTACGGCAACTACCGCGAGGAGGACGTGCCCGCCTCGGGTTGGCACACGTACCCGGCGCTGCCGCGCTTCGGCAGCCACTACCGGGGGCTGCTCGGCCGGCTCGACGTGTTGCTGGAGACGTACAGCTACATCGACTTCCCGCGCCGCTGCGCCGTGACGCGCGCGTGGCTGTTGGAGCTGTTCCGCGAGGCGGCCCGGAGCTCGAAGGCGTTCCTCTCCGTCACGGAGGCCCAGCAGGCGGCCATCATCGCGCGCGGCAAGACGCCGGACCTCCAGTCGCTGGTGGGCATCAACTACGGCGTCGCCACCCGGGACGCGCAGGGAGCGCTGACGTTCGACTACCCGGCCTATGCGAAGGACGGGGACCAGGCGCGCATCCAGGCGTTCGACGAGAAGAGCATCGCGGAGCATCGCTTCCCCGGGAAGAAGCGCCGCGTCTACCGCGTGCCGCACTACCGCACGTTCATCCCGACGCAGGCGGTGAGCACACCGGAGGCGTACCTGGTGCCCGCGGAGCTGGCGCCCCGGCTGGAAGGGCAGGGCATCCGGTTCGAGGTGCTCCCCAAGCCGCGCCACTTCCTGGTGGACAGCTACCGGATTGCCCGGCGGGAGGAGACCTTCAGCCCCGACGTCGCGGCGAACGTGCCCGCGCCCGGCGAGGCCGAGGTGCCGCTGAGCCTGAAGCCCAAGCCGGTGCGCTTCGAGACGGTGCTGACGGTGTCCTCCGAGCGGACGAAGCGCGAGTTCGCCCAGGGGACGCTCTACGTGCCCACGGCGCAGCGCGCAGGCACGCTGGCCGTGTACCTGCTGGAGCCGCACTCGGACGATGGCTTCTGCCGGTGGCAGTTCCTGGACACGATGCTGGAGGTGGGCGGGCTCTACCCCGTGCACCGCGTGGTGAGCCCCGCCCCGGCTCCGAAGAAGGCGGAGTGAACGAGCGCGCGCTGGGGCCCCGTGCTCAGTTGGGGCTCCAGCAGAACTGACCGGTCTCCGCGGGGGCGGAGGTGACGCCCGTCGCATCCGTCACGCGGAACCGGACGTGCTTGCGGTAGTACGTACCGGTGGTGGAGAGCTTGAAGACGCACGTCTCCTCGCGCGACGTCGTCCCGATGCCCCAGTAGGGGCTGTTGGGGCCGTGTGGCTGGATATGTCCCTGGTGCCTCCAAATGACAGGCGCTGTTGAGTTGCAACTGTTTGCGGTATGCCGGCAGGGGTTGGGGCTCAAGACAGGGCGTTCCGTGAGACATTGAACCCGGGGCCACTGTCGCGCCACAGTGCGGGGTTTCGAAGGGGAGGCGCTCATGAGGAAGTCCGTCGGACTGAGTCTGTGGTTGATGTTGGGCCTGGGCTGCGCGCATTCGTCCGGGAAGCCCCAGGACGTGGTGTCCACCGTGGGCGCGATGACCTCGCAGGAGTTGTCCCTGCGCGCGGAGAAGGCCTACGACGCCGAGGACTTCGCCACCTGCGCCGATTTGCGGCGCCAGTCCGCGGAGGCCCTGTCGGACCCCGACCTTCGCGCGGAGGAGTACTACTCCGCCGCCGGCTGCGCTTCGCTGGGAGGGCGCACCGAGGACGCGATGGCCTTCCTGAAGCGCGCGGCCGACAGTGGTTTCCTCTCCGTGGATCAGCTCCGGTTCGACCCCGAGCTGGCCTCGCTCCACTCGCTGCCGGGCTGGGCGGAGGTGGTGGCGGGTGTCCAGGCCAACCTGGACAAGGCGGGCACCCCACCCATGCCCATCCCCGTGCTCGCGACCATCGACGTGTCGCGCTCGCGTCGCGCCACCGCGGCCGAGGTCATCAAGATGCTTGGCCTGGAGGTGGGCAAGCCCATCGTCCGCAGCCGTCATCTCATGAAGAAGCGTGAGGAGGCGCTGCGCCAGCGCTTCAACCTCGCCTACACCCACGTGGGCGTCATCGCGTTCTTCGCGGAGGAATTGAAGGGACAGGCCTTCGCCAGCGTGGACCTGGTGGATGCCGAGGATTCGCACCGCTTGAGCTTCCTCCCCGCACCCACCGGACACGTGGAGGACCCGGAGGGGCTCATCGCGCACTGGCTGGAGTACGAAGACAAGGTGGTGCGCCTCATGCGCGCCGGCGCGCTGAACACCGACCAGCCTCCGTCCTGTCGTGTCGCCCACTGCTCGTTCGGGTTCGGTCACCCCGAGCTCGCCCCCTACGAGCCGCGCTTCGTCGAGAAGGCCCCCGCCGCTCGGGAGGCGCTGCTGCGCATGCTGCGCGAGGACGCCGATGCGAACCGTCGCTCGGCGGTCCCCTATGTGCTGGGTTATGCCGGCACGCCGGAGCAGGTCATCGGGTGGCTCCTGCCCTTCTTCAAGGACCCGGACTCCGGCGTGCGCAACAACGTCGTCCGCTCGGTGCTGGCCTTCCAGCAGGGCCTGGACCGGCCCGTCGTCGACCTGTCCAAGGTCTTCGAGGCGATGACGATGCCGGACGTGTCGGACCGGAACAAGGGCACGTACCTGCTGGAGATGGTGCTCCAGAAGCTCTCGCCCGAAGAGCTGAAGGCCCGCCGCGCGGAGGTGCTCCAGAAGGTCGGCACGCTGCTCGTGGACATGTCGGCCTACCAGCAGCCCATCAATCGCGAGCCCGCGGTGCTGGTGCTCCAACTGCTCTCCGGTGAGAAGTTCGAGCGTCCCGAGCAGTGGCGGCAGTGGCTGTCGAGCCAGGGCGGCTGAGCGACGCTCCGTTCGTCCCTGTCCGCGAGCGGTTTGTCCCAGGCCTCGTGGAAGCCATCCCCGGGGCCCGCTACCCTTGCCCGTCATGCGCGAAGAGGAGACGGCGAGACTCCGGGCTGGTGAGGTGGCGCCCCTGCCATCCTGGGCCGTGTGGCCAGGCGCCCTGGGCTGGTGGCTCGCGGACGCGCTCATCTCCGTGAGCCAGGTCCAGCTCCTCCAGCGCATCGGCGAGGCGGAGGTCTCCGGAGGCGCGCTGTGGCGCATGTCCCTGGCCAGCTCCCTGTTGTGGGTGCCCATCACCGTGATGTGTCTGCGCCTGTCGGAGCGAGTCCCCCTGGCGCGCGGGCGCCTGCCTTCCGCCCTGGGCTTCCATCTGGTGGCCCTGCTCCTGGTGGTGTTCGGCAGGGCGACCTTCGTCGTGCTCACCCAGGACCTCATCGGCTGGTACGAGCGCGAGCCCCGCGTGCTCGACGTGCTGGCCCAGAGCGTCGTCAACAACCTGCTGCCCTTCGTGCTGCTGACGGCGGGCGCCCACGCCCTGGGCCTCGCCCGCCGGGCGCATGTGCGTCAGCGTCGCGCGGACCAGCTCCAGGCCCAGCTGGCGGAGGCTCGGCTCCAGGCGCTCGCCTCGCAGCTCCGGCCACACTTCCTGTTCAACGCGCTCAACGCCGTGGCCTCGCTGGTCCACGCGGACCCGGATGCCGCGGAGCGCATGCTGGCGCGACTGGGCGACCTGCTGCGCCACAGCCTGGAGTCCCATGCACGACAGGAGGTGACGCTGCGCGAGGAGCAGGCGGCGCTGGCTCCCTATCTGGACATCGAACAGATTCGCTTCGGGCCCCGCCTGGAGGTGTCGTGGCGGCTGGCTCCGGACGTCCTGGATGCACGGGTGCCCTATCTGGCGTTGCAGCCCCTGGTGGAGAACGCCATCCGTCACGGACTGGCGCCGCGCGCGGAGCCGGGGCGGATTGAAATCTCCGCCGAGCGGGAAGGGGACGTGCTGCGGCTGTTCGTGCGGGACGACGGCATGGGGCCGCCCGTGGGAGGCCCGCCTCGCGGTGGAGGCGTGGGCCTGTCCAACCTGCGAGCGCGACTGGCGACCCTCTACGGGGGCAGGGCGGGGCTGGAGCTGCGGCAGGGGACGCCCCGGGGCGCGGTGGTGGAATTGCGCGTGCCGCTCGACGCGGGCCCCGAGGGGGCTCGGGTGGCGGCATGAGCGTGGAACCGGTGGAGTCGACGCTGCTTCGCGTGGCGCTCGCTGACGATGAGCCGCTGGCGCGCTCCCGGCTGCGCGCACTGCTGGCGGCGGAGCAGAACGTCGAAGTGGTGGCCGAGGCGACCAGCGGCGCGGAGGCGGTGCGCGCGGTGCTCCACACGTCGCCGGACGTGCTGCTGCTGGATGTCGAGATGCCCGCGGGTGACGGCTTCGAGGTCCTCCGCGCGCTGCCTCCGGAGTCGCTCCCCGTGGTCGTCTTCGTCACCGCGTGGCAGCAGCACGCCGTGCGGGCCTTCGAGGCGCAGGCGTTGGACTTCCTGCTCAAGCCCTATGACAAGGAGCGCTTTCGGGCCGCGCTGGTCCGGGCACGCGAGCAGGTGCGCCTCGTGCGGCGCAGCGAGGCCGTGGCGCGCCAGGAGGCACTGCTGTCGGGTCTCGCGATGGCGGAGGCCCCTCTGCGCAGGCTGCCCATCAAGGTCGACGGGCGCATCCGCTTCGTCGACTGCTCCACCATCACCCACGTGGAGTCCGAGGCCAACTACGTCCGCGTCCACGTCGGGGGCGAGCAGCACGTCCTGCGAGAGACGCTGACGCATCTGGAGGAGCGGTTGGACCCACGTCGCTTCCTCCGCGTGCATCGCTCCGTACTCGTCAATCTGGACCAGGTGCGGGAGATGGAGCCCCTGTCCCAGGGCGAATACCTGTTGGTGCTGGGCCCTGGCGGCACCGCGGTGCGCACCGGACGCAGCCATCGCGCTCGCGTGGAGTCCGCGCTCGGACTGGGGCCAGGTTCGGACGGAGCGCGCTGAGGCGCGTCCCCGAGGGGCTCCCGTCCGTCCCGCGTCCCTCTCGCTTCATCCCCGCTGCCCGGACAGCGGCGGGCAACGCGCGTACCTCTTGGGCCATGGCGGGAACGACGTCACTTCCTCCCGCCACATCCCGAGAGGAATCCGTCATGTCATCGTCATTCCGTCGCATCCCCGTGGTGCTCGCGGCGCTGGTGCTGTGCGCCGCCATGTCCGCTTCGGCCTCCGCGCCTCGCACGCCCGAGGTGTTCGCCCCGGGGTTCGTCTCCCTTCCGGGCCAGGAGGAGTGGCGCATCGCCTTCACGCCGGATGGGCGCACGGCCTTCTGGGGCGTGAGCCCCGGCTTCTTCCCCGAGACGCGCCAGGCCACCATCGTCTTCTCCGAGCTGCGCCATGGCCGATGGACGGAGCCCCGCCCCGCGTCGTTCTCGGGCGTGTATTCGGACATCGACCCGTTCGTCTCGCCGGATGGACGTCGGCTGTTCTTCTCCTCCATCCGTCCCGTCAACGGCGCGCCGCGCGAGGATGTGGAGATGTGGGTCGTCGAGCGACGCAGGGACGGCGGCTGGAGTGAGCCGCGTCACCTGGGGGCCGCGGTGCACAGCCTCGGTGACGAGCTGTACCCCAGCGTGGACGAGGACGGCACGCTGTACTTCGGCTCGGACCGTGAGGGCGGCTTCGGCGGCTGGGACGTGTGGCGCTCGAAGCTCCGCGCGGATGGCAGCTACGGGCCCGCGGAGAACGTGGGCCCCGCCGTCAACACCGAGCTGTGGGAGTTCAACCCGAACGTCCTGCCGGACGGCGACACGCTGTTGTTCGCCTCCATCGGTCGTCCGGAGGGCTACGGCTACGGCGACCTCTACGTGGCCACGCGCACGTGGCGCGGCTGGCAGCCGGCCCGCAACCTGGGGCCGACGGTGAACACCGCGCTGGACGAGTACCATCCGACGCTCTCGCCGGACCACCGCACGCTCTACTTCGTGCGGCACCAGTATGAGCCGTTCCTCCCCAGTGACCTCTTCCACGTCCAGGTCGGCCGGCTCCTCTCCGATGCCGGCTCGTGCGACGTGCGCGACTGAGCGCCCAACGCGGCTTCCACCCGGAGCCAGGGGTCTGACTCCGGGCGGAGGCGCGATGTGGCTTCCGGCTCGTCGCTCAGCGGGTCACGAGGCGGAGGTTGTCCAGGATGAGGTCGGGCTGTCCGGCCGGCAGGTCGACGAAGAAGGCCACGGGCTGTGCCGCGCCGAGCTGGAAGTGGGTGCGGACGCGTCCACGCACCGCGTTGCAGCGCGTGCGCAGCTCCCGCCCGTCAGCGGTGATGAAGCCGCAGGACACTCCCACCGTGTCGCGTGACGTGTCGAATTCGACCGTCCAGGCGCGGCCCGACACGAAAGCCTGTCGTGTCACGACGAACCGCTGGCCCCCACGCAGGAGGGCCGCGAAGCGCGAGGGAGGGAGTCGCGTCCAGGTCGCCGGGACGGGCGTGCGAGCGCCGGGCTCGAGGATGCCCATGCCCACGCGCTGCGAGCGATACTCGAAGCCGTTGGCCAGCGGGTCCGCGACGACGACGACCTCCGTCACGGCGAAGGCCCCCGAGTCCTCGCCTGGGGCGAGCCGCAAGGGCTGCGCCGCGCCGGACAGCGGCACGAAGGTGGTGGCGATGAGCCCCGCGGCCTCGCCCGGGAGCGCGACGGGACTCGCGTTGCTCAGGAGGGACTGAGTCCCGAGCGAGAGCGTGACAGTCGCCGGAGTGCTCTCCAGGGCCCGGACGCGCACCGACACGCGATAGGTCATTCCCGCGATGACCTCCGCCGAGGGCAGCGTGAGGGACTCTCCCCGCGCCAGGGGTACCAGGGGCTCATTGGGAAAGCGCAATCGCTCCCAGGCGGAGCACGAGGAGGCGGTGCACGGCCAGGGCTTGGGAAAGGGTTGTGTGCCCAGCGCGCCCCGGCGCAGGAGCCACACGTCGTGCGTCAACCAGAGCAGGGGATTGGGAAACAGGCCCGGCACCAGGGTGTCGCAGACATCGTCCGGGCTCCTCGACTCGACGAGCTTCCGGGTGAAGGCCAGCCGGGCATAGCCCAGCCCGGCGTCGCCCGGGAGCCGCGCGGTGCGCGCGGGGTCTTCACAGAGGAAGTCGTAGTCGTGCGCGGGGAACACCCAGTGGGCCCAGACCGCGACGGGCCCGAGCAGCTCCTGGGTGCCCAGGTGCTCGTTGAGCTGCGTGATTCCGGAGCCGGACGAGCCATGGCAGCCATGCAGCTCCGTGAGCCGCGCGTCGGTGCCGAAGCCGGAGAGGCCCAGGGAGACGCGAGGCCGGGACGGATTGCTCCAGGGACTGGAGAGCAGGGGCAGCAGCTGATTCACCCCGTAGTAGTGGTAGTTCTGCGCGGGCTCGTAGTCGATGTAGCGCGTGTAGCGCTGCCAGAGCTCGGTGCTCCGGTCCTCCGGAATCGAGTAGACCTCGTGGGCCCACGCCATGGACACGGGGACGCCCAGGCCCTCCGACTCGGCGACGTCCAGGTAGTCGTAACGACAGCCGGGGCTCTCGGCGCCGCAGTCGAGCAACGCGGTGTCGGCCCGGGGGAACGATGCGGGGCACTGGTAGTTGCCGAACGAGTCGCCGCAGCGGGCAATCACCCGACACGAATAGGACGACGTGCTGTAGCCCCCGCCGAGCGGCGTCCGGTGGAAGCCGGGAAAGGTGCCCGACAGGCTCTCCGCGGTGGCCTCCCAGTTCACCTCCGCGTCAATCATCGGGTCATACATCCGGACCTCGAGCGACTGGTTCGCGGGGTCCCAGACGCTGACGTCGTCCAGGCAGTGCGCGGCGGTGATGGCCCTGCGTGGGGAGATGAACGTGACGCCGCACGTGTAGCGAAGAGGCGTGCCATCCAGACCCAGGAGCGGCGCATGGGTGACGGGCTGGAGGATGGGGACGAAGACGGTGCCCCGGCTGAGCTGACTGCTGCCCGTGGGACCGCCCGGCGCGAGGGCCACGCTGTAATAGTCCTGGTACGCACGCTGGACGGCCTGGGGGGCCATTGTCCGCGGCTCCTGGGGTGGCGACTCACCGGGTCCATCGCAGGCCGCGAGGACTGCTCCCAGGATGACGAGGTGGATGCTCGTGCCGACGAACGCGGCGCGAAGAGACGTCTTCATTGAATGACCCCCCAACTCCAGAGACAGACGTGGCGAGTCCTTCCGCCGCGAGGGGCCGGTGTCCTCGGCGCCCTGGGCACATCCTGCCTTCCGAGTCGTGGGTGTGGCCCCTGACGTCCGTCTCCGATGTCGAGGAGTAACACTCGCCACATGTCACACGTCGTGGACGGGACGGCGCGCGAGGGCAGGGCCTTCGTTCAGCTTCGCACCCAGGATTGGTGGAGCAGGGCGGACCTGCCCAACGAGCGAGAAACGGAAGCAGCATCTGCCCCCTTCATCGAGGGCGACGCGCACGGCTTCCTCCACTGCGACGAGGACTGAGGCGGCCGCCGCTACGCCCACTGGATGTGCAGTGGGGTTGTAGCGCTGGGTGTCACGGAGAGTGAAGATTTGTTGCGGCGGACGCAACAACGGCACCGGCATAGCACCCCAGATTCCGAGGGAAGCCAGAGATGGCCTACTTCCTGCCTTCACGGGGAGTGCAGCAACCATCGCACCCGGCCTTGCGCCAGGTGCGAGTTCCCCACAGCAAGAGGAGTGTCCCCACATGTTTCATCCGGCTGAGTCACACCGTGGTTCTTCCAACGGCATGCGCGCGGCAACGCTCGCGATGCTCGCGGTCTTCACCGTTCAGATCGGCTGCAGCCGTGCTCCCGAAGCCAACCCGATGACCAAGGCGCGCGAGGCCCTGGCCGAGAACATCGTCTTCAGCGCCGTGGAGCCCGCGCAAGTCGTTGACGGGAGCCTGGAGCGGTTTGGCCGGCTGGGCATCGCGATGCATGACGAGGTGCCCCGTTTCATGAACTTCGTCCTGCGGCAGACGCTCGTCCGCGGCACGGAGGACGCCGTCCTCGAGGTGTATGACGAGAAGACCGGGGAGCGCACCATCTACACGGTGAACAACGAGACGGGCGACGCCTGGGTCCACCATGAAGGCGGCAAGCTGCACATGGTCTTCAACGCGGACAAGACCATCCTGGTGGGTGACAAGCTGGCCGCCAACGAGCAGGAAGCGGCCAGTATCCTCCTCGAGACCGGGGCGCTGGAAGCCGTCTCCGAGTACTCCCTGTTCACGATGATTGAAGTCATCAGCAAGTACCTTCCCGAGGACAATAATGGGAAGGGCGGCGCCGCGGCGGTGGTCGTCCTCATCGCGGTGGGCGTCTGGTACGTGGGCTCCACCGTCGGCTGCTCCCAGCAGTACCGGCGGAACGGCTGCAGGCTCACCGGGTTGAGCAACTACTGCCGCTCGTGGTGCGCCTCGTATTGGTGCCGCTGCTAGCAGGCCTCCCGGTGTTTCGAGCCAGGAACTGGAACCGTCCATGACTGTGTTGGTAAGGCACTGGCTCCTGGCCCTGCTTCTGGGGGCCTGCGCGTGTCGGCAGGCCCCCGGAGTGCAGGAGCGCGTCGTGGCGATCTACTCACGAGTGGATGTCGCCGAGTTGCAGCAGTCGCCGTGCTCGGATGCCCGCTGCCCGCATGTGGCCCTCGAGGACTTCTCCTGTCCCTCTGGAGTGAGGGCCGAGGTGCTCGTGCTCAGCGGACACAGCCTGCCGCCGAGCTATCTCAACGCGACCCCGGAGGACCTCGCGCGGGTGGTTCGGTGCTACCGCCCGGACCTCATCGTCCTGGATACCTGCTACGGCTTCTCCACGCCGCTGCTCACGGCGCTCGCGGAAGAGGCGCCTGGGGCCTGGGTGCTGGGCTCCACGTACAAGCTGCCCCTCGATGGGCTGCTCTATTACGAGGGCTTCTTCCAGGCCGGGAGCCCCGAGCAGCGCGCTCGCTTCGTCCGGACGCGCTCTGGCAAGGCGCTCGAGTTGTGGCGGTTGGATGCGAAGGCCATGGACACGGCGCTCGAAGAGGTGTCGCGCTGGGAGCCCGAGGTGCTGGAGGCCCGGTTGGCGCGCAAGCACCCCAACCTCGTGAAGGTGGTGCTCCCGGGGGAGGCCACGGCGCTGGTCCCCGTTCCGCCCGAGAGGTTCCGGAAGCGATGAGCCTGCTCCTGGCCCTGGGCTCGGGTGTCGCGCTGGGCGTCGCCTTCCTTTGGACGTGGGCGCAGCCTTTGGCCTGGGTGGGCATCGCGCTGTTGGGGTGGGCGCTCCACCGAGCCAACGGCTGGCGCCAGGCCGCCGCGGCGCTGCTGCTGTCCGCGCTGGTGCGCCAGGGCGTGGCCCTGCACTGGTGGGTGGGGACGGCGGAGTTCTACACGGCCCCCTGGCTTCCTCCTCCGTTCATCGTGGCGTTTCTGGGCTGGACGGCCACGGGGGCGCTGTCCCAGGTGCCGCTGCTGGCGCTGGCGGCGCTGCCCGTGAAGCGGGTGCCTCCAAGGTACTGGTTGCCTTTGGGCTGGGTGCTGGGCGAGGCGGGGCTGGAGGCGTGGAGCGGCTTCTCCATGACGCACGTGCTGCATTCCCAGTGGATGCAGCCGCCAATCCTGAGGGCCGTGGGCTTCGTGGGGTGGGTGCCCACCCTGGTGCTCTGCCTGCTCGCCGCCGTGTGCGTTGGAGAGGCCGTGGCCCTGCGCTCGCGCCGCCTGTTGCTGCCGGCCGTGGGCGTCATGCTGGCCCTGGCCGCGCTGCCCCGGCTGCCCGTGGCGGACGATGCGCTCCAGGGGACGGGCGTGGTCCACATGGCCTCTTCCGTGCGGGTGCCGGAGTCGGTGCCCGAGGCCACGGAGCGGCTCATCTGGCCAGAGTCCACGGTCCGGGGGCTCCAGCGGGGGACCGAGGGGCGTGTGTCACGGCCGGAGGTCCTCGAGGCCTTCGATGCGCGCCTGCCGGTCCCCGCCATCGCGGGGCTGATGCTCCGAACGCCCGAGGGTTTTTTCAATGCCGCCGCCGCCTTTGATGCGGACGGGCGTCTGCGGGAGACCCGAGGCAAGTCCATCCTCGTCCCCATCGGCGAGCGCTCCATCTTCGGGCTTCAGGGAAGAGGGGAGCCGCTGCTCGCAAGCCAGGCGCGACCGCTGCTGTCCCTCGCGGGGCGGAAGGTGATTCCGCTCATCTGCTACGAGGCCTTCAGCCGCGCCACCGCCTTGCGTGGACGGGAGGCGGGAGGAGAGCTGCTCGCGGTCCTGGCCAGTGATCTACCCCTGGCTGGAAGTCGCTTCGCCGTGGACCAGGCCATCGGCGGTGTGGTGATGCGGGCGGTGGAGTTGCGCATGCCCGCGGTAAGAGCCTCGCTGGGAGGCATCGCGGTGGTGGTGTCTTCCGACGGCCGCGTGCTGGCGCGGAGCGCACCGGGGGCGAGCAGCATCCTCACGGTGTCCCCGCCGCCGCGGATGGTGGAGGCGATGCAGGAGTAGGCAAGGTCCTCGTGGGCATGCGCCAGTCCTCGGGATGTCGATGTTCACGGGCTCAGCCGGCTGTGCGCGTGAAATGAGGCGACGTACCGGGTAGCAGCGAGGGCGCGGAACGGGCGTGCAGAGGTGCTTCGAGCTCCGCTGTGGCACAACTACGGGTTCTGCCACTGCTGAGAGGGGTCCAGCCGGCCGGTGTCGAGGAACGCAAGCCCGGCAGCGAGAGCCTGCTCTTTGGTCACTATCTGTTCGGCTGGATAGTCCCCCTCCTGTCCCCCGACGTTCAGCAGGGTCGTGCCGGTGGCTGGCTGGGAGCGCAGCAGGTTCCAGAACTGATTGTTGTCGAAGGTGGCGTACACGACGTACTGGCCGGCACCACCACCCATGGTCAGGTGCTGCTCTCCCTCCCGCAGGAGGGTGACCATGGTGTGGCTGCGAGCGTCGAGTCGATCAAGAGCGCGCTCAAGGTCGGCCGATGACGCGCGGTCGACCTTCCACTCGTGGAGCATCAGTCCCTCCCAGCGGTCCCCGTGAATCATCGCCATCTTCGTCATCGCTCCAGGGAATGCTCTCAAGGTCCGTTTCCGACCCACAGCAGCCGTGCGAGGACGCTGAGTCCGCCGCGGCAATATGCGCCAGTGGGTCCGCGTGCGCCTTCTGAAACGCTGCACCCGGTAGGGCAGCCACTCGCCCTCGGCGCGGCTGGGTGGAGTGGTGACTGCCGGACAACGTTCGCTCCCTTCAGTGACGCTCCGCCGTGGCAGAGCTGCATCCTCGCAATGCAGCGTGTCCGGGGGGACGCAAATGACGACGCATCGGTGGTTGGTTGTCCTGCTCTTGGTCACTGGCTGTGCCGCAGCACCGGAGTACATCCGTGCCGGTGAGTTGCTCGACACGAGCGTGGATGACTCCGCGGAGGCCTGCGCTCAGTCAGCCGGGGACAATGACGAAGGCTGCTACGCGCCCTCCTGTGGCGAGGATGAGTGTGGCCTCTACCGCTGCGAGGACCTCGCCTCTCCGCCGTATGCACTGAGGCTCCCACCTGCCCGGGCTCCAGACGGGGCTACAGCGCGCATCCAGCGGTACTGGGGCGGAGCTGTTCCCCTTCCAGGGCGGCAGGCCGTCTTCATCATCCCGTGGTACCGGAGGGACGAATTGCCAAGCGTCAAGGCAGCGCGGAAGGCCATCGCAGACTGGAGCCGCCGCGAGAAGGAGCGACACCACATCTTCCCGCGTGCCTTTGAGGGGTACTTCGCGACTATCGGCATCGAGATCCACCAGTACACGCTTCTCGTCGGCGTCGCGGAACACCGGCGGGTGCATGAGGGGAAGGATGGTGGACCATGGAATCGGGACTGGTTCGACTGGATTCAGGCGAACCGACTGCGTGCGACGCGTGCTGACCACTTCCGCCATGGCGGGAGATTGGTGGAGCGGTATGGTCTCCTTGGCGTCCCGATGACGTACTGGCAGCGGCTCTCGCTGGCCGCCGCCGCTGGAGAGTGAATGCGCTACTACACGCTGACCCGGCGACGCGTGGAGCGGTCGAAGTGGACCGGAGCCTACGATCTGGGACGGGAGTGGGGACTCCCCGGAGTGGCGTGCCCGACGTGCAAGGCGGTTTGGGGGGGCGGCGGATACGACTACCCGACGGTCGACCTCTCCGAGATGTCAGGGCGGCGGGACTTCGAACGGCCGCGGTGCGTGCCCTGGGACCAATTCGTGAGCCTTCGGAATCGCGTGTTGCCGCTGGTGCCGCAGGGAGTCGTTGTGGAGCCGGGCACAGGGTTCGGCGCGTTGACCGGCAGGGCCAGGGGACGCTTTCCCCCCGTGGTCATCCACGTGCCGTGGATGCTCGTCGTTCAGCCGGCCGTGGTGGAGAGACTCAAGGGGCTCACGGGGGCCAGCCCAGTCCCGACACGCTTCAGGGCGCGGCCTGGGGTGGCCGACCTGGTGGAACTCGAGGTGCGGTCTGGCGGGAGCATCGCGGGCGCCGATGCCCATGGGGCCTGCAAGACCTGCAGTCGTACGGACTTTGTGCTGCCCCCCTTCGGTCAGTTGCGCCTGGCCGAAGTTCCCGACGTCGATTTCGCGCGGAGTTGTGCGTCTCTCGTGGTCGTGAGCGAGCGTGTTGTCGAACGGTTGGGCCGTGAGTTGGAGGAGTCGGAGATTGTCCCTCTGGATGTCACTGGCGGGGCCCTGACGACGCGTGCGGTGCGGCCACCTGCCGGGGCAACTCATCACCGCTGACGCTCCTGCTGTTCGCCACCCTGATTGCCCCCCAACTCCAGCGACAGACGTGGCGAGTCCTCCCGCCGCGTGGGGCCGGTGTCCTCGGTGCCCCGGGCGCATCCTGCCTTCCAGGTCGCGTGCATCGCCCTCGATGTCCACCCTCCGACGTCGGGGAGTAACACTCGCCACACGTCACACGTCTTGGATGGGACGGCGCGCAAGGGTGTATCGAGACCCAAGCCCTGTCGCCGACGCTCGCAAACCCATGTTTGCGTTTGACTCATCCTCTTTGTGGATTTTGTGTCAGTGAACAATGTATAAACGCGGAATCATGGGATTTCTTGCCGACCCGTGAATCCGGCAACGTGCCGGAGTGCTCATCCCTGGCAGGGGGCGCGGCCGTCCGCGCGGGTGTGAGACCTCGAATGCAACGCATGGTTGAGAAGAGCCAGTTGGCCTGGCGCGGGATGCTCGTGTGCGCGGTGGTGGCCCTGGCGGCCGGCTGTGACAACGCGGCGCCGGAGGCGGAGCCGACCGGGATGGACCCGGCGGAGGAAGTGACGGTGGACCCGACGAGGCACCCGGAGCGCCGCGGCATCGGTGCCATGGCGCTGCCACCCATGGGGCCGTCGGCGATGGTCGTCACGGTGGACCCGCGCTCGTCGCTCATCATCACCGACGACGCCATCGTGAGGAACTTCCCGCTCGTGCGGGTGATGAGTCAGCTGGTGACGCAGTCCGGTGTCGCGGGGCTGACGCCGCTGGCGCTCTTCCAGGACTGGTGGAACACGGCGAACCCGCCCAACTGCGGCCCGCTCTTCAACGGCTTCCAGTATCAGTGTCCTCGCATCGAGGGGAACCAGGCCTTCGTCAATCCCTTCCTCAGTCCGGGCACCAACCCCGACGAGTACGTCCCGCTGGCGCTCGTCAACCGCTTCGACCTGGCGCCGGCGTCGGGCGTGGACTGCGGTGAGTACCGCATCGTCTATGGCAAGCGCTCCGGCATCCCCGGCGGTGGCAATCGCAACCTGCTCATCTTCGAGGCGGTGCTGCCCAACCCCAATCCGACCGCCGGCCTCAATGGCTGTGCGCCGGTGGCCAACTTCTGGGCCTCGCTGACGGGCGCGGCGCTGGCCACCCGCATCGGCGGGCTGCAGAACTTCTACTTCACGGGCCTGCCGGGCTTCATGCCGGTGGTCCACATCGACAACTACGGCAACCGGACGACGGGGAGCGTGCCGACCGGGCAGGTGCGAACCAACCAGTTCATCCAGCCGCCGTGGACGCTGCGAGAGTTCAGCGTGCGGCGCACGATGTGCGGCAGCGTGCCCTGCCAGTTGAATTTCCGGCCGGTGACGGTGAAGGTCAACCCGGGCGGCACGTTGTTCGACCCCGTCTCCGGGCACCCGCTGGCGCCGTCCTTCCAGAACGTCCTGTTCCCCTCGCAGGTGCCGGCACTGGCCGTCACCGACATCAACCTGTTCAACAACACCATTCCGGACATGTTCAACAGCGGCCAGAGCAACGCGCAGGGCCCGGAGAACGACTACCGCTTCCAGTTCGGCCCCAACCCCAGCCCCTTCCGCACCAACATCCAGAACGAGCTGCTGCTGCTGGGCAGCCCGCTGCTGCCCCAGGACATCGTGGAGCGCTCGATGGCGCTGTCGTGCGGCGGCTGTCACGAGCTGAGCAACGGGGCGAACCTGGGCGGCGGCCTCGTCTGGCCTCCGTCGGGCGGCTTCGTCCATGTGGGTGAGCAGTTCGACCCGGCCCCCGGCCCGTTCGGCCCGCGATTCCGCATCTCCCCCGCGCTCAACGCCGTCTTCCTGCCGCACCGCCGGGCCGTGCTGGAGACGTTCCTCAACTCCTCGTGCGGGGATGCCGTGTGCCAGCCTTGGGAGTCGCCCGCCGCGTGCCCGGCTGACTGCTAGCCCTCCTTCGCGCAGGCAGGCATGGGAGTGGGCGCGGAGAGGTGCGTATACTCCGCGCCCACCATGACGGCGGACTCCCTCAAGCAACAACTGCGGCGCACGCTGCGGCGCGACCTGTGGTTCACCCTCGCGCCCGCGGTGCTCCTCATCGGCATCGCCTTCGCCGCCGCGTTCCATTTCATCGAGCCCGCGCCTCCAAAGAAGCTCGTGCTGGCCCTGTCGCCCGACGAGGGCGGCTTCCGCTACTACGCGCGCAAGTACCAGGACTTCCTCTCCAAGCACGGCGTCACCCTGGAGCTGCGCTCGACGAAGGGCTCCATCGAGAACGTCGCGCTGCTGTCGGACGAGAACTCCGACGTCGACGTCGCCTTCGTGCAGAGCGGCACCGCGGGCGGCGAGAAGGCCGCGAGCGTCGTGTCCCTGGGCAGCCTCTCCTACGTGCCCCTCTGGGTCTTCTACCGGGGCGAGCCCCTGGAGGACGTGCGCCAGCTGAAGGGCCGCCGCATCGCGGTGGGGCCGGAGGGCAGTGGCACGCGCGCGCTCGCCGTCACGCTGCTGAAGGCCAATGGCATCGACCAGGCGCCCACGGAGCTGTTGCCGCTGGAGCGCGAGGCCGCCATCGAGCAGCTCAAGCAGGGCCACCTCGACGCCATCTTCCTCATCTCGCCCGCGGAGTCGCCCCCCATCCAGAAGCTGGCGGCGGTGCCCGGTGTGAATCTGCTCAGCTTCGCGCGGGGCGAGGCGTATGCGCGCCGCTTCCCGTACCTGACCCGGCTGGTGCTGCCGCGCGGCGTGTTCAACCTCGCCTCGGATATCCCCGCGCGGGACGTGGTGGTGCTCGCGCCGACGGCGAACCTCGTCGCGCGCGACTCCCTGCACCCCGCGCTCTCCTACCTCCTCATGCGCGCGGCCAGCCAAATCCACGGCAGCGCGGGCCTGCTCGATGGCGCCAGCGAGTTCCCCGCGCCGCGCGAGACGGGCTTCGCCCTCAGCAGCGAGGCCCGACGCTATTACGAGGCGGGAATCCCGCTGCTCCAGCGCTACCTGCCGTTCTGGGCGGCGAACCTGGTGGACCGGTTGTGGGTGATGCTGGTGCCCATCATCGCCGTGGTGGTGCCGCTGTTCCGCGCCGTCCCCGCGCTGTACCAGTGGCGCATCCGCTCGCGCATCGTCCGTTGGTACGCGCGGTTGAAGGAGATTGAAATCCAGCTCGATGAGAACCCCGGGCGGGACATGCTCGAGGACATGCTCAAGCGGCTGGAAGAGGCCGAGCGCGAGGTCAACCGCATCCCCATGCCGCTCGCCTACGCGGAGAACCTCTACTTCTTCCGCGAGCACATCGAGGTCGTCCGCCGCCGCCTCATCCGCCGACTCGACGGTGCGCGGGACGGGGTGGGCGCGCTCGTCCGCTCCGCCAACGCGTAGTCGGCCCCCGTCTGGCGCGCGGCGCCCGGCTCGGAGGCAGGGACTGCTCCGCGCCGCCGCGCACGGGAGGCTCCAGGTCCGTGCCGCGCGCCGAGGTGCCGAGCGCCAGGCGCAGCACCTGATAGGCCCGAAGCAGCCGGCGGCGGGTATTCACATGGGTGATGCCCAGCTCCACGGCCATGCTGCGGCCATCCAGCTCCCGCTCGAAGCGCAGCAGGCATGCCCGCCGCAAGGGTTCCGGCAGCCGGTGGACGTGGCGCCACAGCAACTGGGACTGCTCCTGCTCCAGGACGAGCTGCTCCGGCGACGGGGCGTGCGCCGGCTGCACTGCCTCGGACGCGGCCTCGTCGTCCTGCTCGGGCGGCTCCTCCGCGCGCCGGGCCCGCATGCGATGCAGGTCCACGCAGGCGTTGTGGAGGATGCGTGTCAGCCACGCCTCGGGGTTTCGCAGCCGCTGGACTTCCCGGGGCCAGGCCTCGGCGGCTCGCAGCATCGCGGTGCTCAATGCGTCCTCCGCGTCGGCCTGGTGGCCACCCAGGTGGCGCAGGCTCTTCGCGAGGAGCTTCGGGTGGTGGCACAGCCACAGCTCCCAGAATCCAGTCGTCTTCGCTTCCATGAGGGTTCTCACCGTTGGCAACCCCTCCGAGCGCCTCCTAGAGCAACCGCTGTGCCGGGGCGTGCTCCCTCGGAGAAGGGCGCAGGGCCGGTCGGCGCGGTGCTCGGCTGGCATGTCAGCGGCGTCGGCTGACATGTCAGCGTGTGCCAGCCCGGGGGCTCCCACGGTCCGTCGCGCTCCGGGCTCGTGTAGCCTGAGGGAGAACGCGGGCCCTGGCTCCGAGCGTCCCCCTCATGAAGCAGAGACTCCTCGACGACGTCTCCACCGCGAGTCCTCAGCGGCAAGGCGGTGATTCGCAGGCCACCGCGCACCTGCCGGCGCTGACGCTGGTCTCCCATCCGCTCGCCTCGCGGGTGGGGGAGCGGTTCGTGTTGGAGTCCCTGGCGCGCGGCAAGGAGGTGGCCCTGTCGCGCAACGAGCCGCTGTTCACCCGCGTGGGGGAAGTGATTGGCCGGCCGCTGGCGGACCCGTTCGTGAGCCGCCGTCCCCTGCGCTTCCTCCCGCGTCCGGAGGGTGGTGTCCGGCTGGAAGGGGATGCCGAGGGGACCCAGGTGATGGTGGGCGGGGTGCCAGGGGTGAGCTGGGACTTCCGACCGGAGGCGCTCGCGGCGGGGGTGACGCTGGAGCTGGCCGGGCGCGTGGTGCTGCTGTTGCACCGGGTGGCGGTGGACGAGGAGCGGTCCGCGGACACGTTGGGCATGGTGGGGCAGAGCTCCGCGCTGGGCCGGGTGCGCACGCGCGTCCGCCAGGTGGCGGACCTGGACGTGCCGGTGCTCATCCGGGGCGAGACGGGCTCGGGCAAGGAGCTGGTCGCGCGCGCGCTCCACCAGCGCGGCCCCCGTCGCAAGGGGCCCTTCGTCAGCGTCAACCTGGGCACGCTGGCCCGCGAGCTCGCCGCGGCGGAGTTGTTCGGCGCGCAGCGGGGCGCCTACACCGGCGCGTCCCAGAGCCGCGAGGGCTTCTTCCGCGCCGCGCACGGCGGCACGCTGTTCCTGGATGAGGTGGGCGAGGCTCCCGCCGAAGTGCAGGTGGCGCTCTTGCGCGTGCTGGAGACGGGGGAGGTGTACCCGGTGGGCGCGCACACTCCCATCGCCACGGACGTGCGACTGGTGGCGGCGACGGACGCGCCCCTGGAGGACCTCATCGAACAGGGCCGCTTCCGGGCGCCCCTGCTGCACCGGCTCTCCGGCTACTCCATCCAGATGCCCCCGCTGCGCGAGCGGCGGGAGGACATCTCGCTGCTCTTCCACCACTTCGCGCGGGTGGAGCTGGAGGGGCTGGGGGAGGCCTGGCGCCTGGAGCCCACGGACCCCTATGCGGAGCCGTGGCTGCCGGCCGCCCTGGCGTCACGGTTGCTGCGGCACGACTGGCCCGGCAACGTCCGCCAGCTTCGCAACGTGGCCCGCCAGCTCGTCATCAGTGGCCGGGGGCAGGCTCGCCTCCAGGTGGACGCCACGCTGGAGGCGGAGCTGGCACCGAAGCCCTCGGGCGAGGAGGCGCCAATCCATGAGCCCACGCCCGTTGCCCGTCGCAAGCCCTCGGACGTGACGGAGCCCGAGCTGCTGGAGGCGCTGCGCGAGTGCTCCTGGGACTTGAAGAACACGGCGGAGAAGCTCGGCATCACCCGGGCGTCGCTCTACAACCTCGTCGACCGCAGTCCCCACATCCGCACGGTGAAGGACCTGGGCGCGGAGGAAATCACCCGCTGCTTCCAGGCCTGCGGTGGCGACCTGGACGCCATGGTGCGGAAGCTGGAGGTGTCCCGTCGCGCCCTCCAGCGGCGGGTCAGGGAGCTGGGCCTCGAGCCTCCCGAGTCATGAAGCCGTGGGGCGTGGCAAGCTCCACGGGCCACCGTCCGGGTCGGGCCAGTCCCGCGCATCCCAAGCGACGTGGCGGGGAGGCTTGCACCATGGATGGGCACTGGAAGCATTGGCTGGGCGTCGTCATGTTGTCGCTGGGGTGGAGCTGCGCGCCCGACACGTCGGGGCCCGCGGAGGTCGATGCGCGGGGTGTGCAGTCCCAGGCGGAATACGACGCCTCCGCCTGCGCCAAGCTCCATGCCGTGCCCTGTCCCATGGTGGACGGGGGGTGCCCCAAGCCCGAGGAGGGGACGCTGTGTTTCATCACCATCTCCCTGGGGGCCGACCCCGTGACGCCTCCCCGAAGCTGCGTCTGGCAGCGACACCTGCTCAAGTTTCAGCTCGCCCCGGGTGTCCCCTGGGCGTTGCTCAAGTTCCATGGAGAGGGCGCCGACGCCATCTTCGAGAACTACAACAAGGACGACATCAAGCTGGTGGCGGGGCCCATGTCGAGCTGGTGCCGCAGGGTCCGTCGCAATGCGGTCTGGAAGGACTACCCCTTCGTCGTCTCGACCGACACGGGCGAGGGCCAGCCCGGGGACCTGGAAGTGGTCAGGGATCCCAACGAGCCCGAGGAGGAGTGACGCTCCAGCTCTTCACGGAGGCGTCGCGCGGGAGCGGCCCGGCTCCGTGAGCAGGGGCGCCCAGGTCCGAGCGAGCAGGGGGCGCGCGGTGAGCGCGCTCGACAGGGCTTCCCGCGCGCGTGCCTGCTGACCGGGATGCTCGGCCGGGAAGGCCCGGGCCTGGGTGAGCTCCAGCGCCGCATGCAGCGCGCGCGCCTCTTCATCGTGGGGGCGCGCCTTCAGCACCGGGGCCACCCATGACAGGCCGCGCTCCAGCACCTCGCGAGGGTCCTTGTCCGCGAGCCGCCGCGCCAGCGCCCAGTCCAGGTGGAGCCGCGCCAGTGCGCGCCGGTCATCGTGGGGACGGGAGCTGACGGCGAGGGCGGCCTCGTGGGCCTGCTCGGCGCGAGTGAAGGCGGCCTCCCAGTCCTTCGCGTGGAGGACACTCCAGGCCGCGCTCAGGCCGCGAGCCTCCGCGGCGTAGCGCAGCGCTTCCTCGTCCCGGGGGTTGCGTCGCAGGGCCTCACCCAGGGCCTGCTCGGCGGCGTCGAGCTCGGGCCTGGCGTCTGTGCCTCGCTCCAGCGCGAAGGCGGCGAGCACCCGGTGGGCCTGTCCCAGGTTGGCCCAGGCCGTCGAAAGGTCCGGCTGGAGCGCGAGCGCGGCGCGGGCCTCGCGTTGCGCGGCGCGGGCGTCGTCTCGCGGGTCTTCTCCCCGGGCCAGGCGATGGGCCGCGCGGGTGGCGTGGGCTTCCGACAGGTTGCTGTGCGGCAGGCCCTGCTTCGGGGCCAGGGCCAGGGCGCGGCTGAAGGATGCATGCGCTTCGTCCAGGGCGGGGAAGGGGGCCTCGCCGCGAAGCCACGCGGCCCGCGCGCGCTCCAGGTGCACCAGCCCCACGCCCCCGTGGAGCTGGGGCACGTCCGCGTTGAGGGCCAGCGCGCTCCGGTACGACGCGAGCGCGGTGTCCAGGGAAGGACTCGCGTCGCCTCCACCGTCGCGCAGTCGCGTGGCGCGCAGCGCGTGGACCTGGGCCTCGTAGAAGTGGCTGACGAGGTTGCGGGGATTGAGCGTCCGCGCCTTCTCCAGCGCCTGTCGCGCGCGCTCCAGGTCCGCGTCCGCGTCGGGGTTGCGAGGGTTCGACGCGCGCTTGAACCAGGCGCTGCCCAGGTTGATCCACGCGTCGGGCAGCGCCTCGTCGATGCGGATGGCGGTGAGGTACGCGTCGATGGCGCGCTTGCGATGGCCGAGCGAGTCCTCGCCCACCGCGTCCTCGTGGTCCGCCCACACCTTGAAGATGAGGCCCAGGTTGGAGTGGTAGTCGTAGCCGCGCTCCTGGAGCGCCACGCCGTCGAAGGCCTCGATGGCCTGCTTCAGCGATTCCCGGGGGTCCTCGCTGCGCGCCTGTTGAATCCGGGCGCGCTGCCAGAGCACCAGCCCCAGCGCGTGGCGGACCTCGCTGCTCACGGGGTCCACGTCGAGCGCGGCCCGGGCCGCCTTCAGCGCCGCCTGGAGCGCGGCTTCCGCGTCGCCACCCTGTCGGCTCCGGAACTCGGCGAGCCTGCGATGGAGGTGGGCCTTGCGCACCAGGGACGGCAGGTGTCGGGGCGACGCTGTGAGCGCGCGCTCCAGGGCTTCGAGTGCCCGCTCGATGTGCGGTGTCACGTCACCCTGGCCATACAGGCCCATGCGCAGGGCCACCTGCTCGACGCCGGCCAGGGCCAGGTGTGACTCCGGCAGGCTCTCCGCCAGGGACGCGGCGCGGACATGGGCCTTCCTCGCCGCCTCCAGGTCTTCTTGCGCGCGCTCGCGACGTCCCGCGTCCCAGTGCCCGGTGGCGCGCGCCACCAGCACGTCACCCCTCAGGAGCGGGGCCTCGAAGAACCAGGGCAGCCGGTCTCCCAGCGCATCCAGCCGCTCCAGCGCGTCCTCGTACCGCTCCTCGTGGTACGCGAGCAGGGCCGCGACGTACTCGGCCGGGGGCAGGTCGGCGCCGCTGCCCTGTCGCAACCACGCCAGCGCGGGCTCCCGGTAGAGCGTCACCAGCTCGCGCCGCCGCGCCTGTCGCTCCGAGGCGGGCAGGTGCTCGTAGGCGCGCAGCCGCTCCTGGTAGAGCTGCCCGAGCGCGAGCGCCAGCGCGCACGCGACGCGAGGCGTGCGGGTGCCATGCTTCCACGCGGCCTCCAGGTGCTCCCGGGCCCGCGCCGGTTCTCCGAGCGCCAGCCAGCCCCGGCCCAGCGCCTCGTTGCCCGGCCCGAGCGCGTGCTCGCCGCCATCGCGCATCTCCCCCGCGATGTCCTGGAGGCGCGTCTCCAGCACGTGCCGCTCATTCCGGGTGTCGTGCAGTCGCGCCAATGCGGTGTAGCGCGCGCGGGACTCGACGTGCTCGGCCAGCTCGGAGAATCGCCGCGCCAGGTGCTCGCGCACGTCCGCGTCCCGGCGGGCCAGCACGGCCTGCACTCCGGCCAGCAACATCAACAGGCCCGCCACCGCCGCGAGCAGCAGCCCCCGCCAGTGCCTGCGCGTCAGCCGCGCCAGCCTCCAGGCCGTCCCCACCGAGCGCGCGAGCACCGGCTCCCCGTCGAGGAAGCGTTGCAGGTCCTCCGCGAGCGCGCGCGCCGAGTCGTAGCGGGCCGCGCGCTGCTTCTCCAGACACTTGAGGACGATGGCCTCCAGGTCCGCGGGCACCTCCGGCGCGAGCACACGAGGCGGTGTGGGGTCCTCGGTGGGGATGCGGCTGAGCACCTCCAGCGCGTTGCCCCCGGGGATGGGCGGCTGGCCCACCAGGAGCGCGTAGAGCGTGGCGCCCAGGGCATAGACGTCCGCGCGGCGGTCCAGGCGGTTCACCTCTCCGCGCGCCTGCTCCGGCGCCATGTAGTGCGGCGTGCCGAGGATGGAGCCCGTGGCGGTGGCCCCTTCTCCCGGGTCCCTGGCGAGGCCGAAGTCCATGACGTACGGCTTCCACTGCCCGTCGGCCGTGCGCTCCACCAGGATGTTGGACGGCTTGAGGTCCCGGTGGATGAGGCCCGCGCGGTGGGCGGCGTGCACGCCCTCGGCGGCCTGGGCCAGGATGAGCGCCTTCTGCTCCAGGCTGAGCACGCCCGCGAGCTGGTGGAGGGGCTGGCCGTCCACGTACTGCATGGCGATGTACGCGCGGCCCTGGACCTGGCCCACTTCGTACACCTTGCACACCCGCTCGTGGTCCACCCGTGCCTGGGCCTGCGCCTCGGCGACGAAGTGCCGCGCCCGGTCCGAGTCGTCGTCCCTCACGAACTTGAGCGCCACGGGGCGACGCAGCACCGGGTCCTGGACCAGGAAGACGCGCCCCATGCCGCCCTGTCCCAGGAAGCGGATGGGCGCGTAGCGCTCCCAGCCCGGCACGGGGAAGCCAGGCTCCGGCTCCGGCTCCAGCGCCTTGGGGGGCCCCACATGGCCGGTGGCGGTGGGGGCGCCCACCAGCGCGCCCTGGAGGGCCGCGCGCGACGCGCTCCTCAGCGAGGCGAGCGTGTGCTCGGACAGTCGCCCCCGCTCCCGCAACAGCTCCAGGGGCGCGGCCTCGCGTCGCAGGGCCTCCGCCCGCAGCGCCTCCACTTCGCTGTCCGAGAGCAGGCCCTCGAAGAGCACCGCCCGCAGCTCCGCCTCGTAGTCCTCGCGCATCGGCGTTCCCAGGCTCGTGTGTCCGCGGCCTTCTCTACCGAGACGACGGGCGGGACGTTTTGTACCACCCGCCCCCCACGACATCCCCCGTGCACGGGGCGGGCCTCGTTGATATGCAGGGGGCGCCGGACGACGGTCGTCGTCGTCCCGCGTGTCCCCTGGAGGCCCCATGCACGCCGACATTCATCTTGCCGCGGTGGGAGTCCTGTTCACCCGGAGGACGCGGGCCTGGTAAGGCCGGCGTGAAGGCCCGTCACAGCGCGGTCCACGTCCCCCCGGGTGCCCCTGAAGAACCGAGGTGCGCCGCAGGCACCGCTCTGTCCGGAGTCTTTCCACGTGTCACTTGAAACCTTTGGTTGGGGGCCCGAGCTGGCCCAGGCTTTCTCCGTCGTCGTCGCGTCGTCCCCTCTGCCCCTCGTCCCCGGCCGCGTGGTGCGCCAGCACCGAGGGCTCGTCTCCGTACAGACCGCCGAGCGCACCCTGTGGGCGCGCACGGCGGGAAAGCTGCTCCACCAGGCCCCCGGCGCCGAGTCGCTGCCCACCGTGGGGGACTGGGTCGCGATGCTCATGCCTCCCGGAAAAGGGGAGGGAATGCTGCACGCCGTCCTGCCGCGCAAAAGCCTGCTCGTGCGCCGGGAGGTCGGCCGCGAGCAGGGCGGCGGCCAGCTCATCGCCGCCAACCTGGACGTCGTGCTGCTCGTCGCCGGGCTGGATTCGAACTTCAACCCCCGCCGCATCGAGCGCGCGCTCACCCTGGCCTGGAGCAGCGGCGCCACCCCCGCGGTGCTGCTCACCAAGGTGGACCTCCACGACGACGCGACGTCGCTCGTCCAGGCCGTGGAGGCACTGGCCCCCGGGGTCCCCGTGCTCGCGCTGAGCTCATGGACTGGCGAGGGGCTCGACGCGGTGCGGGCGCTGCTGCCCTCCGGCAAGACGGGCGCGCTTTTGGGCTCCTCCGGCGTGGGCAAGTCCACCCTCGTCAACCGGCTGCTGGGCGAAGAGCGCCTGGCCACCCAGTCGGTTCGCGTGGAGGATGACAAGGGGCGTCACACGACGACGCACCGCGAGCTGTTCCTCCTGCCCCACGGCGCACTGCTCATCGACGGCCCTGGGATGCGCGAGCTGGGGCTGATGGGGGATGAGGAGGAAGGCATCGAGCAGACCTTCGCCGACATCCTCGAGCTGGCGGAAGGGTGCCGTTTCAACGACTGCACCCACCAGGGCGAGCCGGGGTGCGCCGTGCGCGCCGCCGTCAAGGCCGGAACACTTCCCGAGGAGCGGCTCTCGAGCTTCGAGAAGCTCCAGAAGGAGAAGGCGTTCCAGTCGCGCCAGGCGAGCCCCGCCGCGCAGCGTGAGCAGCGCAAGTTCGAAAAGGGCCGCACGATGATTGGCTGGGAAGTCTCTCGCGCCAAGCGCCGCCGCGACTGAACCCCCCGGGCTGAAAATCGCCGCGGAAATCCCGCGCTCAAGGATTTGGACCCGTCGCGTTTGGATATTTCGAAAGGTGGGGACACCCGGGCAGAGCCGGGGTGTCCAAGGGGTTCAGACGCAGAGCGTCTGAAGGGCGGTTGGGGGGAGTGTCCGGGCGGTTTGCCGGCACTCGAGTTTTCGAACGCACTGCGTTCGAGGGGGGACGAGGCGCGCCGGGGGGCTCGCCTCTGACCTTATGAGGGGGCGCCCCTGGGGAGGGGCGTGGCTTCCGGAGGGCATGCCGAGGGGCGTGCCCGACGTTGGACCGGAAGTTCGAATTCGAGCAGTCCATACGGCGGGGAGCGCGTCGAGGGGGCGCGCTCCCCGCGGTTCTTTTCAGGGCCCGTCCAGGCCCGCCGCACGTGAGCTACCGCGCGGAGTCGGACGAGGGCATCAGCTTGATGGGCTGACCGTCGTCGCCCGTCACCACGTCACCCGTGGTCTTCTGCTGCTGCACGCTGGGCTCTCCCACGGAGAAGGTGGCCACCTTCGTCATCGGAGCGCCTCGGAAGGTGCCGCTGATGGCGACGACGAGGAGCGAGCGCCCGTCGCCCGGGGTGAAGTCCACGTCCAGGGTGGTGGTGGTGGCCTGCTCGAAGCGGGCGCCCCGCATGGGCGTGGTTTCGCTCGTCACGCGCAGCCCGTCCAGGCCGGAGATGTCCACCTGGACGTCGTCCGCGGGGCCCTGGAAGCGCAGGGTGACGGTGGCCTTGTCGCCGGCCAGACTGGCGCCCACCTCCACGGGCGCGCTGATCTTGCCGGTGGTGGCCCCGTTCGCCTGCGACGCGGTGTCCGCCGTGCCACTCCCGGCGGGGCTGCTCTTCGCGGGAGACGTGCAGGCCACCGGCGCCACGAGCGCGAGGAGGCCGGAGAGGAGCGCGGGTGCGATGCGATTCATGAGAACTCCTGGGGGAGACTGAAAGAGGCGAGGTCCGTTCATGGGCTGGTGATGGAGACGGAGTAGTTGTAGGTGCCCGTGCTGTCCTTGAAGCCCGTCACGATGAGCACGTATTGACGGTCCGCCTGGCTGGAGAAGCGGAAGGACTCCGTGCCTCTGAGGAAGTCGTCGGCGAAGCCCGCTCGGGTGCCCTGCTGGAGGGCCTGGATGCCCACGTCCTCGGTCGAGTTGGCGGAGACGATCACCGTCCTGCCCGTGCCGTTGAAGACGTAGTACCGGTTCTGCTGTTGCTGGTTGGAGGGCTTGCCGCCCGTGAGGGTGCCGTTGGCGTTGTACGGCAGCGACGACACCGTGGTGTACATGGCCGCCAACTGGGTGTCGCCTTCGCCGAAGGCGGAGCGAATCGAGCCGATCTGGTAGTGGGCCGCGAGCGTGTCCAGGGCCGCCGCGTTGACGCCCGGCTGCGCCTTGAGCCCGTGGATGAAGGAGCCGATGGTCGTCAGCGCGGGCGTCGTCTTCTGCGGTCCCACCAGCACGTCGTACAACGTGCCGAGACCGATGTTCACCTGGTCATACGAAGCCTCGGCCGCGCTCGAGGCGTCGAAGATGTCATAGAGCAGCCGCATGACGCTGAACTCGGAGAAGACGCTTGGCGTCGGGTCGTCCGCGGCCGCCGTCTCCATGTCGAAGCCGAAGGCGGTCTGCCGGCCTGCTCCCCAGGAGGTGTCGACGTAGAGGGGGTCCGGCAGGAGGATGGCGGAGAGCGCGTTGCCGTAGCCCTCGCCGAAGGCGATGCGCGGATCCAACACGTCGCCGCCGATATGCTGGCCGCCCGGGTTGTCCGAGCGGGAGAGGTTGGACTCGAAGTAGTGCCCCCACTCGTGGACGATGACGTGGTTGTCGAACTCGTCTGTGTCCGCGCCCTCCTTGCCCAGCACGTAGACTTCGTTCTCCGAGGGCGAGAAGTGCGAGGTGCCAATCTGCCCGGTGGAGGTGTCTCCGCTGTTGTTGCGCTCCGCGATGTTGTTCGGGCTCCAGTTCACCTTGAGCGGTGGAAAGGGGACCGTGCGCACGGCGAGGAAGGCCCGTGACGCGGTGTACATGCTGTCCAGGATGGCGAAGGGCGCCGCGACACGCTGGCTCGGGTTGTAGGAGGAGCCCGTCCAACCGTGGCCCGCGTGCAAATCCCTGCTCGTGGTGCCGCCGGTGATGGTGGCGGACACGGCCCAGATGGCGTTGCGCGCCGTGTTGTCCTCCACCTGGATGGCGGGCGTGGTCGTCTTGGCCAGGGTCGCGAGCGTCAGGTTGGCGCCGGTGCCGGCGGTGTAGGTGAGCTGGTAGCGGCCGTCCTCGTCCGTGGTCGCCGTGCCGAGCACGGTGGTGCCCCGCATCACCTGGACGGTGGCGTTGCGCACGGGCCGCACGCTCGTCTGCGCGAAGGCCAGCATGCCGCCACGGGTGGGCGTGGTCGTGAGAATGGCCGGAACAAAGTCGTACGTCACCCTGCCGGTGAGGGTGGCGGTGATCGGCGGGCCCGCATCGGGCTCGGGCACCCCCGCATCGGGATTGCCTCCGCCGTCGGGCTCGTCGTCGTTGCCGTTGTCGGTACAGCCGAACATGGTGAGACTGAGCGCGAGCGCCAGCATCGCGCTGGTGCGGCCCCAGACCGATTTGCGAGACACGTACATTCCGTCCTCCCCCTTCCTTTCGCTTTCGATGGGTGGCGGGCATTCTCGGCGGGTCCTCCTGGAACTTCAAACGTTGGAGGGCGGATGCGGCCCGTGAGCCGCGAATTGTCGGGGAAGGGTGTGCACTCTGGCCGGGAGCGTCCGGGCGTGCGGGCCCGTCCTCGAGGCTCGGCAGGCAGGCAGGCCGGCCTCGCCTCGGACCCAGGTGTGGGTTGGCGTTGGAGCAGGGCGCGCGCATCGTTCACGCAGGCGTCGCGCGCGCGGGGGGCGAGCGACCCCCTGGCCCATCGTCTCCTCGCCATGCCCTCTTCGACCGACAGTCCGAGCCTGCCTCACCCCGTCGGGAGGGATGTGCCTGTCGAGGGCGGCGAGAGCTTCTTCCAGTCCGTCGTCACCAGCATGGCGGAGGGCGTGGTGGTGGCGGACGAGCAGGGGAGGTTCGTCTTCATCAACCCCACCGCGGCGCAGTTGATGGGGGTGGACGCCTCGGGCACGGCGCTCTCCGAGTGGTCGTCGCACTTCGGCCTCTTCCTGCCGGACCAGGTCACGCCGTATCCCCCGGAGGACCTGCCGCTGGCGCGCGCCATCCGGGGCGAGTCGATGAGTCAGGTGGAGATCTTCCTTCGCAACCCCGAGAAGCCCTCGGGCGTCTGGCTGCTGGTGAGCTGCCGACCCGTGCGGGACGCGAGCGGAGCACCGCGCGGCGGGGTCGCCGTCTTCACCGACATCACCGAGTTCAAGCGGGCCGAGCAGGCCCTGCTCGAGAGTGAGCAGAAGCACCGGACGCTCTACAACAACACGCCGGTGATGATGCACTCCATCGACCGCGAGGGCCGGCTGATCAGCGTCAGCGACTGCTGGCTGTCCACGCTGGGCTACCGGCGCGAGGAGGTGCTGGGCCACGACTCGGTGGAGTTCCTGTCCGAGGAGTCCACGCGGCTTGCCCGGGAGAAGGTGCTGCCCGCCTTCTTCGCGACGGGCTTCTGCAAGGACGTCCCGTACCGGCTTCGCAAGAAGAACGGCGAGTACCTCGATGTGTTGCTGTCCGCCATCGCCGAGCGCGACTCGAGCGGCGCGTGGGTCCGCTCGCTGGCGGTGCTGCTCGACGTGACGGAGCGCAAGCGCGCGGAGGAGGCCCTCCTGCAGAGCGAGCAGCAGCTGCGGGCCATCCTGGACAACGCCACCTCCATCTTCTTCCTGCTCGACACCCAGGGCCGCTACGTCTTCGTCAACCGGCAGTGGGAGCTGATGTTCCGCCGCACCCGCGAGGACGTCATCGGCAAACAGGTCCACGACCTCTTCCCGCCGGAGGTCGCGGACGGCTTCCATCGGATGACCGACGCGGTGCTCCAGCGACGGATGCCGCTGGTCCAGGAGGAGCGCATCCCCCAGGAGGACGGCCTCCACACGTACATCACCCAGAAGTTCCCGCTCATGGACGCCCTGGGCGTGCCCTATGCCGTCTGCGGCATCTCCACGGACATCACCGAGCGCAAGCGCCTGGAGGAAGCGCAGCGGTTTCTCGCCGAGGCGAGTCGCGAGCTGGGCACGTCGCTCGACTACGAGACGACGCTCCAGCGCGTCGCGGAGCTGACGGTGCCCCGGCTGGCGGACGTGTGCGTCGTCTTCATCCCGGGGGAGGGCGGGCGACTGCGTCCGGTGGCGGTGTCGGCCCGAGAGCCCGGGCAGGCCGAGGATGTGCGAGCGCTGCTCTCGGCCCACCCGCTGCTTCCAGACGTCCACCGGGGCCCGGTGGCGGTGATGGCGACGGGGCGCTCGGAGTGTTCGCGATTGCCTGGGGGCATCCTGGACAAGGATGGGCTGGATGCGAGGCAGTGGCGCCGCGTGCGCGCGTTGGGCGGTCGGCCCTCCCTCAGCGTGCCGCTCCAGGCGCGCGGCCGGAGCCTGGGCGTGCTGACGCTCCTGTCGACGTCGCGGTCCGCGCGAAGCTTCGGCGCGGACCAGGTGGCGCTGGCGGAGGAGCTGGGGCGCCGCGCGGCCTTCGCCATCGACAACGCGCAGCTGTACCGCAAGTCCCAGGAGGCCATTCGCGTCCGCGACGAGTTCCTCTCCATCGCCTCCCATGAGCTGAAGACGCCGCTGACGTCCATGAAGCTGCGCATGCAGCAGATGGCGGCCCTGCTGTCGCGGCCCCGGCCCGACTCGACGCTCGCCGCCAGACTGTCCAGCATGCTCTTCGTCTGCGAAAGCCAGCTGTCCCGGCTGTCCCGACTGGTGGAGCACCTGCTCGATGTCTCCCGCATCCACGAGTCGCGGCTCGCGCTGCGCCTGGAGGAGATGGACCTGTCGGTGGTGGCGCGCGACGTGGCGGCCCACCTCCGGGAGCAACTGGAGAAGGCGGGCTGCGAGCTGGTGTTGGAGGCGCCACCGTCGCTGCCGGGCCGCTGGGACAGGCTTCGCGTGGAGCAGGTGATGATGAATCTGCTGACCAACGCGGTGAAGTATGGGGCGGGCCAGCCCATCTGGATGCGGCTGGCCTCCCACGACGAGCGGGTGTGGCTGAGCGTGGAGGACCGGGGGATGGGCATCCCCCGCGAGGCCCAGGTGCGCATCTTCGAGCGCTTCGAGCGCGCCGCCTCACCCAACTACGGAGGGCTGGGGCTGGGCCTCTTCATCACCCGACAAATCGTGGAGGCCCACGGTGGCCGGGTGTGGGTGGAGAGCGAGCCGGGGCGGGGCGCCCGCTTCGTCGTCGAGCTGCCCCAGTGGACTCACGTCAGCGGGCCTTCCACCAGCCGCAGCACGTCCGCCAACACGCCGGACGCCGTCACCGCCGCGCCCGCGCCGTAGCCCCGGATGACGAGCGGCGTGGGGCTGTAGCGCTCGGAGAGGAAGCTGAGCGCGTTCTCTCCGCCCTTCACCGCCGCCAGGGGGTTCTCCAGGGGCACGGCCTTCAAGCCCACCGCGCAGCCCTCCTGTCCGACGCTGCCCACGTACCGCAGCACCTTCCCCTCGTCGCGCAGGCGCTCCACGCGGCGCTGGAAGGCGGCGTCGATGCTCGGCAGCCGCTCAAGGAACGCGTCGAGCGGGCCGTCCGCGTCGAAGTCCGCGGGCAGGAGCGACTCCAGCGCCACCTGCTCCAGCTCCACCTCGCGTCCCAGCTCCCGGGCGAGGATGAGCACCTTGCGCGCCACGTCGGTGCCCTGCAGGTCGTCGCGAGGGTCCGGCTCGGTGAAGCGCTTCTCCATGGCGGTGCCCACCGCCTGTGACAGCGGCACGCCCTGTTCGGTGAGGCCGAGGATGAAGGACAGCGAGCCGGAGAGGATGCCTTCGATGCGGTGCACCTGGTCTCCGGTGCGCAGCATGTTCTTCAGCGTGTCGATGACGGGCAGGGCCGCGCCCACGTTCGTCTCGTACAGGAAGCGGCGCTGGTGGCGCGAGGCCGTCTCGCGGATGGCGCGCCAGTGGGCCATGCGTCCCGCGTTGGCCTTCTTGTTGGCGGTGACGACGTGGAGCCCCGAGGCCAGGAGGGACGGGTAGGCGAGCGCCACGTCCTCGCTGCTGGTGCAGTCCACGAAGATGGGACGGCCCGGGCGCTTCTCGCGCGCCTGCTCGCGGAAGGAGTCCAGCGACGCGGACGCGGTGCCCGCCTCCAGCTTCTCCTTCCACTGCTCCAGGGGGATGCCCGCGGGCTCGATGACGCCCTTGCGGCTGTTGGCGATGGCGCACACCCGCAGGTCCACGCCCTGGGCGCGCAGGTGGGGGGCCTGCTGACGAATCTGCCGCATCAGCTCCCCGCCCACGCTGCCCACGCCCGCCACCAGCAGCTCCACCACCTCCGTGGTGCCGAAGTAGCGGTGGTGGACGTGGGCCATGGCGCGCGGGCCGTCCGCCTCGGTGATGACGGCGGAGATGCTGCGCTCACTGGAGCCCTGGGCGATGGCGGCGATGCTGCAACCCACGTCGGCCAGGCCACTGAAGAAGGTGCCGGCCACGCCCACGCGGTGGCGCATGCCGTCGCCGACGATGCTGAGCACCGCCAGCTGGCCCTGGCGCTCAATCGTGTCCACCTTGCCGGCCTCTCGCTCCACCTCGAACTCGGTCTCCAGCGCGCGCACGGCGGCGTCGGACTCCGACTGCTGCACGCAGAAGCTGATGGAGCACTCGCTGGAGCCCTGGGTGATGAGGACCACGGAGATGCCGGTGCGGGCCATGGACGCGAAGACGCGCGCGGCGGTGCCCGGCACGCCCTTGAGGCCCGCGCCGGCGATGTTGATGAGCGCCACGTCGCGCAGGAAGGACAGGCCGCGCACGGGGTGGTCCGGCGGCGCGGCGGAGTCCGTCACCAGGGTGCCGGGGTGCTCGGGCCGGAAGCTGTTGCACACGCGCACGGGGATGCCGCGCTCACGGGCGGGGGCAATCGTCTTGGGGTGGAGCACCTTGGCGCCGAAGTACGCCAGCTCCATCGCCTCCTCGAAGCTCACCTCCGCCAGGGGGAAGGCCTCGGGGACCAGCCTCGGGTCGGCGCTGAAGATGCCGTCCACGTCCGTCCAGATTTCCAGGAGCCGGGCATCCAGCGCGGCCGCGGCCAGCGCCGCCGAATAGTCCGAGCCTCCGCGTCCCAGCGACAGCGTCTTGCCGCGCTCGTCACCGCCGAAGAAGCCCGGCATCAGCATCAACCCGGGGCCGCTCGCGTCGCGCAGCGGGGCGAAGCGTGCGCGAATCTCGTCCATGCGCGGCGTGGCCTGGAGCGGATCTCCCGTGCAGATGAGCACGTGGCGCGGCTCCACCGCGTGGGGGGACAGCTTGCGCGCGGACATCAGCGCCTCCAGCAGCAGACAGGAGGCGCGCTCGCCCAGGCCGGACAGGTGGGCGAGCACGGAAGGGGAGCACTCGCGCAGGAGGCCCACGCCCTGGAGCAGGCCGCGCAGCTCGGTGGAGATGGCCGCGAGCCCCAGCTCCAGCGGCGCGAGCGCCTCCAGCTCGCTCCCCAGCTCCCGGGCGATGGAGAGGTGGGTCTGCTCGAAGCGGGAGAGCGCGGCGTCCACCGCGCCGCCCTCCTGCGCGAGCCGCGCCGTGTCCACCAGGAGGTTGGTGATGCCGGTGACGGCCGAGGCCACCACCATCACCCGTGTCTCCTTGCGGGCCTGCTCCACCAGGTCCACCACGCGCCGAATCTGCGCGGTGCCGCCCACGCTCGTCCCGCCGAATTTCATCACGCGCATGACGGCACCTCGTGGAGGGCGGGGCGGCGCGAGACTGCGGACTGGCGGGGCGTCGTCGAGGTCTGGGTCTGCATGGCGTTCCAGGTGGGTGGAGGAAAACGAAAAAGGCCCCGCGCCGGGGAGCGCGGGGCCAGGTCGGAAGCACTGCCGATTCCGAGCTAGACCTCCCGCGCTCCGCGAGGAGTCGTGGTGGTAGTGGTCGTCGTCGTCGTGCGAGTGGAGGGAGCGGTCGCCGCGCGCGCGAAGGACGAGGACGTCTGTCCCCGGGTCCACGCGAAGTCCTGGCGCATGCCGTTCACGAAGTGGAACGCTGACCGATGACCCTGGTGCGAGTCAAGCCACCCTCCCGAACGAGCGGGCGAGGGCCGTGTCGCTCCATCAGTCCCACGCCACCCGGTGGAGCGTCAGGGCGTCCTGCTTGCCCTTGACCCGGGTGGGCGGCAGCGTCGTCAGGCGCCAGGTCGACTCGCGCAGTCGGGCGCGCGTGGCCTCCGAGAGGACGACCTCTCCCGCCTTCGCCACGCCGCACACGCGACTGGCCACGTTGGTGACGTCACCCAGGGTGGCGTACTGCAGATAGTGCCCGGAGCCGATGTTGCCCGCGGCGGCGGGGCCACTGTTGAGTCCCACGTGGATGCGCAGCTCCGGGTGGCCCTTCGCGCGGAAGCGCGCGTTGAGCGCCACCAGCGCGCGTTGCATGTCCACCGCCGCGCGCACGGCCCGGTCCGCGTCGTCGTCCCGGGAGAAGGGCGCGCCCCAGACGGCCATCAGCGCATCGCCGATGTACTTCTCCAGCGTCCCTTCGTGACGGAAGACCGCGTCCGCCATCACCGGGAAGTACTCGTTGAGCATGTCCACGACTTCCCGGGGACGCAGCGACGCCGACAGCGGCGTGAAGTCGGAGATGTCCGCGAAGAGCACAGTCACCTCCGTCTCCACCACCTCCAGCGACGCGCCCGGTGACGCGTTGAGCCTGCGGACCACGGCGGGAGGGAAGAAGCGCAGGTACGTGTTGCGCAGCACGGCCTCCTCTTCCAACCGTCGCGCCAGCCGCGCGTTGTCGATGGCGACCGCGGCCTGGTTGGCGAAGGCGGTGAGGAACTCCAGGTCCTGCTCCGTGAAGAGCCCGCCCTGCGAGCGGTTGTCCACGTAGAGCACGCCCAGCCAGGTGTCGCGCGGACGCAGCGGCACGCACATGGCGGAGAGGATGGCCTGCGAGCGGATGGAGGCGGAGCTGTCCAGGCGCACGTCTCGCTGGGCGTTGGCGAAGAGGGACGCCAGGCCGTGGGCGCGCACGAAGTCGACGATGCGCTGGCTGAAGAAGCGCTCCGGGAGCGTCTCTCCGCTCGCCGCGCGCGCCACGCGAGGGCGCAACTCTCCGGTGGCTTCGTCCACCAGCAACAGGGCCGCGCGGTCCACGCCGAGGATGCGGAAGACGAGCTGGAGGATGCGCTCCAGCAGCGTGTCCAGCGAGCCGGGCGAGGCGAGCAGTTGCGCCACGGCGAGCAGCACCTGGAGCCGCTCCCGCGTCGTGTCGCCCTCGGGCTCCGGTCGCACCCGCAGCCGGGGCACGTCCGCGTCCAGCAGGGTCTCCAGGGGAGACAGGGTGAAGCGCGTGTCCAGCGTGCGAGTGTGCAGCGGACTCAGCTCCTCCTCGGGCTCGGGGTCGCCCGCGAGCAGCTGGAACCACACCTCGCCGCAGCGGAAGGCCTCGCCTTCCTGGAGCACGTGCCGCTCGACGCGGACCTCTCCCATGAACGTGCCGTTCTTGCTGCCCTGGTCCACCAGCACCACGCGCGAACCCTGGCGCTCCAGCCGCGCATGGCGCCGCGAGATGCTCTTGTGGAGCACGCAGACGGAGCTCTCGTCCGTCCTGCCGATGGTGGTGGTGCCCTCGGAGAGCAGGAGCTCCTGCTCTCCCTCCCGCCCGGGGTTGAGGATGAGACGCATGGAGTGGGGAATGCTAGCACCCGCCCGCGGGCCTCCCGAAGGAAGTGGCCGGCGCGGGCGGGCAGGGGGAGGCCGGACTCAACCGACCAGCCGGACGACCACCTGGGTAAGCCCGTAGACGAGCAGCGCCATGAGCGCGGCGGCGGGGATGGTGAACACCCAGGCCCAGATGATGCGGCCGGCCACGCCCCACTTCACCGCGCGCCAGCCGCGCGTGGAACCCACGCCGACGATGGCACCGGTGATGGTGTGGGTGGTGGACACGGGGATGCCCAGCTCCGCCAGCGCGATGATGGTGACGCCGCCACCCGTCTCCGCGCTGAAGCCGCCGATGGGCGCCAGCTTCGTGAGGCTGTGGCCCATGGTGCGGATGATGCGCCAGCCGCCGAAGAACGTGCCCAGGGCGATGGCCGCGTGACAGGAGATGATCATCCACCAGTCAATGTGGAACGGGCGGTCCTTCCAGATGGTGCCGAAGAGGACCACCGCGATGATGCCCATCACCTTCTGCGCGTCGTTGGTGCCGTGGCTGTACGAGAAGATGGCGGAGGACACGAGCTGGAGGCGGCGGAACCACCGGTCCACGTAGGTGGGCGTCTGCTTGTGCACCACCCAGGTGCTGATGAGCATCAGCGTCATGCCCAGGAACGTGCCGATGAGGGGGGAGAGCACGATGAAGGCGGCGATCTTCGCGATGCCCGCGCCCATCAGTCCCTTGAAGCCCAGCACCGGCACCGTCGCGCCAATCATTCCTCCGGCGAGCGCGTGTGACGAGGAGGAGGGCAGGCCCCACCACCACGTCAGGAGGTTCCAGGCGATGGCGCCCATCAGCGCGGCGAAGATGACCGACAGCACGGCCGAGGGGCCCGCGCCGCGCAGCATGTCGAAGTTGATGATGCCCTTGCCCATGGTGTTGGCGACATGGACACCCCCGCTGAAGGCGGCGATGAAGTTGAAGAAGGCGGCCCACGCCACGGCCAGGTTCGGTGACAACACCCGGGTGGACACCACGGTGGCGATGGAGTTCGCCGCGTCGTGGAAGCCGTTGATGAAGTCGAAGATGAGGGCGACTCCGACGATCAGGATGACGGCGGCGAGTAGCATCTCAGGAGTGCTCCAGCACCACACCCTCGATGACGTTCGCCACACCCTGACACTTGTCCGTGGCGGTCTCGATGAGGTCGTAGATCTCCTTCCACTTGATGATGGTCAGAGTGTCGACCCCGCTCTTGAAGAGCCGGCCCAGCCCGGAGCGCAGCACCTCGTCCGCCTGCGTCTCCAGCCGCTTGATTTCCTTGCAGCCGGCCAGAATCTGCTCGGGCTTCTTGATGAGCCGCAGCGCCGCCACCACCTCCTGCACCTTCTCCGAGGACAGGACCAGCAGGCGCGCCAGCTCCGTCGCATCCGGCAGGCTGCTCTGGATTTCGTAGTAGTGCAGCCGGGACGCGGCCGCGTTCGCCAGGTCCAGCACGTCGTCGATGCGCGACAGCAGCGAGTGAATCTGCGTCCGGTCGAACGGGGTGATGAACTGTTTGTGCAGGCGATTGAAGGCGGTGTGGGTGACTTCGTCGCCGTGGTGCTCCACGTCCTTGAGCGCGCGGACCCGTGCGGGCACATCGCGATAGTCGCTCAACAGTTCGTACAGCATCTTCGCGCCCTGGACTGTCGCGGCGCACTGCTTGTCGAAGTCGTCGAAGAACTCGTCCGACTTGGGCATCAGCCTTTCGAGCATGGCTACCTCCCGGTTGGGCATGCCCGGGGTGTCACCTGGTCGTGACGCTCCCGTGGCGCGCCCGTGACTACCTCACCTGGGGATAATCGCCAGCCTTCCTTTTTGACTTGCAACTGAAAGCCAGTCACCACAGAGGGCGGCCGTACTCCCGGCCGGTGCTACAGGCCGGGCGCGCCAGGGGTGGGCTGCTGTCGTCCTGGCGCCCCTCTGTCTCCAGCCATTAGCCGGGGCCTGTCTCAGAGCCAGGCGAGCAGCTCCTGCTCCAGCCGCGCCCGGGGCATCGCGCCCACGAGCTGGCGGACCACCTTGCCCTCCTTGAACACGAGCAGGCAGGGCAAGGCGCGGATGCCGTAGCGCTGCGCCGCCTCCTGGTGGGCGTCCACGTCGATTTTCGTCACCTTGAGCCGGCCCCGGTACTCGACCGCCAGCGCATCGAGGATGGGGGAGATGAACCTGCACGGGGGACACCACGCGGCGGTGAAGTCCACCAGCACGGGCCCCTTTGCTTCCAGTACTTCCCGGTCGAACTCCGCGTCTCCCAGCTCGATGACGTCCGCCGCCATGTCCTGTCCTCCTCGTGGGGCACGGCCCGCGGGGCCGCGCCTTGCGTGTGGAGGGAAGGTGTAGTGGCCCCAGGGCCCCGGAACGAGAGCCCCTGGCGGAACGCTTCGTTGCGGGAAGTGCTCCTAACGGGCGCGGCCCGGCGCGGTGGCCTCTTCCCAGGGAAGCGCGGCGCCGCGCTCACCCAGGAGCGTCAGGAAGGCGCGCACCTTGGGGGGAAGCTGCCGGCTGCTGGGGTAGACGGCGAAGATGGGGATGCCCGGTGGCGTCTCTGTCTCCAGCACGGGGACGAGCAGCCCGTTCCTCACGTCGTCGACGACGAGCGACGCGGGCAGCCGCACCACGCCCAGCCCCGCGCGAGCCGCCGCCTGTCCCGCGCGCACACTGGGCACCCGCAGCCTTCCGGTGACGGGGACACTCCTCGCGGTGCGGCCCTCTCCGAAGAACCAGACCTCGTCGGTGCCGGGCTCGGCCAGCACGACGCAGGCGTGGCCCTGGAGCTCCGCCGGGGTCTTCGGGGTGCCCTGACGGGAGAGGTAGGCGGCGCTGGCGTAGTAGCCGGTGCGCAGGCGCCCCAGCTTGCGCGCCACCAGCGACGAGTCCGCCAGCGGGCCCGTGCGCAGCGCCAGGTCGTACTCCTCCGCGATGAGGTCCACGTGGGCCTCGGCGAGGGAGACCTCCACGCGCAGGAGCGGGTGGCGCAGGAGCAGCTCGGCGATGACGGGCGTGAGCAGCTCGCCCAGCAGGGAGAGGGTGGCGATGCGCAGGGTGCCCTGGGGCGTGGTGCGGGACTCACCCAGCGCGCGGTTCACCTCGCGGGCCTCGGCGACCAGCCGCGCGCAGTGGGCGTGGTAGTCGCGCCCGGCCTCGGTGAGCCTCAAGTGGCGGGCGTTGCGCTCCAGGAGGCGCACCCCCAGGCGCTCCTCCAGGGCGGAGAGCCGGCGGCTGACGGTGGACTTGCGCAGGCCCAGTCGCGTGGAGGCGGCGGTGATGCCGCCCGCGGTCACCACCTCCGAGAAGAGGAGCATGTCATCCAGAAGGGGCGGGCTCGGCGGCACGCGGACAGCCTAACCGGGACGGTTGTCCGGCTCCTCTCCCTTCGGGCCCCCGGGCGTCACTGGGGGGTGGGCAGGGGAGGGAAAGCCGGGTAGAGGAGGTCCGATGCCTTCCCGACCCATGCCGTTGTGTGTCGCGCCGATGATGGACTGGACGGACCGCAACTGCCGGTACTTCCACCGTCAAATCAGCCAGCACACGCTGCTGTACACGGAGATGCTGACCACGGGCGCCGTGCTCCATGGCGACCGCGAGCGGCTGCTGGGCTACGAAGCGGCCGAGCATCCGGTGGCCATCCAGCTCGGTGGCTCGGAGCCGGAGGCCCTGGCCGAGTCCGCGCGCATCGCCGAGTCGTGGGGCTACGCCGAGGTGAACCTCAACGTGGGCTGCCCCAGCGACAGGGTGCAGTCCGGCCGGTTCGGCGCGTGTCTCATGGCGGAGCCGGAGCTGGTGGCGCGGCTGGTGGGCGCCATGCGCGCGGCGGTGAAAATCCCGGTGACGGTGAAGTCGCGCATCGCCATCGACGAGATGGAGGAGTGGTCCACGTTGGAGCGCTTCGTGCGCCTGGTGGCCGCCGAGGGCTGCACGCGGTTCATCGTCCATGCGCGCAAGGCGTGGCTCCAGGGCTTGAGTCCCAAGGAGAACCGGGACGTGCCGCCCTTGCGCTACGACCTGGTCCACCGGCTCAAGCAGGAGCTGCCCCACCTGGACATCAGCATCAACGGCGGCATCAAGACGCTGGATGCCGCCGCCGAGCACCTCGCGCACGTGGACGGGGTGATGATTGGCCGCGCCGTCTACGAAAACCCCTACCTGCTCGCGGACGCGGACCGTCGCTTCTTCGGCGGGCAGGAGGCTCCGCGCGAGCGGCACGAAGTCGTGGAGGCCATGCTCCCGTACATCGAGCGCAGCCGTCAGCGGGGCGCGCCGCTCAGCGCCGTCACTCGGCACATGCTCGGCTTGTTCCAGGGGCTGCCGGGGGCGCGCGCGTGGCGCAGGCACCTGAGCGAGAACGCGCACAAGCCGGGCGCGGGTCCGGAGGTCGTCGTGGCGGCGCTCGCGAAGGTGCGTCGCGAGCCGGAAGCGGTCGTCGCGGCCTGAGCGTCGCGCTGTCGGAGCGGGCGTAGCGGCCCTCAAGGGAGCGAGAAGCGCCCGATGCGTCCTGCTTCCTCGGCGAACCACAGGGCTCCATCCGGGCCGACGGTGATTCCGTGTGGCTCCGCCTTCCGCGTGGGGATGGCGTACTCCGTGACGACCCCGGAGGTCGTCATCCGCCCGAGGTGATTGCTGCCCCACTGCGTGAACCACAGGGCCCCGTCGGCCCCCGTGACGATGGCGTGGGGACGTGCTCCCGAGCGGAGCAACGGGTACTCGGTGATGTTCCCCGCCGTCGTGATTCGTCCGAGCTGGTCCGCGAGAATCTCGACGAACCAGAGCGCGCCGTCGGGGCCCCACGTGATTCCCACGGGCCCCGCCTTGGCCGTGGGCAGGTCGTAGCCGGTGACCTGTCCATCCACGGTGATGCGCCCGATGCGGTTGCCCTGATTCTCCGTGAACCAGAGCGCGCCATCCGGCCCGGCGGTGATGAACGAGGGATAACAACCGGCCTGGAGCGGGAACTCCGTGACGCCGCCGTCCGGTGTGAGCCGCCCAATCCGATGCACGGACATCTCCGTGAACCAGAGCGCACCGTCAGGTCCGGCGCAGATGCCGAACGGACCGGCTTGCGGCGTCGGCAACGTGAACTCGGTCACCTCTCCGCTCATCGTCACGCGGCCCACGCGGTTCGCCTTCTGCTCGGTGAACCAGAGCGCGCCGTCGGGCCCGGCGGTGATGATGGACGGCCCGGCTTCAGGTGTCGGCAGCGGGAAGCTCGTCACCTGGCCCTGGACGTCGACGCGTCCGACTCGGCCCGAGTGAACCTCGGTGAACCACAGCGCCCCGTCCGCTCCCTTGACGATTCCATAGGGGCCCGTGGACGCGGACGCCAGGGGGTACTCGACGAACTGACCGTGCTCGGAACCAGGGGCCTGCGCCATCGGGTGTCTCCAGGAGGAACATGAAGTGCCCGTCGGACCCTCTCCCGTGAGGTCACCCACGTCCAGTGCGCGGAGCGCCCTGTCGCGCGCGTGTTCCGCTCAAGACACAACAAAGCCCGGGCCTCCTCTCGGGGACCCGGGCCTTGGGCGAAGCGGTCAGGCTCAGCCGATGACCAGCTCGCCGGGCAGCGGCTTCTTGCCACCGTCCTGGAACAGCCCGAAGTAGCTCTCCGCCAGCTTGTACTCGTTGTACGCCGGCGAGCAGGCCATGTTGCGCACCGCCATCAGCGGGTCGTTCGGCTTGCCGTCGTAGTCGGTGAGCAGGACGTTGATGCCCATGTGCCCGCCGTTCTCCGCCTGGATGCCGGAGCGCCGCTGCATCTCCTGGATGTCGCTGGCGGTGAGGTTGAGCGTGATGGGCTTGTCGTTCTCACGGGCCGCCTTCGCCTTCGCCGAGTCACCCGTGTACGAGTACACGAGCAGCTCGCGCGCGTTGTCGTCCTTGGTGTCGAACTTCATCGCGAACTTCTCGGAGCCGGGGATGAGCTTGCCGTCCGTGCCGTACTTCTGCTCGATGGTGACGTCCGGGTGGTCGCCACCGTAGGTGATGTCGGACGTCATCGACTTCGTCCCATCCGGGTGGTGGGTGATGAGGTACTCGCCCGTGTTCGTCGTGCCGTCCGACTCGATGCTGAAGGGACCCACGTCGATGCCGACCTTGCCGCCCGTCGACTCGTAGTTGATCTTGTCGAAGCGCAGCGTGTTGGCCACGCCCGGGCCTTCCTTCTCCGGCATCCGGCCGTCCTTCGCGAAGGCGTCGTACGCCTTCTTCCCGTCCGGGTTGGACAGGTCGAACTCGGCGGTGCGCAGCTTGTACTCCTTCAGCGTGTCGGAGCGGCCCATGCTCACCGACACCGGGCCCACGCCCAGGCTCACCTTGCCGTTGTTCTCGATGAACTCCGTGGGGCCCGCCGTCATCGACAGCTTGTCGCCATCGCGGCTCACTTCGATGGACATGCCCTTGCCGGACTTCACGTCGCCGGAGATGCCCAGCTCGGCCGCGTGGTAGGACAGGCCCACGTCCAGGCCGTAGCCGGCGAACTGGCCCTGCTCCATCTTCACGGAGGTGCCGTCCGGAATCGTCTCGGCGTTGAGCGGATGCGGAGGCGCGATTTCGCCACGCTTCAGCTTCTCGTAGTCGGCCTCCTTCATCTTCACTTCGTACGTCATCGTCTTGCCGGCCTCGACGCTCCCCTCCACGGAGGCGCCCACGCCGACCTTGGCCTTGGTGAACTCCACCGTCCCGGACGCGGACACGGACGTCTCGGCGTTGATGGAGACGGTGACGTACCCGTCCTCCTTCTTCACGTCCTTCTCGAGCGTGTCGCTGAACTCGACGGACACCGGACCCGCCTGGCCCGGAATCTTCGTCTCGTACGGCTCGGTGGTGACGGGGTTGGGCGCGCCGCCGATGTCCGCCGGGTAGTCGGCGACCATCATCTTCTGCAGCTCGGGCGACACGTTCGCGTCGGCCAGGGCCTGGGTGCGCTCGAGCGAGCCCGCCTCGGTGGAGAAGATCTTCGCGGCGGACGTGCCGGGGATGGTGCCCGCCTCGCTGTAGTGAGGCTGCTCCTTCAGGTACGCCGGCATGTCCTCGTAGCTCTTGCCGTTGCTCGGGTCCAACACGCGCTCGCCCTGGCGGACGACGACGTGGCCCGACTGGCCCTCGGCACCCGGGCGCGAGTCCTTGAGGAACACCAGGTCCGAGCGGCCCTGCAGCTCCGGAGAGGACTTGCTGACGAAGTCCGCGGCCTTGTCGAGGCAGTTGACCTTGCCGTCCTTGCTGTTCTCCGAGAACAGCGACGTGGAGGGCGCGCTCTTGCCGTCCAGGTTCAGCTTGTTCTTCGCGCCAGCGGGCTCGAAGGTCGACTTGTTCTTCTGCGCCTCCGCCACCTTGCGAGCGGCCTCGGCGGCCTGCTTCGCGGCGGCCTCCGCCGCCTTACGAGCGGCTTCCGCTGCCCGACGCGCCGCCTCTTCCGCGGCCCTGCGAGCCGCTTCCGCCGCACGTCGTGCCGCCTCTGCTGCCCCACCGTCACCAATGCGCTCGGTACCCATGGTGTCTCTCCTCGAAGTCGTACGAATTTCCCAATTCTCGGGAGAAGGAGCGAGAGGTTGCGTACGGGCTGGAAGTTCGTGGGGTTTTGCGGGCCGAGCCCTGTCACGGAGTGAGAATTCGGGGCGGAACCCATACGTGGAGCGAAGCCGGGCACCGGATGTGTGCCTGGTGCTCACGCCGTGTCGTGGCGGTGGATCAGCGCTTGGGGGGGCTGGCGCGGAAGCGCTGGAGCTTGGTGCGGTTGCCGCAGACGGCCATGGAGCACCAGCGTCCGGAGCGGTTCTTGGACGTGTCGTAGAAGGCTTCCTGGCAGGCGCCCGCCGCGCAGACCTTCATCCGGGGCCAGTGGCCGTCGCGTTGGGTGGAGACGACGGCGGCGAACAGTCCGCCCAGGGCCTTCCATCCGCCCGTGCCGGCGGGACGCAGCCGTACGCCGTCGGGGCCGAAGCCGACGGTGAGCGGACTGGAGGCGGCCACGCGGTCCAACACGCGCGGCTCGGAGGCGGGCAGGGGCTCTCCGGTATGGGAGAGCAGCACGGCGCGCAGGGCCTCACGGGCCTCGATGGCGGCCTTGAAGGACTCGGGGGAGAAGGTCTCCGCTGAAGACAGGAGGCCGCGCGCGCGGCACCAGGTGGTGAGTGCGTCCGAGGTGGGCACCGCGTCGACGAGCTTCTCCACGTCCAGCGTGTTGACGAAGTCGAGCAGCAGCACGACATCCGTCGCAAGCCCGGGGCTGTGCGCATCGGCCATGGCCGGGGCCTATCGCGTCCTGGGCGTGGGCACCAGGGCCCCCAGCCCCGTGGCCAGGCTGTCCACCAGCGCGCGGGCCGCGTGGCGCTCGGGGTCCAGGCTCGGGTCGTAGATGGTGACGTCCATTCCCACCGCGAGCCCGGAGGCGACGAGGTGGGCCACCAGCTCGCCCAGCTCCTCCACGCTCAGTCCGTCGGGTTGGCGGGAGTCGACGGCGGGCATGACGTCGTCATCCATGACGTCCGCGTCCAGGTGCATCCAGAAGCCGCTCACGCCGGACGCGCGGAACCTCGCGAGGGCCTGCTCCACGCTGGCGGCGATGCCGTCCTGGCGCAACGTGTTCAGGTCCATCCAGCCCATGGCGGTGTCGCGCACATGTTCGGCGGAGACCTGCGCGCCCCAGTGCTCCAAATCCCTGACGCCGAGCACCGCCACGTCCGCGTCCCGCACCAGGGGCCCGCGTCCCTCCAGGTTGGACAGCACCGCGGGGCCACGCCCGGAGGAGAACCAGAGGTCCATGCCGGCCGCGCCGCCCAGCTCGGAGGCTTCGGGGGGCCAGAAGTCGGTGTGCCCGTCCATGAAGGCGAGGCCGTGGTGGGCGCCCGTGCGCTTCAGGCCGAGGAGGCAGCCGAGCAGGATGCTGCAATCGCCTCCGAGCACCAGCGGGAAGCGCCTGTCGCGTACGACTCCTTCCACCACGTCGGCGAGCCTCGAGCTGAACTCCGCGATTCCGCGTGGGTTGATGACCCGGGTCTCCTTGTCGCGCTGGGGCTCATAGGGACCGGGCTTCACGGTGTGCTCGACCTGGGCCTTGAGCCGGTGTCCCAGGCCCGCTTCCAGCAGGGCCTCCGGAAGCAGGTCCACCCGAGGCGTCCGCCTGTCGGGGCGACTCAGTCCAAGGCCAGAGGGCGCGGCGATGAGGGCGATGGGCGGTGGCATGGGCACTCCGCAGACGGACGTGTAACCGTCGTACCGGTTTAAGTGGTTTACATGAAGGTAGCCCCGGTGCTGGGCGGATGCAACCATCCAAATTGAATGGGTGGTTACGCGGGGCACCCGAAGAGGAAGGTGGTCACCGAGCCTCAAGCGCAAGACGTGCCGCGAGCTGCTGGAGCATCTCCGTGGAGCCACCCCGACGATGAAGTGGTGAATCAAGGGCCCCGGAGCGCCTGAGTGCGCCCGGGGCCCTCGTATTCATGGCGAAGGGGTCAGCCCGCTGGTCCGCTACGGGAGGCGAACGAAGCGCAGGCCGTACCAGGAGCCGCCGATGCGGGTGCGACCGTAGAAGCTACCGGCCTTCATCGAGTACTTGTAGTTGACCTGGGTCGGCGGGGTGCCCGGCGGCCCGGCGACGCCGCCATTCTGGACGTAGCGGATGCCCGCGTTCGCGTCGAACCACCAGGTGTTCTGGTGGCTGTAGCACTGGGGCTTCTCACCCTGGCCGGAGACCCACCGGAGCTTGTGTGCCTCGTTGATGTCGCTCACCATCTTGGTGTGCGCCGCGTACCGCGTGTTGTAGGTCCAGTCGATGGCATCCATGACGTTCCGCTCGATGGCCTTCCAGACGTTGGTGTAGACGCTTCCGATGAGCGTGTTGATGGCCCCGCTGATCCAGTCCGCGACGTTCTGGGTGGTGATGGGGCCCCCAGGGCCGGGAGGATTGAAGTTCACGGCGATGTTGGCCGCCTTCACCACCCAGTTGCCAATCTTGTAGTCAGCCAGGCTGCTGAGCTTCGGCTTGACGAGGGTGTTGAAGTACTGGGGATAGGGAACGATGTAGCTGGTATCGAGCTTCATGTTGTCCATGCCGACGACAATCTCATCGCCGTAGGACGGTCCCCAGTAGCCGATGCCCAGGAAGCGCTTCTTGCGCTGCAGCTTGGCCTTGATGTCGATTTTGTGGAACCCGACCTCGACGCCGAAGAGCTTGAACTGGAAGCCGGGTGACTGGGCCTTGAAGACGAAGCGCCTGTTGCCGGGCATGCCGACCGACTCGGAGCGACTGAAGTTCGAGCCAACCGTATAGGCGGGCATGTTGAACGCGGGCGGCGTCAGGTTGCAGCTGGGCGGAGGCGTGGAGGCGCCATCGCAGATCCACTCCTGGAGGCCGTTGCCGGAGTACGTCTGACCGCAGCCCGCGACGTTCCACAGGTTGGGGGGCTTGGCGGTGACGGACACCGCGGTGACCGAGCTCGTCCCCGGGAAGAACTTCCGACAGTACGTCAGCGGCGCGATGCTGGCGCCCGAGGTGCAATCGGAGTCCTTGAGCCAGGCTCCGCCCGCGGCCTTGTGCGCGTTGACCTTGCCGGACCAGTACGAGATTCGACCGAGTTCCGTGCCGCCCAGCGCCCGGACCCGCGAGTCATCCTCTGCCTGGGGCGCGCCCCGCTGCCGGCCGAGGAAGTCCGCGACCTGTGTGGCCCCACTCGCGGCGGAGGGCTCGTCGGCGAAGTCCGCCATGGCCAGCGTGGTGCCTCCGCCGCCGCCACCCTCGGCGTCGAAGCCGAGCAGCTTCACCGACGGCGTGCCGAAGTTTCCAACCTTGCGGATGACGCCCGGCAGGACCTGATACGCGCCGTTGGGGAGGGCGACCTCTCCCGGAATCGACTGGAAATTGGGGTCGGTGTTCATCGCATAGGCATGGGTGTTGAGCCAGGCGCGATAGGCGGGGATGGACGCCGCGTCGACCTGGAACACGCCCAGGTTGGTGAGCTGGTAGAGCTGGCCTTCGACCATCACCTGGAGCTCCTGGTCGACGAGGCGGCGCAGGGTGTCATCCTCGGCGAGGAAGGCCCTGAGGTCGTCGACGAACTCGGCGTAGTCGACGTCGACGATGGCGTCACTCGGCTGCTCTCCCGGGCGGGCATTGTCCAGATACGTCTTCGCGCTCACGAACCCGGCGGGCAGCATCTGGTCCTGACTGGGAGCCGCGGTGATGTTGTAGACCACCGTTCCCTGGCAGGTGCCCGTCGAGAAGCAGCCGAGCCGCACCTCGAACGTACCCGTGCGGTCCGCGGTGTAGGCGATGCGACTGCCGTGGTCGCTGCAGGCGTCGTCACTGCCGAAGATGTCGACATTGCCGTCGGCGTCGATGAGCTTCAGGTACGTATCACCCACCAGACCGGAGCCCGCGAGGCCGCAGGTGCCAACGTCGAGCACCTGCCCCTGCGTCAGGTGGAGGACCAGGGTGGAGTAGTTGGTGCTGGCGTTGTTCGTGTTCGAGCCCGTGAAGGTCCGTGCGCCGATGAGCGCCCCGTTCGCGTCGGGCGACAGGACCGAGTAGCTGACGGTGCCGCTGCAGGCGCCGTCCGAATAGCAGCCCATCCGGACTTCGTAGACCCCGTCGCTGGGGGCCGTGTAGGAGATGCGGCTGCCCGTGCCGCCACACGCGTCGTCGCCGGACGCGACCTCGGCGCCCCCGACGAGTGCCAGGCGCAGGAGGGTGTCTCCGGTGAAGGAGGCGCCGTCCAGGTCGCAGGTGCCGACCTCGAGCATCTGTCCGGCGTACAGTCGCACCTGGAAGCTCGGGGAGTTGGTGGTGGTGCTCGTCGTGGCGGAGGCGCTGAAGGGAGTGAGGCCGCTGCTGCCGGTGCTCCCGCCGGTGACTGAGTCCATCGCGGCATAGAAGGCGATGAAGTTGCTGGCCGTCCCGAAGTTCAGGACGCCATTCGGGAAGTTGCTGTCCACGAGCAGCGCTGGCGCCGTCCACGGGCGCGGTGGATAGACGCCATCCAGGTCGATGGAGCCGCTGGCGGCCTGGAGTTGGGAGGACGGCTCCTGTGGAACAACCGCCTCTTCGCCGCCACAGGCCAGAAGCCCGAGCGTACATGCTGCAATCAATAACGTTCTCATCCGAGTTGTCTCCGCTGGAAACCGGCGCGAACCACGGTACGGTCGTAACTGATGCAACCGTGGAACCGCTGGTTGAGCGCCAATACCCTGTTTCAGGAGACACGCCAGGGTGTCACAGGGGACGTCGCGACGGGCATGCCAGGTGTGGTGACTGTTTTGACATTCCGAATCGCCCGATATAGCGCGCGAGCCCGCGAGGCCCCGGGAATGACACTGTTTTCGCGAGACATGGCTCAGTCGATGCGCTTCGCCAGGACTGCCCCCAGGGAGTCCCTGGGCGTGACGTCACGGCGTGGCGGCCACGCCGACGTCCTCGGCGAAAGGCACCGTGAAGCGGAACGTCGCGCCGTGTCCCCACTCACTCTCCACCCAGATGCGGCCACCGTGTGCTTCGACGATTCCACTCGCGATGGCGAGCCCCAGGCCCGTCCCCTCGTACCGGGTCTCGCCGCTGCGCCAGTACCGGTCGAACAGGTGCTTGAGGTCCTCCCTCCGAATCCCCGGACCATCGTCCGCGACCGCGAACACGCACTCGTGCAGACGCGCCGCGACCCTGAGGGTGATGCTCCCGCCCTCCGCGGTGACCTTGGTGGCATTGCCGACCAGGTTGGACAGAACCTGGAGGATGCGAACGCTGTCGCAAAGAATGGGTGGGAGGCGCGGCTCGACCTCCGCGGTCATCGTCAGCCGATGTTCCTGCGCGACGCGCTCGAAGCTCGCCAGCGTCTCGTTGACCATCGCGCCCGCGTCATTCGGCTGACGCTTGATGGAGAGGTGCCCGCGCTCGATGTTCACGAAGTCGAGCAGGTCGTCGATGAGCCGCATCATGCGCTCGGCCGCGCGTTGGATCCGCTCGACCCCCAGGGGAACAGGAAGCTCGGTCCGCCGCCTCGCGGTGGCTCCCTGCTGTGTGAGCGCGCCGGCGGTCATGATGATGGTCGAGAGGGGGTTCTTCAGGTCGTGAGACACCACCCCGAGGATCTGCTCACGCTCTCTCACCGCGACCTGCGCCTGTTTGTAGAGTTGGGCATTCTCCCTGGCGAGCGCCTCGTATTTGTCACTCGAACTCTCGGCGACGAGGCGGTCTCGGTCGGCCGCGGCGCCTCGCGTCTCCGCCTGGGAACGCTCCTCCTCGGCGTTCTCGCGTCGGGTGATGTCGCGCCGCCACGCGCGGTCGCGCTCGAGCGCGATCGCGAGCTGATTGGCGATGGCATTGACGAAGATCAGGTCCTTCTTGTCGAGGGACATGGCCCCTTCGAGCTGAAGGGCACCGAAGAGTGAGTGCTGGGCCACCACGAGCGGGATGACGATGAACCGCTTCTCTTCGTTCCCTTCAAGCTTCTCCTGCCAGGGCAGCAGGGTCTCACCCGGCTGCTCACTCAGTCCGAGGGACTCGGTCGACTTCGCGCCGACGAGGTAGGCGTAGGCTGCCTCCGCGTGTTCCTTGACCGCTCGCAGCCGTTCGGAATCCTGAAGTTCGGACGGCCAGACGATCATCTTCGACCGGCCGTTCTCTGTCTCGATGAGGACCGCGCTGCGCAGGGGCAGCGACTTCGCGAGGATGCCAAGCGCCGGGTCGAAGGACTTCGCGACGCTCTCGAAGCTCGCGAAGAGCTTGCTGATTTCATACAAGTGCTCGAGCCGCCGATAGGCCTGCTCCAGGCTCGCGAACGAAGGGTCGGCGGGGGGCGGGTCCCGCGTGCGCTGCCCGCCTGTCTCTTCTCGCGAATCAGGGTGAGGCCCCTTGTTTCGCCGACCAGAGCTCATCAGCGCCTCGTGTCTTCGGGGGCGGACCAGGAAGGCGTCGGGAGCTCACTCACGGACGAACCGATTCGCAGCCCCCCCCGCGAGACCGTCATGAAATACGTGCGTCGATCATGCTCACTGCCGCGAGTCTTCACGACCGTCAGCGTAGGCGCCAGGCGGCCCGCTGCTTCCTCGTAGCGCAGCATGAGCAGGTTGTCGGCGATGGGGGAGAGCCCCTGGTCGGTGACTCGCTCCATGGAGAAGAGCGAGGCCGACTCGAGCGTGAGGACGCTGGTGATTCCGAGGGTCTTGAAGCGGACCACCAGCTTGTAGAGCACGTGACGGAACTCGTCGATGGGCGTGTGTGCGGTCAGCAGCTGCGTCGCGGCGTCGAGCACGACGCGTGAGGCCTTCAGCGCCATGATCCGGTCCGACAGCACGGTCAGGAACTGCCCCGCGCGCAGGTGCTCCCGGGAGACGTAGAGCACCTGGATGAGGCCCGCGTCGAGCTGTGCGCGCAGCGGCAATCCCAGGGCCTCGGCGCTGGCGAGCAGTTGCTCGGGCCCCTCCTCCATCGAGACATAGAGGCCCGGCTCCCCAGCCCTGGCGCCCTCCAGGAGGAACTGGATTCCGAAGGTGCTCTTGCCGACGCCCGCGCTGCCAGAGACGAGGGTGGCGCTTCGCCTGAGCAACCCGCCGCCCATCAGCCCGTCGAGCCCGGGAGTGCCAGAGCGCAGCCGGGAGGACGCCTCCAGCGCGGGGGGAGGAGCCTCCACGCGGAGCTCTTCTCCGTAACGAGGGAAGATGGAGACCCCCCCGGCGCCAATGGCCATGGCGTGTCGGCCCTTGAGGTGAGCGGTGTTGCGAAGCTTGTACACCTCGACGTAGCGCTCGCGCTCCAGGCCCTCCTCCGTGGAGCTGAGGATGATGACGCCGTCCACCACGGTCTCCTCGACGCCCCTTCGGCTGACCTGATGGGAGCCGTAGGGGATGTCGGTGGGAAAGAAGCCGACGGCCTGGGCGTTCTGGACGATGCTGCAGAGGTGGAAGACCTTCTCGCGGCTGAGCTGCGGGTCCGTCACCTTGTCCAGGAACACCGAGACGGAGTCGATGACCACGCGCCGGGCCTTCAGGGCCTTGATGCGCTCGCGAATCATCAAGAGGTGGGCCTCCACCATGATGTCGGGCTGGGGGATGAAGACGATCTCCACCATGCCGCGCTCAATCTCCCTGTCGAGCTCCCAGCCGAGGCCCTTCGCGGCGGCGCGGAGGCGCTCCTCGCTCTCCTCGAAAGAGAAGAGGATGCCTTTCTCGCCCGCGAGCGCGCCCCGGTAGATGAACTCGAGAGAGAGGACGGTCTTTCCAGTGCCCGCGACGCCGCTGAGGAGGAGGCTGGACCCCCAGGGGATGCCGGGCCCGAGAATCTCGTCGAGCTTGGTGATGTGAGTCCTGCAGCGCTCCTGCGAGTTCTCCGGAATCGACTCGCGTTTGATGGCCTCGCGGGGAGCGAACATCTCCAGTCCGCTGGAGGTGATGAGGAAGGGATGCTCGTCCCGGCTGTGGTCCGTCCCCCGCATCTTGACGATCCTGAAGAAGCGCTGCTGCTCGCCCTGGGACACGCGCTGGGAGAGGACGAGGAGGCCGTCGACGATGGAGAAGAGGGGATTGCTCTCGTAGTCGGCGGGCCCGTATTCGCCGAGGAGCAGCGCGGTGGTCTCCCAAGCCATCAGGTTCACGGCGATTTCATAGCCGAACATCCGGAGCTCCTCCTTGGAGGTCGCCAGGTCGTCAAAGGCCTTGAAGCTGTCGATGACGACGATGTCTGGCTTGACCTGCTTGAGGTTGTCCATGATGAGCGCGAGCGCCGCATCAAAGCTCCTCAGCCGCAGCATGGCGCCGAGGTCCACGAACTGAACGCCCTCCTCGAACTTCTTCGGGTCGAAGAACGAGAACTGCTGGAGGTGCCGCAGCGTCTTCGCGGTCGGCTCGGAGAGGGTGTTGAAGGCGAGGACGCGGTGGGCGGCCGAGGCGTTGTGGAAGCAGATCTGCTGGGTGAGGGTCGTCTTGCCAGACCCGGGCGGGCCGCACACGGCGGTGACGGAGCCCTTGGGCAGGCCGCCCTTGAAGAGTTCATCGAGGTTGGGGACGCCCGTCTGAAGGCGCGGGATTTCGAATCTCTTCGTCATGACGTTGTGTCCTCGCCCGCGGCGACGCGTGGGCGAACCGCCTCCGGAAGTGCGACTTTGGAGAGCTCCGCATGCAGCTCCGGCGTTAAGATTTCAGCGGTCAGGTTGCCGAGCACGGTGAGGAACTCCACGAGCACGAATCGACTGCCCTCCCTCAAACCGGAGTCGCGCCCGGCGCGGACCTGTGCCCGGAGCTCTTCGAACTGGAGCCCCCTCTGCCGTTCGACCTTGAGGGACGAGAAGAGCGGGAACTGCTCGGAGGCATTGTGCAGAACGCGTCCAGCGATGGCGCTCAGAGTCACTTCTCCCAGCGTGGTCAACGTCTGTTTCCACAGCACGGTGAGGGCCGCTTCGAAGAGCTGGAGAAAGGCCTCCGTCGACAGATTCCTGTCGGCTCGGTCGAGCCAGGCGTCGACGCAGGTCGCGTGTCGACCTTCGTCAAGCACGGTTGCCCTCACCCGCCTGAGCGCCCCGTATCTCTGCTGGAAGGGCGTCGTCCCCGTGCTGAAGGAGCAACGTGCTCAGCGTGGCGGTGGAGCGGCCCACGTGCTCACCGGTGCCAAGCGGAAGCCGGGACGCCAGGGCTGACGTGGCTTGGGTGATGCACGCCCGAAGTGCTCTGACTGCCCATCGCATTCTTTCCCGCTCTCGTCGTTTTGGACGCCCCGTCACGATGGACGGGGCCGTACGGGCTGCACACAGGCGGACGAACAGATGCGTCAGACCGACTCAGTCGCAGGGCTGGTACTTCGAGGAAATATAGGGTCGATTGTTCAATCGAGGAGCGGCTGACAGGCGGGATGTGCGCCAGTTCGTACGCCAGTCAATACCACAAGGTGGCTCGCAAGGGCTCCGCCACCCCACCTTCAGGAATATTCCGCTGCTGAGCGCCGCCGGGTCGGCACGACGGCTGGGAGCACGGGAGCGGTCCGCCGCGACACCTTCAATTACCGAGCCTCGCGGCGACAAACTCGCTGGGAGATTCGTCGACCCCATGACGCGCCCGACCGCGATGGCATGTCGCAGCGTATCCCTGCGAGCGCCGCCTCGCCGCCAGGGCGCGGGGACTCCCGGCGCATTTCGCGAGCGCTCATCTACGTCGGCTACAGGTTGAAGGCGGGCGGCATGCAACTCGTCCGCCGGGACGCGAGGACCGGGGTCGCCACCTGGGATGTCCCCATTCCCCGCTCCAAGGACGGCTCGCTCCCCTCCAGCATCCGGAAACAGGGCGACCGGCTCTATGTGCCACACTGGATGTGGCTGGATGTCTTTGACGCGAAGACAGGCAACCTGCTGGGCACCCTCGGCACCGGGTAGTCCCGGCCCTCCACACTTCCTCCATACCCTCCACGCATCCTCCTCCCACCTTGCCTGGCGCTTGGGGCGCCACAGAGGGGGAGACAGTCATGACGGATGTGAATCAAGGGTGGGATGCGGCGGTCAACCTGGACGCGTCGCTGCTGACGACGATGGCGAAGAACTTCAGCGCGGGGGCGGAGGACCCGACCATTCCCCTGAAGAATGGCTCGGTGACGCTGGGGTTGACGGAGCTGGCGCTGACGTTGGACCCGAAGGCGGGCGAGGTCGTCTTCAGTGCCCCCTGCACGGGGACGGTGGCGCGCCAGGACGTCGACGGGACGCTGAGCATCGGCATCAAGCTGGCGAGCCTCGCCATGGGCTGCGTCTATCCGGCGTCGTACCTCGCCACGAACGGCGCGGCCGACTGCCGTGCGCTCGCGGGCGGGACGTGGACCCTGGACAGTCAGGCGCTCACGCTCGAGGCCTGGGTGCGCGGCCTCTCCACCGCGCCATGGACGCTGGTATCGCTGCCCGCGGAGGGCTTCGTGCTGAGCGTGGAGGACGGCCTGCCCGTGGTGACGTGGGGCGGGCAGCGCTATCCGGCTCCGGGGACGGCGGCGGTGCTGGATGACGGCCTCTGGCACTTCGTGGCGGTGTCGGTTGCCGCGCAGGTCATCACCTTCTACGTGGACGGCCAGTCCAAGGGCACCGCGACGCTGTCCTCGCGGCAGAAGACCTCCGGCAAGGACCTGAGCTTCGGCCAGGGCTCTCAAGGAGACCTGACCCAGGTGCGGCTGTGGAACGTCGCGCGCACCGCCGCGCAGCTCCAGCAGGCCATGAACGTCACGCTGCCCTTGCCCCAGCCAGGTCTCCTGGGCGTGTGGACGTTCGAGTCGAGCCAGGTGGTCAACGCCGTCAACAAGACGCAGGGCTCGCTCCAGGGAGGTGCCATGTCCGTCACCGCCTCGAAGTCGACGTCCGAGGACGACGCGAACGCCCACAACTTCCTCTGGTTCCTCGACCCGGAGAACACCTTCACCGTCACGATGAGCCCCCCGTCGAGCGTCTCGTCCCTCATCGAGTCGGCGACGCTCTCGCTCCTCCAGTCGTCCGTCACCCAGGGCAAGTCCCTCTCCGTCACGGCGGCGCCGCCGCGCCTGCCCACCACCGCGGTGTTCTCCGTGACGGACAGCAACGACCCGGACTGCATCCTCCTCCTGATGAATGGCCACGCGCCGCCGCCGAGCTGGCCCGCGCCGGTGCCTTTCCCCACCGCGCCCGCGTTCACCACCTCCGCGCAGCAGAACGCCGCCATCCTCATCGATGACGCCTATCTCCTGGAGCAGATGCTGCCGAACATCGCCGACAAGATGGACATCCCCGAGTCGGACCTGCACGTCACGGGGAGCCCACCGGTGCTCTCGCTCATCAAGCCCACTGACGCCAGCCTCAACGGCTCCACGTTGCACCTGACCTCGCTCACGTTCAGCGTCACGAACCGCGGCATCGCCATGTCGATGAAGGGCACCGCGCATCACATGAAGGTCTCGGTGTCCGGCACCCTCACCCTCACCGTCAAGGCGAACAAGGAGGGCGTGCAGGAGCCGTACTACGACATCGCCAACCCGAAGGTGAGCATCACCCCGGACACGAGCGACCCGGTGGTGCAGACGTTCGAGGCACTGATGGGCAGCGGCCTGCCCATCATCGCGATGCTCGCGGGCGTCATCGCGGGCATCTACATGGCCGTGATGTATTTCATCCAGAACAAGGCGCAGTCGACGCTCGCCGACCTGCAGGACTTCATCGACCTGAAGGGCACGGGGCAGACGTTCGCGCTCCAGAAAATCCTGTTCGACAGCGGCGTGTACTTCTACGGGCAGCTCACGCCCGGCGGCTCCGGCGCCCAGCGTGGTGCGTCCAGTTCGGTGAAGAGGGCCGCCGCCCCCGTGGTGACGGACTTCAACCCCAAGGGGGGCGCGCCCGGCACCATGGTCACCATCACCGGTTCGGGGCTGGCGGGCGCGAGTTCGGTGAGCTTCAACCAGACGCCCGCCGACTACTTCCGCACCTGGAGCGACAAGCAGCTCGTCGCCCGCGTCGCGGAAGGAACCACCAGCGGCCCCATCCAGGTGTCCACGGCCGCGGGCAGCGCGGTGAGCACCCAGCCCTTCTCCGTGGCCCAGGCTCCGAACCTCACCGACGTCTACCCGCCCAGCGCCCAGCTCGGTGAGGACGTGAAGCTGTCGGGCACGGGGTTGCTCTCCACGCAGGCGGTCTACTTCAGCGAGGACATCCTCGCGTCGTTCTCCCCCGTGTCGGACGTGCTGCTCATCGTCACCGTGCCCGGCGGCGCCATCTCCGGCCCCATCACCGTGGTGACTCCGAGCGGCACGGCCACCCAGGAGGGCTTCACCGTGCAGGGCAGTCAGGTGCCCTCCATCTCCGCCTTCAAGCCCACCTCCGGCGCGGAGGGGACGGAAGTCACCGTGACGGGCTCGGGCTTCACCGGCGCCACGGCGGTGACATTCGGCGGGGTGCCCGCCTCCGGCTTCAACGTGCTGGATGACGGGCAGCTCACCGCGGAACTCGGACTGAGGACCCCCTCCGGCCCCGTGCGCGTCACCAACAGCCGGGGCACCGGCATCTCGAACGCGGCCTTCAACGTGCTCCCCGCGCCGCGCATCGACGGCGTCTCGCCTTCCCACGGAAAGCCGGGCACGGAGGTGACCATCACCGGCTCGGGGCTGTCGGGCACCACGGTGGTGCTCATCGGCACTCCCTCGGTGGAGGTGCCCTTCACCGTCGTGGGCGACACGAAGCTCACCGCCACATCACCCTCGGGGACCACCAGTGGCCCCGTGTCCGTGCAGTCGCCCTCCGGCATGGCCCACTCCTCCGAGGACTTCACGGTGCTGAGCGTCACCGCGCCCGCCGTCACCGACGTGTCGCCCCTCACCGGAGGGCGGGGCACCGCCGTCACCCTCACGGGCACGGGCTTCACCGGGACGACGGGCGTCAAGTTCGGCGGAGTGTCCGCGGGCGTCTTCGAGGTGACGAGCGACACGCAGCTCCTCGCCTACGTGCCCAACAGCGCCAGGAGTGGCACCGTCAGCGTCACCAACACGGTGGACACCCGCGACTCGCCGCAGACCTTCACCTGCGTGGCGGCGCCCACGGTGACGCAGCTGTCGCCCACGTCGGGCAAGGCGGGCACGCAAGTCACGCTGTCGGGGACGAACCTCACCGGCGCCACGAGCGTGCGCTTCGGCACCCACTCCACCGCGGAGGCCCCCATCACCCTCCAGGGCAGCACCCGGCTCACCACCACCGTGCCGCCCGGTGCGGTCAGCGGCAACATCCTCGTCACCACCCCCGGGGGCACCACGGCCAGCCGCTCGGCCTTCACGGTGCGCACGAGCACGAAGCCCACCGTCGCCAGCTTCTCTCCGGACTCCGGTGGAGCGGGCACGCAGGTGACGGTGACGGGCAAGGGTTTCACCGGGACGACGGGGGTGAACTTCGGCGCCACGCCGGCGCGGACCTACGAGGTGCACAGCGACACGGAGCTGGTGGCGGTGGTGGACACCGGCACGAAGACGGGGCCGCTGTCCGTCACCAACGACGCGGGCCCGGGCTCGTCCTCGATGGCCTTCACCGTCCCGCACGCGGTGTGGATCGACAGCTTCTCGCCCGCGCGCGGCGGGGTGGGCACGCAGGTGTGCATCCGGGGTGGCGGCTTCACGGACGCGCAGCGCGTCAGCTTCGGCGACTCGGCCATGCCCGCGAGCTACACGGTGCAGAGCGACACGCAGCTCACGGCGGAGGTGCCCTCGGGCGCCATCCAGGGTCCCCTCCAGGTCGTCACCGCGCAGGGAGGCGCGCGGTCGACGCAGCGCTTCTCGGTGGACTCCAGTGTGCAGCCCACCGTCACGCGCATCACCCCGATGTCCGGCCCCACCGGCACGCAGGTCACGGTGGAGGGCTCGGGCTTCACCGGGACGACGGGCGTATTCATGGACGGAGGCACTCCGGTCGACCGCTACCAGGTGGTGAGCGACACGCAGCTTGGCTTCCACGTCCCTCAGGACGCGCAGTCGGGGCCCATCACCGTCGCGAACAGCCTGGGGACGACTCCCCCCGACCCGAACTCCACGTTCGAGGTGACGCCCGCCGCGAACTCCACGCCCCAGGCCGTCGCCAGCTAGGCTGAACCCCACATCGGAGGTCGTCCGCCATGGACTCGCAAGGCACCATCCTGGTCGTGGAGGACGACGCTCCCATCGCCGCGGGCATCGTCCGCGGGCTCAAGCTCGCGGGCTTCCAGGTGTCGCTCGCCACCGACGGGCACCTGGCGCTGGAGGCCGCCCAGAAGGAGCCTCCCGCGCTGGTGGTGCTGGACCTGAACCTGCCGGGCCCGGACGGCTTCGCGCTGCTCGAGGCCTGGCACCACCGGCTCCATGTCCCCATCATCGTCCTCACCGCGAGGCAGGAGCTGGAGGCGCGGCTGCGCTCCTTCGGGCTGGGCGCGGCGGACTACCTGGCCAAGCCCTTCTGGATGGAGGAACTCATCGCCCGTATCCGCGCCAGGCTCCGCCTGCCGGACACGCCCGCCCGCCGGGTGCTGCGCTGGGCGGACGTGAGCATCGACCTGGATGCGCGCACCGTCACTCGCGAGGAGCAGGGCCTCGTGTCCTTCACCCGCACCGAGCTGGACGTGCTGCTGTACCTCGCCGAGCGCCCTGGCCGCGCCCTCACGCGAGAGCAGATCGCGGACCAGGTCCTGCCGACCAACGAGGAGCGGGACGCGCGGACGGTGGACTCCCACGTGGCCCGCATCCGCAAGAAGCTGGGCTCCGCGGGCGCGCACGTGCGCACGGCCTGGGGCATCGGCTACCGCTTCGACCTGGAGGGTGGCGCGTGAGGATGTGGCATGGACTGGTGTGGCGCACCGCCATCGCCTCGTTGCTCCTGGGGCTGCTGGCCACGATGTCGGCCGCGTATGTCGCGTTCCACAAGGCCGCGGAGCTGTCCGCGCGGAGCAGCGCGCGCCTGTTCACCGAGGCGATGCTGGAGACCCACGGCGACGCCTGCCGCGCCGCGCCCGAGGGCTGGAGCCACACCTCGCCCCAGGGCCTCCAGGTCCGCGCCTTCGACGTGGCCCGCGTCCTCTCTCGTGCTCCGCTCCCTTCGGGCGAAGGGCCGGACCCCGCGTTGGTGGAGCAGCTCGCCGCGGGTGACGCGCAGCCCATGTCGATTCACTTCCCGCGCTTCGACGGGAGCGCGTGGGGTGGAAGCCTCCTGATGCGCGTGGCCGAAGCGGGGCCGTGCAGCCTGCTGGAGTACCGGTGGCCTCCCCTGGTCAGCCGCATGAGCGAGGCACGCTGGCTCATGCTCGCGGCCTTCACCTTCACCGCCTTCCTGGCGGCGGCGTCCACCATCTCCGTCATCACCCCGCTGCTCAAGCGCTTGAGGCGGCTGCACGGCGCGGCCAGCGGCCTGGGCAGCGCGGCCTATGTCTCCACGCGCGACGCGGCGCACGACGAGCTGGCGGACCTGTCGCGCGTCCTGGATGCCGCCCAGGCGAGAGTCCAGTCGGATGCCGCGCGCATCCTCGCCCAACAGCAGGCCCTGGAGCGCTTCCTGTCCAACGTGGCGCATGACCTCAAGACGCCCATCGCCTCGCTCCAGCTCTCCCTGGAGCTCGCCACGTCCGCCCCCGCCGAGGAGCTCTCCGAGCTGCTGGTGCGCGGCATCGAGGACACCGTCTACCTCACCGCCCTGGTGGACAACCTTCGCCTGGCCTGCCAGCTGGGAGAGGGCGTGGACCCTCTGGACGGCGAGCCGCGAGCCGCGCTGGGGATGCTGGTGGAGCGCGTGGTGCGCCGGCTGTCATTGCTGGCGCGTCGCAAGCAACTCACGCTGGACGTGGCCCGCCCGGACCTCGAGCTGTGGACGCGGTGCAATCCGACGATGCTGGAGCAGGCGGTGGGCAACCTCATCCACAACGCCATCACCCATGGAACCCCGGGCGGCAACGTGGTGGCCGTGCTCGAGGAGGCGGGCCCCGAACGCTTCCGGCTCACCGTCCTGGATGACGGCCCCGGCGTGCCCGCCGAGGACCTGGGACGGCTCGGCGAGCGTCTGTTCCGCGCCAGCGGCGCCCGGGAGAGAGACCCGCGAGGCAGTGGCCTTGGGGTCGCCATCGCCCGCGAGCTGTGTCAGCGCGCCCACCTGTCATTGACCTTCACCCGCAACGAGCCGCGCGGCCTGAAGGTCGTCCTCGAAGGCGCCCGCGCCCGAGCCCGGTCCACTCCCGACTGAGCCTCGTCGACAGGGACAGGACGGAGGTGTGCGTCCTGATGGAACGCCCCAGTCACGCACTGCGTCCTCCTCATACGCGGCCTCGAACTCCCGCCCGCGCGACGCATGACTGAAGGTCGCGTGGTGCATCGCTTGCAGTGGGCCTCGGCTCCCCCCGAGAAGGCTCTGACTGGCTGATGCTCCTGAGACACCGCGACGACGGCCCCATCCGCCACACAAGGCTCGCCCGAGCAGGGGCCTGCCTCGCGCGGTCGCAGCGATTCCACGGCGTCAGGGGAACTCATCTATCAAGGAACGAGGTCTATCGTGGCTGAGTTGTGGGATCCGTCAAAGCTTGACGCGAAGATCGAGGAGAACCCGACGCTTTGGTCTTCCCTCGATGAGGAGTGGCGGGAGTTGGTTGCCCGCGCCGTGCTGTCCGACAAGGGCATGCGCAAGCTGAACCGCATCAGCGGTCGCCTCAAGCGTGGCGCGGTGGGCCAGTTCCAGAACGCCACCGCCACCGCCGCGTCGCTCGATCAAACGATTCTGGGTTGCTATTCGCTGTTGAAGTATTGGTGCGCCGAGCGCAAGCCCAACGAACAACAATTCTATCTCAATAATCAGATTTCCACCGCGCTGAGCGCTGTTTGCCCGGGAACTGAAATCACCCGGAGGCTCGCTGAACGTCTCGACGCGCAGTGGAAGGAGCGCAACATGCGCTCCAAGGTCGTCGTCATCGCGCATCGCGGGGACGGGGCCACCTTCGAGAAGGTCCGCAAGGTGTATGAGCGACAGGTGTTCGACAGTCTCTTCACCTATACGCACGAACATGAAAACAGCGAAGGCGCCGTGATCAAGGCGCTCGAAGCCTGGAGGAAGAAGAAGCTGAGCGGCGTCGAATGCGATGTCTGGTTCAGCCAGGACGCGGTCCCGATTGTCACCCACACGCAGCATATCGAGGCCCTGTTCAATCAAGAGAACAACAGGGGGCTCGTGCCTCCGCTGACGGGCGCGAAGGTCAAGGACGTGCCCTCGGGCAACCTGCCACCCAGATTCCTGACCCTCGACCGCTGGCTCCAGATCATCGAGGCCTACCTCCAAGAACATTCGATGGACCTCGACGGAAACCGACAGGTCCGCCTGGAGATCGAGATGAAGGACACGAACCTCGCCTTCGGTCCCAACACCGTCCAGAACGAAAAGGAGCAGGTGCTGGCCCGATGGCGGTCCGTCGAGCGGATCGTCAGCCGGTTCCTGAAGTCGTGCAACAGGCCCAGCATCTACCAGATTGCCCTCTTCAATGGCTCGGCGGCCCCCAAGGGGGCGTACGACAAGTCCTCGAACGAGCACAAGACCCTGCTTTCGAGCGTCGTTTATGGAGGGAGTCCCGACTCCCCCGGCACCTCCGAACTGCAGGAGGTCAGGTATGGCCTGCACTCCTCGGGGCTCCTGGAGCTGATGTACAGCGGGCAGTTCGCGGGGAAGATCCTGACGCTCGCGCCGGGTGTCGAGGCCGTCCCCCTGGATCAACCCGTCCAGCTTGATACGCTCGGAGAATGGATTGAGAACAAGCAGTCCTTGACGGTCGAGCAAGCCATCCAGTGCGCGAGGCTGCGCAAGATCCTGTGGATGTTTGATGAGATGACTGCCGGCAGATTGCCCAGGGAGCGCAAGCCGCTCCGCATCCAGGTGCTGACCGATTTTTGCGAAATCGGCGCGAAATTCATCGTCAAGAACAAGGCCACACCCATTGGGCCGCGCGGCCTGTTCGATCAGGCTTTCGATGAACAAATCCTGAGGTGTGTCTGGCGGAAGTACAACCTCGAGGGGGCGCCTCAAGAGACGAAAAGGCAGGTCTGCCAGGTCTTGAATTCGTGCGGCAACGACCAGAACAAGCTGATTGAATTCGGGATGGAATTCCTCAGGTCGACGGGCGACTGGTACCAGGCATGAATGGGTTGAGCCAGGGCCGCCACGAAACACGTATTCGTTGGAGGGCAGGGTGGGCTAAAGCGGGAGGTCGCTGCTCCACACCCCTAGGGATACTCCATGTTGAACGGTGGTTTGCTGGCGCTGTGTCTCCTGGCCGCGTCGCCGCGTCTGCTCGCGGACCTCAACCCCCAGGCGCGTGAGGACTTCTCCGGTGCATCCGTCCTCGCTTCGGTCGGAGACACCGTCTTCTTCACCCTGAACACGCAGGCGGGCCTGGAGCTATGGGCCGCCAACGCGGCTGAAGGCCGTGTGTGGCTGGTGAAGGACATTCATCCAGGGTCGAGCGGCTCCCATCCCTTCTTCCTCGCCGTGCTGGGAGAGAGGGTCGTCTTCCGAGCGGATGACGGTGTCCATGGCCTGGAACTCTGGACGTCGGACGGGACACCCGCGGGCACCCGGCTCTTGAGGGACAGCCTGCCCGGTGCCGGGGGCCTGTTGGCATTGAATGGCGCGAAGGTCTGGGGACAATCCCTCTACTTCCTGGCCAACGATGGTGTGCATGGACTCGAGCCGTGGGTGACGGACGGAACCCCGGAGGGCACCCGCCTCGTCGCCGACACGAGGGCCGGCTCGGAGGGCATCACCGACACGACCTATCACCTCGTCGAGTTTGACGGCGCGCTCTATCTGGGCGCCTACAACCAGCTCTGGCGGACCGATGGCACCGCCGCCGGCACGCGGCTCATCCATGCGGTCGACCCGTCAGTGGGCTCTCGCGTCGTCCAGCCCTTCGTCAGGGGTGGGCAGCTCTGGTTCTCCTCGGGATTCTCTGGCGGGACGACCTCGCACTTTCACGTGACGGATGGAACCCCCGAGGGCACCCGGCTCGTTGTGACCATGACCTCCAAGATGAGCCTGGACCTGGACCTGGGGAGTCGCGTGGTGTTCGGGAGCTGGACGGCGGGCAGCACGTCCTACACCCACTGGTTGAAGGTGTCGGACGGCACCTCCGAGGGGACCCTGCCCCTCGCGACCATCACGTCCTCCAGCACCCTGGTGTGGGAACACGCCTTGAATCCAAGCGGAACGGTGAGGTCCATCGTCGTCCCTGTCGACGCGGGCTATCAGCTCTGGCGCACGGATGGCACCCCAGAGGGAACGCGCCTCGCGCAGTCGCTCACCCGGAAGGGAGGGGGCGTTGGACTGCTGGGCGACGAGTCCATCTATGTCGGCGCCGATGACCTGGGGCCCGCCCTGTTCGCCTGGGATGGGACGGCCGCGCCGCGCGTGGTGCGCCGCTTCGCCGCGCTTCCCTCGACCATCCTGAGCGCACAGGTCGGCTCGCTGTTCTATTTCACGGCGAGCGACGCGCTGACGGGCGAGGAACTCTGGGTCTCGGATGGCACGGAGCAGGGCACCGTGATGGTCTCGGACCTCAGCGCGGGAGCCGACGGAACGGCGTTCGCCGCCCTTCATCCCGGAGCGGGGCAGTTGTTGTTCACCGCGACGCCGAAGGGTGGGGCGCTCTCGTTGTGGCGGACGGATGGCAGCGCGATGGGCGTGTCCCGGGTCGCCACCGGAATCACGAGCAGCGTGGTGATGACGACGGCGGGGATGGCGGCCTTCACCCTCGACGATGCAGCGGTGTGGCTCCATGTCCTCCCCGAGGGCGTGCCGGAGCGGCCGGTGACGCGGGTCTGGATGCCCCCGAACCAGGACTCATCACCCGAGAACTGGACGGTGGACGGTTCCTTCGCGTACTTCGGCACGCGGCCGGCGTACAACCGCATCGAGTTGCTGCGCACCGATGGCGTGGGCACGCAGGTGCTGCGCGGCGAGTCCTTTTCGGGAGGGAGCCCCTACGGGCGTCGAGCCCTCCTGGGGGGCACGCTCGTCTTCCTCGAGGGCCGCGCGGTCCGTGCCACCCAGGGCGCACCGGATGATGCCGTGTTCCTCTCCAGCGCCCTCGACATGGTGCAGGTGGGGGCCAGGGTGTTGATTGCCCGGGAGAGGGGCTCGTCGGGCTATGAGCTGGCCCGGAGCGATGGCACGAGCGCGGGGACCCAGGCGTTGCAGCCGCTCGTGGGGTACCCGCAGGGGCTCGTCGCGGCGGGAGCTCGCGCCTATTTCCGCCAGCCTGATTCCACCTCGGGGACCCAGCAGTTGTACCGAGCAACGGGGACGCTCGAAGCAGGAGCCCTGGTGCGGCTGGCGACCTTCGAGGCCGGTCTTCCCGTGGCCTATGGCGACAGGGTGGCCTTCGTCGCGAACGCGACCTCCCTCGCGTCGAGTGATGGAACACCGGCGGGGACAAGGCTCGTGCCTGGAACGGAGAACACGTCGCCCCGTGACCTTCAGGGTCTGGGGTCGTGGGTGTTCTTCACCGCCGTGGACGGGGCACGCGGGCGCGAGGTCTGGGTTCTGGACGGAGCCGGGGCGCGCGGCCTGGGAGACTTCGAGCCTGGGGCCGGGGACACGAAGCTGTTGGATGCCACCCTGCAAGCCGGGGAGGCCGTCCTGCTCATCCAGACGAATGCGGGCCGCTCGCTGGTGCGGACGAACGGCACTCCCTCGGGAACGCGGGTGCTGGGGTCCGTTCATGGCACGACCTGGTTGGAGACGCTCCACGGCACGGTGTACCTGGACTGTGATCCGGACGGGCAGGTGGGCGTGGAGCTCTGCTCCCTGGCCGTGAACGCGAATCAGCCCACGCTGGTCGCGGACTACGCGCCGGGCATCATGCCCTCGTCGCCATCGGCCCCCGTTTTCTTCGGCGGCGCGTTGTTCGTCGCGGCGACACACCCCGTCGTCGGGCGGGAGGCCTTCGCGCTGGACATGGACACGACGCCGCCGCACATCGCGCCGACGGTGACGGGAACCCTGGGGCAGAACGGCTTCTACGTGGGCGACGTCTCGCTCACCTGGTCCGTAGGGGACCTGGAATCCTCCGTCACCGACACGAACGGCTGCGGCAGCGCGGCGGTGACCGTGGACACGCTGGAGCGGGTGTTCACCTGCTCCGCCACCTCCGTGGGCGGAACGGCCGTCAACCGTGTGTCCATCCGACGCGACACTTCGCCGCCCCAGCTCACGTGCCCGACCCAGGTGACGGGCAAGAGCGGCATCCCCGTGGCGTTCTCCGTCACGGCTGTCGATGCGCTGGACCCGGCTCCCGTGGTGGTCAGCACGCCTCCTTCAGGGACGGTCTTCCCCGAGGGGCTCACCTCGGTCGAGGCATCGGCGACGGACCACGCGGGCCACCGTGCCTCCTGCCAGTTCTCCGTGCTCGTGTCGCCAGCGCCGGATGCGGGTCCCGTGGACGCTGGGGCGGGTGACGCCGGCTCCGGCGACGGTGGGCCGCTGGACGCGGGGCAGGGTGACGCGGGGATGGTGGACGCGGGGACCGGCGACGGTGGGCCTGGAGATGCGGGTGGGAATCCTCCGGCGGAATCGGAGTCCTGCGGTTGCGCGGGTGGGGGCGAGCAGCTCCTCTTCGGACTCGCCCTGTTGATGCTCCCCGCGCTCTCGCGCAAGAGACGTCGAGGGGTTTAGGCGCGGCCGTCGCCGTGCTCAGCGCGGTGCGGGCTGGACTTCGACGGTGAGGGACACCTCGGGGCCGAACGCCAGACCGTTGCGATGCAATCTCCAGCGATAGGTCGTCTGCCCGAGGCTCGTCGGCGCGGTGTGCGTGAAGTCGAATGTCTTCCGCTGCCCGAAGTGGATGACCTCACCTGGGGCCAGTGTGAGGTCCGCTGCTCCATCGAGCGAGGTGGCCCGGACGCCCTGGGCCGCGCTCCACGCGGTGGTGCCCGTGTTCGCTACCTGCACCGTGCCCCGGAAGGGCTGGCCCGCCTGGACGTGAAGGACTTGCGTGTCGGGAGCGGAGACCGTGGCATCCAGGACGGGCGTGTCCAGGAAGGCGCCGAGGAGCTGCTGGCGGAAGGGGAGGAAGGCGGTCGTGAGGGACGTGGACAAGGCGTAACGGGAATCCGGCCCGGGGGGTGGAAGGGGCGAGAGGAGGTCGTCGACCTGCACGAAACGTTTGAAGTCGATCGGCACGAGGCCAGGGGTTCCTCCCAGGTCGGTTCCCCGGCTGAGGTCATGGCACCCGCCGCAGGACAGCAGTTGCGCGCGCGCCACGACTTGATGCGGAGTCAGCGTGCTGCCGATTCGCTGGAGCTCCGCTTGAAGGGCGTCTGAGAAGGCGTTGGGCGTGGTGGCCTTGTTGAACTCGACGAGGAAGTTGTCCACGCTGCCGAACGACGGCATGGAGCTGCTCTGCGCGGCGTTGAAGACGTCCGGGACGGCGTAGTTGAAGCGGTTGAAGTCATCCACCGCGAGGCTCGCGACCTGCGTGATGAAGTGGTCGCGAAAGCCCACCGCGAGGGGGCTGGTGTTCAGGGGGTTGAAGAAGTCTCCCCGGGGCGTCGACTTCACGGTGACGGGGATGAAGCGCGGCGTGCAGCCCGTGGCATCACATTGATGCTTCAGCTTGAACTCGCGCAGCATCCACGGGTTGGGGGCGCCCACGCCTTGCTGCATGAATATGTTGGTGCGGACCTGTCCGGCGCCGCTGGGGTTGTCACCGTAGTGGCTGATGTGGATGACGGGAGGGATGCCCGGGGCCAGGCCCTCGAAGAAGAGCGCGTTCAGCAGGGCCTGTCGCTGGGTGAGGTCCTCGAGGGTGGAGAGCCGGGCCCACGCCTGGGCCACCGGACGGCAGCCCTCCAGCCCGAGCTCGGGGGCGGGGTTGGGGAGTACGCCTTCGAGGATGAAGCGGTTGCGTGAGCGCACCTGCGGCGCCGCGACGAACCGGGCGAAGGACATGCGGTACTCGCCGCAGTGAGCGCCGTCCACGGGGGCCAGGTCGAAGCGATTGAAGAGGCCCACGAGGATGTATCTGTCGAGCGGGACTGACTGGGCGCTCGCATCGGCTCCCTCCAGAGGTCTGCAGACATATGGGGCCCCGTTGAGGGTGTTGCCGTTGTCGCTGCAGTGGGGGCCGCCGGGCAGGTCGGGTTGCCCTGGCGCGGGGTTCTGCGTGTCCCAGAGCTGGCGGAAGAGCTGGTCCGATGTGAGGCCCGTATCGCCGGCCTGGCGGATGAGCTGGTCGAACACCCTGCGCGCGGTGATGGTGGAGACGGTGGCGTGGTCGGAGATGGCCAGCGAGCGCAGCGGGTCCAGCGTCGTCGAGGTGAGGGAAGGGCGATGGACGAGGTCGGTGGACTGGAGCCCTCCACGTTCGGAGTGCAGCGATTGCGCGAGGCCGGGAGCCGCCGGCAGCAGGAGGAGGCTCGCGGACAGGGTGCGCAGCCAGGGGATTCGTCGGGTCTGCATGGGAGGCGCTCCAGGGGTGTCTGCCCAATCAGGCGGGAAAGGGCAGACAGTAGAGCAGCACTCGAGCCGCGATGGGCCTCGCCGCGTCAGAAATACAGCGGTGAGAGAGGTTCCTCAGTAGTCTGTTGAACGGGTCCTGTTGTCGGGCAGCAGGAACTGGTTCGCGGAGGGGCCGTCCGCCCAGCGGTTGTTCGACCAGGCGTTCCCACCGGTCTTGTAGTTCGCCACGCCGGAGCCTCTGTAGACGGCCGGCGTGTAGTTCGGGTCGCCGAAATCAGGACTCCACGCCCAGCGATTTCCGGTCACGACCATGTTCGTGACCGCCACCCCCATGGGGGCGTGCAAGGCGATTCCGCCGCCCAGGCCCACCACGAAGTAGTTGTCTTGCAGGGTGATCTGGTCGTAGCCGCTGAACCCGCTCTGCGAACCGTCGGAGTACATCGCGATCAGCCCGGACTGAGTGTTGTTCCAGGCGCCGTTCCACTGCAGGCGATTGCGAGAGAAGTTCAAGTACGACTGCCCGCCCCAGGTCTGGATGCCATCCGCGTGAGCGCCAGCGCTGCCAGGGTCCACGGCAATCCACGACTCAGTGATGGTGACGTTGTTCGAGTAGACATTCTCAAACCCGCTGTGCGGGAAATAGCAGCGGTGGCAGATTGACCTCGCGGGCTGCCTGCCGTCCTTGGCTCCCACTGAATTGAAGGCGCTCAGTTCGCTGTACAGCGCCGCGCCACCGCCTCCATTTCCCGCCGGATGGTTGAGGAGGAGGCTGCCCTTGCATCCGCGCAGCACCAGCCACCCGGAGTTGACGGTGATTTGCGACGTGAGGTTCGCGCCCTCGAGGACGATGGTGCCCTGCGGGAAGGAGAAGCCGTCGATGGTCTCGCCCCCGACGCCAACGGTGCGAGAGAGCGCGCCCCAGCTTCCCAGCGCTGTCCCGGTGAAGGTCCCTCCAGGGACGTTCGTGAAGGAGGAGATGCCAATCCCCGCGGGCCCCACGTCCGATACGGTGAGCTGCGAACCATGGGTGATGACGAGTGGGATGACGTCCTCGTCTCCGGAGCCCTCACCCGGGGAGCAGGCGCGCACCCCTTTGCACTGGGGGGCATCCGGGTCGACATCGGAGGAGGCGCAGGCCGACCCGGCCACTGTTCCCGCGAGGAGCAAAAGGCGCAGACGAGGCGCCCATCGGGAGGCACACGAGCTGAACATGGGGTGTTTCACTTTCTGGTAGGGGAGTCCCGGGACTGAGTGGTCCAGCCTAGGCCGTGATTCACCCAGAAAGAGGGACCGTTTCAGTGCCCATCTCTGGGCTTCGCGCTCGTGCCGGACAGAATGGGCGCTTTATTCCGGTCGCCCTACAACTCACCGCCAACGCGGACCGTGGAGTTGCTCCCGTCAAAGCGGACACAGTCAATGGGGTGATACGGCACGTCGGTACTGGATAGGGGACCGCATCTTCAGGCCCTTGTGAGGATGCACGTGGTTGTAGTCATCGAACCGCGCGGGCAGCTGTCGGAGGACTGCCTCCTCGGTGTCCGCTACTCGCACGAGGAGGTTGCGGTGTCGCCGGCCTTCGACTCGCGCGACGAGCTCGCCTTCGCGCTCTTGCGAATCGAGGCCGCTGCGAAGAAGCTGATTCCCAAGCCGAAGCTCGCCACGCTGTTCAAGAACCTGCGCTTCGAGACGGCCGGTAGACTCCTGAGGGAATACTGAGCGCGCTCCCATGCCCAAGCCCCGTCCGTCCAAAGTCGACTCGCTGTCCGCTCGCGCCGACACGCCGGTTCCCAAGAAGCAGGCCGCGCCGGACGTGTATTCCACGGCCCAGGTGTTCGCCGATGTGCATGTCACCCCGGAAGGCACGGTGGTGGTGCTCGCGGGCACGCCCCATCCGGACTCCGACCACGGCTACGTCGCCGGCGACGACCTGTGGGACTTCGACCAAGACATCAAGTGGAACCAGCCGTGGAACGACGTCGTGTGGCTGGGCCAGATAGACGTGGACGTGGACGTGGACGAGTTGGAGGCGAACGGGCTCTCCTATGACGTCGACTTCAACCGCCTGCTCATCCACGACGGCAAGACGTGGACCCGGAGGAAGCTGCCCAAGGCGCTGCCCTATGGTTACGTGGCGCCCGTCCTGCGTGATTTGGGAGCGCCGTGGGGCCTGTCCGCCTTCGGTGTGTCCGCGCTCGCATTCAAAGGCACCGGCAAGAGCTGGAAGCTCAAGGAGGTCAGCGGCCCCGGGGGCCTGGACCTGGTGGACGGCGTGGTGCACGACGGCGTCCTCTTCGGACTCTGCTCCGAGAACGGCCTGGGGCGCCTGGTGCGCGAGGGCAAGGGGCTGCGCCTTGAACTCGTCGGAGGAGAAGAGCAATCCGGCCTGCGCGGCCTCTTCGTCCACGAGGGCACGCTCTTCGCCTTCGGCAACGACGGCGTGTGGGTGCTCAAGGACGGAGCCCTGGTTCGGCGTCATGCCACGCGCGCTCCGGTGCGGAGCCTGTGCGCCGCCCCCGAGTACGGCGTCTACCTGCACACGGACGAGCACGCCTGGTATCTGCCCCAGAAGGGCAAGGCGCAGAAGCTCGTGCTCCCCAAGGACGGCATCCACTCGCTGGCCTTCTTCAAGAACCGACTGTTCGTCAGTGTGGGCGACCAGGTGCTCCGGATGGAGAAGGACCGCGGCGTCGCCCCGAAGCTGCCCTTCCTCTCCCCCGGCGCCGCCCGCCTCGTCGTCGCTGGCGACCGGCTGTGGACGGTGTTCCCCCACCAGCTGGCGTCCTCGCGCGACGGGAAGCACTTCGAGCCCATTGCGTTTCGCTGAAACAGCAACTCCCGCGTGGCGGGGAAGTATACTTGCGCTGCTTGACGGCAGCGCAAGTGGTTGCTGTCTGGCTTTACGGGGTGGCTGCCGCGCGTCAGAGGCACTCTTCGTAATAGTTTTCGACCGCAAAGTCGGTCTGAACGCCAGTGCGCGTGGGTGTTCTGTTGCAAGTACACCGCTCGCTGCCGACCGCCGTGGTGTAGGTGGCGTCACTGTAATAAGTGATATAGTAATCGGCGATGCAGCGAACCAGTGAGTCTTCGCGTGATGTCAAATCGGACTGCATTCCTGGGTCGGCTTCGCCTGCTCCGCAGCCGAACTGAAATCCGAGGACGGTGAGACCCATCATCAACAATGAACGCATTGCTCCTCCAGAGGGATGAGGCGCTCCATGGGGTTGCGTGAGGAGCATGCCACAGTTCCTGTCTGCGGGTGCAGGCGGGGGATTCCGGTCCAGAGTCTGTGAAAGACTTTGGTTTCCCTGGAGTCGGAGCTGTGGATGGGGGTCGGCAGGCACCCTATGACGTCTGCATGAAGAGGGTGGCGTAGCTGCCGTTGCAATCCAGCGCATACAGTTGTTCGTTGCCGGTCGCGAGGATTCTGCAAGCCTTGGTCGGACTTCCCAGGCGCTTCCGCCCCGAGAAGATGTTTTTCTCGGTCACTCCCTTGGCGAAGCCCCCGAAGAGCGTCTTCCAGCCTTTCTCGGGCACGAATTGTTCCAGCTCGACTTCGTGGAGTGATTGAACTCCACGGGTCGCATGGACAATCACCGTGGCCACGAAATGCGCGAAGCTCGGAAAGTTCCCCACGTAGGCGTCGATGGAAAACGAAGCATCGCCATACATGGTGATTCCCGCCTGCCTGGCCTCCGTGAGGGTCATGTGGCTGATGTTCTGTTTTTCGGGACCCGGAAAGGCTTTGTCGATTCCAGCACCACCAGGGCTGGTGACGTCCATGTGGAGCGAGAGGAGTCTGAGCACTTCATTCCGAAGACTGTTGTCCATGGCGCCCCTCTTCTTCCATTCAGGTCGCGGCGAGCGCGTGGAGTGCCGAACGCAGCGCATCTGGCAGCGTGCTCGGGTCTCCCCGGCGAAGGGCGTCCAGTCCCGCCTGGAAGTCCGCGCGCGCGCCGTCGACCTCGCCGAGCCGGGCGCGTAGCAGGCCCCGCTCGTGAAGCAGCTCGGGGTCGATGCCCTCTCCCTGTTGCAGGGCGAGCGCGGCCGTGAGGTCCTGGATGGCCTCGGCGCTCCTTCCCAGTCTTGCGCGGACGGCGGCCCGCTGCTGGAGCAGCCAGGGGTTGTCCGCGTCCTCCGCGAGCGCGAGCGTCCAGTCCTGCTCGGCCTCGGCGTCTCGGCCAAGCGCCTCCAGGGACTCGGCGCGCTTCATGTGCAGCACGAGCGCCTTGCGGTAGCCGCCGTCCACCAGCGCATCGAAGTCCGCGACGGCCTCGACATGGCGACCCAGGCGGGCGAGGCACAGCGCTCGGTGCAGGCGTGTCGTGCGATGTCCGGGCGCCAGCTCCAGGACGCGCTCGAACCAGGGGAGGGCCTCGGCGGGAGCGCTCCCCCAGATGCCGAGCGTCATCGCAAGCTCCAGCAGGACGCGCCCCAGCTTCGGATGCGCCTCCGCGAGCGAGCGGGCCAGCGCGAGCGCCGTCGTGTACCGGCCACTCCTGCGCAGCCGGTCCAACTCGCGGAGCTTCTGTGCGACCTCGGGAGGACACGGCTCGCGTCCATTGCGCTCCCCCGCACCGGGCACGTCGGGTGCGTCGGACTCGCCCACCTCGCGCCGGTTGCGTCGCTGCTTCGCGGACTTCCCCGATGCGGCTGCGTCGCGAGTCGCACCTTCATCCTCGCGCTGCCCATGAGACGGCGTCGTCGAGCCCTCCCCGGAGGTCTTTCCAGGGAGCGGCTCCGGGGGCTGTGTCTCCTGGTCGTCCTGCTTCGTCATTCCGCCTCGGACTCCCCCGGGAAATCACGGCAGAGCGCGTCGTAGTCGCGCCACCACGCATCGAGCACCTTCATGTCGGAGGCGCGAGGCTCGTCGCCCGGTCCCGCCATGTCCAGGTACGCGTGCAACAGCGGCCTGAAGTGCGGGTGCGCGCACTGGTCGATGATGTCCGTGGCACGCCGCTTCGGCGAGCGGATGTCCATGTTGAGCGCGTAGCCGTGCTCGGTCACGACGCACTTGATGTCGTGCTCCGTGTGGTCGATGTGGCGCACGTACGGCATCACACAGCTCACCGTCCGGCCATCCTTCAGCTTCCGCACCGAAGGCGTGTGCACGATGCTGAGGTATGCATTGCGGAAGAAGTCCCCGGAGCCGCCCAGCCCGTTGACGATGCGCGAGCCGTCGATGTGCGTCGAATTCACATGCCCGTAGATGTCCACCTCGATGGGCGTGTTCATCGCGATGACGAAGAGGCGGGAGATGATTTCCGGACTGTTCGACAGCCACATCGGCCGCAGCACCAGCCGCTCCCGGCACCGCTCGAACATCTGCTGGAACCGCGCGCGCCCCTCGGCCGAGAAGGACACCGCCGTGGCGGACGCGTACTCGAACTTCGCGTCGTCCTCCACGTAGCGCAGCATTCCGTCCTGGAACACCTCGGTCCAGAATCGAATCTTCTGGAACGGTGACGCGTACAGCTCGCCGATGATGGCGTTGGCCACGTTGCCCACGCCGGACTGGATGGGCGGCAGGCGCTTGCCCCATTGGAACTGCTCGCGGCAGCGCATGAGGAACGCCACCACGTTCTGGGCAATCCGCTTGTCCGTCGCGTTCGCGGCCTTGAAGGGCACCGGGTGGTCCGGCGTCCGCGACTCCACCACCGCCACCACCTTGCTCGCGTCGATCTCCACGTAGGGATTGCCAATGCGGTCCCTCACGTTGAGCAGCGGCAGCGGCCAGCCCACGTGCGGGTGCACCGTGGGCAGGACGATGTCGTGGAACCCCGTGTAGTCCGGCACGGAGGTGTTCACCTCGAGGATGATCTTCTTCGCCTTCGCGAGCGCCTCGGCGCTGACACCCACCGACGAGGTGAGGATGACGCTGCCGTTGGGGCGGATGCGCGACACCTCCACCACCGCCACGTCGATGTCGCCGTAGAAGCCGTACATCATGTTGCGCGCGAAGGCGGACAGGTGGACGTCCGTGAAGTCCATCTCCCCCGCGTGGATGCGCCGGCGCGACGCCGACGAGGACATGTACGGCCCGCGCTTGCCGATGAAGGGCGCCATGGGGCCCTCCACGTCCTCGGAGAGCGAGGCGCCCGACAGCAGGGTGATGCGCGTCTGGGGCGCGGTCTTCGCCAGATGTGAGGCCAGCGCGGGGAAGAACGTCTTGGGCTCCCCCGACTTGGTGAAGCCGCTGATGGCCACCGTGTTCCCGTCGGTGACGTGCTTCACCGCCTCCTCGACGGGGACGACCTTGGCCAGCAGGCCGGCGTTCTGGATGCGTTCCTGCAACGTGCTCGGAGCGTTCATGGGCGGCGGGAGGATGACACACCCCCGGGCCTCGGTCCTCAGCGGAAGCCCGGAGGCCGCCGCTTGTCCGCGTCCGTCTCGGCGTCCTCGGCCTTCAGTCGGGCTCCCGGAGACAGCTCGAACACCAGGCCGAACTGCCAGAAGTTCGCGCGCTCCAGGAAGAGGATGTTGTACGAGTCCTGGCCGTACACGTAGCGCGCGAAGAGGCCGAAGCCCGCTCCCCAGTACGGCAGCGCGGCGACCTCCGCGCTCACCGTGGCGCGCCGATGCGGCGTCTCCCCGAAGGGCGCTGACAGGGCGCACTCCAGTCGGAACCGGTGCTGCTTCCAGATGCGTTCACCCAGGAGGCTCACGCCCCAGTTCCCATCGCCGTAGACGCGCCGCTGCTCCTCGGTGATGCCGCCAGGGCCAATGGTCGTGTTCAGCTCCAGGAACGAGCCGCCGCCCACGAGCCACGCGCTGTCCAGGCTCGGCTCCACCGCGAAGGCGGTGCGCGCGTGCAGCTCTCCGCGCAGGAAGTTGGTGGAGAAGCTGCCGGTCAGCTCGTTGAGCGGGAGCTCTCCTTGTGCCGGCGTGCAGTCGGGGTCCGTACCCTCCTGGTTCGCGAAGAAGCACCCCTCCTGGCCATTCGAGTAGTGGCCCACGGTGAGGTTGGCCGCGAGCGCCAGGCCCCGCCCCGGACCGTCCTTGCCTCGCGAGCCCGGGAGCACGCGCAGGTGCGCCACCTGGAGCGTGATTTTGGGGACGTAGGACGGAGGGATGACGGGATTGCTGTCCGTGTTCAGCATCCGCAGCCGGATGTACGGCGTGAGCACCGCGGTGAGGAACCACTCGCCTCCCTTGCTCCGGAAGTGCCCGTTGTGGAGCTGGGGAAAGAAGAGATTGGGGGCAATCTGCGCCTCGAACAGCAGCGGGGCGGGCGAGTCCGGGTCCCCCTGTCGGCGGATGCGGTTGGGCGAGCCGAAGACGTAGCTGCGGTCCAGGAAGAGCGGGGCAGGGGAGCTGTACTCCCACCGCCAGTCCGCCCCGGCCTCCGTCGCCACGACGAGCAGCAACGCCACCAGCGCCGGCAGCGGCGCTCGGGTCCTGGACGGGCGGGTGCCCGGTGCGTTCCCCATGAGGAGGCTCCTGCCGACGTGCGCGAGCCGGGACACCCCGGCATGGCTCCTTCCCTCTAGCCCGCTTCGAGCGGCCCCTCACCCGGCCGTCGGGGCGTCTGTCCTCGGTCGGGAAGAGGCGGCCCTCGGAACGTGTTGGGCGCCGCGATTCCGTGCTTTGGTGCACACCCCTTTTCGTCGGGAGAACCACTTTTCATGCGTAACCTCTTCTTCGCCAGTGCGGGTGTGGCCGCGCTCGTCTCCTCCGGCTGTGCGACGACGTCCCCGGAGCCCCGCCCGGAAGTCGCCGCGCCGGCCCCTTCGAGCGAGGTCGCCGCGCCGGTGGCCCCCTCGATTCCCCTGCTGGCGAAGTGGTCCGGCCCGCACGGCGGCGTGCCTCCCTTCGCCCAGGTGAAGGTGGAGGACTTCAAGCCCGCCATCGAAGCCGCCATGGACGAGTACCGCCGGGAGCTGGCCGCCATCGCGGGCAACCCCGCCGCGCCCGACTTCGAGAACACGCTGGCCGCGCTGGAGAACGCGGGCCGGACGTACGCCAACGTGGAGACGCTGTACGGCATCTGGGGCTCGTCCCTGAGCAGCCCGGAGTTCCAGGCCGTGGAGCGGGAGATGGCGCCCCGGTTCGCCGCCTTCGAGGACGAAATCACCCAGAACGAGGGCCTCTTCCGTCGCATCGAAGCCGTCTACCAGTCCCCCGACAAGGCGAAGCTGACGCCCGAGCAGCAGCGGTTGGCGTGGCTGCACCACACGCGCTTCGTGCGCTCCGGCGCGAAGCTGGACGGGGCGGCCAAGGCGCGCATGGGCGCCATCAACCAGCGCCTCGCGTCGCTCTACACGTCCTTCAGCCAGCACGTGCTCGGTGACGAGGAGGGCTACACCGTCGTCCTGGAGTCGGAGAAGGACCTGGCGGGCCTGCCGGACTCCGTGCGCGCGGGCGCCGCCGCCGCGGCCGAGGCGCGGGGCCAGAAGGGCAAGTGGATCATCACCAACACGCGCTCCTCCATGGAGCCGTTCCTGACGTACTCGTCGCGCCGCGACTTGCGCGAGAAGGTCTGGCGCAACTACGTCAACCGGGGCGACAACGGGGACGCGCGCGACAACAACGCCATCATCTCGGAGGTCCTCAAGCTGCGCGCCGAGCGCGCGAAGCTCCTGGGCTACGCCACGCACGCGCACTGGCGCCTGGAGAACGCCATGGCCCGGACGCCCGAGCGCGCCATGGAGCTGATGGAGGCGGTGTGGAAGCCCGCCGTGGCCCGCGTCCGCGAAGAGGTCGCGGACATGCAGAAGGTGGCCGACAAGGAGCGCGCGAAGCTGAAAATCGAGCCGTGGGACTACCGCTTCTACGCGGAGAAGGTCCGCAAGGCGAAGTACGACCTGGACCAGAACGAGGTGAAGCCCTACCTCCAGTTGGAGAAGCTGCGTGAGGGCATGTTCTGGGTGGCCGGCGAGCTGTTCGGCTTCGCCTTCACCCCGGTGACGGACGTGCAGGTCTACCACCCGGATGTCCGCGTCTGGGAGGTGAAGGACCAGGCGACGGGTCGCCACGTGGGCCTGTGGTACTTCGACCCGTACGCGCGGCCGGGCAAGCGCTCCGGCGCGTGGATGAACGCGTACCGCAACCAGGAGCGGTTCCGGGGCGACGTGACGACCATCGTCTCCAACAACTCCAACTTCGTGAAGGGCGCGCCCGGCGAGGCGGTGCTCATCTCCTGGGAGGACGCGAGCACGCTGTTCCACGAGTTCGGCCACGCGCTGCACGGCCTGAGCTCGTCGGTGTCCTATCCGTCGCTGTCCGGCACCAGCGTGGCGCGCGACTACGTGGAGTTCCCCTCGCAGCTCCTGGAGCACTGGCTGGCCACGCCCGAGGTGCTCAACACCTTCGCGCTGCACTACCAGACGGGCAAGCCCATCCCCCAGGCGCTGGTGTCTCGCATCGAGAAGGCCGCGACGTTCAACCAGGGCTTCGGCACGGTGGAGTACCTGTCCTCCGCGCTGGTGGACATGAAGCTGCACCTGGCTGGCGACGTGAGCATCGACGCGGATGCCTTCGAGCGCGACACGCTCAAGGCGCTGGGCATGCCCAAGGAAATCGTCATGCGCCACCGTACGCCGCAGTTCGGCCACGTCTTCGCGGGCGACGGCTACTCGGCGGGCTACTACAGCTACCTGTGGTCCGACACGCTGACGGCGGACGCGTTCGAGGGCTTCACCGAGGGCAAGGGCGCCTACGACAAGACGGTGGCGGAGAAGCTGCGCAAGAGCATCTTCTCCGTGGGCAACACCGTGGATCCGGCGGAGGGCTACCGCGCGTTCCGCGGCCGCGACGCCGGCATCAACGCGCTGATGCGCAAGCGGGGCTTCCCGGCGCCCGCCGCCGCGCAGACCAAGGCGCAGCCCTGAGCCACGTCGTCGTCACCGACGTCGGGTGACGCTCCTGGGGGCGCGAAGCACGGCCAGCCGTCGCTTCGTGCCCCCGGGCCTTTTCACGGGTCCAGGAACGCGCGCTTCACGTCCATGAGCAGCTCGTCCTGCTTGCCCGCGGGCTGCCCCCGCCGGTGTCCCTGGTTGATGGTCCAGATGATGGTGCCGCCCAGCCCCTGCGCGCGCGCCCACTGACCCTTGGCGAAGACGGACTGGCCATCCTCGTAGGAGATGTAGTTGCAGTGGCCCGGGCCATTCACGGACGGGTACGAGAGGTACGGGGACGCGGCCTTCTCGTCCCAGTGCCGCGCCTCCGCGCTGTAGTACGACGTCATGATGTTGTCGTAGCTCATCGCGTTGTCGCTCTGGCCCTCGTTGACGTCGGGCCGTCCGTCCAGCGGCGTGCGGGGCTCCGTCACGCCCTGCCAGCAGGTGCCGAAGAACCCGATGCCCACGCCCAGCCGGCCGCGCGGCACGCCCGCTTTCAGATATCCCTCCACGGAGTAGGCGACGGAGGTGGGGCGGTTCTGGGCTTCGTCCCGGAGGGGACTGGAGTGCCAGCTCTCCCAGCCGCCCCAGTGTCCGCTCATCTTGTAGGACATGATGTTGAGCTGATCCACGCGCTCGGCGAGCCGGGCCATGAACTTCTCCTCCACCTCGGGCATCCCGAAGTTGGAGTTCAGCCAGTTCACCGGCACGGTGATGATGATGTCCGGGCGGGCCGCGCGCAGCTCGTCAATCAGGGCCAGCAGCAACTCGCCATCATTGCCCGCGGGCGGCAGGTTGATGGGCTCCCAGTCCAGGTCCAGGCCGTCGTAGCCCAGCTCCTCCATCGCCTTGATGAGCTCCTTCACGAAGACGATGCGGCTCTCCCCCGTGGACGCCTGCACGAAGCCATCGTGCTCGCCGAAGCCGCCCACCATCAGCAGGGACTTCTTCCCCGCCAGCCGCGCCCCCGCCGACAGCGCCTTCGCCATGAGGGGCCCTTCGTAGACGGTGACGTCGAAGTCCGTGTGCAGCGTCCCGTCGTAGCGGGGACGCACGCGGCCCACCATGATGTGCGTCAGGCCGGAGAAGTCCACCTCCTCCGGCGGCAGCTGCGCGCGCTGATAGCCCACGTAGTAGCCCGACACCCAGCTCGACGGCGCACCGCCGGGCCTGGGCGTCACCGGGCCCACGAGCGCCGTGGGACCCTCGCCCACCTCGTTGACTGCCCGCACCGTGAAGACGTGGGGCCTGTCATTCGTGAGGTCCGGGATGCTCACACTCGCCGCGGGCGCGTCCACCGTGACGGACCGGCCCCCGGGCTCGGCGGTGACGACGTACTTCGTGAGCGCGCGGCCCCCGTAGCTCGCCGGCTGCAGCCAGCTGACGTAGGCCTGCCCGTTGCCCGCGGTCGCCCGCACCGAGCGCGGCTGGCCGGGCACCGTGGGGTTGCTGATGGCCATGCCCGGCATCGGCATCACCGGCACGGAGGGGATGGAGGAGGTGCCCTCGCCCCGGGCGTTCACCGCGGAGACCTTGAACAGATAGGCGAAGCCGTTGTTGAGGCCCATCACCGTGGCCTGGCGCTCGCCCGCGCTGACGATGGCGCCGCCGCACGCGGGCTGGCACCGCACCACGTAGTACAGGAGAGGGTGCCCACCGTCGCTCGTCGGAGGTGTCCACGTCACCAGCGCCTGGGCATCCGCGGCCTGCGCCTCCACCGCGGACGGCTCCGCCGGAAGCCCCGGGCCCTCGTCACTCTTGCCGCATCCCCCCAGCAGCGTCCCCACTCCCAACGCCAGGACGAGCTGCCACCGCGCTGCGTGTCGAGTCTTCACCTGCGCACCTCATGGACCAGTCTCCCGACTATACGGGGAAGCCTGACATTTCTTGTGCTGGAATTATCTAGCAGTACTGCATGTGATTCCCCCAGGACAAGGGCGAGGGGTTCTCTCATATTTCGAGAGGCCGGTTCGGCCGTCCTGGAGGTTCCCCATCCCGGGGTGGCGCCTTTGGTAGCGTGGCGCACCTGCCAATGAAACGACTTCTCCTGTCCATGGCCCTTGGGGTCGGTGTCCTCGCCGTCGTGCTCGTCGCCCGGACGCTCACGTTCAAGTCCCGGCAGGTGGTGCCGGAGGAGGCGACCGCGCTGACGGTGGACGCTCAGGCCCTGGCGTCGCGCCTGTCGGGGGCACTGCGGTTGAAGACGGTGGCCGCCTCCGAGGGCGTGCCCGCGGACGCCGAGGCCTTCGCGGCCCTGCATGCCTACCTGGCGGAGCACTTCCCGCGCGTCCACGCCGAGCTGAAGCGCGAGGTGGTGGGGGCGCACTCGCTGCTCTACACGTGGCAGGGCACGGACGCCTCGCTGCGGCCGATGATGCTCCTGGGGCACCTGGACGTGGTGCCGGTGACGCCCGGCACCGAGGTCGCGTGGGCCCATCCTCCGTTCGACGGGGTGGTGGCGGACGGGTTCGTCTGGGGGCGCGGCTCGCTGGACGACAAGGGGAGTGTGCTGGCGCAACTGGAGGCGGTGGAGGCGCTGCTGGCGGCGGGGGAGAAGCCCCGGCGCACGGTGCTGCTCGCGTTCGGCGCGGACGAGGAGGTGGGCGGACGGGAGGGCGCGGTGGTCATCGCGAAGCGGCTCCAGGAGCGCGGCGTCCGGCTGGAGTCCGTGCTGGACGAGGGCGGCGTCATCATGTCCGGCACGGTGCCCGGCGTGAGCGCGCCCGTGGCGCTGGTGGGGACGTCGGAGAAGGGCTTCGTCAGCGTGGTGCTGTCGGTGAAGGGCGAAGGTGGCCACTCGTCCATGCCGCCGCCCAGCACCGCCGTGGGCGTGCTGGCTCGCGCCGTGTCGAGGCTGGAGGCCGCGCCCATGCCCACGCGGCTCCAGGGGGGCAGCCGCGAGCTGTTCACCCGCGTGGGGCCGGAGATGCCCTTCGGCATGCGACTGCTCTTCGCCAACCTGTGGCTCACCGAGCCGCTCGTGGTGCGGCAGCTCACGGCCAGCCCCACCACCAACGCGGCGGTGCGCACGACGACGGCCGTCACCGTGTTCGAGGGCGGCGTGAAGGACAACGTCCTGCCGGCGAGCGCCCGCGCGGTGGTGAACTTCCGCATCCTCCCGGGCGACAGCGTCGAAGGCGTGCTCTCGCATGTCCGGGCCACGGTGGATGACTCGCGCGTGGAGGTGGGCACGCTGGACTTCCAGAGCGAGCCCTCGCCGGTGTCTCCCACCGACTCCGAATCCTGGCGCGAGTTGGAGCGCTCGCTGCGCCAGGTGTTTCCCGACGTCCTCGTGTCGCCGTACCTCAACGTGGCCGCCACCGACTCGCGGCACTTCGTGGGCTTGAGCGACAACGTCTACCGCTTCTTCCCCGCGCACCTGCGGCGCGAGGACCTGGCGCGCATCCACGGCAAGGACGAGCGCATCGCCGTGACGGCCTACGCGGACGCGGTCCGCTTCTACGCCCAGTATCTGCGCAACGCCGCGCGCTGAGACACCGCTGAGACAGGCCCCCTGGCATCAGAGCCAGGGCAATCGAGTCCGGACCGGACACGGCTGCCATGGAAGGGAATGTGGGTCTGAGACACGAAAACAGGTGATTCAGTCCGCTCTTCCTGCACATCTGCGCATTTCCTGCATTTTCACGGAGGGTGCGGGATGCCGAATGCGCAACCGCGTTGACACGCACCGCGCGCACTTCCAGCATCGGTGTCTATGGCGACCGTCCCCCCTGTTGGAACGCGGCTCGCGAGTCTCGTACTCGCCTCTCTTCTCTTCTCGATAGTTGCATCCTCCTGCGGAGGCGATGGTGGCGCTGGCAAGCCCGACGCCGGCCTCCCCGATGGGGGTGATGGTGGCCCCGTCCTCTGTGACGGCGGCACCTGTCCCGTCGACACCTGCGGCGACCGCACGCTCCAGACGGGTGAAGCGTGTGACGACGGCAACAAGGTGGCCGGCGACGGTTGCACGGCGACGTGCGCCATCGAAGACGGCTGGGTCTGCGATGTCGCGGGTCAGCCCTGCATCCGCAAGTTCGGCTGTGGCAACGGCCGCGTGGAGGCTCCCGAGGCGTGTGATGACCGCAACGTGTCGTCCAACGACGGCTGCAGCGCGACCTGCACGGTGGAGGCCGGCTGGAACTGCCCCGCGGCCGGCGGTCGCTGCCACGCCGCCCGGTGCAACGACGGCATCAAGGTGGGTGATGAGGAGTGCGAGGACGGCAACGTCGCCAACAACGACGGCTGCAACTCCGAGTGCCGCCTCGAGGAGGGCTGGAAGTGCCCCACGGTGGGCGCGGTCTGCACCCGGACGACCTGTGGCGACATGATTGTCGAGGGCACCGAGGAGTGCGACGACGGCAACAAGGACATGGGCGATGGCTGCTCGCCGCTGTGCAAGCGCGAGCCGCGCTGCACCGGTGGCACCTGCCAGGCGACGTGCGGCGACGGCATCATGCTGCCCAACGACACGTCCGAGGAGTGCGACGACGGCAACGCGCGCTCCAACGACGGCTGCTCCGCGACGTGCAAGCTCGAGGAAGGCTTCGTGTGCAGGCTCATCGAGGAGACGCCGCCGGACGTGATCTCCATCCCCGTCGTCTACCGTGACTTCCGTGGCTGGGACCTGCCGGCCTCGGGTTCGGTCCCGAAGGGCCATATCGACTTCGAGAACGCCAATGGCTCCGAGAAGGGCATCGTCAAGACGGAGCTCGTGCGGAGCTACAACGGCAAGGACTACCCCGGCGGCAAGCCCGGCCTGGCGAAGCTGACGGGCTCCACCACCACGCATGGCGAGGCCCCCTTCATGCAGTGGTACATCGACGCCGCGGGCATCAACCAGACCGTCGTGGGGACCCTGGACCTGGCCAAGCAGCCCGATGAGTCGTACGTGTTCGACGACCCGGATTTCTTCCCCGTGGACGGCAAGGGCTGGATTGCCGCGGGCTTCGAGCAGCCGCGCAATGGTGGGCACAACTTCAGCTTCACCAGCGAGGCGCGCTACTGGTTCGAGTACAAGGGCACCGAGGTGCTCACGTTCCGCGGCGACGACGACGTGTGGGTGTTCATCAACGGCAAGCTCGCGCTGGACCTGGGCGGCGTGCACGGCGCCCAGGAGGACTCGGTCAACGTGTCGAGCCAGGCCTCCGCGCTGGGCCTCACCGTGGGCGGCATCTACGAAGTCGTCGTGTACCAGGCCGAGCGCCACACCACGGCGTCCTCGTACAAGCTGACGCTCAACGACTTCGTCACCAAGCGCACCGATTGCCGCGCCACCTGCGGCAACGGCGTGCCGGACGAAGGTGAGGAGTGCGACGACGGCATCAACGCCGGTGGCTACGGGCAGTGCGCTCGCGGCTGCGTGTTCGGCCCTCGCTGCGGCGACAACAAGGTGCAGCAGGACGCTCCGGCCAACGAGGAGTGCGACGACGGCAACACCCGCAGCAACGACGGCTGCAGCGCCACCTGCAAGGTGGAGATCGGCTGAGTCGTCCGTCGTGACGAGCCGCTTCCGGGCCTGACGCCCTGGAGCGGCTCGCGCCTCACCGCCGCGCGCCAGGGTGACACCCGCCCGGCGCGCGGTGGGGGCGAGGCTCGTGTCCCGAGGCTCGGTATGCCCCCGGTTCGCTCTGGAGCGGGCCTGGGGTCGGGATGACCGCGAGGGGCTGGCCGGGGAGCAGGCATGCGCTCATTCGTCGCGGGCCGCTCTCGCGAGGCCGTCTGGTATCTTCCGCGCGACTCCATGGTGTCCCTCTCCCCGCCGCGCGTGTTGCTGCTGCTGTCCCTGCTGCTGGCTGCTCCGGCCGGCGCGGCTGGCGCGAAGAGCACGCAGCCCGGCGCCGACGAGGTGATGGGCATGCTGCGCAAGGTGGAGACGGCCCGGGTGCGCGGGACGCTGCGCGTGCTGGACAGTGAGCTGGAAGAGCAGGGCCGCGCGAGGCCCAAGGACTTGATGCCACGCGTGTACCGCGCATGGCTCGCCTTCCCGGCGGACACCTGCTGGAACGAGCTCAAGGCCCTGTCCACGTTGGAGCCGGAGAACCCCTGGCCCCATCTGGGCATGGGGCTCATCTACATCCGCTGGGGCCTCTTGTCGGAGGCGCGAGGTCCGCTGTCCGCCGCGCGCCGGGCGTCGCCCGACTTCGCTCCCGCGCTCTGGGGGGAAGGGCTGCTGCTCCAGGCGGAAGGGAAGCCCGCGGAGGCGGAGGCGCGCCTGCGCGCTTCGCTGGCGAAGCTGGATGCGCCCCAGGTGCGCACCGCGCTGGGCCTGTTGCTGGCGGCGAAGCCCGGACGGGAGGCGGAGGCGCGCGCGGAGCTGTCGCGCTCGGTGGAGGTTTGGCCGGAGCAGCCGGAGGCGCTGCGCAAGCTGGCCGCGCTGGCCCATGCGGCGAAGGACGTGCGCGCGGCGGCCCTGGCGGGAGAGAAGCTCGTCGCCCTGAAGCCCATGGACCGCGAGGCGCACCGGCTCCAGGCGGACCTGTGGCTCTCCGCCTCCGAGAAGGACAAGGCCGCGCGCTCGCTGGAGCGGTACGTGGAGCTGGGCGGCGCGGAGGCCGGGGCGCTGGCGCTGCTCGCCCGCGTCTACGCGGAGCTGTCGCGCCCGGCGGACGAGGAGAAGGCCCTGGTCCGGCTCATCGACGTGGAGCTGAAGGACCCCGAGCCGCTCTTGCGGCTGGCGGAGCTGACCGATGCTCGCGCGGACGCCACCGCCAGCGAGGGCTTCCTGGTGAAGGCGTCGGAGCGGGCGCCGGAGCGCTCCGACATCCACGTGCGCCGGGCCCGGTTGTGTTTGAAGCAGGCGCGCTGGAAGGACGCGCTGGTGTCCTACCGCGCGGCGCAGACCGCCCCCGAGCGGAAGGTGCCGGAGGCGGAAGCCGAGACGGCGGAGCTGGTGCGGCGCTTCCGTCTGCCCGCGACGCCGGCCAGGGGCGCGGCGGACAAAATCTACAACCGGGTGTCGCTGGGGTTGGTGGCGCTCTACATGGAGCGGCTCAAGGAACTGCCGGAGCTCAAGGGCAACCTCAAGCTGCGCGTCCAGGTGGATGCGTCCGGCCGGGCCACGCAGGTGTCGGTCCTCTACGACAGCATGGAGGACCCGTTCATCGCGGGCCACGCGTACTTCGCCTTCCTGGACGCGCAATATCCTCCCGGCCAGGACGAGCCCATCTTCCAGTACGTCTTCCGGCCGCCGCCGAAGTAGCGGCCGGAAGTCGTCGCCCGCGCGTCATTCCCCGTCGGACGTGCCGCTGCCGCCGTAGCCCCGGGCCTCGCCGCGCAGCTTCTCCCACTCGCCTCGGGCCTGACGCTCCTCACCCAGGCGCTGGTCCACCAGTCGCTGGGCCTCCTCCGTGTTGCGCTGGGCGTTGGCCACCGCGCTGGTGAACTCGGCCTCGGAGAGGTCCTTGGCGCGCACGTCATCGCTGTTCCTCAGCGCCTCCATTTCGGCCTGACGAAGGCGCGCGTCGGCCAGCTCCAGCTCGCGCTGGCGAAGGTCCTTGCGAGCCTTCTGGGTCTCGATGGCGCGCTGGCGCCACTCGAGCTGGGCATGGGCGGCCGCCTGCTTGCCCTCGGTGGCCTTCAGCTCCGCCTGGGCTTGCGAGATGTTGGACGCCCGGCCGGTGGCCTGCGCGGCCTCGACGGCCGTCTGGTTGGCCTTGGTGGAGAGCTTCGCGGCCTCCTCGTTGCGCTGGGCGACCTCCGCCGCGCGCTCCGCGTCCTTGACGGCCACGTCCGCGCGGGTGACTTCATCCTGGGCCTTGAGTTGCTCCGCCTGGGCGTTGCGCACGTCGCCGAGCTCCGACTCCGGGACTCGGGCCAGCCAGGACTGGTCGACCTTCTGCTGCTCCTTGCTCGCGGAGCGGGATGAGCTGCACCCTCCGAGGACAAGGGCCGTACCGAACACCACTCCCGCCAGCACCTGACGCCGTCTCGTCTGGAACATGATTCCTCCTCACCATCGCGGATCGTTGCCTGCTCGACACGGTAGGCACTCAGCGGTGGTGAGGCAGTCGGCACTGCAGTGCATCGGGCGTTCGCTTCGCGGCGCGCCGGACGGAGGCTCCGTGGGCCTCCCGGAGACGGGCCCCGGGGGGTAGGCCTCGTCCGCCGGCTTGCTTCGCGGACGAGCGCGGGCTCAGCGCTTCTCGAGGATGACCGCGTAGAACTCGATGCCGACGCCCTCGCGGTCCTCCTCGGTGATGTGGCCTACGGGCAGGCCCAGGAACTCGCGCACCGTCATCACTCCGCCGGGGCCGGGCGTCCACGGACCGCACAGGTCCAGGTACTCGCGCAGCGAGTAGAGCTGGAAGGACTCGCCCATCTTCTGGAACATGCCGACGAACTGCTCCCACTTCGGCGTGCTCAGGCCCGGGGCCTTCGTCTCGAAGGTCGCGAAGAGCTTGGAGCCGGGCGCGGCCCAGTCATACAAGTCACGGAAGAACTTCCGGTTCTCCTCCGAGGAGAGGAACACGGTGATGCCGTTGGCGCCGAAGGCCACGCGCCGCTCTCCATCCAGGAAGGCCTGGACGTCCGGGCGGCGCAGGAAGTCCCCCGCGGAGCGGATGTCACATTCCATGTAGCGCGTGCGCGGATTGTCGCCGAGCAGGTGCTTGCCGGTGGCGATGGTGAGCGGATTGATGTCGCTGTAGAGCACCTTGGCCTGCGGCAGCACGGAGTGGACGTGGTCGCTCGTCGGCAGGCCGGAGGCGAAGTCCACCCAGTGATGGAAGCCGTCCGAGGACAGGCGCTGGGCGGCGGTGCGCAGACAGCCGCGCAACATGCGCAACCACTTCCGGGTGGAAGGCACCAGCGAGAACATGAACTCCGCGGCCTGGCGGTCCGCCTCGAAGTGGTGGGTGCCTCCCAGGGTGTAGTCGTAGATTCGGGCCGCGTCGGGCACGTGGGGGTTGACGCCGGGGATGCGGGCCAGCTCCGGGTTGTCCATGCGTCTGTCTCCGTCGGGGTGGATGCGGCTGTAACGGGGTGGCGCGGCTTCAGGGCCGCCAGACTTCGGAAGTCGTCTCCAGCGAGCCATCCGGCGCCACGCGCGTGGTGCCCGCGACGAGGAACGCGCCCGCGCCCAGCGGGACGACGTGGTGTCCCGCGCGGCCCACGGCCAGCGGCATCCCAGGGCTCCAGGTGCCCGTGGCCGGATTCCACAGCTCCACGTCGGTGGCTTCCGCGTAGGTGTCCGAGCGCAGCCCTCCGGACACGGCGGCCCGTCCGTCCGGAAGCGTGGTGAGGGTGAAGCCGGAGCGGGCGAGGCCGAGCGCGCCCGTCGCCGTCCACTGCTCGGTGCGCGGGTCGAAGACCTCGGCGCTCGTGAGCGAGGTGCCCTGGTGCCAGCCGCCCACGACGAGGATGCGCCCGTCGGAGAGGGTGACGCCCTCGGCGTCGTCTCGGGCCTCTGTGAGGGGATGGGGGGCGGTCCTCCAGGCCCGTGACGAGGGCTCCCAGAGTTCGGTGCTCAGGTTCAGGGGCGGCGCCAGATGCTCGCCTTCGATGATGGCGAAGCCGAAGCCGTTGTCGCGGCCCCCGGCGATGACGACGCGCTCCCCGCTCACGCACACGGGGCCGGTGTGGAAGATGCGAACCGTCTGGCCCGCGGGCTCCCACGCCGTGGCGCCGGGGCGCAGCACTTCCGCGCGTGTGCCCCGCTCGATGTCGTTGTCATGGTCCGAGCCCAGCACCAGCACCGCGCCGTCCGGGAGCACGCGCGCGACGGGACGCGAGCGCGCGGCCCGCAGCGGCGGGCCGGGGACGAAGCGCCGGGTGTCCGGCTCCCAGTAGCGGGTGCTGTCCAGCTCCGGAGTCGGGTTGTCCCGTCCGCCGATGAGCAGCACGCGTCCGTCCGGGAGCGCCACCGCCGCATGGTCCTGCCGGGGCTCGGGCAGCGGGGAGAGTTCCAACCACTCTTCCCGCGAGGTGTCCCAGAACGCCGCGCCCGTCGACGCGCGAGGCGTGGCGCCGATGCCGTCCCGCTGCCAGCCCTGTCCGCCCGCGAGCAGCGCCCCTCCGGCGACAGCCGTCAGGCTGAACCCGTCGAGCCAGAGGCCGGAGTAGGGGACGCGTCTGCGCGCGGTGGACGGCGGGCTTCGAGTCATGGCGCCATCGTACGCCGGCCCCGCCACCTGGCGCCTCTGGCCCGGTGAGGTCTCCGGCGACCTGGACGCCGGGATGCACACGTCAGACGACCCCGAGCGCCGGGGAGGATGCCGGACGTGGGCCGGCCGGGGTGACAACCTGGGAGGGTGGACGAGCCGTGGGTGTCCCAGGCAAAGGCTTGTCTCGCGTGCATGTCTGGTGTTTCTCTGTCCATTCCAAGTCGTGTCGAGGGGGGAGACATGAGCCGTGTGCGCAGTGGTGCCGCCGTGGCTGTCTGGGGTTGTCTATTGGGAGCGCTGTGGCTGTCGGGCTGCGTCGAGCCAGGGGCAACTCCGCCTCCCGAGGACCTTGCTTCCAGCCGCGCCGCGGAGGGCTTCTCCCGTCAAGGCACGGTGATGGCGGGGCGTAATCACACGCTGACGCTGCGCGCGGATGGCACGGTGTGGGCGTGGGGTGGCAACACCTTTGGTCAGCTCGGGGATGGCACGACGACGGCGAAGTCCTCGCCCACACGGATTCGAGGGCCGCTGGGGATGAGTGCCATTGGCGTGGGGGAGCTGCACTCACTCGCGCTGAAGGCCGACGGCACCGTGTGGACGTGGGGAGACAACACCCGGGGGCAGTTGGGGGATGGAACCACCACGCGTCGGGCGTGGCCCCAGCGAGTGCCAGGACTGACGAACGTGGTGCGCATCGCGGGAGGCTTCTCGCATTCGCTGGCGCTCAAGGCGGACGGCACGGTGTGGGCGTGGGGCCTCAACGCCACGGGGCAGCTGGGTGATGGGACGACGTCCCAGCGCCTGGCTCCCACCCAGGTGCAAGGGCTCATCAACGTCGTGGCCATCGCCGCGGGCAATGCGCACTCCCTGGCCCTGACGGCGGACGGCGCCGTGTGGACATGGGGTGGAAACGCGGACGGTCAGCTCGGCACGGGGGACACGCTGAACCGCTCCCTGCCGGTGGCCGTGGCGGGACTGACAGGCGTGACGGCGCTGTCGGGCGGTGGCTCGCACTCGGTGGTGCTCAAGTCGGATGGCACCGTGTGGGCGTGGGGACAGAACACCTACGGCCAGCTCGGTGATGGGACGACGGGGCAGCGCCTGACGCCGACCCAGGTCCCCGGGCTCTGGGACGTGGAGGCGGTGGTGGGCGGAGGCCAGCACTCAGTGGCGTTGAGGGTGGATGGCTCGGTGTGGACGTGGGGGAACAACCAGCGAGGTCAGTTGGGGGATGGAAGCCTGACGCAGCGCCTGGCGCCGATGCGGGTGACGGGGGTGTCCTTGGTGAAGGGCGTCACGGCGGGCGGGGGACAGCACACGGTGGTGGTGAAGGCGGACGGCACGGTGCTGGCGTGGGGCTCCAACGCGGACGGGCAGGTGGGGGACGGGACGACGTTCCAGGCCTTCGTGCCGACGCGGACGGCGGGCTGGCGGCAGCGGACGGACGTGTCGACGGGGGATGCGCACACGGTGGTGGTGAAGGCGGACGGCACGGTGTGGGCCTGGGGGGAGAACTACCTGGGGCAGCTCGGGGCGGCGGGCCGGCCGGGCCGTGCGACGCCCGGGCAGGTGCCAGGACTGTCGGAGGTGCTGGCGGTGGCGTCTGGCCGGGACCACACGGTGGCGCTCACGCTAGAGGGGTCGGTGTGGACGTGGGGAGGAACCTTCGAGGGCCCCGGTGGGCCGGCGGCTCGCGACGGCCTGCGGACGCCCACGCGCATCACCAGCCTCTCCAACGTGGTGATGGTGGGGGCGGGGATGCACCACTCCGTGGCGCTGAAGGACGACGGCACGGTGTGGGCGTGGTCCATCAATCCCCTGTGGTTCCCGGGTGCGCCCCCGTCGAGCTTCGTGCTGGCTCCGACGCAAGTCTCGGGCCTCACGGGAGTCATCGCGGTGTCGGGGGGCGGCTACAACTTCTTCGCATTGAAGGCGGACGGCACGCTGTGGGCGTGGGGCACCAATCCACACGGCAATATCGGCGACGGGACGCTGGATGATGCCGCGCTCCCGGTGCGGGTGCTGGGACTGACGGAGGTGATGGATTTCTCCTCGGGGCTAACTCATTCCGCGGCGCTGAAGGCGGACGGCACGGTGTGGACCTGGGGTGAGAACTCCGACGGCCAGCTCGGAGACGGCACCCAGGTCAACCGGCTCTCGCCCGTCCAGGTCCAGGGGCTCACGGAAGGGATACGCCTCTCCGCCGGCTTCGCGGACTCCTTCGTGCTGAAGTCGAACGGGACGGTGGAGTCCTGGGGCTTCAATGGCTCTGGGCAACTGGGGGACGGCACGTTCGTCACGCGTTCGGTGCCCGCTCCGCTGACGGGCTTCACGGGGACGGTGTCACTGTCGGCCGGGCTGCATCACGTGGCGGCGGTGAAGGGGGACGGCTCGGTGTGGACCTGGGGTCTCAACCAGAGCGGGCAGTTGGGCACGGGGACCTTCGTCGACAGCGCCTCGCCCGTGCGCGTGTGGTGATTCGCCGCGGGAGTCGGACTCCGGCGGCGCGCCGGGGCTCGTGACAGGGATTGCAAGACTCGTTGTGGGGAGCAGGGGGACTCATGCAATGCGGTGGGAGACGTGTGTCTGGCATCCTGGCGTGGTGCAGGTTGCTGTGCGCGGTGGTGCTGGTGGGCTGCACCGAGCGCGGTGCCGGTGACAAGGCGGCGGAGTTCGCGTCCGCGAGCGCGGCGGAAGGTGTCGCGCGTCAGGGCACGGTGCTGGCGGGGCGCAATCACACGCTGGCGTTGCGCTCGGATGGGACGGTGTGGGCGTGGGGGCCCAATCACCTGGGGCAGCTGGGGGATGGGAGCACCGTCACGCAGCGGCTGGTGCCCGTGAATGTTCCCGGCCTCTCGGCGCTGTCCGTCGCCGCGGGCGCCGCTCATGCGCATGTGATTCGAGGAGACCGGGGCGTGTGGTCCTGGGGTGACAGCACTTCGGGGCAGCTTGGCACGGGCCTGTCTCCTGTTCGAGTGTCACCCGTGAGGGTCTGGTAGCGCGGCAAAGGCAGCACGAAGTCCGGGAGGGCCTCGTGCTGCTGCGAGCACCCTCCCGACCGCGCCCCTGCTTCGCGCGGGTCCTGTTTGGAAGTTCTCGTCGTCGGGCTGTCTGAAAAGGGGTGTCCCATGGAGCGTGTCGCGAGACGTGTGTCTGGAATCCCGGTGTGCTGGCTGTTGTGCGTGATGTGGCTGGCGAGTTGTGGTGAACCAGGTGCATTCGAAAATTCCGAACTCGGCACCATCCGTGCCGCCGAGGGTGCCTCGCGCCAGGGCACGGTGATGGCGGGGCGGCACCACACGTTGGCGCTGCGCTCGGATGGGACGGTGTGGTCCTGGGGCGGAAATGCCTTTGGACAGTTGGGTAATGGCACCACCCGCCCTCGTCCTGCGCCCACGCGCGTGTGGCGTCTGTTCAGCATCAGGGCCATTGGCGCCGGGGAGCTGCATTCGCTGGCGTTGAAGTCGGACGGGACGGTGTGGTCCTGGGGCTACAACAGCAGCGGCCAGCTCGGGGATGGCAGCCTCGTCTCGCGCTCGGTGCCCGCGGCCCTGCCGAACCTGACGAACGTGGTGGGCATCGCCGCTGGCTTCTCCCACTCCGTGGTCCTGAAGGCGGACGGGACGGTGTGGGCCTGGGGCAACAACGCGACGGGGCAGTTGGGAGATGGGACGACGGTGCGAAAGACCTCACCTGTGCAGGTGCAGGGTCTGACGGGCGTGGTGTCCATCGCGGCGGGCAATGCTCATTCAATGGCGCTGACGGCGGACGGCCGGGTGTGGACGTGGGGCGGAAACGCGGATGGTCAGCTCGGCACGGGAACCCTGACAGGCCGCTTGCTGCCCGCCGTCCTCCCAGGGATGACGGGCGTGACGGCGGTGACCGGTGGTGGCTCTCACTCGGTGCTGTTGAAGACGGATGGCACGGTGTGGAGCTGGGGGAGGAATGACGAGGGGCAACTGGGGCTGGGCACCTCGGCGGCGAGCCTGGTCCCCACGCAGGTGCCAGGGCTGACGGGCGTCGCCGCGGTGGTGGGTGGAGGCCAGCACACGGTGGCGCTGAAGGGGGATGGAACGGTGTGGGCGTGGGGCAGCAACCTGAGAGCGCAGCTGGGAGACGGAACGCAGACGCAAAGACTGTCACCGTTCCAGGTGCCCGGGCTCACGCAGGTCAAGGGCGTGTCGGCGGGAGGTGGGCAGCACTCGGTGGCGGTGGTGGCCACGGGCGAGGTATGGGCCTGGGGCTCCAACTCCGACGGACAGGTGGGGGATGGGACCTATCTGATGAAGCTGGCGCCCGCGCTGACGCGGGGGTTGCTGGAGCGCGTGGAGGCCTCCTCGGGAGGGCGCCATTCCCTGGCGCTCAAGGCGGATGGCACCGCGTGGGCCTGGGGCTCGAATGACCAGTCCCAGCTCGGGGATGGCACGACGCAGACTCGCTGGCTGCCAGTCCAGGTCCCCACGCTGACGCTGATGGCGGCCGTGGCCGCGGGGGCCTACCACTCGGTGGCGCTCAAGGAGAACGGCTCGGTGTGGAGCTGGGGCTCGAACAGTTGGGGAGCGCTGGGGGATGGGACGAACGTCAACCGGGCCCTGCCCGTGAAGGTGGGCACCACGCTCACCGCGTCGGCCGTGGCGGTGGGGGCCTATCATTCGCTGGCCTTGAGTGTGGACGGCTCCGTCTGGGCGTGGGGAGACAACGAGATGGGGCAGCTCGGGGACGGCAATCCCCGGTTCCTGTCCCGGACGGCGCCCGTCAAGGCGCTGGGCCTGGAAGGCGTCGTGGCGCTCTCGGCGGGCGTCGAGCACTCGCTGGCGTTGAAGGCGGATGGAACGGTCTGGACCTGGGGCCGCCAGGACACGTGCGAGGACGTCGAGGACCTGGGCCGGCTGGTCTTCGCGCCCGAGCAGGTGCTGGGGCTGACGGACGTGGTTTCGCTGGGGGCGGGTGTCTGTCATTCGCTGGCGTTGAAGGCGGATGGCACGGTGTGGGCCTGGGGAAGCAACGCGAAGGGGCAGCTGGGGGATGGGAGCTTCACGGCGCGGCTCGCTCCGGCGCGGGTGCCAGGGCTCACGGGGGTGGTGGCGCTGTCGGTGGGAGCCGAGAGTGTCCTGGCCTTGAAGGCGGATGGCACCGTGTGGGGCTGGGGTGCCAACGTCCAGGGGCAGTTGGGAGGGGGGGCTTCGGCGGCGCGTACGAGTCCGGTGCAGGTGCCCGCGCTCACGGGGGTCAGGACGGTCTCCGTGGGGGAGCAGCACTCCCTGGTGGTGAAGGAGGATGCGACGGTCTGGGCGTGGGGTGCGAATGCCGACGGGCAGATTGGCGATGGGGTCGTGGATTGGCAGTTGCTGCCGGTGCGCTCGCAGCTCGTGGCTTCACGCGGGCTGTCCACGGCGTATCAGTTCTCGCTGGGCGTCGCGCTGGACGGGAGCGTCCAGGGCACGGGGGCGAATCTGTCAGGGCAGTTGGGGGATGGGAGCGTCCTGAACCGCGCGCTGCCGGTGGCGGCGCTGGGGCTCACGGAGTGTCGAGCGATTGCCGGCGGTCAGGGGCATACCCTGGCCTTGAAGTCAGATGGGCGGCTGCTCTCCTGGGGGGAGAATCAGGAGGGTGAGCTGGGAGATGGGACGAGGGTGTCCCGGGCGCTGCCCACGTTGATTCCCTCGCCGACGGGAGTGTTGTCCATCGCGGTGGGCAGCCGGCACTCGCTGGCCTTGCTGGGAGATGGCACCGTCCAGTCCTGGGGTTCCAATGTCCAGGGGCAACTGGGTGACGGGACGACCGTGTCCCGAATCCTGCCGGTCCGCGTCCAGGGCTTGACGGGGGTGGCTGCGATTGCGGCGGGCGAGGGCTTCTCCCTGGCGCTCAAGCACGACGGCACGGTGTGGAGCTGGGGGTACAATTCGCTGGGACAGTTGGGCGATAACTCCACGGCCCGGCGGCTGTCGCCGGTGCAGACGCAAGGGCTCACGGGCGTGACGGCTGTCTCGGCTGGACGCACGCATGCGCTGGCCTTGAAGGGGGATGGGACCATCTGGGGCTGGGGGTCCAATACCTATGGCGAGCTGGGGGATGGCACACAGGTGCGCAAGCTGTTGCCCGTGCAGGTGAGCGGGGTGGCGGGGGCTGTCACCCTGGACGCGGGCGAGCACCACAGCCTCGCGGTGACGACGGGTGGCAAGGTCTGGTCCTGGGGGCGCAATCAGCAGGGCCAGCTGGGCAGCGGGGTGAAGTCCAACTGGCGGCTGTTGCCGGCACAGGTGGCGGGGCTGACGGGCGCCGTGTCCGTGGGGGCAGGGGGTGAGCACTCGCTCGCCGTGCTCGCGGACCGGAGTGTCTGGGCTTGGGGCAGCAGCAGCCATGGGCAGCTGGGCACGGGGCTCTCCAGCTTCCGTGCCGCACCCGTGCTGGTCTGGTAGCGCGAGGCGAATCTTCCGGGCGCGTGCCTCCGCCGCGCTCGGAAGGTTCACCTCTGGATAGGCACGCGACTCGCCGAAATAGTGGGTGATTCATGGGACGTGAGAAACGCATGGCGTGGTGGCTCGGACTGTCTTGCGCATTGTGGGGGCTCGCGTGTGCTGAGCGTGAGCCTGGCGAGGTCTCCGCTCAAGCCCCGCAGCTGCGCCATACACGTGCTGCGGAAGGCATTGTGCGACAGAGCATGGTCGTCGCCGGCCGCAATCACTCGCTGGCCTTGCGGTCAAATGGAACAGTGTGGGCCTGGGGTAGCAACGGTTTCGGCCAGTTGGGGAATGGCACGACCTGGAGCAACCCCAGGCCGCTCCGGGCCCGGCGACTGTCGGAGATCATGGCCATTGGTGCGGGAGAGCAGCATTCCATGGCCTTGAAGTCCGACGGAACGGTGTGGACATGGGGAGGCAACGGCTCGGGTCAGCTGGGGAATGGGGGTCTCATACACAGTCCCGTGCCTTCGCAGGTTCCGGGGTTGACGAATGTCGTGTCAATCGCGGCGGGATTCTCCCATTCCCTGGCCTTGAGGTCCGACGGGACGGTGTGGTCCTGGGGTAGCAACGCGACAGGTCAGCTAGGCGATGGGACGGCCTCGGCGCGTCAGTTGTCTCCGGTTCAAGTGCAGGGCTTGGCTGGAGCCGTATCCATTGCAGCGGGCAACTTCCACTCCCTCGCCCTGACCTCGGATGGGCGCATCTGGGCCTGGGGTGGAAACGCTGATGGGCAATTGGGAACGGGAGACACCGTGGGGCGTGCCTCTCCCACGGTGTTGCCAAGCCCGCTCAACATGACGGCGCTTTCCGGTGGAGGGTCTCATTCCGTGGCGTTGAAAGCGGATGGGACGGTGTGGAGCTGGGGAAAAAATGATGAAGGACAGTTGGGGCTGGGGACCCTGGCCTCAAGCTTGTTCCCCGTCAAGGTGCCCGGATTGGAAGCAGTGGTCTCCGTGGTCGGAGGTGGGCAGCACTCGGTGGCTTTGAAATCGGATGGCACGGTGTGGGCTTGGGGTAGCAACGCGCGGGCGCAGCTGGGGGATGGAACGCAGGCCCGACGTGTGTCCCCTGGGCGGGTGCCTGGATTGACAGAGATGAAAGGGGTGTCGGCGGGAGGCGGACAGCATTCCGTGGCGCTGAATGCCAGCGGAGAAATCTGGGCATGGGGAGCCAACACGGACGGCCAGGTGGGAGATGGCACGAACCTGATGAAGTTCGTTCCGACTCGGACAGTGAGCTGGAGTGAAAGGGTAGAGGTCGCGGGGGGCTCAACCCACTCCGTGGCGTTGAAACCCGACGGGAGCGTCTGGGCCTGGGGGAACAATGAGTATGGTCAGATGGGTGATGGTTCCGTCGTGACGCGGTGGGCTCCGGTCAAGGTTCCTTCCCTGGTCAATGTCCTGTCGGTCTCGGCGGCCTGGGGCTCCTCCTTCGCGCTCAGGTCTGACGGGACAGTCTGGGCGTGGGGAAACAACCAAGCGGGAACGCTTGGGGATGGGACTGCCGTCAATCGAGCCACGCCAGTGATGGTCCAGGGTCTTTCGGGTGTTGAAGCAGTGAGCGCTGGCTCGCATCACGTGATGGCACTGCGCGTGGATGGCAGCGTCTGGGCCTGGGGGAGTAATTACTACCGACAATTGGGTGATGGAACCGCTGTGACCCGAACATCGCCTGTCCGGGTTTTGAATCTGTCAGGAGTGGTGTCGATCTCCGCCGGACATGCTCATTCACTGGCTTTGAAGGCGGATGGAACGGTTTGGACCTGGGGGCACAATTCCGTGGACGAGCCTGATGATCCTACGGGAAATGAACTGTCTGTCCCGACTCAAGTGCACGGCCTTCCCGAAGTTGTCAGCATCTCCGCTGGAGCAATGCACTCGACAGCTTTGGGCGCTGACGGGCGGGTGTGGGCCTGGGGTAACAACGCACGTGGTCACCTGGGCGATGATACGCGCGTATCTCGAATGGAACCCATGCCGGTGCCAGGCTTGACGGGGGTGGTGGTGCTCCTGAATGGTGGAGATTCCAGCCTGGCCTTGAAATCAGATGGCTCGATATGGACATGGGGGGGCACTGAGCTCTCTGTCCTGGCGGGGCACGGGGATGGCACCGTGCTGTTGGTGCCCACGCGCCTGCTGGGACTGGCTGGCGTGCGGACCATGGCGCTGGGAAGGCAGCATTTCTTCGTTGTCACCGAGGATGGATCCTTGTGGTCATGGGGGGAGAACAGCTCGGGTCAAGTTGGTGACGGAATCGCCAACCGGAACGACATCCCATTGCCGTCGAGGTTTGAGATGACTCGAGCTGCCAGCGCGGGAGAACATCTCTCAATGGCGGTGCGGGTGGATGGTTCGGTTTGGGGATGGGGGATGGGAAGTAGTGGCGAACTGGGTGAAGGAAACGGAGGGCTGAAAGCGGAGCCTGTTCAGGTTCAGGGCGCAACAGATATCGCCACGGTGGACGCGGGCCGGGGTTTCCTGGTGGCCCTTGTGGCGGATGGCACCCTGCTGTCGTGGGGCTACAATTCCTGGGGGCAGCTCGGTGATGGCTCAACAGTGGGACGGGCACTGCCCTCCTCCATCCCGGGCATGACCCGCGTCCTCGCCGTCGCGGCCGGCGAAGTGCATACTCTGGCCCTCCGTTCCAATGGAACAGTGTGGGCCTGGGGCCTGAACTGGGGAGGCGCATTGGGGAATGGCACCCAGAACTTGAGCCTGGTGCCAGTCCAGGTTCAAGGACTGTCAAACGTCCTTGCCATCGCGGCTGGCAGCCAGTTCTCCATGGCATTGAAGAGTAATGGCACCGTGTGGACCTGGGGTACCAACAACTATGGCGAGCTGGGCGATGGAACGGCCTCGCGTCGACTGCTTCCCGCTCCTGTCCCGGGGCTGGCGGGGGTCGTGGCCATCTCGGCGGGGAACGGTCATTCCCTCGCACTGAAGTCGGATGGGACGCTGTGGAGCTGGGGGAACAACAACAGGGGACAGCTCGGAGACCAGAGCACCACGCTTCGGCGGGTGCCGGTGCAGGTGGCGGACTTGAGTGGGGTCGTAGCTTTCTCCGCTGGGCCTGGGCATAGCCTGGCAGTGAAGGCAGATGGAACGGTGTGGGGGTGGGGAAACAACGAGCACTGTCGAGTCAGTGGTTGCGAGGTTGTCCAGCACCTACAACCCACGCAGGTGCCAGGCCTCGCAGGGGTCATCCAGGTGGTGGCAGGCGAAAGACATTCCCTGGCAGTCACGGCGGACCGGCGTGTCTGGGCCTGGGGCGACGGTGCCCGCGGTCAGCTCGGCAATGGGCTCTCCTCTCGTCGGTCCGTGCCGGTCCAAATCTGGTGACGCTCCTGCGGAACAGCGGGGCCGCTCGTCAGGGGCGAGCGACCTTGTGTCGCCCTTCGCGGGACTCCTTCATCTGCGTCCGTTGGGCACGGACCTCTCCAACGTCCGCGCGGTGCCCGTGCGCGTCTAGCCGCATGAGGAGGCACCTGCGTGGATTCCGGACGGGCCTCGCGTCGCATCAGGCGCCTTCCTCCGTGACGACGCTGGCGGCTCACACAGCCAGCGTCGAGCACAGGTGGGGCGCGCCTTCCTCAGCCCGGCGTCGGAGCTTCCCGACGCCGGCGGTTCAGCACGAGCAACAGCAGCGTCAGCAGGACTCCGCCCGGCGCGCCGGACTGTCGACAGCCGCATCCGCTGTCCCCCTCCTCGATGGGCGCCTTGGCGGGCAGGACCTCCAACGTCAGGGGCGCCGCGTCGACTCCACCGAAGCGGGTGTCTCCGCTGTACGCCGCGCTCAAGGTGTACTGGCCCGGAGCAAGCGGCGCGAGCGTGTGTTTCGCCTCGCGGGAAGTCACCGTGACGACCTCCAGCACCTCCGTGCCCCGGAAGAACGTCACCGTCCCCGAGGGCTCTCCCTGTCCGCCCACGATGCTCGCGGTGACGGACACCGCCTCTCCCGCATACGCGGGGTTGGCCGAGGCCTGGAGCTGAACCGTGGCCTCCTGGAAGTCGGCGGAGCGAGCGACGGCCAAGGTGTAGCTCTGGCTCGACGAGCAGCGCCCGCCATCCGTCGCGGTCAGGGTGATGGGGAAGGTGCCGGGCTGCGTGGGCATTCCCGTGAGGACGCCGTCACGGAGCTGGAGTCCACGGGGCAGCGCCCCATCGAGCACGAACGTCGTCGTGCCCTCGCCACCCTCATGCACGAAGGGTGTCTGCGCATAGACCTGTCCCGTAGTCCCCGCGGCCAACACGGTGGGGCCCAGCGACATGGGCGGACAGGCCACCGCGAGCGTGAAGTCGCGTGACGCCGTGCACCCATTCCCATCCGTCGCCGTCACCGTGAAGGGATGGTCGCCGCCCTCCTCGGGAGTGCCCGAGAAGACGCCGCCCTCCAACCGGAAGCCCCGAGGCAGCGCACCCGACACCGTCGAGGTGACGCTCCCCATGGCCCCCAGCACGGCGAGCTCCACCGGAGCGAAGACTCCTCCCCGGGCAATCCCCGGCAGCGCCGCGTCCTCCAGCAAGACGGCTCCCGTGGGACACGTCGACGCGGAGCCTCCCGCCATCCGGTTGTTGCCGAAGGACAGGACGGTGCCCGTGCCGATGAGCCGCGTGGTGGCCAGCACATTGGCGTCCACGGCGGCGCGGGACAGCCTCAGCAGCGTCTGACTCCCACTCCCCACCGAGGCCGCATGCAGGCCCACGCCATTGTGCGTGAGCCGGGCCCGCTCCACGTTGAGCTGGACCTTGCCGCCATCGTCCGTCCGGGCCCAGATGCCGGCCTCGGCATTGTCGGACGCCGTCAGCTCATTCACCGTCGCCACACTGCCCGCGCCGAGCCAGAGCCCCTGGCGATTCCCTGAAAGGTTGCCGCGCGAGATGACTGCAGAGGCCACCCCGGACGGCGAACTCACCCGGACGCCAGCGCCCCCATTTCCCGAAACCACGACATCGGCGAGGACCAGCTGGCCACCCGCCTCGGGCGAGAAGCGGATGCCGTCCTGCTGGAAGCCATGAATCTGTACGCGCTCGACATGCAGTGCCCGCCCGCTGTTGAACGCGATACCCGTCGTTCCGCGCGTGCCCGCGCTCCCGGTCAGGGAGAGCCGACGCAGCACCACCACGTCCTGAGGGCCGGCGTTGATCGTGATTCCCGGGATGCTGGACGCGCTCACCTTGCCGGCCGGCCCGCCATCAATCGTGATGGCCTTGGTGATGACCAACGTGCCGAAGCTGCCGGCGTCAAGCACATCGATTTCCCCACCCGCGGCCGTCTTGCTGATGGCGCCAGCGAATGTCTTGCACGGCGCGGTGCGGGAACACGGATTCACGTCGTCGCCCACGCCCGACACCCAGGTGCGCGTTGCCTGGGCCAGCGCGGGAGTGGACGCGCAGAGCGCGACCACGAGGATGCAGCGCAAGTGGACCCCCATCGCGCGGCTCAATTCTGAGGCAGCGTGGTGGAGGGGGAACCATCCGTGCCGTTGCCCGCGGCGACGCGATTGTTCCCGAACGAGACGACCGGGCCGTCCAGCCCCAGGCCCGTGTTGTGGCCCACCATCGTGTCGGAGATGCGCACCTGCGCCGGGGCCTCCGCCTTGATTCCGACGCCGTTCTGCGCCACCACGGCCCGCTCCAGCGTCACCTGCGCACCGCCCACCGCCAGGACACCCTGGCCGGAGTGGCCCACCACCGTCGTGTCATTCACGGTGACGCGCGCGCCGTTCAGCACGTGGAGCCCGATGAGGCCGGACGCAATCTGGCTGTTTCCAATCACGGCCCCGCCGCTCGCCACCTGGATGCCACCCGAGGTTTCGCCGGCGGTCGTCGGCGCCCTGGCGACCGCACCGTTGACCGTCGTGTTGCGCACGACGAGTTGCACGGCGCCCGCGTCAGGCAGGATGTTGATGCCCGAGCCGGTGAACCCCTGAATCGTGCAGTTCTCCACCAGCACCTTGTCCGCCGCGAGGATGCGGATGGCGTCCAGTCCCGTGGTGCCGCCATTGATGGCGACATTTCTCAGGATGACGGTGGCGCCGGCCGCGTTCACGACCACGCCATGCGTCCCTGAATAGAGGATGCCTCCGGCGCTGGGCCCGCCGTCAATCGTGATGGACTTGGTGATGGTCAGCGTGCCGTAGCCACCCGGGTCCATGGCATCAACCTCTCCACCCGTGGCCGTCTTGCTGAGCGCCCCCATGAACGTCTTGCACGGCGCGGTGCGAGAGCAGGGGTTCACATCATCCCCCACGCCCGAGACCCACGTGCGGGTCGCCTGGGCCGAGGCGGAGGAACCCAGCAGCAGGCACAGCAGGGCGGGAAGCGCGAACAGACCGGTCGCGCGAGAACGAGCAGAGCCAGGAGAGGACATGGTGAGACACGATACCCCGCTCGTGCTCACTCCACGAACGACGCCCGCGCGTGACTCATCCCAGGACAGCCCGAGTCCATCGGCACTCAGATTCTTCAAGGTGTTTCAGCCTTTCCCATGAAAGCTGAACGCACCCAGGAAGGGGTGTTTCAGCCTTTCGCATGAAGGCTGAACGCACCTTGTCGAATTCCTTCGCACGGGACGCTCGCCAGGCCGAGCGCGGCGAGTGTCCCCGTGTGGCTCCAGCCGGGATTACTTCGTCTTGTTGTACTCGCGGCTGGCGATGACACCCTGCACTTCGGCCAGGGCGCGAGCGCCGGAGGCGGACTCGAGCGCCTTCTCGGCGATGGTCTGCACCTGGCGCTTGGCGTCCGCCAGCTCCGCCTGGAGCGACTGGATGGCCTGTGCCTGCTTGGTGTTCGTGTCCTTGAGCGAGGCAATCTCCATGCTGGCCACGCGCTGCGACGTCTCCGCGTCCTTCGTGGCGAGCGTGAGCTTCAGGTCCCACTCCGACTTCACGCGGTTGCCGACGATGGCCGCCGCCGTGTCCGCTTCCTTCTTCAGCACCGCCGGGAACTCGGAAACCTGCTTGCGCAGGTCCTCCAGCTCCTTCTCGCGCAGCTTCAGCGCGTCCTCACGCGTGGCCCAGTCCTTCTCCAGCTTCTCCTTGCGATCTCTCTCGGCCGCGGACTGCACGCGCAGCCCTTCCACGAACGCGTCCTGCTCCTTCTTGCGCAGGTTCTGGACGTCATACGCGTACTGCTCCTCCGCCCGCTGGCGCGCCATCTGCGCCGCCTCACGCTCGGTGGCCAGGTCCGTGGCCGCCTTGGCGCGCGTGTCCTCGATGTCCTTGTTCAGCCGCTCCATCTCCTCCTGCAGCTCCGCCTTGCGCTTGTCGTACTCCGCCACGAGCACGTCCACGGCGCTGGCCGCCACGTCCTTGCCGTGCAGCTCCGACAGCTCGTCCGTCTTGAGCTGGATGGCTTCGTCCAACTGCTTCATCTCCTCCACCAGCGCGATGACCTGCTCGTTGATGCCCGAAAGCGTCTTGTTGATGGTGAGCCCCGCCTCCGTGACTTTCTTCACCGCGGACTCGGCCGACAGGGTGGAGACGTCCGCCAGCACGTTCTTGGCGTGGGTGTCCCGGGCCTCCTGCTCCTTGGCGGGGACGACGGGCTTGCTGCGCGCCTTGCGAGCCAGGTCCTCGAAGGCGGCCTTGGTGGACTCCGAGGAACGGTTGCGGGCGGCGGACTTGCGGGAAGCGGACTTGCGCGTAGCCATGTGACTCTCCAGGTAGGGCACGGCCAGGCGGGCCAGGGCGGCTCGCGAATGACGTGCGGGTTTCGTGGGATTCGTGGTCCCCTTTTTGGGCGACCATGGGAGAAGAGTACCTGTGGGGTCTGACATGGTTGGCCGGGTTCCAGGCATCCGTCCGGGGCCCGGAAACAGGCGTTTGGGGGCCCGGAAAGCCACACCGGGCTTGTCCTTCGGGCCGGCGCGCGGCTAACTCGCCCCCCGAATCCGCTCAAGGGAGAGCGTCAATGCAGGTCGTCAGTGTGAAGCAGGTCCTCGCCGGCGCGGTGGAGGCAGGGACGAAGGTGGAGGTCCGTGGCTGGGTTCGCACCCGGCGCGACTCGAAGGCGGGCATCAGCTTCGTCAATGTCAGCGATGGCTCGGTGTTCGACCCCCTCCAGGTGGTCGCCCCCAATTCGCTGCCCAACTACGAGAAGGAGATCCTCCACCTCACCGCGGGCTGCTCCGTCGTGTGCCGCGGCACGCTGGTGAAGTCCCAGGGCAAGGGCCAGGCCTTCGAGGTCCAGGCCGACGAGGTCCAGGTGCTGGGCTTCGTGGACGACCCGGACACGTACCCCATTCAGCCCAAGCAGCACACGCTGGAGTTCCTGCGCGACGTGGCCCACCTGCGCGTGCGCACCAACACGTTCAGCGCCATTACCCGCGTGCGTCACCGCGCGGCGCAGGCCGTCCACCGCTTCTTCGACCAGGAGGGGTTCTTCTGGGTCAACACGCCCATCATCACCGCGAGCGACGCGGAGGGCGCCGGGCAGATGTTCCGCGTGTCCACGCTGGACACCGTCAATCCGCCCCGCACGCCGGAAGGCAAGATTGACTGGCACAAGGACTTCTTCGGCAAGGAGGCGTACCTCACCGTCTCCGGCCAGCTCAACGTGGAGGCCTACGCCATGGCCATGTCGAAGGTGTACACCTTCGGCCCCACGTTCCGCGCGGAGAACTCCAACACCACGCGCCACCTGGCCGAGTTCTGGATGATCGAACCGGAGATTGCCTTCGCGGACCTGAACGCGGACGCGGACCTGGCCGAGCGCTTCCTCAAGTTCGTCTTCAAGGCGGTGCTGGAGGACTGTGGCCCCGACTTCAAGTTCTTCGAGGAGCGCGTGCAGAAGGGCGTCACGGAGCGCCTGGAGAAGTTCATCCACTCCAGCTTCGAGCGCCTGACCTACACGGAGGCGATTGAAATCCTCAAGAAGGCGAAGAAGAAGTTCGAGTACGCGCCGGAGTGGGGCAAGGACCTCCAGACGGAGCACGAGCGCTACCTGTCCGAGGAGCACGTGGGGAGGCCCGTGGTGGTGATGAACTACCCGGAGGAGATCAAGGCCTTCTACATGCGCATCAACGAGGACGGGAAGACGGTGGCGGCCATGGACGTGCTGGCCCCGGGCATCGGCGAAATCATCGGCGGCAGCCAGCGCGAGGAGCGCCTGGACGTGCTGGACGCGCGGATGAAGCGCTTCGGCTTGGACCCGGCCCACTACCAGTGGTACCGGGATTTGCGCCGCTACGGCACGGTCCCGCACGCGGGCTTCGGCTTGGGCTTCGAGCGGCTCATCGTCTACATGTGCGGCCTGCAGAACATCCGCGACGCCATTCCCTACCCGCGCGTTCCGGGCTGGGCGCAGTTCTAGTCGGGGCGGTCCACCGGCGGGGAGGACGTCAGGGCAGTTGGGACTGGAGCGCGGGCCAGCGGGTGCGAACCCACTGGCGCACGTACTCCAGCTCCTCCTCGTAGGTGAGGAAATCCGTGCGCTGATACCAGGCGGGGAAGTTGCCCTCGCCCACGGTGCCGGGCGCGCCCAGGGCGCGGTACTCCAATTGCCACCGCGCCCAGTCTCGCCTCGCGACGGCGGACGTCTCCTTCTCGTAGCCGTCGATGAGCGCGAGCACGTTCTCCAGCTTCAGCTCGTTGCGCAGCAGCGCCCGGTAGCGCTCGCGCATGGGCCCCGCGAAGGTGGGGTCCGCGAGCAGCCGCGCGAAGATGCGGTTGTTCCCGGTGAAGGTGTTGCGCGTCGTCGGCGAGGTGCGAGTGGTGTCGAAGTTCTGGCCGAAGCTCGCATCGAGGTCCCAGGGGATGAAGCGCCAGGGGCCCTGCGTCTTCGGGTCATACGCGTGATAGGCGTTCTTCGAGTGGGAGTCCGTCCCGAGGATGAGGGAGTTGAAGATCCACCAGTCCTCGTAGTCCTTCAGGCGGGTGCGCTGCGGGAAGCTTGCGCGGAACGTGGCGTCGTCGGAGTCCGCCACGAAGGTGATGAAGGCCTCCAGGGTGTCCCAGGCGTGGGGCTGGCCCATCTCCGGCTCGCCGACCTTCTTCTCGAAGCCCTCGCGCAGTGACGCCTTGGGCTCGCCGTTCTTGCGGATGCGGGAGAAGTTGGCGTCGTTCTCCACGGCCTTGAACAGGTCCGAGTCCTTGTCCATGCCGTGCTCCGCCATCAGCCGCTTGTGGGGCAGGTCCGCCGCCGTATAGAGGCCGAGGAAGCGGTTGTTGGCATAGAGCACCGCGCTGAAGGTGCGCACGCGGATGTGCTCGGGTGACATGCGGCTCCACAGGTCGAACGCGAGCCGCGTGCGCACGTAGGAGTTGTCATTGAACGTGGTGACGAGCGCCACGCGCTTCTTCTTGAGGAAGCCGTCGCCGTGGACGGGCTCGTTGAAGAGGTCCTCGTCCGGGAACTCCAGCGTGAAGCTGCGCTTGGGGAAGGCCCCGGACGTGGCGCCCCGGTACTTGGCTTCGATGTTGTAGGTGCGGCCCCGGTAGATGAGCTGCGCGGGCTTGTCGCTGCCGGAGGTGAGGGGCGGCGTGTAGATGAGGTGGAAGACGGGCAGCCCGTACTCTTCCGTGTACTTCGTCGGGTCGACGATTTTGATGTTGCCGGGGCCTCCGTCGTTCTCCGCCACGCCGACCTTGAGGGTGCCCGTTTCATTGCTCGTGTGCTCGCGCAGGACGAGGTGCCATACGGCGGCCTGGTCCCTGCCGGGCGTCCAGCGCAGGGTGGCGGTGGCTTCATCGAAGGTGGCGCCGGGCGGAAGGTTGTCCACGCCGAAGCGCAGCCCCGTCGTGGTGCTCCCGGTGGAGCACGTCACGGTGGCCGTGACGAGCTGCCCTTCCGTCAGCCAGCGCGTCTCGCCCGCGGTGGGAGCGCAGACAATGGGCGCGGGGCCCGCATCGGGAGGACCCGCGTCCGGAAGGGGGCTCCCCGCATCGGGCACGCCCGCGTCCGGAAGCTCCTGGGGATTCGTGGGGGGCGGGTCGGGGATGGTCCCCGAAGGTCCCGTCGGCTCGTCCGGAGGGTCACCTCCAGGGCCGGGGGAGGTGCCACCCCCACAGGCCACCGTCAGACAAACGACACACGCCAGCACGCCTCGCGACAAGCTTCTTCCGGCCACTGTGTAGCTCCCCCGTGTCCACCCACCCATGTCGGAGCGGAAGAGATAGGCATCCGGAGAAGCGCTGACAGGCCCCCGCCCCGCACCGGTGTTGGCTCATGGACGCAAGGGGTGACTATCCGGCCCGGAGGCGCACGGAGTCCTCCGCGTGTTTCGCCAGCGCCGCGGCGATCTGGGGCGCCGTCCACAGCGGATCCAGACAGGGGCAGAAGTAGCCAGGGCCCGCCTTCTCACGCACGGCCCACTCGAAGAAGCCGCGAGCCGTCGGGTGCAGCTCCTCCGGGAGGAAGAGCGCCGCCACGTCGTACTCGGTGAAGCGCAAGAGGCCCGGCACGCGCCACTCCCGCTCCCAGTCGAAGCGGTAGTTGTAGGGCGCGTTGTGCTTGTCGCCCTGGATGTCCACGAAGGGCGTCATGGCCCAGAGCGGGTGTGCTCGCGAGTCCGTCGCCGCCAGCGCCTGGTCCACCTGGTGCTTCAAGGAGAGGTGCGCGGGCGAGGCGTACTGGACGTACCAGACGGGGCCGCCGCCCTGGGAGAGGATGAAGCTCTTGCTGAAGCCGATGCCATACAGGCTGCGGCGCTGGACGAGCCTGCCGAGCTGGTCGAGCGGAATCTCGCTGAAGCAGACGGCTCGGTGCCGGTCCGCGACCTGGGGTTCCTTGCGCGCCAGCCCGAAGCCCTGGGCGCCCGGGATGAGCGTCCGCGTGCCCAGGATGTTCATCATGTTCTGGTAGGCGTCATGGAATGGCGGTCCGGGCTTCGTGAAATGCACCACGAAGTCAGACATGTCGCGCCACTGTGAGTTCGCCTGATAGCCCAGCATCGTCCAATCCCCGGAGGCAATGTCCCGGAGCGAGGTGGGCGATGCAACCGGACTGCATTCGCGACCCCGCTGCCTGCCCGCCCTGCCGACGACGGGCCCGGTGCTCGGTGGCGTCAGGAGTCGACGCGAAGGGGCACCGCGAGCGCTGTCTCCGCTGGTCCGTCGGGGTGTTGGTTGATGGGCGACATCACAATCGTTGTCGAGCGGAGTGGGCCTTCCGCGCGGGGGGGAGCGAGCGATGCGCCACGATGGACGATTGTCACCAGTCGAGCTGATGCGGCGTCTGACCCTGTCACTCGAGCGAATCGCCGCCCATGGGCTCACGAGCGGCGCCATCCAGGGGGCCTCGGAGGGACTCCAGGCGGAGCTGCCAGGGCTCGACGGACAGCTTCGTCAGCTCATCCAAGACGCCGTGGCCCTGCTTGCTCGGGAGGTCGAGGTCGCGGCCGAGCGTCCTCGCGGTTCGTGGTCTCGCTCGCTCGTGGAGAGCGCGGTGCAGGGGGTGGTGGCGGAGCTGCGGCGCTCGATGCCCGGGGCGGATGCGTTGTCCCATGACCTCCTGGAGCGGGTGAATGGATGGTTGGACCACTCGGCCAAGGCGGCGGACCAGCGTCAGCGGGAGCTGCGCCAGCCCGGCGCGCGGGCCCGGACGCTGGCCACGGGCGCGGTGCGAGGCGCGGTGCTGGAGCTGGAGCACGAGATGCCCGTGCTGGCGCCCATCGCCTCGGAGGTGGCGTCCCAGGCGGGGCGCGGGCTCGTCGAGGGACTGAGCACGGCCCTGGATGCGCGGACCGAGCGGCTCGACGAGGTGCTGGAGCAGGTGGGGCGGCGGTTCATCCACGCCGTGGTGGGGCAGTTGGAGCTGGAGCTGAAAGAGCACCGCGAGCGCTCCGACGTGGATGTGGGCGTCGTCGTCGCGACGATGGCCGAGCGCACGGCGACCGCGACGGTGCGGGGCGCCTCCGAGGAGCTGCGACGCCAGCTCCGTACGACGCGAGACGAGCTGGGGAATCCTTCGCTGCGAAGCGCCAGCCGAGAGGTGACGCTGGGCGTGTTCTCCGCGTTGTCGGAGCGGCTGCGCATGCCCCTTGCCGTCGCGATGGGAGCGGGCGGCGCGCTCATGCTCACCGCGTTCACCCTCGCCAGGCGACGCTGAGCGGCGCGTGGCCCGGGTGCTTCGACGGAAAAAGCCCGAGGCCGACGAACTGCAGCGCGAGGTGGGGGAATGCGGATAGGCTGACCGGACGACACGAGGTCCTCCGGGGTGGGCTCGCGCATGAGGCGATGGTTTGGAATCGGCGCGGGGCTGCTGCTCCTGACACTCTTCCTGGGGCGTCTGTTGCTTGGCGGGACGAGCGTGGATGGGCGCGACACCGGAAAGCCTTCCTCCTCTGGCCTCGGAACGGAGGGCCGGGGATTGTCATGGCGCGCGCTGCTCGCGGCGCCCGTCGAGGCGCCCCGAGGTGAGTTGAGGGTGCGTGGCGTCGTGCTCGGACCCGATGGGCCTGTCGAGGGCGCGGTCGTGGTGGCCACCGAAGCAAAGCCAGACATGCCGTTGCTCAAACAGCCTTGCGACTGTGGCGAGCCCTGTGAGCTGCTGTTGCTGAGCACCCTGTGCCGGACGGAGGGGCTGCTGGACTGGTTGGAATCCGGCGCGGGAGAGACGCCTCCCCTGGCGCGCACCACGACGGACGCGGAGGGGCACTTCACGCTCGCGGGCCTGGAAGCGGGACGGTACGCGGTGTGGGCCGAGGGGCCGCGAGGCGTGGGGTTGAGCGAGGACGTCGCCGCGGGCGGCGAGGAGGTCGAAGTGCGGTTGGGCGGCGAGCCTCCGCTGTCGGGCCAGGTGCGGGACGAGTTCGCGCAGCCGGTGGAGGGCGTCCGCGTCACCGCCATCCTCGTGGCACACAACCGTGCCTTCGAGGTGTCCACGACGTTGGATGGGCGCTTCCAGTTCGCGTCGTTGCCCTTCGGGGACTACAACGTCCTCTTCTCCAAGGAGGGGCTGCTCCCGCAGCGCGTGCAGCTCCGGGGAACCGGCATGCAGCGGCTGGACGTGATGATGCCCCGCGCACGTCGGCTCTCGGGGCGTGTCGTCATGGGAGACGTGCCCATCCCTGGCGCGAGTGTGAGGTGCGGGAACCCATACTGGACGCGCGACGTCGTCACCGACGACCAGGGGCGCTTCACCTTCGAGGCACTGCGGCCTGACCAATATTCGTTCTCCGCCACGCACGGCGAAGCGGTGGCCGAGGAGCGCGTCGGCCTGGCGCCTGGGGGCGACTATCCCGAGGTCGTGCTGGCGCTCGGCAATGCCCTGCTCCTTCCCGGCGAGGTGCGCGACTCCAGGGGCGCGCCCATCGTCGGGGCGAGCATCTCCGCCTGGTTGATGGGGACGCCCGCCGTTCCCCTGGAAAAGCGTGGGACCACGGACGCTCGCGGGGCCTTCACGTTGGGGCCGCTGCTGCACGGCATCTACGCCATCAATGTCGAGGCACCGGGCTTCCTCGACCATAACGGCGAGGTGCGGCTGGGAGCGGACACCGTGCCGTTCGCCATCGTGTTGCGCGACGCTGTCACGGTGGAGGGAACGGTGGTGGATGCCGAAGGCCGTCCCCTGGCGGGAGCCAGCCTCGCCTTGAGGTCCGCACGCGACCTGAGTGGCCCGTTCGATGCGTCGGTCATGGCGAGGGATGACCTCGAGTTGGAGAGCAGCGCGAAGACCGAGGAGGACGGCTCGTTCCTGCTCACTTCCGCCGAGGCAGGGGAGCATGGACTGGTCGTCACCCATGACGCGCATCGGCCGACGTGGCTTCCGGTGACGTCACCTCGGAAGGGGCTCCGGGTGGTGCTCACGCCGGGCGCCACGGTGAGCGGCGAGGTGCTGAGCGAGACGGGCGCTCCGGTGCGCTCCGCCCAGGTGGACGTGGTGCCGGTGGTGTCGGAGGTGGCGGGCGCTCACGACAAGAGGGCGTTCACGGATGCGAGGGGCCGCTTCGCGCTCCAGGGCATCGAGGAGGGGCGGCACCACCTGGTGGTCACCCAGAAGGAGTCGGAGACGCTGCGCCAGTTGACCACGCCAATCGAGGTGCGGGGGCTTCAGGCCGTGTATGCGCGCCTCCAGTTCCTCGCGGGACTGTCCCTCTCGGGCGTCGTCGAGGACGGGGATGGCCGTCCCGTCGATGGAGCCCAGGTGCGTGCGCAGCCGGCGGGGAAGGCCGTGGTGGTGCGACCTCAAAGCGACGGCTCCAGCCGCATCCTGTCGCACCCGGGACCGTCGACGGGCAAGACCGACGAAGGAGGGCGCTTCACGCTGAGCCACCTCGTTCCGGGCGCGTACTCGCTCACGGTGCGAGGCAGTGGCTATTCACTGGATGCGACCCGGACGCAGGGGGCCTCGACGACCAGGGGCCAGACCTCCGTGCCCGTCGAGGCGGGCGACGCCGAGGTGCGCCTGGTGATGCGCCGGGACGTGGGCATCCGGGGGCGGTTGGTTCGTGAGGATGGCACTCCCGTCACCCGGTTCCAGTTGTGGGACGGCACCGTCACGAACGCTCGGGGCGAGTTCTTTCGGGGTCCCCTCACCGGGGGGAAGCTGACGCTCCACTTCTCCGCCCCCGGCTTCGCGAAGCTGTCGCTCACGGTGGAGGTCGTGGAGGGGCAGTCCCTGGACCTGGGAGCGGTGGTCCTCCACCAGGGACGGCCGCTGCGGGGGCGCGTGACGGACGCGGCGACGGGAAGGCCCGTGGCGGGAGCGCTGGTGGACGTGGGCGACGTCCCCGAGGATGCCGAGGGCTGGGAGCGGCAGGCTCGGCCCAACGAGGAGGCGGGAGCGGCGAGGACGCGGCAGGATGGCACCTTCACCTTGCCGCATGTCATGGAGCGACCGTATGCGCTCGTCGTGACGCACGCTTCGTATTCACAGAAGCGCCTGTTGCTCGGCGCGGGGCAGGACGAAGTCGCCGTGGCGCTCGATACGGGGGCCACGCTGCGCGGCACCGTGAGCGGCTTGAAGACAGGCGATGCCACGGTGGTCCTCTCGGGCGCGGCGAGTGGCTTCCGGAGGGAGGTGCGGGTCGTCTCCGGTCGCTTCGAGCAAGGAAGTGTCCCTCCCGGCACCTATCTCGTGGCTGTCCAGCCCCATGTCCACGAAGAGGAGGAGCCCGCGTCGCGCCCCGTGTTCATGGCGCGGCACGTCCAGGTCCCTGCTACCGGCACGGTGACAGTGGACTTCGAGGCGCGTCGGGACGGGGTGATGCTCCACCTGCGGGTCGAGGGGGCCTGCGAGGACTCCGTGGCCATCCTCGTGCCAGGGTCGGTGCCCGCTCCGAGCACTCCGGGGGAATTGGTGCTTCTTCAGTCCATGTACTCGCGGGAGCCGGCGAGGGAGGGCGGTGGCTGGACGTTCCGCTCGCAGCCGGAGGGGGCCTATACGGCCTTCGTCTTTCGAAAGGACGCGCAGCATCCCTTCAGTGTCGTGCGCGAGGAGTTGACGCTTCCGGGGACGGGGGAGGTGTCGCTCGAATTGCCGCCCTCATGGACGCTGCTGCCGGAGAAGCTGTTGATGAAGATGGAGTGGAACTGACGGCGTGAGGCCCCTTCGCGGCGCGGTCCGTGGCGACTACCATTGCGCGCCATGCTCCGCCTCCGTCCGCTGTCTGTCGTGGCCCTGCTCACGCTGGTCGTCGCGCCGCTGGCGCTCGCCGCCGGTGGGACCCCCCAGCTCCAGGCCTTCTTCCAGCCCGAGCTGACGAGCGCCGCGTATCAGCAGCGCGCCTACTCCCAGGTCGCCGGCAAGTGGAAGCAGCCCGCGCGCAAGGGGCTGCCCGCCGTGGGACGCAGGACGGTGGTCCAGGCGGTGATTGGCCGGGATGGCAAGCTCGTCACCGCGGTCGTCTCCCAGGAGTCGGGCTCCAAGGTCTGGGATGCCGCCGCGCTGTCCGCCGTGCAGAAGGCCGCGCCGTTCGCGCCGCTGCCCAAGGACTACGCCCTGGCCACGCTCGACGCGCACTTTCATGTCGCGTGGGTCGCCGCACCTTGAACACCTCGCCGCGCTCGTTCGTCTCGGTGCCACCGATGAAACGCTCGTCCCTGTCGTTCGCGCCCCTGCTCCTCCTCGCGCTCGCCCTGGCCGCGTCGCCCGTCGAGGCCGCGCGCAAGCCTCGAAGCATCCAGAGCGCGACGAGCGTCGAGAAAATCTGGTCCGAGTCCCAGCACGTCTATGTGAAGGGAGACGTCGGCGTCTCCGAGGAACAGCTCGAGGAACTGGAGGCCTGGCTCGCGACGAACGCGCCCCACTGGACGGTAGTGTTCCTCTGGAGCGCGGCGGGGGAGCGCTTCGTCGACGCCGAGGGCACGACCTTCACGGGTATCGACGCCGCGTTGCATGCCCTGGGCAAGGGGTTGTCCAATCGCACCCGCTTCGGCGCGCTGAAGCATCCGAAGACGCAGGAGCCGGACGGCGCCGTGTTCGTGCTGTCCCTGGCGGAGCGGAACCTGTCGTATTTCGGCTCGGAGGCGCAGGACCGGCGCAAGGCGGGCGAGGCCCAGTGGAAGGGCGACCTGGATGCTCCGGCCATCGAGGCCATGCGCAACGGTGGTCGCATCATCGACGCGGCGAAGAACACCGTGACGCTCGTCGACTCGCGGGTGGCCTCCGCCATCGACCAGGAGGTGGCCGAGCGCAACCGGCTCATCGAGTCCCTGCGGGGCCGGCTCCTGGCGATGCAGGAGGAGGTGCCGCGCCTCTCCGCGCAGCGGCTCGCGGCCTTCGGGACGGCGCTTCCCTCGGGGCTGACCGCGGCCGCCGTGGACCTTCCTGGCGCGGAGCAGCAGGTCCTCCAGGCCCTCGCGCTGCTGACGCCTCTGGAGAAGGCCGACCTCGCGAAGGCGACGGCGGTTCATGACGGACTGCGGACGCGTCTGGACGGGCTGCGCGTGGCGATGGAGACGCACCGTGCCGCGTCCGAGCGACTCAAATCGCTGGAGTCCGCGCAGGTGACGCTGTCCGCGCATCCGTTGGCCGCGTTCGCGTCCGAGCGGCTCACGCTGCTGCGCACGGAGACGGAGACGGCGCGCGGCGCGGTGCGCGACATGACGCTCGCTCATGGCGGCGCGCTCACGTCGGCCGAGGCGGCACGCGCGAAGGTCTCCGAGACGCTGGATGCAGCGGGGCGGGATGGGCAGCGGCTCACGGAGCTGGCGGGGTTGCTGGAGCGCCTCGCGACGAGGCCGGAGGTCGAAGACTTCCAGGAATCGCTCACCTCGGCCCGGCTGGCACTGGGGCAGGCTCGCGAGGCGTTCGAGGCGCGCGCCCCCACGCACGGCGAGCTGCTGCGAGCGAGTGAGGACTCCTACCGCACGGCAGTCGCGGCGGCGGACGAGGCGGAGCAGGCCCGGAGGACGCGCAACCGGGGCGGGGCGGCGGGTGGCGCGGGCCTGCTCCTCGCGGGTGTCTGGGCGCGTCGTCGCCGCAACGCGAGTCGGCGCAAGGCCACCGAGCTGCATGCCCGCTGGCGCACGGCCATCGACGAGAAGACCCACGCGCTCTTCGGTCTCCTGGAGCGCACGCACCTGTGCGCCGGCAAGTCTCGCGAGGACATCGAAAAGCGCTTCGCGGGGGTCACCCGGGAGCGCGGGCAGCAGCTCGCCTCCGATGTGGACGAACTCTTCCTGCTCGCCACCGCCGCCGCGCGCGTGCTGCATCGGGCCGAGGAACTGCTCGAGGGCTCGGGTATGACGAAGGCCCTGGGAGCGCATCTGGGGACGGCCCGCTACGAGCAGGTCACCCGCTTGCTGCTCGACGAGCCCATCGTCTTCCACCCCGACGAAGGCGTGGAGGACGTGCTGCGCGGACCGCGCACCGAGGCGCAGCGGCTCATCGGCGACCTGAAGAGCTATCAGCCCTTCTCGCTCTCCTTCGAGGCCTTGCTGGAGGCGTTCAACACCCATGCCGAGCGGGCCCTTGTGCTGGTGGACTCGCTGGAGAAGGCTCCGACGACTTCGGTGGACTCCGTGAAGGTGCTGGAGTCCTTCTCGGCCGAGCTGAAGACGACCGCCTCCGGGGACGCGGTGCTTCGCGTGAAGGACGTCATCGGTCACGTCACGCCGTGCCTGGACGCACTCGCGAAGCAAGCGAGGTCCCTGTTGGGCATGGACCCGCTCGCCGCGCTGGAGGGGCCGCTCGCGCAGGGCGCGCGACGGATGGATGATGCACTGGCGCTCGTCACCGTGTTGGACGTGGCCGCGCGCGAGGTGCTCCCGGTGGTGACGCAGGCGGGAAAGGCGCTGGGGGGCGCGGGCCTGTCGCGCCGGTGGTTGGATGACGCGCTCGCGGCCCTGGGACATACGGCGGAGGAGACCGCGAAGGCGCTGGTGGACCAGCCGGTGAAGGAGTCCGTCGAGGTGCTGGGGCAGTCCTTCTCGGCGCTGGCCACGCGAGCGACGGAAGCGGACGAGTTGGTGGCGCTCTTGGCCCGGGCGCGAGATTCCCTGGCGCGCGTGGAGAAGGAAACGGCGAAGGCCCGCGCGGAGCTGGGGCAGTCGATGGACAAGCCCGCCTCGGCGATGCTTCGCGAGAAGGACGCGGACCCGACGGACCGGCATGCCTCTGGTGCCCACTCCTTGACGGAGGCGCGAGCGGCCCTCGGTGAGGGACAGCTGGATGCGGCGCTCACGGCGCTCACGGCCACCCTGACGCGCGTGGGCGAAGTGGAGGCGCTCATCGCCGGCAGCCACGAGGCCCGGAAGAACTTCGCGGCCCGGCGGGATGCGTGCCGTGCGGAGGCCCGGCGTCTCGAGGTGCGCGTGGCGGATGGCACCGTGCTGCTCGAGGCGCTGACGCGTGGCTATCGCCCCTCCGCGTTGCGGCTGCGGCCGGAGGACCCGATGCATCCGGAGGCCAATGGCACGGTGCAGGACAACCTCGCCGAGGTGGCCCTTCATCGAGGTGAGGCGGCGAAGCGCCTGGCGGAGTCGGAGCTGGCGTATGCGGAGGCCCGATTGCTGGCCACCGCCGCGTTGCTGACGGAGGTGGAGGCGCGCCATGCCCGGGTCCACGCCCGGCTCGATGAAGTCGAGGAGAAGTCGCGGAGACTCCAGTCCACCGAGGAGGGCAATGCCCGCACGCTGCTCGTGGCCCAGGGCCTCATCACGGCCTGTGACACTGATGCCTCCGATGCCCGCACGATGCAGCCCACGCGCACGGCCCGCGATGCAGCCCGGCAGCTCCTCCTGGCGGCGGTGACCGCGGCGGAGACGCGCCCCGCGGACCCCTTCGACGCCGCCGAGCGGCTCGCCTCCGCCTGCCTGTCACTGGAGCAGGTGCGGCAGACCGCCGCCTCGGACCGGGCCCACCACGCCCAGGCCGAGGAGAGCCTGGCCTCGGCGGACCGCGCCCTGTCCTTCGCGGACCAGTGGATTCGTCAGGCCGCCAACGACGGCATCACCGACAGCCGCGCGACGACGGTCGCCATCAACGCCCTGGTGACGCTGCGTCGCGAGCTCGACACGACGATGAAGGACTTCGCGAAGCCCCATGGAGACTGGGTGGCCTTCGACCGGGTGGCGGACCGCATCGCCTCCGAGGCCGCGCGCAAGTCGGCGGACCTGCGCGGAGAGCTGCGCGCCGCCGAGGAGGCCTCCGACGCCATCCGGTCCGCCGCCAGCCTCGTGCAGAGCGCCGCGACCTGGCGGGGCAGGGCGGGAGGCTCCCAGCTCGACTCGGCGCGCCGCGCGCTCGACAAGGGGCTGTATCAGGAGGCACTGCGGTCGGCGGACTCGGCGACGCGCGAGGCTCGTGACGCCATCGAGGAGGCCGAGCGCGAGGAGGAGCGGCGCCGCGAGGAGGCCCGTGAGCAGGCGCGGGCTCGCGAGTCGTCCTCGTCCAGCTCGTTCTCGTCGAGTTCGTCCTCTTCGAGCAGCGACTCGGGCTTCTCCAGTTCTTCCTACAGCAGCGGTTCTTCTGGGAGCGGCTCGGGGTTCGGCAGTTCGAGTTGGTAATCGCGGGCAGGCGCACGGAGCGTTATGGTGCGCCCCCATGGCAACCCCTCATATCTCCGCCGCACCCGGCGACTTCGCCGACGTGGTGCTGATGCCCGGCGACCCCCTCCGGGCCCGCTATATCTCCGAGCGCTTCCTGGAGGACGCCCGGGGCGTCACCTCCGTGCGCAACATGTTCGGCTTCACCGGCACCTATCAGGGCCGCAGGATTTCGGTGATGGGACACGGCATGGGCGTGCCGTCCATCTCCATCTACGCCACCGAGCTCATCAAGGAATATGGCGCCCGTGTCCTCATCCGCGTGGGGAGCTGCGGCGCGCTCCGCCCGGACGTGAAGCTGCGGGACGTCATCGTCGCCACCGGGGCCGGCACGGACTCGAAGGTGAACCGGATGCGGCTCATGGACCATGACTTCGCGGCCGTGCCGGACTTCCAGCTCGCCCGGTGGGCGATGGAGGCGGCGGAGCGACGGAGCAAGGCCGTGCGCGCGGGCACCGTCTTCACGTCCGACCTGTTCTACCACCCGCAAGAGCAGCTCACCGCCACGCTGGTGCGCATGGGCGTGCTGGCCATCGAGATGGAGGTTGCTGGCTTGTACGGCGTAGCAGCCGAGTTCGGTGCGCGCGCCCTGGCCCTGCTCACCGTGTCGGACCACCTCCAGACAGGTGAGGCCCTTTCCCCGCAAGACCGGCAGACCTCGTTCGACGAGATGATTGAGCTGGCGCTCGACGTCGCACTCAAGGTGCCGGCGCAGGCGCCCTGACGCGGACATTCTCGCGCGGGAAGTGTGGCCCTGGCCACGCAGAGAGCGCCCCCCGGGGCAGGGGGGCGCCAAAAAATCAGGGCGGGGCTTTGTGCTCGAACGATTCTCGGGCCATCCTCCGGCCCGGTGCGTTACCCCCTCTGGCTCCTATTGGTTTGCGCCGGCTGTGCCGCGCGCGTGGCTCCCCCCTCTGGCGGCGAGGCTGCCCTTGCGTCCGTGCGTTCGGAAGGACTGACGCCTGCGCGAGAGCAGGTGCCTCCGGCACCGGTTGAAGCCGTGCCGATTGTCTCGGCGGAGGGGGCGACTTCCGGGGCCGCCGCTGTCGTGGCCCAGGCTTCCGACGAGAGCTGCGCGCTGTCGGCGGAGGACCTGGAGGACGAGGCGGCGGAGGCCGGCGAGGGTGAAGGCGACGACGGCGAGGGAGAGACGCCGGTGGTGGGCGGCGAGGTGCCGACGGGGCCGCTGTACTCGGCGGAGGTGTCCGATGAGGACCTGACGCGGCGCTGGAAGGAAGACATCGCGTCGCTCGGCTCCATGGCGGTGGGTTTCGCGCACAGCGGCCGGCTGGTGAACTCCGTGCAGTTCCCCCGGGGCGACGACTGGATTGTCGTGTCGCCGGAGATTGCGTGGGGCACGCAGGAGAGCATCGACTACCTGGTGTCGGCCATTCGCGAGGTGCGCTCGAAGTACCCGGAAGCGCCGCCCATCCGCGTCAACGGCATCAGCAACAAGGAGGGCGGCTACAAGCGTCCTCACAAGAGCCACCAGAATGGCCGGGACGTGGACGTCGGCTTCTATTACCCGACGGTGGACCCCATCCGTGAGCGCGAGCGCGAGAAGTACATCAACGTGCCGCTCAACTGGGCGTTCATCCGCGCGGTCGTCACCAAGACGGACATCCAGCTCATCCTCGTGGACAAGCGCGTGCAGAAGGTCCTGTATGACCATGCGCTCGCGGTGGGCGAGGACAAGGCGTGGTTGGACTCGCTGTTCAGCCCGGTGGGCATCATCCGGCACGCGCGTCGGCATCGGGACCACTTCCACCTGCGCTTCCACAACCCGAGGGCGCAGGAGCTGGGGCGCCGGGTGCAGCCGCTCCTGTCGTTGCAGCCCGAGCACAACGTGACGGTGCACCGCGTGCGCTCCGGTGACACGTTGGGCGGCATCGCGCTGAAGTACGGGTCGACGGTGTCGATGATTCGCAAGGCGAACCGCATGCGGAACAACTTCCTGCGTGCTGGCCAGCGGTTGTCGGTGCCTCTGCGGGGACCGTGCACGAACTGCCCCGTGCCGCCGCCCTTCGTGCTGCCGCCCCGGCAACTGCCGCCCGAGCCGAAGGCCCCCGCGATGGCCGTCGCCACGAGTGCCGCGCCCGCCATGGATGCAGCGCTCGCGACGAACTGCGCGAAGCCCACGCCCGTCGCCGAGACGGCGAAGCCGGCTGCCGCGCCTGTCGCCGAGACGGCGAAGCCTGCCGCCGCGCCCGTTGCCGAGGCGGTGAAGCCGGCCGCCGCGCCTGTTGCCGAGACGGTGAAGCCGGCTGCCGCGCCTGTCGTCGAGGTGGTGAAGCCCGCCGCCGCGCCTGTTGCCGGAGCGGTGCAGACCACCATCCCAGTCGCTGCGTCGGCGCAGGCGGCCTCATTGCCAGTGGCCGGGTCGGTGCCGTCCGCTTCGGCTACGCCAGTGCCCGCGTCGCCGGCCTCCGTGCACGGTGCCTCGGAGGGCTCGTCCGCCGGTATCTCCCACGGACGCTGAACGTCGAGCGCTTCGCTAGAAGCGCGTCCTCACCCCCAGGTCCAGTGCGGGCAGGAACTTCACCTCGGTGAAGTCGTCCATCCGGAGGACGGCCACGGGCAGTCGTCCTCCGATGAGCAGCGCGAGCTGGGGCATGACGAAGACCGCGATGGACCCCACGGGCGCGACAGCGGGTCCAACGGTCCACAGCGTGTCACCCGACCGGCTCTGCACGACAAGCTGCATGCTGGCCTCGACGCCGCCGGTGAACTCCACGATGCGGGCCTGCTTCTTCCACGCATAGCCCACGCCCAGCCCCGTGATGAACTCCCGGTCATCCTGGTGCGGCCCCTGGCCCAGCTCCAGCGAGAAGGTCATTCCGCTCGACTCCGTCCGGGACAGTTCCAGTCGGAACGACACCAAGGCCCCGTCCGGATCGATCACCGTCTGGCGCGCTCCCACCGTCAGGCTCAGCGCACGGCTCCCAGGAGGATTCTGGAATCGTGACATGGGCAGGGGTGGAGGCGGCAGTGCCTGTTCGAACACCGGCTTCTCGGCCGCGGGCTCCCGCGCGCCGACCGCCAGGGGCTCCGAAGTCGGAGGCTCCGGGGACTCCACCGAGACCGTGCCTGCCTCGGCCGCGGCCCGGCGCGTGGCGGCTTCCTCCCAGGGACGAGGTTCCTCAGGCGCCGTCTTGGAGGTCTTCGCACCGGGCGCCTGCCCAGGCTTCACCGGAGCCGCCGACCCCGGCCAGTTCCACTCCTCGGGTGACGAGGAGGAGACGGCCGTCCGCGCCACCGGCTCCGAGCCTCCCTTCCTGCCACCGACGAGAGGAGCGGGAGCCACGAGCTGAAGGTCTTCCCACCGCACCTTCTGAACCTGTCCCGACGGCGCGCGCACCGTGCCCTGGTGCTGCTTGCCCGCGCGCCATGCCCGCAGCTCGTACTCCCCGGGAGGCACCGCGAGCCGGGGCACCGCGCCCGGCCCCAGCTCGGCGAGCACCTGTCCCCGCCCGGGACGCAGCAACAACGCACGCTCGAAGTCGGAGGGCAGCTCCAGGGCCGTGCCCGGGCTGGGGAGCTGGGTGAGGATCAGCTCGCCCTTGCCCGTCAGCCGGTAGTCATAGGCGGGATGCTGCGCGCCCGTCAGCACGTCCGCGGTGGCGGAGACCGTATGCGCATAGGCGTACTGATACGCCTCCGCCAGCGTCACCAGCCCATCGCCGGAGGCATCCGCCGCCCCGCGCAGCCCGGACACCAGATGGTGCGTGAAGAGCGAACCGCCGACCTCGCGAGACTCCAGCGCCAGCTCGTCCTCCGCGCTGGAGGTGAGCAGCGCATGCCCCGTGCTGTGCACCTCGTCCGTCAAGCGCAGCTCGAAGGAGGGGCCGGGTCTTCCGCCCTTGAAGCGCAGCAGCGCGCCGCTTCGGCAACTGTCGACGATGGCCAGCCGCACATCCGCGTGCGTCGCGTCCAGCCACCGGCGCAGCTCCGCATACAGCAGTCGCTCCGTGCCCAGCTCCAGGGCCACGCCATCCGAGTGCCCGGAGAAATAGAAGAGCAGCACCACCCGCGTGTCCGGCGTGACGCGCAGCGAGTCGACCTTCCGCGCGGCGGCGTCCAGCGCGGCGCGTACCGTGGCGAGGTTCTCGCCCTGCAGGACGATGAGGTCCGAGGGTGGCACGTCTCCCAGCTCGGAGAGGACTCCGGCGAGCTTGACCGCGTCGGCCTCGGCGTAGCGCAACGGAGGCCGCTCTCCACTGCCGACGTTGTGGCCGACCAGCACCGCGATGCGCCGGGTCCCCGCCTGGGCGGGCAGGGCGGCGCAACACACGAAGGCGAGGGCGAAGCAGCGGATGAAGGTCATCACGGCTGGGTCTTCTCGAAGAGGAAGGAGGCCTGTGCTCCGGCGGGAACCGGCAACCTCGTGCGGTCTCGGATGACGTCAGCCCCCCCGGCCGAGATTTCACGCAGTGCGGGAGCCACGGACTCGATGGACAGCGGCTTGCGAGAGAACAGGGCGAACAGTCGCTCGGGGCCCGGGGCGCTGTCGAGCACCACGCTCCCCGGAATCTCCAGCGGCAGCCCCCTCGAGGGCAGCAGGCCGCTCTCGGTTCCCCCGAACGGGAAGTAGGTGCTCACCTGTCCCGCGCCATCCACGGAGACGACGAGGACGTAGGGCAGCCCCAATCCCTCGACGACGAAGCGCACCTGGTCGCCCGCGGCCAGCGCCTCGCCTTCCTCCACCTTCCACGTGCGCTCGCCGCGGTGCGCGAAGAGCTGGAGCACCGCGCCTCCCTTGAGGGCGAGCTCGGGCTCCTCGGCAGAGGGGATGGCGACGAGCGCGAGCAGGAGCAGCACCGCCGACGAGAGGGCCAGGGCGGGAGCCCACCATCGCCAGCGGTGTCCCCACGGCGACACGCGGGTGGGGAGCCGGTCGGCGCGGGGCAGCACATAGGCGGTGAAGTGGCGGCGCAGCGACGCCAGTTCGTCCGCGCGGGTGCGACACGTGAGGCAGGTGTCCAGGTGGGCCTGGGTGGCACTGCGCTCCTGGGGGGAGAGCGCATCCATCGCGAGGGCATCCAGCTTGAGGCTGGAGACGTGGGAGGGGGCGGTGTTCATGAGGGGGGCCTCCCGGCGAGCGTGTGTGCGTGCCGGTGGAAGTCTGCGAGCCGGTTGACGACGGTGCGACGGGAGATGCCGAGCACCTGGGCGACCTCGTCCTGGGTCATCCCATCGGCGAGGTGCAGCCAGGCGACCTCGGCCGCCTTGGGGGGCGCGGTGGTGATGAGGCGGCGAGCGAGGTCCCGGTCCTCCAGGAGTCGCTCGGCGTCGACGCCTGGTGCCTCGGGAAGCTCTCCGACGGGCACGGCGCGGCGGCGGCGGTCCCGGGCCTGGTTGAGGCAGTAGTTGGTGGCCACGCGGTAGATCCACGCGAGGGCGTGGTGGGCATCCGGGGCGCGGGCCAACTGACGGTGCAGGCGAAGGAAGGTCTCCTGGGCCGCGTCGGCGGCCGCGGCGTCGTCGCCCAGAATCTGGCGGCAGCGGGCATACAGGGCGGGCCCGTAGGTGCGGTAAAGCGCATGGAGGCGGTCTTCGGACATGGTGGTTTCGCGTTCCGGCCTCCCTACCAACACCCGGGGTGTCCGGATTGCGCAACAGGCGCTCCGGACAGAGCGGGTGTGGTAGCACGGGGCCGCCCATGGCCCTTCCCCCCCGCCGTGGCCCCTCGCTGGCCCAGAAGGCCCGCCAGCGCACTCCGGGTCACCACTACAACGCGAGCTTCCTGTCCGACGCGGACCGGATGGACATCCTCAACTGGCTCGGTGGGCTCCACCCGCTCTGGGAGGAGCGTTACTCCAAGCACTTCCCGCCCCCGACTGGGCAGCAGCAGCGGCGCCTGCTGCGGCCGGTGTACTGGCTGGGAAACTGGCAGTTCGCGTGCCTGGACTACTACCGCCCCCCCAAGGGCCTCTTGAACCGGTGCGTCAAGGCGGAGCCCTTTCCGGCGGTGCTCCAGCGGCAGGTGGACAAGGTGGAGGCGCTGGCGCGGCGCATGTTCCGGGGGCCGGACATGCCCAAGGGCTGGCACCTCAACACCTGTCTGGTGAACTTCTACGGCAGTCGCCTGGAGGATGACCGCTGGGTGGACACGGCGCGGGTGGGCGAGCACAAGGACTTCGAGCCGGGGCCGGTGGCCTCGCTGTCCTTCGGAGAGCGGGCGCTCATCCAGTTCGTCACGTCCTCGCGGCCCGGTGAGCGCGACGCGGTGGTGCTGGAGCAGTGGCTGGATGACGGCTCGCTGGAGCTGTTCGGCGGGACGCGGTGGAAGGAAGAGACGTTCCACCGGGTGCAGCGGGTGGACACGCGCGAGGGGCATGACCTGGCGCCGAAGCTGCCGGACTTCCGCACGCGGCGCATCAACCTGACGTTCCGCTACGTGCCGGATGCGCACGTGATGCCCTTCGCGAAGCTGTCCGACGAGGCGCGCGAGGACGTGCGCGGCTACATGGCGCGGCTCGCCAAAGGCAGCGCCTTCTTCCGCGCGGAGCTGGAGCGCGAGCGCCCCGCTTCCCCCTGACGCGAACCCCCGTCGCCGGGGGTGGGTGGCCCTGGAGCCCTCGGCCTGGTCAGCGCTTGCGATGCGTGCGGGCGTGTCGGCCTTCGGGCCGCCGCTGCTCGCGCTTGGGCGCCTCCGATTCCTGCTGCGCCGGGCCCGGGTTCTTCTGTGAGGCGAGGAACTGGGCCCACGCCTCCTGGAACACGGGGTCCTCGCGAGGCACCGGCACTCGGGGAATCTGTCCGCGCATGACGCGCTCAATCTGCGCGACGACTTCCTTGTCCTTGGGGATGGCGAACGTGGAGGCCACGCCGCTGGCCTGCGCGCGCGCGGTGCGACCGATGCGGTGCACGTAGTCCTCGGGTGAATGGGGCAGGTCGTAGTTGATGACCTGTCCCACGTCCTCCACATCCAGGCCGCGCGCGGCGATGTCCGTGGCGACGAGGCACCGGTACGTCCCCTTGCGGAAGCCCTCCATCGCCTGGCGACGCTGGTTCTGCGTCCGGTCCGCGTGCAGCACCGCGCTCTTGTGGCCCGCGCGCTGGAGGATGCGCATCACCTTGTCCGCGCGCTCCTTCGTCTTCGTGAAGACGAGCGCCGTCGTCGAATCCTCCGCCAGCAGCGTGAGCAGCAGCGAGGACTTCTCCTCGGCCTTGACGATGTAGAGCCGCTGCTCGGCCCGCTCGGCGGGAGTGCCGCTGCGAGTCACCTCCACGCGCACGGGACGGTACAGCCGCTCGCGGGCGAACTCGGTGACGTCCGGCCCCAGCGTCGCGGAGAACAGCAGCGTCTGCCGACGGCGGGGCAGGGCCTCGAAGATGCGCTCGAGTTGAGGGAAGAAGCCCATGTCGAGCATCCGGTCGGCCTCGTCGAGCACCAGGGCCTCCAGCTTGCTGAAGTCCACCATGCCGTTCTCCAGCAGGTCCACCAGGCGGCCAGGCGTGGCGAGCACGAAGGTGGGCTGGGCCTTGAGGGCCTCCACCTGGGCGCCCATGTCCTCGCCGCCGATGACCACGGCGTGCGTCAGGCCACGGGCCTCGGCGAAGACCTGCACGGGCTCGGCGATCTGCTGGATGAGCTCGCGGGTGGGTGCGAGCACCAGGCCGAGCGTGCCCGACTTGCTGTGGAAGCGCTCCACGAGGGGCAGCACATAGGCGGCCGTCTTGCCCGTGCCGGTGGCCGCGCAGCCGATGATGTCCTTGCCCGAGAGGGCAGGGGGAATCGCCTGGGATTGGATGGGGGTGGGCTGCGTGAAGCGCACCCGGCGCAGGGCGCCGAGGGTGGCCTTGGACAGTCCGAGCCGTTCGAAGGATTCACTCACGGCTTCGGGGTATCACGGCGCGAGGCTCCGTGGGAAAGAGCCTCGACCGACACTGTCCTACGTCGTGGCTCGCAGCTTCTGGGCCCAGGGCTCCAGCGCCCGCAGGATGCCCTTCACCCGCTCGGGGGGCTTGCCGGAGTCCCGAAGGCGCTTGGCGATGGCGTCGAGGTGGGGGACGGCGCGCTCGGTGAGGGCCACCAGCGCGGCGGCCACGTCGCAGGTGTCCACCGCGTCATCCATGCAGATGACCCTGTCGCCCATGACGATGCGCCAGAAGTCCTCGCAGTAGCCCCTCCGCCGCTGGTCCGGGATGAGGAAGAACGGGTGGAACGTCCGCTCCAGCCGCTCGACGGCCTGGAAGATGGGCATGTCCTTGTCGAGCGTGTCTCCGATGAGGGACTTCACCTGGGTCAGGGACACGTTCTCCAAGGCCGGCTCGTCGCCCGTCATGAAGAAGTAGCCCTTCTTCCCGCGCTTCTCGAAGCAGTCCATCGCGGTGTGCTCGGCGGCGAAGTACATGCCCAGCTCGTACGACTCGCCGGGGTTCGAGCCACCGCCGCGCTCCAGGAACATCCAGGTGAGCCACTGGTCCAACTGATTCTCGGAGGACTCGAACTGGCCGACCTGGAGCGGGGCGCGGTCGAAGAACGCGTCACCCACCGCCATGAAGAGCACCTGCGGGTCGGGGATGCCCGCCTCCATCAGGTCCTTCATGAACGAGGGGAACGTCTGGCGCGCGAGGCTCTCGGGGATGTTGCCCATGGAGCCCGTCACGTCGAGCGCCATGACGACGGCGAGCGAGTTCGGGTGGGCCGCGCTGTCGCGGCTCTCGCGGAACTTCACCCCCAAGGGGTCCATCTGGGGATGGCAGGCGCGCTGCTTGAACACTTCCTGAGGCGGCAGCTCGCTGCGAGCCCGCGTCATCGCCTCATGCGCCTTGTGGCTGTAGCTCCCGTAACCCATGACTGAAAGACCCCCTCGGTGGAGACACCGCGAATGCACCTCGCGATGTGCCCGGACGCTAGCCCGGAGGCCCTGTCGTCGTCAGCCCCGGGAGCGCTTGTCCCGGGCCCTGGGGCCCTGTGACGTCACGGAGACGCGCACGCCCAGGGTCGCCTCCACCCAGGTGACGAAGCGCTGCGTCCGGGTGTCGGCGCTCTCTCCCAGCGACAGCGTCGTCCGCTCGGGTGTGCAGCGGGCGAGCGCCCCGGTGAGTCGTGCCTGCCATGCGAGGTCCTGGGCCGCGCCGGGACGCAGCGCCGTGACGCGCCCGGCCTCGTCGCGCACCACGAGCGCCTCGTCTTCCGCGGTGCCGGGAGGTGCGTGGTACGCGGAGCACACGGGCCAGTGCGGGCCAAGCCTGTCCACATGCGTCACCGCGAGCGAGTCCACACCGCCGCAGACCTGGAGCGCATAGCGTCCGAGGACCGCGTCGAACCCGCCCACGCGGAAGCCGCCCTGCCAGCCGTCGGCGGTGTTGTGCGGCTCGGGCACCAAGGCCGCGAGCGATGCTTCCTCGGTGGGCAAGGGGCCCTCGCCGTGGCGTGTGGCGTAGGCGCGAATCACGCCGAGTCGATGCACGTCCCCGTCGAAGCCCTGCTCGCGCAGCAGGGCCAGGGCCGGCTCGAAGGTGCAGGTGCTCCAGGTGGTGTGCGGATGGAAGCCGCGCCACTCATCCAGCAGGACGCCCTGCGCGCCCTCGAAGACAGTGTGGCCCTCGCGCAGCCGGGGGCCGAGCCAGCCATCGCCCACCACGCGCTGCTCGGGATGGATGACGCGCACGGCCTCCACCCAGCGCGAGGGGATGTCGGAGTCCTCCAGCAGTCCCAGCTCGGGCGCGGAGTCGGGATGGCCCATGGCGGCGCGTCGCACCTCGGCCAGCTCCGCGCGAAGTCGCTCCTGCGCGGCGCGGGCCTTCCTGGTGAGGACGTCGGGTCGACACAAGTCTCCGGCGAGGACGGCGGCCTCCGGATGCGCGAGCGCATCGCGCATCGTCTCGCCCACGCCCACGCCGCAGGTGCCATGCCTCCGCGCGCCCCGGCCCAACTCGCGCAGCCGTCCGGCCGCTTGATGGAACGGGGTGATGACGCGGGCGCGCTCGCTCACCGTCACGCGCGACAGGGCGTCCGGGACACCGCGCTCCGTGAGGTACTGCGCTTCCACGTGGAGGGCCAGCGGATGGAAGACGGTGGAGTGCGCCAGGTGCGTGGCCACGCCAGGGACAAACGTGCCCGCGCCGAGCTGGGAGAAGGTGTGGTGCCTTCCGTCATCGGTGACGACGTTGTGGCCCGCCTGGGCGCCTCCGTTGAAGCGCACGACCAGTTGGGCGCCGTGGCGCCGCACCAGCCAGTCCGTGAGCGTGCCCTTGCCCGCGTCGCCGAAGCCGAGGTCGACGACGACGTGGGCCGCGCGGGGCGCCTTCATCGCTCGTCGCGAGGGATGCGGCGGTGGCCGGAGTTGGCGTCGTTGGTGGGCAGCGGCTCATCCTCCAGGCGAGGCTGTGGCGTGCCATCGCGCCCCAGCGTCGCGGCGAAGGACGTGAGCGCGCGGATGACGGCGCCGCGTCGGGGTCGCTCCAGTCCGCCTTTCTCCAGATGTCGGGCCAGCGCGTCCAGGTCTGGGATTGCGCCCTCGCACAGGCCCACGAGACTGGCCGCCACATCCACTGTGTCGGTGGGGTCCTCCATGCAGATGACGCGGTCTCCGAGCAGCTCCCGCCAGTCTCGCTCGCAGTTGCGGCGTCGGGCCAGGTCCGGGATGAGGAAGAACGGCTCGAAGCCGACCTGGAGCTCCTCCACCACCTGTCGCACGGGCAGGTCCTCGTCGAGCGTGTCGCCGATGAGGGACCTCACCTGCTTGCGGGAGACGTACCCGTAGGGGCGCTCGTCGCCCGTCATGAAGAAGTAGCCCCGGTGCTTGCGCTTGCGCCAGCAGTCCAGGTCCGTGTGGCGCGCGGCGAAGTACATGCCCAGCTCATAGGACTCGGTGCCGGGCGTTCCGCCGCCGCCTTCCAGGTAGCTGGACGTCAGCCACTGGTCCATCTGCCGCTCGGAGGACTCGAACTGGCCCACCTGGAGCGGAGCGTGGTCGCTGTTCGCGTCGCCCACCGCCATGAAGAGGACCTGAGGGTCCGGGATGCCCACGTCCATCAGGGACTTCATGAAATCAGGCAGACGGCGCCGGGCGAGCAGCTCCGGGATGGAGCCCATGGAGCCCGTGACGTCGAGGGCGAAGACGATGCCCAGGGACTTGGAATGCGCCTCGCTGTCGCGACTCTCCCGCCACTTCACGCCGTGCGGGTCCATCAGCGGGTGACAGCGCTCCTGTCGGAAGACGCGCTGCACGGGTATCTCCTCACGGGCCCGTGTGAATGCCGCATGTGCCGCGTGGCTGTAGCTCCCGTAACCCATGGCTCGACTCTCCTTCCTCGCACGGCCAGGCCGCGCTCAACGCCACCCAGGCAGGGTGAAGGGAACGTAACTCGGCGGACCGAAGGCCTCCTGCGCGGCGGCGGAGACCTGCTCCTTCACGCTCCACGCATCGACGTCCAGGCCACTCCGCCCCGAATGCTGCGCGCGCAGCAGCTCCGCCAGGGGCGCTGGCACGCGGGACGGCACCGCGCCCGTCGCCGGGTCTCCACCGAGGACCCAGGTGATGGAGCGCGCGCACATCGCCACGTCCGTCTCCGGAGTGGGCACGCCTCCATTCCACAGCGCGTCGGGATAGAAGTCCCGGTGCGAGGCGCTGGTGGAGGGCAGGGACTGGAACGAGCGGTGCCGCACGGCGCTGGACCAGCCAACCAGCATCAGCCCGTGGTCCCTGGGGTGGAGGAGCAGGTGGGGCGGGAGCACCGCGCCGTGGACGTAGCCCGCGCGATGCACGAAGCCCAGCAGCTCCAGCGCGCGCTTCCACATCCAGACCGCGGCGCGTGGGTCGACGCCATCGGAGTACACCTCACGCGCCTCCGAGAAGGTGTGCTGGAAGCCACTCGTCCACCGGTACACCAGCGCCGCGCGAGCGATGCCCTCCGGGTCCTTCGCGGTGCCTCGCGCCACGGGCTGGGGGAGCAGGCGGGTGAAGTACTCGGCGCCCTGGGCGTCGGTGCGCTGCAGGTCCTCCAGCACCTCGTACTCGCGGGCGAGCAAGTCCTTGTCGTCGAGCGCGCGGGCCACCTTGAGCACCACCAGTTCGGTGATGCGGGAGTCGCGGCGCGCGAGGAACACGTCACTGCCGTCGCCTCGGCCCAGGCGCCCGAGCAGCACGTAGCGCGTGTTCGCCACCGTGACGCGGGGTCGGTCCGGAGCGAAGGGAGGGTCGTCCGCGGGGCGAGCGGGCTTGGGCCAGACAGCCGCGCCCTTCGCGGACACCATGGCACCGCAGTAGTCGCAGGTGAGGATGCCATTCGGTGAGGACGGGGGTGGAAGCTTCGCGCCGCAGCCAGGACACTTCAAAAGCTGTAGTTCCATCCACCCCTCACACAGTGCCGGGCAAGCATACCGCAGCCTCCAGGAACCCGAATGTCCCCATTGACGCCTCCGCTCCCCGTGGTGCTCGACACCAACGTCGTCCTGGACCTGTACGTCTTCGAGGACCCCGCGCTGCGCGTGCTCCAGACGGCGCTGGAGGCGGGCGCGCTGGAGGCGTGGGCGGAGGACGCGACGCTGGCGGAGCTGGGCTTCGTGTTGGCGTCGCGCCACTTCCTGCCGGGGCGAGACCTGGAGGGCCGGAGGACGGCCCTGGAACGCTACCGGGCTCGCGTGAAGGTGCTCCCGCCGGACGCGTCAGGGCCTTCGCTGGAGCTGCCTCGTTGCAAGGACCGCGACGACCAGAAGTTCCTCCTCCTGGCCGCCCGGGCGGGGGCCGCGTGGCTGGTGAGCAAGGACAAGCGCGTGTTGTCGATGTCGGACCGACAGGGGATGCCCTTCGTCATCCTCACCCCCCGGCAGGCCGTGGCGCGACTGGAGGCTCAGGCGTTGGTGGCGGGCCGGTAGCGAAGCACGCGCACCGATTCGAGGCCGATGATGAAGGTGGTGATGGCGCTCAGCTTCGCCTTGCCCCCGGACTCGCTCCAGTCGAGCACGTGCACGAAGACGGGCTCTCCGCCATCCTCCGCGTTCCGGTTTCCGAAGACGAGCACCGTGTCGGCCTTCTCGCCCGAGTAGGTGACGAGCGTCTGGCGGAAGGAGATCCACGACTCGCGGCTGCCGTTCTCCTCGCTGAGGCCGCGCAGGAACGCGGTGGGCTGGGCGAGCGAGCCCTGGACGTACTCGCCACCGGTGAGCTGGTGCTTGAGCTGCTCGCTCCGGGTGCTCAGCTCGGGCTCCCGGTCACCCATGCAGCCCATGCACTGTTCATCGCAGCCGCAGATCTCCTCGGGCTCGGAGAGCGTCCGGCCCTTGCGGTCCGCTTCACACTGCTTGACGCAGGCGGCGAGCGCGCGGGACTCGGCCTTGTGGGTGCTGGCGATCTTCGCGCGCATCTGGGCCTGGGTGGCGTCGGACTCGAAGAAGGACGCGTCCGCCAGGTGCAGCAGGCCGGCGACCCGCACGAGTCCAGGGTCATCCATGGAGGACAGCGCTGAACTGGCGGCGGCCTTCTGCGGGCGCAGCAGCGCGGGCCTCACGCGAACCCACTTCGAGCGGGCCTCGGACTTGTCGCCGTCCAGGTTCAGGCTGGCGCGGTCGAACAGCGCCGCCGCGGCCTTCGCGCGAGCCAACTCCGCCTTGTAGGAGTCCTTCACCTTCACCTGGGCCAGCCACTTCGTGGGGGTGCGCTCCGTCTGGTAGAAGACCTCCTGCTGCTTCTCGGTGTTCTTCTGGATGAAGAGGTCCTCGGTCTTGTAGCGAGGCGCCCACTCCAGCTTCGCCTGCGTGTCGTTGCGCGCGGCGGCCATCTTCCGCTCGTACGCGTAGGCGCGCACCTGTTCGAAGGCGGCCGTCTCCATCTCCGCCTTGTAGGGGTCCTCGCCCTCCACGTAGACGCGCAGGTCGCTCAGGCAGGTGTCGTCGTACGACGCGCCGGGATAGGTGGACACGAGGGTGAGCCGCACGCCCTGGACCTTGCCGGGCACGGGCAGGGGGATTTCCTGCCAGCCGAGCACGTCCTTCAGCTCCACCTCCACGGCGGTGCCCGTCGTCTGCGGCCCCGTCTCGCCCTGGACGAGCGGCTCCAGCTTCACACCCTTGGGACGGGCGTTGGCCCGGTAGAGCTTGTCCGTCTTCTGGTAGCCATTGCGCAGGAAGACGCGGAAGGACTTCGCGCGCGTCAGCTCCGGGCCCCACCACTCGATGGCCTCGCCCTCGCCGCGTCCCTTGGCGCCCTCCACCCAGGCGGTGGCCGGGTCATCGTCGGCGACGTAGAGGGGGAGGTAGTTCTGGGCGTGTTTGTTCCAGCCGTTCTCCAGGAAGGAGGACGCCGTCACGCGGCGGGGATGCAGGCGGTGGGCGGTGCCCGCGTCGGGCTCCAGGAGGACCGGCGGCGCGGCGGCGAGGATGAGCGACAGGAGAATCATGGCTTGCGCTCCAGGGGTGTGCGGGTCGAGGGAAGGGGCGCGGCCCACAGCACCAGCTGTGAGAGCCCCGGGGGATAGAGTCCCGAGTCTTCCTGCTCTCGGGACACCAGGTGGTAGACGACGCGGGCATAACGCGCGCCCGCGGGCATGCGGATGCGGCGAGGCGGGCCCGGAACCAGCCGGGTGTCCTCGACGGCGCCCAGGTGCGGTAGCGGCTCCGGTGGCCAGGAGCGCACTTCGATTCGACGGCCCAGCGTGGCCACGGTGCGCGAGGACTCGAAGAGGGGTTGGTCCGAGACCTCCACGCTGACCCAGCGCATGACGTCACCGGAGGGGAAGGCGTGGCCCACATCGCGCGTGGAGAGCAGGAGCGCGCCGTCCACCGCCTCCACGACGAGCGCGGCCTTGAGGGACTCCGTGCGACGGGTGCCGCCCAGTCCGTGGTCGCCGCGAGGCATGTGGCAGTTCGTGCAGTGGCGCGTGTCCCCCGTCTGTTTGCGCCACCGGGTCCATTCGCCCACGGTGTCCTGTTGCCACTGGGTGTCGGAAAGCCGGACGCGCTGGCCATCGCCCTGGAGCACCGGGAAGCCGAACTGGTGACAGCCCGCGCAGGGCATCGCGGGGGCGGCCTTCGCGTCACCGAGGGGGGCGTGACAGCCCGCGCAGGTGACGCCGTGCTCCTCGGGAGGGCTGCCCGTGGGAAGCGCGCCGCGCTCGAGGTTCCGCGCGAGCGGGGCGTGACACTGGACACACCAGGCGGGCCGGTCCTCGGTGATGGCGACCTGGAAGACGTCGTCCGTGCGCGCGGTGGCGTGGCCGCTGCGCTTCCAGGCCTCGACCTGGGGGGCGTGGCACTCCGCGCAGCGCTGGACGCTCCAGTCGGGGAGCCCGTGCGGCGCGGGGCCAACCTCCATGCGCGCGGTGCCCTGGGGGAAGCGAGGGCCGGGCGCGGAGGCGAGCAGTGCGCAGATGAGGAGGAGGGCGTGCACGATGAGGCGGGGAGTGTAGGCGCCCTCCGTGTGCGAGCGCGACTCCCACTCTGGGGCGTGGGCGCGGTAGAACCCGACCCATGCGGGCCTATGAAATTCGAGGCGGATTCGGGTTGGACAAGCTGGTGCTGGGCGAGCGGCCGGACCCCGAGCCGGGCCCGTTCCAGGTGCGGGTGCGGGTGAAGGCGACGAGCCTCAACTACCGCGACCTGATGATGGTGGAAGGTCGCTACAACCCGAGGCAGAAGCTGCCGCTGATTCCCAACTCGGACGGCGCGGGTGTGGTGGACGCGGTGGGGCAGGGTGTCACGCGCGTGAAGGCGGGAGACCGGGTGATGGGCCTGTTCTCGCAGGCGTGGCCCGCGGGTGAGCCGACGCGCACGGCGCAGCAGCACACGCTAGGGGGGCCGCTGGACGGCGCGCTGGGCGACACGATGGTGCTGCACGAGGACGGGGTGATGCTCACGCCCGCGTACCTGTCGGACGAGGAGGCGGCGACGCTGCCGTGCGCGGCGCTCACGGCGTGGAGCGCGCTGGTGACCTATGGCGCGTTGAAGGCAGGAGACGTGGTGTTGCTCCAGGGCACCGGCGGCGTCTCCATCTTCGCGCTGCAGATAGCGAAGCTGCTGGGCGCGCGCGTCATCATCACTTCCAGTCGCGACGACAAGTTGGAGCGAGCGCGCGCGCTGGGAGCGCACGACCTCATCAACTACGTGACGACGCCGGACTGGGACAAGGCGGCGCGGGCGCTCACCGGGAACGCGGGCGTGGACCACGTCGTGGAGGTGGGTGGGGCCGGGACGTTCGAGAAGTCACTGCGCGCGGTGCGGCCCGGGGGCACGGTGTCCGTCATCGGCGTGCTGAGCGGTGGCTCGGGCGCCGTGCCGCTGACGTCCATCCTGATGCAGAACCTTCGCGTGCAGGGAATCCTGGTGGGGCATCGCCAGGGCTTCGAGGCGCTGGTGCGTGCCTTCTCGCAGCACTCGGTCCGTCCCGTGGTGGACCGCGTCTTCGCCTTCGACGAGGCGGTGGCGGCGTTCCATCACCTCAAGAGCGGCGCCCACTTCGGGAAGGTGGTCGTTCGCGTCGGGTGAGCGGGTGCTGCTCTGTATCGCAGGAGTGGAGACGGGCCCGGTGACGTGAAGTGCTCACCGGGCCTGGGTCCTACGGGGTGGTCAGGAACCCGTTTCCGTCGGGCCCGAGTCCGAAGGGTTGTTGTTGCGAGCGACGTAGCTCACCTGGGGACCGCCGCGAGGAGCACGGGAGCCGCCGCCCCGGTTCGGAGCGGAGCGTTGCTGCCGGGGGCCGGGCCCATTCTGCCGAGGCTCTCGCAGCGTGTTGCCGCCGGGATTGGCATCAGGTGCGTTCGTCTCGGGGCGGGCCTCCACGACAGGCAGTGAGGCCCTGCCGTTGCCCCGATTGCCACCTCGCTGCTCGTTCCGGGCAGGTCGCTGCCGCGACTCGGGGAAGGGGCTTTCGGCGCCAGCCTGGACCTCGTTGCCGTGACGGCCGTTTGGCGCGGAGGATTGCTCACGAGGCGTGCCGTTGCGGGCGTCCCCCTGGGGGGCGCGTGGGCCGCTGCGTGAGTCTCCCTGGGTGGACCGGGGGCCTCCGTCGCGCTGCTCGCCCTGCGCGGAACGTGAGGAGCCACGGCGCTGCTCTCCCGAAGCCGGGCGGGTGTTGTCCACTCCGGACTGTTCTCTCGGGGCCCGGTGGTGTTCGCCTGGGGCGGAGTGCTGCTCGCTGGAGCGGGTGCGCGGGCTGCCGTTGCGCGATTCATCCGCGGTGCGGGAGCCGTTGCCGTTCCGTTGCTCGCCATCGAAAGCGCGAGGCGTTCCGTTGCGTGATTCCGCCGAGCCGCGAGAGCCGCCATTGCGCGACTCGTCCGAGGCACGAGGGTGGCCGCCGCGCGGAGCGTCCGAAGCCCGAGTGTTCCCGTTGCGCGAGTCATCCGAGAAGCGAGGTTCTGCGTTGCGCGACTCGTCCGAGGCACGCGGGGTTCCGCTGCGTGAGTCCCCCGACGCGCGAGCCGCCCGACCGTTGCGGGGCTCTCCTTGAGCGTCACGGGGACCGCCGTTGCGCGGATCACTCGCGCCTCGCGGACCACCGCTGCGCTGCTCGTCCTGAGGCGAGAGCGTGCTTCCGCTGCGCTGCTCACCCGGCGCGGAGCGCGTGCTTCCGTGGCGCTGCTCGTCCTGAGGCGATAACGTGCTTCCGTTGCGCTGCTCACCCGGCGCGGAGCGCGTGTTTCCGCGGCGCTGCTCGACCTGAGGCGATAACGTGCTTCCGTTGCGCTGCTCACCCGGCGCGGAGCGCGGGCTCCCGTTGCGCTGCTCATCCGGCGCGGAGCGGGGGCTTCCGTTGCGCTGTTCAACCTGAGGCGAGCGGGGGCTTCCGTTGCGCTGCTCATCCGGCGCGGAGCGGGGGCTTCCGTTGCGCTGTTCAACCTGCGGCGAGCGTGGGCTTCCGTTGCGCTGCTCGAACTGGAGAGCGCGCGGGCTCCCGTTGTGCTGTTCGACCTGAGCCGAGCGAGGGCTGCTGTTGCGCTGTTCACCCGGCACGGAGCGCGGGCTCCCGTTGCGCTGTTCGACCTGAGGCGAGCGGGGGCTCCCATTGCGCTGCTCGACCTGAGGCGAGCGAGGGCTCCCATTGCGCTGTTCGACCTGAGGCGCGCGAGTGCTCCCATTGCGCTGCTCGACCTGAGGCGCGCGTGAACTCCCATTGCGTTGCTCAGCGGGCGCCGAGCGCGGTCCACCTGAGTGCTGACCACCCTGCGGCGGGCGCGCGGCATTTCGCTGATCGCCAGCGCCACCCGTTCGCGGCGCCGACGCGGGAGCATTCGGGCGATTGCCTCCGGAACGCGGCGGCGATCGACCGGGCCCGCGGCGTCCGCCTCGCGGCGCTGGGGCCGCGGGAGGCTTGCTCCGCTCACCACCACCCTGCCGGAGCACCAATGCCTCCAGCGCGCGCAGCTCCGCCTCTTCGGCCTCCTCGGGCGTCATGGGCGCCTCTGGGGGCGCTTCCACCGGCTGCGCATGGACGGGGCGGCTCGCTCCCCGGCCCGCGCCACCATTGCGACGCGGCCCCTCGCGGAAGCTGCCGGAGGGAACGAACGAGGGCGTGAGCTCACGCCGCGTGTACGCGCTCCAGATTTCGCTCGTGTCGCCCCCGGCGCCGTGCAACCAGGGCGCGATGCCCGCGAGGAACTCGCGCACGTTGTCCAGGTCGCGCCGGAAGTAGAACTCCGCGCGGTTGTTGCGCGCGGCGGCGATGGTCTGCGGAAAGTCGATGATGGTGGGCCCCAGGTAGCCCATCAGGATGTTGTAGGGCGACAGGTCCCCATGGATGAGGTCGGCGCACAGCATGCTGACCACCTGGGCCCGCAGGTCCACGTACATCGCCTGCGCTTCCTCGGGCGTCGCCGGAGGAGCCTCCACCAGCCGGGGCGCGGGTTGTCCCTGCGCGTCGAGCACCAGCTCCATCAGCAGGATGCCCTCGTAGAACATCACCGGCGTCGGCACGCGCACGCCCTGGGCGTGCAACTTGTAGAGCGAGTCGGCCTCGGCGCTCTTCCATGCCTCCTCGGAAGCGGCCTGCCCGAAGCGGCTGCCCTTCTCCATGGCGCGGCGCGTCCGGGAGTTGCGCACCTCGCGCCCTTCCCGATAGCCCACGTTGTTGCGGAAGTTCCGCTCGTGGCGCTGCTTGTACAACTTGGCTGCGACCACCTGCCCGGAGTGCTGAACCAGCCACACCTCCGCTTCCTTACCGGTCTTCAACTGGCCGATGACGGCCTCGATGATTCCGTCGGCGAGGAGGGTCTCTAGCGAGTCATTCATTCAGAGGCGGAAGTCCTGATGGGGCTCGGGCGGGTGTCTCGAAACGCGCGCGGTGCGGCCCTACTCGCAGCGCGCGGTGGCATGTGAACATCTGGCGGGGCCCTCTTTCTACCGCGTTGTCGCCGCGAGCAGTCAGGAGGGCCGACGCTCGGCCTGCTAACAGTTTGTCTGCCAGGGTTCCAGGGTATCAAGGGGACGCCAGAGCGGGTGGGTCATGTCGGACCTTGTCCTCGAGGCCTCTCCGGCAGCCCGTTCTGAGCAGGAGCGGCCTGGGTGCCGAGCGACCTGGTGGCACGCCGGTCGCTCGGAGAGAGGGCAGGGGCAACAACCCCGCGGAGCCCTCCAGATTCCGGAGGCCGGGCATGCGGGCCAGGCGGAACGGGCCGTCGGGAGGGGAGGGCAGGCTGGGGCTTACCTGCACGCAGGGGGCTGCCGACCCGCACCGGGAGAGCGCTACGATGCGCGCCGCCCAGGAGGAGTCACCCATGGCGACGAAGAAACGCAAGACCAGTGCTGCGAAGAAGTCATCCCGGCGCGCCTCCACCCCGAAGAAGGCCGCGACTCGCAAGAGCGCGACACGGAAGGCTCCCGCCAAGAAGAGCGCGACTCGCACGAGTGCCGCGAAGAAGGGCGCGGCTCGCAAGAGCGCGGCGAAGAAGAGCGCGACTCGAAAGAGCGCCGCGAAGAAGGGCACGGCGCGCACGAGTGCCGCGAAGAAGATCGCGACTCGAAAGAGCGCCGCGAAGAAGGGCACGGCGCGCACGAGTGCCGCGAAGACGACGACGTCCGTGCCCTCGAGCGGAGGCAGGACCTCGACGTCCCCATCGCCCCGGCGCGCGGTCTCCCGGAAGGCGCCCGCGTCGCCGTCCGTCGAGGTCACCTCGGTTGCCTGGGACGAGCGCCCCGCCACGGGCTCGCCCTTCGTCGAGGAGGTGGAGACCTCATCCGCCGGCATCCAGCCCCTGGCGCCCGTCCACGCGGCGGTGGACGAGCTGACCAGCTCCGGCAACGAGCTGCTCGACATCTTCCAGCGCTACGACCGCAACCGCACCGGCTCGATTGAGCGCACCGAGTTCGCGCGGCTGCTGGAAGCGCTCGGGCAGAACGTCACGGACGAGGAGCTGGAGATCGCCGTCGACATCGTCGACACGGACCGCACGGGGAAGATCTCCTGGAGCCAGTTCAAGGTGTGGTGGACCAGCCGCTAGCAGGCAACGAAGCACGTCCGCCGCGCGGGGCCCTCTCCGGGGCGGAAGGTGACTGGCGAGTGCGCGGTCACCAGCCGGGTTCAACCCGGAGAGGACCCAGGCCCACGGGGAGAGGCTCCCAACGAGCCCTCTTTTTGGGAATGGTGGGGTCCATCATCTGTTCGAGCGCCCCTAAATAGTGACGGGGGACCGAGCTGACCTACACTCGCGACGGGAGGGGGAACGGTGACCGACCTGGCGTCCAGAGCACATTCCACCGTCTTCGAGCACGCGCGCGACGCGGTGCTCGTGCTCGACGCCACGCACCTCATCCAGGAGGTCAACCGCGCGGCGGAGCGCATCTTCGGCCCCCGCGCGGAGCTGGTGGGCATGGCGGTGACGCGGCTGTTGTCGGGCTGGCGTCCCCCGGACACGCGAGGCTCGCCGGACACGCCCCATGAGACGGAGCTCGCCGGGCAGCGTCCGGGTGGCACGGGGCCCGCGTACTACCTGCGCGTGCAGACGCTGACCCAGGTGGACGCGCAAGGCGCCCCGCTCGGCTGGGTGCTCCAGCTCCAGGACATGCGCGGAAGCCTGGAGGTGGAAGCGTCCATCCGCCAGCAGAAGGAGTTCTTCGAGGCGGTGGTGCGCAACAGCCCGGTGGCCATCGTCACCATCACCCGCCAGTTCATCGTGCTCTCGTGGAACCCCGCCGCCGAGCGCCTCTTCGGGTACACGCCGCAGGAGGCGCTGGGCAAACACATCTTCGACCTCGTTGCCACGGAGGAGACCGTCCTCCCCGACGCGAAGAAGGCGCAGCGCGATGTCACGCAGCGAGGCCGCGTGCACTCCGTCACCCGGCGGCTGCGCAAGGACCACACCATCGTCGACGTGGAGTTGCTCGCGCTGCCGGTGTCGGTGGGCGGACGGCAGTTGGGCTTCATCGCCATCTACCACGACATCACCGACCTCCAGCGCGCGCGCCAGGCAGCCGAGTCCGCCAACCAGGCCAAGAGCCTGTTCCTGGCGACGATGAGCCACGAGATTCGCACGCCGATGAACGCTATCATCGGCATGACGGGGCTGATGCTGGACACGCACCTGACGGTGGAGCAGCGGGAGTTCATCTCCACCATCCGTCAGAGCAGCGAGGCGTTGCTCACGCTGCTCAACGACGTGCTGGACTTCTCCAAGATTGAAGCGGGCCGCTTCGAGACGGACCCGCACCCCTTCGACCTGCGGCAGTGCGTGGAGTCGGTGCTGGACCTGCTCGCGGTGCGCGCCAGCGAGAAGGGGTTGGACCTGGGCGCGGATATCTCGCCGCAGGTGCCGCAGGTGGTGATGGGCGATGCCTCGCGGCTGCGTCAGGTGCTGCTCAACCTCGTGGGCAACGCGCTCAAGTTCACCGAGTCCGGAGGCGCCGTCGTCTCCGTGGATGGCGCGCGCCGCAAGGAAGCTCCGGACTCTCCGTGGGAGCTCACCTTCTCAGTGCAGGACACGGGGCCCGGCATCACCGAGGAGAAGCAGAAGGGACTCTTCCAGCCCTTCAATCAGCTGGACGTCTCGGTGACGCGCAAGTTCGGTGGCACGGGCCTGGGGCTCGCCATCTCCAAGCGCCTGGTGGAGGCGATGGGGGGACGCATCTGGGTGGAGAGCGAGGGCGTGCCGGGCAAGGGCGCCACGTTCCATTTCTCCCTCACCGTGCAGGCCGCGCCGCAGACGACCGCCGGGTACCTGCGCGCGGACCAGCCGCTGTTGCAAGGCCGGCGCGTGCTCATCGTCGACGACAACGCCATCAACCGGCGGCTCCTCGGACGGCAGCTCCAGACCTGGGGCGCGGTGCCGGTGGAGGCGGGCTCGGGGATGGAGGCGCTCGCGAAGCTCCAGCCAGGCGCGGGCTTCGACGTCGTGCTCATCGACCATCAGATGCCGGGGTTGGACGGGCCTTCGCTCGCCGCGCGCATCCGTGAGCGCGAGGACCTGCGGGCGCTGCCTTTGTTGCTGCTCACTTCGCCCGGTCGTCGCGCGGTGCCGCCGCCGGGCCTCTTCACAGGGGTGCTGTCCCGCCCGATGAAAGCCTCCCAGCTCCATGACACGTTGATGTCCTGCTTCTCCCAGGACGTGGCCCGGGCTCGCGCGGAGTCCGCCGCCACGGGGGCGCCCATCCCCAGGGACCGTCCGGGAGACCGCGTGCCCCTGCGCATCCTGTTGGCGGAGGACAACCCCACCAATCAGCGGCTGGCCAGCCTGATGTTGGATCGACTGGGCTATCCGGTGCAGGCCGCGTCCAATGGTCGCGAGGCGCTCCAGTGGGCCATGCGTCAGCGCTTCGACGTGGTGCTCATGGACCTGCAGATGCCGGAGATGGATGGGCTGGAGGCCACGCGTCGGCTGCGTCAGGAGCTGCCGCCCAACGTGCAGCCATGGGTCATCGCGATGACGGCCAACGCGATGGACTCCGACCGCGAGCAGTGTTTCGAGGCGGGGATGGATGACTTCCTTGCCAAGCCCATCCGCGTGGAGGCGCTGACCGCCGCGCTGGTGCGCTGTCAGACGCCGCGGCCGCAGGGCGGCACGCGCTCCAGACCCGAGCGTGGCGCGCTCGTGGACGCGCCGCTCGACGAGGACATCGTGCCGGTGGCGGCGCGCATTCCCGGCCTGCAGCCCGCCGCGCTGGCGCGGTTGTGGCGGGAGCTGGGCACCCAGGCGGGGAACATCCTCCCGGAGCTCATCGACACCGCGCTGCTCAGCATGCCGGCCCTGCTCGAAGACGCGTACACGGCGTTGCGGCATGGGCTGCTGGATGATGTCAGCCGCGCGGCGCACACCCTCAAGTCCAACGCGGCGTGGTTCGGCGCCTCGGGGCTGGAGGCGCAGTGCCGGGACATCGAATTGCGCGCGGACGCGGGCGAGGTCGCCGACATGGCGGAGCGCCTGGACCGCTGCCGGGCGGAGCTGGAGACGGCTCGCAGGCTGCTGTCCCGGCTGCGTGAGAGCATCGGGACGACGGTGCCCCGGAGCTGAGCCGACGGGGTGGTCAGCCCCTCGGGCTTCGCGCCGTCCCTGGCCGACCGCGACTTCCACTTCGAGGTGAACGATGAGCGACTCTCCAACGGACCCTCCCCACTCGGGGACTTCTCGCATCCGGGGGCTGGAGCAGGTGGACCGGCTGTCGGTGCCCTTGCCGCACGGCACCGAGGTGACGACGCGCGTGGAGCGCCTGGCCTCGGGCGGGCGCCGCATTCCGCAGGGTGTGGTGGGGCGCGTGGTGCGCGCCCGGGATGGCGGGCTCGACATCCAGATTGTCGGCGTGGGCGAGGTCTGGTTCACGCGTGAGGAGCTGGTGCCTCGTCGTCCGGGGCAGGTCCAGTTCGCGCGGCGTCGCGAGGCGGCGTGGCAGTCCCTGGTGCCCTGCGTGGTGCTGGAGACGCGCGTGGGCAGCCATGCGTGGGGACTGGCGAACGCCCAGTCCGACGTGGACGTGCGTGGCGTCTTCGCGCTGCCGCTCTCGTGGACCTTCGGCCTGGTCGAAGCGCCCATGGACCTGGTGAGCGCCGATGGCAGCAGCACCTACTGGGAGACGCGCAAGACGGTGGAGCAGGCGCTGCGGGCGGACCCGAACACGCTGGAGACGCTGTTCGTGCCGGGAGCCCGGGCGCTGGACGAACTGGGCGAGTGGTTCCTCGCGGAGCGTGAGGCGTTCGCCTCGCAGGCCATCTTCGGCAGCTTCGGGCGCTACGCCATGAGTCAGCTGGACAAGCTCACGCGCAGCCAGCGGCTGGCCGAGCACCGGGACCTGTTGCTGGAGTGGCTGTGCGAGGAGCCCGCGCCGAACCTGGACGAGGTGGCGCGGCGCCTGTCCGAGGTGTCTCCGCGTGAAGCGCCCACGCAGCAGGACGCGCTGCTGGCGGCGAAGACGTACGTGAAGCAGCTCTACCGCTCGCTGTGGGACCAGGGGTTGTTGACGGCGAACGACTTCGCGGCGCTCACGGCCTATGCCCGGGGTGGGGGGCAGCGTCCTCCCTCCGCGCGGGAGCTGCGGCCGAAGAACGCGTACAACCTGCTGCGGTTGATCTCCACGGCCACGGGCTGGCTGCGCCATGGCGAGCCCGTCTTCGAGGCGACGGGCGCACTGAAGGCACGGCTGCTGGACATCAAGGCGGGGAGCGTGCCGCTCGATGACGTGCTGCGGGACGCGGAGGCGATGGCGCCGGAGCTGGAGGCGGCGCGACGGGAGAGTCGACTGCCGGAGCATCCCGACTACGCGCGCGCGGACCGACTGTTGCGACGCGTGGGGGCCGAGGTGGCGCGACGCTGGGTGTTGAAGACACCGGGACCGCTGGGGCGCGAGGCGCCCGAGGCCCCGGAGACGGAGTGGAGGGATTCGGAATGAAGGGCGCCATGACGGAGCACGAGCGGAAGGTGGCGGACGGCGTGCTCGACGAGGAGTCCGCGAAGCGAGAGCACCTGGTGGTGTCCTTGTCGGGTGCGCATGCGTATGGCTTTCCCTCGCCGGACAGTGATTTGGACCTGAAGTCCATCCACATCGCGCCCACGGCGCTTTTGCTGGGCCTGCAACCCCGGCAGCTCAACGCCGAGCGGCTCCAGGTGGTGGACGGAGTGGAGGTGGACTACTCGTCCAACGAACTCCAGCCCGTGCTCCAGGGACTCTTGCAGGGCAATGGCAACTACCTGGAGCGCCTGCTGGGGGCCATTCCCGTGCGGGTCTCCCCGGAGCTGGAGGCCCTTCAGCCGCTGGTGCGCGGCGTGTTGTCGCGTCGGGTGCACCGGCACTACCGGGGCTTCGCCTACGGTCAGCTCCGGGAGTGGGAGAAGAGCGGCTTTCGCTCCGCGAAGAAGCTCCTCTACGTGTTGCGCACCACGCTCACCGGGACGCACGCGCTGCGCACCGGCGAGGTGGAGACGGATGTCACCGAGCTGCTGGATTCCCACGGCTTCGCGGAGGCGCACGAACTGGTGGAGCAGAAGCGACGCGGGGAGAAGTCCGAACTGCCCGAATCGCTCAGCGCGAAGTGGCGCGCCGACGTGGCCCGCTCCTTCGAAGTGCTCGATGCCGCCCTGGAGGCTTCCGTGTTGCCGGAGGAGCCCTCCCAGGCGGCGGTGGACGCGCTGGAGGCGTGGATGCTGGACCTGCGACGCAGGCGGTTCGTGGCCGTGTCGTGAGGCACGGGCCACGCGCCGCGCCGTGGGCCTCAGGGGTCGGTGGGTGACAGCCGCGACAGGGAGCGGTTCTTGACCTTGAGCCAGGCCTGTTGCTTGAACAGGTAGGTCGAGCAGAGCTGGCGCCACGTCCACACGTCCGGCAGCTTCCACCACGCCGCGGGCGGCTGGATGCCCTTGTCCCGCAGGTTGCCGATGCCCCGGTAGCCGACGCCGTCGAGCCCGAAGGCGCAGTTGGACTCGAGGACCAGGACCTTGTCCGTCGCGGGGTGGTGGTCCACGACGAGGAGCGTGTGGCCGGAGCGCCACTGGTTTCGCCAGCCCTGGATGAGTGTCCACGGGTGGGGTGGCACGTCCGCTGACGGAGGCGGGATGGCCATGCCGCTCTCGACGGCGGAGGTGACGGGGGAAAAGTTATCCTCCGCGGAGGCAATCATCATCTGTCGGTGACGGCGGGAGTCCCAGGCGAAGGCCGCGCCGTGCGCATCGGCGAAGGCCTTCACGGTGAGGGCCTCCACGAAGGTGCAGCAGTTGTTGAACCGGGGAGGCCCCAGGGGGACGCGAATGCCTGGCAGCGTCCACGGGTAGTAGGCCTTGTCCGGGTCGTAGCGGTAGTCGCGCAGCCCGCCGAGGAGCGCGACGAGCCGGTCCTCGGCCACGGCCAGTGGCTCGTCGTCGAAAGGCAGCCTTACGGCCGGAGGCGGCTTCTCCTGCTGGACGACGGTCGCGTAGCGCTGGGTCCGCCAACGCACGCAAATCCAGGTGTCCAGCGCGCCCAACGTCGGGACTTCCAGGCGCACGTAGTCCGTGTCGGGCGTCGGAAAACCGAGGCGCTCGTCCAGGACGAAGTAGGTGCCTGGCTCGACGTAGCCCTCGAACTGCGCGTTTGTGTCTGGCTCCACGAAGCCGCGAAGTCGGATGGGAAGCTTCGCGACACGATAGGTTTCCGCCAAGACAGGACCCCCCGGAGAAGATGACCTGATGTGAAGTCTAACTCACTCCGGGAGTTGTTCGCAGGACGTGGCGGGGGAGGTGCCGGGCGGGTGCCCCGACTGGTCCGCGCTAGGAGCAGCAGTCCCTGGGGCAGTTGCTGTACTCAGACACTTCGCAATAGCCGTCGCCGCACACGTGGATGAAGTTTTCATCCTGGGGCGGAGGGGTGATTGCCTTGGGCGTGAGACACACGGGGCCGCAGTCCACCGGGCAGTTCTCGCCCGCGCCGCAGACACCATCGCCACAGTACGGCGAATATCCACAGTCGGTGGGACACGTCGATTGATTCTCGCCCACTTCACAGATGCCATTGCCGCAAGAGGCCGGGCAGTCCGAAGGACAGGTGACGCGCTCGTTCCCATCGCATTCGCGATCGCCGCACTGGTGGCCAAGGCCCGCCTCGGCGGACTGCTGCTCGAGCTTTGCGACCGCCGAGTCGTCGGCTTCCGTCGCGATGCCGCCGCACGCCAGCAGGACCAGTGAGGCCACCACGGTGGCCGTCACACCACTCCAACGCTTGCTCATACAGCCTCCTGGAAAAGGAGGCGCGGAGCCTGGTCGTTGCTCTCATGGAAAGGTCTGGCCTTTCCAATTCGTGACATGAGGTCGCGGCTGGTGCAACGCGTTACGAGGCCTGTGAGTCCAATCCGCCCCTGTTGTTTCCCCGTAGAAACTCCACCTGGAGCACGGTGCCTTCGGGACGGTGCGCCCACTCCAGGAAGGATGCGCGGAAGGACTCCACGGCCTCGACCAGCGGGCTGCCCGCCTTCCAGGCCAGCGCGCCCGCATCTTGCGCATCCCGGGTGCTCAGGCCGATGACGAAAGAGCCCTTCGCGGGTGTGGCCTGAAGCGGGCGTACGGAGAGCCGCCGGTCTCCCTCCAGCCGGTACACCAGGGCCGTGAGATGGCCGAGGACCCAGCCCACGGCGACTTCGTGGTCCTCCACGGAGCGTGCTTCGACGGACAGGCGCAGCCGCGTGGGCAGGTCCTGGGCGGTGTCGACAGGTTGGAACAACGCCTCCCACGCGAGAGTCGTACCCGCCGCGCGGGCTTCCGCCACGAGCGCTCGAGCGCGCATCCACTCATCGCGGAGGACGCGGAACGTGGAGCGCGACACATTGCGCGCCGTATTCCGCGCGGGTGCGGCCGGGGCGATGACGGGCAGCAGGTCTCGCTTGCCATCCGGACGATAGCGCGCCAGCTCCGGCGTGAGGGCCACGGGCTGTGGCCAGGGCCAGGTGGCGAAGGTCCCGAAGAAGTGGGCGAGCAGCTCCGCGTCGGTCTTCACCGTGCCCGGCGCCGCCCTCGTGAAGGCCCACGTCGCGAGCACCGTCCACGACAGCCCGCCGAGATAGCCGAGCGCATGCGAGTAGACGCCCCGGGCCTTGGCCCACGTCTTCACCGCGCGAAGCAGGGTCCGGAAGCGCTCGCGCTGTCCTTCGTCCTCGCCCAGTGTTTCCAGCACGCCTTGCATGTCCGCGAGTCCCAGGACGGAGCGGAGTCCCGCAACATCCAGCTCCTCTCCATGGAGCGACAGCAGCGTCGAGGGCTCGCAAGGAGCCACGCCTTCGGGACGGCTGGCGTAGGACACCTCGAAGCTCACGCCTCCCAGTGACAGCTTCACCAGGGGAATGGCGGCATCGGCCACGAATCGCGCGGAGCCCGATGCGGAGGGCGGCTGCTTCTCCAGCTCTCGAAGCAGTGCATGCGCGAAATCCTCACGGGAGAGGGTGGCGGGGCCAATGGCCACCGCGTCCACGTCGCTGTCCGGTCCATCCGTGCCGAGCAGCGATGAGCCATAGGGATGCAGCGTGGTGCCCACGCGTTCGCAGAGCTCCTTGAGGCCTTTCACCGCCTGGAGTCTGGACGCACGTGACGCATCGGTCGCTTGGGCGCACAGGGTCGCGAGCACCGCGCGCAGCGGGGTGTCTTCCTGCCCGGCCGCCGCCTGCGACTCCGCCGGCCCTGGTTTCCGGGACGGGGCGGATGCTCCCAGGGGAATTCGCCGCACGACTTCGAACGGGGTGTCGCCCTTGCGACGGATGATGCAGACCTCGTTCACGCGGAAGCTCACCGGACGCCAGCCTCGGGCCCACGAGGAGATCGTCCGTTCGAGTTCCACGTCCCCCGTGCGTGGAAGCTGTCCCACGGAGAGGTGCGGTGTGAATCCGTGGGTTGGGGGCGCGCACTCGGGCACGGCCGCCACGAGCTTCGCGTGCAGAGCCGCCAGCGCGTCTTCGGGCTGGGTGTCTGGCCGGAGCCAGGCCGTCGCATTGGCCCGGTGCTCGAAGTGGGCGAAAGAGGAGAGCGTCACGTCGAAGGGCTCGATGTCTCGGAGCGTCTCCGCGAGCACCGCCTCGGCGGTGTCGAAGTCCTCTTCCGGGAGGAAGGGGTAGAGCAGCGTGACGTGTGGCATCCACCGCTCGAACTTCGCGTCGTGCTTCTTGCGCAAGGCCTGGATGGGCGGCCACGCGGCCTCGGGTGGAATGAGCACCACGGCCGTGTGATGGACCCGTCGCTCCGCTCCCGGGAGGGTGCTGGGCCGCGAGGAAACCTCACGCGCCAGGACACAGCGGACTCCGAAGTGGTCGGAGGCGAAGAGCGCGTCTCCCAAAGGAGTCGGAGGCCCGGCCAGCGGGGCCTCGCCGAAGAGGCCAACGGCCTCCGGAACGAGTCGACCCGATGGAGACTTCACCAGCACGCGGTCCGGTCGTTGGAGTCGACCGGAGACGGTGGTGAGCGCGGCCAGCGGATTGAGCAGGGGGTTGTAGGTCTCCCCGGTCTCCGAGGGCCGCAAGGTGGGCCACGCATCCACGAAGCCCGCCCGTGTGAAGGTGTCCGCCTCCTGCTCTCCTTCTCCGAAGTTGAAGTCACCGGCCAGCACGATGTCCGGTGCACCGCCTTCAGCCGATGCCGTCAGCTCACGAGCCCAGTCGACGAGCGCCTGGACTTGCACGCCTCGCGCGGCGGCGCCTGACGCATCCCGGTTGCTCGTGAGGTGAGGCGTGGCGACCCACAGCGAAGTGCCCGCCACCCGCAGCTCGCCGGCGATGATGCGCTTGTCCCGGGAGAAGACGCGCTGCCACACCGAGGCGAAAGGCACGCGCGACAGGAGCACCTGGCCATAGGTCTCCACCGTGTTCGCCTCCGGGCCGTCCGACACCCAGTAGTGCTCACGTACCCACGGCTCATCGAGCAGGGCCTGCAGGAAGGAGGTGGTGACTTCCTGGAGGGCGATGACGTCCGCATCCGTCTCGCGCAACAGGTTCATCGTCGCCGGAGTCCTGCGTTCGGTCTCCAGCTTCTCCGCGTCATACAAGTCGAAGAGGACGTTGAACGTGACGACGGTGAGCACGTCCGGTGTCGCTGCCACCTCGTTCGGGGAGGGCGACACCTTCCTCCATTCCTCCGCGCGCGTGTCGTAGCGATAGGAGGGGAGGGGTGTGAAGCCAGGAGCCGCGCTCGCGCGACGCGGTGCGGGCGCGGGCTCCTCGGTAGGGGACGCGGTGTGACTCAGCCGGTCGATGCGTTCCTTGCGGTCCCACATCACCTCGCGGCCACGCTTGAAGTACCAGACGCGGTGCCACGGAATCTCACCGTCTGGGACGAAGGCCTCGAAGGGCATCTCCTCCAGGGCCTCGCCGTGCGCGTCGTAGCCGATGACGAACTCGCGAGCCTCCAGGCGAGGGTCCCACCGGATGCGGTGATACACCTCGCGGCTCGTCGTGAAGCGTTCCTGGGACATGGCGAGCACTCACAAGAGAAGGGGAGACTTCCGCCGACTACATCTGAGGCTTCGGAGAGAGGCCAGCGGACGCGTCGCACCTGACGCCACGCCGCCGGCCCGGCTGACAGTCTGCTTCAGGTCGGACTCACCCCCGCCACCAGATAGAAGCGGAACTCCCCGGAGTTGACTCCGTAGGCGGCGTCCACTCCCACCAGGGGCAGCACGAGGTTGCGCAGATAGAGCCGCAACCCCGCGCCCAGGCCCTGCGCCAGGGTGGCGCCCTTCAGTCCGCTCTGGCTGTCGGGCAGGTAGCCGCGCACCACTCGCCCATTCACGTCCCGCAGCTCGCCGTCCGAGGGCAGCTCCCTCCACGCCATCAGCCCCGTGTCGGAGAAGCCCACGCCCCGGAAGGACAGGGAGCGGATGGTGAAGAGGGGGAAGTGATACTCGGCGGTGAAGGACAGCCGGGTGTCGCCTCGGAACTGACGGTGGACGAAGCCCCGCAGGCCGTTGCCTCCCATCACCAGTTCCTGGTGGAAGGGCAGGTCCACGCCCGCGGCGGCTTCACCGCGCAGCACCAGGTTGTGCTCTTCGAACAGGCGCAGGCCATGGCGGTACAACAACCCGAAGCGCCGGTAGCGGAAGTCGCTCCACACGCCGGGGTTGGACACCTCGTAGGAGGCCTCCAGGTTGAGGCCCTCCATCACCGCGTGGAGGTTCTGCCGGGTGTCGATCCCCACCATCAGGCGCAGGGAGGTATCTCGCTGCGAGGGTCCGATGGAGAACGCGGGCGTGGTGACCTCCTTCTCCGGGTCCGGGGACTTCGCGTCGATGCTCATCAGCCGGTACTTCACGGCGGCGCGCACGCGCTCGAAGAGCATCACCCCCAGCTCGCTCGAGATGGACGCCGAGTTGAGCCGCGTGCGCCGAACGACGACCGGGTCCTCCTGGCCCGCTCCTGGCTGGTACTCGTCCATGCGGTCGCTGCGAAGCTGGCCCTCCAGGCTGAACCGCAGCTGCGGCAACCCAAAGAGGTTCGGGTCCAGGTAGCCGGCGAAGATGCCGCTCTCCGCCGTGCTCACCTGCGCGGCCGTCGCGAACTTCTTGGCCCGGCCCCAGAGGTTGTTCTCCGCGTACAGCAGGCCGCCGCCGATGTTGTCCGAGGACAGCGCGAACGTGGGTGCCACCACCCAGGACGCCTTGTCCTCCACCTCCAGGATGAGGCGCACACGGTTGGGGGCCGTGGGCTCCAGGCTCACCTTCACCTCCTGGAACAGGCCGGTGGCGACCAGCCGCCGCTCCACCTTGTCCAGCTCCTCGAAGGTGATTTCGTCGCCGGTGTCGATGCGCGAAAAGGAGCGCACCGTCTCCGGCAGCGTCTTCTCGGGGCCGCGCACCACGACCTCGTCCACCACCTGCCCCGGACCCTGCGCGTCCGCCTGCCCCGACAACAGGGCGATTCCCAGCGCCGCGCACCACTTCACCACACGTCTGCTCATGACTCGTCGCACGTCCCGTGACTGCATCGGGGCCGCCGGCCTGGACCCATAGGGGCCCACCCTACCGCCCCCCGTGCCTCGTGGGGCCACGGACTGTGGGCAAGGAACTTCCGCGAAACATTTGCTATGCCTGACCCCAGGAAGCCCTGGGACCCCCGGGGCGCCGACCCGATGACCGGTATTTTTCGTCAGCTGCGGCGCCGACGTCTCATGCGTCGGCCCTTTCCTCCCGACTGGCTCGGCTACCTCGACGCGCGAGTGCCCTTCTTCGCCACGCTGTCTCCCGCGCTGCGCGACGACTTCCTCGCCAAGCTGAAGGTCTTCGCCTGGGAGAAGGAGTTCATCGGGGCCGGGGGACTGGAAATCACCGACGAGATTCGCGTCGTCGTGTCCGCCACCGCCGTGCAGCTCGTGGTGCACCTGGACCTGGCCTATTACGACCGGCTGCGCGAAGTCATCGTCTACCCCGATGCCTTCCTGCTGCCAGACCGCACCGGTGTGGTGCTGGGCGAGGCCAAGAACTGGGGCTCCGTCATCCTCTCCTGGGCCGCGGTGCTCGGGGGCCTGCGCAATCCGGACGACGGCCACGACACCGCCACGCACGAGTTCGCCCACGTCCTGGACCGGGCGGATGGGGCCTTCGACGGGACGCCGAAGCTGCGCAGCTATTCGCACTACCGGACCTGGGCCTCGGTGATGAGCGAGCACTACCATGGGCTCCAGGAGGGACGCCCCCGGGAGCGCCAGGTGTTGGATGACTACGGCGCCGTCAACGAGGCGGAGTTCTTCGCGGTGGCGACCGAGAACTTCTTCGAGCGCCCCACGCGGATGCGCGAGAAGACGCCGGATTTGTATGAAGAGCTGAAGCGTTTCTACGGCTGGGACCCTGCCTCGGGCACCTGAGTCCGCGCGCGGCCTGCCCCGCTGTGGTAGGCGCGATATCCAGCACCCGCAGGAGAGACTCGCAATGTCCGCACCCGCTGCGCCCTCGGTGTCCATGTTCGTCGAGCTGGAGCGCGAAGCCTGGCGGGCGCTGCGCGCGTCCACGCCGCTGACGCTCACGACGGAGGACCTGGACGGTCTGCGGGGGCTGGGTGAGCACCTGGACCTGGAGGAGGTCTCCGACGTCTACCTGCCCCTGTCCCGGCTGCTCAATCTCCAGGTGGCCGCGGCCCAGCGGCTGTGGATGGAGCAGCAGGCGTTCCTGGGGGGCTCCACCAGCAAGGTGCCGTTCATCATTGCCATCGCCGGCAGCGTGGCGGTGGGCAAGAGCACCACGGCCCGCATCCTCCAGGCCCTGCTTGGCCGGTGGCCGGACCATCCTCGCGTGGAGTTGGTCACCACGGACGGCTTCCTCTTTCCCAACCGCGTCCTCACCGAGCGTGGGCTGATGAAGCGCAAGGGCTTTCCGGAGAGCTATGACCGGCGCGCGCTGGTGCGCCTGCTCGCGGAGCTGAAGGCGGGACGTCCAGAGGTGTCGGCGCCGGTCTACTCGCACCTCGTCTACGACGTGGTGCCCGACGAGGCGAAGGTCATCCGCCAGCCCGACATCCTCATCCTGGAAGGGCTCAACGTGCTCCAGTCCGGCGCCACCGGACAGCGGGTGCCGCACACCTTCCTGTCGGACTTCTTCGACTTCTCCATCTACGTGGATGCGAGCGAGCAGGACATCCGCCGCTGGTATGTCGACCGCTTCCTGCGGCTCCAGCAGACGGCGTTTCGCGACGAGCGCAGCTACTTCCGCCGCTTCTCCGACCTGACGAAGGACGAGGCGGTGACGATGGCCGAGTCCGTGTGGGGCGACATCAATGGCCCCAACCTGGCGCAGAACATCGCGCCCACTCGCTCGCGCGCCCGGCTCATCCTGCTCAAGGGACCGGACCACAAGGTGAAGCGCGTGCGGTTGCGCAAGCTGTAGTCCGCCCGTGTCAGCGCGCGGTGGAGGGACCGCGGTTGGCGAGCGGTTGTACCCGGGGTGTATGTCTGGGACATTTCAGCGACACATTGGGAGTCACCGCATGCCCCTCCCTTCGATTCACCGTACGGTCCGCTCAGTGATGGTGCTTGCGCTGTCCCTTCTGTCCGGTCCGAGTCTCGCGGCGGACGCGGGCTCCGACGGGCGTCCGGCGGGCTTCGAGTGCCCGGTGCGAGTGGACGGCACCGAACACCTCTTTCGGGTCGCTGACGCGGAGCCTCCAGCAACGGCATCCCCTTGAGCTCCAGGGGGCGCGAAAACCACGGCGCCTGTCACACGTAGCGTGAGGCGCTCCAGTCGCGCGTGAACGAGGCGTTGCTCAGCGTCGGGGGCGGCGGACCATCTCGACGTGGGGGATGCCGTCCTCGTCGTAGATGTCACCCTCGGCGACGAAGCCGAGGCTTGTGTAGAAGGCCCGCAGGTAGTCCTGCGCGGAGATGCGGATGTCCGCGTCGGGGTAGAGGGCTTCGAGCCGGGTGATGCCTCGCGCCGTCAGCTCTCTTCCCAGTCCACGCCCTCGCGCCCTGGGTGACGTCACCACGCGGCCCAGACTGGATGCGCCGGGGAACTTCACGTCGGGTGGGAGGATGCGCAGATAGGCGGCCAGGAAGGACTGAGGGCCCGCGTCCTTGAAGGCGAGGAGGTGGAGGGCGCTCCGGTCCAGCCCGTCCACGTCCAGGTAGAGCGACTTCTGCTCCACGATGAACACCTCCTGGCGCAGGGCGAGCACGTCATACAGCTCGTCCAACGTCAGCTCCGAGAACGCCTTCCATTGCCAGTTCGGCATGCGGAAGGCGTCTACCACGGATGCTCGCTCCTTGCGGAGGTTCAGGCGGTGCGGGACTCAGCTCTGGTGTCGTGGGGAATCTCCGACAGCAACACGTTGAGTGCATCCACCTCTTGCCGCACGTGGTCCGGCCGGGACTGGACGATGTCGATGGCGCGCTGGAGCGCGTGCCTCGCGGCGTCGAGCGCCTGGTGCTCGACGTGGAGCCTCGACAGGTCCGTGAGCAGGGGCACCAGATACGGGTGTTTTTCACCGGCGGTCTGCTCGAGTCGACCCACCGACTCCTGAAGCAGGGGATAGGCGACCGGGTGCTGGTGTTCTCCCAGGACGACGGCCGCATGGTGCAGGGTGAGGGCTGCGGCCAGGCGGTCCCGCTCCTCGTCCGTCACCTCCACGGGCGGGGCGGCCTCATGGCCCTGACCCTCCAGCGTGTTCTCCAGGTTCGAAAGTAGCTCTCTGCCCAGCTCGGCCGTGAGCGCTTCGCCATCGATGAACAGCGTCAGCGCGGACGTGTCTTCGACAGGGCGGTGACCAGGGAAGCCCGCCACGCGTTCGATGCGCTCGGACGGAGGCGGGTGGGTGTCGTACGCGTCCACGGGGCACGCGAAGAGCTGCGCATGCATGAACGCCTGGAACTCGAGCGGCGTGTCCCGGGCCACCACGTCGATGGTGTGGAACAGGTCCTTCGTGGGCCTTCCCGTGGCGCGCAGCCCCACCGTCACGCTCATGCCGCGCTTGAACGCGTCACTGCCTTCCACCGCCTTCGTCAGCGCGCGAGCGAAGGTGTCGCCGCCATAGGCGAGCGCGGACACCCGGTCCGCGAGCAGCTCCCTGCGGCGTCCGTGCCCGGCGGTGATGCGCAGGTGGACGAAGAAGTACGTGCGCAGGAACCACCACACCGGATTGATGGCGGCCCAGCCCGCCGCCTGGATGGCGTGGAGCATGCGGACCATCTGGATCTGGATGCGACCGATGATGGGAGTCAGCCGCGTCTCGCCATGGGAGAAGTGGCCATACTCGTGCGCGAGGATGGACTTGAGCTCGGAGACCGTGAGCAGTCGCACGACGCCCAGCCCCAGTTGGAGGACTCGCTCACCACGTCCCAGCAGCACCCTCAGCCGTCCTCCTCGCTCGCTCACGCCGATTCCCGTGCCCGCGTCGATGAGGACGCGGTCCACCTTGCGCGACTTCGCGACGTCCGCCACTTCCTCCAGCGCGGCGAAGAGGCGCGGGGCCTCCTCGCGTTTCAGCGCGCGGCCTTCGTCTGGCTGGGCGTCGCGGAAGAACAAGCCCCGGAAGATGCCGATGATTCCACCGAGGCAGGCAATCACCACGATGAACAGGAGCTTCACCGGGATGACGGGCATCATGGCCATGGCGAGGAGCAGTCCTCCGAACACGGCCAGGGTCAGCACCACCATCATCGGCCCGGCGACGTAGAACAGCAGGGACGAGAACCAGAGCACCGCGATGTAGATCCGGTCCACCAGTCGCTCGCTCGCGGTCTGCTCCTCGCGCAGCAGGTGCAGGTCGCTCGCCTGGAGCCGGCCCATCTGCGCCGAGGACAACGCTCGGCCCGCGAGCCAGGAGAGCAGCAGCCCCAACCCCAGGAACAGCGCCATCCCGAGGGGAATCCCCACCAGCAGCCACCCCCTGCGCCGGTCCTCGAACCGCTCCTCGACGACCCGCAGCAGTCCCTGGGTGGCGCCCAGTTCACGGGCTCGCCGGGCCGCTTCCCGCGCGGCCTCGTTGTCTCCCCGGGTCTCCAGAATCACGGCGAGCAGCGCATGTCCCTCGCCATTCCAGGGCGCGAGCGCCGTCAGTCGCCGTGCATGGGCCAGCGCACCCTCGACCTCGCCCGCCTCGAGGGAGCGAATCCCCGCGTCGAAGAGCGACTCCGGGTCGTGAGCGTTCACGCCGTGCTCCGACGACATCCCCAGGCGCGCTTCCTCCATGGCCGACAGGTGCCGTCGGACGGCGTCGAGCTGACCTTCGACCTCCTCGCGATGCCTCGGGTCGATGCCGCGCGCGAGGGCCTGACTCAGCGCCGTCTCGGCCTCGGCGAAATGGCCCCGCTTGAGGCGCAGCCGCCCGTGGAGCCAGTGCGTCGCGGGATGCTTGGGTGCATCCGCGAGCAAGCGGTGGAAGTTGCGCAACGCCTCTTCCGGCTGGTCGTTCCGCAAGGCCGCGTCAGCCTGCTCATACGCGGCCTGAAGCCCGGGGGCGCCGTGGAAAGGGGGCTGCTCGGTCGCCGAGGCCGGAGCCTGGGAGGCGAAGAACAGGACAAGAACCAACGCGTACATGTACTTCCTCGGAACTGGCCCCTGATGCCCACTCTAACACGGGCGCCGAGCAGAGGCCCGACCGCCGGCCTGGCCCGCGAGGTGGGCGTCGCGGTGGGGGCCCGACAGGGAGTCTGGGCAAGCCGCCGGGGAGGCCATTATACCTAGGCCGCCATGACCCCTCTGTCGCAGACGTCGCCCGTTCCCGGGGCCGCCCAGGATGTGGACGCCCTGGTCTCGTTGCTGCGCGGACGGCGCACCGTGGTGCTCACCGGCGCGGGTTGCAGCACCGAGTCAGGCATCCCGGACTATCGCGGGCCGGGCACGCGGGCCCGGGCGCGCAATCCCATCCAGCACCGGGAGTTCCTCCAGCGCCCCGAGGTGCGGGCCCGCTACTGGGCCCGGAGTCTGCTCGGCTGGCCCCGCTTCGCTTCCGCCCACCCGAACCCCGCTCACCGGGCGCTGGCCGCGCTGGAGCAGGGTGGACATGTCCCCGGCCTCATCACCCAGAACGTGGACCGGTTGCACCACGCCGCGGGCAGCTCGCGCGTCATCGAGTTGCACGGCGCGCTGGCTCGCGTGCGCTGTCTGGACTGTGGAGCGCAGGAGGCGCGTGTCGACCTGCAGGCGCGACTGCTGGCGCTCAACCCGGACTTCTCCCACCAGGTGCTGGAGCTTCGGCCGGACGGTGACGCGGAGCTGTCGTCGGAGGCGCTCCAGTCCTTCCAGGTGCCCGCTTGCGTGCGCTGTGGCGGGACGCTGAAGCCGGACGTGGTGTTCTTCGGCGACAACGTGCCCGCGCCCACGGTGACGGAGGCGTTCGCCTTGCTGGAAGAAGGGGACGCGCTGCTGGTGGTGGGCTCGTCGCTCGCCATCTACTCCGGCTATCGCTTTCTCGTCCGCGCCGCGGAGCGCCACGTGCCCATCGCCATCCTCAACCTGGGCGAGTGTCGTGGCGTGGAGCTGGCGGACCTTCGCGTGGAAGCGAGCGCTGGAGACGTGCTGCCCAGGCTCGCCGAGGCGCTGGCGCGAAGCTGAGCGCGTCGTCACCCGTCAGGGCAGGCGCACGTGCGTGGTGAGGTGGTCCACGAAGGCGCGCACGCGCGCGGGCAGGTGTCCGCCCTGGCTGAGGAAGAGGGCATGGATGACCTCCGTGTCGCCGGGGTTGTACTCCTCCAGCACGGCCACGAGGCGGCCTTCGTCCAGGTCGTCCTTCACCTGGAAGCGCGCCAGCCGTGCCAGACCCACTCCGGCCAGCACCAGTTGTCGCAGCGCTTCACCGTCGCTCGCCTGGATGTTGCCGACCGGGGACAGCGAGAGCTGCGAGGAGGACTCCGTCAGGGGCCAGCCCTCGATGGCGCGCGCGTAGCTGAAGCCCAGCCGGTTGTGTGACGCCAACTCGCCCGGAGTCTTCGGCACGCCCTGGCGCTTCAGGTAGTCCGGCGAGCCGACGATGACCATCCGCGTCTCACCGAGCCTGCGCGCGGTGAGCTGGGAGTCCTTGAGCTGCCCGTGGCGAATGGCCACATCCGTGCGGTCATCGAGCAGGTCGATGAGCTTGTCCGTCAGCGTGAGGTCCACCGTCACCGACGGATATCGGGCGAAGAAGCCGGGGAGCAGGGGGATGAGGATGCAGCGCCCGAAGGCCGGGTTGGTGTTGATGCGCAGTCGCCCACTGGGCTCGTCGCTCGCGGCGGCACCGCGCTCCGCCTCGTCGAGTTCACCCAGGATTCGCACGCTGCGTTCATAGAAGCCGCAGCCTTCCGGCGTGAGCTGGAGCGCGCGCGTGGAGCGATTGACCAGCCGAGCCCCCAACCGCTGCTCCAGCCGGGCCACCAGCTTGCTCACCGCGGAGGGGGTCATCCGGAAGGCTCGCGCCGCGGCGGAGAAGCCTCCCAGCTCCACCACCTTCACGAAGACTTCCATCTCTCCGAAGCGATTGACGTCCAGGCGAGCCATGGTGAGCCGAACTCACAAGTCCTATTCCGCACGTCGCTCTACCGCAGCGAATTCGCCCCGTCCATACAAGGCCCCATCCAACTTCTTCACGGGAGGGCCGCGAATCATGCCGCTGGCCTTGTTCGCATTGACCGCGGGCGCCTTTGGAATCGGCGTCACGGAGTTCGTCATCATGGGCTTGTTGCTGGAGGTGGGCACGGACCTGGGGGTCTCCATCTCCACGGCGGGCCTGCTCATCTCCGGCTACGCACTGGGCGTCGTGGCCGGCGCCCCGGTGCTGACCGTGTTGACGGGGCGCTGGTCCCGCAAGCACGTGCTGCTGGGGTTGATGGTCATCTTCACGCTGGGCAACATCGGCTGCGCGCTGGCGCCCACCTACGGCACGCTGATGGCCGCGCGGGTGTTGACCGCGCTCTCCCACGGCACGTTCTTCGGCGTGGGCTCCGTGGTGGCCACGGGCCTGGTGCCGGTGGACAAGCGCGCGTCGGCCATCGCCATCATGTTCACCGGCCTGACGGTGGCGAACATCCTCGGCGTGCCGCTGGGCACGTGGCTGGGGCAGTCGCTCGGATGGCGCTCGACGTTCTGGGCCGTGGCGCTGATTGGCCTGCTCGCCGTGGCGGTGATTGCGCTGTTCGTGCCGCGTGACGAGGCGTCGCAAGAGGCGAACGACTGGCGCGCTGATTTGCGGGCCCTGGGCCGGCGGCCGGTGTTGCTGGGACTGTTGACGACGGTGCTCGGCTTCGCCGGGGTGTTCACCGTGTTCACCTTCATCGCGCCCATCCTGACGCGGCTCAGCGGCTTCTCACCGACGGCGGTGTCTCCCATCCTGCTCGTCTTCGGCGGTGGGCTGGTGGTGGGAAACCTCGTGGGCGGAAAGCTCGCGGACCGGCGGCTGGTGCCGTCCATCCTCGGCAGCCTCGCGGTGCTGGCGCTGGTGCTGTTCGGGATGACGTTCGTCCTGCATGACCGCGTCCTCACGGTCATCGCCATCGGCCTCTTCGGCGCCGCGGCGTTCGCCACGGTGCCGCCGCTTCAGATGTGGGTGCTGGAGAAGGCCGAAGGGGCCGGTCAGAGCCTCGCGTCGAGCCTCAACATCGGAGCCTTCAATCTGGGCAACGCGCTGGGTGCCTGGTTCGGTGGCGTCATCATCGACCGCGGCCCGGGCCTGGGCGCCGTCACGTGGGTGTCGGCGCTGGTGCCGGTGTCCGCCATCTTCATCGTCCTCCTGGCGCTGCGCCTGGAGTCCCGCGAGCGCCGCCTCGGCGCTCCCAACGAACGAATGCTGCAAGGAGGAGTGTCATGAGCACGGTCAACAAGGTCGCCCTCGTGGTGGGCGCGCAGGGTGTCATCGGTCGCAACCTCATCGAGCACCTCGAGTCGCTGGGTGACTGGGAGGTCATCGGCCTGTCCCGGCGAGGCGGCCCGTCCTCCGAGCGCGTGCGGCACGTGCAGGTGGACCTGCTCGACGCGGAAGACTGCCGCGTGAAGCTGGCGAACCTGGGCCATGTGACGCACATCTTCTACGCCGCGTACCAGGAGCGGCCGACGTGGGCGGAGCTCGTCGCGCCCAACCTGGCGATGCTCGTCAACGTCGTGGATGCCATCGAGCCGGTGGCCGCGGGCCTGCGCCACGTCAGTCTCATGCAGGGCTACAAGGTCTACGGCGCGCACCTGGGGCCCTTCAAGACGCCGGCTCGGGAGACGGACCCGGACCACATGCCGCCCGAGTTCAACGTGGACCAGCAGCGCTTCCTGGAGCAGCGGCAGAAGGGCAAGGCGTGGACGTGGACCGCGTTGCGTCCATCGGTGGTGGGCGGCGTCGCGCTCGGCAACCCGATGAACCTGGCCCTGGTGATTGCAGTCTATGCGTCCATCTCCAAGGAGCTGGGGCTGCCGCTGCGCTTCCCTGGCAAGCCCGGTGCGTATCACTCGCTGCTGGAGATGACCGACGCGGGGCTGCTCGCGAAGGCGACGGTGTGGGCGGCGACGGATGCGCGCTGCGCGAACCAGGCGTTCAACATCAACAACGGCGACCTGTTCCGCTGGAGCGAGCTGTGGCCGAAGATTGCCCGCTACTTCGGGCTGGAAGTCGCGCCTCCGCTGCAGATGTCGCTCGACGTCGTCATGGCGGACAAGGCGCCGCTCTGGAAGGCGATGACGGAGAAGCACGGGCTGGCGGGCCACTCCTACCAGGACGTGTCCTCCTGGCGCTTCGGTGACTTCGTCTTCTCGTGGGACTACGACATGTTCGCCGACGGCACCAAGGCGCGGCGCTTCGGCTTCCACGAGTTCGTCGACACCGAGGCGATGTTCCTGCGCCTCTTCGATGACTTCCGCCGCGCGAAGGTCATTCCCTGATTCCTCGGGGTGGCGCTTCAGGGGTTGAGCGGGCCTGGGGGGTGGGGAACAATCCGGGGATGGCTCACGGCGACGGAATGCAACAGGTCATCGGCTTCATCCTGGAGCTGGACAAGCTCAAGGGTGTCACGCGCAAGGTGAAGCCGTTGGGCCTTGCTCGCTACGAGAACTCCGCGGAGCACAGCTGGCAGTTGGCCATGCTGGCCCTCTCCCTGTCCCACCATGCTCCGCCTGGGATTGACCAGGACCGCGTGGTCCGGATGCTGCTGGTGCATGACGTGGGCGAAATCGACACCGGCGACACGCTGGCGTTCGTGGAGGGCGGGTGGAAGGAGCGCAAGGCGGCGGAGCTGGCCGCGGTGGAGCGCATCTTCGGTTTGTTGCCCGCGCCCCAGGGCCCTGCGTTCCTCGCGCTCTGGAAGGAGTTCGAGCAGGCGGAGACTCCCGAGTCCCGCTACGCGAACGCGGTGGACCGCGCGATGCCGGTGTTGCTGAACCTCTCCAACGAGGGACAGAGCTGGCGGGAGAACGGCGTCAGTCACGCGCGGGTGGTGGCACGCATCGCGCCCCCCATCCAGGCGGGGTGCCCCGCCCTGTGGGAGTACCTGGAGGGCCGTCTGGAAGAGGCCCGCCAGCGTGGCTGGTTCGGCGCGTGAGTGAGCGCGTCGCTCAGGCGGCCTGAGGTGTGCGGGACGGAGGCGCGGGGACGTGCCCCGCCCGCACCAGATAGTCGCCGAAGCCCTCACCCTGCTGTCGCTCGCTCGCATACGCCGCGAACAGTGGCTCCAGCACCGAGAGGATGGTCGCCTCGTCGATGTTCTCCCGGACCAGTCGGTTGAGGCGCTGGCCCCGGGCATCCCCGCCCAGGTGGAGGTTGTAGCGACCGGGGGCCTTGCCCACGAGGCCAATCTCCGCGAGGTAGGGGCGCGCGCAGCCGTTGGGGCAGCCGGTGATGCGCAGCAGGATGTTGGCGTCCTGGAGGCCATGTGCCTGAAGGCGGCCCTCCACGCGCTCCACGAAGGTCGGCAGGTAGCGCTCCGCCTCGGCCATGGCGAGGGCGCACGTGGGCAGGGCCACGCAGGCGAGCGCGTTGCGCCGCAGCGGACTGGCGGTCCGGAAGCTCTCCAGTCCATGGGCCCGGACGAGCGCGTCGATGTGCTCCTTGGACTCCGGGGGCACTCCCGCGATGACGAGGTTCTGATTGGGGGTCAGCCGGAAGTCGCCGGCATGCACCTGGGCAATCTCGCGCAGCCCCGTGAGGTGGAGCGCGCCGGGCCGGTCCGCCACGCGGCCACTGTCCAGATGCAACGTCAGGTGCCAGCGCCCGTCGTGGCCCTCCCTCCAGCCGAAGCGGTCTCCGTTGTGCTCGAAGGTGAAGGGCCGCGTGGGCTCCAGCTTGAAGCCGAGGCGGCGCTCCAGTTCCTCGGTGAACCAGGCGACGCCCCGGTCCTCCAGGACGTACTTCAGGCGCGCGCGCTTGCGGTTGCCCCGGTCTCCGTAGTCACGATGAATCTTCAGCACCTCCTCGGCCACCGCGAGCATCTGTTCGGGAGGCACGAAGCCCAGCACATCCGCCAGCCGGGGAAAGGTGTTGGCGTCACCGTGGGTCGCGCCCAGGCCGCCGCCCACCGCGACGTTGAAACCCTGGAGGACGCCGTCCTCGATGATGGCGATGTAGCCCAGGTCCTGCGCGAACAGGTCCACGTCGTTCTCGGGCGGCACCGCGACGGCGGCCTTGAACTTCCGGGGCAGGTAGGTGGCGCCGTACAGGGGCTCTTCCTCGCCGCCGGCCACCTTCTCCTCGTCCAACCAGAGCTCGTAGTACGCGCGAGTCTTGGGCAGCAGGTGCTCGGACAGGCGCACCGCCCAGCCGTACACCACTTCATGCACGCGGGTGTCCACCGGGTTGGGATTGCACAGCACGTTGCGGTTGACGTCGCCGCATGCGGCCAGCGTGTCGATGAGGGCGGCGTTGATGCGCGCAATCGTCGGCTTGAGGTCGCCCTTGAGGATGCCGTGAAGTTGGAAGGCCTGCCGCGTGGTGATGCGCAGGGTGCCGTTGGCGTGCTCACGCGCCAGCCCGTCCATGACGAGCCACTGCGCGGCGGTGCAGACGCCCCCGGGCAGCCGGGTGCGCAGCATGAAGCTGTAGTCCGGCTCCAGCTTCTGCTGGCGACGCTCCTCGCGGAGGTCCCGGTCATCCTGCTGGTAGCTGCCGTGGAACTTGATGAGGCTGGCGTCCGGCGTGGAGATGGCGCCCGTCACCGGGTCCGCCAGGCTCTCCGCCAGCGTTCCGCGCAGAAGGCGGCTGTTCGCCTTGATGTGCTCCACTTCGGAGAGGGGCTTGGGCTGGGTGCTCATGTCATTGCTCACAGTCAGAAGGATTCAGTAGACGTCACGCAGGTAGCGCCGCTCGTCACGCAGTGTCTTGAGCCAGTCCTCGGCGTCCTCTCGGCCGCGGCCACCATGCTCGGCGATGACGTCCACCAGGGCCGCGTGGACATCCGGTGCCATGCGCTGGGCATCGCCGCACACGTAGAGGTGGGCGCCGCCTTCCAGCCAGGTGTAGAGCTCCTTGCCCGCCTCGCGCAGCCGGTGCTGGACGTAGACCTTCGCCGCCGTGTCGCGGGAGAAGGCGAGCGAGAGCTTGTGGAGCGTCTTCTTCTTCAACGCCTCCTGCCACTCCGACTGGTAGAGGAACTGGCTGCGGAAGTGCTGCTCTCCGAAGAACAGCCAGTTGCGTCCGCGCGCGCCGACCTCCGCGCGCTCCTGCACGAAGGCCCGGAAGGGCGCCACGCCCGTGCCGGGGCCAATCATCACCACGTCCCGGTCCGTGTCCTCCGGCAGCCGGAAGCGCTCGTTGCGCTCCACGAAGACCCGCACCGAGTCCGCGTCCGCCCCTCGCGTGGACAGATGGGACGACGCGGCGCCGAGGTGGCGCTCGCCAAAGGCCGTGTAGTCGACCACCGCCACCGTGAGGTGCGCCTCCTCGCCCACGCGCTTGGGACTGGAGGCAATCGAGTACAGCCGGGGCGTCTGCTTGCGCAACGAGAGGACCAGTTCCTTCGCGCTCCACGGCGCGGGGTGCTGGCGAAGCACGTCGATGACCTGATGACTCTTCAGCAGCGCGCGGAAGGCCTCCGCGCCCGTGGGCGTCAGCACGGACTGGAGCGCGGTGCTCGCGCCGAGCGTGGCGTGTCGCTCCAGGAAGGGCCGGCTCAGACGCGTCAGCTCCAGTCCCTCCGAGAGCCACACCGCCAGCGGGAGTGTCTTCCCGTCGCGCGTCACCGGCTCCGCGCCATCCAGTCGCTGCTGCCTCAAGACGGCGTCCACCAGCTCCGGTGGATTGGGCGCCCACACCCCCAACGCGTCGCCCGGCGCGTACTCCAGGTCGGAGCCTTCGAGGGAGATTTCAACGTGGCGGACGTCCTTGAGCGCGCCCCGTCCGGTGATGCGCTGGTTGACCAGCACGGTCGCGGAGAAGGGGGCCTCCTTGCCCACGGTGGGTGTCGCCGTGGCGCCTCGCAGCGGGACGACAGTGGCGACGGCGGGCGTGCGCGGTTCGAGCGCCTCGCGAGCGCGACCAAGCGTCTGGTCCAACCAGCCCGTGGCGATGGGCTCGAAGTCCAGGTCGCAGTCGGCGCGCTCCACCAGCCGCGTGGCACCCAGCTCCGCCAGTCGCGCGTCGAGTGCCCGGCCCACCTCGCAGAACTTCGGATAGCTGGTGTCCCCGAGTCCGAGCACCGCGTAGCTCAGGCCCTCCAGTCGGGGAGCGCGCTTGCCCAGCAGGTGCTCGCAGAACCCACGCGCGTCGTCGGGAGGGTCTCCGTCTCCTTGCGTGCTGATGACCACGGCCAGCAGCTTCTCGCGCGCCAGCTCTCGCACCGGGTACTCACTGGCCCGGATGATGCGCACGGGAAGGCCCGCGCTCTCCGTCTGGTGCTTGAGTCGCTCGGCGATCAGCCGGCTGTTTCCCGTCTGCGTGCCGTAGACGATGGTGAGGGGCGCGGCGGGTGTCGCCGTGGGAGCCATGGCGACGGACGCCGCCGTGGAGACCGCACCGGGGCGTGCCGCGAGGCCCGCGGCGTAACCACTCAGCCAATGAAGCGCCGTCGGGTCCAGCCCCGCCACCAGCTCCAGCAGCAACGTGCCCTTCTCCGCGCCCAGCAATGCGCCGATGAAAGGAGGCGGGGACAGGGTGAGATTGCCTGGGGAGGAGGCGCTCACGTCGCGTCCTCCCGTGGGGCGGTGAGGCGTCGTGCCCACTGCTCCGGGGCCTCCGCGTCGTCCAGCTCCCACCAGCCCGTGCCCGCGTCATGGGCTTCCTCTCGCAGCGCACGCCGGACCTGGGGCGCCTCCGTGTAGACCAGGGCGAACAAGCCCGCGCGCGCCAGGGCCAGGGCCACTTCCACGTCCCCGGGAACGGTGGCGACATGGCGGCCCAGGTTGAACAGCTCACGCTCCAGCGCGAACGCGCGACTGGCCGCCTCGGGCGTGGCGGGAAGCAGGACGACGGCGCCGACCTGGCCCAGCCGTCCGTGTCGCTCGGCGCTCGTGACGAGCGACGCACCGGCGCGCGAACTGGACTCCGCGGGGCCCAGCACCATGCCCGCGCCCACGGTGTCGTGGGTGAGCGCGTCGATGACGATGAAGGCCCCCGTGCGCCGGTTCTCCTGGTACGGGTCGCACAACAGGGGCCGGCGGCACACCAGCCGGACGCGGCCGATGTCGTTGAGCGCCAGCGACTCCGAGGGCACCTCCGAGAGGGTCTCCAGCTCCTTGCGCCAGAGCACACGCTCGAACTGCGCGGGCGCCGTGCGCGTGGTCTGCTTCACCAGGTAGCGGCGAGTCACGTCCAGCGGCTGTTCACCGAACCACACCAGCATCGCGTCCAGGTGTTGTAGCGCCAGGGGCGGCTGGTCCACGTGGGCGAGCAGGTCGCCTCGGCTGGCGTCCACGTCGTCCGTGAGCAGCAGTGTGACGGAGTCCGTCGCGGAGGCTTCCTCCTTGGCGCCGTCGAAGGTGTCGATGGCCTCCACGCGCGTCCTGCGACCCGAGGGCAGCACCTGCACCTCGTCTCCCACGCGCACCGTGCCGGAGGCCACCTGGCCCGCGAGTCCCCGGTAGTCCTGATGGGGCCGCAGCACGTACTGGACGGGGAAGCGGAAGGCCGCGCCGTCGAGCCGCCGCTGGTGTGGGAGCGACTCCAGCCAGCCCAGCAGCGTGCCGCCCTCGTGCCAGGGTGTGCGGGGACTGAGGCGGGTGATGTTGTCGCCCCGGCTGGCGCTGACGGGGAACAGGCGCACGCCCTCGAAGCCCAGCGTGCGCGCGAAGTCCACCAGCTCGGAGCCGATGCGCTCGAACGTCGCGCGCTCGTAGCCCACCAGGTCTATCTTGTTCACCACCACCGCGAGGTAGGGGATGCCCAGCAGCGAGGCGATGTACGCGTGGCGCCGCGTCTGCGGCAGGACGCCGAGTCGCGCGTCCACCAGGATGACGCCCGCGTCCGCCGTGGAGGCACCCGTGGCCATGTTGCGCGTGTACTGAAGGTGTCCTGGCGTGTCGGCGATGATGATCTTCCGCAGTGCCGTGGATAGGTACCGGTACGCCACGTCGATGGTGATGCCCTGCTCGCGCTCGGCGCGCAGGCCGTCGGTGAAGAGGGAGAAGTCCAGCTCCTCCTCGTCACCCGCGCCCGCCGCGGCCTTGAGCCCCTGGGCCAGCAGCTCAGGAGGAAGCTCCGTCCGGGCGGCGGCCCGCTTCGCGCTGGCACGTCGCACCGCGGAGATCTGGTCCTCGAAGAGTCCGTCACACTCGAAGAGGAGTCGGCCGATGAGCGTGGACTTGCCATCGTCCACCGAGCCCACCACCGCGAGCCGCAGCAGCGCCCGGTTGGAGTGCTCGTCGAGGAGTCGTTGGATGTCGGGTTGCGCAACGGCCTGGAGTGCGGTGTCCATCAGAAGTACCCCTCGCGCTTCTTCAGCTCCATGGAGCCTTCTTCGTCGTGGTCGATGAGTCGGCCCTGGCGCTCGGACTGACGTGCGTGGACCATCTCGTGGATGACGGCCTCCACCGTGGTGGCGGATGACTCGATGGCTCCGCTGAGCGGGTAGCAGCCGAGCGTCCGGAAGCGCACCCGCCGGAGCGTGGGCCGCTCCCCGGCGCGCAGGCGCATGCGTTCGTCATCCACCATCAGCAGCGTGCCACCCCGGTCGATGACGGGGCGCTCGGCGGCGAAGTAGAGCGGCACCACCGGGATTTTCTCGCGCAGGACGTAGTGCCAAACGTCCAGCTCCGTCCAGTTGGACAGGGGGAAGACGCGCATGCTCTCGCCCGCGTCCACGCGGCCGTTGAAGAGGTTCCACAGCTCTGGCCGCTGCCGGCGCGGGTCCCACTGGCCATGCTTGTCCCGGAAGGAGAACACGCGCTCCTTGGCGCGGGACTTCTCCTCGTCGCGGCGGGCTCCACCGAAGGCCGCGTCGAAGCCGTGCAGTGCGAGCGCTTCGAGCAGCGCCTGTGTCTTCATCGCGTGCGTGTACTTCTGGCTGCCGTGGTCGAAGGGGTTGATGCCCTCGGCGAGCGCCTTGTGGTTCTGATGGACGAGCAGCCGCAGACCGTGTCGCGCGATGAAGGCGTCGCGAAACGCGTACATGTCCCGGAACTTCCACGTCGTGTCGACATGGAGCAGCGGGAAGGGCAGGGGCGCGGGGTGGAAGGCCTTGCGCGCCAGGTGCAGCAGCACCTGCGAGTCCTTGCCAATGCTGTAGAGCATCACCGGGTTGGCGAACTCCGCCACCGTCTCGCGGAGGATGTGGATGCTCTCCGCTTCCAGCTCCTCCAGATGCGTGGAGCGTGCGTGGGTCGTGTCAGTCATGTCCCGCCTCCGCGAACCGGGGGACGGAGTCTCCCGTCGCCGTGTGATTCCTCGCCGCGAGCGAAGGGAGCCGAGCGCGCAGCGCGACGACTTCGCCCACCACCAGCAGCGAGGGAGAGCCCAGTCCGGCCTTGCGCGCCTCCTGGGCGACGGTGCCCAGGGTGGCCTCCACCACGCGCTGGTGTTCCCAGGTGCCTGCTTCCACCAGGGCGGCGGGCGTGGAGGCCGCGCGACCCGCGGTGACCAGGGCCGCCGTCGTCTCCTCCAGGCGGTTTCCCGCCATGAACAGCACCAGCGTCTGGGCGCGTGCGAGGAAGCCCCAGTCGGGCGCTCCCCCCGCGCGGAACGCCGTGGCGAAGGTCACCTCGCCGGACATGTCCCGATGGGTGACGGGAATACCCGCCGAGGCGGGCACCGCGATGCCCGAGGAGATGCCGGGCACCACCTCGTAGGGAATGCGCGCGGCCTCCAGCGCCAGGGCCTCCTCCCCGCCGCGACCGAAGACGAACGGGTCTCCGCCCTTGAGGCGCACCACGGTGCGGCCGAGCCGCGCCTGGGCGATGAGCACCGCGTGGATGGCCTCCTGTTGTACCGACTCGCCCCCACCTTCCTTGCCCACGTAGATGAGCCGGGCGTGCGGACGCGCGTGCTCCAGCACTCCGGGGTGGATGAGCCGGTCATGCACCACCGTGTCCGCCTCTCGCAGCAAGCGCGCCGCGCGCAGCGTGAGCAGCTCTGGATCTCCAGGGCCCGCACCCACCAGGTACACGCGCCCTCTCGACGACTCCTTCATGTGAACTCTCCAGACGACTTGAAGGTCTTCAGTTCCGAGCGAAGCCGAGCCACCGCGGCCCCTCGCTCACCGCGCGCGAGCAGCGCGCCAGGCTCTCCCTCCACCAATTGCTTCAGCAGGCGCTGACGCCGGGGACCACGAGGCAGCCGTCGGCGCAGCCATCCACTCAGCCTCGCCAGCCAGACGTGGTGGGGCGCGACCTGGGCCCCCAGCTCCCTGCGCAGGTGGCGCGCCAGCGCGGGGGCCTGACCGGCGGTGGAGACCGCCACGGTGATGGGGCCTCGTCGCTCCACCGAGGGCAGGGTGAAGTCGCACAGCTCCGGCTCGTCCGCCGTGTTCACCCACAAGCCCAGCTCACGCGCCTCGGCCGTCAGGTGTTGATTCACGGCGGGCTCATCCGTCGCGGCCAGCACCAGCGCGTGGCCGCGTACATCGCCGGAGGCGTAGGCCCTGCGCTCCCAGTCCAGACGTCCCTCGGCGGCCAGGCGTTGGAGGGTGTCGGTGACGTCAGGGGCTATCAGGTGGAGCCGCGCGCCCGCTTCGAGCAGGGCCAGGGCCCGGCCTTCGGCCACGGCGCCTCCGCCCACCAGCAGGACGCGGCGGCCTTCCAGCCGGAGGCAGACGGGATAGTCGACAGGAGTAGAGGTCGCCATGGCGGGAGTCCGCGTCACCGAACGCGGTGCAGTCCGCACTCGCTGTGCTCTCGTGACTCCCACCACCACCGGCCCGCGCGCTCGTCCTCGTACGGCTTCACCGCGCGCGTGCACGGCGCGCAGCCGATGGACGGGTAGCCCCGGTCATGCAGGGCGTTGTACGGGACGGCGTTCGCCTGGATGTAGCTCCACACCTGTTGCCGGCTCCAGGCCGCCAGGGGGTTGAGCTTGAGCAGCCCGCCATGGTCGCGGTCGTGCTCGACGATGGCGACCTCGGTGCGGTTGGCGGACTGCTCGCGGCGCAGCCCCGTCACCCAACCGTCCAGTCCCTGCAGCGCGCGACGCAAGGGCTCCACCTTGCGGATGGCGCAGCACTCCTTGCGCGCGTCGAGGCTCCGGCGAAACGAGAAGTAGCCCTGGGTCGACTCCAGCGCCTCGACGCGGGCTCGCTCCGGGAAGTAGGTCTCCACGGGAATGCCGTAGCGATTGCGGACGACCTCGATGAGCTCGTAGGTCTCCGACGGCAGTCGACCGGTGTCGAGGGTGAAGACGCGCAGGCTGGGCGCGTGCTTGCGCGCCAGGTCGATGAGGACCATGTCCTCCACTCCGAAGCTCGAGGCGATGGCCGCGCGCGCGCCGAGCCGCTGCTCGACCCAGGCGAGAATCTCCTCGGTGGTGGCGGCTTCGAGCGACGCGGCTTCCGCGAGCAGGGCCGAGGGCTCGCGAGCGATTCCAAGTGCGGGGGACGACGGCACGACGGACACGGTGGACTCCAGGGGCTGAAAAGCAGACGGCCCGCGCCTCTTTCGAGGGCGGGCCGCGCGAGCAGGGGAGAAGGGATGGAACCGCTATCCGCTCCTCGAGGCTCGGGGCCCGCCTGTCGGCGGACACACCTCACACGCACACGCCAGACAGCACGCACAGCGGGCCCCGTGGGGCGCCTGCTGCGTCGCGACTGGCTGGGTGGAGATGAGGTGCATGAGGGAGCGTCGGGAAGCGGTGAGCGGGAAACAGCGGAGCAGACCCAGACCTCGGGACGGAGGTGGGGCCAGGCGAGGCGCGGAGGGAATCAGGAGGCTTCCGGCGCGCGCTTCAACAGCCCAGGCCCGAGAGGGCACAACAGGCACACGACCGACAGCAGCGGCGGAACAGCGCGGCCATCGGAGTGGAAGGCGTCAACACGGAACGGCAAGCTAACGGCTGTCACCTCGCGCCGTCAACCTGACCTCCCTGTCCCGAGGGGTACTCAGGTGTCGCTTGTCCCACTCGCCCGCCTCGTGACGGTGGAAGTCTCCAGTCGGTGCGAGGACGCGGTGGGTTCCAGGGTCGCGGGGGTATCGACACGCAGCGCGGAGCGCTCCAGCTCACGGAGCCGCGGACGACCCAGCAGCGCGAGCGTCCGGTCAATCTCCGAGGTGAGGATGTCCAGCGACAGCTCCACGCCCGCCTGCCCGTCCGCCGCCAGCCCGTAGAGGAACGGTCGACCCACCATGCAGGCGCGTGCGCCCATGGCGACAGCCTTCACCACGTCGGAGCCTCGGCGGATGCCCCCGTCGAGGATGACCTCCGCTCGGCCCTCGACCGCGTCCACCACCTCCGGAAGTACGTCGATGGCGCCCGGGAGGAAGTCGAGCTGCCGGCCTCCGTGGTTCGAGACGATGAGGGCCTCGACACCCAGCGAGACGGCCTGTCGCGCATCCTCCGCGCAGGTGATGCCCTTGAGCACGAGCGGGCCGGTCCAGATGGAGCGAAGCCACTCCACGTCCTTCCACGTCACCGAAGGGTCGAACTGGCTGTTGGTGAAGCGCGCGACACCCACCGCGTCGGTGCGGGTCAGCGAGGGATGGTCCACGAAGTTGCCGAAGGTGGCTCGCGGGCTCTTTGACATGCGCAGCACCCAACCCAGGTGGCGCAGCACGTCCATCACGTTGGAGAACTGGACGCGAGGAGGCAGGGTGAAGCCATTGCGCCGGTCCTGCTCCCGGTTGCCCATGACGGGCACATCCACCGTGAGGCACAGCGCGCGATAACCCGCCGCCTTCGCGCGCTCCACCAACGCACGCGTGACGCTCCGGTCCTTCCAGACGTAGAGCTGGAACCAGAGTGGGGAGGGCGCCGCGGCGGCCACTTCCTCCAGGGTTCCGATGGACATGGTGCTGAGGGTGAAGACGGTGCCTCGGCTCGCCGCGGCCTTCGCGGCCAGCTCTTCGCCCCGAGGCGCGAGCAGCCCCGCGAGCCCCGTGGGTCCCAGGATGATGGGGGTGGCCAGCTTCTCTCCAAGCAGCGTGGTGGAGTGGTCCACCGCGCTCACGTCCACCAGGGCCCGCGCTCGGAAGAGATAGCGGTCGAAGCCGCGTCGGTTGGCGCCGGAGGTGAAACCGTCGTCGGCGGCGCCCTCCACGTAGTCGAAGACGGTTCGGGGCAACCGGCGTCGTGCTCGCTGGCGCAGGTCATCGATGCTGACAATCACGATGCGTGCTCCCTCGGGGCCCGCCGCCCCGGAGCATCCACTCCGGGAGCGGGCCTGCTGACGATAGCAGCCCCGACGTGGGGGACCGCGCATCGCGCGTACATCAAGCTGCGTCTCGCTTCAGCGCGGCGAGCAGGCGAGCGAACAGCTCGGCCAGCGTGGTGACGTGGGGCGCGCGCAGCATCGTGTAGTGGTCTCCCGGTGACTCATGCACCGTCGGCGCGGTGGCCAGCCACGGGCCCCAGCCCAGGTCCGCCGTCACGGTGAGCCCGGGGAGCGGCGTCGCGGCCTTGATGAGCACGGTGGTCCCCTCATACGGCGCGCCCGTGGGCACATAGCCACGCTGGGCTTCGCTCAATCGTTGGTAGAGCGCGAAGAGACGCTCCGCCGCGTCGACGTCCAGGTCGATGGTGTGCGTGGAGGCGCGGCGGGTCAGCTCCAGCAGATAGGCGAGCCGCTCCCGGCCTTCGAGGCGGGCCAGTCGCTCCGGGTCCACCGGGAGGTCTCGCCACGGCAGGCCGAGCACCTGTCCGAAGGCCGCGAGCTGCGACAGTGCATCCGGTGTCGGACGCGGCTCCGGCTTGGGAGCATGGCTGTCGATCATCGCCAGCAGCTCCACCTGCTCGCCTGATGCCTGGAGCCGACGCGCCATCTCATAGGCGACGAGCCCGCCGAAGGACCAGCCCGCGAGCAGGTAGGGGCCATGGGGTTGTACGGCGCGAAGCTGCGAGAGGTAGTCCCGCGCGAGAATCGCGACGGACGCGGGAGGAAGCTCGCCTCCATCGATGCCGCTCGCGGAGAGGCCGTGAATGGGCCGGCTTGGAGCGAGTTGACGAACGAGCTCCGTGTAGCCCAGCGCGCTGCCGCCGCCTCCGTGGACCAGGAACAACGGGCGCTCGGTGGAGGTGCCCGAGTCGAGGCGCACGAGGTTCGGCGTGGCGCGCGTGCCGTCCTGCTGCTGCTCCAGGAATGGCGCCAGACGCTCGATGCTGGAGCCCTGGAAGAGCGCGGTGACGGGGAGCGAGACTCCTGTGCGCTCGCGAATCCGCGCCATCAGCTTGATGGCGAGGAGTGAGTGGCCGCCGAGTTCGAAGAAGTCGTCCTCGATACCGACCTGTGGGACGCGAAGGACCTGCGCCCAGATGGAGGCGAGCAGCTCCTCGGTGAGCGTGCGCGGCGCGACGTAGGTGGAGGAGGGAGCAGAGAGCACGGCCTCGGGAGGAGGCAGTGCCTTGCGGTCAATCTTCGCGTTGGAGGTGAGAGGGAGCGCGTCGAGGCGGAGCAGGGACGACGGCACCATGTACTCAGGAAGCCGAGACTTGAGGAAGGCTCGGAGGGAGACGGCGTCCAGGTCGTCGCCGACGAAGTAGCCGACGAGCCGCTTGTCGCCGGGGACGTCCTCGCGAGCGATGGCGATGGCCTCGCGGATGGATGGATGCGTGAGCATCGCGGCTTCGACTTCGGGCAACTCGATGCGGAAGCCGCGCACCTTCACCTGCGCGTCGGCGCGACCGATGAAGGCGAGCGTCCCGTCGTGGCTCCAGCGGACGAGGTCGCCGGAGCGATAGAGGCGCGCCCCAGGGACGGAGGAGAACGGGTCCGGGATGAAGCGCTCCGCGGTGAGTGAAGGCTGGCCGACGTAGCCGCGAGCCAGGCCGTCACCACCGATGAAGAGCTCACCGGTGATGCCGATGGGGACGGGCTGAAGCGAGGAGTCGAGGACGAGCAGGCGGGTGCCGTTGGTGGGCTTGCCGATGGGCACCGTTGCCCCAACGTCCTCGGGCCGAGCGACCAGGAAGGTCGTGGCGAAGACGGTGGATTCGGTCGGGCCGTAGCAGTTGGTGACGGAGATGCCCCAGTCCTGCAACGCGCGTCGGACATGGAGAGGCGAGACGATGTCGCCACCAGTGAGGACGCGCTGGAGTGAAGGAGGCGCGGGGAGGCGACTCTCGACGAGCTGGGAGAACAGACCACTGGTGGCCCAGAGCGTGGTGACGCCATGGCGGGCGACGGTCTGGAAGAGCTCTTCGAGCGAGGGCGCCTGAGGCGGGAGGACGACGAGGCGCGCGCCGTGGAGCAGTGCGCCCCAGATTTCGAAGGTGGTGGCGTCGAAGGAGATGGGAGCGAGGAGGAGGTGGGTCTGCTCGGGCCCGAGGTGGGTGAAGTCGACGCCGATGAGGGTGTGGATGACGCCGCTGTGGGTGCAGCCAACGCCTTTGGGCTTGCCGGTGGAGCCGGAGGTGAAGTCGATATAGGCGAGCGACTCGGGAAGCGCGGACGACGGCAGGGCTTCGGTGGGGCTGTTGGTCAGCGACACCTCATCCAGGAGGACGCACGTCAGGCCATCGGCGGGCACCTTGTCGAGGACGGCCCGCGTGGAGATGAGGACCTGGGGCTGAGCGTCCTCGAGCATGAATGCAATGCGCTCGCGCGGATATTGGGTGTCGAGGGGGACGTAGGCGGCGCCAGCCTTGAGGATGGCGACGAGGGCGATGATGAGTTCGGCGGAGCGCTCGATGGCGATGGCGACGCGGGAGTCGGTGCGGACGCCGAGGGAGCGCAGGTGCCAGGCGAGCTGGTTGGAGCGCTCGTCGAGCTGACGGTAGGTGAGGGAGGTGTCACCGAAAAGGAGCGCGACGGAGTCGGGCGCACGTGCGACGACGTCGGCGAAGACGGCGGGCAGGGTGGACTCGGGCGAGACGTGCGCGGGAGCGGTGGCCCAATCCACGAGGAGGTTGTGCCGCTCCTCGATGGTCAGCATTCCGTGAGCGCGGACCGGGACGTCGGGGCGCGCCACGAGAGCTTCGACGAGCAACTCGAAGTGTCGAGCCATCCGCTCGATGGTGGAGCGCTCGAAGAGGTCGGAGTTGTAGCCCAGACCACCGAAGACTCCTTCAGACGTCTCCGTCAGGTTCAACTGAAGCTCGAACTTGGCGGTGACCGCCACGCTGCCCAGGTCCACCGGACTGAGCGTCAGCTCCGACTTCTGGACGGCGGACTCGGGCGTGTTCTGGAGGACGAAGAGCGCCTGGAACAGCGGGCTGCGGCTCATGTCACGCGCGGGCTGAAGCTCCTCGACGAGTCGCTCGAACGGAATGTCCTGATGGGCATAGGCACCCAGCGCGGACTCCTTCACCTGCCTCAACAACTGGAGGAAGGACGCCCGTGAGTCGACGCGCGCGCGCAGCACCAGCGTGTTGATGAAGAATCCGATGAGCCCTTCGACTTCCGAGCGGTGGCGGCCGGCGATGGGCGAGCCGACGGCGATGTCATCCTGTCCCGAGTAGCGGGAGAGCAGGAGCTGCCACGCCGCGAGCAGAAGCATGAACGGCGTTGCGCCTTCACTCTGGCCAAGGGCCTTGAGCTGCTCCGAGACGGTCTTCGAGAGGAAGACCGGAAGCGTGGACCCTCGGAACGTCTGGAGCGGAGGTCGCGCCTTGTCGATGGGCAGCTCCAAGGAGGGAGTCCCGGTGAGCTGATTGCGCCAGTAGGAGAGCTGCTGGTCCAGCACGGCACCCTGGAGCCAGTCACGCTGCCAGACGGCGTAGTCGGCGTACTGGATGGAGAGCGGCGCGAGGGGCGACGGCCTGCCATGGGCGAAGGCGTCGTAGAGCGCGGCGACCTCCTGGGTGAGCACGCCCATGGACCAACCATCGGAGACGATGTGGTGCATGTTGAGCGCGAGCACATGCTCCGTGTCGCGCAACTCGAGGACCTGCGCGCGGATGAGCGGGCCCGTGGAGAGGTCGAAGGGCCGCTGGTACTCCTCTTTCAGTCTGCGCTGGACCTCGCTGTGAGACGTCTCCGCGTCGAGGCCTCGGAGGTCCACGCGCACCATCGGGAGTTCGCCCACGGGAGAGATGCGCTGGAAGGGTTGCCCATCCAGCTCGAAGAACGTGGTGCGGAGCGCTTCGTGACGGTGGACGAGTTCATCGAAGCTGAGCTGGAGCGCGTGGATGTCGAGGTGCCCGTCCAGCCGGACGAAGGAGGGCATGTTGTAGATGGAGCTGCCGGGCTGGAGCTGGTCGATGAACCAGAGCCGCTGCTGAGCGAAAGAAAGAGGCAGCGGGCCGGAGCGAGGCACCGGGAGGATGGGGGGCGGTTGAGCGCTGAGGCTCTCCTGCGAGGCCGCGAGGATGCGAGTGGTGAGGGAGGCGACAGTGGGTGCCTCGAAGAGGGCACGAAGGGGGAGCTCGACGCCGAAGGAGGAGCGGACGCGAGAGATGACCTGGGTGGCGAGGAGGGAGTGGCCACCGAGCGCGAAGAAGTTGTCGGTGACGCCGACGCGCTCCAGGCGGAGGACGGTGGCGAAGAGGGAAGCGAGCTTCTCTTCGTCGGGGTTGCGAGGAGCGACGAAGGAGGAGTCGCCCCGCAGGGAGTCGGCGTCAGGAGCGGGAAGCAGCTTGCGAGCAAGCTTTCCGCTGGGAGTCAGGGGTAGCGCCGCCAGGGAGAGGAAGGCGGAGGGCACCATGTACTCAGGCAGCCGCTTGAGGAGGAAGGTGCGCAGGGCCTCGGAGTCGAGGGCGGTGTCGGGAGCGAGGACGACGTAGCCGATGAGGCGCTTGTCGCCGGGGACGTCCTCACGGACGACTGCGGCGGCGTCACGCATTCCTGGCGCGGTGCGAAGGACGGACTCGACTTCGCCCAGCTCGACACGGAAGCCACGGACCTTCACCTGGAAGTCGAGGCGGCCGAGGAACTCCAAGGTGCCGTCAGCCCGCCAGCGAGCAGCGTCGCCTGTGCGGTAGAGGCGCGAGCCCTCCACACCGGAGAAGGGATTCGGGACGAAGGCCTGAGCGGTGATGTCGGGGCGGGCGAGGTAGCCGTGAGCGAGGTGCGTGCCGCCGACGTACACCTCACCCGAGACGCCAATGGGGACGGGCTGGCCGAGGGAGTCGAGGACGTAGAGCTGAGTATGTCCGACGGGGGAGCCGATGGAGGGCAGGCGAGGCCAGGAGGAGGGGGCGCCCTGGAGGCGGAAGGCAGAGACGACGTGGGCCTCGGAGGGGCCGTACTGGTTTTCGAGGACGCTGCCCGGGAGCTTCTCGAAGAAGGAAGCGAGGGTGGAGTTGACCTGGAGTTGCTCGCCGGCGGTGACGACTTCGCGAAGGGCGGAAGGAAGCGTGGCGCCGTGAGAGACGGAGTCCGCCATGGCCTGGAGAGCGACGAAGGGAAGGAACAGACGCTCCACCTGCTGGCGGTGCATGAAGTCGAGCAGGGCGGGGATGTCCTGGCGGAGTCCCCCGGTGGGCAGGACGACGTGGGCGCCGACCCACCAGGAGGCGAAGAACTCTTGAACCGAGACGTCGAAGTTGAGGGACGCGAACTGGAGCGTCACCGCGCGAGGGTTGGGGGACTGACGAATCTGCCAGTCGAGGAGGAAGCTGAGGGCACGGTGGGGCATGACAATGCCCTTGGGGACGCCCGTGGAGCCGGAAGTGTAGATGACGTAGGCGATGTCCTCGGTGGAGACGAGGACGCCCGTGGCCTGCGAGGACTGGCGGGAGATGGCGTCGGCTTCGGAGTCGACGAGGACGAAGCGCGCACCGGAGCTCGCGGGGAGGACGGAGGCGAGCAGGGAGTGGGTGAGGACAACGGGGGCGCGAGTGTCCGCGAGCATGAAGGCGAGGCGCTCGGGGGGGTAGTTGGGGTCGAGAGCGACGTAGAAGGCGCCGGCCTTGAGGGTGGCGAGGACGGCGACGGCCATGTCGAGGGACTTGTCGAGGCAGATGCCGACGGCGCCGCCAGGAGTCACGCCGCGAGCAGCGAGGTGGCGGGCGAGCTGATTGGCGCGTGCATCGAGGGCGGCGTAGGTGAGCGAGTGCGTGCCATCGGAGATGGCGATGGCGTCGGGCGTGCGGAGTGCCTGGGCCTCGAAGGGGCCGTGCATCGTCGTGACGGCGTGAGACTCGCGTGACGTGTCATTCCAGGAGACGAGGAACTGGTGACGCTCCTGCTCGTCGAGCAGGGGCAGTCGCCACAACGTCTGGCTCGGGTCGCTGATGGCGGATTGCAGCAGCCGCGACAGGTGCGAGCCCATTCGCCGAGCCGTGTCCGGATCGAACAGGTCGGTGTTGAACTCGAGCAGGCCGCTGATGTCATCGCCATGGTCCGCGAGCAACAGGGACAGGTCGAACTTGGCGCTGCCGTAGGTGACTTCCACGGGACCCGGAGCGTGTGCCGGCTCCTCATTGCGCGCCTCGGTGCGACGCTGCCGCGGCGTGTTCTGCAGGGCGAGCATCACCTGGAAGAGCGGAGACCGGCTCAGGTCCCGCTCGGGCTTCAGCTCGTCGACGAGCTTCTCGAAGGGCACGTCCTGGTGCGCATAGGCACCGAGCGTCGTCTCCTTGAGCTGAGCCAGCAGCTCACGGAACGTCATCGCCCCCGTCAGCCGTGCGCGCAGCGCGAGCGTGTTGGCGAAGAAGCCGACGATGCCTTCCAGCTCCGTTTGCTGCCGGTTCGCGATGGGCGAGCCGACGACGAAGTCGTCCTGCCCCGAGTACCGCGCCAGCAACGTGTGGAACGCGGCGAGCAGAACCATGAAAGGTGTGACGCCTTCGCGCTTGCACAGTGCACGCAGCGCCTCTGTCACCTCGGTGCTCAGGTGCACCGGGAGCGACGCGCCGACGTGGGTCTGCACGGGCGGGCGCGGCCGGTCGGTCGGCAGTTCGAGCGCATGAGGTGCGCCTGCGAGCTGCTGCCGCCACCAGGAGAGCTGTTGCTCCAGTGCCTCGTCGCGCAGCCAGCCGCGCTGCCACAGCGCGTAGTCCGCGTACTGGAACTCCAACGGCGCGAGCGGGGACGGACGCCCCTGGGAGAACGCCTCGTAGAGCGCGCTCACTTCGCGCAACAAGATGCCGTTGGACCAACCATCCGAGACGATGTGGTGCACCGTGACGAGGAGCACATGGCTTTGCTCGGTCACTCGCAGCAGGGATGCTCGCAGCAGGGGTGAGTGCGTCAGATCGAAGGGCTTCTTGGCCTCGGCGGAGGTCAGTCGCACGAACTCCGTGTCCAGGGCCGTGCCTGTCAGGTGTCGGAGGTCGGTGACGGGAACCGACAGCTCGGCGCGTGGATGGATGACCTGAACCGCAGTGCCGTCCTCCTGCACGTGGAAGGAGGTACGCAACGCTTCATGGCGCTGCACGAGTTCCTGAATCGCGCGCTCCAACGCGGAGGTATCCAGGTCGCCATCGAGCTGCTTGCTCGAGTGGATGTTGTAGGAGGCGTTGTTGGGCTCCAGCCTGTCGAGGAACCACAGGCGCTGCTGCGCGAAGGACAGCGGCAGAGGCCCGGTGCGAGGCACCGCCACGAGCGGAGGCCGCGTGTTGACCGGAGTCTCTCCACGGGCCGCTTCGACCCGCAGCGCAAGCTCACCCACGGTCGGCGCCTCGATGAGCGCGCGAAGGGGCAGCTCGACGTCGAAGGCCTTGCGGACGCGAGAGACGACCTGGGTGGCGAGGAGGGAGTGGCCGCCAAGGGAGAAGAAGTCGTCGGAGACGCTGACGGAGTCGAGGTGGAGGACCTCTGCCCAGATGGCGGCGAGGCGAGCCTCGGTGGGATTGCGAGGCGCGAGGAAGGAGTCGGTGGGGCTGGAGTCGGGAGCCGGGAGGGCCTTCCTGTCGAGCTTGCCGTGGGTGTTGATGGGCAGGGCGTCCAGGGCGACGAAGGCCGAGGGCACCATGTACTCGGGGAGGCTGAGGAGCAGCTCCGCGCGCAGTGAGGAGGTGTCGACGGAGGCTGGGGTGACGTAGGCGACGAGGCGCTTGAGGCCGGGGACGTCCTCGCGGACGAGGGCGGCGGCGTGGTGGACGGAAGCCAGCGCTTCGAGAGCGGCCTCGACTTCGCCCAACTCGATGCGGAAGCCGCGCAGCTTCACCTGGAAGTCGATGCGGCCGAGATACTCGAGGTGGCCGTGGGCAAGCCAGCGAGCCTTGTCACCGGTGCGGTAGAGGCGAGCACCCGGCACCGAGGAGAAGGGATTGGGGACGAAGCGCTCGGCGGTGAGGTCCGGGCGGAGGTGGTAGCCGCGAGCCAGGCCATCGCCGCCGATGAAGAGCTCTCCAGGGACGCCAATGGGAGCGGGCTGGAGAGAGGCGTCGAGGATGAAGGTGGAGACGTTGGAGAGCGGCCCACCGAGTGCGGGACGCGCAGAGGAGCGGATGGAGAGCGCGGTGGTGTCGACGGTGGCCTCAGTGGGCCCGTAGACGTTGAAGGCGCTCAGCGAGGGCGAGGACGAGAGCGCGGCCCAGAGGGAGTCGTCGATGGCCTCACCGCCGATGAGGACACGGAGGTGACGCCCGGACTCCGCGAGGCCCTCGTCGAGGAGGAGGCGGAGGTGAGAAGGGGCGCAGTCGAGGACGTCGAGCTGGTGCTTCTGAATCCAGGAGAGGAGCAGGGGGACGTCTTCACGAGCAGCCTGAGGGACGAAGCAGAGGCAGTGGCCCTCGGCGAGGAAGACGAGCTGCTTGACGGAGGCGTCGAAGGAGAGAGGAGCGTTGAGGGAGATGCGGAGGGGGCGCTGGACGTCGGAGTAGACGGCAGAGGAGAGGGCGGAGAGGAGATTCACCACGGAGGAGTGGTGGACCATGACGCCCTTGGGCCTGCCGGTGGAGCCTGAGGTGTAGATGACGTAGGCGAGGTGAGAAGGAAGGGTGACGCGAGGAGGATTGGAGTCGGGGAGCGCGGCGAGAGAAGCGCGCAGTGCGTCGTCATCGAGGCAGAGGGCCGAGCAGGAGGCCGAGTCGAGACGAGGCAGGAGGTGGGACTGGGTGAGGACGAAGGGAGCGCCGGAGTCCTGGAGCATGAAAGCCAGGCGCTCGCGAGGGTAGGCGGAGTCGAGAGGGACGTAGGCGGCGCCGGCCTTGAGGATGGCGAGGAGGGCGACGAGGGAGTCGACGGAGCGCTCCAGGCAGAGGGCGACGCGGACTTCGGGCCCGACACCACGGGCGCGCAGCAGGTGAGCGAGCTGGTTCGAGCGCTGGTTGAGCTGAGAGAAGGAGAGAGAGGAGGAGTCGTCGAGGACGGCGAGGGCGTCGGGCGTGAGAGCGGCCTGGGCCTCGAAGCGCTCGTGGAAGGCGCCAGTCCAGGGCAGCTCGCGGCGGGTGTTGTTCCACTCGACGAGCACCTGACGGCGCTCCTCGGCCGGCAACATCGGCAGCTCACCCACAAGGGTATCGGGAGTGGTGATGGCGGCTTCCAGCAGGGTGTTCAGGTGTTCCACCCAGCGCGTGATGGTGGCCTCCTCGAAGAGGTCCACCCGGTAGCTGAGCCCACCGGCCAGGCCTTCCGGCGTCTGTGACAGGGTCAGCGTCAGGTCGAACTTCGTGACCTGAAGCTCCTGCGCGAATGACTCCAGGTGCAGCGGAGAGCTGTCCGTGGAGGTGCTCTCCACGGTGCGGTTCGCCACCGGGAGGTTCTGGAGCGACAGCATCACCTGGAAGAGCGGCGTGTGGCTCAAGCTGCGCTGAGGCTTCAGCTCTTCGACGAGCTTCTCGAAGGGAACATCCTGGTGCTCATAGGCGGCCAGCGTGGTGGCGCGGACCTGGGCCAGCAACTCCCGGAAGCGCAGCCCGGGGCGGACCTGCGTGCGAAGCACGAGGGTGTTCACGAAGAAGCCGATGAGGCCCTCGGTCTCCGTCCGGGTGCGCCCCGCGATGGGCGACCCGACGGCGATGTCGTCCTGTCCGGAGTAGCGAGCGAGCAACACCTGCCAGGCGGCGAGCAGCGCCATGAACGGCGTGGCCCCTTCCTGGCGGCAGAGCGTCATCAGGCGCTCCGTGAGCTCCTTCGACAGCCGCACGGGGCGCGAAGCCCCACGAGGATTGCGCACGGGAGGACGGGGCTTGTCCGTCGGCAGCTCCAGCAGCGGAGGAAGCGCTCCGAGCTGACGACGCCAGTACCCGAGCTGCTGCTCCAGCACGTCACCCTTCAGCCAGGAGCGCTGCCAGGCCGCGAAGTCCGCGTACTGGATGGGGAGCGCGGGCAGTCGAGCGTCTCCGCCCGTGGCGAAGGCTTCATAGAGCGCCGCGAGCTCCTGGATGAGCACCCCCATGGACCAACCGTCCGAGACGGCGTGGTGCATGGTGACCAGCAACACATGCTCCTCGGGTGCGAGCCGCACCAGCATCGCCCTGAGGACGGGGCCCCGGGCGAGGTCGAACGGGCGCTGAGCCTCCTCTGCGGCGAGTCGCCGTGCGTGCTCCTCGCGTTCCTCGGCGGGCAGGATGCCCAGCTCCACGATGGGCAGTGAGAACGGCGCGGCCGGATGGATGTGCTGAATCGGCTCGCCATCACGCGCGAGGAACGTGGTGCGGAGCGATTCGTGGCGTTCGAGCAGCGCGGTGAAGGACCGCTCCAGCGCGGCGGTGTGGAGCGGTCCACGCAGCCTCAGCGCGGAGGGAATGTTGTACGCGGAGCTGCCGGGCTCCAGCTGATCCACGAGCCAGAGCCGCTGCTGCGCGAACGACAGCGGCAGCTCTCCGGTGCGCGGCGTGGGAACCAACGGAGGCGCTTGCCGTGAGTGCTCCTGCCGAGCAGCTGCGATGCGCGAGGCCAGCGCCGCCACGGACGGCGCCTCGAAGAGCGCACGCAAGGGCAGCTCGACCTCGAAGGCCCTGCGGATGCGCGACACGACCTGCGTGGCGAGGAGGGAGTGGCCGCCAAGCTCGAAGAAGTCGTCGGAGACGCTGACCTTGTCGAGACGGAGGACGTCCGCCCAGATGGAGGCGAGCACCTCCTCGGTGGGATTGCGAGGCGCGAGGAACGACGCGGAGGACGCGAAGGTGTCGGGAGACGGGAGGGCCTTCCTGTCGATCTTGGCGTTCGTGGTGAGCGGGAACGCGTCCAGATGGAGGAGGAAGGAGGGCAGCATGAACTCGGGCAGTTTGAGCTTGAGGAACGAGCGCAAGGCGGCCGAGTCGATGGGAGCCGAGGACGTGAAATAGGCGGCGAGGCGCTTGTCTCCCGGCGTGTCCTCGCGCAGCAGGGCGAGGGCCCCCGTGACGGACGGATGAGACAGCAGCGCGGCTTCGATTTCGGGAAGCTCGATGCGGAAACCACGCAGCTTCACCTGGGCATCGGAGCGGCCGATGAAGTCGAGCGCGCCGTCATCGCGCCAGCGGACCAGGTCGCCGGAGCGGTAGAGGCGTGCTCCGGGCGTGGTGCTGAAGGGGTTGGGGATGAAGCGCTCGGCGGTGAAGTCGGGGCGGAGGAGGTAGCCGCGTGAGAGACCCTCACCACCGATGAACAGCTCACCCGTGACGCCAGGGGGAACAGGCTGGAGTGTGGCGTCGAGGACGAAGAGCTGCGTGCCGTGGATGGGGCGGCCAATGGGCAGCGACGTCCCGACGTCTTCGGGCCGGGAGACCGTGAACACGGACGCGAAGACGGTGGACTCCGTCGGGCCGTAGGCGTTGGACACAGGCACGCGCCACGCGCCGAGGGCCTTGCGGACGTGGACTGGCGAGACGATGTCGCCGCCGGTGAGGACGTGCTGCAACGAACTCCAGCCCGGAAGCTCGGAGTCCGCGAGCTGGGAGAACAGACCACTGGTGGCCCAGAGGGTGGTGACACCGTGACGGGAGACGGCGAGTTCGATCTCCTCGAGGGACAGCGCATGCGGCGGCGGGACGACGAGCCGCGCGCCGTGAAGCAGAGCGCCCCAGATTTCGAAGGTGGAGGCGTCGAAGGAGATGGGCGCGAGCAGCAGGTGCGTCTGCTGGGGGCCGAACCTCGTGTAGTCGGGACCCACCAGGGTGCGAAGGACCGCGGAGTGCGGCGTGCCGACGCCCTTGGGCCTGCCAGTGGAGCCGGACGTGAAGTCGACGTAGGCGAGCGACAGGGGCAGCGCAGCGAGCGGCAGCGCCCCCGTGGGCTGAGACGAGAGGTCGACGTCGTCGAGGACGAGGGTGGTGAGGCCCTCAGACGGGAGCTTTGACGCGAGGGCTCGCGAGGTGAGGAGGAGCAGCGGCTGTGCGTCCTCCATCATGGAGGCGAGGCGCTCTCGGGGATAGCTGGCGTCGAGAGGGACGTAGGCGCCGCCGGCCTTGAGGATGGCGAGCAGGGCGACGACGAGGTCGAAGGAGCGCTCCAGCGAGAGTGCGACGCGAGAGTCGGTGGAGACGCCCAGGGCGCGCAGGTGCCAGGCGAGCTGGTTGGACCGGGCGTCGAGCTGGCCGTAGGTGAGGACGTCCTCTCCGAAGAGGAGCGCGGTCTTATCGGGAGAGCGCGCGACAACGCGTGCGAAGACCTCTGGGAGGGTGGAGTCGGTATCGGTGACGAGCGGTGATGAAGCCCAGTCGACGAGGACGTTGCGGCGCTCGGCCTCCGTGAGGATGGAGTGCGCGGCGACGGGGACGTCGGGACGGGTGACGACGGCTTCGACGAGCAACTCGAAGTGACGCGCCATGCGCTCGACGGTGGAGCGCTCGAAGAGGTCGGAGTTGTAGCCAATTCCTCCGAAGATGCCGTCCGGTGTTTCGACGAGGCTGAGCTGAAGCTCGAATTTCGACGTGCTTCCGCTGATCTCCACCGGGCTGAGCGTCAGCTCCGTCTTCTGGATGGCGGAGGCCGGAGTGTTCTGGAGGACGAAGAGCACCTGGAACAGCGGGCTGCGACTCATGTCGCGGCTGGGCTGGAGCTCCTCGACGAGCCTCTCGAAGGGGATGTCCTGATGAGCGTAGGCGCCCAGCGAGGCCTCCTTCACCTGCCGCAGCAATCGCGGGAAGGACGCCTGTGAGTCGATGCGGGCGCGCATGACGAGCGTGTTGACGAAGAAGCCGATGAGCCCTTCGAGCTCCGAGCGGTGACGCCCCGCGATGGGTGAGCCGACGGTGATGTCGTCCTGGCCGGAGTAGCGGGACAGCAGGAGTTGCCACGCCGCGAGCAGCGCCATGAAGGGCGTTGCGCCTTCACGCTGGCAGAGAGCCTTGAGCTTCTCCGCGGTTGCGAGCGGGACGCTGACGTACACCTGCCCGCCGGCCGTGGTCTGCACCGTGGGTCGAGGCTTGTCGAGTGGCAGTTCGAGGGCCGTGAGGTCCGCGAGCTGACGGCGCCAGTACGCAATCTGCGCGTCCAGCACGGCACCCTGGAGCCAGCCACGCTGCCAGACGGAGAAGTCCGCGTACTGGATGGAGAGCGGCGCGAGGGGCGACGGCTTGCCGTGGGCGAAGGCGTCGTAGAGCGCGGCGACTTCTTGGGTGAGCACGCCCATGGACCAACCGTCGGAGACGATGTGGTGCATGTTGAGCGCGAGTACGTGCTCGGTGTCGCTCAACTCGAGGACCTGAGCGCGGATGAGCGGGCCCGTGGAGAGGTTGAAGGGCTGCTGGTACTCCTCCTTGAGCCTGCGCTCTACCTCCGCACGGGTGCTCTCCTCGTTACGGCCTCGGAGGTCCACGCGAGTGACGGGCAGCTCGGCATGCGGCGCGATGACCTGCAAGGGCTGGTCGTCGCGCTGGATGAAGGTCGTGCGAAGCGCTTCGTGGCGGCGAACGAGTTCATTGAGGCTGAGCTGGAGCGCGTGGATGTCGAGATGCCCGTCCAAGCGGACGAAGGAGGGCATGTTGTAGATGGAGCTGCCGGGCTGGAGCTGGTCGATGAACCAGAGGCGCTGCTGAGCGAAGGAGAGAGGCAGCGGGCCGGAGCGAGGCACCGGGAGGATGGGGGGAGGTTGCGCGCTGCTGCTCTCCTGTGAGGCCGCGAGGATGCGAGCGGTGAGGGAGGCGACAGTGGGTGCCTCGAAGAGGGCACGGAGGGGCAACTCGACGCCGAAGGAGGAGCGGACGCGAGAGATGACCTGGGTGGCGAGGAGGGAGTGGCCACCGAGCGCGAAGAAGTTGTCGGTGACGCCGACGCGCTCCAGGCGGAGGACGGTGGCGAAGAGGGAAGCGAGCTTCTCTTCGTCGGGGTTGCGAGGAGCGACGAAGGAGGAGTCGCCCCGCAGGGTGTCGGCGTCAGGAGCGGGAAGCAGCTTGCGAGCAAGCTTTCCGCTGGGAGTCAGGGGCAGAGCCGCCAGGGAGAGGAAGGCGGAGGGCACCATGTACTCAGGCAGCCGCTTGAGGAGGAAGGTGCGCAGGGCCTCGGAGTCGAGGGTGGTGTCGGGAGCGAGGACGACGTAGCCGATGAGGCGCTTGTCGCCGGGGACATCCTCGCGGACGACTGCGGCGGCGTCACTCATTCCTGGCGCGGTGCGGAGGACGGACTCGACTTCGCCCAACTCGACGCGGAAGCCACGGACCTTCACCTGGAAGTCGAGGCGGCCGAGGAACTCCAAGGTGCCGTCGGCCTTCCAGCGAGCCGCGTCGCCTGTGCGGTAGAGGCGCGAGCCCTCCACACCGGAGAAGGGATTAGGGACGAAGGCCTGAGCGGTGATGTCGGGGCGGGCGAGGTAGCCGTGAGCGAGGTGGGTGCCGCCGACGTACACCTCACCCGAGACGCCAATGGGGACGGGCTGGCCGAGGGTGTCGAGGACGTAGAGCTGCGTGTGGGCGACGGGCGAGCCGATGGAGGGCAGGCGAGGCCAGGAGGAAGGCGCCCCCTGGAGACGGAAGGCGGAGACGACGTGGGACTCGGAGGGGCCGTACTGGTTTTCGAGGACGCTGCCCGGAAGCTTCTCGAAGAAGGAAGCGAGGGTCGAGTTGACCTGGAGTTGCTCGCCAGCGGTGACGACTTCGCGAAGGGCGGAAGGAAGCGTGGCGCCGTGAGAGACGGAGTCCGCCATGGCCTGGAGGGCGACGAAGGGGAGGAAGAGACGCTCCACCTGCTGGCGGTGCATGAAGTCGAGCAGTGCGGGGATGTCCTGGCGGAGTCCTCCGGTGGGCAGGACGACGTGGGCGCCGACCCACCAGGAAGCGAAGAGCTCTTGAACCGAGACGTCGAAGTTGAGGGAGGCGAACTGGAGGGTGACAGCGCGCGGATTGGGGGACTGACGAATCTGCCAGTCGAGGAGGAAGCTGAGGGCACGGTGGGGCATGACAATGCCCTTGGGGACGCCCGTGGAGCCGGAAGTGTAGATGACGTAGGCGATGTCCTCGGTGGAGACGAGGACGCCCGTGGCCTGCGAGGACTGGCGGGAGATGGCGTCGGCTTCGGAGTCGACGAGGACGAAGCGCGCACCGGAGCTCGCGGGGAGGACGGAGGCGAGCAGGGAGTGGGTGAGGACGACGGGGGCGCGAGTGTCCGCGAGCATGAAGGCGAGGCGCTCGGGGGGGTAGTTGGGGTCGAGAGCGACGTAGAAGGCGCCGGCCTTGAGGGTGGCGAGGACGGCGACGGCCATGTCGAGAGACTTGTCGAGGCAGATGCCGACGGCGCCGCCAGGAGTCACGCCGCGAGAGGCGAGGTGGTGGGCAAGCTGATTGGCGCGTGCATCTAGAGCGGCGTAGGTGAGCGAGCGCGAGCCATCGGAGATGGCGATGGCGTCGGGAGTGCGGAGTGCCTGGGCCTCGAAGGGGCTGTGTATCGTCGTGACGGCGTGAGACTCGCGTGACGTGTCATTCCAGGAGACGAGGGACTGGTGACGCTCCTGCTCATCGAGCAGGGGCAGGCGCCACAGCGACTGGCCTGGGTTGTTCACCGCGGACTTCAGCAGGCGCACCAGGTGCGCGCCCATCCGCTCCGCGGTGCTTCGGTCGAACAGGTCGGTGTTGAACTCGAGCAGGCCGCCGATGTCGTCGCCGAAGTCACCGCAGAGCAGGGACAGGTCGAACTTGGCCGTGCCGCTGTCCACCTGCATCGGCTCGAGCGGACTCTTCTCCTCACCGTCCTGCGGCCCGGCCGAGCGGCCCGTGTTCTGAAGAGCGAACATGACCTGGAAGAGCGGAGACCGGCTCAGGTCGCGCTCGGGCTTCAGCTCGTCGACGAGCTTCTCGAAGGGCACGTCCTGGTGAGTGTACGCGCCGAGCGTCGTCTCCTTCACCTGAGCCAGCAACTCGCGGAACGTCATCTCCCCCGTCAGCCGTGCGCGCAGCGCGAGCGTGTTGACGAAGAAGCCGACGATGCCCTCTATCTCCGAGCGCTGCCGATTCGCGATGGGCGAGCCGACGACGATGTCGTCCTGGCCCGAGTAGCGAGCGAGCAACACCTGGAATGCGGACAGCAGAGCCATGAAGGGCGTGACGCCTTCACGCAGGCACAGCGCGCGCAGCTCGGCGGTGAGCTGCGAGCCCAGCTCGATGGGGAGCGTGCCGCCGTTCGCCGTCTGAACGGGAGGACGCGGCCTGTCGGTGGGCAGCTCCAGTGCGTGGGGAGCCCCGGCGAGCTGACCTCGCCACCAGCTCACCTGCTTGGAGAGGGCTTCGTCGCGCAGCCAGCCTCGCTGCCACGCCGCGTAGTCCGCGTACTGAAGCTCCAGCGGCGCGAGCGGCGAGGGGAGTCCCTGGGCAAACGCGGCGTAGAGCGCTCCGACTTCCCGCGTGAGGATGCCGCTGGACCAGCCATCCGAGACGATGTGGTGGACGGTGACGAGCAGGATGTGGCGCTGCTCGGAGAGGCGAAGCACGGAAGCACGGAGCAGCGGGGCCTGGGAGAGCTCGAACGGCTTCTGCGCTTCGAGTTGAGCCAGTCGCCGCGCTTCTGTCTCACGCGAGGCTTCGGGCACGGCCTCCAGGTCCGTTACCGGGACGGACAGCTCCACACGAGGAAGGATGTGCTGAACGGCCTCTCCATCCTCCTGGACGTGGAACGAGGTGCGCAGCGCTTCATGGCGCTGCACGAGTTCCTGAATCGCCCGCTCCAGCGCGGCGAGGTTCAGTCCCCCATGGAGCTGGATGGCCGAGGGGATGTTGTAGAAAGGGCTGCCCGGCTGGAGCCTGTCGAGGAACCACAGGCGCTGCTGCGCGAAGGACAGCGGCAGCGGCCCGGTACGAGGCACCGCCACGAGCGGAGGCAGCTGGAGCGACAGGTCCCCGTGACCCACGGCATCGACGCGAGCCGCGAGCGCCGCGACGGTCGGCGCTTCGAAGAGAGCGCGAAGGGGAAGCTCGACGTCGAAGGCCTTGCGGACACGAGAGACGACCTGGGTGGCGAGGAGGGAGTGGCCACCGAGGGCGAAGAAGTCGTCGGAGACGCTGACGGAGTCGAGGTGGAGGACCTCTGCCCAGATGGCGGCGAGGCGAGCCTCGGTGGGGTTGCGAGGTGCGAGGAAGGAGTCGGTGGGGCCAGAGTCGGGAGCCGGGAGCGCCTTCCTGTCGAGCTTGCCGTGGGTGTTGATGGGCAGAGCGTCGAGGGCGACGAAGGCCGAGGGCACCATGTACTCGGGGAGGCTGAGCAGCAGCTCCGCGCGCAGTGAGGAGGTGTCGACGGAAGCCGGGGTGACGTAGGCGACGAGGCGCTTGAGGCCGGGGACGTCCTCGCGGACGAGGGCAGCGGCGTGGTGGACGGAAGCCAGCGCTTCGAGAGCGGCCTCGACTTCGCCCAGCTCGATGCGGAAGCCGCGCAGCTTCACCTGGAAGTCGATGCGGCCGAGGTACTCGAGGTGGCCGTGGGCAAGCCAGCGAGCCTTGTCACCGGTGCGGTAGAGGCGAGCGCCCGGCACCGAGGAGAAGGGGTTGGGGACGAAGCGCTCGGCGGTGAGGTCGGGGCGGAGGTGGTAGCCGCGAGCGAGGCCGTCGCCGCCGATGAAGAGCTCACCAGGGACGCCGATGGGGGCGGGCTGGAGAGAGGCGTCGAGGATGAAGGTGGAGACGTTGGAGAGCGGCCCACCGAGTGCGGGACGCGTAGAGGCGCGGATGGAGAGGGCGGTGGTGTCGACGGTGGCCTCAGTGGGCCCGTAGACGTTGAAGGCGCTCAGCGAAGGCGCGGAGGAAAGCGCGGTCCAGAGAGAGTCGTCGATGGCCTCGCCGCCGATGAGGAGACGAAGGGGGCGGCCGGACTCCGCGAGGCCCTCGTCGAGGAGGAGGCGGAGGTGAGAAGGGGCGCAGTCGAGGACGTCGAGCTGGTGCTTCTGAATCCAGGAGAGAAGCAGCGGGACGTCTTCACGAGCAGCCTGAGGGACGAAGCAGAGGCAGTGGCCTTGGGAGAGGAAGACGAGCTGCTGGACGGAGGCGTCGAAGGAGAGGGGAGCGTTGAGGGAGATGCGGAGCGAGCGCTGGACGTCGGAGTAGACGGCAGAGGAGAGGGCGGCGAGGAGATTCACCACGGAGGAGTGGTGGACCATCACGCCCTTGGGCTTGCCGGTGGAGCCTGAGGTGTAGATGACGTAGGCGAGGTGGGAAGGAAGGGAGACGCGAGGAGGATTGGAGGTGGGGAGCGCGGCGAGAGAAGCGCGCAGTGCGGCGTCATCGAGGCAGAGGGCCGAGCAGGAGGCCGAGTCGAGACGAGGCAGGAGGTGGGACTGGGTGAGGACGAAGGGAGCGCCGGAGTCCAGGAGCATGAAAACCAGGCGCTCGCGGGGGTAGGCGGGGTCGAGAGGGACGTAGGCGGCGCCGGCCTTGAGGATGGCGAGGAGGGCGACGAGGGAGTCGACGGAGCGCTCCAGGCAGAGGGCGACACGGACTTCGGGCCCGACACCGCGGGCGCGCAGCAGGTGGGCGAGCTGGTTGGAGCGGTGGTTGAGCTGGAGAAAGGAGAGAGAGGCGGAGTCGTCGAGGACGGCGAGGGCGTTGGGCGTGAGAGCGGCCTGGGCCTCGAAGCGCTCGTGGAAGGCGCCGGACCAGGGCAGCTCGCGGCGGGTGTCGTTCCACTCGACGAGCACCTGACGGCGCTCCTCGGCCGGCAACATTGGCAGCTCACCCACGAGGGTATCGGGGGTGGTGATGGCGGCATCGAGGAGGGTGCCGAAGTGCGCGACCATTCGGGCGATGGTGGACTCATCGAACAAGTCCGTCCGGTAGCCCAGCGCGCCTTCCAGTCCCTCGCCCAGCGTCAGCGTGAGGTCGAACTTCGCGCTCTGCGCTCCCGAGTCGAAAGCCTCCAGGCGCAGCGGTGACGTCTCCACCGTGCTCCCAGGCACTTCCATGCTCGTCGTCGGTGCGTTCTGCAGGGCGAGCATCACCTGGAACAGCGGCGAGTGGCTGAGGGTGCGGTGAGGGTTGAGTTCCTCGACGAGCTTCTCGAAGGGGACGTCCTGATGCTCGTAGGCGCCGAGCGTGGTGCGTTTCACCTGCGCGAGCAGCTCGCGGAAGCGGAGTCCCGGCAGGAGCTGCGTGCGCAGCACGAGGGTGTTCACGAAGAAGCCGATGAGCCCCTCTGTCTCCGCTCGGGTGCGTCCCGCGATGGGGGAGCCGACGGAGAGGTCGTCCTGCCCGGAGTAGCGGGAGAGGAGGAGTTGCCAGACGGCGAGCAGCGCCATGAAAGGCGTCACGCCCTCGCGCTGGCAGAACGCGAGGAGTCGCTCGTTCACGGAGGGAGGCAGGCGCACGGGGAAGGAGGCGCCCCGGTTCGACTGGACTGGCGGACGCGGCCGGTCGGTGGACAGCTCCAGGAAGGGAGGCGCGCCGGAGAGCTGCTGTCTCCAATAGGAGAGCTGCTGCTCCAACGCGTCGTCACGCAGCCATGAGCGTTGCCAGGCGGCGAAGTCCGCGTACTGCACGGGGAGGGCTTCCAGCCGAGGCGACTGCCGGGTGGCGTGCGCGGAATAGAACTCCGCCAGCTCACGGAGCAGGATTCCCGTGGACCAGCCGTCGGAGGCGATGTGATGGACCGTCCCGACGAGGACATGGCGCTGTGCGTCCAGTCGCAGCAGCAGCACGCGGAAGATGGGGCCGTGCTCCAGGTCGAAGGGCCGTGAAGCCTCCTCGCTCACCAGTCGCCGGGCCTCGACGAGCTTCGTATCTTCCGAGAGGGACTCCAGCTCCCTCACCGTGACAAGCATGGGCTTGGGGGCGTGGATGTGCTGACGCGGCTCTCCGTCGCGCGTCACGAACGTGGTGCGCAGGGATTCGTGGCGCTCGACGAGCGACGTGAAGGCGCCCTGGAGCGCGTCCACCTCGAGCGGCCCTTGCAGGAGCAGGGCGAGGGGAATGTTGTAGGTGGAGCTTCCGGGCTCGAGCTGGTCGATGAGCCACAGGCGCTGCTGCGCGAAGGACAACGGGAGGTCGCCCGTGCGCGGCACGGGAACGATGGCGGGCGCGCGGGCGCGCGGGGACGCTCCTCCATCCTCGCCAAGGCGGGTGGCGAGCGCGGCGATGGTGGGGGTCTCGAACAGCGTGCGGAGAGGCAGCTCCACGTCGAGAGTCCTGCGCACGCGTGAGACGACCTGCGTGGCGAGCAGGGAGTGGCCGCCGAGCGAGAAGAAGTTGGCGGTGACGCTGACCTTGTCGAGCTGAAGCACTTCGGCCCAGATGGCCGACAGCGTCTCCTCGATGGCACTGCGAGGCGCGACGAAGAGGCTGTCCTCCGTGCCCTGCTCGGGGACGGGTAGGGCCTGCCGGTCGACCTTGCCGTTGGGCGTCAGCGGCAGCGCGTCCAGGCGCATGAAGACCGTGGGCAGCATGTACTCGGGCAGCCGCTCGCGCAGTGAGGCGAGCAGCGTGTCCGTATCGAGCGGCGCGGAGACGAGATAGGCGACGAGGCGGTGCTGGCCAGGGACGTCCTCGCGCACGAGGACGATGCTGTCACGCACGCCCGGTTGCGCGCGGAGGGCGGCTTCAATCTCGCCCAGCTCGATGCGCAGACCGCGCAGCTTCACCTGGAAGTCGGTGCGGCCCAGGTACTCCAGTCGCCCTTCCGCGAGCCACCGGACCTTGTCACCGGTGCGGTACAGGCGCGCTCCAGGCGTGGCGGCGAAAGGGTCCGGGATGAAGCGCTCCGCGGTGAGCGCGGGCCTGCCGAGGTAGCCCAGGGCCACCTGCGCACCGCCCAGGTACAGCTCCCCTGGGACACCCGGCGGGACGGGCCGCAGGGTGTCGTCGAGCACATAGGCGCGTGTGTTGGCGACGGGACGACCGATGGGAATGGAGACGCCCGACGTGACGGCATCGACGACGGTGTAGGTCGAATCGATGGTGACTTCGGTGGGGCCGTAGAGATTGACGAGCCGCGCCTGAGGGAGCCGCTCGCGGGCGAGGGACGCGAGCGAGGCGGAGAGCGCCTCACCTCCGCAGAACAGCCACCTCAGGGACGTGGCGCGAGCCAGTGAGGGCTCGTCGAGGACGAAGCGCAGCAGGGACGGGACGAGTTGGAGGACGGTGATGCCCTGCCGGACGACGCAGTCGAGCAGCAGCGCCGCATCGCGGTGGGCGTCAGTGGGCGCGAGTACGAGCGGCGCACCCGCGAGGAGCGGAGCCCAGCACTCCCAGACGGACGCGTCGAAGGCGAGCGGCGTCTTGAGCAGCACCCTGTCCCGCGCGGTGAGCGGGAAGACCTGGAGGAACCAGGCCATGTGATTGGCGAGCGCGCGGTGGGGAATGAGCACGCCCTTGGGCTGTCCCGTGGAGCCCGAGGTGTAGATGACGTATGCGGGAGCGTCGGGCTCCGGCTTCGACAGGAGAGGCTCAGACGGTGTGCGCGCGAGCTCCTCCGCGTGCGAGGCGGAGTCGAGGCAGAGGATGTCGAGTCCGTCGGGCAGGAGCGAGACGAGCGCCTCCTGGGACAGCACGAGGCGAGCCCCGCTGTCGCGCAGCATGAACGCGAGGCGCTCACGCGGGTAGTCGGGAGACAGCGGGAGGTAGGCGGCACCCGCCTTGAGGATGGCGAGCAGGGCGACGGGGAGCTGGGGCGTGCGATGCGTGAGCAGCGCAACGAAGTCGCCAGGGCGCACCCCTCGCGAGCACAGCACCCGGGCGAGCTGGTCGGCGCGCTGGTTGAGCTGTGTGAAGGAGAGCGCTTCGTCATCGGAGAGGACGGCGAGGGCCTCGGGCGTGAGGCGGGCCTGCTGCTCGACGAGTCGATGGACGAAGGGTTCGGTGGCGACGTCCGTGCCCGTCTCGTTCCAATCGAGCAGAACCTGCCGCTGCTCCTGCTCGGTGAGCAGCGAGCAGGACGCGACGGGGATTTGGGGCCGCGAGACGAGTGCTTCGACGAGCGTGGTGTAGTGAAGGGCGAGTCGCTCGACGGTGGCGTGCTCGAACAGGTCTGAGTTGTAGCCGAGCGAGCCCGCGTAGCCCTCCGGCAGCTCCACGAGGTTGAGGTTGAGCTCGAACTTGGACGTGACGCCGTCGACGTCCACGGGGCTGATGGTCAGCGCCTGCTTCTGGATGGCGGAGGCGGGCGTGTTCTGGAGGGAGAAGAGGACCTGGAACAGCGGGCTGCGGCTCAAGTCACGGGCCGGCTGGAGCACCTCGACCAGTCGCTCGAAGGGTACGTCCTGATGAGCGTAGGCGCCGAGCGCGGTCTCCTTCACCTGTCGCAACAGGTGCTGGAACGAAGCCTGTCCGTCGATGCGCGCCCGGAAGACCAGCGTGTTGACGAAGAATCCGATGAGGCCTTCGAGCTCCGCGCGCTGGCGACCCGCGATGGGCGAACCGACGGTGAGGTCGTCCTGGCCTGAGTAGCGCGAGAGGAGCAACTGCCACGCGGCGAGCAGCGCCATGAACGGCGTGGCGCCCTCCTGCTGGCACAGCGCCTTGAGCTTCTCGGCGGTGGAGGCGGGCAGGAACACGCCGACGTTGCCGCCGCGCGAGGTCATGACCGGAGGACGCGGCTTGTCGGTGGCCAGCTCCAGTGGCACGCCGCCGGAGAGCTGGTTGCGCCAGAAGGTGAGCTGCCGTTCGAGCACCGCACCCTGGAACCAGTCGCGCTGCCAGACGGCGTAGTCGGCGTACTGGATGGCGAGGGGCGAAAGCGGTGACGGCCTACCGTGGGCGAAGGCGTCGTAGAGCGCGGCGACTTCCTGGACGAGCACGCCCATGGACCAACCGTCGGAGACGATGTGGTGCATGTTGAGCGCGAGCACGTGCTCGGTAGGCGACAGCTCCAGGAGCTGCGCGCGGATGAGCGGTCCCGTGGAGAGGTTGAAGGGACGAGCCAGCTCCTCGAGGAGCAGTCGCTTCACTTCCTCGCGAGCGGTGGAGGGCTCCAGGCTCCGCAGGTCCACGCGCACCAGGGGCAGCTCGCCGTGGGGGGCGATGCGCTGGTAGGGCTGGTCGTCCTGCTGGAAGAAGGTGGTGCGCAGCGCCTCGTGACGCCGCACCAGCTCGTCGAAGGAACGCTGGAGCGCCGCCGTGTCGAGCGGCCCTTCCAGGCGCACGAAGGACGGCATGTGGTACGCGGCCCCGCCGGGCTGGAACTGGTCGATGAACCAGAGCCGGAGCTGCGCGAAGGACAGGGGCACCAGGCCTTCGCGCGACACGGGGACGATGGGCGGCGCGAGCGCCTGCGTCTCTCCCAGCCCCTCGTCTTCGATGCGGGCCGCGAGCGCGGCGACGGTGGGCGCCTCGAAGAGCGCGCGCAGCGGAAGCTCGACGGCGAAGGCGGACCGGATGCGCGAGATGACCTGGGTGGCGAGCAGCGAGTGACCACCGAGCGCGAAGAAGTTGTCCGTGACGCTCACGCGTGGCAGGTGCAGGACGCTGGAGAACACCTTGGCAAGCTTCTCTTCCTGGGGCGTCCTGGGCGCGATGAATGGGGCCTCGCGCTCCTGCGCACCCAGGTCGGGCGCGGGCAACATGCGCCGCGCGAGCTTGCCGCTGGGCGTCAGCGGGAGCGTCTCCAGCGAGACGAAGGCCGTGGGCACCATGTACTCGGGCAGGTGCTGGAGCAGGAGGGTCCGCAGGTTCTCCGCGCTCGGGGGCTCCGATGCGGACACGGGGACGAAGTAGCCGACGAGGCGCTTGAGGCCGGGGGCGTCCTCACGGACCGTCGCGGCGGCGTCGCGGATGCCGGGGATTGCGCGCAGCGCGGCCTCGACTTCACCCAGCTCGACGCGGAAGCCTCGCAGCTTCACCTGTCCATCGAGGCGACCGAGGAACTCGACGGTGCCGTCCGCCTTCCAGCGCGCCGAGTCACCCGTGCGGTAGACGCGAGCGCCGGGCGTGGTGCTGAAGGGATGGGGAACGAATTTCTCCGCCGTCAGCTCGGGCCTGCCCGCATAGCCGAGGGCCAGGTGCGCGCCGCCGATGAAGAGCTCGCCCGGCACGCCGATGGGCGTCGGCTGGCCCAACGCATCCAGCACGAAGAGCTGGGTGTGCGGCAGCGGCCCGCCGATCGATGGAAGGCGGGGCCAGGACGCGGGAGGGCCCTGGAGCCGGTGGGCGGAGACGACGTGCGTCTCGGAGGGGCCGTACTGATTCTCCAGGATGCAGCCCGGCAGCTTCTCGAACAGCGCGATGAGCGCGGGAGTGACCTGGAGCTGCTCACCGGCCGTCACGACTTCGCGCAGGGCGGTGGGCAGGGTGGCGCCGTGAGAGACGGCGTCCGCGATGGCCTGGAGCGCGACGAAGGGCAGGAAGAGCCGCTCGACTCGCTGCTGGTGCATGAAGTCGAGCAGCGCCGGGATGTCCTGGCGCAGTCCTCCGGTGGGAAGCACGAGGGTGCCGCCCGCCCACCAGGTGGAGAACAGCTCCTGGCAGGAGACGTCGAAGCTGAGCGACGCGAACTGGAGCGTCGTGGCCGACGGCTTTTCGGACTGGCGCAACTGCCACGTCAGCAAGTGGCTCAGCGCGCGGTGTGGCAGCGCGACGCCCTTGGGCCGTCCGGTGCTGCCGGAGGTGTAGATGATGTACGCCGGAGACTCGGGCGAGACGGAGACGTCTGGCGCGTGCTCGGGCAGTGCCGCCAGCGACTCGGCCTGCTCATCCAGCAGAACGAGTCGTGCTCGCGACGAAGGAAGCACCGCGCGCAGGGCGGTGTGCGAGAGGACGACAGGCGCCGCGGAGTCCTCGAGCATGAAGGCGAGGCGCTCTGCGGGGTAGTTCGGGTCGAGCGGGAGGTACGACGCACCGGCCTTGAGGGTGGCGAGGACGGCGACGGCCATGTCGAGGGACTTGTCGAGGCAGATGCCGACGGCGCCGCCAGGAGTCACACCACGAGAGGCGAGGTGGTGGGCAAGCTGATTGGCGCGGGCGTCGAGGGCCGCGTAGGTGAGCGAGCGCGAGCCGTCGGAGATGGAGATGGCGTCGGGCGTGCGGAGCGCCTGGGCCTCGAAGGGGCCGTGTATCGTCGTGACGGCGTGAGACTCGCGTGACGTGTCATTCCAGGAGACGAGGGACTGGTGACGCTCCTGCTCGTCGAGCAGGGGCAGTCGCCACAGTGACTGACCCGGATTGTTCACCGCGGACTTCAGCAGGCGCACCAGATGCGCGCCCATCCGCTCCGCGGTGCTTCGGTCGAACAGGTCGGTGTTGAACTCGAGCAGGCCGCCGATGTCGTCGCCGAAGTCACCGCAGAGCAGGGACAGGTCGAACTTGGCCGTGCCGCTGTCCACCTGCATCGGCTCGAGCGGACTCTTCTCCTCACCGTCCTCCGGCCCGGCCGAGCGGCCCGTGTTCTGAAGAGCGAACATGACCTGGAAGAGCGGAGACCGGCTCAGGTCGCGCTCGGGCTTCAGCTCGTCGACGAGCTTCTCGAAGGGCACGTCCTGGTGCGTGTACGCGCCGAGCGTCATCTCCTTCACCTGGGTCAGCAACTCGCGGAACGTCATCTCCCCCGTCAGCCGTGCGCGCAGCGCGAGCGTGTTGACGAAGAAGCCGACGATGCCCTCTATCTCCGAGCGCTGCCGATTCGCGATGGGTGAGCCGACGACGATGTCGTCCTGGCCCGAGTAGCGAGCGAGCAACACCTGGAACGCGGACAACAGCGCCATGAAGGGCGTGACGCCTTCACGCAGGCACAGCGCGCGCAACTCAGCGGTGAGCTGCGAGCCCAGCTCGATGGGGAGCGTGCCGCCGTTCGCCGTCTGAACGGGAGGACGCGGCCTGTCGGTGGGCAGCTCCAGTGCGTGCGGAGCCCCGGCGAGCTGACCTCGCCACCAGCTCACCTGCTTGGAGAGGGCTTCGTCGCGCAGCCAGCCTCGCTGCCACGCCGCGTAGTCCGCGTACTGAAGCTCCAGCGGGGCGAGCGGCGAGGGGAGTCCCTGGGCAAACGCGGCGTAGAGCGCTCCGACTTCCCGCGTGAGGATGCCGTTGGACCAGCCGTCCGAGACGATGTGGTGGACGGTGACGAGCAGGATGTGGCGCTGCTCGGAGAGGCGAAGCACGGAGGCACGGAGCAGCGGGGCCTGGGAGAGCTCGAACGGCTTCTGCGCTTCGAGTTGGGCCAGTCGCCGCGCTTCTGTCTCACGCGAGGCTTCGGGCACGGCCTCCAGGTCCGTTACCGGGACGGACAGCTCCACCCGAGGATGGATGTGCTGGACGGCCTCTCCGTCCTCCTGGACGTGGAACGAGGTGCGCAGCGCTTCATGGCGCTGCACCAACTCCTGAATCGCCCGCTCCAGCGCGGCGAGGTTCAGTCCCCCATGGAGCTGGATGGCCGAGGGGATGTTGTAGAACGGACTGCCTGGCTGGAGCCTGTCGAGGAACCATAGACGCTGCTGCGCGAAGGAAAGCGGCAGCGGTCCAGTGCGAGGCACTGCCACGAGCGGAGGCAGCTGGAGCGACAGGTCCCCGTGGCCTACGGCATCGACACGAGCCGCGAGCGCAGCAACGGTTGGCGCCTCGAAGAGAGCGCGAAGAGGCAGCTCGACGTCGAAGGCCTTGCGGACACGAGAGACGACCTGGGTGGCGAGGAGGGAGTGGCCACCGAGGGCGAAGAAGTCGTCGGAGACGCTGACGGAGTCGAGGTGGAGGACCTCTGCCCAGATGGCGGCGAGGCGAGCCTCGGTGGGGTTGCGAGGTGCGAGGAAGGAGTCGGTGGGGCCAGAGTCGGGAGCCGGGAGCGCCTTCCTGTCGAGCTTGCCGTGGGTGTTGATGGGCAGAGCGTCGAGGGCGACGAAGGCCGAGGGCACCATGTACTCGGGGAGGCTGAGCAGCAGCTCCGCGCGCAGTGAGGAGGTGTCGACGGAAGCCGGGGTGACGTAGGCGACGAGGCGCTTGAGGCCGGGGACGTCCTCGCGGACGAGGGCAGCGGCGTGGTGGACGGAAGCCAGCGCTTCGAGAGCGGCCTCGACTTCGCCCAACTCGATGCGGAAGCCGCGCAGCTTCACCTGGAAGTCGATGCGGCCGAGGTACTCGAGGTGGCCATGGGCAAGCCACCGAGCCTTGTCACCGGTGCGGTAGAGGCGCGCGCCCGGCACCGAGGAGAAGGGGTTGGGGACGAAGCGCTCGGCGGTGAGGTCCGGGCGGCGGTGGTAGCCGCGAGCGAGGCCGTCGCCGCCGATGAAGAGCTCTCCGGGGACGCCGATGGGGGCGGGCTGGAGAGAGGCGTCGAGGATGAAGGTGGCGACGTTGGAGAGCGGCCCACCGAGTGCGGGACGCGCAGAGGAGCGGATGGAGAGCACGGTGGTGTCGACGGTGGCCTCCGTGGGCCCGTAGACGTTGAAGGCACTCAGGGAGGGCGAGGACGAGAGCGTGGCCCAGAGGGAGTCGTCGATGGCCTCACCGCCGATGAGGACACGGAGGTGACGCCCGGACTCCGCGAGGCCCTCGTCGAGGAGGAGGCGGAGGTGAGAAGGGGCGCAGTCGAGGACGTCGAGCTGGTGCTTCTGAATCCAGGAGAGGAGCAGGGGGACGTCTTCGCGAGCAGCCTGAGGGACGAAGCAGAGGCAATGGCCCTGGGCGAGGAAGACGAGCTGCTTGACGGAGGCGTCGAAGGAGAGGGGCGCGTTGAGGGAGATGCGGAGAGGGCGCTGGACGTCGGAGTAGACGGCAGAGGAGAGGGCGGAGAGGAGATTCACCACGGAGGAGTGGTGGACCATGACGCCCTTGGGACGTCCGGTGGAGCCTGAGGTGTAGATGACGTAGGCGAGATGAGGAGGAAGGGAGACGCGAGGAGGGTTGGAGTCCGGGAGCGCGGCGAGAGAAGCGCGCAGGGCGTCGTCATCGAGGCAGAGGGCCGAGCAGGAGGCCGAGTCGAGACGAGGCAGGAGGTGGGACTGGGTGAGGACGAAGGGAGCGCCGGAGTCCTGGAGCATGAAGGCCAGGCGCTCGCGAGGGTAGGCGGAGTCGAGAGGGACGTAGGCGGCGCCGGCCTTGAGGATGGCGAGGAGGGCGACGAGGGAGTCGACGGAGCGCTCCAGGCAGAGGGCGACACGGACTTCGGGCCCGACACCACGGGCGCGCAGCAGGTGGGCGAGCTGGTTGGAGCGGTGGTTGAGCTGAGAGAAGGAGAGAGAGGAGGAGTCGTCGAGGACGGCGAGAGCGTCGGGTGTGAGAGCGGCCTGGGCCTCGAAGCGCTCGTGGAAGGCGCCAGTCCAGGGCAACTCACGGCGGGTGTCGTTCCACTCGACGAGCACCTGACGGCGCTCCTCGGTCGGCAACATCGGCAGCTCGCTCAGCCGCAACTCCGGTGTGGTGACGACGGCGTCGAGGAGAGTGCCGAAGTGCGCGACCATCCGAGCGATGGTGGACTCATCGAACAAGTCCGTCCGGTAGCCCAGCGCGCCTTCCAGTCCCTCGCCCAGTGTCAGGGTGAGGTCGAACTTCGCGCCCGGCGCTCCCGAGTCGAAAGCCTCCAGGCGCAGCGGTGACGTCTCCGCCGTGCTCCCAGGCACTTCCATGCTCGTCGTCGGTGCGTTCTGCAGGACGAGCATCACCTGGAACAGCGGCGAGTGATTGAGGGTGCGGTGAGGGTTGAGTTCCTCGACGAGCTTCTCGAAGGGGACGTCCTGATGCTCGTAGGCGCCGAGCGTGGTGCGTTTCACCTGCGCGAGCAGCTCGCGGAAGCGGAGTCCCGGTTGGAGCTGCGTGCGCAGCACGAGGGTGTTCACGAAGAAGCCGATGAGCCCCTCTGTCTCCGCTCGGGTGCGTCCCGCGATGGGGGAGCCGACGGAGAGGTCGTCCTGCCCGGAGTAGCGGGAGAGGAGGAGCTGCCAGACGGCGAGCAACGCCATGAAAGGCGTCACGCCCTCGCGCTGGCAGAACGCGAGGAGTCGCTCGTTCACGGAGGGAGGCAGGCGCACGGGGAAGGAGGCGCCCCGGTTCGACTGGACTGGCGGACGAGGCCGGTCGGTGGACAGCTCCAGGAAGGGAGGCGCGCCGGAGAGCTGCTGTCTCCAATAGGAGAGCTGCTGCTCCAACGCGTCGTCACGCAGCCAGGAGCGCTGCCAGGCGGCGAAGTCAGCGTACTGCACGGGGAGGGCTTCCAGCCGAGGCGGCTGCCGGGTGGCGTGCGCGGAATAGAGCTCCGCCAGCTCACGGAGCAGGATTCCCGTGGACCAGCCGTCGGAGGCGATGTGATGGACCGTCCCGACGAGGACATGGCGCTGTGCGTCCAGTCGCAGCAGGAGCACGCGGAAGATGGGGCCGTGCTCCAGGTCGAAGGGCCGTGAAGCCTCCTCGCTCACCAGTCGCCGGGCCTCGACGAGCTTAGAATCTTCCGGGAGGGACTCCAGCTCCCTCACCGTGACAAGCATGGGCTTGGGGGCGTGGATGTGCTGACGCGGCTCTCCGTCGCGCGTCACGAATGTGGTGCGCAGGGATTCGTGGCGCTCGACGAGCGACGTGAAGGCGCCCTGGAGCGCGTCCACCTCGAGCGGCCCTTGCAGGAGCAGGGCGAGGGGAATGTTGTAGGTGGAGCTTCCGGGCTCGAGCTGGTCGATGAGCCACAGGCGCTGCTGTGCGAAGGACAACGGCAGCTCGCCCGTGCGCGGCACCAGGACGAGCGGAGGCCGCACCGTGCCCTTGCCCGTGAGGGTCGCCGCATCGAGCCGCCGGGCCAGCGCTTCGATGGTGGGGGCCTCGAACAGCTCCCGCAGCGCCAGCTCCACCTTGAAGGTGTTGCGGATGCGCGAGACGAGCTGCGTGGCGAGCAGTGAATGTCCGCCGAGCGCGAAGAAGTCGTCCTCGATGCCGACCTGTGGGACGCGAAGGACCTGCGCCCAGATAGATGCGAGCAGCTCCTCGGTGGGCGTGCGCGGCGCGACGTAGGTGGAGGAGGGAGCAGAGAGCACGGCCTCGGGAGGAGGCAGCGCCTTGCGGTCAATCTTCGCGTTGGCGGTGAGCGGGAGCGCGTCCAGGCGGAGCAGGGACGACGGCACCATGTACTCAGGGAGCCGAGACTTGAGGAAGGCTCGGAGGGAGACGGCGTCCAGGTCGTCGCCGACAAAGTAGCCGACGAGGCGCTTGTCGCCGGGGACGTCCTCGCGGGCGATGGCGATGGCCTCGCGGATGGAGGGATGCGCGAGCATCGCGGCTTCGACTTCGGGCAACTCGATGCGGAAGCCGCGCACCTTCACCTGCGCGTCGGCGCGACCGATGAATGCGAGCGTCCCGTCGTGGCTCCAGCGGACGAGGTCGCCGGAGCGATAGAGGCGCGCCCCAGGGACGGAGGAGAACGGGTCCGGGATGAAGCGCTCCGCGGTGAGTGAAGGCTGGCCGACGTAGCCGCGAGCCAGGCCGTCACCACCGATGAAGAGCTCACCGGTGATGCCGATGGGGACGGGCTGAAGCGAGGCGTCGAGGACGAGCAGGCGGGTGCCGTTGGTGGGCTTGCCGATGGGCACCGTTGCGCCAACGTCCTCGGGCCGAGCGACCAGGAAGGTCGTGGCGAAGACGGTGGTTTCCGTCGGGCCGTAGCAGTTGGTGACGGAGACGCCCCAGTCCTGCAACGCGCGTCGGACATGAAGGGGCGAGACGATGTCGCCGCCAGTGAGGACGCGCTGGAGGGAAGGAGGCGCGGGGAGACGACTCTCGACGAGCTGGGAGAACAGACCGCTGGTGGCCCAGAGCGTGGTGACGCCGTGTCGAGCGACAGTCTGGAAGAGCTCCTCGAGCGAGGGGGCCTGAGGAGGGAGGACGACGAGGCGAGCGCCGTGGAGCAGTGCGCCCCAGATTTCGAACGTGGTGGCGTCGAAGGAGATGGGAGCGAGGAGGAGGTGGGTCTGCTCGGGCCCGAAGCGGGTGTAGTCGACGCCGACGAGGATGTGGATGACGCCGCTGTGGGTGCAGCCAACGCCCTTGGGCTTGCCGGTGGAGCCGGAGGTGAAGTCGATATAGGCGAGCGACTCGGGGAGGGCGGAAGGAGGCAGGGCCCGGGTGGGGCTGTGGGCCAGCGACACTTCATCCAACAGGACACACGCCAGCCCGTCGGTGGGAAGCTTGTCCAGGAATGCGCGGGTGGAGACGAGGACCTCGGGCCGCGCGTCCTCCATCATCGAAGCGAGACGCTCGCGCGGATACTTCGTGTCGAGGGGGACGTAGGCGGCGCCAGCCTTGAGGATGGCGACGAGGGCGATGATGAGCTCGGCGGAGCGGTCGACGGCGATGGCGACGCGGGAGTCGGTGCGGACGCCGAGAGCGCGCAGGTGCCAGGCGAGCTGGTTGGAGCGCTCGTCGAGCTGACGGTAGGTGAGGGAGGTGTCACCGAAGAGGAGCGCGACGGAGTCGGGCGCACGTGCGACGACATCGGCGAAGACGGCGGGCAGGGTGGAGTCCGGCGAGACGAGCGCGGGAGCCGAGGCCCAGTTGGTGAGGACGTCTCGCCGCTCCTCGACGGTCAGCATGGAGTGGGTAGCGAGCGGAGCGTCGGGCCGGGCGACGACCGCTTCGACGAGCAGCTCGAAGTGCCGCGTCATGCGCTCGATGGAGGCTCGCTCGAACAGGTCCGTGTTGTAGGTCAGCGCGCCGAAGAGGCCGTCCGGCCCGTCCACGAAGTGCAGCTCGAGTTCGAACTTGATGACGGTGGCTTCAACCTCCACCGGGCTGAGCGACAGCTCCTGCTTCTGGAGGGCCGACGCGGGTGTGTTCTGGAGCGCGAAGAGGACCTGGAACAGCGGGCTGCGGCTCAGGTCTCGACGAATCTGAAACTCCTCGACCAGGCGCTCGAAGGGGACGTCCTGGTGCGCGTAGGCCCCCAGGGCGGTCTCCTTCACCTGCCGCAAGAGCTGGAGGAACGTCGCGTTCGTGTCGATGCGCGCGCGGAAGACGAGCGTGTTGACGAAGAAGCCGATGAGCCCTTCGAGCTCCGCGCGCTGGCGACCCGCGATGGGTGAGCCGACGGCGATGTCGTCCTGCCCGGTGTGACGGGACAGGAGCAACTGCCATGCGGCGAGCAGCGCCATGAACGGCGTGATGCCTTCACGCTGGCACAGCGTCTTGAGCCGCTTGGAGACCTCTGGCCGCAAGGTGACGAGCACCTGGGCACCGGTGAAGGTCTGCACGGGAGGACGCGGCTTGTCGAGCGGCAGGTCCAGCGTGGCCACACCCATCAGGCGTCCGCGCCACCATGCGAGCTGCTGCTCCAGCACTTCGCCCTGGAGCCAGTCGCGCTGCCAGACGGCGTAGTCGGCGTACTGGAGGGACAGGGGCGGAAGCGGCGACGGTGCCCCCATCGCGAAGGCCCCGTAGAGGGTGGCGACCTCCTGGGTGAGCACGCCCATGGACCAACCGTCGGAGACGATGTGGTGCATGTTGAGCGCGAGGAAGTGCTCGGTGGGGGACGTCTCCAGCAGCAGGGCGCGGACGAGCGGGCCGGTGGAGAGGTTGAACGGACGCAGGTACTCCTCGCGCAGCAGTCGCTCCACCTCCTGGCGGACGGCGTCCGGCGTCTGCCCCTGGACCTTCACCACGGTCACCGGCAGCTCCGCGTGCGGGGCGACGACCTGGAAGGGCTCGTCGTTCTGCTGGAGGAACGTGGTGCGCAGGGCCTCGTGGCGCCTCACCAACTCGGCGAAGGCCCGCTGGAGCGCGGACAGATGAAGCGCTCCGTCCAGTCGGACGAAGGAGGGCATGTTGTACGTCGCGCCGCCGGGCTGGAGCTGGTCGAGGAACCAGAGGCGTTGCTGCGCGAAGGACAGCGGCAGCGGTCCCGTGCGGGGCACTGGAACCAACGCGGGCGGCTGCCGGTTCCGCGACGTCATCAACGTGGTGTCGATGCTCGCCGCGAGGGCGACCACCGTGGGTGCGCCGAAGACGGTGCGCAGCGGCAGCTCCACGCCGAACGCGGACCGCACACGCGACACGACCTGGGTGGCGAGCAGCGAGTGCCCGCCGAGCGCGAAGAAGTTGTCGGTGACGCTCACTCGCGGCACGTGCAGGACGTCGGCGAAGAGCGCGGCGAGCTTCTCCTCCAATGGAGTGCGGGGCGCGGCGAAGGCCGCACCTCCGCGCAGACTCTCCGCATCGGGCACGGGCAGGCGCTTGCGCGCGAGCTTGCCGCTGGGCGTGAGGGGCAGCGCGGGCAGCGCCACGAACGCGGACGGCAACATGTACTCGGGCAGGCGCTGGAGTACGAACGCGCGCAGGGCCTCGGTGTCGAGCGTGGCGTCGGGCGAGACGACGACGTAGCCGACCAGTCGCCTGTCGCCCGGCACATCCTCGCGCACGATGACCGCGGCATCACTCAGCCCCGGCGCGGAGCGGAGCACGGACTCGACTTCACCCAGCTCGACGCGGAAGCCGCGCAGCTTGACCTGGGAGTCGAGCCGCCCGAGGAAGTCGAGCGTGCCGTCCGCGCGCCACCGCGCCGCGTCTCCGGTGCGATGGAGCCGCGCGCCCGGCACCGTCGAGAAGGGGTCGGGGACGAACGCCTTCGCGGTGCCTTCTGGCTGTGACAGGTAGCCGTGCGCCAGGTGGGTGCCACCGATGTACAGCTCTCCCGAGACGCCGATGGGCACCGGATGTCCGAGTGCATCCAGGACGTAGAGCCGCGTGTGGCCGACCGGCCCGCCGATGGACGGAAGCCGGGGCCAGGACGTGGGAGTGCCCTGGAGTCGGAAGGCGGAGACGACGTGCGCCTCGGAAGGACCGTACTGGTTCTCCAGGACGCTGCCCGGCAGCTTCGCGAAGAACGCTGCGACGGTGTCGCTCACCTGGAGTTGCTCACCCGCCGTCACCACTTCCCGCAGCGCGGAGGGCAGGGTGGCGCCATGCGAGACAGCGTCGGCGATGGCCTGAAGGGCGGCGAAGGGCAGGAAGAGCCGCTCGACGCGCTGCTGCTGCATGAAGTCGAGCAGCGCGGGGATGTCCTGGCGCAGTCCTCCGGTGGGAAGCACGAGGGTGCCGCCCGCCCACCAGGTGCAGAACATCTCCTGGACGGAGACGTCGAAGTTGAGCGACGCGAACTGCAACGTGGTGGCGCGCGGCTGGGGAGCGCGCTTCAGCTGCCACATGAAGAGCGCGCTCAGCGCGCGGTGGGGCATGACGATGCCCTTGGGCACCCCCGTGCTCCCGGACGTGTAGATGATGTAGGCGGGGCTCTCCGCCGAGACGTCGAGACCTGGCGCGCGTCGGGACTGGCCGGCGACAACGGCCGCGTCGATGTCCACCAGCAGGACGCGAGCGCCGCCCTCGGTGGGTAGCGACGCCGCGAGCCGGGAGTGGGTGAGGATCACTAGCGCGCGCGTGTCCGCGAGCATGAAGGCGAGGCGCTCGGCGGGATAGCTGGGGTCGAGCGCGACATAGCTGGCCCCCATCTTGAGCGTGGCCAGGACGGCCACGGCCATGTCGAGTGACTTGTCCAGGCAGATGCCGACGATGCTCCCCGGCGTCACGCCTCGCGCGAGCAGGTGGTGCGCGAGCTGATTGGCCCGCGTGTCCAGCGCCGCGTAGGTGAGCGAGTCGGTGCCGTCGGTGACGGCGATGGCGTCGGGCGTGCGAAGCGCCTGGGCCTCCACGGGTGCGTGGAGCGTGGTGGGCGCGAAGGGCTCCCGCGACGTGTCGTTCCAGGAGACGAGGACCTGGCGACGCTCGGGCTCCTCCATCATCGGCAGGCGCCAGACGGGCTGGCTCGGGTCCTCGACGGCGGCTCGCAGCAGGCGCACGAACTGGTCCGCCATGCGCTGGACCGTCGCCGTGTCGAAGAGGTCGGTGTTGTATTCGAACACCGCGTTGAACACGTTGCCGTCGTCGGACGCCAGCAGCGAGAGGTCGAACTTGGCGGTGCCGCTGATGGCATCCAGCGGACGGACCTTGAGCGGCGCGTCGGGGTCTTCCTGTCCCTGCGTCTTCGGCGTGTTGTGCAGGGCGAGCATCACCTGGAACAGGGGCGTGCGGCTCTGGTCCCTCTCGGGACGCAGCTCGTCCACCAGCTTCTCGAACGGGACGTCCTGGTGCGCATAGGCACCGAGCGTCGTCTCGCGCACCTGGGCCAGCAGCTCGCGGAACGTCATGCGCGGGGTGAAGCGGGCGCGCAGCGCGAGCGTGTTGGCGAAGAAGCCGATGAGGCCTTCCAGGTCCGCCCGCATCCGGTTGGCGATGGGCGAGCCGACGATGATGTCGTCCTGCCCGGAGTAGCGCGCGAGCAGCGTCTGATAGGTGGCCAGCAGCACCATGAAGGGCGTGACACCCTCCTGGTGGCACAGCGCGTGGACGGCGGGCGCGAGCGCGGCGGGAAGGTCGACGCGCAGCATGTCCCCGCGCAGCGACTGGATGGGAGGCCGCGGCCTGTCGGTGGGCAGCTCCAGCGCGTGCGGCGCGTCGGCCAGTTGGGTGCGCCAGTAGGCGAGCTGTGACTCGAGCACGTCGCCCGTCAGCCAGCCGCGCTGCCAGACGGCGAAGTCCGCGTACTGCACGGGCAGCTCCGGCAGCGGCGAGGGCCGGCCGAGCGCGAACGCCAGATAGAGGGCGGGGACCTCTTGCGAGAGGACGCCAATGGACCAGCCGTCGGAGATGACGTGGTGATTGACGATGAGCAACACGTGCTCGTGCTCAGCGAGCGTCAAGAGCCGCGCGCGCAAGAGCGGGCCGGTGGCCAGGTCGAAGGGCGTGCGCGCTTCCGCGTCCGCCAGTCGCTGCGCCTCCGCGTCGCGCGCCTCCGGGGTAAGGGCGCGCAGGTCGTCGACGGAGATGGTGAACGGCGCGGGCGGTGAGACGGCCTGGACGGGGCCGTCCTGCAGCGAGCGGAAGCGGGTGCGCAGCGTCTGGTGACGCCGCGCCAGCTCCGTGAAGGCGCGCTCCAGCAGCGAGTGCTCCAGCGGGCCCGTGAAGCGCAGGCCGTAGAACATGTTGTAGGCGGGACTGCCGGGCTGGAGCTGATCCAGGAACCAGAGCCGCTGCTGCGCGTACGACAGCGGCGCGCCGTCGCTGTGACCCGTGGGGATGGGCCCGGTGAGGGACTGGCCGGACTCGAAGATCCGCGCCGCCAGCGCCTTCACGTGGGGCTCGCGCAAGAGCGAGTGTCCGTCTCCAGGCGTGTCGTCGACCTGGGCGCCCTCCTCCGCGAGCACCGCCCAGCCCTTGTCCTTCTCCACGTCCGCGGCGTCCATGACTTCGGCGGCGCGAACGATGCGCGCGGAAGCAGCAAAGGCCTCGGGGACGTAGCGACGCGCGGCGCGCACGTGGGCGGAGAAGAGCTTGAAGCGCGCGCGCAGGAACTCGAGCGTCGTGGCCGCGGGCAGCAGCCCCTGGCGCGTGCCCTCCGCGTGCAGATGCACCAGCAGGGGCTCGGGGTCCTTGCCCGTGGTGAGCGCGGCGGGAAGCTCGAGCGGGGGCAGGCCCGCCTGGAGCGCCAGCTCTCGCGCGAAGAGGGCGGCGTGCGCGGCGAGCGCCTGGGCGGAGATGCTCCTGTCGGGTGACGCGGGCGGCGGCTCGATGAGCGTGAGCCGCGCGACGTGGCCGTCACGCTGGAGGAGGCGCGCCATCTCCCACGCGATGACCGCGCCGAGCGCCCAGCCCGCGAGGTGATACGGCCCTTCGGACCGCTCCGCGCGCAGGGCCTCCACGTAGAAGACGGCCATCGCCTCCAGCGACTCCAGCGGCGCGCGCCCGTCGTCCAGGCCTCGCGCCTGGATGCCGACCACGGGCTGGGATGCCGGAGCGTGACGGACCAGCTCCGCGTAGCAGTCCAGGCGGCCGTCCATCGGATGCACGAGGAAGAGCGGGCTCGCCGCGTCGTTCCCCGCGCGCAGGGGCACCAGGGGAGAGGCGGAGGGGCTCGCTTCGGATGGGATGACGGGCCCGACGGACGTCGGGGAGTCGTTGCGCGTGCTCACGGAGTACTCCAGTCAATTCATTGCGCGGGGCCGGGACGCTGCGTGCTCAGGACGGGGTGTTTCCCGTCGCCGAGAGCGGACTCTCGGGCACGGCGCCAGCCGGGGGCTGCTCGGAAGGAAGAGAAGTGGCGAGCGGGTGGGAAGGAATCATGTCCGGAAGCTCTTCCTGGACGCGCCGCGCGCGAGGAGACAACAGGAGGAGTCCGACGGCGCCCAGCACCGCGAACCCCAGGACGACGAACAAGAACGCGATGCCACGCCCGGTGCCGGTGCCCAGCACGCGCCCCACGCTGCCGGCGAACGCTCCGCCCGGCGCCATCCACGGCTCGAAGACGCGGTCCGCCAGGGGACCTGCGATCAACGTGGTGAGCAGCACCCCGGACTGTCCCACCGTCTTGCGCAGCGCGGACACCCGGCCCTGGATTTCCAACGGCACCTTGAGCTGCCAGATGACATGGGAGTTGGTCGTGGTGAGCGGCATGGAGAACAGGAACAGCGCCGCCGCCGTGGCGAGCAGCGGCACGCTGGGCGGCAGCGCGGCCAGCAGCAGCATGACCGAGGCGATGATGGGGAAGCCCGCGATGCCGAGGATGCGGCGCCTGGGGCCGCCCCACACGCTGGTGAGGATGCCGCCCGCCAGCAGGCCCATGCCGGAGATGGAGCCGATCAGTCCCAGGTGCTTCAGGTCCGTGAAGGCCAGCACCAGCGGCGTGAAGAGCAGGAGCACCAGCGCGAGGCTCGAGTTGGTGAACGTGCTGAAGGCCAGGATGTACGACAGGCCCGGCCTGTCCCGGACGAAGCGCCACCCCTCCGCCAGCTCCGCGCGCATGGAGCGAGGCCCCGCGCGCCGCACCGAGGCCCCGGGCGCCGACGGGAAGCGCACCACCACCAACACGCCCGCGGCGAACAGGAAGCTGACCACGTCCATGAAGAGCACGCCGTGCAGGCCAATGCTCCCCACCAGCAGGCCCGCGAACAGGGGCGACGCAATCTGGCTGATCGCCCCGCCCAGCTCCGCCATGCCGCTGGCCCGCCCCAGGTGCTGCTTGGGGATGAGCAGCGGCGTCGTGGCCGTCCACGCCGGCCAGCGAAACGCATTGCAACAGCCTCCCAGCAGGACGATGGGGTACAGGTACCAGGCCTTGAACGCGAGCTGGCCCAGGTCATCCGCCACCAGCAGCAGCCAGATGAGCGCGGTGGTGAGGCCGGAGCCCACGTCGCTCCAGAGCATCGCCTTCCTGCGGTCCCACCGGTCCACCAGCACTCCGGCGAACGGCGACAACACCGCCAGGGGCAGCGTGGCGAAGAAGGAGATGAGCACGAAGCGCGTCGTGGAGCCGGTGAGCTGGTAGACGTGCGCGCCAAGCGCGAACGACGTCAACCCCGAGCCGAAGAGGGAGACGAACTGCCCCAGCCATACGAGGCCGAAGGTGAGAAGCGGGCGCGACGGTGAAGCAGGCGACGGGGCAGTCATTTCGCGTGGCGATGCGAGCTGGGTTGGCTGGCGAGCTTCCCACTGGCCAGGGGCACGGCACAGGAACTGGGCACTCCCAGATCAGCTTCACAGCCCTGACGCATTCTTGCAAACAGACTACCCGGACAGTCGCGCTGATACCTGCTGAAACACGGACGGTGCGTGTGGCCGAAGGGAGGTGGCGGGGGAGGGGGCCCTTGTTGCGAGCGGGCGGGCACGTCGCACCTTCTTGCTCAGCAACCCGTTCACCACTTCCAGGAGGCCTTCATGGCGCACACCGACAAGGATGTCGACACGCTCAATTCCTTCCTCCGGGGCGAGATTTCAGCGGTGGAGACCTACCGGCAGGCGATGGGGCACATCGAGGATGACGTACGGCGTCGCACGCTGGAGGAGTGTCGACAGGACCACGAGCACCGCGTGGAGACGCTGCGCTCGCGCATCCTGCAGCTCGACGGCAAACCGGCGGAGGGCTCCGGCATCTGGGGCGCCTTCGCGAAGGTGGTCCAGGGCGGAGCGGACGTCCTGGGTGAGAACGCCGCCATCTCCGCGCTGGAGGAAGGCGAGGACCATGGCCTGCGCGACTACGAGCGCGACGCGGACAAGGTCCACGGCGACCTGCGGCGCTTCGTGCGCATGGAGCTGCTGCCCGCGCAGAAGAGTACGCACAAGAAGCTCAGTCACCTGAAGCACACCCTCCACTGATGACGTGACGGGTGGGAAACCCCAGGCCCGGGCCCCGCGACTCGTTCGCGGACCCGGGCCGTTTCCGTTGGGACTCTCAACTTCCAGGAATGCGCGCGGTGCCTTGAATGGCCGGGCGTCGACCTCGTCACAACCGGCGCGGGTTTCATCTGAGGGAGTAGATCGCCGGGGTGGGGTTGGACGTCGAGGGTTTCACGCCGAGCGGATGGGGCCTGGAGGTTGGGGTTGTGGCGTGCGATAAACGGGGGTCCGCCGACGAGGCTGGAGGAGATGCATGTGGCTGGACGACAGCTCTTCGGAACGCGATGAGGTCTCCGGTGAAGCGCGGCGCGGAGACGAGCGGACCGTGGAGCCCGAGCCAAGGGAAGCGGAGCGCGAGAAGATGCCCCTGGCCCCCGTGGCGTTGAAGGAGAGCAGCCATGCGGGAGCGCTGAGCGCGACCTGTGAGGCGCTGTTCCGCTCCACCGAGGCGGCCCTGCCCTGGGCGTGGAAGCTGCTCCAACTGGCCAAGGGCCCTGGCGCCTTGTCGTCCGAGGCGCGCGGCGCGGCGCTGGAGTTCCTGGACCGCATTCCGCCGCACGTGCGCCGGGGCGTGAGCGAGCTGCTCGCCTTCAGCAACCTGTGGCAGGCGGTCTGCACCCGGCTGGGGCGCCCGGTGGCGCGCTCCACGGAGGAGCTGCTGCGAGAGCTGAACGAGGACCTGCAGCTGCTTCTGCGCGGCGCGCAGGCCCGGCTGGGGACGACGGCCGCGCTGGAGCAGGGCCTGCTGTTGCACCTGGGGCGCCTGCGCGAGTCGCGGGGCATGGAGCCTTCAGCCGCGCTGGAGCTGCGCGCCGCGCTGGACGCCTTCACCCACTCGGTGACGCAGGTGATGGCCGCGGCGAGCGCGTACCGTCGCGCGTGGGAGGCCGCGCAGGCGGAGCTGTCCGAGTCCGCGGAATGGCTGGGCGCGGGAGACCCCGGCTTCTGCGCATGGCTGGCCGAGCACCTCTCCGCGTCCGTGCCCGCCTGGCGCGAGGCGCATGCGTCCAGTCGGCTCCTCCAGGAACTGGGCGCGCTGTCCGGTCCTCCGTAGGCGGGCTGCTCAAGCCTCCACGAGGATGCGGTGCCGGTACAGCTCCAGCAGGATGTCCTCGGAAAGGTCCGCCTGCTTGTGCTCGCGCAGGTGGTGTCGCACGGCCTCCACCGGCTGCCGGCCGGTGAACTCCACGAGCAGGCCATAGGCCTCTCCGGGGAGGGCAATCGCGTCGAAGTCGCTGTATGCGCCCAGGGCCACGCTGCCGTCGGGCAGCCACTGCACGGTGGCGTCCGGGTTGAAGCGGAGGGTGCGCGGCAGTTGGGGTGAGACGGAGGTCGCGAACAGCTTCTCCACGGCCTTCAGCTCGATGACGCCGTCCAGGCCCAGCAGCTTGTCGAGTCCTTCCGCCGTCAGCCCACGCACCAGTTGGTAGCAGGCGCGGAAGTACTCCACCTCGCGGCCCGCGTGCTCCTTCCACAGCTCCGCGTAGACGCGCGTGGGGGGCGGCGCGTCGTCCAGGTCCTCCACTCCGAGCGGGACGCTGTTCAGCTCGGGGCGGTCCTTGCCGGACAGGATGTAGTCGGGCAGCAGCTGGAGCGCCGTCCAGCGCGACAGTTGAATCTCCGTCAGCGTCAGGTACGTCTTGAGGGACATCCAGAATTTGCGGCCGTCGGCGCCCGAGACGTACTTGCAGAAGAAGGTGGAGCAGACGGCCTCGCGGTACGGCCAGATGGTGCAGCCGCCGCTCTCTTCGCCGTAGTAGGGGCAGCGAAGCGACGCGGCCCGGCCGAAGAACTGGTGCCCGTTCTTGTAGAGGAAGTTGAACTTCGCCGGGGGCTTCACCCACTGCGGCGTCACGCCGATGCGGCCCGCGATGCGCGCCTCCATGCGACCGCGTCCCTCGGCCAGCTCCGGGCGCTCATCCGACAGCAGGGCGCCGACGAGGTAGTTGGGCAGGCGAGGGAAGTAGGTGCAGCACTTGGTGTCGGGACGGAAGAAGCGGCTGACTCCGTCCACGGACTCCACGGCGCCCTCCGCGTTGTCCTTGCACATGGCGCACTTGGAGCACGTGGCCTTGGTCTCCTCGGGGACGTCCTGCCGGAAGAAGCCCGGGAGGAGGTCGCGGTAGAGCTCGGGGAGACTGTCGAGGAGGCGGGTCATGGGGCGGGGGGCTCGGGGGCTCTCGGAGGTGGGTCAGCGCGCGGAGGGGTCGTACCACTCGATGCGATAGGTACAGGACTCCGCGTCGTGACGGGTGCGGGAAATGGTGAGGCCCCGCACACCGATGCGATGCAGCCCTTCTTCCAGGACGCCCTCGACGAAGCCCTCGGTGACGTCCGGCTCGTTGAACCACAGCTCCGCGGTGGTGGGGTTCACCACGTTGACGCGCGTCTGCGTGAAGTTGTTGCCGCTGCGGAAGTTGTGCGTCATGCGGCCCAGCGAGCGCATGGGACCCAGCACGCGCGCCAGCGTGAGCACCGCCGAGCCCATGACCGTCTGCGCATAACCTTCAATCATCCGCCGGGCGAGCCGCCGCCGGGCCTCTTCCAGGGGCTTCTCCGGATAGAGGGCGCGGCCGACCTCGTCCAGGCACCTCACCCACACGGAGTGGGGATAGGCGGCCTGGAGGGGGGCGTCCAGGTCCATGCCCAGCTCGCGCAGCTGGGTGCGCAGCTCGTAGGACAAATCCTTGTCGAGCGTCTTCAGGTAGAGGCTGTCCACCGTGTTGCCGAAGATGACGCGCTCCTGGCTCATGCGCTCGTGCCCCCGAGTGTCGCCGGCCTACCCGGGCCGGCGGACGCGCATTCTCCCCGGAGGTGACCTCCGGAGGCCAGTCCTGTCGACGACTACTCGCGGACCTCGTGCACGGGCAGCACGGGTGGTAGCACGGTGTTGCAGCCACGGCCCAGGTTGCCGAGGACGATGGAGTAGTCCGTGAAGTCGACGACGCGGTCCCCGTTGAAGTCCGCCGCCGGGCTGGCCGGGGGAACCCTCAGCCCGTAGTTGGCGAGCATGAAGCGGTAGTCCACGGAGTCGACGCAGCCGTTCCCATCCGTGTCGCCGGGGATGGGGAGCGGGCGCACGTCGTCGATAGGCGTGTAGCGGCCTCCCGACGCCTTGGCGACCTCCTGGACGAAGGTGAGGAAGAAGGGCTCGGGCGCCAGCGTGATGTGGTTGAAGAAGACATCCGCGTCGAAAACGAGCTGGAAGGGATTGGGGCTGTCGCGCAGCGGGTCGCCCGTCTTGAGCATGTTGCGGACCTTCCACTCCCACGAGCCTTCCTCCAGGTCGGGATAGCGCGTGGCGCTCGGAGGGCCGTAGCAGAGCGTGGCCTCCGGCGTGCTGTTCTCCTCGCCGTCGGAGATGAGGCGGACGACCTTGCGGGCGTCGATGCCGGGGCCGAACTGGAGCAGTTCGTCGGCGGCGTCGCAGACAGCGAGCGCCAGGGGCGTCGCGCCCGCGCCCACGCTCAGCCGGCTCAGGCTCGCCACCGTCGTCGGGCCGTCCTCGAAGCCCTGCTCCCGGCGGTAGCCGCCGCCCTCGAACGTCCAGATGGCGAACAGGCGCGGCAGGGCGTTGGGCGTCTGGACGAAGTCGCGCCCGCGCACGAGCGCATCCGCGAAGCGCGTCTGTCCCGAGGCCCGCGTCGTCCTCATGGTGCCGCTGCGGTCAATCAAGATGATGACGTGCTCCTCGGTGAAGGCGTGCGCCGCGGTGCCGGACAGCAAGGCGAGTGAGAGTGCCGCGCCCGCGAGTGCACGCGGGGCCCACCGATTCAGGATACGGGCGAACATGGGTGTCTCCTTGTCGAGTTGCATCAGAACAGCTCCACCTTCACGGGGATGATGCTGTCGTTGCGCGTGCCATCACCGAGCTGGCCTTCCGCGTTGGCCCCCCAGGCCCACGTCGTGCCGTCCGAGCGCAAGGCCATGGAGTGGTGGTCTCCGGCGATGACGGCCACGACGCCCGTCATCCCCGCCACCATCACCGGGACATGGCGGTTCTCCAGGAAGCCGTCCCCAATCTGGCCGTCGAAGTTGAAGCCCCACGCGCGCACCGTGCCGTCCGAGCGCAGCGCCAGCGAGTGATAGTCCCCCGCGGTGATGGAGACGATGCCGCTCAGGTTCGCCACGGACACCGGCGCGTTCTGGCTCAGCGTGGAGTTGTTGCCCAGTTGTCCCGAGCCGTTGTAGCCCCAGGACCACACCGAGCCGTCCGAGCGCAGCGCCATGGAGTGGTAGCCCCCGGCGGTGATGGCCGTCATCGCCGACAGCCCCACCACCTGCACCGGCACGATGTGCCAGGCGTTGTTCCCGCTGCCAATCTGGCCATCGAAGTTGTAGCCCCACGCCCACACCGTGCCGTCGGAGCGCAGCGCCAGCGAGTGGCTGTGGCCGGCCGCGATGGCTGTCACACCCGCCAGGCCCGTCACCTGCACGGGCTGGTTGCGGTCCACCGTCGTCCCGTCTCCCAACTGTCCGTAGCGGTTGAAGCCCCAGCCCCACACCGTGCCGTCGTGGTGCAGCGCGAGCGAGTGGTACGCCCCCGCGGAGATGGCGGAGATGCCAGACAGGCCCGACACCGGCACGGGCTGGGAGCGGTTGGTGTTGGAGCCATCGCCCACCTCGCCCCGCGTGTTGACGCCCCAGGACCACACGGTGGTGTCGCCCTTGAGGACCACGGTGTGGCGGTGTCCGGCGGCCACGGCCACGCTGGCCGTCAGCCCCATGCGCGCGGGCAACAGCCGGTCCGCGCCCAGGCCGTTGCCCAACTGCCCCTCCTCGTTGTCGCCCCAGCTCCAGAGGTTGCCCGCCGCGTCCAGGTAGACGGAGTGCAGCTGGCCCGACGTCACCCCGGGGTTGCCCAGCGTGGTGTTGCCCACGCGCACCGGAGACATGCGGGGCAGGAAGGTGCCGTCACCCAGCTGGCCGAAGGCGTTGTCACCCCAGGACCACACGGTGCCATCCGCGCGCAGCGTCAGCGAGTGCTTGAAGCCCGCCACCAGCGTGACGCCGCCACTGAGGCCCGCTTGAATCGGCAGCGTGCTGCTCGTCAGCGTGCCGTTGCCCAACTGGCGATAGCGGTTGTCACCCCAGGCCCACACCGCGCCGTCCACGCGGACCGCCAGCGAGTGGTAGTTGCCGGCGACCGCCGCCAGCACGTCCGTCAGCACCACCTGCACGGGGTAGGAGCGGTTGATTTTCGTCCCGTCGCCGAGCTGGCCCGTCGAGTTGAGTCCCCACGTCCACGCCGTGCCATTCGAACGCAGCGCCACGCAGTGGGACGCACCCGCGGAGATGGTCACCACGCCGGCGAGCGACTGCACCTGCGCGGGCGTGCCCCGCGTCGTCACCGTGCCATCGCCCAGCTGGCCACTGCGGTTGTCGCCCCAGGCCCACACGGTGCCGTCCGAGCGCAGCGCCAGCGACGTGTTGCCACCGGCCGCCACCGCGATGACGCCGCTCAGGCCCGCCACCTGCACGGGCAGCGTGCTGCTGGTCGCCGCGAGTGCGCCGAGCTGCTTGTAGCGGTTGTCGCCCCAGGCCCACACGGTGCCGTCCGAGCGCAGCGCCACCGAGTGCGAGAAGCCCGAGCCCACCGAGAGCACGCCGAACAGGCCCTGGGCGCGCACGGGCTCGTTGCTGGCGAGGACGGTGCCGTTGCCCAGCTGCCCCGAATAGTTGTCACCCCAGGACCACACGGTGCCATCCGAGCGCAGCGCCGCAGAGTGGTAGTCCCCCGAGGCCACCGCCACCGCGTCCTCCAGGTTCTTCACCTTCACCGGCGTGGGGCTGTCGGTGAACAGGCCATTGCCCAGCTGTCCCTGCCGGTTGTAGCCCCAGGCCCACACCGAGCCGTCCGAGTGGACGCCCACCGAGTGGTACTGGCCCAGCGACAGCCGGGTGGCGGAGGCGCGGCCCGCGAGCGCCTGGCGCAGGGCCTGCTCGTGGGTGGAGGGGTCCTCGCCGCCGCATCCCGTCCAAAGCCAGAGGCCGACGAAGAGCGCCCACGTCCAGCCAATCCTCGACGACAGGTGCGACTCGTTCAGGCTCATGGCCATCCCTTCGGTGTGCGCCGTCAGCGACGGCACCAGGTCTTGCCTTCGGTATCCTTGCAGCCGTCCACCACCCACCGGGCGATGAGCCGTCGCAGCTCCACGGGCAGCTCCATGCCGGCCATGGGCATGCCGGGCTTCGCGGCGACCAGGCCGTGCTCGGCCTCCAGCGCGCGCGTCTCCAGCCTGCGCCAGTACTCCTCGCCCGACTTCTTCTTGAGGTACGTCTTCAGGCCCTCCGCGTCCGCCGTGAAGGCGCTGGCCGCGCGAGGGCTCGTCGCGTGGCAATGCACGCAGGTGGCGTCCCGGAAGAAGGGGCCCCAGAGATAGGCGAGCATCGTGGGAGGCACCGCCCCGGGCATGGCGGCGTCCTTCATCGCCAGCCGCGTCACGCGCGCGTCCAGCTCGCGCTCCTTCTCCACCCGCATCTCGTCGAACAGGCGGTGCAGGAGCCGGGCCTCGTCCAGCGAGAGCGGCACCTCCGGCATTTGCCGGTCCGCGCGCGCGTAGGGCGGCTGCTCGCGGCAGTACTCATACGTCCACTCGGGCGTGTAGAGCCCCAGCGACACCCCATCCCGTCCTGAGAGAGGCTTGTCTCCGGCGTGACAGCTGGCGCAGCGCGCCTTCCAGAGGGTGTCCGCGTCCTTGCGTTCGGAGGCCGTCAGCTTCGCGGCGGGGGCCTCCCTCGCCGGCAGCCGCACCGACAGGAGCGCTGCGACGTCCTTCACGTCACCCGACTGGAGGCTGGGGTAGGCCATCATCCGGGGCGCGCGGCTGCCCTCCTTCTGGGAGAGGGTGCTGGGGCGCTTGAGGAAGGCGGCGAGCCCTCGCGAGGAGATGCGGGGCACCTTCTGTCCCGGATGCTCGAGGAGCTCCGGGGCATTCATGTAGGCCAGCGGCGTCTTGGCCAGATGCGCCAGCTTGTCCTCGCGCACGGGGATGGCGAAGTAGCGCGGGTCCGGCTCGCGCTTCTGGCGCTTCACGGCGACGTCGTTGATTTCGGCGTGGCAGCCAAAGCACTGGCTGTCCGTCCACCGGCCCAGGCCGTTGGCGAAGCGCGTCTGGGGCTCGGTGCGCTTGGACGTGTGGCAGCCGGTGCACTCCTGGGCCACGACGCCCTTGGCGGAGGCCAGACTTCCCAGCACGAGGACGAGGAGGGCGAGCCGTCTCACGGCGCGCTCCCGGTGGGCTGGGTGAGCTTCACGCGCGAGGGGTCCTCCTCTGGCTCGGCGAGGCCCCGAAGCACGTCGCGGAAGTCCTCCGACGTCGCGTCCCCTGGTTTCGCCTGACAGCTCCGGTAGGCGCTCACCAGGGCATACCCGGACACCGACCACCGCGCTTCGGTGGAGCCGGCGGGTGGGGGCACCCGGGTGACGATGCACTGCTGGACCTGCTGCCTGCGCTGCTCCGGCGTCTGGCCGGGCTCGTCGGGGTCATCTCCCGAGCACGCGCACGCCGTCCATCCCATGAGTCCCGCCAGGACCCAGACCCATCGTGTCATCTCGAAAGCTCCCGAGCCGGGAGCGTCATGGCCGTCGCCATGGCCGCCCCCGGCTGCTGATGTGAGGGTTTGTCTTCGCGCGGGGCGCCTTGCCGGCTAGCCGAAGTTGATGACCAGCGGCGTGGGCGTGCAGATGGCGGCGGAGTTGCTCGCCGCGGCCGGGGACATCGTCGCGGTCTGCGCCGTCAGGTTGAGCGTGAAGGACTTGATGTACGTCTCCCAGCCGACCTGCGGGTCGGACGTGACGAACAGGGAGGGGCTGAGCTGGGCGAGCTTGGCGGACTCGAAGAGCACGTTCCAGCTGTTGCCGCCCACGCCCAGGTTGGGCGTCGTCTGGAGCACGCCGTCCGTCACCAGTCGCTGGTTGATGGCGGGGACGTTCAGCAGGGGGCTGTTCGTCGCGCACAGCGGCACCGAGGCGCGCAGGGTGATGACCGGGTTGGCGGCGATATGGGCGCGCACCATCGCCTCGTCGGCGGGGAAGAAGTGGACGCTGAGTCCGCAGACGAGCGGATAGTTGCCGCCGACCACCGCCGGCCGGTAGTTGGTCGGCATGCCCTTGAGCAGGTCCGCGATTCCCGCCGAGGGCTGGCACGAGCCGGCCGAGGGCAGCGGGAGCAGCCGCGCGTCGGTGATGCCATGGCGGGTGATGAAGCCGTTGTACAGGTCCTGCGTGTGGGCGGTGGGGTGGAGGTTGACGAAGAGCCGCCTCATGCCAGCCACGGTGGCGACGGAGTCGGTCGGAATCTGCACGTACTGTGTATAGAAGACAGGGCCGCGATCCATCCCCATGTAGGGAACGAATACCATCTCAGACTCGCGGATGGTGCGCGCATAGTCGAGTGGCGGCGTGTCTGTCTGGGCCTGGGCGGACGTGACGGAAAGACACAACACGGCTGCGAGAGAAAGCTGAAGCAAGCGCATGGAGAAAGGGCCTGGTTGAAGGAAGGAAAGGAGGGGCGGAAGCCACCCCGAAGATGGCCTCCGCCCCGAAGTCATGGCGGTGCGGAATTACTGACCGATCAGCGCCCTGCAGCCCGCGTCTTCCATGTTCCAGCGGACGCGGCCCAGCTCGAAGCCGTCCAGGAGGCAGGTGACGTTCATGTTGGTCTTGACGGTGAAGTCCGTGGGACCCGGGTTGTACTGGATGTAGGTGACCTCGTTGCGCTCCAGGATGAGCTTCTCGTAGTTGGCGCGCATGGTGAAGATGGAGTTGGTCTGGTTGGAGACCTGGCCGTTGACCGGCGTCGTGTAGCGGCGGACCTCGTTGAACAGCTCGTCCTGGAGGCGGGCCTGGACGGCGTTCACGACGTTGATGAAGTTGGAGTCATTGGGCGCGGTGGGGCCCCAGACGCCGTTGTTGAGGTACTCGATGCGGATGCCGCAGGCGTTCTCGGACGAACACGTGACCAGGCGCTCGAAGAAGGCGCGAACTTCGATGTCCACGCAGGAGCTCAGGTGGAACGCCGCGAAGGCGCTGGCCTGCTCGAACAGCGAGCGCCAGTTCACCGTGAAGCGCGCCTGACGGGTCACGTTGTGGGTCTTGATGTCCCAGTCAATCTGGGCCGTCATGATGTTGTCCCACTGGGCGCCCGTGGCCATCAGGGCGCGCAGCTGGTTGGTCCAACCCGGCAGGGTGGTGGCCTGGAAGGAGATGTCCTGCGCGACGACGCTGCCGCCGAGCGCGGGCAGGGTGTTGAACTTGTACATCACGTTGGTGTTGATGTCGTACGGCTGGGTCGGGTCCAGGTGGGTGAAGCAGTTGGGCACCGGGACGTCGCGGCCGTTGACGACGATGATCTCCATCTCGCAGTCGATCTCCACGCGGCCGTTGACCGGCGCGTACCCGGAGAGGACGAACTGGGTGGTGGAGCGGTTGGCCGGAGCCGGGGCAATCTGGAAGCCCTTCGCCGCGGCCTCCGTCGACAGGCGGTTGAGTGCGCCCAGGTCGCTGGTGGTCGAGAACGAGCCGCCCAGGTTCGCCAGCTCCATGCCCGCGAAGAAGCCGAACACGGGGATGAAGGAGGTGATCTGGAAGCGGGGGACGGGGTTGGTCGTCGTGGGCGACTGGACGGCGATGCCGCCGCGGCGCGGGACGTAATAGACGAGGTTGAGGTTGTCCGTGTCGCCCAGGAGCGTGAACGCGTCCTGCACAATCGGAGAGAAGTGCTGCGACATCGGCCTGGCGGCGGGGGACATCGGCGCGGCGAGGGCTTGCGTCGCAGAAAGCGACAGCGCGGCTACGGCGGTAGCGGAGAGGAACTTCTTCATGAGAGACATTCCTTTGCGTGGCGTGAGGACTGGAGGGCGCACCCTTCCCGTGCCTGCGAGCCCAGGGCTCGCAAACCGCGTGTTGGCGTCTTCGGTTCCCCGCCATGCGAGCGTGGGTACCGAGGCCGTTCCGAGTGCTGTGTTTGGACTCCCCCCCATTTGTCCAAGGGCGATGATTGGACTTGGACGATGGCATCCTACCGATTGCGGGCCAGACTGCCAGTGCGGGTTAGGCTAAATCGACTTTGTCTTGAAAGGTTATTTTGTCGGTGAAATCTGGTTTGCTTTTGTTTGTGGTTTCCCGAGGGGTCCGACGGATTCACCGCCCCTTCCATGGCGGATGCGTGTCAATGACGGGGCCTCACGGCAGGAGCACGAAAGGGTGTGTGGCTTCACTGGGAGGCGATCTGCGTGAAAACCGCACGTCCGCCCGCGTCGTGGCTTGAGCACGTGAGGCCAAGGCCGGTGGGGGCCGGGCGCGGAGATCGGAACCGTGAGGGCACGGTGCCTGCGCGCCAACGGCGGCCCGAGGTGTCCCGGTGGTGCACCGTGCCTTGTCGCCGGCCAGGCGAGCGCGTCGCACCAGGTAGGGCCGCTGGGAGCGGAAGTCTTCTGTCCCGCTGCTCGCGCCGAGCTGGAGTGCGCGGGTGACACTCGCTCCGCGTGCGTCATGCCGCGACTCGCGTGAGGAAGGTGGGTGTGAGTGAGCGCGTGAGTCGTTCACCACCCGTACGAGTGCGTGAGACATGGATGATGAAGGGGCACGACATCGTCACCGCGCGGAGGAAGTGTCCGCTACACTGCACGGCCAATGCTGTGGGTCACCTCACCGGTGGGCTTGCGCGGGACACGTGCCATGGACGGCTCTGGTTCCATCCCTTCCTTCGCCGTGCGCCGTGGCGAGGACGCGCTGGCTCGCGTGCGGGACTCGATGGCGCACAAGTTTCCCCACTTCCTCCCCGTGGCGCGTCGGTCGCTGTCCGCGCTGGTGGGCTTCTGTGATGGCTGGCAGCGGACGTTTCCGGCGCGCCAGGCCTCGGGCGTGGTGCCGGAGCTGACGAGCTGGGAGCGCTTCCTCTCCACGGAGCCTCGCACGCGGCGCATCATGTTGACGGTGCAGCCCCTGGGGGTGGACACCTCGACGGGCACCTGGGCCCCGGTGCTGCTCGCCCAGGTGGCGCGCTGGCATCGGGACACGCGAGGGCGCCGCTACAACCAGCCCACGGATGTGTGGCTCGCGGGGCTGGGGCGTGAGGGGCTGGACGCCCGGCAGCGTGTCTCCGACGACAGCGTGCTCACGGTGGCCGTCACCAGCGAGGGCGGAGGCTTTCGGATGGCCCGGCTGCCGTTGGATGACGCGCAGCTGACTCCGGAGGCGGTGGCCGGGCGGCTTGCGGACTGCGCGCCGTGTACGCTCGCCGAGGCGCGTCGGGCCGGGTGGCATCCCCAGGTGGTGGTGGACGTCGCGGGCCGGGGGCGCAGCGCGTGGACGTCGCATCTGCTGACGACGAGCACCTGGCTGGGCGCCCGGGTGGAGCCTGGAACCGGCTCGCTGGAGCTGGCGTTCGACCATCTGGTGATGGATGGCAGCGCGATGATGGAGGTGTCGCGGGCCATCGCCTCGGCGCTGCCCCGGAAGGGACGCGCGGCCGCTGATGAATGGCTCACGGGGGCCGAGGACCCCTCGCCGCTCTTGCGCGTGGAACTCCCGGAGCGGCTGGACTTCCGCAACCTCGCCTGTGCCTCGCTGGTGGCGCTGGGGCGCTCCAGCGGGGGACTGCTGCGCTCCGACAACCCCACCATGCTGGTGCCGGTGTTGCCGGATGCGCCGTCGTCCGTGGCGCGGCCCTGGCGGCGCATCCGCATCGCGGTGATTCCCACCAGGACGAGCCAGGGGCCGGTGACGCCCGAGCAGGTGTCCTTGCTGCTGGAGCGCACGCGCGGGGAGGGCGGGGTGTTGGAGGATATCTTCTCCACCTTGTATTCGCCGGCGCTGCCCTGGTGGATGCCGTCGCTGACCACGCATGGCTTCGCCTTCACGCCGGGACTGCGACAGGTGGCCACCGCGCTGTGTGGCAACGCCCTCTTGTCGAAAATCACCATCGAGGTGGAGGACGAGGCCGCCCTGGAGCGGCACCTCCCCATCTACTTCAACACCATGCGGCCGCTGCCCGCCGTGGGGGGCGGTGTGGCCCTCTGCGTGACGGAAGTGTTGTGCGCGACGCGCAAGGGCGTGCGCAAGCGCTTCTTCGGCGCTATCGCTGGCAGCGGCCCCTTCACCGCCCGAGAGCGGCTCACTGCTTTTCGGACGGAGCTCGAGCGCGAGGTGCTGCTTCGTGCCCGTCCCCCGATATCCCCTTCCCCCTGACCCGCCGTCCCCTCCGGCGCAGAGAGTCCCCCCACTCATGGTCAATCCCCCCGACCCTGGCCGCATCGTCCCGCGACTGAATCTGAAGTTTCACTTCGACGCCACGTTCCCCCGCATGTGGCATCACAACGGTCTGGGTTCCACGCAGCTGTGGAACGGGCTCAACATGCTCTTCCCCGAGGGAGAGCGGTTCATCGTGCGCAGCGTCAATCACTACCTTCATGCGCTGGATGACGCGCCGGAGCTGCGCGCGCAGGTGAAGGCGTTCTTCGCCCAGGAGGGCAAGCACGCGCGGGAGCACCAGGACTACATCGAGCTGCTGGAGTCCCAGGGCTACGTCATCTCCGGCTTCATGCGGGCGTATCACCGCATCGTCTGGAGCTTCATCTTCAAGTACTTCCCGCCGGTCCTGCGGCTGTCCATCGCCGCCGCGCTGGAGCACTACACGGCCATCATGGGCGAGAACACGCTGACGCTTGGCGTGTTCGCGGATGGCCACCCGGCCATGCGCGCGCTCATCGAGTGGCACGCCGCCGAGGAGATTGAACACAAGTCCGTGGCCTTCGACGTGCTGCGCAAGGTGGCGCCCGGCTATGCGCTGCGGGTGACGGGGATGTTCGCGGCCGTCATCGCGCTGTTTGGCCTGTGGTTCGCGGCCACCGTGACGCTGCTGCGGCAGGAGCCCGGGCTGGGGTGGACAGGAGTGTGGCGCGAGCTGCGGCGCGCCCACGAGAAGGACCCGGTCCTGGTGCGGGTGGTGTGGCGCGGCCTCAAGGAATACCTGCGGCCCTCCTTCCATCCGTTGGACAACGACAACCTGCACATCGCCCGGGCCCACCTGGCGACGCTTGAAGAGCCCTCCCGCGCGGAGGCCGCCTGAGCCGTTCCGCCGAGCCCACCACGAGGACTTCCGGAAGCACGAGGCGTCCTCGCGGGCGGAGGCTGCTCACGATGTTGACCTCGCCGCGCCTGGCCGTCGCCGCCCTCCTGTCCGTGGCCGTTCCGTCGGGCGCGGAGGCCTTCTGGGTAAAGGACCACCACGCGTTGACCGAGGCCGCCATTGAACGGGCCCTGGCGGCGGGGGGCCCCCGCTCCCTGGCCGCGCACCGGGACGCGGTGCTGCACGGCGCCACCGCCGAGGACCTCAACCTCCACGTGAAGTGGACGGGCTGGCACCACTTCTACCGGCCGGAGGGCGCGCTGGACTCCTCCTTGCGCGCGGGCTCCGACGCGCGCGTGCGGATGCTCTGGGAAGAGGCCCTGGATGCCGCGCGAGGGGGAGATTGGGCGCGGGCGTGGGACAGGGCCGGGCACCTGTCGCATCACATCCAGGACGTGGCCTCGCCGCCGCATGTGGTGCCGGTGAATCATGGCTTCGCGGATGGCTTCGAGGGCTGGGGGCTGCGCGACGTGCTGACGCGGCTGCCTTCCCGCGAAGTCGAGCCGCTGCCGGGGCCCGAGGCGCAGCACGCGCTCGCGAGCGAGACGCTGGAGGCGGTGCGCACCCAGTTCCTGCGCGCGGAGGACGGCGTCGAGCTTCCCTGGAGCACGTTCTGGGTGGAGCCGGATGCCCGGCGTCCGGGCTCCTTCGGTGTCTACGGGAGCGTGGGCAATGCCTTCGGTCAGGCCGAGCCTCGCTGGAAGGATGGCGCGCACCGCGTGGCGCCCGCGACGTACGACGCCTTCATGGCGGACCGGGCCGCCGCGGCGGTGGCGTATACCCAGGCATTCCTGACGTGGGCGGGTGCTCGCTTCGAGGAGGTCGCCGCACCGGACGCACCTGCCTTCACGGCGCGAGGCTTCATCCCGTCGCCGGAGCTGTCGCTGCAGGCGCTGGGCGGCATGACTCAAGATTCGCGAGGCGGCACACCCGTCGCGGGACTGCGCGCGGGGCTGCCGTTGCCGCATGCGCTGCGGCTGTCCGTGGAGTGGACGCGGGGCCTGGGGCTGGGGAGCCGTCCGCCGCCAGCGGGTGGGTGGAGTCTGTCGGTGTTGTCTCCGCCGCTGTGGGCCTGGCGACCGGCCTATTCCGTGGGCGTGGACGTGCGGGCTTCTCTGGGCGTGGGGTTGTTCTCCCAGGAAGGGGGGACTCGCTTCGGCGTGCCGGTGGGACTGCGCGCGAGTGCGCTGCTCGGCGGGCCGTTCCTCGCGAGCACGGAGCTGCGCTACCAGGGGCTGCGTCCGCTCTCCAGCGAGTGGACCCATGGGTTCGCGTGGACACTCGGCTTCGGTGTCGCACTGGGTGACCGCTGACGCGTGAGATGTCTCGGGAATGAAACGCGAATCGCCGCGTTGTCGCGCGCGTCCCCCCGAGTGCATCACGGCCCCTTGGAGCCGTTGTCATGAAGACTTCGCGAAGGAAGTTCCTGCAGTACTCCGCCGCGGGCGCGTCGCTGCTCGCGCTCGGACCCGAGGCGATGGCCGCGTCGAAGAAGGGCGCGAAGAAGCGCATCCTCATCCTGGGCGGCACGGGGTTTCTGGGCCCCGCCGTGGTGGAGGCCGCGAAAGCGCGGGGCCATTCGCTGACGCTCTTCAACCGCGGCAAGACGCGCCCCGAGCTCTTCCCCGACGTGGAGAAGCTGCGCGGCGACAGAGACCCGGACAAGGACGAGGGACTCAAGGCGCTGAAGGGGCGCAAGTGGGACGCGGTGGTGGACACGTCCGGTTACTACCCGCGCATGGTCCGCGCCTCGGCCGGGCTGCTGGCGCCGAACGTGAAACAGTATGTCTTCATCTCCAGCGTGTCCGCCTACGCCAGCGACAAGACGCCGCGCGAGGACGAGAGCGGTCCCACGGCGACGCTGGCGGACCCCACTGTCGAAAGCATGGGCAAGGACTACGAGTTCTACGGAGGACTCAAGCGCGCCTGCGAGGAGGCCGCCGAGGCCGCGTTCCCGGGACGCGTGGCCAACATCCGTCCCGGTTACATCGTCGGGCCGGATGACCGCTCGGACCGCTTCACGTACTGGCCGGTGCGTTTCGACAAGGGCGGGGAGATGCTCGCGCCCGGGACGCCGAAGGACCCGCTGCAAATCATCGACGTGCGAGACCTGGCCGAGTGGCTGGTGTTGCTCATCGAAGGCCAGGTCAATGGCGTCTTCAACGCGGTGGGCCCCGCGGAGCCGTGGTCCATGGGCGCGATGCTGGACACGTGCCGGCAGGTGACGGGGCGGGACACGAAGGTGACGTGGGTGCCCGCGGAGTTCCTGGAGAAGCAAGGCGAGACGGGCGATGTCCGCCTCCCCATCTACATGCCGCCCGCCGGCACCAGCCTGGGCACGCACCTTCGCAGCAACGCGAAGGCGGTGAAGGCGGGGCTGAAGTTCCGTCCGGTGGACGTCACCGTCCGCGACACGCTGGCGTACTTCAAGGGGCTGCCCGAGGAGCGCCGGAACAAGCCGCGCGCGGGGCTGCCCGCGGAGCGCGAGGCGGAACTGCTGGCGCTGTGGCGCAAGGCCCGGGCTCCAGAAGAAAAGCCGGCCGCGACTCCGGCCCCCGCGGCTTCTGGCAAGGGCGGGTAGCGCCCTTCGTCGAGTGTCCGCACGGGCACTGACTCCCGCACGCTGGACGCACCCCGGGCCGTCGCTCCCGGGGGCGCTAGCGCTTCGTGCGGCCCCTGCTTCATGGTTGCCGAGTTTCCCTACCTGTCACGAGCGCCGCGCAAGCTCCGACGTGTGAGGGGCTCCCACCGTGGCCCCTGTCCGCCTGGACAGCGAGCGGGCCGGGGCGAACTCTGTCCTCGCCCGCGCGACGCACGGTGATAAGGACGGCCCGGCTGTTACCCAGGGCCACACCCAATCCCCATGTCCAGCATGCACTCCCTGCGCGGCGCTCCCGTCCTCTCTGAATTCCGGCTCGCCAAGCTGCTCGCGCAGTGCCGCGAGCAGGTGCCCTCCGTGTCGTCCGTCTACGCGGAGCACGTGCACTTCCTCGACGCCCCGAAGGCCCTCTCCGAGGACGAGCAGGCGATGCTCGGCCGCCTCCTGGAGTACGGCCCGAAGGTGCCCTCGGGCGAGCGTGCGGGCAGCCTGTTGTTGGTGGTGCCCCGCCCGGGGACCATCTCTCCCTGGTCCTCGAAGGCGACGGACATCGTCCAGAACTGCGGGCTGGGCTCCAAGATTCGACGCCTGGAGCGCGGCCTCGCCTACTTCGTGGCCGGCCCCGAAGGCCGCGCGCTGGAGCCCGCGCAGGTGGAGCGCCTGAAGCCGGTGCTGCATGACCGGATGACGCAGGCGGTGCTGGAGCGCCTGGAGGACGCGGCGGTCCTCTTCTCCGAGCACGAGCCCCGGCCCCTGACCACGGTGGACATCCTGGGCGGAGGCCGCGCGGCGCTGGTGACGGCGAACCGCCAGCTGGGCCTGGCGCTAGCGGAGGACGAAATCGACTACCTGGTGGCGCGCTTCCAGGAGCTGAAGCGCAACCCCACCGACGTCGAGCTGATGATGTTCGCGCAGGCCAACAGCGAGCACTGCCGACACAAAATCTTCAACGCGAGCTGGACGCTGGACGGCAAGCCGCAGGAGCGCTCGCTCTTCCAGGCCATCAAGAACACCTACGCCCAGCACAAGGAGGGCGTGCTCTCCGCCTACAAGGACAACGCGGCCGTCATCGCGGGGTTCGAGGTGGACCGCTTCTTCCCGGACGCGGACACCGGCGAGTGGGGGACGGTGCGCGAGCCGGCCCACATCATGGTGAAGGTGGAGACGCACAATCACCCGACGGCGATTTCGCCGTACCCGGGCGCGGCCACGGGCGCGGGCGGAGAGATTCGCGACGAGGGCGCCACCGGACGCGGCGCGAAGCCCAAGGCGGGTCTGACGGGCTTCACCGTCAGCCACCTGCGCATCCCCGGCTACGAGCAGCCCTGGGAGCAGCCCTACGGCAAGCCCGACCGCATCGTCTCCGCGCTGGACATCATGATTGACGGTCCGCTGGGCGGGGCCGCCTTCAACAACGAGTTCGGCCGCCCCAACCTGTGCGGCTACTTCCGCAGCTACGAGGCGCAGGTCGCCACGCCCGAGGGCGTGGAGGTGCGCGGCTACCACAAGCCCATCATGATCGCCGGCGGGTTCGGCAACATCCGCGCGCCGCACGTGCAGAAGGGCAAGCTGCAGCCGGGCGACAAGCTCATCGTCCTGGGCGGCCCCTCCATGCTCATTGGCCTGGGCGGGGGCGCGGCGTCCTCCATGGCGCAGGGCGCGAGCGCGGCGGACCTCGACTTCGCCTCCGTGCAGCGCGACAACGCGGAGATGGAGCGACGCTGCCAGCAGGTCATCGACCAGTGCTGCGCGCTCGGCGAAAAGAACCCCATCCGCTCCATCCACGACGTGGGCGCGGGCGGCTTGTCCAACGCGCTGCCGGAGCTGGCGCACGACAACGAGTTGGGCGGCCGGCTGGAATTGCGCGCGGTGCCCAACGCGGAGCCGGGCATGTCCCCGGTGGAAATCTGGTGCAACGAGGCGCAGGAGCGCTACGTGCTGGGCGTGGCGCCCGAGGACCTGGCGCGCTTCACCGCCTTCTGCGAGCGCGAGCGCGCGCCCTTCTCCGTGCTGGGCGAGGCGACGGAGGCCCAGGTGCTCAAGCTGTCCGACTCGCGGCTGGGCACGCCGCCCATCGACCTGCCGATGGACGTGCTGTTCGGCAAGGCCCCGCGCATGCACCGCGACGCGACGTCGCGGCCCCTGGCGCACGCTCCGCTGGCGTTGCCGGGTGACCTCAAGGCGCTGGCCGAGCGCGTGCTGAGCCACCCCACGGTGGCGGACAAGTCCTTCCTCATCACCATTGGTGACCGCTCGGTGTCGGGCCTGGTGGCCAGGGACCAGATGGTGGGCCCGTGGCAGGTGGCGGTGGCCGACTGCGCGGTGACGCTGTCCACGGTGACGAGCACCACGGGCGAGGCCATGTCCATGGGCGAGCGCACGCCGCTGGCGGTGGTGGACGCGGCGGCCTCCGCGCGGATGGCGGTGGGCGAGGCGCTCACCAACATCGCCGCGGCGCGCATCGACAAGCTCTCCGACGTGAAGCTGTCCGCCAACTGGATGGCGGCGGCGGGCAGCCCCGGCGAGGACGCGCAGTTGTACGCCGCCGTGCACGCGGTGGGCATGGAGCTGTGCCCGGCGCTGGGCCTCACCATCCCCGTGGGCAAGGACTCCATGTCCATGCGCACCGTCTGGGAGGAGGCTGGCGCGCGCAAGGTCGTGACGTCGCCGGTGTCGCTCATCATCTCCGCCTTCGCGCCGGTGCTGGACGTGCGTCAGTCGCTCACGCCGCAGCTGGTGGAGCCAGGCGAGGACACGCGGCTGCTCTTCATCGACCTGGCCAAGGGGCGGCAGCGGCTGGGCGGCTCCATCGCCGCGCAGACGCACGCGCAGGTGGGCCCCGAGGTGCCCGACGTGGAGGACGCCGCGCTCTTGAGCGGCTTCTTCGCGGCGGTGCAGGCGCTCAACGCGGAGGGCCGGTTCCTGGCCTACCACGACCGCTCCGACGGCGGCCTGTGGGCCACGCTGTGCGAGATGGCCTTCGCGGGCCACTGCGGCGTGGACGTGGACGTGGCGGCGCTGGGCGCCGACGCGACGGCGGCCCTCTTCAACGAGGAGCTGGGCGCGGTGGTGCAGGTGCGCTCGGCCGACGTGGCCCGGGTGCGCGAGGTGCTGGGGCAGCACGGCCTCGCGGCGTCCTGCCATGAGCTGGGCCGGCCGACGTCCGCGCTGGAGGTCCGCGTGCGCCACGGCGCCCGGGTGCTGCTGTCCGAGGGCACCATGGACCTGCGCCGCGTGTGGTCTCGCGTCAGCCACGAGCTGCAGACGCGCCGCGACAACCCCGTGTGCGCGGAGCAGGAGTACGCGGCCAAGTGCGACGCGACGGACCCGGGCCTCACGCCGAAGCTGACGTTCGACGTGGGGTTGGATGTCGCCGCGCCGTTCGTGGCGAAGGGCGCCCGTCCCCGCGTGGCGGTGCTGCGTGAGCAGGGCGTCAACAGCCAGCAGGAGATGGCGGCGGCGTTCACCCGCGCGGGCTTCCTGGCGGTGGACGTGCACATGAGCGACATCCTCGCCGGGCGCGTGTCGCTGAAGGACTTCCACGGCGTGCTGGCCTGCGGCGGCTTCTCCTACGGAGACGTGCTGGGCGCGGGCGGTGGCTGGGCGAAGTCCATCCTCTTCAACCCGCGCGCGCGCGACGAGTTCGCGGGCTTCTTCGCGCGCTCCGACAGCTTCGGCCTGGGCATCTGCAACGGCTGCCAGATGATGTCCGGCTTGAAGGACATCATCCCGGGCGCCGAGCACTTCCCTCGCTTCGTGCGCAACGCCTCCGAGCAGTACGAGGCGCGCCTGGGGACGGTGGAAATCGCTCGCACGCCGTCACTCTTCTACCAGGGCATGGAGGGCAGCCGGATGCTCATCGCCGTGGCGCACGGCGAGGGGCGCGCGGAGTTCTCCGACGCCGCCGAGGCCGCGCGCATCAACGGGCTGGGCTACATCACCACGCGCTGGGTGGACAACCGGGGCCAGGTGGCGGCGACGTATCCCGCCAACCCCAACGGCTCGCCCCATGGCATCGCGGGCGTCACGACGCGGGATGGGCGCTTCACCGTGACGATGCCGCATCCCGAGCGCGTCCACCGCACGTTGCAGCACTCGTGGCGGCCCCGGGAGTGGACGGGCGACGACGGCCCGTGGATGCGGATGTTCCGCAACGCTCGCGCCTGGCTGGGCTGAGGCGAGCGGACAGCGCCCCGACCTCGAAGATGCTGTCGAGGCCGGGGCGACACGCGCCGCCTACGCGCGGACCAGCTCCAGCGGCTGGCCTTCTTCCACGTGCTTCATCGCCACGGAGTTCATGCAGTAGCGCTGCCCGGTGGGCGGCGGTCCATCCGGGAAGACGTGTCCCAGGTGGCCGTCACAGCGGGCGCAGCGCACCTCGGTGCGAACCATGCCGTGCGAGCGGTCGCTGATCTCCGTCACCGAGTCCGCGCCACTCAACGGCTGGGTGAACGAGGGCCACCCCGTGCCGGACTCGAACTTGGTCCCCGCCTTGAAGAGGGGATTGCCACAGCCGGCGCACACGTAGGTGCCCGGCGTCTTGGTCCCCAGGAAACACCCCGAGCCCGGGCGCTCCGTGCCATGCCTGCGCAGGACGTCGTACTCCTCGGGAGTCAGGCGCTCGCGCCACTGCGCATCGCTGAGGGTGAGCTTGTCGACCATGCCGTCACGCTCCTTTTCCCGGGTCCACGCCCGGGGTTTCTCTTGGATGCCCATCCTGCCCAATCGTCGCGCCCGCTGGCCAACCTGGAATGAGGCCCCCTGTCCGCCCGTCCGCCCTTCCTCCAGGCCCAGGGGCAGGGCGGGCACGACGCCTCCACTGACGCCACGTTAGGGCGTAGCCCATCGTTCACACCCCCATCAGCGGAGGCGCCATGCGGATTTTCGAGCTGATGACGAAGAATGTGGAGACCATCGAGGCCGACGAGTCGCTGCGCGTCGCGGCCCTGCGGATGCGCACGTGCAACATCGGCTCGCTCCCTGTCACCGACGGCGGGCAGTTGGTGGGCATGTTGACGGACCGGGACATCACCGTCCGTTCGACGGCCCTGGGACAGGACCCCAACGAGACGCGGGTGCGCGAGGTCATGACGACCGCGCTCATCACCTGCGAACCGGACGCCACGCTGAGCACCGCCGAGCAGCTCATGGAGGACAAGATGGTGCGGCGGCTCGTCGTCGTGGATGAGGCCCGCCGGCCCCTGGGCATCCTCAGCCTGGATGACCTGGCCACCGTGCCCGCGGAGTTGATGCGCGCGGGCGCGGTGCTGGAGCACCTGCGTCACGCGTAGGAACCCCGAGGGGCGGAAAGCCGGGAGCTCCGGCCCCGCCCCTCGGTTCTTCATCAGGCCTCCGCCGCCGGCCCACACTCGGCCGCGAGCTCCGCCAGCCCCGCGTCCCAGGACACGTCCCGCTGCGAGCCGTCCCGCTTTCGCAGCCTGACGCCGTTCGCCTGCACTTCGCGCCCGCCCACCACCACGAGCCACGGGACGCCCGCCTGGTGCGAGTCCAACACCTTGCGCGACAGCGACTCGCCGCGCGCGTCCACTCGTGCGCGGCAGCCCGCGCGTCGCAGGCTGGCGGCGAAGCGCTCCGCGTAGTCCACCGCCGCCTCACCCACGGGCGCCACCACCACCTGCTCCGGAGCGAGCCACGCGGGCAGCGCGCCCCCGTGGTGCTCCAGCAACACGCCGATGAAGCGCTCCAGGCTGCCCAGCAGCGCGCGGTGAAGCATCACCGGACGGACCTTCGCGCCCGAGGACTCCTGGTAGCGCAGGTCGAAGCGCTCGGGCAGCACGAGGTCGAGTTGAATCGTCCCGCACTGCCACTCGCGTCCCAGCCTGTCCTTCAGCACGAACTCCAGCTTGGGCCCGTAGAAGGCGCCCTGACCCGGCTGGAGCTTGCAGTCCAGTCCGGCCTGCTTCGCGGCGGCGGCCAGCCACTCCTCGGCCTGGTCCCATACCTCGTCGCTTCCTACGCGGGACGCGGGCCGGCCGGAGAAGGCGACCTGTACCTCGTCGAAGCCGAAGCTCGCGTAGAACTCCTTCAGGGAGCGCGCGAAGGCCACGACTTCATCCACCACCTGCTCCGGGGCACAGAAGATGTGCCCGTCGTCCTGCGTGAACTGGCGCAGCCGGAACAGGCCATGCAACGCGCCTCCCGGCTCGCTGCGGTGCACCAGCCCGAACTCGCACAGCCGCAGGGGCAAATCCCTGTAGCTGGGCGCCATGCGCTGCACGAGCTCGATGTGGCCCGGGCAGCTCACCGGCTTCAAGGCGAGGTGGCGGTCCCCGTCCTGGAGCAGGAACATGTTCTCGCGGAAGTTCTCCCAGTGGCCGCTGCGCTCCCACAGGGGCTGCGCGTAGACTTGCGGCGTACGGACCTCGAGGTAGCCCTCGCGTTTCATTCGCTGGCGGACGCGCTCCTCCAGCAGTTGGTATAGCTTCCAGCCGCGCGGGTGCCAGAAGACCATTCCCGGTGCCTCTTCCTGCAGGTGGAAGAGGTCCAGGCGATGGCCCAGGGAGCGGTGGTCTTGTTCGTCGAGCATTGCTTCGTCTCCGGATACGGAAGGGTTGAATGCCTTGCCGGACGGAGCACTGAGCGAGTGCACGGCTGCCCCGGCCGAAAAGGCGGGGCGGAAAGCCGTGCGGTCGTCAGCTCACTTCGCGACGCGCACCGCTCCACACCCGCCGTAGCGAGTCGTGGTGCGGGTGGTCGTGGTGACGATGACGAAGCTCACGAAGAGTAAAATGCAGGCGGGCCCGGGAATTGTCAACCGGACCCGCCGGACAACCCCTTGCAAGGGTGTACGCGGCTCAGCAGCTCAGCTTGCCGTTGTAGCAGGCGCAGTACGACTCGACGTCCCCCCGACAGCAGGGTTCGTGCTGCGAGCAGCGCCGGCCCGAGAGCGAGAAGCAGGGCCGGTACGTGCCAGGACAGATGGTGGGGGGGCAGTAGTGGACGACGCCATCACACGTCACGCTCTGGTTGTTCACGTAGCTGCACGTCGTTCCCGTGCAAGAGACCGACGTCCCGCCGTAGCAGGTGGCCGTGCAGGTGACGAGCTCCTGGGAAACGTCCTGGACCTCTTCCGACACGGCTTCACCGTTCGGTGTCGCGAGGTCCGCGCCGCCACAACCCATCAACGAGACACCAAGGACCGCTGCCATCATCACGATTGCGCGCTTCATGGGAATCCTTCCGGGGAGGACTTGCGTCAGACGCCCAGGGTGAGCGTCTTGTGCTTGTTTTCCCATGAATGCCGGGATGGGTGTCGAGCCTCCCCTCGCGCGGAAGTGTCCAGGCGTGGACGCCCTAGAGGCAGTGGAAGCGCTTCATGGTGGGGTCGCAGGCGCACCACAACAGGAAGTCGCCATCGCAGCAGTCCACCCGCCTGATGCAGCGTTTCCCCTCGTAGGTGGAGCACTGGGGCAGGTCACCCGGACAGGTGACGAGCTCCTGGGAGGACTCCTGCGTGGGCTCCTGGGAGAGCGGCTCGCCGCCCTCTTCCGCCAGAGACCCGCCGCATCCCAGCCACGAGACACTGAACAGCGCCACGCACAGCACGAAGACACGCTTCATGGGCTTCCCTCGGTTCGCTTCGGATGGAGCGCCGGGAATCGGTCGCTCCCCGAGAGGGACTGTGGCATGTGCACTGTGAGTGCGTCAGGAATTGGCCCGCACCGGCAACTGTCAAGTCATGCCAGCAGCGAGGCCAGTCCAATCATGCCGGCGATGAGGAAGAAGAGGGACTCGCCAGCGATGAGACCGCCGCCCACCAGGGACATGGTGCTCATGTCCTCGGGGAGCGCTTCGCCCTGGCCAGGGCTGCCCGCTGCGACGGGGCCGCGCTTCTTCGTCACCGTGTTCCACACGGACGCGATGATGCCGCCCGCGCCGAACCACAGTGCCGCCGGGAAGGACACGAAGGCGCCGAAGGACGACGCGTAGGGGCTGGCCAGCACCAACGAGTCCATGGTCCAGCCCACCGCGAAGCCCGCGCGCGAGCTCTTGATGTAGCTCTGATAGCCCTGGTGACCCTGGAGCAGCTTGCGCAGCACCTGGATGCCGAAGCCGAGCCCCAGGCCGAAGAACATCGCCTGAATCTTGGCGTCCGACAGCGAGCCCAGGTCCCGGATGGCGCCCACCAGCTTGTAGGTCATGGCGGAGCCCCACTGGCCCACCGGGGCATTGGGGTTGTCGAGCTGGTTGATGGTCAGCGCGGGGTAGGCCGTCATGAAGACCTTCGCCAGACCCACGCACAAGAGCGCGCCCATGATGACGCCCATCACCTGGTAGCGGAACTGGATGACGCGGTTGGTGCCCAGGCGCCAGCCGGTGGAGCGGTCCTGCTGCATGTCGCAGCCCACGGACGTGGAGATGAGCAGGATGGTCGCCGCCATCAACCCCACCAGCGGGTTCTTCAGGCCCATCAACGACATCAACATGATGGAGATGACGAACGCGCTGGAGATGGGGTTCTGGTCGGTGATGCCGTAGGAGATGCCGTTGATGAGCACGAACAGGAGCGCCAGGGCCAGGCCGAAGGCGAGCCAGCCCAGGGGCTGCCCCAGCACGAGGGTTCCCACCAGCAGCGTCGCCGCGCCCCAGCCCACCACCCAGGCCAGCAGTCGGGGCATGTTGACCTTCTTCCACGCCGGCTCATCGCCCTCCGCGACAGTGGCCCGGGCGCGCACGCGCGCGACGGCCTGGACCGCGAGCAGCGAGAGGTCCACCGCCGCCGCGCCGCAAATCATCGCCAGACCGATGAGGAAGCCCACCTTGCGGAACGGGTCTGTCGCGCCCAGCCAGCCCAGCTCGCGCAGATAGGGCAGTTGCCACGCGCCAATGACGGCCATCAGCACCGCGGGCACGGTGATGCGACTGCCGACAATCATGCCCGCGCCCAGCGTGGCGGCGCTCGTTCCGATGGCGGCGACGACGGCGATTTTCTCCGTCATCCACGCGGCGATGGCCCCCATCAGCGTGCCACCGCCCAGCTTGGAGATGGACGCCTTGAGCAGCCGCTTGTCCGTCAGCGCGCGCAGGATGTTGGCCACCGCGAAGCCCGACGGATAGTCGAGCTGGAGCCGGTCCACGAGCAGCGGCGTGTAGAGCATGCCCACGCCCACCGCGAACATGCCCACGCAGCCCACGAAGAGCATCAGGTGCCAGGCGGGGGGCATCTCCATGCCCAGCCACACCATGGCCTGGATGAGCACGGACATGGCGCACAGCGAGGCCACCGACGCGGCCATCGTCTGCATGTAGTTGGCGCCGTGCTTGCCCTCCGAGCCGTAGCCGTACGTGACGGCGCTGCCGAGGATGCCCGCCAGCACCTGCCCGCCGACGAAGAAGCCCACGCTGAAGTTCATGTACGACGCGGCGATGCCACCCAGGGGCCCGAGGATGAAGAGGGCCACGGCGCTCAACAGCAGGTGGTATTTCCAGGACCCCACCGGCGGCAGCCAGCCCAGGCGCGGCTGGACCTGCTCGGGGGCGTCGGACAGCGAGGACGGGGAGGGCTCCGGGGAGGGGAGCGGGGGGGCGGAGTGTGCCATGTGCCGCGAAGGGTACCGGCGTTCCCCACCGCTGTCACAACCCGAGACGTCTCGTCACTCCTCCTGGTGGCGCAGCGCTCGCACGGCGGCGCGCAGGCGGCTCCGCCCGCGGTAGAGGTGCAGGATGTGGAACACCGCCAGGGCCACGAGGCAGAGCACGCCCAGCGTCACATAGCGGCGGATGAGGTCGCCCTCCTGCCAGCCGTGCTCATCCACCAGTCGGCTGGGGTCGCTCAGGCCCTGGCCCTCCATGCGGCCGAACGGAATCTCCTCCGCGTTCGTCCTCGCCCTCCACCAGGTGAGGAAGCCGTCCCAGAAGGACAGCGCGCCAATGGGCACCAGGCCCCAGCGCAGCGCGCGCACGTGCAGGTAGCTGCCGGGCCGCACGTAGAAGCACCCCATCAGCACCGTGCCCAGCACCAGCATCCCCCCGTCACCGCCGAAGATGACGAGCGGCAGCGTGCTCGACATGGGCAGGCCCACGGTGCAGACGAGCTGGCAGGTGAGCAGCACCACGCCCCAGGTCACCCACGCCCAGCGGCGCAGCTTCCAGCCAATCCAGGTGAGCGCTCCGAGCGCGCCCGCGAGCGCCAACGCCAGCGAGTACCATCGCTCCGAGCCCATGGAGGTCACCCAGAGCGACGGCACGGCGGGGATGCCGCACAGCCACGCGGTGACGGCGTGCCCCAGCTCGTGCACCAGCATGGTGAACAGCCGGACGACGAAGCGCAGTGAGCCGGTGGCCCCCAGATAACCCACGAGCAACGCCACGGGGACGACGATGAGCCGCAGCCGCAGCTCGTGTACGGCCTGTTCGTCGGCGGCGTCGAACGCGGCGGTCTCCAGCGGATGCGCGTCCGAGCGCAGGTCTGGTGGCGGCGCGAGCCAGGCGGGGTCCACCTCGAAGGGCGCGGGTTCCGGGGCCTGCGGGGCCGCTGCCGCCGCGGCGCGCTCCTGCTCGGCCCTGCGCGCCGCACGGGCCTCCGCGCGGGCGTAGATGATGCCGCAGCGAGGACACTCCGCCCCCTCCACGCGGGGCGCCTGACAGCCGGGGCAGGTGAGGGCGGAGGCGGGGCGCACGCGGAGGAGCCTACCGGCCCGCGCGGTCCGGAGGGAACGGGGGAGGCTTGACGCGCAGGGCGCGCCTCGACGAAGTGGGAGGCATGTCCACGCTGGATGCGAAGACCCGGGGTCGCACCGCGCCGGGGCGCCTGCGCGCGCTCGATGCATACCTGTGCCGCTTCGAGCCCCGGTTGCTGTCGCGTGTCGATGGGGCCTGGGCCCGGGCCGTCTTCGTGGACGTGGGCTTTGGCGAGCATCCGTGGACGACGCTGGAGAGCGCGGAGGCGTTTCGCGTGCTCCAGCCGGAGCTCACCGTCATCGGCGTGGAGCTGGAGGAGGCGCGCGCCCTGGCCGCCCAGGTCCATGCGGGCTCGCGCACGCACTTCCGGCAGGGGGGCTTCGAGTTGCCGCTCTCGGCGGACGAGCCGGCGCGCCTCGTGCGGGCCATGAACCTGCTGCGTCAGGGACCGGTCGAGCGCGTCTCCGACGTGCACCATGCCCTGGGTCGATTCCTGCTCCCGTCGGGGCTGCTCGTGGAGGGGAGCTCGGATCCGGAGGGTTCGGTGCTCACCGCGCACCTGCTGCGTCGAGCGTCGGCGGACGGGGACGCGCCCCCCATGCGTGAGGCGCTGCTGTTCCACACCGACTTTCGCAACGGCTTCGCGCCCCTGCTGTTCCGCGACTGGCTGCCCAGGGACTTGCGCCGTCGCGTGCGTCCTGGCGAGCCCATGCACACCTTCTTCCAGGCGTGGATGGAGGCCTGGAGACAGGCGCGCGAGGCGGGACACACCTCGCCCCCCGACGCCTTCCGCGAGTCCGTCACGCGCCTGGGGACGCGACTGGGCGGGGTGGCCACGGACGCGTGGCTGCTCGACTCGGGCTATCTCGTGTGGCGGCCGGAGGGCGGCGTGAGCCCCTGACGCGCGGGGCCAGCCGCTCGCGCCACGGCCCCGCGTGGCGCGACCTCACCCCATGGGTCGTCGCGCGTCGGTGGGTCGTCGCGGCGGACCCGGTCGGATGTTCCGGGGCCGAAGGGCCTGGGGGAATGGGCCCGCGGAGCAATGGACGCGAAGTGGACAGGGGCAAATGGTGGGGGGGGCGGCTATGTTGCGTGCCCAAGGTATGAAACGGCACATCCTCTCACTCCTCACCGCCGGGCTCGCCGCGGCTACCGCGACGCCTGTGTCGACCCAGGCTTCGGGTGTCGGCGCGCATGCCCAGGCCACGGCCCGCAGGGCGCCCCCGCGCCCGCGCAGGCTGGAGGACGTGGAGAGACTGGAGACGGCTCAGGTGGAGGCAGAAGACGTGAAGGTGGAACAGGCGGCGCGCCCGCGCGTGGAGGGGCGGCCGTCCGCGTTGCTCTTCTCCGCGAGCTTCTACGGCACGCTCGCCGCCGCGCGCTGCTTCGGGCGCAATGGCATTGACGTCACGGTGGCCGACCCCGGCCGTCTGGGCCCCGCGAGCTGGTCCCGCTTCGTCGGGCGGCGCGTGCAGTGTCCTCCCGAATCCCAGCCCGAGGCGTTCATGGAGTGGCTGCTGGACTTCGGCCGGAGGGAGCCGCATCGGCACGTGCTGTACCCGACGAGCGACGAGCTGGCGTGGCTGGTGTCTGTCCATGCCCGGGAGCTGTCCCAGTACTTCCACCTCTATGACCCGGGCGTGGAGGCGGTGTACGGGCTGCTCAACAAGCGCAAGCTCTTCGAGGCGGGCCAGGCGGTGGGGCTGACGCTGCCGCGCACCTGGTTCCCCGAGTCCGAGGCGGACCTGGAGGCCATCGCCCGCGAGGCGCGCTTCCCGGTCCTCATCAAGCCGACGACGCAGATTCTCTACTCCACGCACGTCAAGGGCCTGCCGGTGGCGGAGCCGTCGCAGCTGGTGGAGGAGTACCGGGCCTTCGCGCGCGACGGGTATGCGCCCATGCTGGTGAACTTCGACCCGGCGGTGGCGCGGCCGATGGTGCAGGAGTTCCATCCGGAAGCGGCGCAGGGCATCTACAGCCTGTCGGGCTTCGTGGACGAATCCGGTGAGCTGTTCGAGGTGCGGGGCGCCATGAAGGTGCTCCAGCGTCCGCGCCGGCTGGGCGTGGGCGTGTGCTTCGAGTCCGCGCCGGTGCGCCAGGACCTGTCGGACGGCCTCAAGCGGCTGTGCCAGAAACTGGGCTACCACGGTGTCTTCGAGGTGGAGTTCATCCAGACGAAGGACGACTTCCTCCTCATCGACTTCAACCCGCGCTACTACGGGCAGATGGGCTTCGACATCGCGCGAGGACTGCCGCTGCCGCTGATGGCCTACCACGCGGCGCTGGGTGACAAGCCCGCGCTCCAGGGCGTGGTGAAGGCGGCGCGCGAGTGGACGGGGAAGGGCGAGGTGTTCTGCAACCGGATTGCGTTGGAGATGTTGCTCAACCTCCAGCGGCTCTCAGGCGCGCTCCCCGTCGACGAGGCACGTCAGTGGCGGCGTTGGCTGGGTGAGCACCGGGACGTGGCGGTGGATCCGCTCATCGACTCGGATGACATGATGCCCACGGCGGTGGAGGTCGCGCAGATTCTCTACGGCTCCGCGCGCCACCCCCGCGCCTTCCTCCGGATGATGGTGCTCAACCGGTAGTCCTCCGGGCCGCCCGCTTCAGACGCGGGCGGCCGTGAGGCTCAGGCGGCTTCCGTCTTGCTGGGAGTCGCCGCCGCGCCCGTCACGGTGTCGAGGGCAATCTGGTCCTCGAACGTCTCCGCCCGGCGCAGTAGCAGTTCCTTCCCGTCGTCCAACGCGATGATGGCGGGCTGGGGATAGGAGAAGGACGTGGCGAACGGCACGAAGTAGGCGCCCGCATCCATGATGGCCAGCGTGTCGCCCTCGGTCAGCTCCGGCAACCGCTTCGCGTGGTAAAGCGTGTCGCCCGGCGTGCAGATGGGCCCCACCACCGTGTACACGCGCGACGCGGGCGCATCCGGCCGGTCGACATGGAAGAGCTGGTGGTACTCGTTGCGCACGCACTCGGCATGGTTCACGCCCGCATCGAGCACCGCCCAGGTCCGGTCGTCACCCTGCTTGAGCGTGTGCACGCGGCCCAGGAGCAACTGCGTGTCGCCCGTCATGGCGCGCCCCGGCTCCAGGAAGATGCGCGGACGCTGGCGGCCCCGCCGCGCGTAGTGCGACTCCACCAGCTCCACCGCGAGCGCCACATAGCGGGAGATGCCGAGCGCCCCTTCCGGGTCCGGCGCGGGCACGTCGCGGAAGAAGGTGAGGTTGAGCCGCCAGTCGCGCTCGGCGATGTGCTCCACCGACGGCGTGCAGAGGCTGCCGCCCAAATCCAGCACCTCCAGATCCAACCCCAGCTCCTGGTGCAGCGTGTCCGTGAAGGCGAGCACCGCCTCCACGAAGCCGGTGAACTCGCCCTCCGTCCGGATGGTGGCGCCCCGGTGCGCGTGGAGGCCCACGACGTCCAGGTGTGACGACGCACGCGCCTGCGCATACGCCCGCAGCGCCGCGCCCCCGGCGATGGGCGTGCCGAACTGCGCCGCCCAGCCACTGTCCGTGCTCACCCGCAGCGCCACGCGCGGGCGCTTGCCCAGCTCGGCCGCGATGCGCGCGAACGTGCCCAGCTCCTCCGCGTGATTGGCGGCCAGCAACTGGATGCCCCGGGAGATGGCCTCTCGCACCGAGGCCTCCGACTTCACCGGGCCGTTGTAGACGATGCGCTCGGGCGCCACGCCCAGCTTCAGCGCGAGCCACAGCTCGTAGGCGGAGATGATTTCGGCGCCCACGCCCATGCCGTGCAGCACCGACAGCACACCCGGAATCGGGTTCGTCTTGTACGAGTAGAACACCTCGCAGCCGCCCGCACGTCCCTGAGGCACCGCCAGGAAGCGCTCCACGTTGCGCCGCAGCGCCGCCATGTGCACCACATGCAGCGGCGAGCCCCAGCGCTCCACCAGCGCCTTGAGCGGCACACCCTCCAGGCACAGGCCCTGGCCGGGGCGGTGCTCCAGCCCCCAGTACGACGCGGGAATCTCCGTGCGCTTGGGCGCCATGGCCCGCTGGAGCACCGGCCGCAGCGTCTGCTTCATCTGCCGCTTGGCCGTTCCGACGAGGCGATTCTTCAAGCTCATGAGACCCGGCCCTGCTTCGGCAACCGCAGCGGCAGCCGCTTGGCGACGTCGAAGGGCAGCGCGCGCATCAACAACTGCAGCGCGCGGTACTCCAACACGCCGTTCGTCTTGCGGTACTTGCCGTGAATCATCTCGTTGGACTGCATCACCAGCGTGCCGTCCTTGCCCAGGTTGTGCATCAACGAGGGCCGGCCCGTGCGGTAGTGCAGGATGGGCCGGTTGACGTAGACGTGGCCGAAGGCGCGGATGCCGCGCAGGTAGAAGTCCACGTCCTCGTAGACGGGGATGGACGCGTCGAAGCCGCCCAGCGCGGAGAAGTGCTCGCGGCGCACCATGCAGGCCGAGTTCACGTACAGCGTTCCGCGAAAGAGGATGTGCGCCACCGTCCACGCGCTGTTGGGCGTCGTGGAGCCCACCTTGGCGGCCCACTCGAAGTACTCGCTCTTGTCCTTGAGCCAGTCCGCGTCGTCGCCGAAGGGCACCACCCAGCCCACCGCCACGCCCGCGTCGGGACGCGCGTCCAGCGCGCTCACCATGGCGTGCAGCGCGCCGTCCGCCAGCATGTCGTCGTCATCCAGGAAGTGCAGGTAGCGCCCGCGCGCCAGCGTCACGCCGTGGTTGCGCACCACCGCCGGACGGCCCTTGGAGGGCGGGTCGTTCACCACGTAGCGCACGCGCTCATCGCCCAGCCCCTCCACCGACGCCCGAGCGGTGCCCTCGGGCGTGTCATCCAACACGATGACCTCGACCTGGACTCCCTCCTGGCGAAGCACCGAACGGATGGCCTCCACCACTTCCTTCTCTCGTCGGTGGGTGGGCATCACCACCGAGACATCGATTGCGGACATGTCAGACTTATACGCGCTGGCGCCGGGGGCCGGGAAGACGCCTTGGTGTTCCACCGCGCGCGCGGCTTGCGCGGCTGCCTGCCCGCCGCGCAAGGTGTGCGGGCCCGCGCGTTCTCAAACTGGATGAGGTTGAGAAGCGGCGTCCAGGAGGGACGCCCACTCGTCAGGGGGTGACGCGGTCTTCAGTAGCTCGCCACCGCGAACTCGAAGTCGTCCGTCTCCCACCCGGGGTCTTCACCGACCTGCCGGGAAAGCCTCGCTGACAGGACAGGCCTGTCCGGGTTGGCGGCGCGCGCGCTCAAGGTCCGAGTCCCCAGCCGCTGGTCGTCCCACGCACCCCCCACGAAGGCGGAGAAAGGCGCGACGTCCTCGGTCTCCAGTTCGGCGTGGGCGAGCCGGTCCATCCAGGGCTGCAGGCAGTCTCGGGCCATGTGCTTCCGCCTTCACGTGGGAGTCACCCGAGAATGTTTGCAGTCGCCATGCCATGCCCTCCCGTCGGGGATGCGTCCGGGGCGCGACATGACAGACTGTCAGGGCGTGGCTCCCTGGCCGCGGGGCATCCTGACACCCGCGTCCGACTTGACGCCGGGCGGTCCGCCGGAGAGGAACTTGGACGGACATGGCCCTCCTGCTGGCACACGAAGTCGAAGCCCCTCGCCCGTGCAGCTACCTGCCCGAGCAGCAGGCGTCGTTGGAGAACCTGGTGATGCAGGACGTGTCACCGGAGGAGTACGAGCACCTGCTGGTGCGCGGCTGGCGTCGGTTCGGCCCGCTGTACTTCCGGCCCGCCTGCGCCACCTGTGGCGAATGTGTCTCGCTGCGCCTGCCGGTGGAGGGCTTTCGTCCCAATCGCAGCCAGCGACGCGCCCGTGCGGCGTGCGCGCACCTGCGCGTGGAGGTGGACGTGCCGCGTGTGGACGACGAGCGGCTGGCGCTCTACCGGGCGTGGCACGCGGAGCGCGAGTCCTCGCGGGAGTGGGAGCCCTCGCCGCTCACCTTGCGCGAGTACTCGCTCCAGTTCTCGTTCCCCCATCCCTCCGCGCGCGAGGTGGCCTTCTACGACGATGGCGCGGAGGGCGGCCCGAAGCTGGTGGCGCTGGGCATCTGCGACGAGACGCCGCGCGCGTGGAGCGCGGTGTATTTCTTCTACGACCCGGCCTGCGCCGCCCTGTCGCTCGGCACCGCGAACGTGGTGTTCCAGGTGGAGCTGGCGCGCGCTCGCGGCATCCCCCACGTGTACCTGGGCTACCGCGTCCAGGCGTGCGCGTCGCTGCGCTACAAGGGCGGCTTCCGGCCGCATGAGCTGCTCGTGGGGCGGCCCGCGCTGGACTCGGCCCCCACGTGGGAACCTCCGGCGGTGGCGCCCGAGCCGACCTCCGAGCCGGACGGCACCCCGTAGCGCTCGCGTCAGCCCGCGTTCAAGAGGGCCCGGTCGAAGTGCTCGCGCAGCCGGCGGGCGTACTCCTCCGGTGCGACGCGCGAGTACTCGCCATGGCCCGCGCCCTCGACGACCCACAGGGACTTGGGCTCACAGGCCGCGCGGAAGAGGCTGGCCTGGAGCTTGGCGGGGGCGTCCGGGTCCACGTCACCGTTGACGAGCAGGAGCGGCCGGCCCTGGAGCTGGCACATGCCGTCGATGGGGCGCACCGCGTCCACGTCCACGCCCGCGTGCCGCAGCGTCCACAGCACCGGCTCCGCGCTGAAGGCGCCCCACCGGCCATAGCCCGAGTACACGTCCGCCTCCAGCGCGGGATACGCGCCCGCCGCGACGACCGCCTTCACGCGGGCGTCCGTCTCCGCCACCAGCAGCGCGGTGGTGCCACCCATGGAGAACCCGAAGAGGCCCAGCCGCGCCGGGTCCACGTCCTGGCGCTTGGAGACGAAGTCCAGCGCGGCCGTCACGTCGCGCCGCTCGCCGTCGCCCCACGTCACGCGGTCTCCGCCGCTCTCTCCATGCGCGCGCAGGTCGAACAGCAGCACGCCATAACCCGCTCGGGCGAGCGCGCGAGCCTCGAAGAGCAGCTGCGCGCGGTTGTCCGCGAAGCCATGCACCAGCACCACCGCCGCCCGGTTTCGCGACGGCACGTACCAGCCGCGCAGCGTCAGCCCGTCGACGCTGGAGAAGCTCACGTCCTCAAGGCCAGAGAGCTCCGCCGAGGCGACGGGCCGCTCCACCGGCACATGGGGCGGATGCAGCAGGCCCTGCCCGATGCGATGGCCGCGCACCGCGAGGAATCCGCCGGCGGCGAACACGCAGAGCAGGGACGCCACGAAGACGAGGACGCGCGAGCGGAGTGGGTTTTTCACGAGAGGAGTGGAAGGCGTGGGCGCGCGCGAGCCTAGCCGAGTGGCCCGGCTGTGTGCGTCAGTCCGGTGGCTCGCGTCCCGTGAGGGCGAGCGGCCCGTTCGTCTTGTTGGCGGGTATGCCTCCTTGGGTTACGGTGCACCCGCCTTCTGGGGAGTGGGGGCTGGATGCTGCAACCGGTGCCACGAGAAGCCTCGAAAGACCCCCGCCGGAAGCGCGTGCTCTTCACGCTCGTGTTCATGGGCGCTGGCGGTATCGAGCGCTCGGTCTGCAACATCCTGGCGGGCCTGGACTCCGAGCGCTTCGCCACCCGGCTGTTCTTCCACCACCGCCCTCCGCCGGACCGCGAGGACCGACTGCCCCGGAACACCGAGGTCGTCTGGGCCACCGACTCCTACGACTACCATCGGCAGAGCCTGCCGGTGTACCTCTGGCACCTGCTGCGCCATGCGCGCGAGGCCGACGTCATCGTCGCGGGCCAGGAGGGCCGTGCCGCGCTGCTGGCCTGTCTGGCGGGCAGGCTGCTCAACAAGCCCGTCGTCGGGATGATCCACTTCGACTGGGGCGCCTTCCATCGCGAGCAGCCGCGCCGACAGCTCTGGGGCCTGCGCCTGCTGTATCCGCGCATGAACCGCATCGTCGCCTGCGGCCATGACACCGCCCGGTCCTTCCAGTCGCTGGTGCCCGTGCCCGAGGAGCGACTCCAGGTCATCCCCAACTTCGTGGATGGCGACGTCGTGCGCGCCGCCGGGGAAGGGCCGCTGCCCGACTGGGCCCCGGCCGTCTTCGACAAGCCCGTGGTCATCGCCGTGGGACGGCTGGAGCCCCAGAAGGGCTTCGACGTGCTCATCCGCGCCCATGCTCTCGCGCGAAAGCGGGGCGTGGACCAGCACCTGCTCATCCTCGGGGTGGGCTCGCTGGAGGCCGACTTGAAGGCCCTGGCCCGCTCGCTGGGCGTGGAGTCCACCGTCTTCATGCCCGGGTTCGCCGCCAATCCGCACGCGCTGATGCGAAAGGCCGCGGTGTTCGCCCTGTCCTCGCGCTTCGAGGGCCTGCCCATGGTGCTGCTGGAGGCGCTCGCCCTGGGGTGCCCCGTGGTCAGCACGGACTGTCCCTCCGGGCCGGCGGAGGTCCTGGAGCATGGCCGCCACGGGGTCCTGGTGCCCCTGGAGGACCCCCAGGCGCTGTCGGAGGCGCTGGGACGCGTCGTCACCGACGAGGTGCACCGCAAGGATTTGTCCCGCCGGGCCCGGGCACGCGCGGAGGAGCTGTCGGCGACGCGGGCCCTGGGGGCCTGGGAAGCGCTGCTGGCGTCCCTCTGAGGCCCCCTGGGGGCTTTTCCGTCCGGAGGCCCCGCCGCCCCGCGTTGGAAGGGGGCGCCCGGCCCGGGTGTTCTCCTCCGAGGCCCGCTGGGAACGGCGAGGGTGCAAGGAATCGCTTGCCGGCCCCGGGCGGCTTCACGAGGATTCGCCCCCATCATGACGACGACGAACGAAACGCAGGGCCTGAACTTCCTCCAGGAAATCATCGAGGAAGACCGGCGCGCGGGAAAGCACGGTGGTCGCGTGCTCACCCGCTTCCCGCCCGAGCCCAATGGCTACCTCCACATCGGCCACGCCAAGGCCATCTGCCTGAACTTCGGGCTGGCGAAGCAATACGGTGGCCTGTGCAACCTGCGCTTCGACGACACCAACCCCGTCACCGAGGACACCGACTACGTCGAGTCCATCCAGCGGGACGTGAAGTGGCTGGGCTTCGACTGGGATGACCGGAAGTTCTTCGCCTCCGACTACTTCCCCAAGCTCTACGACTTCGCCGTGCAGCTCATCAAGCAGGGCAAGGCGTACGTGTGCAGCCTGTCGGCGGACGAGATTCGCGAGTACCGCGGCGACTTCACCACGCCGGGCCGGGACAGCCCGTACCGCACCCGCTCCGTGGAGGAGAACCTGGACCTCTTCGAGCGCATGCGCGGCGGAGAGTTCCCGGACGGCAAGCACACGCTGCGCGCCAAGATCGACATGACGTCCCCCAACCCCGTGTTGAGGGACCCGCCCATCTACCGCATCCGCCACGCGCACCATCACCGCACCGGCGAGGCGTGGCCCATCTACCCGCTCTACGACTTCGCGCACTGCCTGTCGGATGCGATTGAGGGCATCACCCACTCCATCTGTACGCTGGAGTTCGAGAACCGCCGCGTGCTGTACGACTGGATTGTGGACAGCCTCATCCAGGGAGAGCGGCCGCATCAGTACGAGTTCAACCGGCTGAACCTCAACTACACGGTGATGAGCAAGCGCAAGCTGCTCAAGCTCGTCATGGAGAAGTACGTCTCCGGTTGGGATGACCCCCGGATGATGACCATCAGCGGCCTGCGCCGCCGGGGCTTCACGCCGGCCTCCATCCGCGACTTCGCCACGCGCGCGGGCGTCAGCAAGACGCAGCAGCTCATCGACATGGGCGTGCTGGAGCTGTGCATCCGCGAGGACCTGAACGAGACGGCCCCTCGCGCCATGGCGGTGCTGCGCCCGCTGAAGGTGGTGGTGGAGAACTACCCGGAAGGCCAGGAGGAGCTCCTGGAGGTGCAGAACCACCCGCAGAAGCCGGAGATGGGCACGCGCAAGGTGCCGTTCATGCGCGAGCTGTTCATCGAGGCGGAGGACTTCATGGAGGTCCCCGCCAAGGGCTTCTTCCGCCTGGCGCCGGGCAAGGAGGTGCGCCTGCGCTCGGCGTACTTCATCACCTGCAAGGAGGTCATCAAGGACGCGGCCGGCAACATCACGGAGCTGCGCTGCACCTATGACCCGGCCACGCGCGGCGGTGACTCGCCGGATGGCCGCAAGGTGAAGGGCACGCTGCACTGGGTGCCGGGCAACGCGCCCACCGCCGAGGTGCGGCTGTACGACAGGCTCTTTTCCGTGGAGAGCCCGGACTCGGATGACGCGAAGGACTTCACCACCTTCCTCAATCCGGCGAGCCTGGAGGTCCTCAGGAACGCGCGCGTGGAGCCGGGCCTTGCCCAGGCGACGCCGGAGTCCCGCTTCCAGTTCGAGCGGCTGGGGTACTTCTTCGCGGACCCGAAGGACTCGCAGCCGGGCAAGCCCGTCTTCAACCGCACCGTCACCCTGAAGGACTCGTGGGTGAAGGAGCAGGGCAAGGGGAAGTAGTCCCCTCGCCGCTCAGGGTGTCGCCCCGTCCTTCGCGGGCGGCACCCTGCACGCGGCGTGGCCCAGGATGACGTCGCCGTCGACGGTGCTCGTGGGCGTGGGCGTCCAGCCCGCCGCGAGCCGGGCGTCGAGGAGTTCATCAGCGCTGGGTCGACGGTCCCACACGGAGACCGCGTTGATTCCGCCGAGTCAGGTGGTGTCGAAGACGAGGTAGCCGCCGTCCTTCCAGGGCAGCACCACGTCGTGGGTGAACTCGTCCTGCACCACCACTTCCGTCACGTCGCGCGGAGGCGTGCTGGCGAAGCCCCAGCGCACCACGTCCTGGAGCAGGGTGAGGGGCGCGAGCTCTCGCTCCAGCGCTGCTCGTTGCTCCAGGGGCAGGGCGGCCCGGTCTGTCAGCGGCACCATGCCTGGCAGCCTGTCAGGGGTGACCAGGACTCGCAAGCCGGAGTCTCGCCCCCGCGGCCGGGCGAGGGCCCGGTGGCCCGTTGACTCCGGGCGTCCGCGTCCCGACTTCTTGGCTGGGGGCATTTCCGTCCCCGGCTTCTCGGGAGGCGCCTCCACCATGGTCTGCTGCACGCTGCCGCGCTGGTGGCCCGTTCCCACACAGGCGGAGGTGGAGGCCATCATCCAGATGGAGGACCCCGTCCTGCGCAACCTCCACATCACCCAGACGTACCACGTGCTCGAGGTGGCCCTCACCGACGTGTTCGGCGAGGAGGACCTGAGCTGGTGTGGCTTCTCGACGTGGGCCTCGAAGACGGCGGGGGCCTTCATCCGCAAGGACGTGCTGCCAGGGGTGATGGCGCAGCTGCTGGAGCGGGCGGATGCGGTGACGCGCGGCTTCTCGGAGCTGCAGGACCGGCTCCTGGGCGCGTGGGGCGCGTCCGTGGGCATCCAGTACGTGCTGGCGCGCACGGTGGAGGACGTGCTCGACGAGGTGGCCCGTCACACCGCGCGCGGCAACCTGGTGGTCTTCCAGGAGCTGGGGCCGCTGTACACGGACCTCCTGGCGAACTTCACTGGCATGGACTCGCCCGAGCCGTCGCGGGTGGAGGCGGTGGTGTCGCGGCTGGCTCCGGGGCCGGTGGGTGAAGGCGGGCAGGACCTGCTCATCCGCGCGGTGCGGCACTACCACGAGGCGTGTTTCACCGAGGACCCGAAGGCCCACGCGGAGCTGATGTTCCTGGCCAACGCGCTGGTGGGCTACCACGAGCAGGCGCGGCTGCAGGGGCCGGTGGTCGCCGCGCTCAACGCGCCGGTGAAGGAGCTGTTCCTGGAGCACCTCGTCGCCTTCGTCCGGGCGGACCCGAATCCCCGGGCGCGCAGCCTGTCCGAGTGGGGCCTGCGTGAAGGCTTCGCGCCGCTGGCCCAGCGCCTGGAGCGGCTGTGGCGCGAGCTGGCGACGCGGATGCTGATGAAGATGGAGCTGCCGGACGTGACGCTGCGGCTGGGGGAGGACCTGCCCGCGCTGACGGCGGAGCGGGACTTCCCACCGGCCCTGGAGCGGCTGTCGCATCCGGAGCTGGTGGCGTTGATGGCGGCGCTGGACAGGTCCCCGGACGACACGGCGGGCAGCGCGGCGCGGGACTGGGGGAGCCTGTCGGACCGGATGAACCTCATCGTGGACCTGTTCCGCACGCGGCAGCAGGACCGGCTCCTGTATGACCAGCCCTTCACGTTCCTCCAGGTGGATGCGTTCCAGCAGGGCCGGGTGCCGCACGGACGGCTGTGAAGCGCGCCCTCACCCCGGCGCTTCCATCACCGGGAGCACGACGGTGAAGGTGGCGCCGCCGCCTTCCGTGCGCGTCACGTGGATGCGCCCCTCATGTCCCTCCACGATGTGGCGTGCCATCCACAGGCCCAGTCCGAAGCCTCCATGGTTGCGCGCGGAGACAGCTCGCTCGAAGCGTCCGAAGATGCGCTCGTGGTCCTCGGGGGCGACCCCGGGGCCATGGTCCACGACCGAGATGCGGACGCCGTCCTCCGTCGGAGCCACCGTCACCTCGACGGGCTTGCCCGCGCCGAACTTGAGGGCGTTGTCGAGCAGGCCCTCGACCAGCTGATGCAGTCGCTCCGGGTCGAACCGACCCACGATGGAAGACGGGGCATTCAACGTCACGGTGCTCTCCGCGCGCGCGGCCTTCTCCCGAGCCTCGTCCACGACCGCCTTCACGGTGGCGGTCAGGTCCACGTCCTGACGCACCAGCTCCAGGCGGCCGGTGACGAACTCCGACACATCCAGCAGGTGCTCCACCAGCCGCGTCAGGCGCTGGAGCTGCTTCTCCGTCGTCAGCGCCCGCGCCCGCAGCAGCTCCTCCGGAGAGCGCTGACCGCCCTGGCGGTCCAGGCTTCGGAGCAGCGACTGGATGTTGAGGGCCAGGACACTCACCGGGGTGCGCAGCTCATGGCTGACGAGGCTGAGGAACTCGTCGCGCAGGTGCACGGACTCGAGCAGCTCCTCCTTCTCCAGCTCCTTGCGCGTCACCTCCCGGCGCACGCTGACCATCTCGAGCTGGGTGCGCACCCGGGCGATGAGCTCGCGCGCGGAGAAGGGCTTCACCAGATAGTCATCCGCTCCGCTCGACAGGCCCTCCACCGTGGACTCGTCGCCCGCGCGCGCGGAGAGCAGGATGATGGGGATGGCCCGCGTGCGTGGGTCCGCGCGGAGTTCTCGCACGAGGCCGAAGCCGTCCAGCACCGGCATCATCACGTCGGAGAGGATGAGGTCGGGCGGCTGGACGCGGGCCCGCGCGAGGGCCTCCTCTCCGTTCGTGGCTGTCTCGACATGGGGGAAGCGGCGCCCCAGCAGCCCCGAGACATAGCTGCGCAGGTCGGCGTTGTCGTCCACGAGGAGAATCCGGGAGGAGGCCAGCGCCAGGGGAACATCCAGCTGGGCGTCGTCAGCGGTCCGCGTCGCGTCCGGCGCCTGGGGCTGGAGCAGCGGAGCGTCGGAGGCGGACCAGCGCTGGGCCTCGTCGACGAAAGGGGCGGCCCACGCCGCCGACGAGCGGGAGCGGGGCTTGTGGTCGATTCGCTCCGGAGGCAGGTGGGCCGAGCCGCCCGGCAGCCGCACGGTGAAGGTGGTGCCCACGCCCAGCCGGCTCGTCACGGAGACGTCGCCCCCATGCAGCTTGACCAGGTCCTCCACCATGGCGAGGCCGATGCCCGTCCCCTCGTGGCTCCGACCCTGGGTGGCGCGCACGCGGTAGAACCGCTCGAAGATGCGCGGCAGGTCCTCCTCGGGAATCCCCACGCCGGTGTCCTGCACCGTGAGGACCGCGCGCCCGTCCCTCCAGTGCATGCCCACGCGGATCTCCCCCTGGTGGGTGTACTTCACCGCGTTGGACAGCAGGTTCAGGACAACCTTCTCCCACATCTCCGGGTCGACATAGATGGACTCGGGAAGCGGGGGACAGTCCACCCTCAGCCGCAGCCCCGCGCTGCCCACGGCGGACTCGAAGGCGCTCGCCAGGTTGCGAGTGAAGGCCGACAGGTCCGTGGGGACGTACGTGGCCTGCGTTCGCCCCGCCTCCATGCGCGAGAAGTCGAGCAGGGTGTTGACCATCTTGTAGAGCCGGAGCGCGTTGCGGCGCACCAGGTCGAGCTGCTCTTCGCCCAGGGCCCTGGGCGTCCTGGCCATGGCGTCCTCGATGGGCCCGAGGATGAGCGTGAGGGGCGTGCGGAACTCGTGGCTCACGTTGCTGAAGAAGGCCGTCTTGGCCTGGTCGAGCAGGGCGAGCTGCTCGGCGCGCTGGCGCTCCTGCTCGTAGGCGCGGGCGCTGGCGAGGCTGGCGGCGAGCTGCCGCGCCAGCAGTTGCAAGAAGCTCTGGTACTCGTCATCCAGCGCACGCAGCGGACTGATGCCGGCGACGAGCACGCCGGTCAGCTCCGCGTCCGCGCCCATGGGCACCGGGAGCAGCAGGGCGCGCGTCGTGGGCTCCGGCCAGGGGCCGCCGGGGAGGGGACCGAACCTCGACGACAGGTCCTCCACCAGCGCCTCCTGCCCCGTGCGTACGACTTTGGAGAGCGGCCACGAGGTCTCTTCATCGAGCAGCAGCTCGGTGGGGGCCGCGGCCGCGCCTCGGGGCAGGTTGGCGCAGGAGACCAGCTGGGCCTTGTCGTTTCGGACGACGTAGAGCAGCGCGAAGGGCAGGTCGTGGCCCGCGGGCGTGAGGACCTCTTCCAGCGCGACGAAGAGCGCGTCGACCTTCTCGCTGAGCGCCGCGCGGATGGACAGCTCGCGGAGGATGGCCAGTCGTCGGTCTCCGACGACCTGACGCGTGGTCTCGCTCGCGATGGCGAAGAGGCCGGCGATCTCCCCTGTCTCGCCAATGGTGGGGTTGTAGGACCAGGTGAAGTAGGCCTCTTCGCGCAGGCCACCGGGCCGCCGCGCGAAGTTGACGTTCCCGTTCTCGATGAAGAGCGGCTCTCCTGTCTCATGCACGCGCTGCATGAGGGGCCCCAGCAGCCGCCACTCCTCCGCCAGGGCCTCGGCCCCGCGCGCGCCCAGCGTCAGCGGATGCTTCGCCCCCAGGATGGGACGGAACGGGTCGTTGTAGAGCATGTTCAGCTCCGGACCCCAGAAGAGGATGATGGGGTACGGAGAGCGCAGCATCGTGCTGACGGACGTCCGCAGCGACTGGGGCCAGCGCTCGAGCGGACCCAGCGCCGTCGTCCGCCAGTCGAAGGCGCGCATCAACGCGCCCATGTCGCCGCCGCCTTGAACGAAGTGCTCCTCGCTGCCCAGCCACTGGGGCGGCGGACGCGGTGTCATGGCGGGCTCCGCGACGCCCTGCTCGGCGGGGAGCCAGAAGCAGAAGGTGCTGCCCGCGTCGGAGGTGCGCTCCAACCGCATCCGCCCACCGTGGCTCTCCACGATGCCCTTCGCGATGGAGAGGCCCAGCCCATGGCCCCCGCGCCGCTTCTGCGCCGCGTGCCAGTAACGGTCGAAGATGTGCTGCTGCGCTTCGAGCGGAACCCCCGGCCCGCTGTCCGTCACGCTGAAGCGGATGTCCCGTGTCCCGGCATCGAGCCCGGCCCGCAGGTGGATTGCGCCCCCCGTGCCAGAGGGCGAGAACTTGATGGCGTTGGAGAGCAGGTTCCCGATGGCCTGGAGGATGCGTTCCCGGTCGCACTTCACGACGAGGCCGGGCTCCACGTCGATGTCCAGGCGCAGGCCCTTCTCGGCCGCCTGGGGCCCGAACTGCTCGCGGGCATCGCGGATGAGCTCCTCGACGGTCTGCGGGCGCGCCTCGATGGAGAGGGTTCCGGTCTCGATGCTCTCCAGGTCGAGCAGGTCGTCGATGAGCCGGTTCATCCGGCTGGCCGAGCGTCGGATCGACTCCGCCTGCTTGCGCACGCGCTCGCCCGGTCCGCTCTCCAGGGGGATTCGACGCAGCAGCTCGGCGGAGGTGCTGATGGCGGTGAGCGGCGAGCGCAGGTCGTGGCTGACCACCGCGAGGGTCTCCTCTCGCGAGCGGGTGGCGCGGCGGGCCTCGTCGAGCAGGCGCTGGGCCTCCTCCGCATGGGCACGCTCGGCGTGGACCGACGCCTGGCGAAGCCTGGAGACGGTGAGCAGGGCGTTGACGCGCGCTCGGAGTTCGTTCGCGGAGAAGGGCTTGACCAGGTACTCGTCCGCGCCGCTGCGCAGGCCCTCGATGGTGGCCTCTTCACCCGCGCGCGCGGACAGCAGCAGGATGGGAATGGTGCGGGTGTGCTCGTCGGCGCGCAGGGCCTGGACGAGCTCCAGACCGCCGATGCCCGGCATCATCACATCGGAGATGATGAGGTCGGGAGGCGTCCGCCGCGCGGCGATGAGCGCCTGGGTGCCATCGCTCACCGACTCCACGCGCCAGTGGGGCGACAGGAGCCGCAGCAGGTAGCCGCGCATGTCGGCGTTGTCGTCCGCCAGGAGGATGCGCGCTTCGGAGGAGGAGAGGGCGGGCTCGACGAGGGGCGCCTCGGGGGGGCTCCACTGGGAGAGCTCCGCGAGGAACGCGCTGGCGCCAATCCCCGTGGACGTCAGGGCCCGGGCGGCCCCGACATGCTCCTGGGGCAGGTGCGCGGAGCCTGTCGGGAGGCTCACCGTGAAGGTGGTTCCCTGGTCGAGCGCGCTCGTCACCGTCACGGCGCCGCCGTGCAGCTTGACCAGCTCCCGCACCAGCGCGAGTCCAATGCCCGTGCCTTCATGGCTGCGTCCGCGTGAGCCTTCGACCCGGTGGAAGCGCTCGAAGATGCGGGGCAGCTCCTCTGCTGGCATCCCGATGCCCGTGTCCTGGACGGTCAGCTCCACGGTGTCGTCCCGCCACTTCAGCGCGATGCGAACCTGGCCCTCGAAGGTGAACTTGAAGGCGTTGGAGAGGAGGTTCAAGACAACCTTCTCCCACATCTCCGGGTCCACATAGACGGAGTCGGGCAGCGGGGGGCAGGTGACCACCAGCTCGAGCCCCGCGGTGGTCATCGCCGAATCGAAGCTGCTGACCAGGTCCCGGGTGAGGGCGGAGAGGTCTGTCGGGATGAAGGAGGCCTGCGCGCGTCCGGCCTCGAGCCGGGCGAAGTCGAGCAGCGTGTTGACCAGCTTCTGCAGCCGCAGGCCATTGCGTCGCACCAGCTCCTGCCGCTCGCGTTGGGCGGGGGGGAGCGGCTCCAGGACATCCGCCAGGGAGTCCTCGACGGGACCGAGCATCAAGGTGAGCGGCGTGCGGAACTCGTGACTGACATTGCTGAAGAAGGCGGTCTTCGAGCGATCAATCTCCGCCAGGGCCTCCGCCCGCCGCTTCTCGTCTTCATAGGCGCGAGCGTTGCTGACGGCCGTGGCGATGTGGTCCGCCACCAGCCCCAGGAACCCCCGGTAGTCGTCGTCCAGGGCGCGCCGCGCGCTCAGCCCCGCGACGAGGAAGCCGTGGGGGCGCTCGGCGCCAGGCCGGGTGATGGGCAACACCATGACCGAGTGAGGGGCCTCGGGCCACGGACCGCCCGGGAGGTCGCCGAAGTGGGCGCGCACGTCGGAGATGAGGAGGCCCCCCGGGGCCGCCAGGGCCTCGGGGAAGGACCAGCGGGAACTGGCGGGGAGGTCGCCGAACCGCGAGGCGGCCTGGGCCTGCGTGTCCCAGCCCGTCACTTCCATCAGGTCCGACTGCTCGCCGGTGGAGCCCAGGCGATAGAGCAAGGCGAAGGGGACGTCGAAGGCGTTGCCCGCCAGGGCCCGCGCGGCTTCGCGCCAGACGTCGCCTTCATGCTTCACGGTTCCCGCACGCGCGGCGAGGTCCCTCAGGGTCCGTAGCCGCCGCTCGCCCAGCACCCGACCCGTGGTCTCGGTCAGGGTGGCGAGGATGCCTCCGACGCCCCCGCTTTCGTCACGTATCGGGCTGTAGGAGTACGTGAAGTAGCACTCCTCCAGGTAGCCGTGCCGATCCAACGGCAGCATCCAGTCTTCGGAGCCAACCGCCGTTCCCCGCCACACCCCGTCGAACTGCGGGCCGATGATGTGCCAGCTCTCCGCGAACGTCGCCTGGGCGCTGTGGCCCATGGCCGCCGGGTGCTTCGTCGAGCCGAGCACCGGTCGGTAGCCGTCATTGTAGAACTGGACGAGCTGGGGGCCCCACGCGATGTACATCGGGAAGCGCGACTCCAGCAGGATGCTGACCGCGGTGCGCAGTGACTGAGGCCAGGTCTCCGGCGCGCCCACGGGCGTTTTCACCCAATCGATGGCGCGCATGAGCGCACCCATCTCGCCTCCCCCGGCAAGCACCGCCGCGGCCATGGGATGAAGGTCGGAGCGCGGCGCTCCGGAGCTTTGGGTCGAGTGGCTCATCAAATCTCATCGCCCCTCACCCCGTGGGTTGCAGGACGTAGCAGGGGGTTGCAGGGTGAGACCTCAACGCAAGGACCTGAAGGCCTGCGCCGGCGACAATATTCTGTCGCATCCTCGGAATTGCACGGGCCTTGCGTGCTTCCATGAGCGCTGAGACATGTGTTGTCTACGCCACAGTCCGCACGCTCGCCTCATCCCATCCGAGGTGCCGCGAGGGGAGCAGGGGGGCGAGCGCGGGCATGGGGAAGAGGACCAGGGTCCGTGCCTGCTCGCGCGAGGGGCAGCGAGGCATCCCAGGGGCCGGCTCCGCGCGCCCACCCTGTTGGAGTGGACGCGCGGTGAAGCCTCACTGGTGGGTCATCTTCAGGGTAGCGCCGTCATAAGTGGAGGCGGCGTGGACCAGGACATGCCAGGCGCCGGCCGCGGGCGCGGGGAAGACGCACTGCTCGTTGTTGCCCAGCCGGAAGGGGCGGCACTGATAGAGGGTCGTCGTGGGCCGCTCGTCGAAGCGGACATACAGGTCCGCGTCCCCGGTCCCTCCCGACAGGGTGAACTTCAAGTCCAGGGCTCCGGTGGGAACCATCCCCCTGCCGAGCCAGGACTTCCCCACGGCCGCCCGGAGCGGGAAGGGAACGTCCTTCGCCATGTCGATAATCACTGGCGCTCTGACGTTCACGGCCTCCCAGGCGGCGGTGACCGACGCCACGTTGCCCGCGTCATAGCCAAGCTGAATCGCGGCCTGCTCCGTCGTAATCCTCGCGGCCAGGAAACCGGAGGAGGGAGTCAGCATGTCCATGTTCGCCTTGTAGAAGATGCGCGCGGCCTTCTCGATGCCAATGCCTTCCACGAAGGGCCAGTCCGGATGGCTCGGGTGACGGCCCCCCTGGGAGAGCAGATAGAAGGCCAGATTGGAGATGCCGGAGCTGTAGTGGACATCGACGCCGGAGGTGTAGTTGCTGTAGTCGTCCAGCGAGGCCCCATCCAGCGTGGGGTCGTTCATGTAGCGAAGCGCGTCTCCCGAACTGGAGGGAGTCCAGATGTCCTCGCCCAGGAGGAACGTGCCCGCGTTGATGGTGCGGTTCTCCGCGTGCCATTCACATACGGCGCCGAAGATGTCGGACATGGATTCATTCATGCCACCCGACTCGCCGGCGTAGATGAGGCCCGATTCGTGCTCCGTCACCCCGTGCGTCAGTTCGTGGGCCGTCACGTCCACGGCCAGGGCCAGGTTGTGGGCATTCACTCCGTCGCCATCACCGAAGACCAACTGCGTCCCGGTCCAGAAGGCATTCACATAGTTCACCCGGTGGTGGACGGTGGCGATGAGTGGCGCTCCCGCGTTGTCGAAAGAGTCGCGACCGAAGAGTTCCCAGTAGCAGGCATAGACAGCGCCGAGGTTGTCATGGGTCACATTGACGATGGGGTCCAGGGAGGGCGGAGTCTCCGCGCGAGCCATCGTGCCGGGCAATGTGCTCGTGTTCCGACCGTCATACACCCTGCGAGACCGCAAGGAGTGCAGGTTCGAGTACCTCAGGAGCACCTCGCCCGAGCGTGCGTTGACGAGCACGGTGTCGTTCACCGGGCCCCCGTCCTCCGCCGCTCCCGTGACGCGCAGCCGGTAGGCCAGCAGGAGCCGAGCCCCGTCGCGCCAGTAGACGAGCGCCGGTGCGCCCGCGATGACGGCATCACGAACGGAGTCGCCATGGTTGCGAGCCAGCTCTTGCGCCAGGGCCGGCGAGAGGGTGGCGCCGAGGGGGGCGGGCAGGTCGCTTCGCACATCCCCGTTGGCGGCGAAGACCTGGCCGTCGCGGGCGTGGAGTCGCAGCTCCGCGCCCATGACCTCCACGCCATTCACCCGCACGCCGAAGCGGAAGTGCGCATCCCCGTCGAAGCCGACGTAGGCCTTCTTCAGGAAGAGCTGCTCGGGCTTCACCCTGAACAGCGGTGCCACGCGTGCGATGACAGGGGAGAGCGCCTCCGCCTCAATGCCTCTCACCGCGTCGGGATTGGAGGGCACCTGGCCAAACGCCCCGTTGACGAACGTGGGAACGGAGTCCGCGTCGACGGCGATGACCTGGATTTCCTCCGCGCGTGGAAGAGGTGCCCGGCTCTCGGCCACCCCGTCGGGGCCGTCCTCGGGCGTACGTGTGTCGGCGCATGCGCCCAGCGACAAGCCCAGCACGACGACTCCCAGGACCCTGCATCCTCGATTCCAGCCCATGTGCTTCCCCCTGGCGAATGATGAAGTCGCCATGGTGAAGCCAGGACTTGCTCGATGACAAGTGGACCAGGACCGCCGTTGCCCACCCGCCCGTGGAGACACGCCCCACGGACGGGGAGCCGTCCTTCAACCTCTCGCGTTAGCGATAGGTGACGACGACCGACGTGTTGGCGTAGCCGCCCTTCGCGCCGTAGAGCCACACGTAGTATTTGCCGCCCTCGACATACTTGAGGTCGCAGCGCTCCGTGTTGCCTTCCTTCATGCCGCGGCAATCGTACTCGCTGTGGGTAGGCATGGCGCCGCGACGGACATAGAGGTCCGCGTTGCCCGTTCCGCCCTCGACGCGCACGGTGACGTTGCGATAGCCGCCCTCCGGGGCCTCCGGAATGTGGGCGAAGAAGCCTTGTGTGGAGTTCGTGGCGCCGGACAGGCCGCCCACCACCACGTTGGGCTCGAGCGCGAGGTAGCCGCCCTGGTATGTCATCACCAGCGACGCATTGGCGTAGGCGGTGAAGCCGTTGACCATCACGTACCACTTGCCGAACGCGGGAGTCGCGAAGGAGCACGCCTCGTTGTTGCCGGTGATGTACGGCCGGCAGTCATAGGAGGAGGTCGTCGGGGCGTTGCCGAAGCGGACATAGAGGTCCGCGTCGCCCGTTCCACCCGACAGGGCGAAGCGCAGGTTCGTCGCGCCCTCGGGCACCTCGCCCTCGGCATACTCCTTGGCGCCACGGGCGGCGGAGAGGACCACGGGGATGTCGCGCTCCAAGAGGGTGCGGTGCGGGGGCAGGATGATGACGCCCACCTGCACGGCCTTCCACGCGGCGGTGACGGAGGCGATGGTCGCTTCGTCGTAGCCCAACTGGGCGGCGGCCTGCTCCGTGGCGACCTTCGCCGTCTCGAAGTTGGAGGACGGAGTCAGGAGGTCCACGTTCGCCTTGTAGACGATGCGGGCGGCCTTCTCGATGCCGATGCCCGTCACCGCGGGGCGCGTGGGGAAGCGCGGATGCGTGCCACCCTGCGAGAGCAGATAGAACGCCAGGTTGGCGATGCCCGAGCTGTAGTGGACGTCGACGCCCGAGCTGTAGTCGACGTAGTCATCCAGCGACTCCCCATCCAGCTTGGGGTTGAACAGGTAGCGAAGCGCGTCCCCGGGAGTCTCCGGCGTCCAGACGTCCTCGCCAATCATGAACGTCCCCTCGTCGATGACCTTGCCCTCCGAGTGCCACTCGCACACGGCGCCGAAGATGTCGGAGATGGCCTCGTTCAGGCCGCCGGACTCGCCGGAGTAGATGAGGTCCGACTCGTGCTCCGTCACCGCGTGCGTCAGCTCATGGGCCGTGATGTCGACGGCATAGGGCAGGATGGAGGCGGTGGTCCCGTCGCCGTCGCCGAACACCATCTGCACGCCATCCCAGTACGCGTTCACATAGTTCACCCGGTGGTGAACGGTGGTGATGAGCGCGGCGCCCGCGTTGTCGTAGGAGTCGCGGTTGAACAGCTCCTTGTAGCAACGCCAGACGGCGCCCGTGTTGTCATAGGCCGCGTTGACGACGGGGTCGAGGACCGGCGGTTGTCCCTCCATGCGGCTCGGGGTGCCGGGAAGGCCGGGTCCGTTTTTGCCGTCGTAGACCCGGCGGTTCAGCGCGCCGTGGAGGTTGGTGATGCGCTCGAACACGTCGCCCGAGCGTGCGTTGACGAGCACCGTGTCATCCACGCGCTCACCCCCGCGTGTCTCGCCCGTCATGCGCAGCCGGTAGGCGAGCAGGAGCTGTCCGCCGTCGCGCCAGTAGACGAGCTCGGGCCTGCCCACGAGGGTGGCGTCGGGCGGCGAGGCGCGGTCCTTCCGGGCCTCCTCCACCGCGAGCTCCGTGGAGACGCTGGCGCCCTCGGGGGCGGGCAGGTCCGTGCGCGCGTCACCGTTCGCGGCGAAGACCTGGCCATCGCGAGCGTGCAGCCTCAGCTCCGCGCCCATGACCTCCACGCCGTTGACTCGCACCCCGTAGCGAAAGTGCGCATCCCCGTCGAAGCCGACGTAGGCCTTCTTCAGGAAGAGCTGCTCGGGCTTCACCTTGAACAGCGGCGCCACCCGCGCGAGGACCGGCGCCAGCGTCGCGGGCTGGAGCCCCCGGAGGGCGTCGGCGCTCGTCGGCGCGGCGCCGAATGGCCCGTTGACGAAGGTGGGAACCCGGTCCTGGTCCACGGCGATGACCTGGTGCGCGCCGGTGAGCGCCTCCGAGGACTTCTTGCTCACCGCGTCCTTGCCTTCCTTCGGCGTGGTGGCCTCGGTGCAGGCTCCCAATGTCAGGCATAGCAGCGTGGCACCTATGACTCCGCGACCTCTCTTCAAGAGCATGCGCTTCCCCCAGCTGGATGATGAGGTCGTCATGGTGACGCCAAAGGCAGCTCAGTGACAAGGCGCACCCCGACTTCATCGCGATTCACGCAACAGGCAGGTCTGGACCCACCCCGCGGAACTCCCCACCGATGTCAGTCTTTGCTGGCGGAGTGGGAGGCGATGGCGCGACGCGTGTGACAGTTCACGTCACTCCATGCCAGGACTTGAGGACCACCCGCCAGGTCTCATGGTGCGGCCGGAAATGCGACGGCCCACCCGCCGAGGCTTCACGCCTCCGGACCGGGTGGGCCGTCTTGCATCAGCTCGGTTCAGCTCAGCGGTAGGTGACGACGACGGACGCGTTGGCGTAGCCGCCCTTCGCGCCGTAGAGCAACACGTAGTACTTGCCACCCTCGACGTACTTGAGGTCGCAGCGCTCCGCGTTGGTTTCCTTCATGCTTCGGCAGTCGTAGTCGCTGTGGGTGGGGATGGCGCCGCGACGGACGTAGAGGTCGGCGTTGCCCGTACCGCCCTCGACGCGCACGGTGACGTTGCGATAGCCGCCCTCGGGGGCCTCGGGAATCTGGACGAAGAAGCCGTGGGTGTCATTGGTGGCGCCGGACAGGCCACCCACCACCACGTTGGGCTCGAGCGGGAAGAAGCCGCCCTGGTACGTCATCACCAGCGACGCATTGGCGTAGTCAGTGAAGCCGTTGACCATGAAGTAATACTTGCCGGGCGTCGGATTGGCGAAGATGCACGCCTCGTTGTTGGTGGAGAGGTAGGGCCGGCAATCGTAGGAGCCCGTCGTCGGGTAGTTGCCGACGCGGACATAGAGGTCCGCGTCGCCCGTTCCACCCGACTGGGTGAAGCGCAGGTTCGTCGCGCCCTCGGGCACCTCACCCCAGCCATACTCCTTGGTGGTGCGGGCTCCGGAGAGGACCACGGGGATGTTGCGCACCAGCTCGCGCGGATTCGGGGGCTCGAAGATGACGCCCACCTGCACGGCCTTCCACGCCGCGTTGACGGAGGCGATGGTCGCCGCGTCGTAGCCCAGCTGCGCGGCGGCCTGCTCCGTCCCGGCCTTCGCCGCGTCGAAGTTGGTGCCGGGGAGGAAGAAGTCCAGGTTCGCCTTGTAGAAGATGCGGGCGGCCTTCTCGATACCGATGCCCGCCACCGCCGGGCGCGTGGGGAAGCGCGGATGCGTGCCACCCTGCGCGAGGAGGTAGAACGCCAGGTTGGCGATGCCCGAGCTGTAGTGGACATCGACGCCGGAGGTGTAGTCGCCGTAGTCATCCAGCGAGTCCCCATCCTGCGTGGGGTTGTTCATGTAGCGAAGGGCATCCCCCTCGACGTCGGGCGTCCAGACGTCCTCGCCCACGAGGTACGTTCCGGCATTGATGGTCCGCGCCTCCGCGTGCCATTCACACACGGCGCCGAAGATGTCGGACATGGCCTCGTTCAGGCCGCCGGACTCGCCGGAGTAGATGAGGTCCGAGTCGAACTCCGTCACGGCGTGCGTCAGCTCGTGGGCCGTCACGTCCAGGCTGAGGGCCAGGTTGAGGGAGGTGGTGCCGTCACCGTCCCCAAACACCATCTGCGTCCCATTCCAGAACGCATTCACATAATTCACGCGGTGGTGAACGGTGGCGATGAGCGTGGCGCCCGCCCTGTCGTAGGAGTCGCGGCCGAACAGGTCGTTGTAGCAATTGTAGACGGCGCCCAGGTTGTCGTAGGCGGCGTTGACGATGGGGTCCGCGACGGGCGGGTCTCCTTCGTTGCGGCCCACGGTGCCGGGAAGGGTCGTGGTGTTGCCACCGTCGTAGACCCGGCGGACCAGCGCCGAGTGGATATTGGTGTAGCGCTCGAACAGGTCCCCCGAGCGCGCGTTGACGAGCAGGGTGTCGTCCACCGGGGTGCCGTCCTTCTGCTCACCCGTCATGCGCATGCGGTACGCCAGGAGGTACTGGCCGCTGTCGAGCCAGTAGACCAGCTCCGGCTTGCCCGCGATGACGGCCTTCGGCGGGGAGGCACGGTCCTTCTGGGCCGTCTCCACCGCCAGCTCCGCGGAGACATTGGCACCCACGGGCGCGCGAAGGTCGGTGCGCGCGTTTCCGTTGGCGGCGAACACCTGGCCGTTGCGCGCGTGCAGCCGCAGCTCCGCGCCCATGATCTCCACGCCGTTGAGGCGCACGCCATAGCGGAAGTGCGCGTCCCCGTCGAAGCCGACGTAGGCCCGCTTCAGGAAGAGCTGGTCGGGCTTCACCTTGAACAGAGGGGCGACGCGCGCGATGACGGGCGCCAGCGTCTCCGCCTGGACACCCCGGACGGCGGCGACACTGGTCGGCGCCGCGCCAAACAGACCACTGACGAAGGTGGGGGTGGAGTCCTTGTCGACGGCGAGGACCTGGTGCTCACCCGAGAGCGCCGCCGAGGCCTTCTCGGTCACCGCATCCTTCGCATCCTTGGATGTGTTGGCCTCCGTGCAAGCCCCCAATGTCAGGCTCAGCAGCGTGGCGCCTACAACTCCGCGACCTCTCTTCACGAGCATGCGATTCCCCCAAACGAATGATGAGGTCGTCATGGTGAAGCCAAAGGCATCTCAAGAACAAGTCGACAGCAGCAACTTCATTGCATTTCCCGCAATAAAAGCGAAGTGTGACATTTTCTGTCACGGTCTTCCAGGTGTTGAGAGTCTGGGTGATGCCCGTCGGTGAGGGTCTATCGACGCGGGTTCGTAGGGACCCCTGTGTTAATGTGCGAGGTATGACGACGGTTGGCAACAGCCTTCTTGCCCTGGCGGGCACCTGGCGGTGAGTTCCGTCCGGGAGATTCGCGCCGATTTCGACCGGGCGTCCATGGTGGTCTACCAGGCCTATCCGGACGCCATCGCGGACGTGGCGGTGAGACAGCAGAAGTTCGGCCCGCCGTTCTCCGTGGGTCGGATGACGTGGATCAAACCCAGCTTCCTGTGGCTGATGCACCGCTCGAATTGGGGCCGCAAGAGCGGCCAGGAGCGCACGCTCGCGGTGCGCATCCGACGCAGTGGGTGGGAGGCGGCGCTCGGTGAGGCGGTACTCACGGGGTATGAGCCCAAGGCCCATGGCACTCCGGAGGCCTGGCGACAGGCCTTCGAGTGCGCGTCAGTCCATGTTCAGTGGGACCCGGAGCGCACGGTGCGGGGGGCGGGGCTCCCTCACGACAGCATCCAGGTGGGCCTGGGGCGCGGCATCATCCAGCGCTTCGTGGAGGACTGGGTGGTTTCCATCACAGACCTGACGCCGCTGGTACAGAAGCTGCGCAAGCACCTGGACGAGGGGCGCGCGGACCAGGCCACGCGCCTGCTGCCCAGGGAGGCCGTCTATCCGGTGCCCGTGGAGCTGGTGCGCCGGCTGGGCATGTGACGCGGGGGGCACGACGCCTGGACTGGCTGGCGTCCTGCCCTCCCTCGACATGGGCTCCGCGCTACCGGCCGAGCGTGTCCTTCATCACCGTGAAGTAGTCAGCGGGATAGACAATCTCATAGCCATAGAAGCCATAGGATTGGGTGCTCGCGCCGACGGTCAGGTTCTGGAGTTCGTCGTAGCGACGCGTGGCGAGCGCGCCCCACGTGGCCTGGGTGTCGAACCATGCGGGGTTGCTGATGCGACCCGCGGCGAGCTCCTGCTTGTACAGGCGGTCCAGATAGGCCAGCGGATAGAGGATGTGGTGGTCGCCGCCGTCGTAGCCGCGCTGCGCTTCTGAGTACACGAAGAACTTGCGGGTGCTGTCGTAGCCATACTTGACGACGTAGTTCATGCCCTGGAGCAACATGTCCACCATCTGGGCGTGACTCACGCCGGAGGGCTTGCCCGCGGCGGAGAACAACACGTCTGCCTGATGAAACCTGATGAGGTTGCCCATGAAGGCCCCCGCCATCCAGGGGTTCGTCCCAGTGGCGTTGAACCCGGCGTTGTTGTCCATCTTGGTCATCGTCCAGTAGCCCGTTCCCTGGGTGGCATCATTCACGCCCAGGACGGTGTTGGTGACGGTGTTCGTGGCCGGGTTGTAGCCCACGTGATTGCTCGGGGTCCTGAACCACTCGACGATGTAGGCGGCCAGGTGGCCCGCCACGTCCTTGTGGTACGTCGCATCTCCCGTCACTCGCACGTACTCATTCATCACATAGAGGGGCCACCCATAGTCGCGCTCGGCCTCGCGGTACCGGTCCGCGAACTTGAACGGGCGCTTGAAGAAGTGCGGGGTGACGAACTTCCACCAGTTGGCGATCTCCGTGAGCACGTCGAGCGAGCGCTTGTCGCCCGTGAGCAGGTAGAGATTGCTCATGCCGCTGACGTGCGCATGGCCCCAGTGCAGGTTGCGGACCTGGTGGTCGATGTTTTCATGGTTGATGGCATGCACCTCGCCGGCGGGCTGCGGCGCGCCGCCCGTGGCCCAGTAGCCCGCGCGGGGCCCATGCGACACGTCGATGTCCATGAAGTGACGGGTGCTGATCTCCCCGAGCTGGAACCAGCGAGCGTCTCCGCTGCGCAGGTACTGCGTGAGGAAGTTGTTCGCGCCGACGTGGGTGTCATTGTAGAAGCTGGGCACGTAGACGCCATTGACCTCGAGCGCCCAGCCCGCGCGCAGCCGGTCGCCGTAGTCACGCCAGCCAAACATCGTGGCGTTGCCGTCGGACTGCTCGATGCTCCGCTCGTAGATGTCACGCATCAGCATGTTGTCGTAGCCCTTGTTGGTGCTGAGCTGGGGCGTGGGCGTCAGGTCGCCGAAGACACCTGACGTCGAGTACCAGGCCGGGGTGGCCGTCAGCTCCAGGCGGTGGCGCTGATAGCTGTCGTTGGCCGTGTGCAGCGCGCTGGTGGTGGGCAGGCCGGTGCTCGAGGCGAGCCGAAGCTGGTACGTCTTCGCGCCACCTGGGCGGGCGAAGTACATGCTCTGCGCCCGGATATAGCGAGTGCCGGACAGCGCGGGCTGCGTGGTCTCCGCGGTGCCGCCGCGTGCGGGGAAGAGGGAGGCGGTCAGGGTGTTGCCGTTGATGCTCAGCTCGCCCGGGAACTGCTGCCAGAAGTCCCGGACCATCAAGGCCAGGTGACGGCTGCCGGAATCCAGGGCGACCCAACCGGCGGCCTTGGCGCCCGTGCCCACGCCGCTGTAGTTGAACGTGTGGCCCAGGTCGACGCCGTTGTTGAAGGTGAACTCTCCCTTCTGGAGCAGGAAGTGCTCTCCGGAGACCTTCGCGGCATACGCGGCGCCGCTCTCACCGCCGAAGCGGTAGTCGGCCGCGCTGTCGGAGAGGTAGGTCCAGCGCAGGCCCAGCGCCTTGCCGGCGATGGCGAACGACGTGGGGTTGGTCTGGACGTTCGGCTCCAGGCGGTCGTCGATGACGGAGACCTCGATGTCGACCTTGTCGGAGCCCTGGAGGGCGTAGTAGCGGACCAGGTACTTGATGAGCTTCGCGCCGCTGCCGTTGGTGAGGGAGCCCTGGGCCTTGATGACCGCGCGCATCGGCCCGTTCTCTTCCACTGTCACGACCGCGTCGGTGGCCGCCCCAGCGGTGTACTCCAGGTTGTCGTAGGCGTTGACCATGAACAGGTCTCCGCCGTTGAGGAGCTGCTCGCCCGCTTCGAACGTGCCGTTGGTGTTGGTGTCGCGCCAGAGCTTGTTGATGACACCCTTGTTGTTGACGGCGAACTTCACCAGCCCCGTGTCGACGGTGAGCTCGGTGGTCGGCGTGCCGCTGATGGCCACGTTACGGGGCAGGGCGGCGCGCACGACGCCAGGGCCATAGGCGACGCGGTAGGAGCGAGCTTCGCCGAGGTCGGCGACGAGGTGGACGAGGGCTACCTTGATGGAGCCATCCGGCCAGCGCGAGATGGCGTCGAACTGGGCGGGAACTTCCTGGCTTCCGTCACCGGTCTCCAGCCGCAGCTCGGCGATGTTCGACAGGGCTCCCTTGGGGAGGGGGACGCCTGTGCGCACGGGCGTCTTGTCGGCGATGGGGCCGGAGGCAAGGCTCAAGGGAATGTATTGGGTGCCCGCGACAGTGACCGGGGTAAAGCTCCCCTGCACGGTGGTGTCGGCGTCGAGGGTGATGGCGCAAGTCTCGGTGCCCGTGCAGCCGCCGCCGCTCCACCCACCGAAGGCGTACCCCGTGTCAGGCGTGGCGGTCAGCGTGACGGCGGTGCCCTTGGTGAACGAGGCCAGACAGGTGCCGCCGCACGAAATGGCGGCGGGGCTGGAGGTGAGGGTGCCCGCGCCCAGGCGCGTGAGCGTCAACTGGACGGTCGTGTCGTCCCCCCCAGGAGGTCCTTCGGGAGGTGTAGGTGTGTCACTGGTGCAACCGAGGAGTAACGAGGCCGTGAGGGCCAGGGCCCGCCAGTTTTCTCTGTGGATGAGAGTTGTCATTGCGTCCAACAGAGCAAGCGTCAGACCAATGGCGCGACATGCGGGACTTCCCTGCGGGGATACATGTTGCCCCTCGCGAGGAGTCAGGCCCCTGTGGTGGACAGCACCCACTGATCTGTGGGGCCGTGCCCCCGGCAAGGCAGAGGGGCGGAGGCGCGGTTTCGCAGGGCGAACGGCATGACCCCCGGTGTGCCCTCGGCAATGTCGCCACGGAGTCACGGTCACCAACATGCGGCGTTCGAGGTCACGGGGCGGAATCCAGCGGGTTGTCCTCGTGTCCTCCTCGATGCCCGTTCACGGGTGCCTGTCCTCCGCGCCCAGCCAGGTGCTCCCCGCGCGTGGGGGCGATACGCTGGCGCTCATCCCAGTGAGGGGCACCGGGACTGGCATCTCAACAGGAGCAGGGGGACTGATATGGGAATCACGATGTCGCCGCAGGAATACGCCACGGCTTTTCGCCTGCTGGCCGCCACCGCGCGCCACCCCGAGAACATCGCGCGTGTCGTCGAGGAGCGGATGCTCCCAGGTCTTCCACTCCCGCGCACGCTGCTGGACGTGGGCGCCGGGTCGGGCAAGGTGGCCGAGCGGCTCGCGCCACACTTCGGCTCACTCACGCTGCTCGAACCCAATCGCGAGCAGATTTCAGGACTGAAGCTCGACAAGGCGAAGGTCCTCGTCGAGCCCCTGGAGCGCTATGCCTCCACCGAGCAGTACGAGCTCGTCCTGTGCTCACACGTCCTGTACCACGTGCCCCTCGCGGACTGGGGCGCCTTCATGGACAGACTGCTTTCGTTCGTCCGTCCCGGCGGCTACTGCCTGCTCATCATGGCCGCCGCCCGTGGGCCCACGTACGAGCTGTGCCGTGACTTCGCGGAGACGCTGAACTTTGGCGAGCTGATGCTGGACACCGTGCGGGGCAAACACCTGCCCCACGAGGTGCTCCCGACGATGAGCGGCTTCGTCGCGCAGACCTTCGAGGAGATGTACACGCTCTGCCGCTTCTTCGTGCTCGAGGGCTGCTTCACCGCGGAGCAGCTCGCGGCCATGAGCCCGGACCAGGCCCGCGAACTCGACCGGAAGCTCCGCCTGCATGCCGAGCGCTGCCGGGGCGCGGACGGCGTGTACCGCCTGGAGCAGGACGAGGACCTCGTCCTCATCCCCAAGTCCTGACGCATGCGCGACGCGCGGAGGCCGCCTGGCACGGCGTCCTCCTCGCGCGCGAGCGTGCTTCAGCCCAGGAGCCGCTCCCCCATGAGGAAGCCCACCGTCATGGCCACCACCAGCAGCGCGCCCTGGAGCTTCGGCGGAGCGGGCAGGGGAATGTCGAGCAGCCGGCACCCCGCGCCAATGATGAGCGCCAGGGCGAATCCCAACAGGGCCAGCATCATGAGCGCGTCCCCTGCGTCTCGCCGGTGGGACCGCCACAGTTGACGTGATTGCGCGCGGGACGGGACGCCAGCAGCTTGTCCGTCAAGGTGTAGCCGCTCGTCATCGCGACGACGAGCAGCGCCCCCACCAGCACCGGCGGCGCGGGCGCGGGCACGCCCAACCAGCGGCAACCAAAGCCAATACCCAGGCCCAGGAGCAGGCCCACACACAGTTTCCAGTTCACGAGTCGTTCTCCAAGGGGGTGAGACGGGGGCTCGTCGGCGCGGCGCCGACGAAGTGACGAACGGACGGCGGCTGGCTGTCCTGATGGAGCGCGCTCAGCGTGTCCTGCAGCGCCTTCTCCTCATGCGTGACGCGCTCGTGTTGACGCAGGTGTTCCATCCACGAGCCGACGACGAAGTACTCGAGGAAGCGCCCAGGCTCCGCCGTGTCCTCCATGACGTCCCACTGCACGGCACCGTCGCGGCGCCGCGTGCCGCCGAGCTGGTGGATGAGCGAAAGGAACGTCGCGCGGTCCCTGGGGGCGATGCGGTACTCCACGGTGATGAGCACCGGGCCCCGGTCCTGCTCGATGGCCTCGGTCAGCTCCGGCGAAGGCCAGTGCGAAGAGGGCGCGGTGTTGCGCGTCATGGCCGCGCTCAGCCGGAAGCGCAGCGAGAAGGCGCCCGCGAGCACCGCCGCCAGGGACGCCGCCGTCAGCGAGACGGGGACACCGAAGCGCTGGGCCACGGAGCCCCACAGGAGGCCCCCTCCGGCCATGCCCGCGGAGAAGACCACGATGTAGAGCGACAGCGCCCGGGCCCGAACCCACGTGGGAACGGAGACATGGGTGGCCGTCTGGAGCGAGGACAACACGCTGATCCACGCCAGGCCGTTGAACACCATGGCCACGCCCAGCACCTGGAGCACTCGCACGTGGGCCACGACGAGCATGGTGAGCGCGTAGAGCACCGTGGCGCCGAACACCAGCCGGTCGACCCCCAGTCGCGCACGGAGTCGAGGCAGCAGCACGGCGCCCGCGACGGCGCCCGCTCCGATACACGTCAGCAGCAACCCGTACGTGCCCGCTCCCGCGCCCAGTTCCTTGCGTACGACGATGGCGAGCTGCGCGGGCAGCGCGCTGGCGAAGACGTAGAAACAGGCCGACTTGAGCAGAACGGAGCGCAAGTCACCCGACTTCGACGCGTAGCGAAGCCCCGCGCGCAAGGCGATGCCAAAGGGCTCCGAGGGCAGCGTCGAGACAGTCTCCTCCCTCCGCCAGAGGAGCAGGGCCAGCAGCACGCCCAGGTAGGAGACCGCGTCCAGCGACAAGGCCCAGCCGACGCCGAAGCGCGCGACAATCAGCCCGCCCAGGGCTGGCCCCACCGAGCGCGCGATGTTCATCCCGATGGAGCTGAGCGCCACGGCGGGCGCCAGCAGGGGCCGTGGCACGAGCTCCGCGGTCGTCGCCGCCTGCGCCGGCATCGCCATGGCCGCGCCCGTCCCGAGCGCGAACGTCAGCCCCAGCAGCACCCACTCATTCATCCTGCCGGAGAGCGCGAACCAGGCGAGCGTCGTCGCCATGACCAGCATCCACACCTGCACGGCGATGAGGTAGCGCCGTCGGTCGACGATATCCGCCAGCGTGCCCGCGGCGAGCGCGAACACCACGACGGGCATCGTCGTCGCGGACTGCACCGCGGCGACCATCAACGGGGAGCCCGTCCGCTCGGACATGAACCACGCGGCGGCGACGTCATGGACCCACGTTCCGATGTGGCTGGCCAGGACGGCGAACCACATCGTCCGGAACGAGGAGTGGCGCAGCGGCGCCCACGGGCCGACCTCCGGCGCGGTCACCGCCGGGGCTGCCGCGACGTTCGCCTCAGAAGGCATAGCAGAGGCACCCGAGCGCTCCCCAGAACCCGGTGTCGTCGCTCGTGGGGACCTTGTGGCGCGAAGCGTGGGTCCTGCCATGGCCGTGCATGGCGCAGGAGTCTCCATGCGCGTGCGAGGCCCCCTGGAAGGCGGCCCGGGCCTGGGCGACGGTGCCGCCCTGGTAGCCGCCGAAGCGATTCACCGGAGACCAGTCCGGCATCGGCCGGGGCAGTTGGGGCGCGAGCGGACCGAAGTCGCCATCGCCATGCACCACCTTGCCGCCTACCACCGTGAGCACGCTGGTGATGTCCAGGATGGACGCCTCCGGCACCTGGAAGAAGTCCGACGACAACACGGTGAAGTCCGCGAAGTAGCCGGGCTTGAGCAGTCCCTTGTGCTCCTGTTCGTGGGAGAACCACGCGCTGCCGTGCGTCCACAAGCGCAGGGCCTCCTCGCGCTCCAGGACGTTGTCCTCGCCGTACATCGCCAGCCCGCCCAGCGTGCGGCCGGTGACGAGCCAATACATCGCCACCCAGGGGTTGTAGCTGGCCACGCGCGTGGCATCCGTGCCGGCACCCACGGGCACGCCCAGCTCCAGCATCTTGCGCACCGGGGGCGTGCGGCGGACGGCGTCACGGCCGTAGCGCTCCGCGAAGTACTCGCCCTGGTAGGCCATGCGGTGCTGGATGGCGATGCCACCGCTGAGCGCGCGCACGCGCTCGATGTTGCGCTCGGAGATGGTCTCCGCGTGGTCGATGAGCCAGTGCAGACCGTCCAGCGGCACGTCCCGGTTCACCTTCTCGTACACGTCCAGCACCCGGCTGATGCTCTCGTCGTACGTGGCGTGGATGCGGAACGGCCAGCGCTTCTGGGCCAGGAGGCGCACCACCGACTCCAGCTCGCCTTCCATGCCCGCGGGCAGCTCCGGCCGGGGCATGCGGAAGTCCTCGAAGTCCGCGGCGGAGAACACGAGCATCTCGCCCGCGCCGTTGTGGCGCATCATGTCGTCGCCCTGGCGGGGGGTGAGCATGCCCGTCCAGCGCTCGAAGTCCGCCACCTCCGCGCCCTTCTTCTGGGTGAAGAGGTTGTAGGCGATGCGCACCGTCAGCTCGCCGTCGGCGTGCAGCTTCTGGATGATGTCGTAGTCCTCCGGGTAGTTCTGGAAGCCGCCGCCCGCGTCGATGACGGACGTGACACCCAGCCGGTTCAGCTCGCGCATGAAGTGGCGCGTGGAGTTGAGCTGGTACTCCGGGGGCAGCCGGGGCCCCATGGCGAGCGTCGCGTACAGGATGAGCGCGTTGGGGCTGGCCAGCAGCAGGCCCGTGGGATTGCCGCGCGCGTCGCGCTCGATGCGTCCGCCCGGCGGGTCCGGCGTCTCCTTGCCGTAGCCCACCGCGCGCAGGGCGGCGCGATTGAGCAGCGCCCTGTCGTACAGGTGGAGGATGAAGACGGGCGTCTCCGGCGCGGCCTCGTTGAGCTCCTCCAGCGTGGGCAGGCGCTTCTCGACGAACTGGTGCTCGCTGAAGCCTCCCACCACGCGGACCCACTGCGGCGCCGGAGTGCGAGCCACCTGCTCGCGCAAGAGCGCCATCGCGTCCGCCAGCGAGCGCACGCCGTCCCAGCGCAGCTCCAGGTTGTAGTTGAGCCCTCCGCGAATCAGGTGGATGTGGCTGTCATTGAGGCCGGGAACCAGCCGCCGCCCGCCCGCGTCGATGACCCGCGTCCCCGGTGTGGCGAGCGCCATGAGCGTGGCCTCGTCTCCCACGGCCTCCACGAGGCCTCCGGAGATGGCCAGGGCCTGGGCCTCCGGATGGTCCCGGTCCAGGGTGGTGATGCGGGCGTTGCGGACAATCAGGTCGGCCATGGGGGCTCGTGCGCGGAGGAGGGGGCGGACAACGACACGACGACGGACGCGGCCCGGGGGGCTGGAGGCGCGTGTCCATCGCCGGGGTGTGACGGAAAGCGGGACGGCGTCAGTGCTGGCCGCCCTCGGAGGCGTTGAACATGGACTTGGCGTACTGGACGCCCAGGCCGTAGCCCCCGCCGTTGCTGGTGGCGATGCCCGTGGTCAACGCGTAGGTGGCGCCGCGCGCCCAGTCCCGCTGGAGCTCCAGCAGGTACTGGAGGCTGGTCATCGGCATGGCGCCGGCCTGAACCATGCGCTGCACCGCGCGCTCGTGGGCCTCCTCGGAGATGTCACCGCTGGCGTCGGTGATGACGTAGACCTTGAAGCCCTGGTCGATGGCGGACAGCACCGGCCCGACGATGCAGACGCCCGTCCACAGGCCGGCAATCACCAGCCGCTCCTTGTCGAAGCGGTTGACCTGCTCGGTGACCTGCGGGTCCTCCCAGGCGTTCATCGTGGTGCGGTCCACGACCCTGGCCTCGGGGAAGACCTCCTTGATTTCAGGGAACAGGGGCCCCGAGAAGCTCTTCTCCGCGACGGTGGTCAGGAGCGTGGGAACGCGAAAGCCCGCGGCTGCCTTGGCGATGAGCGCGGTGTTGTTGCGCAGCAGCGAGATGTCGATGGAACGCGTCGCGAAGGCCATCTGCGACTGATGGTCCACGAGGATGAGCGCGTGGTTGTCGGGGGTGAGCAGGTTCTTGCCGGGGGTGGGACTGGCGTTGGGCATGGGGCTCCTCGGGGGTGTTTGCACTTCATGGGGACGTGACTGCCGTCGACCTGGGTTTTACATAAAACACCCGGAAGTCCCGCGAGAGCATCCCCCGTTCGGGTGACGGCTCAGTCCCCGGTGGCGTTGAAGGGCAAGGCCCCCGTCACGGGCAATCGCAGCCACAGTCAGGCCATTCCCGGCGTCCCCTCGGGAATCATCGAGATGAGTCGTTGCACGACGAGAGGATAGCGATGCCAGACGTCTGGATGAAACCCCATGCCAGGGAGGATGTCCTCCCCATTTCGGGGGAGGGCGGGGGACTCGGCCTGTGTAGAGAGCGGCACGGGGCGTGAGGAATCCGCTGGTGTTGAGGGTGTATCAGTCCCGTTGTCGCGGTGATGGCCAGATTCCGGCCTCCCTCCCGGAGTGGTATCCTTGACGTCATGAACGCGATGGACTCGAACATCCGAATCCTGGTGGCCGACGACCATCCGCTGTTGCGTGAAGGGCTCAGCGGGATGATTGCCGGCCAGCCGGACATGAAGCTGGTCGCCGAGGCGGAGAACGGCGAGCAGGCGCTCCAGGCCTACCGGACCCACCAGCCCGACATCACCTTGATGGACGTGCAGATGCCCAAGATGAATGGCATCGACGCCATCACCGCGATTCGCTCGGAGTTCCCGGCGGCGCGCATCGTCGTGCTGACGACCTACAAGGGCGACGCGCAGGCCGTGCGGGCCATCAAGGCGGGCGCGTCCGGCTATCTGCTCAAGAGCATGCTGCGCAAGGACCTGGTGGAGACCATCCGCAGCGTGCATGCGGGGCGCCGCCGCATCGCCGCGGACATCGCGTCGGAGATGGCCGAGCACATGGCGGACGACGAGCTGACGACGCGCGAGCGGGACGTCCTGAGCCGGGTCGCCGCGGGCAACGCGAACAAGGAAGTCGCCGCGCAGATGGGGATCTCCGAAGAGACCGTCAAGACGCACATGAAGAACGTGCTGACGAAGCTCTCGGCCAGGGACCGCACGCACGCGGTGGTGGTGGCCGTACGGCGGGGCATCATCGACCTCTGAGCGGAATTCCCCGCGCTCCCTGCCCAGCTCTGCGATACAAGAATTGTTCAACAGGCCGATGTTCCGTGCTTGTCCCGCAACGTAGGTGGATGTAGAAGGCGCGCCCCCTTGGCCGAACCGGGCCTGGGGGACATCCAAGGACAGCACTATATGAAGTTGGCCAATGCTTGCCTGCTCATGGGCATGCTTGCTTGCGTTTCTTGCAACACCCCTCCGGCTGAAGCTGAACCCACTCCTCCCCAGGAGTCAGGGGCTGTCTCCCAGGCGATGGAGCCTGGTGATTATTGGGCGGCGCACGCCGCCAGATTCCAGCAGACCGAGCTCCAGCGAGACATTCCGGTCCAGCGCTTCCAGCGGCTTGGCGCGCACAATGCCCACGTCAGCAATGCCTATTCCCACGGCGGGCGTTGGTACACGCGAGTCAATCAGCACCGCTATGTCTACAACCAGCTCGCCATGGGCATGCGCGCGCTCTATGTGGACGTCTGGGACCATGGCTGTTTCTACAGCAAGGACGAGCCGAACGACCCCTACGGCAACGCACAGGCGCCGGGGTTGTGTTTCAGCCATGCCGTGGAGCCCTTCTCGACGCCGATCAATGGCATCCTGGGGGAGATCTCGACCTGGCTCCGCGAGCCCCAGAACCAGAATGAAGTCCTTCTGATTGGCATTGAGGACCTGGAGGTCAACTCGGCGGATTCCCGGACGCGAATGGTCAACCTGTTGCGCCATTTCTTCGACAAGTCCTATCCGAATGTCCCGGGGGATACACGGGGCAGTCTCATCTTCACTCCGCGGGACCTGCGAACCTACTTCTCGAACCCGTGGGCCATGGGGTCGGGCTCCCAGGCTCCCGGCGAGTATCATCCCCAGCGCTGGCCGACGAACGAGGAGCTGGCCAGGATGGGCAAGCGGGTCATCATCTCCGTGAAGGACCGATTCGACTATTCATCCCTGCCCGATGGAAACGGCGGCTCGCTCAAGGACTGGGTCTTCTCCGAGAGTTCGGGGCACCATGAGGGCGGCTCGGCCGAGCCGGATCTGTGGGTCAACGCGCCCGGTTACCCCGCGAACGAGGCGCAGAAGTTCACCGGATATCCCTCCTGTCGCTCGCAGGACCTGCCCGGGGCGCTGGGCCTGTATTGGACGGAGTTCTCCGAGCTGCGTATCTGTGACCAGACTCTCCACTGTGGGCTGCCGTACTCCGGGTTCTCCCACTACCTGGACTACTGGGCTGCCACGCGCTGTGGCTTCAGCATCTCAATGGACCAGGTGGAGTCGAACCTCTCGTATTCACCGTATGGTGTCAGTATGGATGCGATGAAGGAGGCGCTCTGGTCCTTTGGCGAGGATGAGCCGAATGACGGGGATGACAATGAAGACTGTGCGGAGTTCCAGTCGGATACCGGTCAGTGGAACGACGTGGACTGTGCTTCGAGTCTGCGGCGCGCCTGTCAGAAGGTGGGCGCGACCTGTGACGCCTCCTACTGTCCGTCTGATTACTGGAAGTTGTCGACGGGGGCCTACGAGTGGGCGCCCCAGTACAACTTCTGCCCGGACGGATATGCATTCATTCCTCCCCAGAACGGCTACGAGAACCAGAAGCTGCAGGAACTCGTCGATGGCGGAGACAACGTCTGGGTCAACTTCTCCGACCGCCTGCTCGAGGGCAAATGGCAGTACGAGGGTTTCCAGTGGTGGGCTGACGGCGAGCCCAACAACTACGATGGTGTCGAGCATTGCGCTGAGTGGAAGGGGCTGTATGGCTACAACGACGCCCCCTGCGCCACGAACAAGGCCTATGCCTGCCTCCGGATTGCAACCGGTTCCTCCTCCGGCAATCCCTGGTTCATTACGGACGCCACGGGCCCCTGGAACCGGCCGCAGTGCCCCGCGGGCTATGAGTTCGTCCCGCCCAGGAACGCCTCGATGGGTTATCAGCTCCAGGAACTCTCGTACCTCTCGGGCAAGAACGCCTGGGTCAACCTGACGGACCAGTTCGAGGCAGGTCGCTGGGAGGAGGTCCCCTTCCAGCCCTGGGGGACGGGCGAGCCGAACAACGCGGGAGGCGCCGAGAACTGCACGCTGGCCAACGTGACGGGCACCTGGAATGACGCGCCCTGCGATACCGCGGTGAAGCACGCCTGCCGGTGTACGAGCCAGGGCTGTGTGCTGAATGACTGGAAGCTGTCGGCCACGGCTGGCGCCTGGAGCGCGAGTGTCTGTGGCGATGGCTGGACGTTCTCGGCACCCAGGAACTCCATCGAGAACACGGCGCTCCAGCAGAAGCAGCAGGGGGCCATTGTCTGGGTCAACCTCACGGACCAGACGAAGGAGGGGCGGTGGGTTCACTGGGGCGGTGCCCCGGTGCCGTTTACGCAGTGGGCCGCGACCGAGCCGAACAACTACAATGGCAACGAGCACTGCGCCATGATTCTGGCCAATGGGACCTGGTACGACGCGAATTGCGCCGAAAGCCATCCGCATGCATGCCGGAAGTACGCGACGAGTTGCACTGCGACCGCGTGCCCGTCTGACTATTGGGCAATGGGTGGGACGGGGTCTTTCGACAACTTCCAGTGTCCCTCGGGGTATGGGGCGGGTGTCCCCAAGACCGCCGTCGAGAACGCCGCGCTGCTGACCAAGACGAACGGTCAGAACGCGTGGCTGAAGCTGACGGACCGAGGCCACGAAGCAGACTGGACCACCTGGGACTGAGCTGTGCCCGGTGACACGCCAGCCGCCATTTGGGGCGGGCGTGTCGGAAGCCCTGAGTCCTCAGGGCTTCTTGGGCGTGTCGGGCGCCTCGCGGGTCATCTCCACCATGGTGGGGCGCCACCCGAGGCGCGCGAACATCCGCTGTGCGGGCTCGTTCTTGGCGGCGGCGTGCAGGACGACGCGCGGCACGCCCAGGGCCGTCAGTCGGCGCATCAGCTCCTCGGCGAGCAGGGGGCCTACGCCGGCGCGGCGGGCCTTCGCGTCCACCCACAAATCATGGAAGCCGCCGGAGCGGTCCAGCAGGGCGTTCCAGTCCACGTCCTCCACGCGGCCGTACGCATAGCCCACCACCTCACCGTCCAGCTCGGCGACGAGGACGACCGCGTCAGGCTTGCGGGCCTCTCGTCCCAGCCACCAGCGGTATCCAGACTCCACGTCGTCCGGAAGCATGAAGCGCTGAGGGTCAAGCTCGTGATGGAGCCGTGCGAGCGCCGCGCCCATCCGGCCCAGAGCGGGCTCGTCCGAGGGCTGGGCGGGGCGGAGGGTGACGGGCATGCGGGAGCTCCTTCAGGGAGGGCCGTCCAGATAGCACGGCGCGGGGGCGACAGCGTCACACAGGGGCTTCGGGTCCGCACGGCGTTCGTTTGGGGCGGATGTGGAGTGTCGGACGGGAGAGGTCTCCGTCCGTCCGCTTCCCGTCGCGACATCCGGCGTTCGGACGGGGCCGTCGGCAATCGATACCACGCGGAACGGGCTGCTTTGAGCCTCGCGCGACGCCCCGCGCAAGGAGCGCATCTGCGTGCCGTCCGGACGCCGAGGCGTGCCGGGTGGACGCGAGGTCCGGCGCTCCAGCAAGGGAGGTCCTTGTCTTTACTGGGCTTGCGCTCCGGGTACACAGCTTGCTCCCCGGGCACCGACCAACCCGGGAGTCTTCATGCTGTGCAGCTTCTGCAAGCGCGAGGAGATGGAAGTCCGCCTCGAATGTGACACGTGCGCCAAGAAGTTCTTCATCTGTCTCAAGTGCTGGAATGGCTGGCGCGGCAAGGTCACCCACTGCGGGAAGCTGCTCGACGTCAAGCGCTTCATCTCGCGCTCGGACGCGCATCCTCCGCTCGATGAGCTGCTCGGTCGCGCCGCCGCCGAGGGACGGAAGTTCCAGTCGCGGCTCTCGCTCTCCACCATCGAGATGTTCGTGTGCTCTCCGCTCTCCACCTATGGGAGCACGACGACGAGCGACCTGGAGGAGGTTGTCCGGGTCTTCGCCCTGAAGACCTCCGTGGCCACCCTGCGGTCCATGCTGTTCGCGGACTACGTGGAGTTCACCGCGAAGCACAACCTGGAGTCGGGCTCGTGCGGCGCCACGTCCTCCTGGATGGATGACGTCACGACGGTGGGAGGCGACGCGCCGGCCGTGGGGGACATCGGCGCGCCCGCGCTGCTGAGCCTGCTCGAGAACACGCCGGGCCCCTACTACTGTCGCATCTCGCGCAAGCCCCACTCGTTCATGGTCGAGCGCCTGGGCGACGAGGTCCGCGTGTACCAGAGCTATGCGAGCAAGTACTCCCTCGCCCACTGTCTGGAGGCGATGCGGCCCATGTCCCACGCGAAGTTCTGCGAGGACTTCACGCTCGCGCTGACGGAGCTGGGGGCAGGCGAGGAGGTCCGCCAGGCCAAGAAGCGCCTGTTCCTCATCGACGTGCACTGGAGCCAGCCCCGCATCCAGTACCGGCTGAACGCCGCTCCCGCCAGAAGCTCCCTCGTGCTCCAGAACCTCCAGGCGCGCCTGCAGGCCTACCGGGGCGAGTGGGCGACCTGTCTGACGAAGACCATCGAGGAGCTGGCTCCGGACCCGGTGCCCCAGGTGTTCGCGACAGCGCCGCTGGGGCCCCTGGAGCTCGTCGACACCCGCCAGAAGCTCCTCGTCTACTTCGACGAAGACACGTTTCCGGATCCACTCCAGCTGGGCATGGACGTGGATGGTGACTTGGGGGGCTACAGAGTCGTCGCGCAGAATGGCGACGTCTTCACCTTGCGAAGACGCTGAGGCGGAAGCCCGCGCCCGCGACCATGGCTACCGCGCGAGCCGCTGCCCCTTGATGCGGCGCCGCTCGCGCACGTCGGAGCGCACCATGTCCACCATGCCCGCGCCCGCGAGCCCCGCGAAGGCCAGGCCGCCGAACATCACGACGTAGCTGGACATCCCCGCGTTGCCACACTCCACGCACGCGATGGCCGGGTCGTCCGGTTCGTAGTGCACGGGCAGCTTCGTGCCGGAGGCATACCGGTGCGTCAGGCGCTGGGCATCCGGCAGCGCGCCCGTGTCATTGCCTCCGAACGAAATGGTGTCCGCCGAGTAGGAATGGCCACCCACCGAGTACTCGTACTTCACCTCGGGGTGGAAGCGGGTGGTGCGCCGGTTGCGCACCGTCTCCACGCCCGAGGACACCACGGTCCCCTCCGTGGTGGGCCAGCGCTCGCTCGCATGGGCGCGGTACAGCATGCGCCCGCCCCCGAAGGCGAGCATCCCCCCGAACACCAGCATCAACCCCGCCAGTAGCACCTTCATCATCTCGGCATGTCCTCACTTCGCGTCGGGGGCTTGGGCGCGGGCCCGCTCCCCGAGCGCTCACGGTTCGCTTCATGCAGTGCAGGAGCCACGCCACCATCTTCCCTCGCGAGCGCGTCCGGCCGGGCGGGGCAATCCGCCCCGCGCGGGGCGGTTCGCCCCATGTTCAAGGTCCACACCGACGCGCGACCTCCCACCCAGGCCCCATTCGAGGGCAGACTGTCCGCCCATGCCATCCCTCGACACCGAGCTCGACACCGCCCGCCGCATCGCCCGTGAAGCGGGCGCCCTCTTGCTGGAGGTCTACGCCACCCCCTTCTCCGTCGAGGACAAGGCGGGCGGCCAGGGGCCCGTCACCGAGGCGGACACCCGAGCCAACGCCCTCATCGTGGAGGCGCTGCGCCGGGCCTTCCCCGGTGACGGTGTGGTGGCCGAGGAGTCCGACAACAGCGCCGCCGCCGGCCGCTTCGAGCGCTGCTGGTTCGTGGACCCGCTCGACGGCACGCAGGAGTTCGTCAACCGCAACGGCGAGTTCGCCATCCACATCGGCCTGGCCATTGGCACCGAGGCCGTGCTGGGCGTGGTGTACCGGCCGGTGGGCGACACGCTCTATTCGGGCGTGGTGGGGCAGGGGGGCTTCGTGGAGAAGGCGGGCGCGCGCCGGGCCCTGTGCGTGTCGGACGTGGCGGAGCCCGCGTCGCTGCGACTGGTGGTGTCGCGCTCGCATCGCTCCAAGCTGACCAACCAGGTCGTGGCCCGGCTGGGAATCACCCGCGAGCAGGAGTCCGGCTCGGTGGGCGTCAAGTGCGGCCTGCTGGCGGAGTCCCAGGCGGACCTCTACCTCCACGTCAGCGACAAGAGCTATCGCTGGGACAACTGCGCGCCGGAGGCCGTGCTGCGCTCGGCCGGGGGCATCCTCACGGACCTGGGCGGCACGCCGTATCGCTATGACGGCTCCGAGCTGCAGAACCTGCGCGGCCTGCTGGCCTGCAACGCCGCCGCGTTCCCCCACGTGCAGCCCGTCGTCACCCGCTTCGCGCGCGAGGCGGGGCTCATCACCTGAAGCGCCGTCAGCCCGCGTCCGCCGCGAGTCGCAGTTGCGCGTAGAGCCGGGCCAGGTCCGGGAGCTGGTAGTGGGCATTGAGCCCGCTGGGATTGGGCAGCACCCACAGCCGGGTGGTGCCCAAGGTCTCCTCCTGAAGCCCGAGCTGGGCCTTGGGCCGCGCGAAGGCGGTGCGGTAGGCCCCCATGCCCAGCACCGCGAGGAAGCGCGGGTGGTAGCGGCGCACCTTGGCTTCGAGCGAGCGGGCGCCCTCGGTCAGCTCCGACTTGTCGAGCAGGTCCGCGGTGGCGGTGGCGCGGTCGACGACGTTGGTGATGCCCAGGCCCTGCTCGCGCAGCTCGCCCTGCTCCGAGGGGCTCAACTGTCGCGTCGTGAAGCCCGACAGGTGCAGCGTGGGCCAGAAGCGGTTGCCGGGGCGCGCGAAGTGGTGGCCCATCACCACGGAGTAGAGGCTGGGGTTGATGCCGCAGAAGAGCACGCGCAGGCCGGGCGCGATGATGTCCGGCATGTGGCGGCCGGTGGCGGCGTCGAGCTCGTCCCGCGTGGGGCCTCGTGGCGAGGGCATGTCACGCATCTCGCATCAGCCGCGCGGGGATGGCAACGGCCGGGCTGGCGGGGACGTGCCCGGTGGGGCACTCTCTGCGCTTGCGTTCCGAGAGGGACGACCTCTTCCCATCGCTGGAGACCTGGCACATGGCGCACATCGTGACGCTGACGCTCAACCCCGCCATCGACGTCGCGACGTCGGTGCCGGAGGTCACCCCGGAGCACAAGCTGCGGTGCGGCTCGGTGCGCAGGGACCCGGGCGGTGGCGGCATCAACGTGGCGCGCGTGGTGCGGGAGCTGGGCGGGGAGTCCATCGCCGTCTACACGCGGGGCGGTGCCACGGGGCTCATGCTGGAGGAACTGTTGGAGGAGAAGGGCCTGCTGCGCCGCTCCATCCCCGTGGAGGGCTCCACGCGCGAGAGCTTCACCGTGGCCGAGGGCGCCAGCGCCCGGGAGTACCGCTTCATCCTCCCCGGGCCGGTGCTCTCCGAGCTCGAGTGGCAGCGCTGCCTGAGCGCGGTGGGGGAGGTCGCCACGGGCGCCGCGTTCATCGTGGCCAGCGGAAGCCTGCCCCAGGGCGTGCCCGACGACTTCTACGCGCGTGTCGCGCGGCTGGCGAAGCGGCTGGGGGTGCGCGTGGTGGTGGACACCAGCGGGACGCCGCTCTCGGCGGCGCTGGAGGAAGGGGTGTTCCTGGCCAAGCCCAACCGCCGCGAGCTGCGCGAGCTGACGGGCCTGAAGGCGGAGGACCTGGCGACCCAGGCCGAGGCGGCGCGGGAGCTGGTGGCGAGGGGCCGGGCGGAGGTCCTGGCCGTGTCCATGGGGGCCGACGGCGCGCTCCTGACGACGCGTGACGCGCAGCTTCGCGCCTCGCCTCCTCCTGTGGAGACGCACAGCTCGGTGGGCGCGGGGGACAGCTTCGTCGCGGGGCTGACGCTGGCGCTCGCTCGGGGCCAGTCCCATGAGGAGGCCCTGCGCTGGGGCATCGCCTCCGGCACGGCGGCCCTGCTCTCCCAGGGCACGGACCTGTGCGGCCGAGCGGACGTCGAGCGCCTCTTCACGCAGGTGAAGGCCGAGCCCCTGGCCCGCACCCCGTAGCGCCGACCCGGGTAGACTCCGCCTCCTCGGGTGGCGCCCGACCAGGGGAGGGGGCGGCGTGTCTCTCTTTCCCCGCGACAAAAGCAGCCAGGATTGGACAGAGTGCGCTCGCGTGTCCGCCTCCACCCCTCCTTCTCCCGCAGCTTCCCCTTCCGCCCGTCTCGGGCCCTGGCACTGGGTCGCGTTCCTCGTCGGCGTGACGCCGCTCGTGGTGTACGCGTTTTCGCCGCGTATCGGCGACCTGGACCTGTACTTCAAGACGGCGCGAGCCTTCCTCGCCGGCGCCACGCCCAACCAGGACTTCCGCTTCGAGTACCCGCCCTACGCGCTGTTGTGGTTCGTCCCCGCCGCGTGGGTGCGCCATACGCAGTGGGAGTTCATCCCGCTGTTCGGCCTCCAGCTGGCGGTGATGGATGGGTTCATCAAGTGGGTGCTGCTGACCGAGGGGGCCCGCAAGTGGGGCAGGGCGTGGCGCTCGGTGGTTCCGTGTCTGGCGTACTCGGTGACGTCGTGGATGGCGGCGCTCTACTACCTCAAGCGCTATGACCTCATCCCCGCGGCGCTGACGATGGCGGCCCTCTTCGCGCTGGCGCGCCGCCGAGAGACGGTGGCGGGCCTGGCGCTCTCGGTGGGCGTGGTGACGAAGCTGTACCCGGTGGTGCTGGTGCCGCTCGCGTTGGCCGTGTGCTGGAAGCGCGGCACGCTGGGCAAGCTGGTGGTGGGCCTGACGCTGGGCGTGGCGCCGCTGTTGCCGCTGAGCGCGGTGTGGCCCTGGTGGGGCTTCGCGTCGTTCCATGTCGACCGGGGGCTCCAGGTGGAGTCGCTCGGGGCCTCGCTGCTGTGGGCCGCGCATCACCTGGGCCTGGTCCAGGGCGTGCTCTGGATTCACGCCCCCGCGGCGTTCGAGCTGCATGGCGCGGCCGCCGAGGGCGTGAGGGCGGTGAGCCGGTGGCTGTGGGTGGTGGGCTCGTTGGGCATGGCCGCGGTGGGCATGTGGTCCGTGCGTCGCCGGCTCCCCGAGCGGATGGATGACCTGGCGCGGCTGGCGCTGGGGCCGCTGGTGGCCTTCATCATCCTCAACCCGGTGCTCAGTCCGCAGTTCCTCACGTGGGTCATGGGCGCGGCGGCGCTGTCGCTCTTGTCCGGCTCGCGCACGGTGCCCGTGCTCATCCTCGTGGCCGCCATCCTGTCGCGCGGTGTCTTCGTGGGGCCCTCGTACAAGTACGGGCTGGGCATTCCCCAGACGCTGCTGCTGCTGGCGCGCAACGGGATGTTGTTCGTCGCGGGCTATCTGCTGCTGCGGGATGCGTGGCGCCGGGTGGCCTCGGAAGACGCGGCGCCCAAGGAGTCGTCGGCGCTGGACTACCTGCCCGCGTCGGTGGAGGCGGGCTGCGCGGAGCCCGCGGGCATCGGGCTGGCGAGTCAGCGCCGGTAGGGCGTTCCGTTCTTCATCACCCAGCGGACCTTGCGCACGGCGGAGATGTCCCGCGTGGGGTCTCCGTCCACGGCGACGAGGTCCGCGAGCAGGCCGGCCTTCACCTGGCCGAGCCGGTCCTCGCGGTGCAGCATCCGCGCGTTGCCGGACGTGGCCGCCTGGAGCACCTGCACGGGCGTCATGCCGTACTCCACCATCAGCTCCATTTCGCGCCCGTTCTCCCCGTGGGTGAAGACGCCCGAGTCTCCACCCACGCACATGGGCACGCCCGCGGTGAGCGCCGCGCGGAAGCTGGCGCGCTTCTCCTGGATGGGGGCGGGCTCCGGACCCACGCCCTTCTTCCAGCCGTGGTAGCGGAACAGCGCGTCGCCCGCGGCGAGCGTGGGGCAGAGGAAGACTCCGCGCTGCGCCATGAGGCGGAAGACCTCCGGTGTTCCCCCATCGCCGTGTTCGATGGTCTCCGCGCCGGCGAGCACGGCGCGGCGCATGCCTTCGGGCGTGCTGGCGTGGACGGAGACGGGGCGGCCGCCGTCGCGCGCCGTCTCGACGATGAGCTTCATCTCCTCGAGTGAGTAGGTGGGGCGCGCCTCGCCCGAGGGGCCCCAGCGATAGTCGCCGTAGACCTTCACCCAGTCGGCGCCCCGGCCCATCTGTCCGCGCACCGCGCGCACCAGGTCATCGACGCCGTCGGCTTCTTCGGCGCCCTGGGGGACGTGCCACTCGGGGGCGAAGCCCTTGGGGGCATAGGTGCCAGTGGCCACCAGGGCCCGGGTCGCCACGAGGAGGCGAGGTCCGGGGATGATGCCCTGCTGGATGGCTTGCTTGAGTCCGACGTCGGCGTCGCCCGCGCCCTCGGTGCCCAGGTCACGCGCGGTGGTGAAGCCCGCGAGCAGCGTCTCTCGCGCGTGCTGGGTGGCTCGGGCCACGCGCAGGGACAGCGGCTCCTTCAGCACCTGGTCGTTCCAGCTCGTCTCGTTGTACGGGTGGAGGAACAGGTGGGAGTGGCCCTCGATGAGCCCGGGCAGGAGCGTGGTGCCGGCGAGGTCGACGACTTCCGTGCCCTCGGGCGCCTTCACCTGTGAGGCGGGGCCGGCGGCGACGATGCGCTCTCCGGTGACGAGCACCACCCAGCCCGCATGGGGCTTGGGGGTGACGCCGTCGAAGACGCTCGTGGGGCGCAGCAGGTAGGACCTTGGAGCAGGGGCCGAGGCTCCAGACTGCTGGGCCGAGGCCGTGGTGACGACGAGGGCCAGGAGGAAGGCGCGCATGGCGGTTCCGGGGAGTGGGTGTGGGGGAGGGGATGATGACGCGGCGCCAGGAAGGCAGCCACTTCGCCGCTCCCTGTCCTGGAGGGCAAGCTGGACTGAGAGGGCGCTTCAGGTGCGCTCATCCCCCGCGCTGCGAGCGCCAGTGGGGGGTGGTTAAACCCAAGGGCATGGCCCGAGAACAGAGCGTCAACGCGTTGTTGCCGGTGGAGGCCGAGTTCCAGAAGGAGAAGGCCTCCGCGCTCAAGCGCACCGGCGAGAAGCTGGAGAAGGCCCTGGCCGCGCTGGAGGGCGCGGAGCGCGAGCTCTTGATGTCCCGGGGCCCCACGCGGGCGGTGCGCCTGGAGCGCTACCGCGAGGTGCGCAAGGAGGCGGAGCTGCAGCGCTGGTATCTGATGGTGCAGCGCGAGGCGTGTGGCATCCGCAACAACCGGGACCTGGACCTGATGTACCCGATGCCTCCGCTGGTTCGGGAGTGACACCGGGGGCCGGGCCTCGGTGGGGTGGCTAGGGCGTCGCGCGCCAGGCGGCGATGGCGAAGAGGGCCCAGCCCGCGAGGAAGCCCAGCCCGCCCAGGGGTGTCACCGCGCCCAGGACGCGGACGCCGGAGAGTGCGAGCGCGTAGAGGCTGCCAGAGAACAGGACGATGCCCACGAGCATGGCCCAGCCCGCGCCGTTCAGGAGCGAGGAGGGGCGCAGTAGGGAGAGCAGTCCCACCGCGAGCAGCCCGAGCGCGTGGTACATGTGATAGCGCGCGCCCGTCTCGAAGATGACGAGGAGGTCGGGAGGGAGCCGGGCCTTGAGCGCATGAGCGCCGAAGGCTCCCGCCGACACGGACAGGAAAGCGTTCACCGCACCGAGCACGAGCCACCACCGCATCATCGAACGCCTTTCATCGAGAGTCCGTCTGGTGCACGCTACACCGCCGTTGATGGAGCGTCCTGGCCGACGTGAACTCCGGGCCACTCATACCCGCATGACATCCCCCACTTTCACTCCTTCTTCCAAGCCCATCCCCTTCGAGCTGCGTCCGTCGTCCATCCAGGGCACGGGCGCCTTCGCCACCCGCCGCATCCGCAAGGGCGAGCGCATCATCGAGTACGTCGGTGAGCGCATCACCCAGGCGGACGCGGACCGTCGCTACGACGACGAGGCCATGGGGCGGCACCACACCTTCTTGTTCAACCTGGACAGCAAGACGGTGCTCGACGCGGGCACCCTGCACAACGAGGCGCGCTACATCAACCACTCGTGTGCCCCCAACTGCGAGGCGCTCATCGACAAGGGGCGCATCTACATCTTCGCCCTGCGCGCGCTCGAGGTAGGGGAGGAGCTGGTCTACGACTACGCCTACGAGCGCACCGAGGACATGGGGTCGGAGTCCGAAGCCCTCTACGTGTGCCGCTGTGGCGCGCCCCAGTGCAGGGGCACCATCCTGGCGCCGGAGAAGAAGGCCCCTGCCCGGAAGAAGGCCTCGAAGAAGAAGTCCGTGTCCAAGTCCCGCTCCGCGAAGAAGCCCGTGAAGGGGAAGAAGACGACGAAGGGCAAGAAGTCCGCGGGTGGCCGCAAACGCCTGGCGGGGTGAGGTTGTTTGCCCGGGCCTGACGCGCTGTCGTCGGGCCTCGTGGCGAAGTGAGTGCGAGGGCCAGCGACGCCGGCCGGGAGTTGTCGCCCTGGGGCCCGCGAAGGTCGCGTGCTGGTGCGGGCGAATCCCAGTTCCCTGGCACGCCGACTGAGCGCATTCCGGGACACCTCAGCCGCGCCCCTGAGCATCCAGGTCGCCAGCGCATTCGTGGACGTAGCGAGTGACTCCTGCCACGTTCACGACTCCCGCGAGCTGGATGCTCGGGCTGCGATTGATGAGGTTGTAGATGGAGGCGCGTGGGATGTAACGCCGAGCGCTGGACTCTGTCTGCTCATCATGGGGGGCTGGTGCAGCGCATCCTGTACACAGTCATGCCTTGGGTGTTGTTTTTGAGAGGGTAAAGGCATGTTGGGTCTGGCGCCGCTGGCTGACTTCAGTCAGGCCGGTGGGCCGCCTCTGGTTTGGATTGTTCCGGGAACGCCGCTTGCGTCTGGCTGTCGTATAGTGGCCCTGTGAACGACGTCCTCTCCTTCCTGCTCACTGAGTCCCCCGAGCCCGTCACACTTGACTCCGTCGAGACGTGGTGGCGCCGTCATGTGGAACTGGTGCCGCGGTTCCAGTCGCCCGCGGACCTCGCGCTCGCGGGAGGCTTTCGCGCGGACCGGCTCGGATTTGCATTCGCCTCCGGGTACCACGCCGCCCACCGCTTCCTGTTCCCCATGCTCCCCGCTGACCAGCCCGTCGCGCTCTGCGCCACGGAGTCGATGGGTGGGCACCCCGCCGCCATCCAGACGCGTCTTGCGCCAACGGCCACGGGCTGGACACTCACAGGGGAGAAAGCCTTCGTCACGCTGGGCTCCAGCGCGAAGCTGCTACTCATCGTCGCCTCCGAAGGACAGGACGAGCAGGGCCGCAACCGGCTCAGGTTGGTGTCCGTGGACGCCAGGCGTGCGGGCATCATCGCTACTGAATTGCCCGAACTCCCCTTTGTGCCCGAGGTCCCTCACGCGGAGCTGCGACTCGAAGACGTGGCGGTATCACCGGACGAAGTACTCCCGGGCGATGGCTACACGCGCTACCTCAAGCCCTTCCGCACCGTGGAGGACTGTCATGTCCATCTCGCGCTCCTCGGCTGGCTTCTCCAGGTCGGCCGACGCAGCGGCTGGCCTGACCCCATCCGCGAGGAGTTGCTCGCGCTCGCGGTGATGATGCGCGGGCTTGCCCAGGCGGACCCGTCATCCGTGGCGACGCATGTGGCGCTCGCTGGCGCGCTGGCTCAGGTGAAGCGCACGCTCGTCGAGAGTGAGCCGCTGTGGGCCCAGGTCGACGCTGTGACTCGTGAGCGCTGGGCGCGCGACCGCCGACTGCTCGACGTTGCTGGAAAGGTGCGCGCCAAGCGGCTGGAGGCTGCTCGCGCGAAGCTCGCGGGCGCGGTGCCGGAACAAGGCGACTGACCTCAGAACGCGCGTACAGGCAAGACGATGGAGGCTGCGCGCGCGAAGCTTGCTGTCCAGGTGCCGGAACACGGCGACTGACTTCAGGACGCGCGTACAGGCAACTGCTCGCGCGGGCTGTCGGCGTTGCGCCGGAACAAGGCGACTGACCTCAGGACGCGCGTACAGGTAACTGCTCGCGCGAGCCGTCGTCGTTGCGCCGGAACAAGGTGATTGCCGCGCACGTGCCAGGGCAGGGGACGCCGCTCGCTCGAAGCTCGTCCCTTGAAAGACGAAGGGCCGCGCCCCTGTACGGGACACGGCCCTGACACGCCTCACGGCGTGAACCCCGGACTTCTCAGTACCGTCCGCCGCCCACGATGGAGACGAGGGCGGACAGGATGCGGTTCTCCACGCCCCACACGGCCTTGTTCAGGCCCTTGATGCCCGCTCCGCGCAGGTAGTCCGTGAAGTCGTGCAGCGCGGTGGAGCGCTGCGTGCTCTGCCCCTCCGCCGCATACAGCAGCGGCGTGCCCGGCGCGCCCGTCAGGCCCAGGTCGGGACAGGCCTCGGACAGCTTCTTCGGATCAATTCCCGTCGCCGCCGACAGCATCGCCACCGTGAACTTGTGCACCGGCAGCTCGCGCGCGTTCGGCACCTTCTTCAGGACCTTCTCCCGGTCCTTCGGATCCGTCGCGAGCTGATCCAACGTCACCTTCGACATCGCGATGATCTGCTCGTTCGACACCTTCTTGCCGTCCAGGATGGCGCGGCCGAGCAGCGACGCCGGCGTGTCTCCCTTGATGGTGACATCCGCCCCCGGCATGTTCTGCATCCGGTCCCAGATGGCCTGCACCGCCTTGCCCACCTCGGTGTCCGGTCCGCCACGCCACGCGCCCGGCGCCGGCTGTGCAGCCACGGCCTGCGCCGGCGGCGCCAGCTTCGCCTCGAAGGTGCTCAACTGCGCATGACCCACCGCGTTGGCCCTTGCCGGGGCCGCCGTCTGCTGCGCCTCCCGCTGCGGCTGGAGCGACGTGGACGGGTTCGACGTGACGACGCGGGTGCGGTTGCGGATGGGATCCATGCTTGGGGGACTCTCCAGAATTCGACGAATCAGCAGGTTATCGCAGGCGGCCGGTAAAGGTTGCCGCCGAGCGGAAACCCACTCATCACGGCGCCAAGAACAGCGCTCAATGTCTGACGCATGACGTCATGAGGTCCCTGGACACCCATATCGTGCTGAAGCCTGTAACCGGTATTTCCTCTCCGACCTATCCCTCATGTGCGCACGAGGTGCGACAACTCCCAGGAGACGAACATGCCCATTCATATCAACCCCCATCGTCCCAGGCCCACACCAAGGCCGCCCCCCAAGGCGCCCTCGAAGATCGAGTCACGGCCTCCGAGCAAGAAGCCCGACCCCAACCGGGACAGGGACCGCTTCGAGCCTCCTCGGCATCAGCGGCCCACACATCGGACGTGACAGGCCCCTCGCGGGCCGTGCTTTCCGGGACATGAAGCACGGCCCGTGGCACCGAGCGAACACGGATGCGGCGCGCATTCCGCACGACAACCGGCCGGTGAAGCCGTATTCGGGGCGGCATGAAGCGTTTCCCCTCCGAGTTCGCCGACCTCCTCACTCCCAAGGGCCGCCGCATCCTGGAGGGCCGGGACACCTCAGTCTCTGGCGCGTTGCTGGACCCCGCGCGCCGCTTCGTCTCCCTCCAGGGCGTGGTGGACGCGACTCGTGCCGCCGCCTGTCGCAACGCGCTCGACGCGGCGCTCAACGACACCCTGGTGCGCATGGAGGACCCCATCCCCGTGGACTCCATCTCCGGGATGACGATGAACTACATGGAGCTGCTGCCCAAGACGGTCCGCGTGCGCACCGCGCTGCTGGAGAACCGGCGCTCCCGCTCCTGGCGCGCGGCGGAAGCGGTGGGGCTCACCACCATGCTTCGCTCGGACACCTTCGCCGCCTTCGCCGCCTCCGTCAGTGGCCGCGTGCTGCGGCGCAACTGGGGCATCCAGGTGCTCTGCTACGGGCCCGGCGACTACTCCGGCCCTCACAATGACCACCACCCCGAGGAGGCCGAGGCCCGCGACGGCTACGTGGACATGCACGTGAGCCTCACCATGCCGGGCGTGGACCACCAGTATCTCGTCTATGAGAAGGACGGGCACCTGTCCGAGATGACGCGGGTGAGCACCGTGGGCGGCATCACCGTGTACCGGCTGCCCTTCTGGCACTACACGACGCCGCTGCTCGCCAAGCGCGGCAAGGAGGACCAGTCCCGCCGGTGGGTGCTGCTGGGGACCTTCCTCGACGCCGCCCCCCAGGCCCGGCCGTCCTCCACCGTGCCGCCGCCGGGGACAGGGGCCCGTCCGCCCGCTCGGGGGACGTGATTCGGACGTGGCGAGACGCCCGGTAGCGGTTAGCTTCGGGCCGACATGAGCCCCACCGACACCGATGCCCTGGCCGATGACCTGCTCGCGTACATCGATGCCTCGCCCACGCCGTACCACGCGGTGCGGGAGACGGCCCGCCGCCTGGAGCAAGCGGGCTACCGCGCCCTGGACGAGCGCGAGTCCTGGACGCTGAAGCCCGGTGAGCGCGTCTACGTCACCCGGGGCGACACCAGCATCGCCGCCTTCCACCTGGGCACCGCGCCAGTGGACCGGACGGGCTTCCGGCTGGTCGGCTCCCACACCGACTCGCCCAATCTGCGACTCAAGCCCAACGCCCAGGTCGCCAAGAACGGCTACCAGCAGCTCGGCGTCGAAATCTACGGCGGGGTGCTGCTGCACACCTGGACCGACCGAGACTTGTCGCTCGCCGGCCGCGTCGTGCTGCTCGAGGGCGGAAAGCCCCGGGGCCACCTGGTGGACTTCCGCAAGCCGCTGTTGCGAGTGCCCAACCTGGCCATCCACCTCAACCGAGGCGTGAACACCGAGGGCCTCAAGCTCAACCCGCAGGAGCAGATGGTGCCCGTGCTGGGCCTGGAGAGCGCGGGCGCGGTGGACCTGCGCGCCATGCTGGTGAAGGAGCTGTCGAAGGGCGGCGTGAAGGCGGAGGCGGCCGACATCCTGGGCTACGACTTGTGCCTCTACGACTTGCAGCCGTCCACGCGCTCGGGGGCGCACGAGGAGTTCCTCCATGCGCCGCGCCTGGACAACCTCGCGAGCTGCCATTCGAGCCTGACGGCGCTGCTCACCGGCCCGGCCTCGCGCGAGGCCACCAGCGGCGTCATCCTGTTCGACCACGAGGAGGTGGGAAGCCGCAGCGCGCAGGGCGCCGCGTCCCCCTTCCTGCGCACGCTCCTGGAGCGCCTCACACTGGGGCTCTCGGACGGAAAGCCCGACGCCTTCCACCGCGCCATGGCCCAGTCCTTCCTGGTCAGCGCGGACATGGCGCACGCGGTCCACCCCAACTACGCCTCGCTGCACGAGCCCAAGCACCAGCCGCAGATGGGCGCCGGGCCCGTCATCAAGTCGAACGTGAATCAGTCCTACGCCACCGATGGCGAGTCCTGGGCGTACTTCGCCGCGCTGTGTCGCGAGGCGGGGGTGACTCCCCAGCACTTCGTCACGCGCACGGACCTGGGGTGCGGCAGCACCATTGGCCCCATTACGGCGGGACAGCTCGGCATCCGCACCGTCGACGTGGGCAACCCCATGCTGTCCATGCACTCCATCCGGGAGATGGCGTGCGCGTCCGACGTGGCGGCGATGGTGGCCGTGCTCCGTCGCCTCTTCGCGTGACGCAGGGCTGTCAAAAGCCGGCCGGGGAGGTGATAGACCTTTGTGCGTGACTTGGCCGCGCGCGGGAGGTCCCTGGTGGTGCGAGGCGCCCTGGAAGCGGGTTCTCCCCCGCCAGGGCGCACCGCTCGGCCTCTCTCTTCCCGGAGGCAAGGTCGAGCGCTCCCGGCGCTACCTCGCGCGAGTCTTCCGCTGGCTCTCCCAGCCGCGCACCGTCCTGCACGTGGGGCTCGCCGGCTCACATCGCTGCATCGTCAGCCAGGACGACGAGGGCCGGCGCTACCTCCAGTTCGGCTGGGACAGCGCATACCAGAGCGTGGTGGGGCAGGGCTTCCCGCTGCGGCTGGAGCTCGAATACACGCAAGGCATGATTGGCGGCGTGGCCTTCGTGGCCAATCCCCAGCGCATCCTGATGGTGGGTGTGGGGGGCGGCTCGCTGCCCATGTTCCTGCGCGCCGCGCTGCCCCAGACGCGCATCGACGCGGTGGACAGTGACGGGGAGGTGCTCGAGGTCGCCCGGCGCTACTTCGGCTTCCGCGAGGATGCGCTGCTGCACGCGCACGTGGCGGACGGGCGCCGCTTCATCGAAACGCCGGGGCCCGCCTACGACGTCATCCTCCTGGATGCCTATGGCCCCCGAGGCATGCCCAAGGCGCTGGCGACATGGGAGTTCCTCCAGGCCGCCAAGGCCCGGCTCACGCCCGACGGCGCGGTGGTGAGCAACGTGCACCGTTCTCCCAATCCGCTGTACCCGGCGATGCTCCAGACGTGGCAGGCGAGCTTCGCGCAACTGCACGCCTTCGACTCGCAGACCACGGCCAACCGCGTCTTCGTGGGGCTGACGTCCACGCAAAAGGTCTCGCGAGGGGCGCTGAAGGCTCGTGCCGGTCGGCTGGCCCGCGCCGCGCGCTTCAACCTGCGCGCGCTGATGTCGCGTCGATTCGAGGACCGCGAGGTCCGCCGCGCCTCCTCGGAGGGCCGAGCGCTCGACTCGCTGGACCTCGTGCTGCACGACGAGGACTGACCGCTCCGACGCGTCAGGACAGCGCGCGCGTGAGGCGCTGCTCGCGCGCCTCGCTCAGCGTGCCCACGTCCAGCAGGGCCGCGACCTTCTCCTGCGCGGAGAGGGGCTCGGCGCCGCCGCCCAGCAGTTTGCGTCGCGCGGACTCCAGGGCCGCGGGCGAGGTGTGCTCGGCGAGCCCCGGCTGCGACTCCAGCAGCGCCAGGTGCAGTGCGTGCATCTTGGCGTCGCCGAGCACCCGCTCGATGGCGTCCGGCACCGGCTCCACCGCGTGCTCCTCGGTGATGGCCTGGGCCCTCTCCACCACCTCGGGAGGCTCCGTCTCCTCCGGCAGGAGGAACAGCCCCCGGCGCGCGGCCCACATCCCCAGCGAGGAGCGCGCCGTCAGCACCGTGAGGGGGACGGCGAGCAGCAGCCCCACCGCCACCGGCAGCAGCCACGCCACCAGCGCCGGGGACACCAGCGCGGCCACGGCCAGCATCCCCACGCCCACCGCCATGTGCACGGCGTGACGCCGCGCCGCTTCGGACCACGGCAGGTCCGCGTCCTCTCGCTGCTGGCTGGACCAGTTCACCCGGTACCCCAGGAGCGTGCCGAAGACGAAGTGTGACTGGAACAGCATCATCACCGGCGCCAGGAGCGAGGCCAGCACGCTCTCCACGAGCACGCTGAGCACCAGCTTCACGCGGCCCCCCATCTTCGCCGCCTCACCCCGCTTGAAGAGCGCGAGCATCAGCCCCAGGATCTTGGGCGCGAACAGCATGCCCATGGACACCGCGAACAGGCGCAGCGCGCCGGGCGCGTCGAACGCGAGCACGGGCGACTCCAGCGCGTGCGCGTCCAGGAAGAAGCGGTCATGAAGCGCGGCGACGAGCCCCGACACCAGGAACAGGAGCCACAGCGGCGAGGCGACATAGGACATGACGCCCATCAGGAAGTGGCCCCGGCTGAACGGATGCAGGCCGCCCGCCATGACGAGGCTCAGGTGCTGCAGGTTGCCCTGGCACCAGCGCCTGTCGCGCTGCGCATACGCGAGCAGGTTCGGCGGCGGCTGCTCGTAGCTTCCGCCCAGCTCCGGCACCAGCCACACCGTGTAGCCCGCGCGCCGCATCAGCGCCGCCTCGACGAAGTCGTGGCTGAGGATGTGTCCACCGAAGGGCTGCTTGCCCGGGAGCACCGGCAACCCACAGTGGTTGATGAACGCCTCCGTGCGGATGATGGCGTTGTGGCCCCAGTAGTTGGACTCGCCCAGCTGCCACGCCGCCGCGCCCGCGGCCACGACGGGCCCGTACACCCGGCCCGCGAACTGCTGGAGGCGCGCGAAGAGCGTCGTGCGGCCCACGTTCAACGGCGGCGCCTGGAGGATGCCCGCGCGCGGGTTGAGCTCCATCAGCCGCGCCATCTTCACCAGCGTGCGGCCGTCCATGAGGCTGTCGGCGTCCAGCACCACCGTGAAGTCGTAGCGGCGGCCCCACCGCTCGCAGAAGTCGCCGAGGTTGCCCGCCTTCTTGCCCGTGTTGTCCGTGCGCCGCCGGTAGAAGATGCGCCCCTGGCCGCCCACCCGGCGGCACAACTCCGACCACGCCAGCTCCTCCGCCACCCACGCCTCCGCGCGCGTGGAGTCGCTCAGCACGTAGAAGTCGAAGGCGTCCAGATGCCCGGTGGCGGCCACGGACTCGTACGTCGCCTGCACGTTGGCGAAGACGGAGGCCGGGTCCTCGTTGTGGATGGGCATCACCACCGACGTGCGCGACGCCAGGGGCTGTCCCTCCTCGTCCGGCGTCGGGTAGCGCAGCCCGGGAAGCCGGGGGCCCAGGGCCAGTTGGAGGAAGCCCGCGATGGCCGTCCAGAAGGACAGCGCAATCCAGCCGAAGCACAGCGCGAAGAGCCCCACCAGCACCACTTCGGGCACCGAGGTGCCGTGGGCGCTCAACAGGCGGTGCATCTCCAGCGTCCCCACGAGGGTGGTGATGGCCGCCAGGCCCAGGACTCCGACGCGCCGGAAAGCGGCGCTCTCGGGCGAAAACGAGTGGGCTTCCATCGCGAGGCTCCGGTGCAACCCCCGCTCAGCGGGAGATGGAGACGTCCGGCGACACCCCGCGCCACCAGCGGCGCAGCAGCTCACCGAACGGCCACAGCACGAGCTGCTGCTCGGGCATCACCGCGCTGACCTGCGCGGGCGCCGGCACCGGCACCGCCGCGCGCGCCGCCTTCACGAAGTCCTCCGGCGCCGAAGCCCGGGTGAGCAGCCGCGCGCCCCGGCTCGCGCCGTCGCACAGGACGAAGGCCGCGCGGCCTCGCGCCAGCAGGCCCGGGCCCGCGTGCTCCATTCCCAGGACGCTCGCGAACCACGTCTCCATGCGCGCGCGCGCCAGCGCCACGGCCGCGGGGGGCTGGGCACCCTGGGCGCCGTAGCCGTCCAGCACCCACGCCGCCAGCGCGGACAGGTCCGCCTCGGTGGTGAAGCCGAAGCCGCGGAAGAAGGTGTCGAGCGCCGCGCGAGAACGCGGGACGGCCCAGACGGTGGACGGGACGGAGGGGCAGGCAGTCAGCGTCGTCACGGAATCCACAGGTAGCTCCAGGTCTCGGTGAGAGTCTCCGGGCCGCGCTTGAGGTACGCGCGCAGCTCGGTGGGGACGGCAGGGGAGGCGGGGTGCAGCTCGAAGGTGGCGCGCCAGCCACCCGAGGGCGTGTGGCGGTTGGCGATGGGGCGCAGGACCTTGCCCGAGCCGGCGCTGACGACGAGCTCCACGGGCGTGGTGCTCTCCTTCAGGTCCGGCACGGGGGAGAAGTCGATGACGAAGCGGCGCATGGGGCGCGCGTCCTTCAGCCTGGCGCCCTTCCAGGAGTCGCCCGCGTCCAGGCGCGTGCTGACGACGGTGGCGCCCGTCACGGGCCACGGCGAGCGCGAGCCCCAGTGCAGCTTGTACGCGACGCGCAGCGAATCGCCGGCCGCCAGCGGCTTCTGGGGCACCCAGAAGGCGACGATGTTGTCGTTCGTCTCGTCCGGCGTCGGCAGCTCCACCAGCCGCACCACGCCCGGGCCCCACTCGCCCACCGGCTCCACCCACGCGCTGGGCCGGCGCTCGTAGTGCGCCTCCAGGTCTTCGTAGTGGGCGAACGCCGTGTCGCGCTGCAGGACGCCGAAGGCGCGCGGGCTGTCCACCTGGAAGCTGGAGACGTTGATGCGCTCGGGGTTCTGCAGGGGCCGCCAGAGCTGCTCGCCCGTGCGCGTCCAGACGAAGAGGCCGTCCGAGTCGTGCACCTCCGGCCGGAAGTCGTCGTAGTCGCCCCGGTCGTTCTCCCCGAAGAGGTACATGCTCGTCAGCGGCGCCACGCCGAGCTGCTCCACCGGCTTGCGAGCGAAAATCGTGGCCTCCACCTCCATCACCGTGTTCACCCCGGGGATGACGGTGAAGCGATACGCGCCGGTGACGCTGGGGCTGTCCATCAGCGCGTGCACGACGACGCGGTCCGCGCCGGGAGCGGGCTTCTCCAGCCACAGCTCACGGAAGGCGGGGAACTCCTCGGGGCGCGACGTCGCCGTGTCGAGCGCGAGCCCGCGCGCGGACAGGCCATACAGGTTGCCCTGGCCCAGCGCCCGGAAGTAGCTGGCGCCCAGGAACACCACCAGCTCGTCGAAGAGGTCCGAGCGGTTCAGCGGATGCGACAGCCGCATGCCCGCGTAGCCATCCGCCTTCTTCAGCGGGCCGGGCTTCACCAGCGGGCCGTAGGTGAACAGCTCCGGCGAGAAGCGCAGCGGCGCCGACCTGCCGCCGGTCACCTCGTACATCGCCACCGGGAACTGGAAGAAGAAGCCGGGGTGGAAGAACTGCGCCTGGAAGGGCAGCCCCGCGTCACGCCACTGCGCCTTCTCCGGACGGAAGCGGATGTCCCGGTACGCGTCGTAGTCCAGCGTCTTGTAGGACTCCGGCAGCGTCGACACGGGCTCCACGTACGCCCGCGCCGCCTTCGCCCTCGCCCGCTCCACCACCGTCTCCGACGTGAAGCTCGAGCCGCCCCGAGACTGCGACGTGGACGGGGCGGGGGCCGCCGCGCACGCGGTTCCGGCCGTGGCCACCAGCGCCACACCCAGCCACCGCACGCACGCCGCGCGCGTCCCACCGTGCTTGTTCCTGTCCGCCGTCACGCCTGATGCCTCCGGGAAAACCGAGGGGGCGAGCGGCTCCTGGTGACTCCCGGACCTCGCTCGACTCCGCCGCCCGCATGGCCTCCACGGTGCGGCGCGTCAGCCCAGAGCAACCCCCGTACCAGCCCATGACGCGGTCGTTCATCCCTGGAATATCTTCAGGAATCGCGCACGCTTACTCGGAGGATTTAGTTTGAGGTCAATGAAGCTGCGGGCTTGCGGGGGCGTCGTGTGACGCAGCCTGGGCAGGGCCGTGGAATCGCTGGGGAATTGAAGGACAGCCGGCGCGTGAGTCTGTCCGATTCTTCCACAGGTGGACTGTGACCCGGATCAGGCGCGGGCCAATCGTTCCTGCACCAAGGACAGCAGCTCGCGGCCCGCGAAGGGCTTCTCGAGATGCGGGCTGGTGACGGTTTCAAGGAAGGCGCGGGCCTGGGGTGTCACCGCACCGCCGGTGAGGAAGACGACGCGGCGGGCCTGGTCCGGATAGCGCTTCATCAGCGTGGAGTAGAAGTCCATGCCGCTCATGCCGGGCATCATCAAGTCGCAGAAGACGACGTCGTAGTGCTCGCCGGCTTCGATTCGCTCCAGCGCGTCCTGCGCGCGCGTGGCGAGCGTGACGTCGTGGTGGGGGCGCAGCGTGCGGCCGAGCGCCGTGCAGACCAGGGGTTCGTCATCCACCACGAGCAGCCGTCCGCGCTTCTCCGCGGAGGAGGGCGCCTCCAGTGGCGGCGGTGGTGGCAGCGCGCGCGGGCGCTCGGACGGAGGCAGCAGCACCTGGAAGGTGGAGCCTCGGTTGGGGGCGCTGCGCACGCGAATCTCGCCGCCCAGCGCCGTCACCAGGTTGTGGCAGATGGACAGGCCCAGGCCGGTGCCCACGCCGGGAGCCTTGGTGGTGAAGAAGGGGTCGAACAGACGCGGCAGGTGCTCCGCGGCGATGCCCACGCCCGTGTCCGACACCTCCACCAGCACGCGACCTCCGTCGCCCATGCGCGCGGCGACGCGAATCTCGTGGCGGTCCGGCGAGCCCTCCGGAATGGCCTGCGCGGCGTTGACCAGGAGATTCAGGAACACCTGGCCCAGCCGCGACTCGTTGGCGCGCACGGGCGTGACGTCCTCGAAGAGCTTCACCAGCCGGGCGCGGTGGCGGATCTCCGTGGTCGCCAGGTTCAGCGTGGAGTCGAGCACCTGGCGCACGTCGACGACGGAGTCCTCGAGCGAATCCACCCGACTGAAGGTCTTCAAGTCGCGGACGATGGTGCGCACGCGCTCGGCGCCCTGCTGGGCCTCGGCGAGCGCGGATTGCGCATCCGCCAGGGACTCGGTCACCGTGGCGTCCATGCCGGGCGCGCCGGGGCCGGGCAGGTTGGACAGCTCCTCGCGCGCGAAGGCGAGGTTGGCGGTGAGGTAGGCCAGCGGGTTGTTGATTTCATGCGCCACGCCCGCGGCGAGCGTTCCCACGGAGGCCATGCGCTCGGCGAGCATCAGCCGCGCCTGCATCTGGTGGCGCTCCGTCAGGTCATGCGCCACGGAGACAATGGAGTCCTCGCCGTCGAAGTGCAGCGGGAAGGTGGTGGACTCCACGTGGAGGATGCCGCCGTCGCGCCGCACCATGCGCCTTTCTGAAAGCGCGTTGCGCCCGGTGCGCAGGGCCTCGTGCATGCGCGCGTCCGCCGAGGCCAGGTCCTCGGGGGGAATCATGTCGGAGATGTGCTTGCCGATGAGCTCGCGCACGTCCGAGTAGCCCAGTGCGCGGGCGACCTTCAGGTTGGCGTAGCGCACGCGCGCGTCACGGTCGAAGACGGCCACCAGGTCCGGCAGGCTCTGGATGAGGGTGCGGAAGCTCACCTCCGAGCGGCGCACCTCCTCCTCGGCCTGCTTCAGCGGGGTGATGTCCGGGAAGAAGGAGATGACGTGCGGCTCGCCCGCATAGGGCACCAGCCCCATGAACAACAGCGTGTGGCGCAGCTCGCCGGTGCTGGTGTGGTACTGCGCGTCCACGCCCCGCACCGAGCCGTGCTGCCGCAGCCGCTCCATGACGTGGGCGCGGTCGAACGGGCGCTCCCACAGGCGCAGCTCCACCGTCGTCTTGCCCAGCATGTCCTCGCGCGAGTAGCCGAACGCCCGGAAGTAGGCGTCATTGGCCGCCACGACGCGGCCTTCGCCCAGCGTGGTGATGGAGGTGGGCACCGGGCTGACGGAGAGCATGGTGTCGCGCAGTTCGTCGCCGAACGGCACCCCGACGCGCGACTCGCGGCGGGCGGAGCGGCGCTCGGCCATGTCCAGCCGCAGCCGCAGCTCCTCCGCGTCCATGGGCCACGCCAGCACTTCGTCCGCGCCGTCCTCCAGCGCGGGCTCCAACAGGTGGAGCGCGCCGCGTCGCCCCACCAACATCACCACCGCCGCGGCGCCACCCGGCAGGCTGCGCAGGGCCCGCACGAGGGGCATTCGCGAGCCCGGCTCGCGCGCATCCAGCACCACCAGGGGACAGGGCTCGGCGCGCCAGGCCGCCGGTACTTCCACGTCACGAGTGACGTGGACCACCGTGTTCCCCCTGGCTTCCAGCAGGGTTTCCAGTGGCGACAGGTCCGCCCCTCCCTGAGCGACTATCAGGACCCGCATGGGACTCCTTGCATGCAAACGACCATCGTTGCACGAGCCCTCGTGTTGTAAAAGTGTGCTGAGGCGCTAGTTTTCCAGGGCAACGAAAGCCGCGCGGACAGCGGGCTGTTAGAGTGGTTCCGGGCCGGTGCGGACCGGCGGATTCGGAGGGGGGAACGCCATGGAGCGGCGGGGCTCGAAGGACGCGGCGGTGGGGGCTCGGAAGGCGCCCTACGTGCCAGTGCAGGTGCCACGGCGCAACTTCGAGGGGCTGTTCGTCCATGCGCTGAAGCCCTCCGGCGCGTTCGCCCAGTCTCTGCGAGACATCGGCTACGACACGGACACGGACGCATCGCAGGAGTACTACCCCCTCACCGTGTGGCGCGCGGCGCTGGGTGTGGCGCGGCGCTTCGCGTGCGCGGGACAACCTCCTGAGGAGGCAAACCGGGCGCTGGGGCACCGCTACGTGGAGGGCTTCGCGCAGACGTTGGTGGGGCGCATCTTCGCCACCGCGGCGCCACTGTTGGGTACCGAGCGTTGTCTGACGCGGCTGCCCACGTACCTGAAGGCGGGGCGCGAGGACATGAAGATGGTCCTGGAGCCGGTGCAGGAGCGGGAGTGGCGCGTGCGGGTGGTGGACGGGGACCCGCTGCCGGACTTCGTGGCGGGCGTGGTGGAAGGCGTGCTGCGGCGCACCCGGGTGCGGCCGCGCGTGGACGTGCTGGACCGGCAGCCGGCCGGCTACGCGCTGCGCGTGCGCTGGGAGGATGCGTGAGGCGGCGCGTCAGTTGAGGTAGTTCTTGGGCGGCGGCGCCGAGTGCCGTGCGATGCGGGCGGCTTCTGGACGGATTTTCTGGAGCCAGCGGCCGATGACGTCCAGCAATCCGTCGAAGGTGTCGCGCAGGGCCCAGGCCCGGTCGTCGGAGTCCGGCAAATCATCGCAGCGCGTGAGTCCGTCGCGCAGCGCGCGCTGGGCGCCAGGGAAGGCCTTGCACGAGTCGATGAGTCGCTCGGCGGTGCGGGCATAGAGGCGGTAGCAGCCGTCCACGTCGCCCCGGTTGTACGCGGGGGCGCCCGCGTTGATGGCGTGGCCCAGCGTGGTGGCGATGGACTCCAGCGCATCCGTCGTCGCGCCTTCCAGCACGCTCAACGGATGTTGCGGCACCCTTCTCACGCGTCCGGCCCTGCGGCGAGGCGCCTCCAGCGCGGACAGGGGCGAGGCGGCCGAGCCCCGCAGGAGCGGCGCGATGTAGCGCGTGGGGATGACGAGGCCCAGGGAGCGGCCGTTGGCCAGCGCCGCGGTGGCCACGCCGACCACCGCGCCGCGCATGTCCAGCACCGGCCCGCCGGAGGACTCCTCCGGAAGCGTGCGCGTCAGCTCCAGCAAGGTGAGCCAGTCGCCGAGCACCTGGACCGCCCGCACTTGCTGGGAGCGAACCTCCGGTGCGGGGCCGGCGCCGGCTCGCAGGACGTAGACGGTGTCTCCCTCGGCGGGCAGGGGTGCGGGCGCCAGACCGAGCGGAGGCGCCAGGTCCGTCACCGGTAAACGGAGGATGGCCAGATCACGGCGGTCATCCATCGCCGCCACCTGGTCCACCTCCGCGCGCGTCCCATCCGCCATCACCGCGTGGATGAGGCGTGCTCCCGCCACGGCATGCAGGCTGGTGACGAGGTGTCCCTGTCCGGTGGCGACGAAGGCAGAGGCCGTGTGGCCATCGACTTCCAGCAACACCAGGGAGGGCGAGGCTTGGACCAGCGCGTCACGGGGGGGAGAACTGTTGCTTCCCTCGGCCATGGAGAGCCTCCTGCATCGCGGGGCATCTGGGCACCTGGGCCGGGCGCCGCCCCCGCGCGCTCATTGTACCCCAGTTGTAGCAAGCCGCTCGCCCTTCACCCAACCAGGGGGGGCATTCGTTGACGCGTTGGTTCACTTGTCTGTGGCGTTGAAGTGTCAGGTCGTTAAACCTCCGACCCGAAATGCACAAGACCCACCTCGTAGGCGCCCGAACGCACAACCTGAAGGACCTCTCCGTGGACCTCGCGGAAGGGGAGCTGGTCTGCATCACCGGAGTCTCGGGGGCGGGCAAGTCGAGTCTGGCGCTCGACACGCTGTATGCCGAGGGTCAGCGGCGCTTCGTGGAGAGCTTCAGCCCGTATGCCCGGCAGTTCCTGGAGCGGCTGGAGCGGCCGCCCATGGAGGCGCTGGAGCCGGTGGCCGCGGGTGTGGCGGTGGACCGGCGCGCGCCGGTGAAGAGCTCGCGCTCGACGGTGGCGACGCTGGCGGACGTGGAGCCGTACCTGTCCGCGCTCTTCACGCGCGAGGCGATGCCGGTGTGCCCGGACTGCGGCGGGGAGGCGGTGCGCACGGATGCGCGCGTCGCGGCGTCGGCCCTGCTGCGCGAGTCGCCGGATGCCCAGGCCCTCATCGCCTTCCCGCTGCGCATCGCGGACACGGCCTCGTTCCTGGACGTGCGCGCCCGGTTGCTGAAGGACGGCTACCACCGGCTGGTGGTGCAGGGCGAGGTGCGGGAGCTGGAGTCGCTCAAGCCCTCGGAGGCGACGGACTCCGCGGGCGTGGCGCGGGTGCTGGTGGACCGGGTGAAGCTGTCTTCCTCGCAGCTGTCGCGCGTGACGCAGGCGATGGAGGACGCGTGGGCTCGCTCGGAGGGTGAGGCGGTGGTGCTGGGGGTCGGCGCCGAGCCGAAGCGGGTGCGCAGGGGGCTGGTGTGTCCGAAGTGCGCGCGTGAGTTCGAGGCCGCGAGGCCGGGCCTGTTCAGCTACCAGTCGCCGGTGGGCGCGTGCGCGCCGTGTCGAGGCTTCGGGCGCACCATCGGCATCGACTGGGACAAGGTGATTCCCAACCCGGCGCTGAGTCTTTCAGAGGGGGCCATCCGTCCGTGGTCCGGCGCGTCGACGGAGTGGGAGCGGGGCATGCTCCAGCGCTGGTGCCGCGCGAAGGGGATTCCCATGGACGCGCCCTGGGCGTCGCTGACGCCGGCGCAGCGGGAGTCGGTGCTGGAGGGTGCGGGTGACTACGACGAAGGGCGCGCCTATCCGGGCGTGCGCGCGTGGTTCCGGTGGATGGAGGGGCGCACGTACAAGATGCACGTGCGCGTGCTGCTGGCGCGCTACCGCGCGTATTCGCTGTGCCAGAGCTGTGGCGGCGCGCGGCTCAATGAGCAGGCGCGCGCGTACCGCGTGGGCGGGTTGGACCTGCCGGGCTGGCACGGGCTGGAGCTGACGGAGGCGCTGGCTCGGCTGGAGGCGCTGGGCACGACGACGGGGCAGGGCGAACTGGCGCGGCGTGAGCTGTCCGGGCGCCTGAGCTACCTGCGGCGCGTGGGGTTGGGCTACCTGACGTTGGACCGCCAGGCGCGCACGCTGTCCGGAGGCGAGGCGCAGCGCGTGTCGCTGACGGCGGCGCTGGGGACGTCACTCACCGGCTCGCTGTTCGTCCTGGACGAGCCCACGGTGGGACTGCATCCCGGGGACGTGCCTCCGTTGACGGAGGCCATCGCGGAGCTGGCGGAGCGGGGCAACATCGCGCTCGTGATTGAGCATGACCCGCTGGTCATCCGCTCCGCGCATCGCGTGCTGGAGCTGGGCCCCGGCGCGGGCCGCGAAGGTGGACGGCTGTGCTTCGATGGTCCGCCGGAGGCGCTGGCGAAGCGCAAGGACCTGCCCACCGGTCGACTCCTCGCGGGGAGCGATGAGGCGCCGAGGACGCCTCGCGTGAAGACGGGCTCCATCGAGGTGCGGGGCGCGCGGGAGCACAACCTGAAGGCGCTGTCGGTGAGCGTGCCGCTGGGCGTGCTGTGCGCGGTGACGGGGCCGAGCGGCTCCGGAAAGAGCACGCTGGTGGACGAGGTGCTCTACCGGCACCTGGCCCGGCGGCTGGGCGTGAAGGACGTGGAGGCCCCGGGGGTGGTGGACGCGCTGGAGGGTGCCGAGGCGGTGAAGGCCATCACCTTCGTGGACCAGTCTCCGCTGGGGCGCACGTCGCGTGGCAATGCCGCCACGTACACCAAGGCGTGGGACAGGCTGCGAGAGCGCTTCGCCGCGGAGCCCGACGCGCAGGTGCGCGGACTGACGCCGGCCCACTTCTCCTTCAACGTGGACAAGGGGCGCTGCGAGGCGTGCTCGGGCGAGGGCTACGAGACGGTGGAGATGCAGTTCCTCGCGGACGTGGCCCTGCTGTGCGCGGTGTGCCGGGGCCGGCGCTTCAAGGAGGAGGTGCTCGCCGTCCGCCACCAGGGCTTCAGCGTGGCGCAGGTGCTGGAGATGACGGTGTCCGAGGTGCTCCAGCACTTCGGGAGCGACGCGGCCCTCCAGCGCACGCTGGGGCCGGTGGCGCGGCTGGGCCTGGGCTACCTGCCCCTGGGGCAGCCCCTGTCCACGTTGTCGGGCGGAGAGGCGCAGCGGCTGAAGCTGGCGCGTGCGCTGGCCACCGAGTCGAAGGGCTCGCTGTTCCTCATCGACGAGCCGAGCGCGGGCCTGCACGCGGAGGACGTGCGTCACGTCATCGACGCGCTTCATGCGCTGGTGGACCGTGGCGCCAGCGTCATCGTCGTGGACCACGACGTGTCGGTGATGAAGGCGTCGGACTGGGTCATCGACCTGGGGCCGGTGGGCGGCAAGGACGGCGGCCGGCTGGTGGCTGAAGGCACGCCCGCGGACGTGGCGCGTGGCGAGGGCGCGACGGCGGAGGCGCTGCGAGGTGAGCGCAAGCCGTTGGGCCGTTCGGTGAAGCCGCGCAAGCCGGGCAAGGACGTCGCTCCGGCCATCGAGGTGGAGCACGCGCGCGAGCACAACCTGCAGGACGTGTCGTGCAAGATTCCGCTCGGGAAGATGACCGTCGTCACCGGGCCGAGCGGCTCGGGCAAGAGCTCGCTGGCCTTCGACGTGGTGTTCGCGGAGGGACAGCGGCGCTTCCTGGAGACGCTCAGCCCCTACGCGCGGCAGTTCCTGCCCACCATGCCCCGGCCGGACGTGGAGCGCGTCAGCTCCATTCCGCCCACCGTGGCGCTGGAGCAACGCACCTCTCGCGCGGGTGGCACGAGCACCGTGGCCACCGTCACCGAGGTGGCCCACTACCTGCGCCTGCTGTTCGCCAAGCTGGGGGAGCCGCACTGCCCTCGCGACGACACGGCCATCACCTCCATCTCTCCGGAGCTCCTGTTCGCGCAGCTCTCCGCGATGAAGGGCGAGGCGACGGTGCTGGCGCCCGCGGTGCGCTCGCGCAAGGGCACGTACCTGGATGTCTTCACGGCGGCGGCGCGCGGGGGCATCACCACCGCCATCGTCGACGGGCAGCTCGCCTCCACGGATGACCCGCCGCGACTGGCGAAGACGCGCGAGCACGACATCGACCTCGTCATGTACGAGGGCAAGGTCTCCAAGCTGCCGCGCGACGTGTTCGACAAGGCGCTGGGCTGGGGACAGGGCGCGCTGAAGCTGCGCACCTCGAAGGGTGAGACGCTGCTGTCCACCGAGCGCACCTGTCCCCAGTGCGGCACCGCCGTGCCGGAGCTGGACCCGCGCTGGTTCTCCTTCAACACGAAGCAGGGGCGCTGCGACTCGTGCGAGGGCACGGGTGTGCAGGGCGGACCCACGGCGCAGGCCGAGGGCGAGACGGCGCCGTGCCGCGCGTGCGGTGGCAGTCGGTTGGACCCCATCCCTCGCGGCGTGCGGCTGGAAGGGGCGCGCTACCACGAGGTGGTGAAGCAGTCCGTGGCCTCGGCGCTGGAGCGCGTGAAGGGCTGGAAGTTCAAGGGGGACCGCGCGCTCCTGGGCGAGCCGTCCCGACAGGAGCTCCTGCGGCGCATGGAGTTCCTGGAGCGAGTGGGCCTGGGCTACCTGTCCCTGGACCGCAACGCGGCCACGCTGTCGGGCGGAGAGATGCAGCGACTGCGCCTGTCCGCGCAGCTCGGCGCGGGCCTCACCGGGGCGATGTACGTGCTGGATGAGCCCACCATCGGCCTGCATCCGCGTGACACCCACCGCCTGCTCGACAACCTGCGCGCGCTGGTGAACACGGGCTCCACGGTGCTGGTGGTGGAGCACGACTCGGACACCATCCGCGCGGCGGACCATCTGCTCGACCTGGGACCCACCGGTGGCCGTGGCGGCGGACGCATCCTCGCGGAAGGCCCGCCGGACGTGGTGCTGCAGAGCGACTCTCCCACGGCCGTCGCGCTGCGCGAGGCGCAGGTGCGGCCTCCTTCAGGACGCGGAGAGCCGAAGCACTGGCTGGAGCTGAAGGGCGCGCGCGCCAACAACCTGAAGCGCGTGGACCTGCGGCTGCCCGTGGGCCGGCTCAACGTCGTCAGCGGCGTGTCCGGCTCCGGCAAGAGCACGCTGATTCGCCAGGTGCTCTACCCGGCGCTGCGCGAGGCGCTGGAGCTGGTCTCCTCGAAGCCGGGACCCTTCGATTCGCTGAAGGGCGTGGACCCGGTGAAGCGGGTGATGTCGGTGGACCAGTCGCCCATCGGTCGCACGCCGCGCTCGGTGCCGGCGACGTTCCTGGGCATCTGGGACGAGCTGCGCCGGGCCTTCGCCGCCACGCCCGAGGCGAAGATTCGGGGCTTCTCCGCCGCGCGCTTCTCCTTCAACACCGCCGCCGGTGGACGGTGCACCGCGTGCGAGGGGCAGGGCTCCATCTCCCATGAGATGTCCTTCCTCCCGGACGTGGTGACGCCGTGCGAGGCCTGCGGCGGCGCGCGCTTCGACGCGGCCACGCTGGAGATTCGCTACCACGGCCTGTCCATCGGCGACGTGCTGCGGCTGTCCGCCGACGAGGCGAAGGACGTCTTCCGCTCCATCCCCAAGGTGGCCGCGCCGCTGCAATGCCTGTCGGACCTGGGCGTGGGCTACCTCCAGCTCGGGCAGGGCTCCAACACCCTGTCCGGCGGCGAGGCGCAGCGGCTCAAGCTGGCGTCCGAGCTGACGGCCTCCTCACGGCACGAGCCCACGCTGTACGTGCTCGACGAGCCGACGACGGGCCTGCACCTGGGCGACGTGGAGAAGCTCATCACCTTCCTGGGGCGACTGGTGGACCGGGGCGACACGCTGGTGGTCATCGAGCACCACCCGTCCGTCATCGGCGCGGCGGACCATGTCGTGGAGCTGGGGCCGGAGGGGGGCGATGACGGCGGCCTCATCGTCGCGGAGGGCACACCTCGCGAGGTGGCGAAGCTGAAGACGGCCACCGGGCGGGTGCTCAAGTCCCTCTTCTCCGGCGAGGACCGTCACGCATCGCGTCGCGGTGCGGCGGGGAGCCGGTGAGGGTGGGATGTCGAAGACAGGACAGAAGGTCGTGAAACGGGGGCTGTGCTTCGGCATTCTTGGCGGCCCCATGAGAACCCTCCATGTACTGACCGTCGCCACGGCGCTCATCGTCACCCCGGCACTCGCCGGGGATTCGGCGACGAAGCCCACCACTCCCGCGAAGTCCCAGCCCCCGAGCGAGAAGAAGCCCATGTCCCTGCATGACCTGTCCGCGAACCGTCTCGATGGCAAGGCCGAGAAGCTCTCCGATTTCCAGGGCAAGGTCCTGGTCGTGGTGAACACCGCGTCGGAGTGTGGCTACACGCCGCAGTACGCGGGCCTGGAGAAGCTCTTCCAGGACTACAAGGACAAGGGCGTCGTCGTGCTGGGCTTCCCGTCCAATGACTTCGGCGGGCAGGAGCCGGGCAGCTCGGAGGACATCAAGAAGTTCTGCGAGCTGCGCTTCAAGGTCACCTTCCCCATGTTCGAGAAGGTGAAGACGAAGGGCGACGGCCAGTCCCCGGTCTACGCCTTCCTCGCGAAGAACCACGACGCGCCGAAGTGGAACTTCCACAAGTACGTCGTGGGCAAGGACGGCCAGGTGAAGGCGGGCTTCCCCAGCAAGGTGACGCCGGAGAGCGACGAGCTGCGCAAGGCCGTCGACGCCGCGCTCGCCCAGCCGTAGCGGACGCCTGAACTCTCGCCGGCCCGGAGCGAGCATCCGCCCGGGCCGGTGGCGGGTCGTCCGTCGGGAGCCCGAGGGCTCGCGAGGACTGACGCTCCGTCCTCCGTCCTCCCTGCATGCGGCCCGTGAGGCCACCGTGGCATGTGGGCCATGAGGGGCTCACCGTGGTGGTGGACGTGGCCCTTGAGGAGGGAGCCGCATGGCCATCGCGTCGATACCCGGACTGGGAACGAAGGAGGAGGCGTGGCCGGCGCTTCCATTCGCGGAGTGGAAGGACACCTATGCCACGCTGCACCGGTACACCCAGGTGCTCGGCAAGGTGCGGCTGACGCTGACGCCACCGGAGAACCACTGGTGGAATGTGTCGTTCCGCGTGACGGCGCGGGGTCTGACGACAGGGCTCATCCCCTATGGGAATGGCGGCTTCGAGGTGGACTTCGACTTCCTCGCCAGCGAGCTGCGCTTCCTGACGAGTCAGGGGGACGTGCGCGTCATGGAGCTGACGTCCCGACCGGTGGCGGAGTTCTACCGGGATGTCATGGCCACGCTGCGCTCGCTGGGCATCGAGACCCGCATCTGGGAGCAGCCGGTGGAGATACCGGACGACACCACGCCGTTCAGTGAGGACCGGCACCACGAAACCTATGTGGCCGAGCACGCGCAGCACTGGTGGCGGGCGCTGCTCCAGGCGGACCTCATCCTGAAGGAGTTCCGGGCCCGCTTCACCGGCAAGTGCAGCCCGGTGCAGTTCTTCTGGGGGAGCTTCGACCTGGCGGTGACGCGCTTCGGTGGCCGGCCCGCGCCGGTGCGTGAAGGCGCGGATGCGGTGACGGCCGAGGCCTACTGCGAGGAGGTCTGCAGCGCGGGCTTCTGGCCCGGCAGCGAGGCCCTGGGCGGCGCGGCGTTCTATTGCTACGCGGCACCGGAGCCGACGGGCTTCGCCGCCGCGCGCGTGGAGCCGGCGGAGGCGGGATACGACGCGGGCCTCAAGGAGTTCCTGCTGCCCTACGAGTCGGTGCGCCACGCGAAGGACCCCAAGGCGTTCCTGCTCGACTTCTTCCAGACGAGCTACGACGCCTGCGCGAACCTGGGGAAGTGGGACCGGGCCCGGCTGGAGCGGCCGCTCATCATTCCCGACAGCTTGAAGGCGGCTCGCGGAACCGTCAGTGCCACGGAGGCCGAGCAGCCCACCGCCGACAGTCACTCGTGAGGGCGTGGCTCCGTGGCCGTTGCGTGATGCACCCGTGAGCGCCAGGGCGGAGATGCGCCGTGGCGTTCAGTACGGTGGCAGCAAGCGACGGAAGCCGTGTGCGAGCACGATGGCGAGGACTCCCAGGTTGCGCGGGAGCAGTCCGGGCCAGAAGAGGGCGAGCGGGCCCGTCCTCTCGGCAGGGGGTTCGCCTGAGGGGAACTGCCGCGCCAGGCGTTCAGCGAGCGTCCGCATCCACTGCGTTGAGCGAGGCCACTCGGCGACGCCGTCCAGCCATGCCTGGGGAATGGCGCCCGCGCCGACGGTGGCTCCGAGCATGCCTCCCACGATGGCGCCCACCGTGTCCGTGTCTCCGCCGAGCAGGATGACTTCCTCCACCGCGCGGGGGAGGTCGTCCGGGTGGCGCAGCCACGCATAGAGGGCCACGGGCACGGTGTGCATGACGTAGCCCGTGACTCCACGTCCCAACCCGAGGACCTCGGCGAGCTCCGTCAGGGAGGCACCGCGCGCCAGTTGGGCGCTCAGCGTGTCGAGCACCGCGTGAAAGTCAGCGGTGGTGGTGGCTTCGCGCAGCATGCGCAGCGCGGCCTCCGAGTCCTTCACGCCCTCGGGCCCATGGAGGGCGCCGTACGCGGCGGCTCGTGCGACGAGGCGCGCTCCGTCCTCGGCCCGGGGATCTCGATGGGTCAGCCGTGTGGAGGCCCGCACGAAGGCATCGAGCCGCTCTGGCTGCGCGGCGAGACAGGCTCCCAACAGGGGTGCTCGCATCGCCGGGCCGTTGCCCGCGGAGACGACGCCGCTGTGCTCGGGCGGGAAGCCGCACCACAACTTCACGATGGCGCGCACGGTCGCCCAGCCGATGCCCGCGGGCAGGGCCAGGAACCACCCCCGCAGTCGCCACCCGAGGTTGCGAGCGAAGCGCGGCGCGTCCTCGGGTTGCGCGAGCAGGGCCTGTCCCGTCATGCACGCGTGCTCCGTGTCATCGCTGGCGAAGCCCCGGCCCAGCACCAGCCGGTGTCGCAGCGGCGCGCCTCCGAACATGCGGTGCGCCCGTCGAGGGCCGAGCCCTTCCCGGGGCAGACCGAGGGCGTCTCCCACGAGGGTTCCGAGCAGTGCACCGGTGATGAGGTCCTGACGTGAGCGCGAGTCCATGTCCGGGACGAATGCAATCACGGAGCCCGCCCCGCGCCGAGAGTGTTCACAGTCTCGGCTTGAAGGGCGCCTGACAGATTGGCAAAGCTCGTCGGGAGGTGGCGTCAGGATGTCGGGGCCGCGCGTGAGTCGCTGCCGCCGCGCGACGCTCAGTCCATGCGCCGTCGCCATGTGGCGAGGCGCGTCGAGAAGTGGTGTCAGGAGGGCGGGGCCGCACGCGGGTCGATGCCGCGCCGTGCTCAGCCCATCCGTCGACGCCACGCACGCGTGAGCAGGAGTGCGACGGCGACCACACCCACCACGCCCAGCAGCGTCAACCCGAGCAGCCACAGGAAGATGCGGTCCACCAGCATGGCGGCGCGCTGGAAGGTGTGGTCCACCAATCCGTAGCCGATCTGCTCGCCCTGCTGGAGTGTCTCCACTCGTTCGGTGTGAAGCGCCGCGAGAATCGCCTGCCGCTCGCCTCGCACGTCCCCCATGAGCGCTTGTCGCTCCGACTCGATGAACCGCTGGAGGGCCTCCCTGCCCGCGTCGAGCGCGCTCAGCACCGCCGTCCTCTCGCGGGCCACCATCGCGGGAGTCCCCGCCGCCAGCGCGCCCAACTGGTCCAGCGTGTCCACCACGCGGTCCAGGTCCCGCATCGCCTCCTTCGCGGGCAGCGTCCTCAGGACCTCCTGCGCCATCGACTCCACCTGCCAGCGGGCCTGTCGGGGGAGGGACGCGGCGTAGAGGTCCACGCGCGCGGTGATGTCGCGCACGTCTTCGACGAGTGCCCCCGCCGTCCCCCTCGCCCCCATCCCGGACAGAGACGTCACGTCCGCCAGCAACCCCACGGTGGACACCCGCGCGACGAGCGAGCCCACCAGCGGGTTCTTCGCGGCCCACTCATGGACGAGGCGGTGCGCCGGCGACACGTCCGCATGGCCGGACACGTCCTTCCACAACGCCTCCACTTCGGCCTCCTGCTCGCGCAACATGCGCTCGGCCTTGGCTGTCACCTCGGGTGACGCCCCCGCGGAGACGGCCCACTGCGGAAGCGCGAGCTCGAGCTGCGCGAGCAGGGCCCACGCATCCACCAGGGCCGCCACGGGGTCGGGCTGGAGCAACGCGGCCTGCATCGCCGGCACCGAGTTGATCTTGAAAGTGGTCATCGCCTCGCGCACGGAGGCCGAGCCCGAGCGCGCGGCGATTTCATCCGAAGAGACCTCCAGCAACCCGGAGAAGCGGCGCGCCATGTCCCGCACCCGCGTACGCAACGCCCCGACGGACAGGTCCGAGCGGCCCACGCGGCGCACCAACTCCGAGCGCGGCGCCGAGACGGTGCAACCGCCAAGGCAGGCGAGCAGCAAGACGCAGCCAGCGAGTCGGCGGACGCGAGACATGGAGCGCAGGCAACCTGGGCATGTCCGCCCGCGCCGACGAGTGTTCCCGAGGACACGCCCGTGTCCGACGCCTGACGCTCCCATACGTCAACGGCGTCGGACACGGGCCCGCACGTCACTTCTTCCCGGGCTTGGGCGGGAAGCGCTCCAGGATTTCCTTCACGGACTTGTCGATGTTCGACTGCCGCTTCTCCGCCTTGGCGTTGTCGTCAATCTCCGCCTGCGCCTGCCCGCGCCAGACGAGCTTCTTGGACTCGGCGTCCACGATGTCCAGCAGGAGGGTGCCCTGCTCGTACTCGCGCACATACGTCTCGGGCGCGGACATGGCGACGGTCCCACCGCCGTAGAACGGGTCCCACATCGAGTTGTACGGATAGCCGTAGTAGGAGTTGACGGTGTCCGCTTCAATCTTGTTGTCGATGGCCCCATGCCAGCCGATGAGGAAGTTGGGGTTCGCCCCCGCATCCACCTTCTGGTAGCCGTGCGACTGCAGATACGCGTCGGCCGCGTGCTGCACCTGGCCACCGACGATGGGATTGTAGACGCGCTTGTCGGTCCCCTCTGGCTGCGGGAGCCACGCGTAGGTCTTGTATCCGTCGATCTGCTGGACGGCGCTGGGGTCGTAGTTGCTGCTCACGTCGATGCTCGCGCAGGCCGTGAAGGCCAGGCCCAGCAGCAGGGGTGCGAGTCGGGGCAGTAGACGCATGGAAGCCTCCTCGGTGGCGGCGCGACACGCGCCGTTGGCTCCCTGACGGTAGGCACGGGCGCTCATCGCCCCCGGGGACGGATGCCCGTCCGTCCCCGACTCCAGTCTCATTCCCGGGGGAGGGGCCTCAGTCTTCGCCCCGCGAGTCGCCCGGCAGCTCGTTCTTCCAGAAGCGCTTGGTCTTCACTCCGCCGCCGCGCGCGAGGGCGAGCGCCAGCTTCGCCCGCTTCTCCGGAGCAAGCTCCTTGGCCAGCGCCTGGTACATCTCCCGGTCCAGTGCGGCGATGCGCTCGCGCGCCTCGAACGCACGCTGCGCGGCGGCGTCCACCTGGGCCAGCGCCGCGCTGTCGCCCCGCGCCGCCTGATGCAGCGTGCGAGCCGCGTCGCGAACCTGCTCCCGCAGAGGCCGCCGCTTCTCGTCGAAGCGCCGCAACGTCTCTTCCATCTTCAACGCCTGCGCGTTGTCCAGCTCCAGCGCGTCCGACAGCGTCAGCACCTGCCGCAGCCGCATCCGCTTCTCCGCGCGCTCCATCCGCTCGGCCTCGCGGGGCTGCTGCTCCGCGCCCTCCTTGTTGCCGGGCCGGGCCAGCGCCAGCCAGGGCACCAGCACCACCGTCACCGCCACCCACGACTTGCGAGTCATCGTCTTCACAGCGTCTCCCCCAGCAGCGCTTCCTCGTCCCAGCTCTCGACGTCGTCGAGCGCTTCCTCGTCTTCCCACTCGGAGCTGGCCTCCAGCGGCTCCAACCCCGCCCAGGCCTCGAAGTCCGCCAGCGCCCGCGCTTCCACCGCGCGCTCCTCGGATGGCAGCTCCCGGGGCTCCGGCGGGGTGTTCCAGTCCCAGGGGCGCGGGATGCCTGGCACCAGGACCATCACCGCCACCGCCGCTGCCGCCGCCACCAGCGAGCCCACGGTGCGTCGCCGCAGCGCCTGGCTCATGCGCTCCCGCTTCCATGTGTCCAGCGCGCGCTGGGGCAGCGATTCCTGTGCGTGCTTCTCCGCCGCCGTCGGCGCGGGCAACGTCAAGAGCGACAGGACCTCCACCGACGCGGCGAAGGCCTCGCGGCACCCCGCGCACGACTCCAGATGGTGGAGCAGGGCCACGGTCTCCGACGCCTCCAGCGCCCCCGCGGCGTGGAGATCCACCCGCGCTTCCTGGTCAGGGCATGCAGCCATCAACGCATCTCCTCGGGCTCGCCCACCCGCGCCTTCAGGCGCTTCACCGCATGGTGGAACTGCACCTTCGCATTGTTCTCGGTGATGCCGAGCGTCTCCGCGATGTCCTTGAACGCCAACCCGGCGTCCACGCGCAGCGTCAACACCTCGCGCTGACGCCTGGGCAGCGTCAGCACCGCCTCGCGCACCTCGCGCGCTCTCTCCGCCCGCTCCAGGCCGTCCTGCGCGGACTCGCCAGGGGCCTCCGCCACCTCGTCGTTCGCGGCCTCCACCAGCACCGGCCGCCACCGCTGGCCGTGCCGCGCGTGGTTCTTCGCCAGGTTGAGGGCGATGCGCACCAGCCACGCACGGAACGGCGCCGGGCCCACGGGCGTGAAGCGCGCGAACACCCGGCGAGAGGCCTCCAGCGCGCGCAGGAAGGCGGCCTGCGTCAGGTCCGCCGCGTCCTCGGGCCGGGTCGTGTAGCGGCGCACCAGCGCAAAGACGAGCGCCCGGTGCCGCGTCACCAGCACCTCGAAGGCCGCCTCCTCGCCGTCCAGGAAGACACGACAGAGCACCTCGTCCGGCGCCCGCTCCAGGGCCAGCCGGCGAGACGGCATCGCCACCACCCGGCCGCCTGTCTCCCTGATGCTCACGACGCCTTCAACCCCCGAGCCGCCCCCAGGTTATTTTTCGACGCGTTTCCGCCATCGCATCAATTCAGGAATCTCAGGAAATGACAGCGATTTGGCCGACACTCGGTTGTGACGTCGGGTTGCCCTGTTCGCTCGGCCGCTGTCAGAATGGCCGCGGTTGGTGCAACCCACGGACTTCTCATGGTTCTGGAAGGCTCGGGCTCTCGCATCAAGGGGGGCGTGCTCATATCCCGCTTGAACATGCTGCGCCGGCACGGCGGGCAGGTTCGGGTGGACGAGGTCCTCGGGCGGCTGCCCCCGTTGGACCAGGCATTGCTTCGCAAGTCGATATTGCCGGTGGCCTGGTATCCGCTGGAGCTGAACCTGCGGCTGGACTCGGCCATCGCGGAGGTGCTGTCGCCGGATGACGAGGGCCGGGCCTTCATCGACATGGGCCGCGCGTCCGCGGACGAGTCGCTCCACGGTCCGCAGCATGCCTTCGTGAGGGCGGGGGACCCGCACTTCCTGTTGAGCCAGGCGGCGCGCATCTACCGGTTCTATTACGCCGTGGGCTCGCGCACGTATGACTGGACGGGGCCCCGGTCCGCGGTGCTGCGCACCTTCAGCGCGGAGAACGTCACGGAGGCTGACTGCCTCACCATCATCGGCTGGCACGAGCGAGCCATCGAGCTGTCGGGCGGTCAGTCGCCGCGAATCACCCACCCGATGTGCCGCGCCCGGGGCGCATCCCATTGCGAGTACTACTGCCTCTGGGACTGAAGCCCGGGGTTCAGGCGGCCGTGTCGTAGGCGACGGGGAGCGGGGTGGACTCGAGGTAGCGCAGGACGTCATCCAGGTGGCGGTACACGCGCACCTCGTGGCGGATGATGTCCTCGATGCGGCCGTCGGGGCCGATGATGAACGTGACGCGACGGTCCACCCGGAGCACCGGCCAGAGCACGTCATAGGCCCGGCTGATGACCCGGTCCGGGTCTCCGAGCAGGGAGAAGTGGATGTCTTCCTTCTCCGCGAAGGCGCACTGGGTGCGCTGGGTGTCCACGGAGACGCCCACCAGCTCCGCGCCCAGCTCCTGGAGGCGGTGGTGGTTGTCCCTGAACGCCCGGTTCTCGATGGTGCAGCCGAGCGTGAAGGCCTTGGGAAAGAAGAACAGGACGACCCTGCGGCCCCGGAGCGCGGACAGGCTCAGGGGCGCGCCATGGCAGTCCGTGGCGGAGAAGTCCGGCGCGAGGTCTCCAATGGCGAGCATTCCGACGGCTCCCTTTCTGGTGGCCGCGACGGTCCACCGGTACCACGTTTTCCGCGCGAGTCCGGGGACGTATTCCCCACCGGACGCCACCCGTTCTCCCCTCGACTGCGGGACTGTGTCCTTCCCAAGTCCCGGGGAGGGGCGCGTCCTGCATCGCATGGTTGGAGTCACCGGGGTGTTAAGTAATGTTGAGCGCTGTGCCAGGGGGTGGAGCCGTCAACGCACCCGACGACGCCCGGTGCGGCGCTCACACCCACCTCACTCCCGCGGAACGTAAGCCAGGCCGTCAGGGGCTTCAGCGAAACCCATGGGGGTTGAACAGGGGCTGTCTGTTCTGCTGGCAGTCGATGGTCTGCTGGATGAGGTTCGGATGGCGGAACGGGAGCAGGTTCATGCCCGGCGCGGCGAGTCCATCCGCCTCCAACTTGCTCTGGAGGAACTTGAGGCTCTCCTTGGAGGTGACTTGCGACTGGCAGGACTCGTCCAGGTAGACCTTGGGGTCGGGAAGGTAGTGGCCGGAGGCGGAGTCCGCCTGGGTGACCTGGCCTCCTTTCGCCAGCAGCATGCCCGCCGCATACACGTCGCCCCCTGACGCCAGATAGCTGTGGGGCACGGCGTTGTTCGTGGTGGCATCCGTCCCCGTGTAGGAGATGGCCACCCGCCCATCCTTCGCGCGGTGGGAATAGGCGTAGTAGCCGTCCTGGGCCAGGTCGTTCGGGCCCGACAGGAAGCTCACCCCGGGAATCTCGGTCGGGTCTTCGGGATAGCTCCACCTCCCCGTGGCGAATGCATTCAGCCAATCCTTCCAGACGCCATGATTGGACCAGGTCTTCGGCGCAACGGGGGCGTCGGCCATATCGCACGTGGGAAGAGGCATGGGCAGGAAGCTGTCCATGAGGCCGGGGACCTTGCACACGTCCTGCCGCAGGCCGGTCATGTTCGTCAGCGCGTTCGACGGGCCACTGGGGCCCATGGGGAGCGGCATCGCATTCGCCTTGGGCAGGACGTTCTGCACCGCGCTCTGGGCCGCGAGGAACAGGGTGCCGTACTTCAACAGCTTCCACGCGAGCCCACCCCAGCCCCCCGATTCCTGCTGCGTGTCCTCGTCATCAAGGTCCTCCTGCGGCCCCACCGGGTAGTCCGTCCCCTCCCGGGCATTCAGCTGCTGGGTCAGCAGGTCCGCGGCGTCTTCGTAGTACTCGAACTCCTGGTCCTCCCCCATGGCCGCGAGCTGCTGCTTCATCTCGGGCCAGTAGCGGTCGGGAATGCCTTTGTCCCAGAGGAACTCCTCCACCGTCTTCCAGGCCTCGTCGACGCTCTCCGTGACGTCACCACTGGTGATGCGCATGCGCTGGACGACGGGGGCCCGTGGTGGGCCGCGCTGCAGCGCCGCCACCCTGGGGCTCGTGTTCAGCAATTGCTGGTAGCCGGACACGCGCTGGACCGGAGGGCTCTGATTGGCGCGTTGCTGGCATTGCGCGAGCCCCCGCTCCGCGCTCGTGTGGACTCCCTCCCCGCTCACGGTGCGCGAGGGATGGGCCATGCCGTGCATCTCAGAGGGGGCTGCATAGGCCGTCGCGCGCATGGGCTCAGCTCCTGTGGGCTGTCCCAAGAATAGACGCGGGGCTCGCCTCGGAAACAGTTGCTGGCGAGTCCTCCCACTCGAAGGGACTCCCCGCGTCGGGCCCCCTACCCGTGGAGTCGAGAGAGATGGGGATGGATGTGATGCGGAAAGCCCTGTCATGGAAAGCCGCTACAGCGCGGGCGCGCGCCGCGTGGATGGGATTCAAGGCGCTGTCCGGGGATGTCGGGTCGTCAACGGTGCAGCCACGCCATGTCACTGGGTTGAGAGGATATGGTGCTCAAGGGTTGTCTGGAATTCGTGATGGGATTGCCCTGGATGGCGGGGTGTCTGTTTTGTGGAGTGCGTTGTGATAGTCCTTGGGCGCGCCAATCCAGGCGTGACCGGCGTACCGGGAGGTTGCACATGGAACATTCGAACCGTGATGAAATCCTTGCGCAGACCCTGATGGAGATGCAGAGCGCGGAGCCCGAGGGCTTCGAGAGCTCCGGACTGAACCCCTGCAACCTGAGCGACTCCAACGCCGAGCACACCATCGGCATGTGGTCGATCTGGACCACCGAGCAGAACAACTAGTCGCACCGCGCGACTTCGCGGGCACCTGCCCCAGGCGCTGGTGGTGGCCTGGGGCAGGCGTAAAGGCCGGGCGGGACGTCTGGCGCGGTGTTCATGCGCAAGGCCCCGAGCTTCAAACCATGGGCAATCTCAACCTGCTGCCGCAGCACATCCGGGGAGTCGCGAGATGAGCAAAGTGGACGAGCGAGTCTGGGCCGGCATCGATGTCCTGCTTGATGATTACGCGCGCCTCATGCCGGAGGACCAGGTCCTCGTGGCCTACACGCCCGAGAGTCGCGAGTCCGCCGCGTGGATTGCCACCGTCTTGCGGATGCGTGGGATGGAGGCCGCCTTGTTGGGGATGCGGCCCAAGCCCTTCCCGGACGAGACCTTCCCTCAGCGCCTGGACGCGGCGTTGCCGCCTGCCGAGAGCCTCAAGGGCAAGCTGGTCATCATCACCGTCGAGCGCGACTCGATGTCGCACATGATGACCTTCCGCAACGCCCTGGCGCGCTACGATTTGGACAAGTGGCTGGCGGTGCGCATCATCAACGCCTCCCAGGACTTCTTCCTCAAGGCGCTGAACGTCAGGTCTGGGATGTTGTCGGAGCTCAACGCGGGCTTGCTGGACCGGTTCATGAAGGCGCGTGAGCTGAAGGTGAAGACTCCATCGGGAACGGACCTGCGCATCGGGCTCGACTCGGAGCGGTACCGGTGGATCAGCAACCGGGGCGTGTGGCGTCCTGGGAGCTTCGTCATCCTGCCCGCGGGAGAGGTGGCCACCTTTCCGGGCACCGTGGACGGTGTCCTGGTCGCCGACGGGGCCTTCAACATCAATGCCTTGACGCAGGTCGATGCGCGTCTGGCGAAGAATCCCATCCGCATCCGGATTCAGGACGGCCATGCCGTCGACTACGAGTGTGACAGCCCCGAAGTGAGCCGCCTGGTGGAGGCGGTCTTCGCCCAGCCCAACTCCAGACGGGTGGGGGAGGTGGGGTTCGGGACGAACGGAGGGCTGGGGGAGTTCATCTCCATGAACTCTCACATCAACGAACGTCATCCGGGCGTGCACCTGGGTTTTGGCCAGCACAACCAGAGCATCCATGTCCTGGACTACTACTCGCCCATCCACATGGACCTCATCTCCCCGGGAGGGCAGGTGTGGGTGGATGACGACCAGGTGCCGTTGGACCTGCTGAATCTCAAACCCTCGCAGGTGCCTCACCCCAAGCTGGTCTTCAACGAGGACATCGACGGGAACTGCTGCGGGTTGACCGGCGACGAGGAGATGCGGGAGGTGTGTCCGCTGCCGGATCGCCTGAAGGCCTCCACGCGGACCCAGCGGGCGGGATGAGCCCGGGCCCTCCGCCCGGTCTCTGGCGCAACGCCACCTTCCTGCGGCTGTGGGCGGCGCAGACCGTCACGTTGACGGGCTCGGCGGTGACCAAGGTGGCGCTGCCGCTCGTCGCGGTGACCATCCTGAACCTCACGCCCCAGCAGATGGGGTTGCTGATGGCCGTGGAGATTGCGCCGACCCTGCTGCTGCGGCTCCCCGCCGCGGCGTGGGCCGATGCGAGCTCGCGTCAGGTGCCCGTCCTGGTGGCGTGCAGCATGACGAGCAGCCTGCTCATCGCCTCCATTCCGTTGCTCTGGTGGATGGGCCTGTTGAGCTTCGGGTTGCTCCTGGGGATGGCTTTCTGTCTGACCTCGGTGAGCGCCATCGGCGGGATGTTCGCCGCGCCCATCCTCCCCGCTGTGGTGGGGGATGGGCAGTTGGTGGAGGCCAATGGCCGGTTCAGCGTGACGCGCAACCTGGCGGACGTCTCGGGGCGCAGCCTGGGGGGCCTGCTCGTCTCCGTGCTCTCGGCGCCCGTGGCGCTGCTCGTGGACGCGGCCTCCTTCGCGGTGGCCGCGCTGCTGACCGTGGCCGTGCGGGTCCCCCGCAAGCCGCAGCATGTCCCGGCGAGGAACACGGCGAGCCTGAAGGGGCTCACCCTGGGATTCTCGCTGCTGCTCCAGCGGCCCTTCCTGGGCCTGGGGCTCGTCATCGTCGGGTATCTCTGCCTGGCCAATGGCGTGGTCTCCGCGCTGCTGGTCCTCTTCATGTCCGGGGACCTGGGCATGTCGCCGTCGCTCATCGGCCCCATCGTCGGGGTGGGCTCCGTGGGGGGCATCGTCGCCAGCCTTCTCGTGGGGACCTTCCACCGGCGCCTGGGAGCGCAGTGGACCGTGGCGGTGGCCGTGGCCCTGCTCACTGGCTCGTTCGCGCTGCTGCCGCTGGCCCGGCCTGGGGCGCTGGGACTGGTGGCGTGCCTGAACTACGAGTTGATGGGCAGCTTCGGCGCCTCGCTCCTGCTCATCACGCTCTTCGCGGAGGTCCCCCGACAGGTGCCCTCCAACGCGCTCGCCCGGGTCATGGCCGTCATCAGCCTGATGCCCGAGGTCTCGACGATGCTGGGCGCGCTCCTGGGCGGAACGCTGGGGACGTCGCTGGGCATCCCCCGGGCCTTCGCGGTGAGCTTCGCCTTTGCCCTGCTATCGGGGACCGCGCTGGCGCTGGGGCTCGCGTGGCGCCGTCGCCTGTTGCTCAAGCGCCAGGCCATGGTGGGAGGTTAGGACCCTGACGGCTCAAACGTACACGCTGGACAATGGGCTCACCGTCGTCTTCGAGCGACGAGACACCGCACGCGCTGTCGCCTTCCAGGTCTGGGTCCGGGCCGGCAGCGCGGACGAGCGGCCCGACCAACTGGGCCTGGCCCACCTGCATGAGCACATGCTCTTCAAGGGGACATCGCGTCGGGCACCCGGGGATATCGCTCGCACGGTGGAGGCCCATGGTGGGCAGATCAACGCCTGGACGAGCTACGACCAGACCGTCTTCCATGTCGTCATCGCCAGTCGGTTCGCCCGGCTGGGGCTGGACATCCTCTCGGACGCGGTGCGTGGCTCCTCGTTCGACGCGGGAGAGCTGGCGCGAGAAATCGAGGTGGTGTGCGAGGAGATCAAACGCAACGAGGACCTCCCCGCGCGGCGGGCCTCGCGGCAGTTGTTCGCCGCCGCCTACCCCCAGCATCCCTACGGACGCCCCGTGATTGGCACGGCCGCGAGCGTGCGCGACTTCACCCGGGAGCGGGTGCTCGAGTTCTACGCGCGGCACTACACCCCGCGAAACCTGGTGCTCAGTCTCGCGGGCGACTTCGACGAGTCGCGGCTGCGCGAATGGGTGGACGAACTCCTTGGCGGTGACTGGGGGCAGCACCACTCGGGGCCGCTGCGGCGTCCCGCCGAGCCGGAGCGCACCGCGCCGCGGATATGTCTGCGAGAAGATGGCGCGAAGGAGGCATGGCTGCATCTGGGCTTCTCCATCCCGGACGTCGCGCATCCGGACGTGCCGGCGCTGGACGTGCTGGCGCTGCTGACGGGGCAGGGAGAGCGCTCGCGGGTCATCCGGGAATGCAAACGCAGACAGGGCCTCGTCAGGGCGCTGGAGTCCTCGTCCTATACTCCCTTGGACCCCGGGCTCTTCTCCCTCCGGTTCACGCTCGCGCCGAACCAGGTCGCGGAGGCGGTGGAGGAGGAGCTGCGGGTGCTGGCCCGGCTGCGCGCGGAGCCGGTGCCCGCCGAGGAGCTGGCGATGTTGCAGGCCCACTTCGAGGCGCGGGCCGTGCAACAGCGCGAGGAGGTGCAGGAGCTGGCGCGGCGGCTGGGCTACTACCAGTTCATGCTGGGCGGCCTGGAGGCGGAGGCGCGCTACCACGAGGCCATCGCTCGGCTCACTCCGGAGCGATTGCACGAGGTGGCGGAGCGCTACCTGCGCCTCGACCGGGCTGTCCTTACGGGGCTGCTCCCCCAGGGCTGCGACTTCTCCACCGAAAGGGCGGAGGCGATGTTGATGCACGCCGCGCACGACGGTGTGTCACGGGGGCGCGCGCCAGCCTCGGTGCGTGGAGGGCCCGCGCCGCTGCCTCGGCTCGTGAGGCGCAAGACGACCGAGACGGCTCGAGGGCTGGTGGAGTCGCGACTGCCTTCGGGGGCACGGGTGTTGGTGCTGGAGTCGCGCGCGGTGCCGCTCGTCGCGATGCGAGCCTGCTTCGCGGGCGGCGTGCGTTACGAGACCGCGGAGACCAACGGGCTCACCACGTTGCTGGGTCGCTGCCTCACGCGTGGCACGGCCACTCGCGACGCACAGGAGATTATGCGGCGGGTCACCGCCATGGCGGGCTCGCTCCAGGGGGCCCATGGACGCAACCTGGTGGAGCTTCGCGGCGAGTTCCTGTCACGCCACTTCCAGCCCGCGTTTCGTCTCTTCGCGGACTGCCTGCGCGCCCCGCTGTTCTCCGAGAGTGAGGTGGCTCGCGAACGCGGGAACTTGTCCAGGGAGCTGGGCGCTCGCGATGGCAAGCCCGAGGGCCGGGTGTTCGATGTCCTCGCGAGCACGCTCTACCGCACGCATCCCTACCGGTTGCCGGTGTCAGGGGAGAGCCGTGCGGTGGCGCGACTGGGCCCCGAGTCGCTGCGCGCCTGGCACGCGGCCTACATGAACCCCGCGCAGATGGTGCTGAGCGTGGTGGGGGACGTGCGCGCGGAGGAGGTGCTGGAGCGGGCGCATGAGCTGTTCGGCGACGCCTCGGGCGCGCTGGCCGCACCGCCCCCTGTGGCGCCGGAGCCGCTTCCGGAGTCGCCTCGCGAGCACAGGCAGGTGCTCGCGCGCTCCTTGACCCATCTGGCGCTGGGCTTCCAGGGGGCACGGGTGACCGATTCGTGGCGCCACGCCTTGAAGGTGCTCAGCACGCTGCTCGCGGGGCAGGGCGGGCGATTGTTCCGCGAGCTGCGTGACAAACGCGCCATGGCCTACAGCGTGAACAGCTACAGCATGGAAGGCGTGGACCCTGGCTACCTCGCCATCTACATGGGGACGAGCCCGGAGAAGGTGACAGCGGCGCTGGTGGCCATCCGCTCCGAGCTGGAGCGGGTGAGGGACGAACGGGTGAGCGAAGAGGAACTGGAGCGGGCGCGCCAGCACCTCATCGGCACGCATGAGCTGGGGCTGCAGCGCAACGCCGCTCGTGCGGCGATGCTGGCGATGGATGGGTGTCTCGGGGTCGGACAGGAGAACTTCCAGCACTACGCGCAGCGGGTCTCCGAGGTGACGGCCGACCACGTGCGTGACGTGGCCCGGCGGGTCATCGACTTCGAACGCAGCGCCCTGGCGGTCGTCGGTCCCTGACGGGGGAAGGCCCTCGCGGCTCCATCTCCATCATTGCGTGAGCATGAGCAGCGTGGCGCCGGCTTCCACCCGCGCCCACGGCTGGACGTTCTGCTCCACCGTGGGAAAGGGGCGCCCCGGCTCGGCGACGAAGAGCACCTTGGGGAAGACATTCACCAGCGTCTCCTGACCCTTCCCGTCTCCATCCGAGAAGAACACCGAGAACCAGGGCATGGAGGTCATCGCGTCGTAATAGGTGCGCTTCGCGGGCGGCGGCATGAACCAGTCCAGGGGCAGCTCCACCTCGATGGCCTCCGGGGAGGTCCACCGAATCGTCGGCGGTGGCGTGTCCTTTTTCTTGGGAGGCTTGAACCACGTGGCCACGGGCACCCCCAACGCGTTGCGCGCGACCCCCAGCTCCACCGGTCGATTCTCCATGCGCTTGGTGGTGCCCCACTCCGACCATCGCAGCTCGAGGTGGTCCGCCGCGAGGATGGCCTTGGGACTGGCATCTGCGGCAACGACTGTCTTGTCATCCTTCAGCCGGACACTGACCACCATCAGGTCGCCCCGGCGACGCAGGCTCACCGTCAGGTCCGCATCCTCGAGTCCCTTCCAGTTCTTCTGGCCCCAGGTGACCTTTCCCGGAGTCGGAAGCACCGTCGACTCCAGGTCCGTCACCACCTGCGCCGGGCCTTCCCACCGGGTCTCATTCCCCTCGGGGTCCTGTTCCTCCGAGGTCGGCGCCGTGTAGTTGTAGGTCTGGGCGCGCTGGGTCAGCAGGTCCATGCGGTTCGAACTGGAATATGTCGTCACGTGGCTCGCCACGAGCAACGGGCCGTTCCGGTCGAAGCGCAGCGACACCGATGACGAACTTCTCATCCCGGTTCGTGGCAGCAGCAGGAACGGCTTGCCCGTGTTTGACGCTTCCGGGGTGGGGGACGGGCAGCCCAGTTCGACGTCCAATCCCACGCCTGTGTTCATCGCGAAGCGCTCTCCGCTGGCCAGCCCCACCAGCGTGACCGGAGCTCCATCCCCGCGCCTCGTTTCGTCGCTTTTCACCAGGGAATAGCAGACCACCTCGTCCTCGCGCCCATCACCGTCGAGGTCCACCTGGTATCGCGTCAGGACCTTTGGCTGCTCCTCCTTCGCTCGCGCGTCGAACCAGCTCGAGAAGGCGGCAGGCGCAGGCTCGGCGCGTGCGGCGGCGGGTGGCACGGAGTGAAGGGTGACAAGCACGGGCAGCCACGGGGCGAAGGCCATGACCCCTCACTGAACCCCGGGGGATACACGCATGCAAGGGCAGACCTCGACGCCGAGGGCACCTGGATGAAATCGCCGCCGTGTCGATCTCCCGGAAGGCCGTTCGTCGCGAGGGTAGAGGCAGCGCCCCCGGGGCGGTCCAGGAGCCTTGCCACCAAACCTGAAGTGACACCGAGGAGGACTACGCCATGGGAACGGGAACGACGCTGAACGCAGAGGTCACTGGAGCGGGCCAGGACACGAAGTCGTTTGCTCGCCACCTGCCAACGGTTGCGCGGGTCCTGTTGGGGCTCCTCTTCTTCGTCTTCGGGCTGAACGGCTTCCTGAACTTCATCCCGCCGCCTTCCGAGCCCATTCCCGAAGGCGCCATGGCGCTCAGCATGGCGTTCATGAAGTCGGGTTACATGATGCCGCTCATCAAGGGCACCGAGGTGCTCGTGGGCTTGCTGCTGCTGACGAACCGCTTCGTGCCGCTGGCGCTGGCCCTCCTCGCGCCCGTCGTCGTCAACATCGTCGCATTCCATGCCTTCCTCGCCCCGACCGGCATCGGGATGACCGTCGTCGTCCTGGCCCTCCACCTCTATCTGGCCTGGGCATACCGGGCGACCTACCGCTCCATGCTCGTCGCGCGGGCGGTGCCCGGCGCGAAGTGAGCGTTGCGGCGCGGGGAGCCACTCACCCCTATGCCGCGGAGACGCTGGTGTAACCACCATCCACGGTGAGCACGCTCCCCATCATGTAGCGAGAGGACTCCGAGGCGAGCAGCAACAGGGGCCCATCCAGCTCCTCGAAGTGGCCGGTGCGTCGCTGGGGGATGCGCTCCACCATGGTTGCGAAGTGCCTCCCCAGTCCGTGCGAGGCTCCCGTGATGAAACCCACCTTGCCCGCGATATCGAAGTGTCCCACTGCCAGTCACTCCTCTTTCCAGACATCACGAGTTGGTTGAAACCGTGGGGGCTCGCGGTTCGTGTCCCGGTGTCTGCCATCAGAGGTTGAACGGATGGCACTGCCCCCGCGCAAGGGAAGCCGCGGAGGCAGTAGAGGTGGAAGGGTTTCACAATCAGGCCGCCGCACTGTTCCCTTCACGGCCTCGCTGTGGAGGATAAGGCCTCGCGCACATTTCGCGCCTCGGTGACTGTCATCACCCCGGTGTGCTGACGGAGGAGGGACTCCCAGGTGGCTTCACGCCCACCCGGGAGTCTGCCCTTTCCTCGTCAGGGCGCCCTGTCGAAGTGGGCCTCCAACTTCACGTCTGCGTAGGCCGGGCGGGCCACGAGCATGAGGTAGTAATAGCCTCCGGTCGCGGGTGAGGCGATTTCCACCGTCTCGTCATTGCCCGGGAGGTAGGGCCGGTAGTCGTACACAGTCGTCGTGGGCCACGTGCCGGCGCGGGCGTACAGGTCCGCGTTGCCGGTACCGCCGCTTGCCTTGAGGCGCAGGTTGCTCGCTCCGGGGGGCACGTAGAGATAGAAGTAGTGCACGCTGCCGGTGGAGGCGAGCGGGCCCCGATAGCAGCCGTTGTCCAGTCCCATGGGGTTGGAAGCCGTGCAGGGCGGGGTGGGGCCGGGTCCGGAGCCGGGTGGGATGCAGATGCTCGGGTCCGTGGCCGTCGCGACGCAGTCGATCCACTCGTGGAACTCCACGTCGTTCGCCGTGCCCAATGCGTCCAGGGACTGGCGATAGGTGCTGTAGTTGCCCGCGCGGAACTGTTCGACGAAGGTGTCCACCTGGTCTGAGTGGCGCTCGAACATGAAGCGCGTCGCCAGATAGCCCCACGAGTACACGCGGTCGGTGCTGCTGTTGTAGTCATTGCGGAGGATCTGGCTGAGCTGGAAGGTCTTGCCCCGGCCCAGCGCCACCGCGCTGGCATTGTCGTTTTTCTTGGAGATGTACTCAGCCAGGCCTTCGATCCACCAGACGGTGGGCTGGCTGATGCTCGTGGTGAAGTCGCCCTTCATGTTGAAGCGGCCGTCCAGGTAGTGGATGTATTCGTGCCGCAGGTTCCAGATTTCAAAGGCGGGCCGCAGCCACTCCGCCTCGTAGGCGATGAAGCGGGCCTGATTGCCGGAGGCGGCGGGGTTTCCCTCCAGGTACATGCCGCCATTGTTGGTGTTGATGCCGAACAACACGCCGCCGTACGTCTGGTAGTCGAACCGACTGTCGAAGACGACCATCTCCAGGGACGTGTTGTTGTCGCTCGCCACGGGCACGCGGTGGGTCTTCAGCGTGTCGTGGAAGGAGGACTCCTGCGTGGCGACCTGGTCACAGCTCTGCGTGAGCTGTGGGGCCGTCATGTCCTGCACGCGCATGCGCAGCGTGGGGCCACACGTATGGGTGATGCCGAGCACCGTCTGCTCCAGCGTCCGCCGGAAGTCGCAGACACCGTAGTAGGCGCAGTTGGCTCCATCGTAGAACTCGACCATCTCCGCCGAGCCCACCCAGAGGCCCGCGGTGGGGCCCGTCATCGAGTGGTTGTCGATGACCGCCTTCACCAGGGGGCGCGTCTTGTTCTGGAGGGTTCCGGAGTGCTGGACGAAGCGAGCCATCTCTCGCGCCGCGTTGACGGTGAGGTACTGGTTGGACGTGGCCAGCAGGTGCTCGGTGCGGGTGATGAAGGAGTCGAGCGAGTCGATGAGGGACATGTCCGCCCGCACGGCCGCGACGAAGTCCGTGTTGAATTGCCCCCGGTAGATGCCGTTGAAGACGCTGTTGGTGGCGCCGCGCATGTATGTGGAGGCCACGGTGGTGTCATTGAAGCGGTCCAGCAGGCCCCGGAGGGTGCCCATGTGCCAGGCGGTCTCTCCCGCGCTGTCGATGAGGGTGACGAACTCCTGCAGCACCGCGCCGTGCGCGTCGTTGTTGTCCGTGAAGTGGCTGTTGGCGACGAAGGCCGCGAGCGCCGGGCGGATGGCGTTGCGCAGCGTGGTGCCGTAGCTGCCCACCGAGCCCGACTGGTAGAACTGCACGTAGTAGCCGGCGCGCAGGAACAGGATGAGCTGGAGCGTCTGGGCGGTGTTGTTGCCCACGTACTGTTGGGCGTTGACCGTGAGCGCATTGGCGACGGTGACCATCTTGCTCTCGGCGAAGACCTGGCCGGCCTGCGTTCCCGTGACACCGAACAGCGTGTTGAGACACTCCGCCGTGGAGCCCTTCACCAGCGTGACGAGCCCGGTGCCACTGGCCGATGCGAAGGCCGCCGTGTCACAGGCGACCAGCAGGGCCCGCGAAAGTGCGACAGGAATATGCTCCCGGTGCAGTTCCTCGGGGGAGACATCCGGCTCACGCTGGTCGGGCCGGATGCGTTGATGGGTGTGTTCCAGCCCGTGGGACTTCCAGGAAGACTCGGCGGGCGGGGGACTCCTCGGGCGGGCGAGTGCCCCCGTCGAGAAGAGGGTGAGCGTGACAGCGAAGGCGATGGGACTGCGATACCAATCCGTGACAGGACAGCGCATGGACTCATGCTCCTGGGTGATAGGGCCTGCTGCGCGGAGTCAGCCGTTCCGGCCGACTCGGGTCGTGCTGGTGAAGTCGCGATAAAGTAGTATTAGCAGTCAGGCCTGACAGTGGGGCGGGCTGCCGCGGGCCGGGTCCGGGAGGGCGCGCTCCGATGGGCGCCCACGCTGGTCCCAGGGCGCGGAACCGAGGACGCCGTCCTCTCCAGGGGCTACTTCACTGAGAGTCCAGGTCGACCTTGTCGTTTCCCTGAGCTTTCGCGATGATGGATGCAGGGAAAGCCTGATTTCGTGGAGGGTGCGTCATGTCCGAGGAAAGACACACACGAGATATCGAAAACAAGCTCGACCACCACACCGCGGGTGGCACGGAAGGCGGGAAGTGTCTGAATCGACACGAGTCCCGCAAGCCGAACAACTCCTGCAGCCACATCTGGCAGGCCACGAAGAAGGCCCAGAGTGACGACGGGCTGTATAACTGGCCTCGCTACAAGGACATGCCGGGCACAATCCAGGTCTTCTTCCAGGGGCGCGAGGCGGAAGCCGGCAAGCCCCAGAAGGGAGATTGGGACGTCAAGGCCGGGAACTTCGACACCCACTGCGACGTGCCCTACTTCCACGAGGCGCATCACGTCATCCCGAATTCGACCCTGAGCACCACCATCAGCGACTACCTGGGCAACCCGGATGAAGGGGGCTCGCCGGAGCTGGTCACGGTGGTCCGGGGTGGGCTGCTCACCGCGGGCTACAATCTCAACCATATGGACAACATGATCATGCTCCCCCTCGACGCGACCGTCGCGCGGGTCATGCGCCTGCCCCGACACCGGACGCTGCCCAAGATGTATCACGGTGTCTACAGTGATCATGTCAAGAGCGAGCTGAAGGCGATGCTCGCCGACAACCTCGAGGACCTGGTCGATCACGAGGCCCCCAAGTACAAGGACTTCAAGGACAAGCTCATTGCCCTGTCCAATCGCCTCTATGGGTCCATCAAGCAGGCCGGCGAGGACGGGGTGGACGCGCTCGACCATATGGCGAAGGAACTTTTCAAGCAGCAGAGCGCCAGTTGAGACACGGTGGTGCTCACCCCGGAGGGAAGTGAATGAAGTATTTCCTGTTGTCGACGGTCGGAGACCTCAACGACCGCGATCTTTGCCTGATTGATGATCCTCCCAAGGGGATTGGCCTGCGCCGTTTCCTGATGACCAAGGGCCGGCCAGCCAAGGCTTTCTACCCCGCGGAGGCCAAGATCTTCCTGCGCGAAGAGAACCCAGGCATCAAGCTCTCTTCCGTGCTGGGGAACACGGAGAACTACCTCATCGCCTCATCCGAGGTGAAGACGGTGTTCGAGCAGCTCTGCGCGGGCTGCGATATCGAATATCTCCCCTTCGACTTGTATGACCACCGCGAGCGGCTCTACAGCAAGGATTACTTCATCATCAATCCCATCGGTGCGCTGGACTGTCTCGACGAGCAGGCCAGTGGCGTTACCTATGGTGAAGAAGGGAGTGTCATCGACATCGCGGAGTTCGTGCTGGATGACAAGAAGGTGGGGCAGGCCGCCGCGCTGTTCCGGATCGACAAGAAGCCCAGCAAATATGTCGTGGATGAGCGCTTCGTCCAGGCCGTCGAGGCGCGGGGGTTCACCAACGTCCTGCTGACACCGCTCCGCTTGTCGGGACAGGGCTGACGGCCCGGGGGCGGCCTGGGAGGCATGCGTGGTGCTCTCGATTACAGGACTGGGAATGGTCACCAGCGTGGGGCTGGACGTCGTCCAGGCCTGCGCGTCGCTCCGGGCGGGCCTCACGCGGCCCCGGCAACTCGTCTACTTCCCCGTCCTCGACGAGGAGAGTCAGGAGCGCGTGCCGGTGATGGGCCATCCCATCCAAGGCTTCACCGACGGGTTCGGGCCCGTGGGCAGGTGGATTCGACTCGCGCGAGGAGGGGTGGACGACCTGCTGTCGCTCGGGCAGGTGCCGGGTCGCGAGGACTCGGACTTCTGGCGGCGGACGGGACTCATCTGGGTGGGGCCTGTCTTGGATGAGTCCCGCTTCATGGAGGCACGCCAGCTGAGGCCCGACGTGTTGACGAGTACCTTCTGCCTGCAACTGAAGAAGGCCCTGGAGCTTCCGCTCGTCAGCGACTGTCACGCCATCCACCAGGGACACGCGGGCATGGCGGCGGCGCTCCAGTATGCCTCGCGGCAGCTGTCCCGCTCCGCCGTCGAGCGCTTCCTCATCGTGGCCATGGACTCCTATCTGGACATGCTCAGCCTGGAGTGGCTGCAGTCTCACCGGAGGTTGAAGTCTCCAGACGCGCCCGTCGGCTTGATGCCGGGCGAGGCCGCGGCATGCATCCTGGTGGAGTCCCCCCTGTCCGCGCGCAGGAGGGGCATCACGCCCCAGGCCTCCGTGAGCGCCGTCTCGGTGGGACAGGAGCACGACCCGTTCGTGACCCAGCGGCCGAGGGTCGGGCAGGTGCTGGCGGACACCATCGTCGACGTGCTCACGAAGGCGCCGGGGCCCACGGGCGCCTTCCAGGGAGACATCATCAGCGACCTCAATGGCGAGGTCTGGCGGGCCTCGGAATGGGGCCACGCACGCGTGAGGCTCGGCGACCAATTGGATGAGTCTCATCGCCTGGTCATCTCCGGCACCTCCCTGGGGGATACCGGCGCCGCGAGTGGTGCCGTGGCCCTCTGCGTGGCGGTCCGGTCATTTCTTCGCAAGTACGCGTCCAGTTCCCGAAGCCTGGTGGTATCCAGCTCGGAGCATGGCTGGGTCGGTGCATTCGTCGTCAGCGCGGAGGCCTGAGCCGCATGTCTTCCAAGTTCCTCCAGGTGTTTGTCAGCAATGCCCGGTCCGACAACGCGGAGTTGTTGAAGGCCCTGGATGCGAAGGCGAGTCTTCAGCAGGTCTTGACCTTCTGCGAGAACTATCGGATTCGCGGGATTGGTCGCTTCCTCCTCTACGGTGATGCGGAGGCGCTGCATGCGTGCCTCTACAAGAGTGGCCGCGCCTACCTGTCGCTCATGGAGAAGGTGCCAGAGTCCCAGTGGGTGACGAGCCGCTCGGCGCCGTTCTTCGACGCCCTGGCCGCTCAGGACCTCGATGGCGCCCGGGAGATTGCCAGACGCGCCAGACGCACCTGGCAACAAGGGATGGAGTACAAAGAGGACTTTCTCTACGTCCATTTCCTGATGAGTCGTTTCTTCCTCGGGGAGACGGATGCGCGGTTGGTGGAACTCCTGGCGGATTACGAGCAGGTGCTGCAGGGCTCGGAGGACCTCCGCCTCCCGCTCTGCCACGCCCTCCTGAAGGGAGATGGGGAAGAAGTGGCGCGGGGATTGGAGACGTTCCTTGTCGCGGAGCGGGCCCGTCAGGACCGCCTCCTGCAGCGGGAGAAGATCTCCGAGGAGCGCTGGGCCACGGTCGCGCAGGTGTCGGTCGAGGGACTGGCGTTGATGACGCTGGCTGAACATGCGGGGCTGCCCCTGGTGGGCGAGTTTCCATTCGTGCCCTCCCTGGCGCGTGCGAGTGGCAGGCCGCGGCTGCCAGTGGATTCGTGGCGCAGCCTCGATTGAGCGCCGTCCGTGGAGGGGTATTCCTCGCGCGAAAGCATCTCCACCGGAGCCGACGGGCCCGGAGACGACACGGGCCCGTCCGCGCTCCACTCGCTCTAGAAGCAATCCCCACAGGCGTAGTCGCCCGTGGGTCCCGCGTCGTAGAACTCCGTGCCCGACTGACAATACAGATGCAGGACGTTGTAGTGCCCGGGCCCGCCGTAGTTGCAGGGAGGCGCGTGGGCCGCCAGTCGCTTGCAGGCCCAGAGATAGACATCCGTGTAACCCGTGGGACAGCTCGGCGCGAGCGACTGCTCCTGTGAGGAATCAGCGGGTGCTGACTCCTCCGCCGCCACGCCACCGCAGCCCATCACCAGACTCGCCACCAGGAACGAGACACCCCTCAAAGGCACTCTTCGCACGTGACCTCCCGGAGAAGCATTCATGTCTGTACGGCGCCAGCATGATAGCGAATTCCGCGAAGAACATCCGACGGCGAGGAACGCCGCTGAGGGGCGTGTGTAGGCGCGGAGGTGATGAGGAGTGCCACTGATGGAGCTGTCGGAGCTGAGTGGCAGGCCGGGCGGAGGGACTGCTCCGCCCGGCGGCGAGTCAGACGGCTAGCAGTTCTGGACGCACGCCGAAACGCTCGAGGACGGGCGGCTCGTCGCGCTGCTCCCGCAGACGTACTGCTCGGTGCCGCACTCCTGGCGGTACTTCTGGGTGCCAGCCTGGTACTGCTTGCAGGCCCAGAACTTCCATCGGTACGTGCCGCCAGTGCAGGCGGGGTCCGAGTAACCACCCGCGCCCCAGTCACGACAATTGTTCTGGAACGTGCCCATGGCACACGCCCGTTGCTCCACGTCATCCACGACGACTTCTGCTTCTCGCGGCTCGGTCTCCGCGCCGCCGCAAGCGCTCACGCATGCCACCACCGCCCCCAGGAACAACGAACGCACGAAGTGCTTCGACATGGTTCGACTCCATCGGTTGTGTGTCAGCTCGCCGTCCACCGGGTGTCTGCCCTGGCGAAGCCAGTCGCGTCCGGCGAGTGGGCGCCTTATCCCAGACGTCTTCATCCGCCAGGGATTAAGCGGAATTAAGTCCGATTAAGGCCCGGTCCGCCGCGGGTCTCCGCGCCGCCGCGGGTGACAGGGCTTCACGCGTCGCTGCTGACCGTTCCCGGCCGAAGTGCTATCCGCCGGGTGTGTCCTTCGAGCGAATGACGTCGTCCCGGCTGGCCCGGGCCATGGGGGTGACGCGGGTGGCGCGCGTCACCGGGCTGGACCGCACGGGTGTGGAGGTGGCGTGCGCGGTGCGCCCGGGCGGGCACGTGCTCCAGGTGTGCAACGGCAAGGGGCTCACCCCGGACGAGGCCGCGTGGGGCGCGCTGTTCGAGACCGCGGAGCTGTGGGCGGCGGAGACGGTGGTGCCAGGGCGGCTCACCTGGGGTTCTCGCGCCGAACTGGAGGGCCGGCTCGGGACGCTGTGGGGCGCGGACTCGCTGGGCTCGGCCGGTGCGCTCGTGGAACCCCGCCTGTGGGCAGACGGGGTGCGGTGTGCGTGGCGCGAGGCGACGGAGCTGGGCTCGGGCCAGGCGGTCTGGGTGCCCGCCCAAGGTGTCCATGTGACGCCCCCGGGAGGCCCCTCGCTGGGGCCGGTGGCGGCGGCATGGACGAGCAACGGCTCCGGCGCGCATCCGGAGGCGGCGCGAGCGCTGCTGCACGCGCTGCTGGAGGCCACTGAAAGAGATCAGCTCGCTCGGGTGTTTCCGGAGGGGTGGACCGAGGAGACCGTGCGGGGACGCATGCTGCGGACGGCGGAGCTGGAGAAGGCCGTGCCTCGGACGGCGGCGCTGGCCGAGCGTCTGAGGGAGCGTGGCTTCGCGGTGTACCTGTTCGATGCCACGCCATCCGCGCGCACGCCGGGCGCGGTGGGCCTGCCCGTGGGCGCGGCGGTCCTGGTGGACCAGGAGGACGGGCCCGTGCCGCTCACGGCGGGATATGCGTGCGCACTGGAGCGTGACACCGCGCTGTTGAAGGCCTTGCTGGAGGCGGCGCAGTCGCGCCTGACGGACATCCACGGCGCGCGCGAGGACGTGGCGTCGGTGGACCGACAGGCGGCTCGGGACTTCGCGGAGGCCTGCGCGGGAGTGCGCGCGCGGCGACGGGCCGGAGAGCTGCCGGACCTGGGCGCGGTGGCCAGGGGGCCGGCCGACGTGGCCGTGCGGCGGGTGCTGACGCGGTTGAAGCGCGCGGGGTTTGCTCGCGTGGCCTCGGTGGAGCTGGACGCGCCCGTGCCCGGCTTGCACGTGCGGCGGGTGGTGGTGCCGGGCATGCTCATCTCGGAGCTCCTATGAAGCGGCGCGCGGAGGAACTGGTGGTCTTCCTGGGGCCCTCGCTGCCCGCGGAGGAGGCGCGGAAGCTGGCCCCCTGTGTGGTGTTGCCCCCGGCCCGACAGGGCGATGTGTGGCGCGCGCTCGGTGCCAGGCCCCGTGCGATAGCGCTGGTGGATGGCGTCTTCGAGGCGCAGCCGTCGGTGTGGCACCACGAGCTGCTGGCCGCGCTGGAGGCAGGGGTGGCCGTCTTCGGCGGCTCCAGCATGGGCGCGCTGCGCGCGGTGGAGCTGGCGCCCCATGGCATGGTGGGCGTCGGGCGCATCTTCGAGTGGTATCGCGACGGCGTGATTTCCGACGACGCGGAGGTGGCGCTGCTGCACGCGGACTCGGAGCACGGCTGGAGGCCGCTCACCGTGCCGCTCGTCAACGTCCGGCATGTCGCGGAGCGGGCTCGGGAAGCGGGCGTGCTGAATGCGCGCCTGGCCCGGGGCCTGGTGGACGTGGCGAGCGCGTTCTTCTACCAGGAGCGCACGTGGTCCCGGTTGATGGAGCGCGCGCGGGAAGGGTGGTCGGAGGCCACGCGGGACGCCTGGGAGCGCTGGTTCTCGAAGGGCGTGGAGGACTTGAAGCGACAGGACGCGCGCGCCTGCATCCTGGCCGCCGCGCAGTGGGTGGCCTCGCGAGCACCCTCCGTGCCGGGGACCCGGCGGTCTCCCTCGTCCCTGGTGCGGCGGCGACGCCTGGTGGAGGACGTGACCCGGCTCCCCGACGCCGTCGTGCCCTCGGGGCAGGTGCTGGAGGTGCTGAGTCAGGCCCCCGACGCGCGGGCGCTGGCGGAGGCGGGGCTGCGACGGGCGCTGCTCGCGGGTTGGGCCCGGACGATGGGGCTGTCACCCACGGCCGACGAGGTGGCGGAGGCGGAGGCCGGGTGGTGGCGCGAGCGTGCGGTGCCGGTGCGCAAGCGCGACGCGTGGCTGGTCTCGAATGGCCTGGATGCGGAGGGGCTGCGGGCGCTGTGCGAGGAGCTGGCGCTGGAGCGGCTGGTCCTGACGCAGTCGACGCGGCTGCTTCCGGATGGCCCGTCCTGGGAGGAGGCGCTGGCCTCCGAGTCCCGGCTGCGCGGGCGCTGGGCGGAGGCCGCGCTCACGGTGGCCGCGAGCGACGAGGTGGACGCGCTCGAGCACGACTCGGACTGAGCGGGGAGGATGGCCCGGAGCCAACGGGTGACGTTGGGTTCCCCGCGCCGGAGCCTACCCACCTGCCGGGTGGGAAAAATCGTGACAGTCCCTGAAGAAAGGCTAGGGTCAACCCTGGAGGTTACCCTTGCTCAACCCCGTTCCCTGGGTGGTCACCGAGCCCCTCGTTCCGCGGGGTGCCGCGCGCATTGAGGCGTGGGCGTCCGCGGGCTCTGGCGCGCATGGGCTGGGGAGTTTCGAGGAAGGCGGGTCTTCGCGGGAGGGGTCGTCGCCGTGAGGTCTCCGCCGTTCCATCCGGACCAGCTCTCGCCGGGCAGTGTGGTGGGGCCCTGGAATGTGGTGGCCTCGCTGGGTGCGGGAGGCTTCGGCCGTGTGTTCAAGGTCGAGCGGGGAGGGCGCTTCTACACGATGAAGATGGCGCTGCGTCCCGCCGGGCCCCAGGTGTCCGAGGAGGAGGACGTCAACGGTCGGCTGTCGCACGAGGTGGCCACGCTGCTGGCCTGCGCGCCCCATCCGAACCTGCCCCGCGTCCACGCGGTGGACCGCTGGCCGGAGCCGCCCGAGGGCTACCTGTTCTTCGTCACCGACTTCATCGACGGAGAGACCTTCCATGAGTGGCGCTGGCGGGTGAAGCCGTCGGCGGCGCACCTCTTGTCCGTGTTCACGGAGGTGGTGCGCGCGGTGTCGGACCTGCATCGGCGCGGGTTGCACCACCGCGACGTGAAGGGCGACAACCTGCTCATCCGCCGCGAGGACGAGCGCCCGTTCCTCATCGACCTGGGCACGGTGCGGATGCCGGGCGCGACGACGCTGACGGTGGGCGTGGCGCCGGCCTCGCCGCACCTCTTGCCGCCCGAGTGCGTGGCCTTCCTGCGTGAGGGCCAGTGGGAGCAGGGCGCGCGGTTCGACGCGGGAATCCCCGGCGACCTCTATGCGCTGGGCGCGCTCCTGTACGAGTCGCTGACGGATGGCTACGCGTTCGACCCGAGGCTCCCGTACGACCGGCTCTTGCCGGCCATCGAGACGGTGACGCCCCGGGCTCCGCATGTCGTCAATCCCAAGGTGCCTCCCGCGCTGGGAGACATCGCGCTGCGGTTGTTGGCCAAGCGCCCCGAGGAGCGCTACGCGGGCACGGAGGCGCTGTTGCAGGCGCTCTGGGAGGTCGCGAAGGAGAAGCGACAGCCGGCGTGGAAGGTGTCGCTGGACCGACCTCCGGACCCTGAGTCTCCTCGTGACGTGGAGGCCGACACGCCTCGGGTGCGCATGGTGCCCGAGTTGGTGCGCTCGTCGGAGTCCCACCCGCACACGCCGGAGCCCGAGGAGTCGCGGCCACCTGACGAGTCCGTCGCCGAAGCGCTCCTGGTCGCGCCTCTCGTCGAGGACCCGGTTTCCGCGGGCTCGGAAGTTGTCGCCCCGGTGGAGTCACCGCGGGCCGAGCGGACTCCGGCGCGAAGGTCGCGCGGCTGGACGATAGGAGTCGGAGTCGTCGCGCTCCTCGTCATCTGCTTCGCGGCGGTGGGCCTCGCCCGCCGCGAGCCCTCCCCGAGTTCCATGCAGGCGGTCGTCCCCCCTCCACCCCCTGCTGAGAAAGGAAGTTCCGTCGTGACGAGTCGTCCCCCTCACACCCCTGTTACAGCCGCTTCTTCGTCGCCGCCTCGCGTTGTCGCGGTGACTCCCGAGGCTCCCTTGCAGGCGCCCGTCCTGAAGGTCGAGCGCGCCGTGGAGGCCACCCCTGAGGTGTCACCCTCCGCGAGGAAGCGCTCATCCGTGAGCAGCACCCTGGGAAAGACAGCGGCGGTCGCATGCCTCGCGGGAGCTTGTGCCGGGGGGGCGCCTCAGGTCCGGACGACGTCTCCGGAGCAGGAATGCTCGCAGTCGACCATCGAGGTCATGACGAAGATGGGCTGGAAGCTACCCAGCGTGGTGACCGACGGGAGACTCTGGCTCATCCCTCGCTTCGATGGGCGACGGCTGATACCGGTCCCGCCAGAAGGGCCCATCACCGCCTACGCCGCGGAGAAGCCCATCCTGGGCTATGGCGGCGTTGTCGACGATGCCGGAGATCCCATCGCCTTTCCCGTGGGCACCCGGTTCCAGGGCACTCTCTTCCATGGGAAGGAGCGCTACTTCGGTTGGTTCACGGAGGCCGAACTCCCCGATGGCAGGCGCGTCCCCTTGTGCCTCCAGCTCACCTGGCACGGCCGTAAGGAATTGGGCATCCCCTACGACCCGTCGAGTACCCCGGAGCTGAAGCTGACGGAGCCCCAGTTGACGGTCACCGCGACGAGATACCTGGGAAGGTTGTGATTTGCCTGCCGCGTCTTCAGTCCTCGTGGTCGCGTGGGGAATGATGGTCGCCCTGGGGGGGGAGTTGGCCCCCGTGCGTCGAATCGAAGTGGGAGCGGAGCCGCGTGTGCCTGCCCCCGAGATTCGCATCGCTCCGGGGCGCTCCACGACGTTCTTCTTCGACGCGCGCATCCTGCCGGACGAACTCTCCTTGGAGGGGCGTGAGCGCTTCCAGCGACTGGGAATCTCCGATGACCACCTCGCGCTCGTTCCGTCGAGTGCGCTCCGGGAGGGTGAGCGGCTGCGCCTGGGGCTGCGTTTTCGGGACGGCGCGGCGCCGGAGCAGGTGACGTTCGTGCTGGTGGTGGATGCGGTGCTGGGTGAACCCCAGGTGGAGGTCTATCGCCGTGCTCGTTCGGTGGAGTCCTACCGGCAGGAGGTGGAGGAGCTGAAGGGTCGTCTGTCGCTGGCCCGGCTTGAGTTGGACAGGCTTCAGTTGGAGGGTCGGTCGTCGGGAGGGGTCGAGTCGCTCGTGGCGGCGCTGGAGAACCCCGAGGAGATCGCAGTCAGGCCTCTGACTCCCACGAAGGTGGTGGCCCATCCCGAGGTCAGTGTCTCGCAATCACGGTTCGTGACGCATCAGATGCGCTGGCGGGCGATTCGCGTGGATTTGCGAGCGCTGACAGGGGGCACGGGATGGGTGGCGACAGGGGCCTCGCTCACGGATGCGCGTGGGCGAAGCCACAAGGTCCTAGCCCACTGGCAGACGGCTCCCTTGCGTGAGGATGTGGCGCAGGCCTTGGTGGTCCGCGTGGACCACACCACCGACCTGGATCCGGGTCACTATGTGCTCAAGCTGTGGGACGCGAAGGGGCGCACGGTGACGCTGGAAGGGCTTTCGTTGAAGTGACTGCCCCGAGGCATTCTCAGTCGAGGAAGCGGCGCTCCCATCGAAGCTGCTCCTCGGGTGGGAAGTCTGGGTCGTAGAGCGTGTCCGAGTCGCGGTGGTAGAGCCACGGCTCCAGGATGCGGGCGAGTTCGCGATAGGCCGGTAGTGTCGCACCTCGTGTCGAGTCCCCCGCCTCGGGCCACGTTCCCAGGGAGACGACGGCACGCTCGCCATCCAACTCCAGTACCTGGGTTCCAGATGTCGAAAGTCGCGCGCGGAGTTTGCTTGCACCTCCGAGCGCGCTCAGCAGAGGTTGTCCCAAGAACGTCAGCCAGTGTGCCCCGCGTACCCGCGAGCCGATGTCCTGGCTGACGGAGTCGTCGATGATCTCCATACCGGGATAGCTGAAAGCCAGCTCACGCACGCGTTGGCGAACACCAATGAGGTCCATCAGGGCGTTGAAGCAGAGGCTCGCGTAGCCGGAGGTGAACGGGAGCGACGCGGCGATTTCCAACGCCAGCTCACGGACACTCTCGGGACCCTGCTGTTCGAGATACTCCGTTGGCAGGCTGAAGGTAGCGACGCAGGACCGACCGATGGAATCACCTCTCGTGGTGACGTCCATCGGGACTCCTGAGTAACTGAAGGAGAACTCGGGAACGCCCTTGGAATCACTGATGAGGGTGACCTGGGGCCATTCGTCCTGAAGAAGGCTGCGCTGGATGTGCTCCCAGTCCGAGGGCTTCAGGGTCCTCCAATATCCTTCCGAGTCGGGCTGGAGGGTCAGCGTCTGTGGGGGCAGTGCTCGCTGGAAGCGCTCCAGCGCTTGAAGGATGGCGGGCCCGAGCCCTTCATGAGCGCGGTGGAAATAGAAGCAGAAGGTGAGTCCGTCGCGGAGGACGAGGTAGCCCTGCTCGTCCGACTCAATGCGAAGGTGAGGGAAGTGCTCGCTCATGGGAACATGCCTCTGGGCGTCACCAGTACGGGAGTCGTACCAAACGTCATTCGGTACGCGTCGCCCTGGTGCCGGGCCCGGAGTGGATTGCCTGGCGGCGACTGTCTCCATACGGGGGGATTGGTGTCGGGGCAGGGGAACTTGAAATCGTAGACCCGCTGGACCTGAACCGGGTTGCCTGTGTGGAGGATGAGGTCGGGCACCACCGTTCCTTCCAGGGCCTTGCTCGCACCCGCGCGCAGGAGGTCCAGTTCTTTTTGATGGGTGACCAGCTCCGGCTCTTGGGAACGAGTCCCTCTCCGGTAGCGCTGCTCACGCAGGAAGCGGGCGGGAAGGCTCTGTCCGAGAGCTGCTTCGGCACAGTCGAGCGCGAGTGCGTGCTTCTTGCGTCCCAGCATCATCGCGCCCGTGACGGGATTCTCCTTCGTCCCGCCCACGACCTTCTCACAGTCGGCACGGGTCGGGCTCCGCCCTCCAAACTCCTCGCGGTTCACCTCGGCGTCAGCCCTCCTCGCGCAGTCGATGAGGCGTTCGCGGATCCCTGTCTCGACGAGAGTCTCGATTTCCATCCACGATTTACCCGCCGCGGATACCTGCGCGGCCCGTACGGCGAGCGGAACGATGCGCTCCTGCCCCGCCGTCGCGGCGCAGTAGGCGGGGTTCTGCTCGCAGGCGGACGTCGCCGAGTCGAGGGCCTGGGCATAGGTGCCGGACCGTCCCTGCCTGGCTGGCCCGGAGGCTCCGCATCCCAGCATGAGGAGCAGCCATGGGACCGTCGTACCCGGACGCAGCATTCGGAGACCCCTCCCGTACCGGCTTCGCATGCTACCTGGAGGCGGGGCCCACACGTCGGGCCTTGAGCCTCGCTGCCCTCCGTGTAGGGTGCCGTCCCGGACGATGACTTCCCCGCTCCCTTCCGACGCCCTCCGCTGCATCCGCGCCGACTCTCGCGAGCCCGAGGGCTACCGCGCCGCCCTGGGCGACCGCCGCGCCTCGCTCCTGCTCACCGACCCTCCCTATTGCCTGCTCACCCGGCGTCGCAAGGGCGGCGACCTGAGAGACCCACGCGCCCACAAGAAGATCGACCAGAACCCCATCGTCCGCTTCGAGACTGTGCGCGACTACCGCGCCTTCTCCGAGGCCTGGCTCTCCCGCGCCCTGGCCCACCTCACCCCGGACGCCCCCCTCGTCATCTGGACCAACCTGCTCGGCAAGGAGCCCATCGTCACCGCCGCCAGGGCCCTGGGCTATCCCCACCTGCGCGGCGAATTCACCTGGGGCAAGCGCACCACCGACAAGAACGCCAACGAGCAGACCCTGCGCGTCTACGAGGTGGCCCTCGTCATCGCCCGCACCCCCGAGCCCGTGCTCGCCCCCGGTGACATGCCCACCGTCTGGGCCGTCGTCGGCGGCTATGACGATGACGGCGACGCCGCGCGCTGGGGCAGCCACCCCCACCACAAGCCCTTCTCCGTGGTCGAGCCGCTCGTGCGCACGTACAGCCGCCCCGGCGACACCGTGCTGGACCCCTTCGCCGGAAGTGGCTCGATGCCCGCCGCCGCCCTGCGTCTGGGCCGCCAGCCCGCGTGCCTGGAAATCGAGCCCGAGTGGGCCGAACGAGTCACCCACCGTCTGCGCGAGACGGCCGCCGCCTTCCCTCAGCCCCCCAGCGCCCGGTAGAGCCGCGTCTCCGACCAGCGCGGCACGTCCGTGGGCCGGTGTCCCCACCAGTTCATCACCAGTGTGCGCCTCAGCCGCGAGCGCCCCGGCAGCTTCCCCTCCGGAATCTGGTTCTCCGCGTCCAGCACCCCGTGCGTCAGCGTGCCGTCGAACAGCACCAGCCGGTTGGGGCGCGGCGTCACCAGGTCCGCGGTGTCCATGCGCGAGGGCGCGAGCGACGGATTCGCCTCGTCCGGCTTCTCTCGCGTCACCACCAGCGCTCCGCCGCGCACCCGGTTGAGGAACAACACGCTGCTGATGCGCGGATGCACCAGCTTCCCCGTGCGCAGCGCGAGCTTCTCGTCCCGGTCCTGGTGGAAGTCCACGCGCACGTCCGTCGGATACATCCTCGACAGCCACCACTCCACCCCGGCGATGCGCCGCTTCCCGGCGACCTGGGGCCGCAAGCTGGAGATGACGTCCTCCACCACGTTGGTCGGTGGCCCGAAGTCGTACCAGAACGTCGTCTGGTAGGTGTCCTTCAGTCGCTCGCGGCCGAGCACGCCCAGCCGCCGCAACAGGCGCCGGAAGAGGGGAGGGGACACGGCGCCTTCAGTGAGCTGGACGAGGGTTTCCACGGGAGACCGCAGCTTTGTCCCATGCGAAGGGTGGGCGCCACCTTCCTTTGCCGGTAGGCTGCGCGCCCCATTGCCCTCCTGCCGGAGGCACGCGGAGAGGCTGCTCGATGAAGGCTCACCACAAGATGCTCATCGGCATCGTCACCGGCACGGTGGCGGGACTCGCCGCCAACGCGCTCGCCGGCGGTGCCCCCTGGCTGGACTGGACCGTCACCAACGTGGCGTCCCCCGTGGGGCAGATCTTCATCCGCCTGCTGCTCATGCTCGTGGTGCCGCTGCTCTTCGCCGCGCTCGTCATGGGCGTCGCGGAGCTCGACCTGAAGCAGGTGGGCCGCCTGGGCGTCCGCACGCTGGGCTACACCGTCGTCCTGTCCACCATCTCCGTCCTCATCGGCCTGGTGCTCGTCAACCTCATCCAGCCCGGCGTGGGCCTCAGCGAAGAGGCCCTCGCGCTCGCTCGAAGCGGCACTCAAATCAAGGCGGCGCCGCCCCCGTCCGACACGTCCTTCGGCGCGGTGCTGATGTCCATGGTGCCCACCAACCCCCTGAAGGCCGCGGCCGACGGAGACATGATTGGCCTCATCGTCTTCTCACTCATCTTCGGACTGGGCGTGGCCCTCACCCCTGGCGAGCCCGTGCGGCACCTGCGCGACACGATTCAGGGCCTCTACGACGTGATGATGAAGCTCATCGACGGGGTGCTGAAATTGGCGCCCTTCGGCGTGGCCGCGCTGCTGTTCGCCATGACGGCGAAGCTGGGCCTGGGCATCCTCGGGCAGCTCGCCGCGTACGTGGGCACGGTGCTGCTCGCGCTCGCCATCCACATGTTCATCGTCTACTCGCTGTCGGTGCGCTTCCTCGGGGGCCGCAACCCCATCGAGTTCTTCCGCGACAGCCGCCTGGCCATCGTCACCGCCTTCTCCACGTCCTCCTCCAGCGCCACGCTGCCCACCGCGCTCAAGGTCGCCGAGGAGAACCTCAAGCTTCCGCCCAACGTGTCGCGCTTCGTGCTCACCGCCGGCTCGGCGATGAACCAGAACGGCACCGCGCTCTTCGAGGGCGTCACCGTGCTCTTCCTCGCGCAGGTGTATGGCGTGCCCCTGGACCTGCGGCAGCAGGCGCTCATCATGTTCATCTGCATCCTGGCCGGCATCGGCACCGCCGGCGTGCCCGCGGGCTCCATCCCGGTCATCGCGATGATTCTGGGCATGTTCAAGATTCCGGTGGAGGGCCTGGGGCTCGTCCTCGGCGTGGACCGCTTCCTGGACATGTGCCGCACCACACTCAACGTCACCGGGGACCTGGCCGCCGCCGTGTACGTGGCGCGCGGGGAACCGCCTGCCCGCACGGACGTCGAGCGAGCGACAGGCCCCACTGCCTCCTGACGCCGGGCATAAACCGTCCCCATCCTTCCCACCGGTAAACCGTCTCACCGCCTCACCCGACATAGGAGCCCGCATGAGGGTCACCAAGGATTCGATTGTCTCGCTGGAGTACCGGCTGCACCTCGGTGACGGACAGGTCATCGACCAGAGCGCGCCGGATCAGCCGCTCGCCTACCTGCACGGGCATCGCCAAATCGTCCCGGGCCTGGAGGGCGCCCTGGAGGGCCTGGGGCAGGGCGACAGCAAGCAGGTGGTGGTGCAGCCCGCCCAGGGGTACGGCGAGCATGACCCCGAGGGCGTGCGCGTCGTCCCGCGCTCCATGTTGCCCCCTGGCTTCAACCCGCAGCCCGGCCAGACGCTGATGGCCCAGACGGAGCAGGGCGACATCCCGCTGCGCATCCAGGAAGTGCGGGGCGACGACATCGTCATCGACCTGAACCACCCGCTCGCCGGCAAGACGCTCCACTTCGACGTCACGGTGAAGGACATCCGCCAGGCGTCCTCGGAAGAGCTCTCCCATGGCCACGTCCACGGGGCCGGTGGGCACGACCACGGGGCCGGTGGGCACGACCACGCCTGATCTCGGGGCGTGACGCCGTGCGGCGACACGGAGGGGCGGGGCAGGAATGCCTCGCCCCTTTCGCTTGCCTGCCGGAGTGAATGCTTCGTCGGGGAAGGGGCGTGCACTATCTTTGCCGCCCCAATGAGCCAGTCCCCCCCTCAACAGACTCCGAGCCCCAGTGGGCTTCGCCTCCAGCCCACCGACCCGCACGCAGGCGAGCCGGGTGCTTCCGCGACGCAGGACCCGGAGCTGTACTGGCTGAAGAATGTCTACCAGGGGGGCTCGCGCCAGCTCACCGTGCGCGCCGTCATCGCGGGCATGTTGATTGGCGCGGTGATGTGCCTGTCCAACCTGTACGTCATCCTCAAGACGGGCTGGAGCCTGGGCGTCACGATTACGGCGTGCATCCTGGCCTTCGCGGTGTTCGGCACGCTGCGCTCGCTCAGGCTGTTGAAGAACGACTTCACGGCGCTGGAGAACAACGCCATGGGCTCGGTGGCGTCGGCCGCTGGCTACATGACGGGCGGTGGCAACATGGCCGCCGTCCCCGCGCTGCTGATGCTCACCGGCGCGCTGCCGCCGTCGGGTTGGCTGGTGGTGTGGTTCGCCGTCATCTCCGCGCTGGGCGTCTTCGCGGCCATCCCCATCAAGCGCCAGCTCATCAACATCGAGGCGCTGCCGTTCCCCACCGGCACGGCCACCGCGGAGACCATTCGCGCCCTGCACGGCCATGGCGAGGTGGCCCGCCGCAAGTCCAAGCTCCTGGCGGGCGCGGGCTTCATCGGCGCCCTGCTGGTGCTGCTCCGCGATGCTCGCTTCACGTGGCTCACCAACATCCCGGACAAGGTGAGCATGCCGTTCACCATCCTGGGCAAGAAGGCCTCCGCGTGGACGCTGTCGTTCGACTTCAGCCTGCTGCTGGTGGGCGCCGGCGCGCTGGTGAGCTTCCGCACGGGCTGGTCCATGCTGCTGGGCGCGGTGCTGACGTACGGCTTCCTCGCGCCCGCCATGGTCACCCAGGGTGCCATTCCAGAAGTGACGTACCGGGCCATCAACACGTGGATGGTGTGGACGGGCTCGGCGGTGCTGGTGTCCTCGGGCCTGTTGGCCTTCGCCTTCCAGTGGCGCAGCGTGGCGCGCTCCTTCAAGGCGCTGTCGGGCCTGTTCGGTCGCAAGAGCTCCAAGGAGGAGGAAGCGGACCCGCTGGCGGGCATCGAGTGTCCTCCGTCCTGGTTCCCCCTGGGCTTCGCGGTGCTGGGCCCCATCGCCATCTTCCTGATGGCCTACCTCTTCCAGATTCCGTGGTGGGCGGGCGTGCTGGCCATGCCGTTGGCCGTCGTCATGGGCGTCATCGCCAGCCGCGTCACGGGTGAGACGGACACCACGCCGACGAAGGCGCTGGGGCCCGTCACGCAGCTCATCTTCGGAGGCCTGGCGCCGGGCAACATCCCCGCCAACGTGATGAGCGCCAACGCCACCGGTGGCGTGGGGCTCCACGCGGCGGACCTGCTGACGGACCTCAAGTCCGGGTGGCTTCTGGGCGCCAACCCTCGCCAGCAGTTCGTCGCGCAGTTGTTCGGCGTGGTGGCTGGCGCGGCGGTGGTGGTGCCGGTGTTCAACATCCTCATCCCCAGCCCGGACGTGCTTGGTTCGGCCGAGTTCCCCGCGCCCGCCACCATGGTGTGGGCCGGCGTGTCGAAGCTGCTCGCCACGGGCGTGTCGGCGATGCCCGTCACCGCGCGCTGGGGCGCCCTGTGTGGCGGAACGCTCGGCATCGTCCTCGTCCTGCTGGAGCGGTGGGCGCCGGTGAAGCTGAAGGGCTACGTGCCGTCACCCGCGGGCTTCGGGCTGGCCATCGTCATCCCCGGCTCCAGCTCCATCGCCTTCTTCCTGGGCTCCGCCATCGCCGAGGTGATGCGTCGCAAGGCGCCGAAGCTCGCGGAGGAGACCGTGCTGCCCGTGTCCTCGGGCTTCATCGCGGGAGAGAGCCTGTTGGGCATCGGCATCGCGATGGCGAAGGCCTTCGGGGTGATGCCCAAGTAGGCAGCAGCGGCGCCTCGCATCGAATCCCCAACAGGGGAGAGCGAGGCGCCCTCACGACTCGCCGTCAGTCCACCCGGCCGGTGGAGAACGAAGCCCCGGCCAGGAAGCGGAACGTGGGCGTGTCCAGGCCCGCGCCGACACCCGGGCCGCCCATGACGTAGAGGTCCATCCAGGACGTGGTGTGGCGGCGGATGGCCACCATCAGCTCCGCGCCCGTGCGGCCTCCCTGGAGCGGCACGCCGAGCAGCAGGCTCACCTCGCCGCGCGTCAGCTCTCCGGCGCGCGACGTCACCGTGCCGGCCAGCCGCAGCTCGTTGCCGATGACGTCCGCGGACTCGGCGGACAGCGCCATCAGGTTCTTCTTCTCGCGCAGGAAGACGCCGACCTCGGCGCCCAGCTGCCACGTCTCCGCGAGGAAGCCGAGCTGGAGGCTGGGGTGCATCGCGTAGGTGTCGCGCGCCAGCAGCTCCTTGCTTCCCACGGGCAGGGCCGCGGAGAGGTCCACGGCGAGCTGGAAGCCGAAGGCCGGACGCACCAGCGCGGCGCGAGCCCCCAGCCACGGTGAGCCCAGGCCCTGACCTTCCGGCGGGTTCACGTCCATGAAGGTGGTGCCGCCCTGGGTGACGATGAAGGGCACCTCCGCGTCCACCTGGAGCCAGTCCAGCACGCCGATGGCGGCCGTCACGTCCATGGTGAACTTGTTCTCCACCAGGCCCATGCCGCCGCCTGGCTCCCAGCGCGTCTGGAAGTGGAAGGGGAGCTGCTCGTAGTGCCCTTGTACGGCCACTCGCACCATGCCCGCGGGCAGCGTGCGGCCAGTGCTGACAACGAGCGAGCCGAGGCCCGCCGGGTCCAGCTCCAACCGTTGCAGGTTGAAGGTGGGCAGAGCGGCCGACTGCGCGGAGGCGGGCAGGGCCAGGACGACAGAGAACAGCGCCGACAGCAACGCAACCGCGGGCCGGAACGACACGACGACTCCTTCAGCAGTCATTGAAATGGCAGCTCACTCGAACAGAGGACCCCAAACGCGAAGCACTCGCATGGCGGAGGGGGGCGCGCAAGTGGACCTCCAAGTCACCCCTCTCCGGAAAGTATCGAGGCGTCGCCCCATGGAACGGCTTGACGGAAGTCTCATCCGGATTCTCCCTGGCTTGCCGTGAAGTCATTGCCTTGTCCCACGCGTGGGAAAACAGACACCCGGTGCAATGGCTGACGGGGGCGCCGCGTAGGGTCCATGTCCCCCACCAGGAGCCTTTTCGTGGCCATCCTCCTCGAGGATCTCCGCTACGCCGTCCGGCTGTTGCTCAAGAGCCGGGGCTTCACCGTTGTCTCCATTCTCACGCTCGCCCTGGCCATTGGTGCGAACACGGCCATCTTCAGCGTGGTTCACGGAGTGTTGCTGCGGCCGCTGCCGTACCCGGAGCCCGAGCAGCTGGTGCAGGTGTTTCGCCAGGATGAGGACGGGCGGGCGACCTCGCAGGCCATCGCGCAATACGTCTGGCTGTCGACGGAGGGCTCGCCCTTCTCCCAGGTCGCCGCGTCGGAGCTGCTGCCCACGGGCTTCAACGTCATGGGGGATGGGCTCCCGGAGCGCCTGTCCGGCATGCGGGTGACGGGGAACTTCTTCGAGACGTTTGGCGTGCGGCCCGCGCTGGGGCGCGGCTTCCTGCCGGAAGAGGACGTGGTGGGCGGGCCTCGGGTGGTGGTGCTCAGCCATGGGTTGTGGCAGCGGCGCTTCGGAGGCGCTCCCGACATCATCGGCCGCTCGTTCACGCTCAACGACCAGCCCTACACGGTGGTGGGCGTGGCGGCGGAGTCCTTCCAGCATCCTCGGCAGGCGCAGCTGTGGACACCGCTCCAACTGGACCTGACGAACACCGATGACTCCAACTTCCTCTACGTCGTTGGCAGGGTGCGCGCGGGGCTGTCGCCGGAGGGCGTCAGCGCGGCCCTGAAGACGCTGTCCGAGCGGCTGCGCGCGGACACGCCGCACCTGCTGCGTGGGCGGGAGATGTTCGTCGCAGAGGACCTGCGGACGTTCCTGGCGGGAGACCTGCGGCTGGCGCTCTGGGTGCTGCTGGGAGCGGTGGGACTGGTGTTGCTCATCGCGTGTGTGAACCTGGCCAACCTCCAACTGGCGAGGGCGGCGGCGCGACAGCGGGAGCTGGTGGTGCGCGCGGCGCTGGGGGCTCCGGCCCGGCGGCTGGTGGGGCAGCTCATGACGGAGAGCCTGTTGTTGTCCGTGGTCGGCGGTGGACTGGGCGTGCTGCTGGCCTCGGCGGTGCTGCCCGCGCTCCTGGCCCTGGCGCCCCCGGAGCTGTCCGTGCCGGGCGCGGCGGTGGGCTTGAATGGCGTGGTGCTGGTGTTCTCCGTGGGCGTGTCGCTGCTGACGGGAGTGCTCTTCGGGCTGTTGCCCGCGTGGCAGGCGTCGCGGCCGGACCTCCAGGATGCGCTGAGGCAAGGGGCGCAGCGGGCGACGTCGGGGCCTGGGGGCGGCAGGACGCGCAAGCTGCTGGTGGTGGGGCAGGTGGCGCTCGCGGTGGTGTTGCTCACGGGGGCCGCGCTGCTCATCCGGGGCTTTGGCGCGCTCCAGGTCGTCCGCCCCGGCTTCGATGCGAGCGACGTGCACGTGCTTCGCCTGTCGCTTCCGGAGGGGCGCTATGGCGAGCGGGAAGCCCTGGAGCGCTTCCACCGTCAGGTGGAGGAGCGGGTGCGGGCGCTGCCGGGCGTGACGGCGGTTGGCTTCACGCCCGCCCTGCCGATGGAGCTGGGGCCCAGCATGGGCTTCGCCATCGACGGCAAGTTCGAGGGCCGCCTGGACGGCCCTGGCGTGGGGTTTGGCCAGTATCGGCCCGTGTCGCCGGGGTACTTCGGTGCCCTGGGGCTGGAGCTGGTGCGAGGCCGGTTGCTTGCGGACACGGACGTGGCGGGGGCTCCCCACGTCGTGGTCATCAACGAGACGGCCGCGCGCAAGTACTGGCCGGGCGAGGATGTCATCGGCAAGAGCTTGCGTGTGGCCTACACGGTGCCGTCGCTGCAGGACACCGTGCCGCGCGTCATCGTGGGCGTGGTTCGCGACGTGCGCGAGAACGGGTTGGACCGGGAATCGCCCGCGGTGTTGTACGTGGCCTCGGGGCAGGTGGCCCCGACGCTCAACGGGATGCTGGTGCGCATGCTGCCGCAGAACCTCCTGGTGCGAGCCTCCGGGGGGCACGCGGCGCTGGTGGCGTCCGTGCAACGCGAGCTGTGGGCGGTGGACGCGCGGCAGCCGGTGACGGAGTCGCTGAAGCTGGGAGACCACGTGACGCGCACGCTGGGCTCCGAGCGCTTCAACATGGTGCTGCTGGGATTGATGGCGGCGCTGGCGCTCGGGCTGGCCGCGGTGGGCATCTACGGGGTGCTGTCCTATCTGGTGAGTCAGCGCACGCGGGAGATGGGCGTGAGGCTGGCGCTGGGGGCCACGCGCGGCGAGGTGGTGCGGCTGGTGTTCCTCCAGGGCCTGGGCTCGGTGGGCGCGGGCGTGGCGCTGGGCTTCGTGGGCGCGCTGGGCCTGACGCGGGTGGTCTCCGGGATGGTGCACGGCGTCAGCGCGCTGGACCCATGGGCCTTCGTCACCGCGCCGCTGGTGCTGCTCGCCGTGGGACTCGTCGCCACGTGGCTGCCGGCCCTGAGGGCCTCGCGCGTGGACCCCATCATCGCGCTCAAGTACGACTGATGAGCGGAGGGACGGGCCCACGCGCGAGGTCTGCGTGGGCCCCGCGCCTGTCAGCGGATGGCGAAGCCCCAGGTGTAGGGCGTGCTCCGGTAGCGGCAGGTGGTGCCGTCGCTCCAGGCCCAGGTGGAGTCGAGCCGCCCTCCCGCGCAGTACTCGCCCGCGTAGTCCGCCAGGTGCCCTCTTGCCCGGCCCTCGTGGTCATTGTCGCAGGCAATCTCGAGGTAGACGCCGCCTCGCCAGCTGAAGCCCACGCAGCCCATCATGATTTCCGAGCTGGCCGGGCCGTAGGTGCCCTGCTTGAAGGCGATGCCCGGTGTGCCGATGGCCATGTTGACCGCGGTGTGGTTCCACGTCTGGGCCGGGTAGGCCTGGACGAAGCCTTCGCCAAAGGTGCGGTTGAAGACGCGAATCTCGGTGAAGGGAACGCACGCGAGTCCGCGAGACCAGTCCTCGCTTCCCACCGTGCCACGCGAGGTGAGCCCCAGGCTCGTCCTTGCCGAGGCCGCCTGCCAGCCGGCGACGGTCCACCCGCCTCCCTCCGAACTCATGTCGCAGTAGTGCTGCGTGGCGCCGGTGTCACAGGGGTTCAGCGCGTACACGCCGCTGGGCAGGGCGGGGCAGTACTGGTGCAGCAGTCGGCACGAGGCGGGCGCGGCGGTGGGGGACTCGGGGCAGGGCTTGTCGGGGATGCTCGGACCCGAAGGGTCCGTGCCCGTCGCGGGGTTGCTGGTGACGGAAACGATGAGGTCGGAGAAGTTGTTGTTGGCCTGCTCGTGGGCGCGGTCGAAGTCCTCGAAGGCCAGCACGCGCCGCTGCGCGCCCGGGTGGTAGAGCGAGACGAGGTGCCGGCGCTGCGACGCGAGGGGCTCCGGATTCAGCGCATCCACCGAGTAGTAGGTCGTCCGGCCGTAGTCGACCTGGCCCCAATCCCAGCCGTTGGAGACGAGGAAGAAGCCAATCCGGGTGCCCGCGGGAAAGCGTCCCAGGCGCATGCGGTCACCCGGTGACAGCGTGCCCCCGGAGCCCCAGGCGGAGGCGTTGCCGAAGACGAGGTGCTTCTGCAGGCCCACCGTCGTGGTGGGCGGGCTGCTCTCCGGATAGGTGAAGTAGCCGAAGGCGTTCAGGAACGTCGCGGCCTCCGACACGAAGGTCACCCAGACATCCGACTCCGCGACGACGCGCACGTTGGGGTCGAAGCTCGACGACAGGTACTCCGGATGGTGCGCCAGGACGGACTGTCCTTCGGGCAGCGCCAGCTGGATGTCCTGGAGGAAGTCCGAGGGAAGGCTCTCCGGCGGTGCCTCCTCCACGGCGGCGCGGGATGTGGCCAGGGCGGGCGGCGCGGATTCCAGGCTCGCCTCCTCCGAATGACAGCCCCACGCCAGCAACAGACACAGCGGTGACAGCACCCGGCGCACCGGGCGGGACGAAATGAAAGACATGTCAGGGGACTCCCTGGAGGGAAGGGATGGCTCCGCGAGAGCCCCTGGATTGAATGGCAAACTTCGCGTGCCGGCAATTCCGGCCGCGCATGGAATGGAGCGGCTAGGCCGAGCCGGCCGCGAGGTCCTGGAGGACCTGCCAGCGCGCGTAGAGGCGGTCGATGTCGGCGATGGCGCCGTCGAGCTCCTTCTGCACCTCCGCCACCTTGCCGCTCTTGCTGTAGATGGTCGGGTCGGCGAGCTGGACCTCCAGCTCCGCCTTGCGCTTCTCGGCCACTTCGATGGTGGCTTCCATACCGTCCAGCTCGCGCTGGTCCTTGTAGGAGAGCTTGACCGCCTTGCGCGCCTCCGGCTTCGCCGCGGGAAGGGGGGCGACGGGGGCGGGCTCGTCCTTCTTCGGCGCGCCCTTCGCGGCCATGGCATCCGACTGCTCCTTCAGCCGCCGGTACATCGCGTAGTTGCCCTCGTAGCGCGTGACGCGGCCGTTGCCGTCGAACGTCACGATGCTGGTGGCCACCTTGTCGAGGAAGTACCGGTCGTGCGTGACGAGCAGCGTGCTGCCACCGAAGTCCAGCAGCAGCCGCTCCAGCACGTTGAGCGTGACGATGTCCAAATCGTTGGTGGGCTCGTCCAGCACCAGCACGTTGGCGCCCTCCAGGAACAGGCGCGCCAGGAGCAGCCGGTTGCGCTCGCCGCCCGACAGCGCCTTCACCTTCATCCGCTGCATGGGCACGGGGAAGAGCAGGTCGTCCAGGTAGTCGCGCAGCGCGACCTTCTGGTCGCCCAGGTCCACCCAGTCCTCGCCCTGCGAGGCCGCGTCGTACACCGTCATCTCCGGGTCCAACTGCGCCCGGTTCTGGTCGTAGTACGCGACCTTGGTGTTCTTCCCGATGACGAGCTTGCCGCCGTCCGGAGGCAGCTCCCCCAGGATGACGCGCAGGAAGGTCGTCTTGCCCACGCCGTTGGGGCCGACGAGGCCCACGCGCTCGCCGCGCTGGAGCCGGAAGTCCACGCCCTGCAGCACCTTGCGCTCACCGAAGGACTTCTGGAGCCCCTCCGACTCGATGACGGTGTGGCCCAGCCGGGGCGCGGCAATCACACGCAGGTCGGCGACCTTGGGGCGCTGGAAGCCCTTCTCCGCCATCAGCTTCTGTGCCCGGTCGATGCGCGACTTGCTCTTGGTGCGCCGCGCCTCGGGGCCCCGGCGCAGCCACGCGACTTCCTGGGCAATCCACCGCTCGCGCTTGTGCTGCGAGACTTCGGCGTTCTCCTGCGCCACCAGCTTCTGCTCCAGGTACGCCTGGTAGTTGCCCGGATAGGACGTGACGCCGCCGCCCGGCTGGATTTCGACGATGCGGTCCACCAGCCCATCCAGGAAGTACCGGTCGTGCGTGACGAGCAGGAGCGAGCCGGGCAGCTTGTCCAGCTCCTCCTCCAGCCAGTCCACCGTGTCCGCGTCCAGGTGGTTGGTGGGCTCGTCCAACAGCAGCATGTCCGGCCGCGTGAGGAGCGCCCGGGCAATGGCCACGCGCTTGCGCAGGCCTCCCGACAGCTGCGCCACCGGGCGGTCCCAGTCCTTCACGCCCAGCCTGTCGAGCAGCGTCTTGGCGTGGTGCTCGGTGTCCCAGCCGCCCAGCTGTTCGATGCGGTCCGACACCACGGCGAGCTGCTCCATCAGCTTCTCGTGGGCCTCCGGGGGAGAGGCCTCCAGCTTCAGCGCGAGCTCCGCCTGGGCGGCCATCGCCTCGCGCAGGGGGCCCTGGGCCACGGACAGCTCCGAGGCCACCGTGGCGCCCTCGGCGAACTCCGGCTCCTGGGGCAGGTAGGTGACGCGGGCGCCACGGCGCAGCTGCAGCTCGCCCGTGTCGGGCTTCGCCGCGCCCGCGAGGATCTTCATCAGCGACGTCTTGCCGGAGCCATTCACGCCCACCAGGCCCACGCGCTCACCCTCTTCGATGGTGACGGTGAGGCCCTGGAAGACGGTGCGACTGCCGAAGCTGAGCTGGACGTTGGCGGCACGAAGCAGCGTCACGGTGTTCTGACTCCTGAAAAGGCGAAAGGCGCCCCTCACTGATGAGGAGCGCCTTCCTTACAACCTCGACGTCGCGGTGGCGCGGACTACTTGCGCGCCGCCTGCTCGGCCGCGAGCTTCTCCTTGTACTGCGCCATCAGGGCCTCGGCCTCGTTGCGCGGCACCGGCGTGTACTTGGCGAACTCCATGGTGAACTCGCCCTTGCCCTGCGTCGCGGAGCGAAGGTCCGTGGAGTAGCCGAACATCGCGTTCAGCGGAACCTCGGCCACCGCGGTCACCTGGCCCTCGGCCGTCTCCGTGGAGAGGATGGTGCCACGGCGCTGGTTGAGCTGACCGACGACGGAGCCCTGGAAGTCCTCGGGCGCCGTGACTTCCACCTTCATCATCGGCTCGAGGATGATGGGCTTGGCGGCGGCGTAGCCCTCGCGGAAGCCCATGATGGCGGCCGTCTTGAACGCCATTTCGGACGAGTCAACCGCGTGGAACGCGCCGTCGTTGATGACCACGCGCAACCCGACGACGGGGAAGCCGATGAGGCTGCCCTTCTTGATGGCCTCGTTGAAGCCCTTCTCGCACGCGGGGATGAACTCGCGGGGGATGGAGCCACCGACGATGTCATCGACGAACTCGTACTGCTGCACCGCGTCCGAGGGCAGGGGCTCGATGTAGCCGCACACGCGCGCGAACTGACCGGAGCCGCCGGTCTGCTTCTTGTGCGTGTAGAAGAACTCGCCCTTCTGGCTGATGGTCTCGCGGTACGCCACCTGCGGCTTACCGGCCTGGACCTCGCACTGGTACTCGCGCTTCATGCGCTCGATGTAGATCTCCAGGTGCAGCTCACCCATGCCGCGGATGATGGTCTGCCCGGACTCTTCATCGCGGTGCACGCGGAAGGTGGGGTCTTCCTTGGTGAAGCGGTTGAGCGCCTTGGAGAAGTTGGCCAGGGCGGAGCGGTCCTTGGGCGCCACGGCGAGCGAAATCACCGCGTCCGGGACGTGCATGGACGTCATCGTGTAGTTCACCGTTCCATCGGTGAACGTGTCGCCGGAGGCGCACTCGACGCCGAACAGCGCGACGATGTCGCCGGCCGTCGCGTCGTTGATGTCGTCCATCTTGTTGGAGTTCATCCGGACGATGCGCGGAACCTTGACCTTCTTCTGGTTCACCTGGTTGAAGATGAAGTCACCCTTGGTGACGCGGCCCTGGTAGATGCGCATGTACGTCAGCTGCCCGTAGCGGCCGTCTTCCAGCTTGAACGCCAGACCGACGAAGGGCTTCTCCGGGTCGGACTCGAGGATGACCTTCGCCTCGTTGTTCTTCTGGTCCAGCGCCTCGTTGGTCGCCTCCTTGGGGTTCGGGAGGAAACCGCAGACCGCGTTCAGGAGCAGCTGCACGCCCTTGTTCTTGTAGGCGGAGCCGCACATGACCGGCGTCATCTTCAGGGCGATGGTGGCCCGGCGGACGGCGGCGGTGATCATGTCGTTCGGGATGGCGGCGTCGGACAGGAACAGCTCACCGAGCTGGTCGTCGACCTCGGCCACGCCTTCGATCATCTGCTGACGACGGACCTTGGCCTCGTCCAGCATGTCCGCGGGGATCTCCTCCTCGCGGACGATCTCACCGTTCTCACCGTCGAAGTAGAACGCCCTCATCTGGATGAGGTCGATGAGGCCCTTGAAGCGGTCCTCGGCGCCGATGGGGTACTGGAGCTTCACCGGGTGGTGGTTCAGCTTCTCCTTCAGCTGCGCGGCCACGCGGTCATAGTTCGCGCCGGCGCGGTCCATCTTGTTGACGAACGCGATGCGCGGAACGCGATAGCGCTTCATCTGCCGGTCCACGGTGATGGACTGGGACTGCACGCCCGACACCGAACAGAGGACGAGGATGGCGCCGTCGAGAACGCGCAGGGAGCGCTCCACCTCGATGGTGAAGTCCACGTGTCCCGGCGTGTCGATGAGGTTGATGTTGAACTCACCCCACATCGCGTACGTCGCGGCGGACTGGATGGTGATGCCCTTCTCACGCTCCAGATCCATCGAGTCCATGACCGCGCCCACGCCGTCCTTGCCGCGGACCTCGTGGATCTCATGGATCTTGCCCGTATAGAACAGGATGCGCTCGGAGAGCGTCGTCTTGCCCGAGTCGATGTGGGCAGAGATACCAATGTTACGAATCTTGTCGATGGGTGCGTTGGCGGCCACGATCCGGTCCTTCTTCTCTTGAAAGTGCCTGAGGGAACAGAGCAGGCGGGGCCCTTACTTCCCACGGGACTTGGTTTCCAGCCAAATCCGCATGACGGTGGGGTCCTATACTCCCACCTTTGTCTACAGATTCGGCCCACCTTATATACAGGGCGACCGGTCTCCCCGCTGCGCGGAGGGGCCGATCTGAATTCTTCCGAGGGTACCTAAACCATGAGTGCGAGCGAAAACTTCTCCGTGGCCAGAGCCTGGCTGCACGCCTTCAACGCCCACGACGTGGAGGCGCTGGTGGCGCTGTACGCCGAGGACTGCACCCACACGTCCCCCAAGATTCGGGTGCTGCATCCGGAGACCGGGGGGCAGCTGGTGGGGCGCTCGGCCCTGGGGAAGTGGTGGAGGGAGGCCATCGCCCGGCTGCCTGGCCTGCGCTACGAGGAGACGGCGCTGACGGCGGACGGAGAGCGTGTCTTCATGGAGTACCTGCGCCATTCGCCCGGCGAGGCGCCCATGCCGGTGGCGGAGGTGTTGGAGGTGCGCGGGGGCCGGATTGTCGCCTCGCGCGTGTACCACGGCTGAAACGGCCCCTGGCGCTGGGAATGGGCTAGGGTGGCGCGGCCCCAGAGGAGGACGGACGTGGCGACGAACCCCAGCGCTTTCGACAAGGACTTCGGCTACCTGCTGCCCTTCCTGGACAAGGTCGCCGCCGCCGCGGCCGAGCTTCCGGAGGGCTCCGCTCGCGAGGAGCTGACGCGGTTGATGGCGGAGGAGAAGGTCCGCTGGCAGCGCGCCCGGGAGCTGCTTCGCGGTGCCGCCGGGACAGTCGTGGACAGCGGGGCCGCGCCGCGCGCGCTGGCCCGGTCCTCCGCGGACGAGGTCCACGAGACGGCGCCGAGCCCCTCGGGGCTCACCGTGGGCAGTCTGAAGAGCGTGGGGAGCGTGAATCCTCCCCGCCGCCGCTGAGCCTCAGACGGTGCCGTGCTTGAGGTGGTCCAGCGCGTCGAACGTGGCCGCCTTGTAGGCCTCCGACAGCGTCGGGTAGTTGAAGCAGGTCTCGATGAACAGCCGCGCGGTGGAGCCGGTGAGCATCGCCACCAGCCCCACGTGCACCAGCTCCGAGGCCTGTTCTCCGATGACGTGCACGCCCAGGAGCTTCAGGCTCTCGCGGTGGAAGAGCAGCTTCAGCAGGCCGTACATCTCTCCGATGATCTGCCCGCGCGGGTTGGTGGCGAAGGCGGCGCGGCCGGCCACGTAGGGCACCCGCTTCGCGCGCAGGCCCTCTTCCGTCTCCCCGGCCATGGAGACTTCGGGGATGGTGTAGATGCCGTAGGGCAGCACCGTGGCCAGGGCCTGCGGGCCTTCCAACGTGAAGGCGTGCTCCACGGCGATGCGCGCCTGGTCCATGGAGGTGGAGGCCAGGGCGGGAAAGCCGATGACGTCGCCCACCGCGTAGATGTGGGGCACCGCCGTCTGGAAGCTGGGGCCCACCTCCACCTGTCCGCGAGCGCCCAGCTTCACGCCGATGTCCTGTAGCCCCAGGCCCGAGGTGTTCGCCGAGCGACCGGAGGCCACCAGCACCTGGTCGGTGTCCACCTCCTCCCCGGAGGAGAGCGTCAGGCGGATGGGCACCTCGCACGCGGCGGGCACGTCCACCTTCTCCACCGTCTGGCCGAAGCGCAGGCGGATGCCGAGCGCCTCCATGCGCTGGGCGAGCAGCGCGGAGATTTCGTCGTCGAGGAAGGGCAGCACCTCGGGCTTCACCTCCACCAGCGTCACGGGGATGCCCAGCGCGGCGAACATGCACGCGTACTCGCAGCCGATGACGCCGCCGCCCACGACGACGAGCGAGCTGGGGAGCCGTCCAATCTCCAGCACCTCGTCCGAGTCGTGCACGCGGATGTCGCCGAAGGGATACAGCGGAGGCCGGTACGGGGAGGAGCCGGTGGCGACGAGGATGACGGAGCCGGTGAGCAGGAGGTCCTCCGCGCCCTTGCGGCACACCCGCACGGTGTGCGCGTCCACGAACGAGCCGACGCCTTGCAACACCTGGACGCCATGCTTCTGGAGGTTGTGGCCAATGCGCTCGCGCTCCATGCCCTTCACGCGGCGCTCGCGGTAGAGGAAGTCGGAGACGGTGGCCTCGTGGCGCAGCGTGGTCTCCACGCTGTAGAGGCCTCGGGCCTTGAGGCCGGACAGGTGCAGCGCCGTCTCGCGGAGCGTCTTCGAGGGCAGCGTGCCGGTGTTCGCCGCCGTGCCGCCCAGCACCGACTCCCGTTCCACCACCGCGACGCGCTTGCCCGCCATCGCGGCCTGCACCGCGCCCCACTCGCCGGCCGGGCCGGAGCCAATCACCACCAGGTCAAAGTCCACCATGGGGCGAAGGTACGCGAGGCCACGCGACCTTTGAAGTCACGGAAGGAGATGTTCCTCGAAGAAGAGGGCCGTCTTGCGCATCGCCTCGCGCGAGTCCTCCACGTCGTCCGTCAACTCGAAGCCGTGGTGACCCTCCGGAAGCTCCATCAGCGTGAGGGGGGCCCCTCGGCTCCGGGCCTCCTTCACGAAGTCGTCGAGGGCGGCGTTGAGCGGAGGAGTGTCCAGGCCTGCGCGCAGCACGAGCAGCGGCGGCACCTTCTTGGCGTTCGCCGCCTTCAGGCCGTCCATGGGCCCGAGGCCTCGGGGCACGTCCGGGCCTCCGAGCAGGGGGTACCACGCCACCGCGCAGCGCAACCAGGCGGGAGGCGCCTTGCTCAGCGCGGGAGACAGCCCCCAGAGCCCTCCGGCGGACATGGCCATGAGGCAGACGCGGTCCGCGTCGAGCGGCTCCGTCGCCGCCTGCTTGCGCACGAAGGCCAGCGCCGCGTCCACGCGCTTCTGGAGGTCGGCGACGCGTGTGAGCCACTGGGACTTCTCGATGCCCGTGGACGGGGAGCCCAGCTCCACCAGCGCCACCGCGAAGCCTTGTGTGGCCAGCCAGCGGGCCTGACCGGCGAAGGCGGGCAGGTCCCTCACGAGCGGGGTCAGGTCCGGGTGCAGCAGCCCATGGGCCAGCACGATGATGGGCACGCGTCCCTGGGACACCGCCTCCGGGATGTACAGGTCCAGCTTGTAGTCGCGGCCGCCCGCGCGCGTGTACGTGAGCGCCCGGCGGACCTGCACCTCCTCCATGCCGGGGATGGTGAGGACGGGCCGGGCCTTGGTCCACTCGGGCAGGGGGAGGCCCTGGAGCTCCGGAGGCATGGGGAGGGCAATCATCGGAGGGCCGAAGGCGGGCACCTCGCCGAAGCCCAGGTGCGTGCGCAGCCATTGGGCCCGGTCCCTGCGCGCGGCGTCGCCCAGCTCATGGCCTCCTTCGTAGACCTTGGCGAGCTTGGGCATCGTGGCCGCGTCGATGAACGTGTTGACCTGCGCGGCGGTGACCCAGGCGTCCGAGCGGCCATTCTGGAAGAAGAGTGCCCGGGGCGCCGCATGGCCCACCCCCACCACGCCGTCGAGCACCGCCATCTTCCGCACGAGCTTCGCGAAGTCCTCCTTGGACATCGCGTTGGCGAGCTGCTTCTCGTTGTCCAACTCCATCTCGCGGATGCTCTTGGAGTAGTCGCCCACGCCATTCATCAGGACGAAGGCGCGCAGCCGGGGCTCCACGCCCGCGAGGGCGCCGCCCACCATCGCGCCCATGCTGTGGCCCACGAAGCCCAGTCGCCGAGCGTCGACCTCCGGCCGCGAGGCGAGCAGGTCCACCGCGCGCCGCATGTCCACCAGCATTTGAAGGGACGAGTCGTAGATGGCCGCGCCCTTGAGCGAACCACGCCAGGGGGCCGGGCGGACATGGGGGGCATCGACCAGCAGCGACACCACGCCCGAGCGGGCCAGGGAGAGGGCCTCGTCGAGGAACTCGTTCTTCGAGCCTTGTCCCCAGTGCAGGAAGGTGAGGCCGGCGAATGGCCCGGGGCCCGGGGGCGTGACGAGGTAGGCGGGGACGCGTCCGCCCTTCGGGCTGGCGTACGTCAGCTCCGTCACCGTGATGTCGCCGCGCCGCTGCGCGCGGACCGTCTTCACGTCGAGCGGCGCCTTCGCGTCGTAGTCCGTCACGCTCCGCAGTTCGCCGAGGAGCGTCGCGGCGGCGGGCTCCTGCTCGGCTCGGGCCGGAGGAGTGGTGAGCAGCACCAGCAGGAGGACGAGCCAGCGCGGAGCGGGACGATACCGGGTCATGGAAGCGCCTCGGCTTCGGACTGCGGGCCTCCCTGGAGTGGGAGGGAGGCCCGAGTCTGAGCCGTCCCCGCGCGAGCGCAAGTCTCGCGTGAGGTCAGGAGCGCGGACCGTAGACGGGCAGGGGTGCTCCGACTTCGTAGGCCCCCAGGTCCGGCGCCGTACCGCTGAAGCCGTCGTTGATGTTGGCGAGGGGCGCTCCCGCGTTCTCCACGGCCGAGCCCGTGCGCGGGCGCAGGTCGGGCGCGGCATACAGCGTCATCGGCGCGGCGGGGTAGGCGACGGACGCGGCGAAGACTCCGAGGTCCACCTGCACGGCGTTCTTTTCGGTGGTGCTGGCACGCAGGGCGCTCAGGCCCGTCAGGGCGCTGCCACCCCAGGTGGCGGTGAAGTTGCCGGACGTGGTGCCGAAGCCGTCGTGGTCCAGGTTGGCGCTCGCGGTGACCAGGTCGGGGATGTGGAGCACCCGCCCGTTGGCGTTGCCGCTGTTGTAGCCGTTGAAGGACCCGCCCGGTCCGCCGATGAACAGGTTGTTGCGCGAGTACAGGTTCGCCACGGGCTTGCCCGCGGTGATGCCGAGCCCGTCGCCATGCTTCACCACGGTGTTGTGCAGCAGCACGTCGCCCGAGCTGCCCCGGTACAGTTTGAAGGCGATGTGCACCGTGTTGTAGGCGGCGTTGCGGACGAAGTACGTGGGGCCGCCGAGGCTCGGCTGCGACGACAGGGCGATGAAGTTGTTGGTGAGGCGGTTGCCGACGATTCGGCAGTTGTGGAAGCAGAAGTCCGCCTCGACTCCATCGTCCGCGTTGCCGATGAGGTCGTTGTTGAGGATGTCGATGCTGTACTGGTCCACCGCGGCGTCGTCCTCCATCAGGGAGATGCCGTCGCGGAACCCGGTGACGCGGTTGTTGAGAATCACGTGGCCCGGGCCCGTGACGCAGATGCCCTCACCCTGGTTGTTGCCGTTGACGCCGAGCGAGGCCTCTGCCCACTGCGTGACACCTGTCACGACGTTGTCGGCGATATAGGCGTTCTCCGCGCGCAGGAAGGTGACGACGGCGTCGCCTCCGTTCGCGGTGGTGGCGTTGACGGTGGAGCGGGTGAGCACGAAGTGCTTCGAGCCGTTGAAGCGGACGCGGCCGTTGATGGTGAGCCGGTCGAAGTGCACGTAGCTCTGGTTGAACAGGTTGATGGGGCCGGTGAGGATGGTGCCGGTGGTGCCGCGCAGGACGATGGGCTTGCCCTCGGTGCCGCTGCGAGACCAGTCGAACGCGCTGTATGTCCCCGCGCCCAGCTCGAGGATGTCGCCCGGCTGCGCGCCGGAGGCAACGGTGGCGAAGGTGGCGGGGGTCACCGCCTTGACGGGAGCACTCGCCATGGGGGTTGGCACCGCGCGCGTGGTCGCCGTCTCCGTCCGCGTGGTGGAGCCTCCGTCCGGGTCCGTGAGGGTGACCTCCAACTCGTAGCGCGTCCCGGGCTGGAGGCCGAACACGCTGCCGGAGTGGCGCGAGCCCCAGCTGAAGCCCTCGTTTGTTCCGGCCGGGATGCGGCGCAGCGGCAGGGCCTGCTGCCAGGTGCCCGTGCCGACGGGGCGGTAGCGGACGGAGACGACGCCGTTCGCGTTGGGGTCACCGGAGAAGGCCCACTCCACCGTCAGGTGGTGCAGCGTCGGGAAGGGGAGGGTGATGGCTCCAGGGACGGTGGCGTCGGCGCTGGTCGCCCCTCCGTCGGGGTTCGCCTGGGTACCTCCGTCGGGGTCCGGCTGGGAGCCGCTGTCCTCGCGCGTGCCTCCGTCGGGGAGCACGGAGCCATCGGGAGCGCCTGTTCCCGCGTCGTCCCCAGTGTCGTCGTCTCCTCCGCCACACGCGACGCAGAGAAGCAGCAGGACAGCGCAGGACCACTGCCGGATGAGAGCGTTCATGCGCCGGGATTCTGCCCGGAGCGAGGGCTCACCGCGAGAGAACCTGCTGTCGCGGGCGGTGTGGCACTTGCTGTCGGGGATGTGGGTGGCGCGAGCGAGCGCGCCGCGACGTCACTCGCTCGGTGGGGTGCGCCCCGAGTAGAGCAGGCCGTCGCGCACTTCCTCCTCGGTGAGGAGGCGGTAGGTCCCCTCGGGGATGTCGTTGAGCTCGATGCCACCCACGGCCTCGCGGTGGAGGGCGCGCACGGGGAGCCCCACGGCGCCGAGCATCCGCTTCACCTGGTGGTGTCGGCCCTCGGTGAGGGTGACCTCCACGGTGTGCTCGTCGCGGATGCGCACGGTGGCGGGGCGCGCGGGGCCGTCGTCGAGCGTCATCCCCTGGCGGAGGGGCTCCACGCGCGCTTCGTCGGGGGTGCTGAAGACGGTGGCCACGTAGCGCTTGGGCAGTTGCGTGTCAGGGGAGGTGGCGTGGGCGACGAACTTGTCGTCATTGCTGAAGAGCAAGAGGCCCGTGGAGTCCACGTCGAGGCGGCCCACCGCGTGCCACGTGTAGCCGGCCAGGTCCGGGGGCAACTGGCGCAGGAGCACCTCGAAGACGGTGCCGGTGCGGTGCTGGGACACGGTGGAGGACAGCACGCCCGCGGGCTTGTGGAAGGCGAGCACGCGCGTGGCGGGGGCCGACAGCGGGACGACCTTGCCATCCACGCGCACGACGGAGCCGGGGGGCACGGGGGCGAGGGGCATGAGCGCGACGCGCGCGTTGATGGTGACGCGGCCGGCGCGGATGGCGTCGTCGGCCTCCTTCTGGGGGAACACGCCTGCTCGGGCGAGCGCGCGCGACAGCCAGTCCGGCTTCTCCTTGCCCTCCCAGCGCTGGTGTTGCTGAGGGGCCTTGGGCTTGTCGTACTTGCGAGGCATGGGCTTCCAGGGGGCAGGTGACGCGAGGGCGGGTCGGGAGCACCGGGTGTCGTCGACCCGCCGCGAGGGCGGCGTCATATCATCACCAGTTCCCCGACGTGGCGCATCTCACCGCCGACGTCCGGGAGCGGTCGTCGTAGAGTCAGGGGCATGACCTCGCGTGCCGGAACACCGCCTGTCCGGGATGAAACCCGGATGCATCCGCTGGATGGGTTCATCGCCTCGCTGGCGAGTCACTCGCTGTTCTGTGACGGCTGGGGGGACGAGCAGGCGTTCACGGGGCCGGGTCTGTCGGACCGGCTCTGCGCCCGGCCTGGCCCGCTCTCCATGAGCTGGGAGGCGGAGCAGTCGCGGGGGCGGCGTTGCTTCCGGGATGGCGCGTTCGAGTCGCCCTGGGCGGCGCTGCCTCCGGAGGTCCGTCGCGGCAAGGTGCGGTGGTTCTCCTCCACGCGAGGTCGCGGGCGGGATGCGTGCGTGGTGCTGGCCTCATCACGGGACGAGGGTTTCCGGCTCAGGACGTGGCTCTTCGCGCCGCTGGTCGACGAGGGCGTGGACTTGTTCTTCCTGGAGAATCCCTTCTACGGGACGCGCAGGGCGACGGGGCAGAAGGGGCCGCACATCCGCACGGTGAGCGAGCAGTTGAACATGAACATCGCGAGCATCGAGGAGGCGCGGGCGCTCGTGGCGCATGCGCGGCGGGAGGGGTACGAGCGCGTCGCGGTGGCGGGATACAGCATGGGTGGCTACATGGCGGCGCTCGCGGCGGCGACGATGCCGGAGCCCGTGGGAGTCGCGGCGCTCGCGGCGGGAGCGTCACCCGCGCCCGTGTTCACGAAGGGCGTGCACGGGCGCTCCATCGATTTCAAGAAGCTGGGAGGCTCGCCGGACGAAGCGGAGGCCCGGCTGCGGCTCGCGACGATTCTGGACGCGGCGAATGCGTGTCTCTTGCCGCCGCCCGCGAAGCCGAGCGCCGCCGTCATCGTGGCGTGCGCGAGGGATGCCTTCGTGCCGTTGTCCGAGGCGCGAGCGCTTCACGCGCACTGGGCCGGAAGCGAGCTGCGCGTCCTGGACGCGGGCCACATCTCCGCGCTCATCACCTCTGGGTCGGCGCTGCGCGGAGCGATTCGAGACGCGGTCCATCGCTCCGGCGAGTGACTCCGGGGCACTGGCGCAACACGTCTCGTGAGGAGGCGAGTGACCCCGCTACTCGCGGCGAATCGTGTCCGGGTCCTCGCCCTCGGACATGCCCGGAGTCTTGCCCGGTTCATCCTCAGGCCTCCGCCGCTCTGCCTCTTGCTCGTCGCCCTCGGCCTTCCGCGGCGTGCGGCCTGGAGCCTCCTCCTCGCGCTCGTCCTTCCGGGGCTGGCCACCGCCGCGTCCCGGTTCATCGTCGCCCACCACCATCGACTCGTAGGGCATGTGATCCATGCGTGCTCCTCTCGCGGGTTCAGGACTCCTCCCGAAAGGTAGGGCCGTCCCCCGAGCGTGCCGCGCCGGGCCTTGCGGTCGCCCGCCCGCTCGCCCACCCTGCGCCTCCTCGCCCGCAGGAGCCGCCATGTCCCGCCTCGCCGCCTGTCTCGTCCTCCTCACGCTCCCCGCCGTCGCCGCCGAGCCAGCCATCACCCCGCGCCGTCCCGTCCACACCTACTCCATCGTCGCGAGAGACCCCGTGACGGGAGACCTGGGGGTCGCCGTCCAGTCCCACTGGTTCTCCGTGGGCGCCACCGTGCCCTGGGCCGAGGCTGGCGTCGGCGCTGTCGCCACCCAGTCCTTCGTGGACCCGTCCTACGGTCGTCTGGGCCTGGAGCTCATGCGCGCCGGACGCAGCGCTCCCGATGCCCTCAACGGTCTGCTCGCCGCGGACTCCGCCAGCAACGTGCGACAGGTCGCCATGGTCGACGCGCAGGGCCGCGTCTCCGCGCACACCGGCAGGAGCTGCATCGCCGCTGCTGGCCACGTCGTGGGCGAAGGCTTCTCCGTTCAGGCCAACATGATGGACAAGGCCACCGTCTGGCCCGCGATGTCCCAGGCGTACCGCGACTCGAAGGGCGACCTGGCCGAGCGCATGCTCACCGCGCTCGAAGCCGCGGAGGCCCAGGGCGGCGACATCCGGGGCAAGCAATCCGCCGCCCTCATCGTCGTCTCCGCGAAGTCCACCGGCCGTCCCTGGCAGGACCGTCGCTTCGACCTGCGCATCGAGGACCACCCGGAGCCCCTCAAGGAACTCCGTCGCCTCGTCACCCTCCAGCGCGCGTACAACTTCATGAACGAAGGAGACCTCGCCCTCGAGCACAAGGACACCGACGCGGCCCTCGCCGCGTACTCCTCGGCGGAGAAGCTCGCTCCCGGAAACATGGAGATGGTCTTCTGGCACGCCATCTCACTCGTCGGCGTGGGCCGCGTGGATGAAGCCCTCCCGCTGCTCCAGCGCACGTACGCCGCCGACCCCCGGTGGCGGGAACTCGTCACCCGGCTGCCAGCGGCGGGGCTCCTCCCGGACGACCCGAAGCTCCTCTCCCGTCTGGCGGGCACGAAGCCGAAGCCCGCGAAGTGAATCGCGGACTCAGCCGCACAGGGAGCAAGGGCCCGAGCGTTGGGGATTCCTCTCGGTGGGATGGCGGGCGCGAGCGCTTGTGTCCACCGAGCGCGATGGAGAGGTTCTCAAGACGAGGACACCCATGCGCATCCCCCCGGCCCCATTGCTCGCGTTGCTCGTCCCGTTCATGGCGCTGGCACAGGTGCCTCAGGACGTGTCCCTCTCACCCGAGGAGTCCAGCGGTCCCAGCTACTGGTACTGGGTCGCGCTCCTCGTCATCGCCGCGGCCGTCTTCGCGTGGGTCTCGGTGCGCCTGTCGCGCAGGCATCGAGGTCCGCCACCGACGTCGCGGCCACGCCGCTCCACCCGCTCCGTCTAACCCGAGGGCCGGTGCTTGCGCAGCGTGTGCAGCGCGGCCAGCCACAGCCGCGCCTCCTTGCGCGTGAGCCGTGAGCGACGCAGTGGCGCGAAGAGGTCTCTCAAGGCCGTGCGCCCCGGCTGCTCGTCGATGAGGAATCCGCCCGAGCTGAGCACGCCCCCCAGCGTCGACTCCACCTGCGCCAGCTCCGTGTCCGTGGCCGCCACGGGCAGCGGCCCCGGTGGCGGCGCGTGCTCCGCAAGCGTGGCCACGCGGACTTCATAGGCATACAGCAGCACCGCCTGCGCCAGGTTGATGGAAGGCTGCTCCGGAGCGGTGGGCACGGCCGACAGGTCGTGACAGCGCTCCACCTCCGCGTTGGTGAGCCCGCTGCGCTCATCTCCGAAGACGACCGCCACCGTGCCCTGCGTCGCGCGAGTCACCATCTCCTCACCCACCGCGCGCGGCGGCAGTCGTCGCTTGCCCTCCACCTTGCGCGAGCTGGTCCCCACCACCCAGACACAGTCGGCGATGGCTTCCTCCAGGGTGTCGGCGCGGCGGGCGCCGTCCAAAACATCCTCGGCATGGACCGCCAGCCGGCGCGCGGGCGTCAAATCCTCCACTTCGGGCGTCACCCACACCCAATCCGAGAGGCCACAGTTCTTCAACGCCCGAGCAGCGGCACCCAGGTTCTCCGCGTTGCGCGGACGCATCAGGACGAAACGGACGGGCAGCACCATGCGCGGGGCACCTTAGCGTCTTCCGGGGCTCGGGCCTGGGCCGTTGACCCGGGCGCGGGGCCCCCCTATAGCGTGACGCCATCGACCGCCGGGTGAGGGCGCGGAGGCCACCGGGAGTGTGGCTCCGGGTACACCATGCGGGCTCGGGGACGCGTGGGGGCCGCGTCCCGGCCGTGTGCGTTCGACCACACCCCCCTCGATTCCAGACGTGCGCGCCGTCGGCACGTCACGTGAAGAACAGCTGGTACCTCCGGAGGAACCATGGGTTCGCAGTCTTCAGTCCTGACCACGCCGCACCGCGCGACACGCGCGGGCTGGCTCTTCGCCGTGCTGCTGGTAGGCACCTCGCTCGCGGGCTGCCAGAAGGAGAAGGAACCCGCGACCTCGCCTCCGCCGGCGACCACCGAGGCTCCGCGGGTGACGGGGACAGACGCCGGAATCGCCGCCGCCCCGGCGCCGGTGCCCGTCAAGCCGGAGTCGGTGACGCCCATCATCAGCGCGCCGGGCACCGAGAGCGTGCTTCCCCAGCGCGTCGTCATCGAGCTGGCCCGCTCGCTGCGCCCGCCGGATGGCGAGGTGAAGCCGGGCACCATCGTCAACATCGCGCCCCGTGTCGCGGGCAACCTGCAATGGAGCGGGCCGTCCACGCTCACGTTCAGCGCCACGGGCACCGGCTTCGCCTTCGAGACCGAATACACCGTGACGGTGGAGTCGCTGGAGACGGACGCTGGCGTGGTGAAGCCGCCCTCCGAAGGGGCGTGGACCCATCGCTTCACGACGCCCGCGTTCCGCTTCCTCCGCATGGAGCCCAAGCAGTTCGACCTGCTCAAGGGCCGCGTCGAGCTGGACCTCGCGTTCTCCGGTCCGGTGGAGCCGAGCGCCCTGCGTTCGCGCGGCTCCTTCCAGGTGGGAGGACAGGCCATCACCGACGTGAAGTGGCGCACCGTGGCCGGCAGCCGTGACGTCGTCACCGCGCAGCTGGCCCACCCGGGCCTCAAGGGCGGGGCCACCGTGCGCTTCGTCCTCCAGGCGGGGCTCGCCTCGGCCACGGACGGGAAGGCGCGCGCACCCGCGGCGGAGTCCACCTTCGTGCTTCGCGGTGGCAAGCGGCTGGACATCACCGGCATCGCCCGCCAGAGCGGGGCCTCCGGGCACTACCTGGAAGTGAGCTGCCGCGACGTGGAGATGTCCGCTCCGCCGAGCCCTCGGCAGAACATGGACTACGACGAGTTCTACTGGGACTCGAGCAACCGGGGCTGTGTCCTGGACGATGCCACGGCCGAGGCCGCCATCCACCTGACTCCGCCGGTGAAGGTGTCCGTCGCCCCCTCGCGGCGCGGCTTCCGCATCTTCGGTGACTTCAAGCGCGGCGTGTACTCGCTGCGCATCGGCGCGGGGACGACGTCCCTGGGTAACGGCACGTTGCTGGCGGACTTCGTGGAGGACCTCTCCGTCCCGGCCCGGCAGCCGCAGCTCTCGTTCTCCTCGGCGGGGCGTTACCTGCCGCGCAGCGCGTGGCGCAACCTGCCGCTGCAGCACCTCAACCTGGACAACGTGGAGCTCACCATCCGCAACGTGCCGCCGGAGAACCTCGTCTTCTGGATGAGCGACGACCAGCGCGAGGTCGCCGACGAGCGCACGTCCAACGTGGTGGTGAAGAAGACGCTGGCCCTCCAGTCCCCCGCGGACACCCTGACCACCACCTACGTGGACGTGGCCAACCTGGTGCCGTCCACGACGCGCGGACTCGTGGAGGTCTCCGTGAAGAAGGATGACCTCCAGGCGGCCTCGCGCATCCTCCTCACGGACTTGAGCCTCGTGGCGAAGCGGGGCGGACCCGCGCCCGGCTCCACGGACCGGGGCGAGGTGTGGGTCTGGGCGCTCGGCATCGAGAGCACCGACCCGGTGTCCGGTGTCGAAGTCACGCTCGTGAAGAAGAGCGGCCAGTCGGTGGACCGCTGCGTCACCAAGGGCGCCGACGGGTGCATGCTGAAGGTGCCCGCGGCGGGCGCCGACGACAGCGAGCCCTTCGCGCTCATCGCCCGTCAAGGCGAGGAGCTGACGTACCTCAAGTACAGCGAGCTGAAGATGGAGATCGCCAACTCGGACGTGCAGGGGGAGCCCTACCGTTCCGAGAAGGCCTACCGCGCCTCCCTCTGGTCCGACCGGGGCGTGTATCGCCCGGGAGACACGGCGCACGTCGCCGCCGTGCTGCGCGGCCAGGATGACCTGGCGCCGCCCACGGGCATGCCCGTCGAGCTGGTGGTGGTGGATGCGCGAGAGCGCGAGTGGAAGAAGGTGCCGCTGAAGACGAACGAGGCGGGTCTCGTCTCGCTCGACATTCCCTTCGAGGCGTTCCAGGACACGGGCCGCTACCGCGTGACGCTGAAGGTCGCGGACCGGGACGTGGCCTCCTACGCCTTCAGCGTGGAGGAGTTCGTCCCCGAGCGCATGAAGGTGACCGCGACCACCGAGGCCCCCGGCTACGTGCAGGGCGTGGAGCTGCCCGTCGCAGTGGAGGCCGCGTATCTCTTCGGAGGCTCGGCGGAGGCAAGCCCGGTGGAGCTCAACTGCCGGCTGCTGCCGTCGGACTTCAAGCCGAAGCAGAACGCCCAGTTCACCTACGGCCTGTGGCGCCAGGACGGCAAGGAGCCGCGTCCCGTCACGCTGGGGCAAGCCAAGGGCGTGCTGGATGCGAAGGGCCAGGCGGTCCTCAACTGCCCGGCGCAGGCGGCCATGGGCGGTCTGCGGGGCGCGGCGAAGCTCAGCGCGTTGGTCAGCGTCTTCGAGTCCGGCAGTGGCCGCTCCACGGTGAACGAGGCCAGCGTGCCCGTGCACCCGGAGCGCTACTACGTGGGTCTGCAGGCCAGCGTCGGGAAGGTGAAGGCCGGCAAGCCCTTCACTGTGACTGGCGTGGTGGTGGACTGGGACGGCAAGGTCGTCACGTCCGGCTCACTGGCGCCCAAGTCGGTGGATGTCGAGTACGTCCGCCTGGAGGAGGAGTACGGGTACTACTACGACGAGTCGGAGGGGTATGACCGCTACCAGCGCTACCTGCGGCCGATTCGCGAGGGCAGCGCCGTGGCGAAGGTGGTGGACGGCCGCTTCTCCCTCAGCGTGACGCCGGGCGGAGATGCCGCGGGCTATCTGGTGCGCGTGCGCTCCGGCAATGCGCAGACGGACCTGGAGCTGGAGGGCGAGGGTCGCTACTACTGGTGGGGCGAGGGCTCGCGCGTGGACCAGACGCCGCGTCCGCTCAAGCCCACCTCGCTGGATGTCGCGGTGCCGGCGCAGGCCCGCGTGGGCCAGGCCATCACCGTGAAGGTGAAGGCTCCGTACAAGGGCCGGATGCTCTTCACGGCGGAGACGGACCGCGTGCTCGCCACCGAGTGGAAGGCCGTGGAGCCGGGCGAGGTGACGTGGACCTTCACGCCCAAGCAGTTCGCGCCCAACGTCTACGTGAGCACCTTCCTCGTGAAGGACCCGCATCTGGAGTCCCGCGAGGCGTTCATGCCGGACCGCGCCTTCGGCGTGGCCAGCGTCACGCTGGAGCCCGTGGACTTCACGCAAGCCGTGACGCTGAACGTGCCCAAGGAGGTCCGCTCCAACGACACGCTCAACGTGGACCTGGACCTGGGGGCGCTGGAGGGGCCGACCTTCGCCACGGTGGCGGTGGTGGACGAGGGCATCCTCTCCCTCACGCGCTTCCAGAGTCCGGACCCGCTCAAGCAGATCTTCACCAAGCGCGCGCTCGGCGTGGGCACCTACGAGACCATCGGCTGGACGCTGCTCGTGCCGCCCGGCGGCAACTCGCGCTCCACGGGTGGTGACGCGGAGAGCGATGCGAGTGGCCGGGTGCAGCCCGTCAAGCCCGTGGCGCTGTGGAGCGGCGTGGTGCTGGTGCCCGCCAGCGGCAAGCTGCGCCTGCCCTTCCAGATTCCGCAGTACCGGGGCGCGGTGCGGGTGATGGTGGTGACGGCCGGCCCCAAGCGCCTGGGCCGCGCGAGCGCGCAGGTGCTGGTGAGAGACCCGCTGGTGCTCCAGACGACGCTGCCTCGCTTCCTCACGCAGAACGACGAAATCCAGGTGCCCGTCTTCGTCACCAACCTGTCCGGCAAGCAGCAGGACGTGAAGGTGACGCTGGGCGCGGAGTCGCTGCCGGTGCCGGGCCTGTTGCAGCCCGCGACGGCGTCGTCGCCGCTCCAACTGCTGGGCAAGAGCGAGGGTCGGGCCCGGCTGGAGGATGGCAAGTCCACCACCTTCGTCTTCCAGGCGCGCGCGGTGCAGGCGGTGGGCGCCGCGCGGCTGAGCGTAGTGGTGGAAGGCGGTGGCTACACGTCGAAGGAGACGCTGGATGTGCCGCTGTCCCCGGCGGGCCCCCGCGAGCGGCGCGTGCAGCGCATCGAGCTGGCGGAGGGCGTGACGGACCTCTCCAAGCACCTCCAGGGCTGGGTGCCCACCACGGAGCGCTCCACGCTGTGGGTGACGACCAATCCCTATGCGCAGTCGCTCCAGCACCTGTCGTACCTGGTCCAGTACCCCTATGGCTGCATCGAGCAGACGACGTCCTCCACGCGTCCGCTGCTCTTCGTGTCGGAGCTGGTGGACACCGTGGACCCCACGCTGACCCAGAAGGGCTCCGTGGGAGACATGGTGCTGGCGGGCATCAACCGCGTGCTGTCCATGCAGACGTCCTCGGGCGGCTTCTCCTACTGGCCGGGCTCCACGGAGCCGGTGGAGTGGGGCACCGCGTACGCGACGCACATGCTGCTCGATGCGCAGAAGCTGAAGTACCCCGTCTCGCAGGACCGGCTGAACGACGCGATTCAGTGGATGAGCAGCCGCATGGGTTCCTACGAGAACGCCGCGGTTCGCTCGGATGGCCGCATCAACAGCGAAGAAGCTTACATGCACTACGTGCTGGCGGTGTCCGGCAAGGGCCGCAAGGCGCGCATGTTGAAGCTGGTGGAGACGCTGGCCGAGAAGTCGAAGAAGGGCGCGCTCGATGGTCAGGAGCGTGAGGACGACTACATGCTCAAGGCCGGCCTGTGGCTCGCCGGAGACCGCCGCTACGAGAAGGAGCTGCGCACCCCGGACCTGTCGCCCGTCACCGACGAGCGCAAGAACAGCTGGTCCTTCTACTCGGACCGTCGGCGCCGTGGCTTCATGCTGAGCACGTACCAGGACCTCTTCGGCAACTCCGCCGCGGGGGAGCCCCTGGCGGCCATGGTGGCCGAGTCCCTCCAGGCCCACACGAGCAGCTGGTACACGACGCAGGAGCTGGTGTGGGGAATCACGGGCCTGGGCAAGCGACTGCAGGGCGCGGCCTCGCAGTTCACTCCGCCGGTGTTGACGGTGGACGGCAAGGACGTGGCGTCGCTGCAGGCGAAGGACGCGCGCGCGTCGGACCGGACGTGGGCCCTGGCTCGGGCCAGCGAGCGCAAGCAGCTCCAGCTCGACGTGAAGTCGAAGGACGCGGGGAAGCTGTACCTCGTGTTGAGCAGCGAGGGCGTGCGCGCGGACGGACAGGTGCGCACCGGAGGCGAGGGCCTCACGCTGAAGCGCACCTATCGCAAGCAGGACGGCACGGAGCTGAAGCTTCAGGCGTCGCCCCTGGCCCTGGCGGAGCTCATCTACGTGGAGCTGACGCTGACCAACACCACGCACGAGCGGGTGCAGAACATCGCGCTGGTGGACCGACTGCCGGCGGGCTGGGAAATCGAGAACGCGCGGCTGGGGCGTGGCGGCTCGGTGGACTGGGTGGCCGCGGACGCGCTGTGGACGCCGGACTACGTCAACATCCGGGATGACCGGATGGAGGTCTTCGGCGCGCTCGGGGCTCGGGAGTCGAAGAGCATCGTGTACGCGGTGCGCGCGGTGACGGCGGGGGCCTTCACCCTGCCGACGGCGGAGGCCGAGGCGATGTACGACCCGCGCATCTGGGCCCGTGAGGGGGGTGGCACGGTGCAGGTGTCCGGCCCGTGGAAGGACAGCCTGCTCTGATATGCGCCGCGCTCGCCACCTCCTGAAGAAGCTCGTGTGGTTCGCCGTGGGGCTCGTCGGCCTCGCGGCGGTGGGGGTGGCGGCGGCGTGGGTGTTGCCGCTGCCGTCGCGGCTCTCCGCACCGCCCTCGGTGGTGCTGGAGTACCGCGATGGCACTCCGGCGCATGTCTTCCTCGCGCCGGACGAGCGGTGGCGCATCGCCGCTCCGGCGGAGCGCATCGACCCGGCGTACCTCCGGGCCCTGCTCGCGTTGGAGGACAAGCGCTTCTATTCCCACCCGGGCGTGGACCCGCTCGCGGTGGCGCGCGCCGCCGTGCTCAACCTGACGCGGGGCCGCCGGGTGTCGGGCGCGTCCACGCTGACGATGCAACTGGTGCGCATGCTGGAGCCCCGCCCGCGCACCTTCACCTCGAAGCTGGTGGAGGCCTTTCGCGCGGTGCAGTTGGAGCTGCGTCTGACGAAGCAGGAGGTGATGGGCGCCTACCTCCAGTTCGTCCCGTACGGTCGCAACGTGGAGGGCGTGGAGGCCGCGGCGCTCGCGTACTTCGGCCACACGGCGGCCCACCTGAGTCCGGCGGAGATCGCCACGCTGCTGGCGGTGCCGCAGAACCCCAACCGTCGTTTCCCCACGACGGAGAACCGCGCCCGGCTGCGCGCGGCCCGGGATGACGTGGCCCGACGGCTGCTGGAGGCCCACGCCCTCCCACGCGGCCCCGAGGGCGCGACGGTGTCGGCCGAGCAGGTGCTCGCGGAGGTGCATGCCTCCGCCGTGCCCCTGGACTTGAAGGCGTTTCCTCGCGAGGCCCCGCACGCGGCGGTGTGGCTCCGGGCGCAGCGCCCTGGGCAGACGCGGCTGCGCACCACGCTGGATGCCGGCACGCAGCGGTTGGTGGAGCGGGTGATGCGCGACGGGGCGAAGGACCTGACGTCGCGCGGCGTCCACAACGGCGCGGCCGTGGTGGTGGAGCGCGAGCGGGGCGAGGTGCTCGCGCTGGTGGGCAACTTCGCCTTCTTCGACGAGAAACACGGCGGACAGATTGTCGGCTTCGCCGCGCCGCGCTCTCCGGGGTCGGCGCTCAAGCCGCTGCTGTACGCCATGGGCATCGACCTGGGGCTGGTGGGGCCGGAGCAGCTCGTGGCGGACATCCCCACGACGTACGGCGGTTATGCCCCGCGCAACTTCGACGGCCGCTTCCTGGGCCTCGTGCGGCTGGAGTACGCGCTGTCCCAGTCGCTCAACATGCCCTTCGTGCGGCTCCTGGAGCGCGTGGGCGTGGAGCGCTTCCTGGGTTCGCTGCGCACTGCGGGGGTCGCAAGCCTCGTCCCGGAGCCCGGCTACTACGGCCTGTCCGCGGCGGTGGGCGGCATCGAGGTGACGCCCCTGGAGCTGGCGGGGGTGTACGTGGCGCTCGCGGGTGATGGCCGCACGCGGCCGCTGCGCCTGCTGGAGGAAGGGCAGCCGGTGGAGTCCCCCGTGGAGGTCATGTCTCCGGGGGCGGCGTGGCTTACGCGCAAGGCCCTGTCGCTGAAGGACCGGCCGGACTTTCCGGAGCGGCGCCGGCTGACGGGCCTGCCCGCGCGCGTGCACTGGAAGACGGGGACGAGCTTCGGGCACCGGGACGCGTGGGCCGCGGGCTCCGGGCCTCGGCACACGGCGGTGGTGTGGCTGGGAAATTTCGACCACTCGCCGAGCGTGCACCTGGTGGGCGCGGATGCGGCGGGCCCCCTGTTGTTCGACATCCTCGAAGGCGTGGGTCCCCGGGGTCGCTCGCTGCCAGAGGATGAAGTGAATGCGCCGGACGACTTGATGCGCGTGGAGGTCTGCGCGTACTCGGGACATCTGCCGACGGAGGCCTGCACGCAGCGCAAGGAGGTCTACGCGCGGCGCTCGGCGGTGCCCACCGCCCGCTGTCCCTACCACCAGCACGTGGAGGTTGACGTGGCCTCCGGGCTCGCGGTGGGGCCCACCTGCCGCGCCGGGCGGAAGACGGAGTCGCGGGTGTTCGTCACCTGGCCCGCCACCATCCGCCGTTGGCTGGAGGAGCAGCACCGCCGCCTGCCGGAGCCTCCCTCGGCGGCGCCCGGCTGTGAGCCCGGTGGCGAGCGCGCCGCGCCCAGCATCGTCTCGCCCGCCCAGGGCCACATCGCGCTGCTGATTCCCGGAGTCCCTCCGGAGCAGCAGGAGATGCCGCTGGAGGCGGAGGCCTCCCACGAGCGCGCGCTCACCTGGTTCGTGGACGGCGCGCTCCTGGGAACGGCGCGCGCCGACGAGCGCATGTGGTGGAAGCCCTCGGTGGGCTCCCACGAAATCCTCGTCACGGATGACCGGGGACTCAGCGCGAAGCGCACGCTCGTCGTCCGCGAGCGGCGCTAAAGCGAAGCACTCCGGCTCAGCGGACCTCCCAGCCCTTGTCGCCGCGCTCGTACTGCTGACCTGCGCGCAGCGCGCCGTAGAAGAGGAAGTCCTTCACGCCCACGACGGACTTCCCATCGAACAGGCCCAGCTCCCCCTTGGGCATCAACTGGATGCCCAGCTCGGAGAGCTTCAGCCGCACCTTCGCGCCCGGGGCCACCGTCACGTCCGGCAGCACCGCGCCCACGGGGGTTCTCACCAGGGTGGGTGCATGGTCGCTCTGCGCCAGGCTCACCCGCAGGTTCGTGGTCAGCACCATGCCCTTGAGCGACAGCGCCACCGTGCCCCGGTTGCCCACGTCCACCCAGCCCGCCACCGGGTCGAACGCCTCGAACACCAGGGGCGAGCCCTGGGCCTTCAGCCGCGCCCAGTCCTTCTCCACGAAGGTCCGGCGCTCCTTCACGTAGCGCTTCATGTAGTCGCGGCCCGCCTGGAACTGGGCGAAGTCGGTGTACGGGGCTCCACGCATGTGCGGGGTGATGAGCGCGTGCAGCGCGTCGATGTACGGGTTCATCACCTCGGGGGTGAACAGCTCGTCGAGCGCCTTGTCGAGCCGCGCGCCCAACTGCTCACGCAGCGCGGGGTTGGCCAGCACGCGCGTGCCCAGGTTGGAGAAGACGGGCAGGTAGCCGGGATAGGACTGCGTCTCCGTCTTGCGCTGCAGGTACATCCTCTCCGTCCACGCGTCCGTCAGCGTGAAGTTGAACAGCGGGTGGCGCATGTTGTTGGAGCTGGTGCTCATTCCCTCCACGGGATTGAGGTACCACCAGCGCGCGTCCACGTTGTTGAGGTCCCAGGGCACGTAGGACCACTTCGCCACGGCCCGGTCGTAGATGAAGTAGCTCTCCGAGTCCTCGACGAAGTTGTTGGACATCAACGCGTCCAGGACCATGGAGCGCAGGTAGTGCTCGAGCTGGAGGTGTTTCTCCAGTGCCTCGGCGAACTGGGGCTCCGGCGTGTGGTTGATGACGTCCAGCATGGCGAGGAGCGCGTCGTCCGGCTGCTGCTCGTTCGTCTTCTTCGTCCAGTCACCCTGGTAGGGCACCTTCCACGTCTTCAGCTCGCAGTCCTTCCAGCCGCACCGGTAGATGGTGGCATCGTCGTCCGCGAAGGCGTGGGCCTTGAGGAAGGCCTTGTTCACCTGCTCGATGTCCAGGAACACGCCCTGGTACTGGCCATTGAGCTTGAGGCGCACGTAGGTCGCCTTGGACGCGGGCACGCGCATCGCGGCCATCAAGTCGAACGCCATCTTCTCCGCCAGCATCGTCGCATCGGCGTACTCGGCCACGAGGTTGAGTGACGTGCGTCCCTCGAACCGGGCGTCCTTCTCGAAGCTCACGTTCCAGCTCTTCTTCGGGAAGTAGCGCGCGGAGGCACCTCGCAGGCGCACCTTCACCTGATACGTCGTCCCGCCCGCCTTGAAGACGGCGTCCTGCTCCGGCGTCCACACGTCCGCCTCGAACTTCTTCATCGCCGCCTCGGGGATGATGAGCTCGTACTCGGGCACGCTCGCTTGCAAGGCTGGCATCGTGAAGGGCCGCTGGGCCTCGGGCGTCACCGGAGGCGGGTCCACGGGGGGCGGGTCCACCGGAGGCGGGCCCACGGGCGGAGGGTCCACGGGGGGCGGGTCCACCGGCGGAGGTTCCACGGGCGGATTTGTTGGAGGCGGCTCCTCGATGATGACGGGAGGCGATTGAGTGGGCGAGGACGGGGCTCCAGAGCCGCAAGCCCACAGCCACATCACCGGAAGGCAGAGCAAGAGTCGTGAGCGAGTCATCGCCGGGTGTTGAGCAAGGCTCGTGCCTCATGGAGGGAGACGTGCGCCGCTCGAAAGTGAACGAAGCCAGTGCCCTGAGACGCCGTGGGGTGGGTAGTTGATGAAAGGGATTTCCCTTCCTGGTCCGGTCATTTGCTTCACCCTGGAGGGCTGAGGACCCGTCGACCCCTGGGTCGGCGTGAGGGCTTCTTGAGAAGGAGCTGCGTCGCACGCGAGCCTCCCTGGTGGGGCAGGCGGGCAGGCAGGGAAGCCTTCTTCCCTTCTTCCCACCGCTGTTCCCGACGCGGAACGTCGGGCCTAGCTTCTTCAGGAAGAGGGGAGCGCCGCGACAGGGAGACGCCCGCGATGGAGACCTGGAACCAGTCGTCTGATTCCGCCCGCAATCACACGCCGCTGATGGTGAACCGCCGTATCGACGAGCATGTAGAGGCGTGCGTGCGGCACATGGCGACGCACGCGGACCGGCCGGAGATGAGTCGCTACCTCCAACGGTTGGAGCGCGAGTGGGACCTCAACCGCGCCGTCATGGTGGGCACGGCCGCGATGGGGGCGCTGGGCCTGTTGCTGGGCAAGAAGGATGGCGGCCGGTGGCGGGTGCTGAGCGCCGTGGCCGCGGGAGTCCTCCTCCAGCACGGCGTCTTCGGCTTCGGGCCCTTGTCCGCTCCCTTGCGCGCGCTGGGCATCCGCTCGCGCCGGGAAATCGACCTGGAGAAGTTCGCCATCAAGGCGCTGCGCGGTGACTTCGAGCGCATCCCCAATGACGGCGGGCCCATGGCGAAGGCCAACGCGGCGCTCGTGGCCGCGCAGTCCTGACGCCGCGTCCCCAAGCATCACCAGCCCCCGCTCACCCGATGAAGGGAGCGGGGGCGGCCTTGTCGCCTCAGTGCCGAGGCGAGGTGTAGCCACCACCCTGCGCCGGCATCAGCGCGGGGGACCCGCCCTGGGGTGGGCCGTTGTTCGTCGCGCCGGTGTTCCCCTGGTCGAAGAAGCCGTTGAGGCCGGCGATTCCCAGCGAGAAGTTCGTCACCCAGCCGGAGTCCGGCTTGCCGGCCTTGGCGCCGATGTCGAGCGGCCTGCCGAAGTGCAGCCGCAGCAGCAGGGGCCCCAGCGCCAGGTTCACACCGACGACGGCGTTGAGCACGCGGTGGTCCCACAGGTCCTCGGCGCTGTTGCCCACGCCACCCACGTCCATCGCCGCGATGGCTTCCAAATCACTGAGGAAGGCCACGCGGATGATGTCGTTGAGGGGCAGCTGCAGCTCCAGCGTGGCGTAGGTGAAGTTGCGGCCGAGCAGCCACCGCTCGTCGCCGAAGTTCACGCCGCGCAGGGTGTCGAACGACGACAGGAAGTAGGAGCGCGCGTAGCGTCCGCCCAGCGTCGTACCCGCGCCGCCGCGCAGGAACAGGTGGGTGCGGCCGTAGATGGGGAAGTAGCGCTCGGCATCCAGCCGGAGGTTGCCGTAGGCCTCGCTGTCGAAGGGCTGCACGCCCAGCGTCATCTCCAACAACGCGGAGCTGCCCGACAGCGGACCGGTGGCGTAGTGGTATTTGAGGCTGTCGTAGCCCACCTGTCCGCTCAGCTCGGTCTGGAAGCGGATGGAGCCGTTCTTCGCGTTCCACAGCGACAGCAGCTCCCGGTTGGCCTCGTTGCGGTCCGCGAAGAAGAGGCGGAACTCGGTCTGGTCGTCGAGGAAGTACTTGGTTCCGCCCATGCTCAGGTCGCCCTGGACGAAGAAGAACGTGCTCAGGGGATAGCGCAGGCTGCCGAGCGCGCCGAAGTACCGCTCCGCCGACGTGAAGAAGACGGGCAGGTCGTCGAACGTCTGGTCCACGCGGAAGCGCAGCGACTGGAACAGACCGCCGCCCCACGTCGTCCGGCCCGCGTCGTTGATGTACAGCATGTAGCCGTCCGTCAAATCGAAGCTGCCGTACACCGCCAGGGTGAGGATGAACTGGTGGTCCCTCATGCGGTCGCTCGCCGCCGCGAAGAGCTGACCGACGAAGCCGCCGCCGCCCGCGCCCGCGAAGCCGAAGATGGGGCCGAACTCCAGGTTCTTTCTCGCGAAGGGCTCGTACGCCTGCGCATCCGTGAGCGGGCGCACCGCCAGCGGGTTGGGCGGCTCCGGAGGAGGCTCCGGCGCCACGTCGAGCGCGAGCATGCGCGGAGGCCTGAGCACCGCGGGCTTCCGCTCACCCGACACGTGGAAGAGCATCCACAGGCCACCCTCGGGGCCGGGGCCCGGCTCGAAGACGCCGGTGGTCAGGTCCGTACGGCGCACGATTCGCCCATCCGCCATCAGCTCGTGCAGGTCGGAGCTGCTGTTGTTGAAGGCGGTGAAGAACACGCGGCCGTCGACCAGGGCCAGCGGGTCCGCGTGGTCTCGCTCCTCGCTCGTCAGCCGCTCCACCTGGCGGGGTGCGTCCAGCTTCACTCGGAAGAGGTTGAACTTGCGGTGCGACGTGGCGTCCGACGTGAAGACGATGCCCGCGGGGCCCCACGTCACCTGGCGCTCGGAGAACACGTCGTCGGTGAGCTGCAGGGGCTTGGCGTCCGGGCTCGCGTTCAGGTCGATGACGTAGACGTCGCGCAGGCCCTCGTCCTGGATGCCGATGAAGGCCACGTAGCGCCCATCCGGCGAGAGGGCCGGCGAGTACGCCGCGAGGATGCCGTGCTTGTCGATGCGGTAGGCCTTGCGGTCGCCCACCTCCAGTTGCACCGACGTGCCCACCTCCCGGTCGATGCCGGTGCGGATGGGGTTGCGTCGCACCAGCACGTCGTTGGCGCGCTTCTCCACGGTGTGTTTGTAGTCCTGCACGTAGATGATGTCGCGACCGGTGATTTCGGCGACGAAGGCCAGCTTGTCCTTGGACAGCGCGAAGCTGCGGCCGGAGATGGGGTGCAGCGACTCCACGCCGGGCACGCCGTCACCGGCCACCTTCACCGCCTTGTCCGGCGCGCGCGGGTCCATCACATACAGCCGGCTCTCGCCGGTCTCGGGGACGATGGTGCGCAGCGCCAGCAGGGTGCCGTCCGGCGAGCTGGACATCGCGGTGATGTAGCCCGGGGCCTTGTCGAGCAGGTCCAGCGCGGGCGCGGACTGCTCCGAGCCGAGGTACGTCTTGTAGGCCCGGCGCTTCAGCCAGTTCTCGAACCGCGCGGACAGCCGCTTCGGATCATCCCCCGTCAGGCGCTCCAGCAGCTCCTCGAACTTGAGCGACGGGGAGTCCTTCGAGCCGCCCACCAGCCGGGGCGAGTCCTCCAGCACGCGCTGGATGAAGCCCTTGCCGTACTCCTCCTCGAGGAAGGCCACGCGCACCTGACCGACCTTGTAGATCCACAGGTAGCCGTAGGGCCCGGGGGAGAAGAAGTCGAGGAAGGCGTAGCCCTTGTAGAGGTCCGGATTGACGAGCAGGTCCCGGACGAGCATCTCCGCCTCGGGGTCCATGCCGCGCTTGGCGTAGAACTCGGCGATACCTTCGATGAACCACAGCGGAATCGCCTGGAGGGGGTCGCCGAACACCTTGGCCTGCTCGGCCACGGTGCGCGTCTTCTGGATGGTGAACTGGTGCGCGAGCTCGTGGGTGCTGATTTCCTCGAAGAGTCGGTGATCACCCAGGTACGGCAGCGTGAGCTTCAGGTCCTCGGTGCTGGTGACACCCAGGGTTCCCTCGGACAGCGGGAAGAGGTTCGTCTGAAGGAATTCCTGGTAGCTGCTGTAGAGGATGTACGGGAAGGTCTCCGTGGGGACGTACTGGAAGGTGTCCACCAGGTACCGGTACGCCTCTTCGATGAGCGGCGCGGCGCGCTCGGCGACGACGCGCTCTCGCTCGTAGAAGTAGAAGCGCACGCCGCCGGCCTTCGCGCCTAGCGACTTCGCATAGGTGTAGTTGAAGCCGCCGTCGGGGTTGCCGCCCAGCGCGGGGCCACCGAGCGCGGGCCCGCTGCCGAGGGCCGGGCCGCCGTCTCCGAGCGCGCTGCTCAGGGGCGTGCCGCCGTCCTCTCCGCCCGTGACGCCCGCGGTGGCGCCCGAGGGAGGCGTGCCGCCGTCCTCGTTGTCCGCGACGGCTCCCGTGGGAGGCGTGCCCGAGTCCTGCGGCTCCGCGAGCTGAGGTGCGGGGCTGGGGGAGAGGGTGGTGGAGGGGTCGGCGCCGGTGGGGGGATCCGCCGGGACTGACTTCGTGTCGCCGGTCTGGGGGTGGGTGGTGGGCGCGTCGGGGTTGGCTCCCCCTTGTGCCTCGGGCGGCTGTTCATGCGCCGTCCTGTCAGGAGGCTTGGCGACCCCGGTGGCCTGTGGGCCCACGAGGATGTCGACGTGCCGCCACTCGAACTCGAAGCTGTTCACCGGCGTCTTGCCCGGGCGACGAGGCACGACGAAGACCTGGGCCAACGCCAGCTCCGGGAGGAGCAGGGTCAGCGCGGCGGCAGCGAGGAGACGGGGGTTCACGAAGGTCACCTCTTGGGGTGGGGTACTGGCGAGACAGGTGCTTCCTAGGAGGCTCGCTCTCAGGAGTGAGCCTATACAAGCGCCTCGATAATTTCTTTTCGTTTACTTGCCGGGCGGTGGACGTCGCCGCTCCCTTGGGGAGAAAGAGGGAAGGGCTTTCGTTGGGTTCCAACGCCCGGTATGCATACGGGCCATGAGACGCTTCTTCCTACTGAGCAGCACGCTGGTCCTCGCCCTGGGTTGCGGCAAGGACGACGACTCCAAGAACAAGGCGGAGTGTCATCTTGCCGCCATCAACCTGTCGGCCTGTCAGCGTTCAAGCCTCGCCTCGGTGCAGTCCACCGGGGTGTGGAACGTCAATGTTGAACTGAACGACGGCTCGGGCTCCGCGGGAGCGCTGAAGTTGTCGGGCGGTTCAGGGGCCCAGATTCTGGGGTTGTCGGTGACGGAGCAGCAGCTCACGGAGGACACCTTCTATCTGGCCGCCGACGTGGTGGACACGTACGGCCGCACGGTGCGTTACGCGTTCGCGGGTTGCGAGGCGAGTGCGCCGACGAAGCTGGAGGGAACGTTCCGTCGGTGTGTGGACGGAGCGCTGGACCTGCAGGGCACCTTCAAGGGGGCTCGCCTGGAGCGCAACGCGGGCGAAGGCGAGTCGTCGGGCGTGGAGCTGGTGAAGGAGCTCGCGTTGCCGCGCGGCGCCGCGCGGGATTTGACGGTGTCGGGTGGCTACGCCTATGTGCCCGCGGGCCCCGAGGGCTTCTTCGTCTTCGACGTGACCAACCCGGCCGAGGCGCGGCGGGTGGGCGAGGGCAATCCGGGCAACGACGTCTACACGGACGTGGCGGTGAAGGGCACCACGCTCTTCGTCGCGAGCCAGAAGAATGGCCTGGCCCTCTACAACGTGGCGAATCCGGCGGCGCCCGCCTTCCTGCGTGCGTTGGCGGACCCGGCGGTGGAGGTGGTGTCGCTGGCGGTGGAGGGGAACCTCCTGTTCGCGGCGTCGCCCGCGCCCAACGGAGAGGTGCTCATCTTCGACGTGACGACGCCGGTGCAGCCGAAGCTGGTGGACCGTTACTTCGTCGAGGGCGCGCAGCCGCAGGGTGGCGAAGTGCCGATGGATGTGATGGCGGTGGGCAATCGCCTGTACGTGAGCAACTGGACCTACGGCGTGACGGTGTCGGATATCACCACGCCGTCGACGCCGAAGCTGCTGGGGCGGTTCAGTGGTGGCACGTCGCGCACGGTGGCGGTGGGCACGGTGGGTGACCGCACGCTGGCCTTCTCCGCTGGCGAGGACTGGGACGCGCACCTGACTGTGCTGGATGTCGCGTCTCCGGCGAACGTGCTCCAGGTGGGTGAGTTCCGGATTCGTCCGGAGGTTTCCATCCGCGCGCTGGCGCTGTCGGGAGCGAAGCTCTACGTGGCGCACTATCAGGATGGCCTGCGCGTGCTGGACGTGAGCAACCCGAGCGTGCCGCGGCAGGTGGCGTACTACAACACCTGGCGTGAGACGGATGCTGGCCGTGGCATCTCGTTCTTCGAGGGGCTCAACAGCGTGAACGTTCCCGGGGATGGGTACGTGTACGCGACGGATTCGTCACGAGGGTTGCTCATCTTCCGCGAGACGCCGTGAGCGTCAGGTCGCACCATCGGTTGAGGCGCCTCGTGAGTGAGGCGCCTCGCCGGTGTCGTGCGCGGAAGGTGCTGCGTTGTGCGGTCGCTTCGTTCGTGAGCCAGGTGCTTCGCCGGCGTCACGGAGTGAGCAACGAGTTGCCCGTGTCGGACCTGCCGAGGCTGGTGTCACGGCGCGAGCAGGGAGTTGGCCGTGCCGGACGTGCCGAGGCCGCCGTCACGGAGTGAGCAGCGAGTTGCCCGTGCCGGACCTGCCGAGGCTGGTGTCACAGCGCGAGCAGGGAGTTGCTCGTGCCGGACCTGCCGAGGCTGGCTTCACGGAGTGAGCAACGAGTTGCCCGTGCCGGACCTGCCGAGGCTGGCGCTGCGAGCGAGGCTGAGTTCGACGCCGGCATCTTGCAGTGCGCGTCGCGCGGAATACGTGTCGCTGCGTCCGGCTGCGTCGCGGGCGAGGTTGATCAGGGCGCGGGCGCGTTCAGCATGAACGATGACAGTCCCCTGGCCGAACTCGGCGGCGCTGTCGCGGACGCTGGCGAAGGCGCTGTCGGCGATGTCCAGCGCGTTGCCGACATCGTCTTCGCCCTGTTGGAGCGCGGCATCCGCCGCGAGCATCCACTCCCCCGCGCTCTGGATTGCGGCGAGCCGCTGCTGACGTGAGCGCTCGGTTTCGACCGCGCGCTCGCCGAACGTGTCGACTTGCTGCTGGGTGGCCTGGGCGTTCTGTTCAATCTGGGTGTCGCGTGTCTTGAGTTCTTCCTCGAGTTGCTGAAGGCGATTCCGCAGTTGGGTCACCTCCGCGTCCGTGGCGGGCTCGGTGGCCTGGGCCGAAGGGTTCGCGGCGGTGTTTCCATTCTGCTGCCCGCTCACGGAAGACTGTTGCTGCGGTTGAGCCGGCGCGGTCGATGTGTCGCCCGACGCGCCCGCGCCGCCCTGTCCATCGAGTTGCTCTGTTTCAGTGGGCCCAAAGCCACCAAGGGAGTCCTGGCTGTCAGGCTGTGTCGTCGTGCTCGTGCCGGAACCCCCCGTCGCGCCCTGGTTATCAGGCTGTGTCGTGGCCTCCGTGCCGGAACCACCGGTCGCGCCCTGGCTATCAGGCTGTGTCGTGGCCTCCGTACTGGGGCCCCCCGTCGCGCCCTGGCTATCAGGCTGTGTCGTGGCCCCCGTCGCGCCCTGGCTATCAGGCTGTGTCGTGGCCCCCGTCGCGCCCTGGTTATCAGGCTGTGTCGTGGCCTCCGTGCCGGAGCCCCCCGTCGCGCCTTGATTATCGGGCTGTGTCGTGGTGCTCGTGCCCGAGCCGCCGGTCGTGCCCGGGTTGACGGGCTGCGTCGTCGTGCTCGTGCCCGAGCCACCGGTCGCGCCCTGATTATCGGGCTGCGTCGTCGTGCTCGTACCCGAGCCGCCAGTCCCCATGGGATCCACGGGAGCCGTCGTCCCGCTCGTGTCCAAGTCGCCGGTCGAGCCCTGAGTGCTGGGCTGCGTCGTGGCATCCGTGCCAGAACCACCGATTCCTGTCTGGCCAGCGCTGTCCGTGCCTGAAACGTCGGACGAGTCCTGTCCGCTCGGAATCGGGGTCTGCGGCGCCGTGCCGGCCGTTCCATCCAGCCCGCCAGCCTGCGATGCCGACGACGGAGCCACGGCCTCGGTGTTCGAGCCACCTGGCTGCGAAACCCGAGCATCACCCGAGTCATCCGAGCCCGCCCCCTGTCCTGTTGTCACATTGCCCGAACCACCCACGCCCGGGGCATCTCCGCCTGTCGTCCCCGAGGTCGTTGATGAAGCATCGGAGTCATCCGTCCCACTGCCCCCCGTGCCTTCCGGCACCTCGGCGGGGATGGGCTCATAGTTCCGATACGTTTCGTCGATAGCCACTTCGCCGGAAGTCGACGGGGCATCGCCATCCGGAAGAGCAGGCGTGATGCTGTAGGGCCCATAGGGCGCCGTCCCATCCGCCATCGGAGATTGAAGGACGTAGTTGGGAGGGAGCCATGCGCCGTCCGCTGCCTCGGCGGCCTGCTCGTTCGCATCCCGCAGGGCCGAAGCCGCGGGGCCCCTGTTGGACGGATCCGTGGGGGAAGGGTAGGGCGCCTCGCTCTGACCCTGCGCGAGGCTCAATCCGGCGGCGATGGCGATCCACAGGTGCATGCCGGAAGGATGTTCACTGCATGAATTCTCCGGCACCTCGTCGGCCCAAGCGCCCCTCGTTGGCCCGCCCGGGCGGCGACCTGCCCCCGAAAAGAAAGGACCGCGTCCCCGGGAATAGGAGACGCGGTCCCTGAAGCTCCACTGCGCGAGGTGTCCGCGTCAGATGCTGATGCGCAACCCCGCGCCCAACTCGAAGGTGGGCGCCGCCAGGGTGCGGCCATGAACGGTCTCCCCGTTGACGTCGACGTCGGGCACCGAGAAGCCGAGTCGGAACTCACCACCCTTGTGGCCGTAGTGAACGGCGCCATAGGCCTCGACCGTCAGGTAGCTGAGGGCGCGGTGGGTGACGTTGATCCGACTGATGTACGACTTGTCCGAGAGGTTGCTGAGCGTGAAGAAGTTGAAGGACGTGCGCTCGAGCGACCCGGGCCGGTCCAGGAACAGGTACGCGGCACCATAGTGGCGGCCCAGATACAGCGGCTGGAAGGCGTCCTCCGCGATCAGGTACGGATAGCCGAAGGAGCTCGTGTAGCCCGTCGAGTTGTAGAAGTACTCCACGCCCAGCACTGCGATGTCGTTGTCGCCGTAAGGGAAGCTGTAGTTGGCGCCACCCGTCACCTGTGGCGTGAGCCCCGAGGGGACATAGGCCTCCACCAGCGACGTGTCCTTGATGATCTCCTCGTACGTGGTTCCGGCGGGGATTCGGTACAAGGGGCGCTCGGTGCCCTTCTTGATGCCTACTTCTCCGTAGACATCGATGGGACCCAGAGCCGAGGACACGTCGAACCCGAAGCGCGGCTTGCGACCCCGCTGTGCCACGGCGCTGGCGCCGAACTCGGCGGGCCCGAGGACGACTTCCGCGCGCAGCGCCCCACCGATACGGCTCAGGCGGTTGACCGGGTCGGCCTCCACGGGGGGCGGAACGCCTCCCGTGTTGTCGAGCAGCGCGCCCGCATCGGTGCCCAGGTCATCCATCACCGCGATGGCATAGAAGTTCCAGCCCTTCGCCTCCCAGGGAACGTGGACCTTCAACATGGACACGCCGGTGCGCAGGTCCACGAAGGCCAGCGGATTGCGCCGCTGCGGTGACAGGAAGTCGGTGGGGTTCCATATCTGCCCCGTGCCCCACTTCACATGCTGCTTGCCGATGGTGAGGAACAGGGTCCGTTCGATATCGAAGCGGAGCCAGGCCTGGTCCAGCAGCACGCGAGGATTGGACGGCGTGTTGTTGGTCGTGGTGCCCGTCTGCGTGGCCACGGTGGGGTCGTAGCTCAACCGCCCCACCACGAAGCCGCGCAGCCGGTCCATCGGCCGCGCGTCGAAGTACCCGTCCACCAGGGTGGGCGCGGAGAACGACGTGTCACCGAACGACGTCCCCTCCGTCGCCGCCGCGAAGCCGCGCATGTAGAACTGCCCGCCAATCTTCAGCGGGTCGTCCACGGCCTCATCGGAATCGAAGGCGCTGCGCGTCCCCGGCCCCGACAGCGCCTGCGAGTCCCGGTCTCCCGGCTCGGGCGGAGCCGGGGTCAGCGGCGGTTGCCGCTCGGTCGCGTCGCCCGTGTTGCTCGCGTCTGCTCCCGCGGACGGCGCGGGGTCCTCGCCGAACACCTCGTCGTCACTGGGACGCCCCGTCGTGGGAGGCTCCCCGGGCGTGTCGGCCTGGGCGGGCTTGTCGTCCTCGCCCCCGAAGAGGGCATTCTCGTCCGGCCGCTCGGACTGCCCGAGCGCGGTGGTGCCGGCGAGGACCACGGACAGGGCCGTGGCCAGGGTGAGGTTGCGCGGGCTCATCGACTCTTGCTCTCGAGCCAGGCCTTGGTGAAGAGGTTGGCCTCCAGCGGGCGCAGGTCCACGGACTTGATGAGGATGATGGTGGAGTTGGCCTTCTCCACCTCGTCGTAGAAGCGGATCTCCTCGGGGAACCAGACGTCGGCGCCCTTGGACTCGCTGAAGATCTTCTTCCAGCGCGGATAGAGCGCGGTGCGCATCAGCCGGCCGGACAGGGCGTAGTCCTCGCGCTTGAGGATGTTGTTCGTGTCCTTGTCTATCCACATCTTGACCAGGGGATAGGCCACGTCCACGTTGGGCTTCACCTTCAAGAGCAGCTTGTGGGCGGTGAATTTGCCCAGCTTCGCCTCGCCCTCGTAGGCCGGGTCGAACTCCTCGGCCAGACGGGACTCGTCGAAGTCGGCACGTCGGCTGTCGGTGCCGGCGATGCGCTCGCGCTCGGTGCGACGCTCCCACTTGCCCACGTTGGGGTCGTAGCTCCAGAGGTTCTTGTCCATCCTCAGGTAGCCCTTGCCCGCCTCCGTCTTGGGCTTGCTGAAGAGGATCATCAGCTTGTCGTCCGCGTCGCGCCGGTAGACGAACGCCTCGCGCACGTTGTCTGTTTTGTCCTTCTCCTTCTGCTCCATGTAGATGAGCGACTTGTAGTCGCCACCGTTGCGCTGACGGTCATCGATGGTCGCCAGCATCTGCGTCATGGCGGCCGGCTCCAGGGCCAGCGCCACGGGCGCGGACAACATGGCCACGGACAGCGCCGCGGCGGACAGCAGATTCTTGAGGCTCATGGATTTCATCCGATGTGGTGCATCGCCGTCACCGGCTTGAGGCGCGCGGCGAGGAAGGAGGGAATCAGCGAGATGAGCGTGGTGCAGGTGGTGATGAACACCATGGCGCCGACGACGGAGCCCGCGTTCACCACCAGGTGCAGCCGGTCCGACATGATGAACATCGCCACGGCCGCCGGGACGCCCACGTGAGCGGCGTCCACGCCCAGGCAGACGGCCAGCCCGATGAGCGCGCCCGCCAGGGTGCCCAGCGCCCCGAGCGTCATCGCCTCGAACAGGAACATCGCCACCACCCGGGTGCGCTGCATGCCGATGGCGCGCAGCGTGCCAATCTCCCGGGTGCGCTCCCGGATGGCGATCCACAGCGTGTTCATGATGCCCACGCCGATGATGACCAGCAGCACGAAGATGAGGATGCCGGTCAGCCCGTTGAGCGCGGTGAGCGTCCAGGTGATGAACGACAGCTCATCCTCCCAGTTGGTGATGTCCAGCTTCTGTCCGGTCCACGCCTCGCGGTTGACGACCTCGAACTTCATCCAGAAGGCGCGAGGGTCATTGTCCATGAGCTGGTGGCCCGCGTCCGCCAGCACCGTGCGCAGCCGCGCCTGGACGACGGGCACCTGGTTCACGTCCTTGAGGTACAGATAGAGGGCGCCCGTGGTGTCGTCGCGCAGTTGGTACAGCGAGCGCAGCGTGTTGGACGGGACGAAGACGTTGAAGTCGCTCATCATGCCCACGTCGGTGGCGATGGCCGCGACGCGGACGTCCACCGTGTTGTTGGTGCCGCGCATGGTGGGGGCGGAGACGGTGACGGTGTCGCCCACCTTCACCTGGAGCCGCTTGGCCTGCTTCTCGAACAGGAGCACCGTGCCTTGCTCGTTCAGCCCGTCCAGGTTGCCCTCGTGGATCTGCAGGACCTGCCGGAAGCCCGGCTCGTCCTTCACGTCGATGCCGCCCACGCCCACCTGCATGGAGGCGGACTCGCTGACGATTTTCGCCCAGCCGCGCCCGCGCTGGACGGCGTAGTCCAGCTCCGGCACCTCCTTGCGGACCAGCTCGAGAATCTTGGGGTAGGCCGTCACCACCGGCGCGGCCTGGCCGGCGGTGACCTTGAAGAAGCCGCCCACGTTGACGTGGCCGGTGGCGAGCGTGGTGGCGGAGCGCAGCATCGTCTCCTTCATGCCCGTGGACAGGCCCATGAGGATGACGAGCAGCGCGGTGACGCCGGCGATGGCGCCGCCCAGCAGCAGCGTGCGCCGCCGGTGGGTGCCGAGGTTTCGGAATGCGATGAGGAAGAGTTGGAACATGGCCTTACTCGTCCGTCTGCATCGCCTGGAGAGGCGACACCCGCGTCGCGAGGAACGCGGGATAGAGGGTGGAAATGGCGGACACCAGGAGGACAATCACGAAGGCCGCGATGAGGTTGCCGGCGCTCAACGTGGGGTAGAGGCGGGGACCGGAGAAGAAGAAGTACAGCGCCTCGTTGCCGGCGGGGATGCCGGCGCTGCCCAGCGCGCTCATGATGCCGCTGCCGAGCAGCGCGCCACCCACGCCGAACACGAAGCCGAGCAGCACCGTCTCCACCAGCACCATGCTCAGCACGAAGGATCGCTGCGCGCCGATGGCCCGCATCGTCCCGACTTCGCGCACGCGCTGGAGGGTGGCCATCATCATCGCGTTGTTGATGATGACCAGCGCGACGATGAAGATGATGAAGACGGCGAAGTAGAGCACCAGCTTCGCCATCAACACGAACTGGCCGATGAGGCCCGCGGCCTGCTGCCACGACACCACGCGGAGCTTCAGTCCCGCCGCCGTGGAGGCCTGCTTCAATTCCTCCATCGTTTGCTGGAGCTGCTCGGGGTCCTTGAGGATGATGGCCGCGCTGAGCGCCACGCCCTGCTCGATTTCCTGCTGGGAGTAGACGCGCGAGGCCAGGTCGTCCCGGCGCAGCGAGCCCAGGGCACCCTCGAACGCCTTCGAGTCCTCGATGAGTCCCGGCGTGGCCTCCGCCACCAGCGTGTTGCCGCTCTCCTCGCCGAAGAGCGCCTCCTCGGCGTTGGCGCGGTCCACCGCCTTCAGGCCGCTGTTCTTCTGCAGCTCGGCGATCTCCGCCTTGCGGTCCGGACTGAGGTAGCCGTACAGCTCCCGGAAGGACATCAGGTCCATCAGGTTGATGACGCCGGCCATGGCGGACTTCTCCAGCCCCTTGAACTGATAGGTGCCGTAGATCTTCACGTTGATGCTCTGCACGTAGCCGGTGCGCGTGAAGGCGGTGATGGTGAGGTTGTCACCCATGCGCATGCGGTACAGCTCCAACAGCGGCGCGAGCTCCGCGTAGAACTGCTGGTAGCGCGTGTCGAAGTTGTCGTCGGTGGTGGTGAGGAACTCCGACAGGAGCTTCTCCAGGGAGGCCTCCTTGCTGCCGAGCACCTTCTGCAGCCGCTCCACCGCCTGCCCCGTCTTGATGGGGTCCAGCTGGAAGAGGATCTCCCGTGGCTGCGTCTGGTTCTCCTTCACCCAGCGCTGCAGCTGCGGGTCGGTGTCGATGCGCTTCTGGTTGAGGTCCCGCTCCTGCTTGATGTTGTCCATCCGGAGCGCCGTCTTCAGCTTGAGGAAGTTCTCGTAATAGAACTTGGACAGCAGCATGCCGCGCTTGCCCTGGGGCACCGGCTGACCGTCGACAATCTCCATGCGGTCGAAGGTGCGCTGGAAGGAGTCCAGGTCCGTGCCCACGTAGCGCATGTCCAGGAGGTCGCCGTCCGGAAGCTGCGGGGCGATCCGGTTCTCCAGGAACTCCAACGAGGCGAACGGGTCCTGCTCGAAGGTGTCCCAGAACGCATCGGTGCGAGCGCGCGCCAGGGCCTCCACCTCCACCGGGTCCACGGCGGCGGAGCTGAGCAGCTCGCGGCTCTTGTTGCGCTGCTCCTCCATGAGCGACACCATCTGCCGCACGTGTGACTTGACGCTGTCGATGTTCGCGCGAAGGGCAGGGGATTCGCCTTCCTCCGCGCGCTTCTTGTAGAGGTCTCTCAGGCGCGCGAGCGTCAGGTCCACCGTGTTGCCGGAGGTGATGAGCGCGCCGCTGGTGCCCATGGGCACCACCGTCTTCACGTTGGGGTGCTTCTCCAGGACGGGCTTGATGCGGCTGAAGTCGTCCAGCACCGCCAGGTCCGGCTCTCCGCTCATGCCGCCGTACAGGCTCAGCTCGTCCTTGGAGTCGTCCGAATAGACCTGGAGGTGGCCCGCGACGCTGCCGATGATGCTGCGGCTCATCGCGCTGTCCATGCTGTCGAGCAGCGCGCCGCCCACCACCACCAGCAACGTGCCGAAGAAGATGATGCCGCCGATGAGGATGTTGATCTTGCTGGTGAACAGGTTGCGGAAGGCCACCTGCATCAGCAACCGGAGCTGGCCCATGTCAGTGACCCTCCGCGCCCACGGCGAGGGCCCGCTTCGCCTCGGAGGGGGTCAGCCGGTCCAGGATCTTGCCGTCCGCCAGACGCACCACGGCGTTCGCGTGGTTCATCACCTTGGCGTCGTGGGTGGAGAAGATGAAGGTGGTGCCTTCCTTCTGGTTCAGCTCCTTCATCAGGTCGATGATGTGCTGGCCCGTCACCGAGTCCAGGTTGGCGGTGGGCTCGTCCGCCAGCACCAGTTGGGGCCGGGTGACGAGCGCGCGCGCCACGGCCACGCGCTGACGCTGGCCGCCGGACAGCTCGTTGGGGCGGTGCTTGGCGTGATGGGCCAGGCCCACCTGCTCCAGCAGCTGATTCACCCGCTCCTTGCGCTGGTTCTTGTCCAGCTTGCGCTGGAGCAGGAGCGGGAACTCCACGTTCTGGAAGACGCTGAGCACCGACACCAGGTTGAAGCTCTGGAAGATGAAGCCGATGGTGTGCAGGCGCAGGTGCGTGAGCTGCCGCTCCGTGAGCTGCTTGGTGTCCTGGCCGGCGACGCTGACGACACCCGACGTGGCGGTGTCCACGCAGCCGATGAGGTTGAGCAGCGTCGTCTTGCCGCTGCCGGACGGGCCGGCGATGGAGATGAACTCCCCGGGATGCACCTGGAGATCCACGCCTCGCAGCGCCGGGACGACCACCTTGCCGAGGGTGTAGTCCTTGGTCACGTTGGTGATGGAGACGATGGGAGATTGCGCGACTGCGGCGTTCATGCGGTGCGTCCTTTCGATGCCTTGGGGGTGCGGGGCGAGGGGCGGGCGCCGCGCGAGGCGCGCCACCGCTCGGCGATGCCGGCCATTTCGGCCAGGTAGAATTCACAGAAGTCCGCCGCCTCGAGCAGGTGCTGCTTGTGCGCGAGCTGCGGCGCGCGGAGGGCCTCCTGGCACACGCGGACAAACGCCTTCACGCTGTCCTCCGCGGTGCGAAGCCGGCTCTCCCAGCCGTCGTTGTTCACGACGTAGTAGTGCTGCCGGTCTCCGGGCACGCTGGCGGGCTCCACCAGTCCAATCGCCATGCTGGCGCGGATGTTGGTGGACACGGAGGCCGCGCTCACCTTGAGCACGCGGGCAATCTGCTGGAGCGACAGCGGTTGGTCCGTCAGCATCAGGAGCGCGTGGATGCGCCCGCCGATGCGCGTGCTGCCCTGCCGTTCGAAGTACAGCCCCATCGATTCGATGAAGCGCTGCTCCGCGGCGCCCAGCTCCTTCATTCCCGGCCTCCGTCTCACCCGAGGAGGCCGCGCGCGACAGACGTCCGCGAAGGGCCAGGGTGGCGCCCGGCATCTAGTTCGTTCAGACCATTCAGTCAATACTGAATGAAGTGAACGCAAGCAGGGCCCGCGACCTGTGGAGGCCGCGGGCCCTGCTCATCCCCGTCTCGGGGGAAGACGTGCGTCACGGGTACCGGTCCGTCGGCTCAGTACGTGTCGGGGCTGGTGCTCTTGTCCCCGGAGGTGCCGGTCCCCATGTCCTTGTTCTTGTCGGTCCCCATGCCGGAGCCGCCGGTGCCCGGCTCCTCCATTGGGGCGCCCGGGTCCTGGGTGCCCGTGTCCGGGGCGGGCTGGTTGATGGTCGGGTCAGGCGTCATGACGTCCGTGCCCGCGCCGCCAGTGCCCGACAGCGAGATGCTCTTGGCCATGTTCTTCGTTTCCTTCACCTCGAAGCTGGCCCGGATCTCCTGACCCTCCTTGAGGTCCTTGGCCTTCTTGAGCGTCGGGTCGGTGAACGTCGTGCTCTTGTCGATGTCGAGCGTCACCACCGCGCCCTGCGCGTCCTGGACGAAGACCTTGCTGCTCTCGGCCTTCACCACCTTGCCGCTCAGCTCCTTCTGGCCCATGGCGCTGGAGCCCATGGTGGAGCCAGAGCCCCCCATGGAGCTGTCCTGCTGCATGGAGCTGTCCTGCTGCGTGCTCCCGGTACCTGAGGTGCCCGAGCCACCCTGGGCCGCAGGGTCCTGCTGCGGCTTGGTCTTGTCATCGTTCGCCATCGCCGCGCCGGACCCCATCAGCGCCATCGCCGCGAAAACCCCAACCAGCTTCTTCATGGGAGAGTCTCCTGTGTGAGTGCGACGGAGGGGTGTGCGTGATGCAATCGGTCCCTCCGCTGTTCCAAAAGCTAGGTGCGACCGTGGAAGGGGACAGGGCTGGGGGGGCAAGGTCGGCGCGTGCCCGGCCCCTCCCCTGCCGGTGGGCCATGGGCAGGGTGGACCCGAGGGCAGGCCTCAGGCGGCTTGTGGGCGGACGGGCTTTTCCCCTAGCGTCACGCCGGCAAGCGTCCATCGGCCCCCTGGCCGCTGGCCCGACAGGAGACCCCCTCCGCGATGCCCCCGTCAGCCAAGCCCTCCGCTCCCTCCCCGTCCCAGGAGCTCCCCGTGCCCTCGTACCCCGCAATCGAGTCGCTGCTCGAGGCGACCCCCGCGGAGGACGTCCGGGCGCTGTTCGACCCGCTGAAGGACGGCCTGGCCGCCCTCAAGGGGCCCAAGGTGGACGCGGGCAAGAAGGCCCAGGCCGCGCTGACCCACGCCGAGCAGCTGCTGGAATTGTTGGTGGATACCCGCGAGCGGCTGATCGCCGAGGCGAAGGGTTCCAAGGGTCGGAAATGACGGGGTTTTCCCGTTGAGTCGCGGTTTTTCGCCACGGACAGGCAACTGGCGGAGGGCTGGGCCGATAATCAGGGAAAGAGCACTGGATCATCCGGGAGCTCTGTCTACTTCTCGCAGCGCCTGGAGGATGAAATGGCGAAGATCGACAACATGATGGGTCCCGGCGTCCGGCTCTCGACCAACGTCACGACGGCGCGCCAGACCCCGAACACGGGCTTCGGCGCTCGGCTTCAGAACGGCCTGAACAGCGCGGCGGGCGCGGTGGGCACGGGCGTCGGCGCGGTGGCCGGCATGATTCCGGGCGGTCAGATTGTGTCCGCGGCGGTCTCCTCGGTTCACACCCTGTCCAACAACGCGGGCTCTGGCAGCGCGCCCTACGCGGGCGTGATGAGCACCGCGGTCGGCATGGGCGGCGGCACGGTGGCCCCGTCGATGGGTGGCGGCGTCGCGGCCGGCATCAGCGGCGTGGCGGGTGGCGTCGGTGGTGGTGTCGCGGGTCCGGGCACGGGCGCGCTGGGCACCAGCACGTCGGACACTGTCGGCGGCAACTTCTCGCTGAACCAGATGGCGGCGGAGAACTCCAAGCTGCTGAACCTGCAGGCGGCCATCCAGCAGGAGTCGCAGACCTTCACGGCTATTTCCAACGTGATGAAGTCGCGGCACGATTGCATCAAGAACTCCATCAGCAACGTCCGCTAAGCCCTCGGGGCGTGGCGGGCGCGAGCCCGGAGGGGAGGGGAGCGGCGCCGCTTCCCTCCAACCCGGGCCAGGAAAGGAAGAGCGAAGTCCATGGCGGAGAGCGTCTCGGAGATCTCGAACAGCCTGGTCCCCTTGGGGCGCCAGCAGGCCATGGTGTTGCTGGAGGCCGGCTATCTGTGGCTGGACATGGGGCAGTTCGACAAGGCGAAGGAGATCTTCTCCGGCGCCGCGGCGCTGATGCCCAGGAGCGAGGTTCCGCAGCTGGGGCTGGGCGCGGTGGAGTTCGCGCAGGGCCGTCACGACAAGGCGTTGCAGGCCTACCGCTCCGCGCAGCGACTGGCGCCGCAGGCGTCCCTGCCGCGCGCGCATGTGGGAGAGGCGCTCCTGTTCCTCGGCAAGGTGCCGGAGGCGCTCAAGGAGCTGAAGGCCGCCATCGACCTGGAGCCCGAAGGTGACGGGGCCCGTCTTGCGCAGGCGCTCCTCCAGGCGAAGGAAGCGGGAGTCCTGCCTCCCGCGAAGAAGTAGAGGCAGAAGGGGAGCTTCGCCCATGGCTGTCGGTGGCGTTGGACGCGGTGGTGGGAAGGGGCGCGCCGGCGGCGCGAAGGGGGCGTCGTCCGCGGCGCCCACGGGTGGCACGGCCTTTGGCGCCCGGGTGGACAAGGCGGAGTCTCTCGTCGGCGTTTCGGGTCTGGTAGGCTCCAGCAACGTCCAGGGCCCCCAGGCCGCGGATCCGGTCGCCGCGCAGGCGATGGCCATCGCCCGCGGATTGAAGAACGGGGGCTTCAAGAGCAAGGAAGAGGCGACCCGGGCGTTGGTCGCCGAAGTCCTGAAGGAGAAGCTGCGCATGAAGTCCTCCTCCCTCACCACGAAGATCGCGGACGCACTGCAGGATGACCCGAGGCTGAACCAGGTACTCGAGCGGCTGTGGTCCAAGGCCGAGTGAGCAGCGCTTGCCACTGGGCGAAGACAGGAAGGCCATTCTCACCAAGTACGGCCCCTACGTTCGGTCGCTCGCGGCGACCGTGCGCAAGCAGTTCAACGCCCAGCTGGAGCTGGATGAGCTGGTGGCGTACGGACAGATTGGACTGCTGGAGGCCGCTGAACGATTCGACCCGAAGGTGGGAGCCAACTTCCTCACCTTTGCCCACTACCGCATCAAGGGCGCCATCTTCGACGGCTTGAGGAAGATGGGGGTGTTGAGGGGTTCTGACGCCCGCAACGCGTATGTGGGCGAGCGGGCGGCGGCGTATCTCGGCAATTTGTCGGACCGGGAGTCGGGCTCAAGCAACCGGGGCAGCTCATTCGACGATGATGTCAGTGACATCTCGGATGCGGTGCAGGGTCTGGCGATGGTGTTCGCCTCCAGTCTGGAGGGGGCCGACAACGGCGGGTACACCGACGAGTCGCTGCCGGTGGATGTCCGGCTGGAGCAGGAGCAGCTGAAGACGCGGGTGCGGGCGGCGATAGAGAAGCTCCCGGAGAAGGAGCGCAAGCTTCTTCAGGGGTACTACTTCCAGGGCAGGACGCTGGAAGAGGCGGGGTCGGAAATCGGGCAGTCGAAGAGCTGGGCGTCGCGGCTTCATGCGCGCGCCATCGACCGCCTCAAGGAACTCTTGAACGAGGAGGAGGAACTTCCCCCTACCTCGACGGATGCAAGGAGGCTGTCACATGGCGGGTCCGATGGCGGGCATCTCCGCGGCGCAGGTGGCGCAGCAAAAGCTGCAGGATCAGGGCGTCCAGCAGACGAACAAGGCGGGAGCGTCGAAGTTCGACGGAGTTCTCGCTGACAAGGCGCAGGGCGCCGGCCAGGTGGACGCGGCCCAGGGCGTGAACAAGGCCCAGGCGGCGCAGGCGACCCAGAAGACGGACGCCGTCCGCCAGGTGGAGACCGTCAACAAGACGGAGAAGGCGGCCCTGAACAAGGTCAGCGCCACCGCCACCCAGCCGGTCTCCGCGAAGGCCGCGGAGCCTGTCGCCGCCAAGACGGAGACGGGCAAGACGGGCAAGGCCTCCGACATGATGTCGCAGGTGATTGGCGACCTGGAGAAGGGCCAGGGCAACCTGGAGAAGATCATCTCCCAGGCCTCCAGCGGCAAGCAGTTCTCCAACGCCGAGCTGCTGTCGCTCCAGGCGTCCATGTACCAGTACACCCAGCAGTTGGACCTGACGAGCAAGGTGGTCGAGAAGGCCACCACCGGCCTCAAGGACGTCGTCAAGACGCAGGTCTGATTCAGTCCACCGTCCTCGGTGGCGCTTGGATGAAGGGCGGCCTCTCCGAGTTGGAGGGGGCGCCCTTCCGCGTTTTCCGAGGCCCTAGTAAGCTCAATGTGCCCATGATTCGCCGACCGCAAGCGTTCGCCGCCCCGCTCCTCGCCCTCGTGCTCGTGACGGGATGTCACATCGAGCTGCAACATGAGCTGAGTGAAGCGGACGCCAACGAAATCTACGTCCTGCTCAGCAAGAACGGCATCAACGCGAAGAAGGAGAAGGAGGAAGGCGGCAACGAGGTGCGGTTCATGATCACCGTGCCCAAGACGGACGCCGCGGAGGCAGCGGAGTTGCTCAAGCTCAACTCGCTGCCCAGACCCGTGGAGAAGGGGCTGTCGCACTTCGCCAAGGGAAGCATGGTGCCCACCGCCACGGAGGAGCGCGCCATGCTCCTCAAGGCCATGGCGGGCGAGGTCTCCAACGCGCTCAATCAGATTGACGGCGTGTTGGAAGCACGCGCCATCGTCAGCGTGCCGGAGAACAACGACCTGACGCAGCCGGAGAACAAGCCGCTGCCGTCCGCGTCGGTGTTCATCAAGTACCGCATCGTCGAGGGCGGCAAGGCGCCCATCGAAGTGGCCGCCGTGAAGGCCTTCGTGGCCACGGCCGTGCCGGAGATGCGGCCGGAGGCGGTGACGGTGCTGATGACCGCGGCTCAGGGCCCCAAGGCGGAGAAGACGGACGAGAACCGGCAGCAGGACGTGCTGGGCCTGCGGATGACGGCCTCCAGCGCCAGCCAGTTCAAGGTCATGCTGGGGGGCGCCTTCCTGCTCATCGTGGTGATGATGGGCGTGACGGGGTGGTCGTTCATGCGCTCCCCCGGCGGCGCGCCCGCGGCGCGTGGCACCCGTCCCCGCGTCCGTCCGCCCGAGGCCTGACGCCTTCCGCGCCCCTCCCGGTGGGGCGCCTTCTTTCTCCCAGCGGGCGTCCGTGGAAGCCCGCGAGGTGACGTTTGGACTCGTTCTTCACCTCGCTCAACAAGCGCCAGAGCATGTTGCTCCTGACCGCCGTCACCTTCGGCGGCCAGGAGAGCTTGGGGGCGATGGAGCACCTCCCGACGGAGGAAGGTGAGCTGCTGCGCCACCGCGCGCAGGAAATCCTGCAGATCCCCCGCGACAAGCGCATCCCCGCGCTGGTGCAGGAGATAAAGCGGCTGGTGAAGGACCGGCGCGGCCAGTTGTGGAGCGCGGAGCCGGAGCGCCTGGCCGCGCTGCTGCAGCGCGAGCGCGGTGCGCTGATGGAGATGGTGCTGCGCGCGCTGCCCTCCGCGATGGCGGAAGCGGTGCGGGTCCACCTGCCGCCGTCTCGCGTGAAGCTGACCCGCGAGGTCCGGCCTCAAGTATTGGACATCGTCCGGTGGAAGCTGGAGGAGGCGCTGGCTCGGGAGTCGAGCGCCTCGCAGTCCGCGGGCTTCAAGTTCTCCGACGTGCTCATGCTCCAGCAGCGAGAGCTGCTCACGGTGAGCGACAGGCTGGGCGCGCGCGTGCTCGGCCCGGCCCTGGCGGGTCTTCCCGACGCGGAGCGGGAGATGCTGCTGGAGGCCCTGCCTCCGGACCTGAAGCTCCTGGCCGGCAAGTCCGTGGCGGCCAATGCGCCGCGCAAGCTTCCCGAGGAGGACGCGCGCGCGCAGCTGGAGCTGCATGACGGACTGAAGAACCCGGCGGGCTCCATCCGCAGCGCGGGAGTCCAGCGGCTGGCGCGCGCGTGCGTGGCCCAGTCCCCTGAGTTCGCCGCGCGCATGCTGGAGAAGTACCGGGGTGAGTTCGGCAGCCTGGTGGCGAAGTGGGTGCGCGAGGAGCGCATCCGTCCCACCGCCCGCGGAGACGGTGGCCGCACCGACATCGTCATGGACCTGGAGCGGCTCGCCACCCGGGGCCTCATCGAGCGGCCCGTGCGTCTGGCGACGCCTCCGCCGCCGCGTCAGTCCGCCGTGCTTCCTCCGCCCCCTGGCGCACGCAAGGCCGCGGCCGCCGCGGCTTCCTCCGTCGCGCGTGAAGCTCCCGCTGGAGGGACCCGTGAGCCCGGCGCCGCGCCTCGAGAAGGAACAGGCGTGGCCCGTGAGCCGGCGAAGGCAGCCGCCGCCGCGCCTCGAGAGGGGACGGGCGTGGCCCGCGAGCCGGCGAAGGCCGCCGCCGCTCCTCGAGAGGGGACAGGCGTGACCCGTGAGCCCGCGAAGGCACCAGCCGCCGCGCCTCGAGAGGGGACAGGCGTGGCCCGCGAGCCGGCGAAGGCAGCCACCGCCACGCGCCGGCCTCCAGGGGCCGAGCCCGCGGCGCGGCGTGACTTCATGGCCGAACGGGCCGCGAGGAGCGCGGGCGCCATGTCCAGCCGCGAGCCGTCGCGCGTCGCGCGTCCCAAGGATGGTGCCTCGGACGGCTCCGCGGTTCATCGCATCCCTCCTCGCCGTGAGCCCACGTCCGCTGCGCCGGCCCCGGGTGCTCCGCGTCGCGAAGGCACCTCGGCGGGTGCTCGCCGAGAGCCTCCTGGCGCGCCCGTCGCTCGTCGCGAGCCAGGTGGCCCCGAATCCCGCCCCGGGCGACCGGACCCGGAGGGGGCCCGCATCGGTCCTCCTCCCTCGCGTCTGGGCCTGGGGGGACCTCGGCCCCGGCCCGCGCCTCCCGCGGGTGAGCCAGAGGCGCCTCCGGCTCGGGAGCGCTCGCGCGTGGGCCCCGCGGCGGAGGGTTCCCGCGTGCAGCGCCCGCCCGAAGAGCTGTCTCGCGCCTCTCGCGTGCAGCCCCGTCCCGACGCTGCCCCCCCGCCCCGCGAGGACCCGGAGGGCTCTCGGGTGTTCCGCTCGCGCTCCTCGGTCAGCGTCAAGGCGGTGCGCCCGGACCCGGCCCGGGAGGGTGCGAGCCCGCAGGAGAGGCCCCCTCGGGTGCTGGCCGGGCGAGCGGCTCCCGCTCCGGGCGCGCCCCCAGGGGTTCGGGAGGGCACGTCGGTGCAGCGCCGACCCCGTGGGGCGTCCGACACGGACGGCCCGGTGCCTCCTGGCTCCGGTGGGCGTGGACCGCGCGGCGGAACGCGCTAGCATCCGGCCCGCAAGGAGCGGCGCATGGCGATCGGCAAGGTGATCAAGGGTGACGGGACGGCGGAGCCGTCTCTCGTGTCGGAGCGGCCGGTGTTGCGGCCTCCGCGCGCGGGGGTGATGAACGCCGAGGTCTTCGAGGCCCGCCAGGGAGCCCAGGGCATCATCGAGGAGGCCCACCGCGAGAAGGAGCGAATCCTCGCGGAGGCCCAGCGCGAGCGCGAGGAGCTGCTCGTGAAGACGCGGGAGCAGGGGCGCCAGGAAGGGCTGGCCCAGGCCACGGAAATCATCCTCCGCGCGAAGATGCAGGCCGGGGAGCTGCTGGGCACGTACGAGAGGGACATCATCGCCCTGGGACTGCGCGTGGGTGAGAAGATCATCGGCCGGAGCCTGGAGAAGGACCCGGACCTGATGCTGGAGCTGTGCGCGTCCGCCATCGACAACCTGCGCAGCGCCCGCGCCATGACCCTGCGAGTGCACCCGAAGACCGCCGCCGTGCTGCGCGCCAAGAAGCCCATTTTGATGGAGCTCATCGGCCGCGCGGTGGATCTGGCCATCAAGGAGGACCCGGAGGTCGCTCCGGTGGGTTGCATCGTCCAGACGGAGTTCGGCACGGTGGATGCGCAGCTGCCCACGCAGCTGGAGATGCTCCAGAACGTGCTGCTGCCTGACCAGAACGGCCCGAAGGAAGGCCCGGCCTAGCCGGGACGGAACGTCCATGGCCATCGACCTTTCGCGCTATTTCGACCTCATCCAGGACGCCCAGACGGTGCGCGTCCGGGGCCGCGTCACCGAGCTGACGGGCCTCATCATCAAGGCGAGCGTCCCCAACGTCCGCGTGGGCGAGCTGGTGCTCATCAAGAGCCGCGGTCGCGGCCCCGTGAAGGCGGAGGTGGTGGGTTTCCAGGGCGACGAGGTGATGCTCATGCCCCTGGGCGAGCTGTACGGCATCGGCCCGGACAGCGAGGTCATCCCCACCGGAAAGCCCCTGAGCATCAAGTGCGGCGAGGCGCTCCTGGGGCGCGTGCTCAACGGCATCGGCGAGCCCATGGACGGCAGCGCACTGCCGGAAGAGGGCCTTATCGACTGGTCCGTGGACCGCAACTGCCCGGACCCGTTCACCCGTCAGCGAATCGAACGGCCCCTGCCCCTGGGCGTGCGCTGCATCGACGGGCTGCTCACCGTGGGCGAGGGTCAGCGCGTGGGCCTCTTCGCCGGCTCCGGCGTCGGCAAGTCCACGCTGATGGGACAGATAGCGCGCAATACCCAGGCCGACCTCTGCGTCGTCGCCCTCATCGGCGAGCGTGGTCGCGAAGTCCGCGAGTTCATCGAGGACGCCATGGGCGAGGAGGGCATGAAGCGCTCCGTTCTGGTGTGCGCCACTTCTGACCAGCCCAGCCTCGTGCGTCTGCGCGCCGCCTACGTCGCCACCGCCATCGCCGAGTACTTCCGGGAGCGCGGCGGCAATGTGCTCTTCATGCTCGACACGGTGACGCGTCTGGCGCGTGCCCAGCGTGAGATTGGCCTCGCCGTGGGTGAGCCCCCGGCCCGCCAGGGCTATCCGCCGAGCGTGTTCTCCATGCTGCCGCGCATCCTGGAGCGCACGGGCAACTCGGAGAAGGGCAAGTGCACCGCCATCTACACCTGCCTCGTGGCCGGCGGTGACATGGAGGAGCCCATCGCGGACGAGGTCCGCGGTATTCTCGACGGCCACTTCATCCTCAACCGCGCGCTGGGCGAGCGGAACCAGTGGCCCGCAATGGACGTGCTGGCGAGCCTCAGCCGTGTGATGAGCGGCATCGTCTCCAAGGAGCACAAGAAGGCGGCGGGCAAGCTGCGCGAGACGCTGGCCACGTACGAGAAGCAGCGCGACCTCATCCTGCTGGGCGCCTACCAGTACGGGACGGACCCCCGCACGGACTACGCCATCGACAAGTACGACGCCATCATCGACTTCCTCAAGCAGGACACCCACTCCAACTCTGGCTTCGAGGAGACGGTGGAGCAGTTGATCGCCCTCTTCGAGGAGTGAGGGACAGGGGTGCACCCCGGTAAATCCGGGGTAGGATGGGGTCACCATGCCCCCGTACCGGTTGCAAACCCTGCTGGACATGCGGACCCGGGCCAAGGAGGAAGCCGAACAGGCCTTCTCCGACGCCATCAAGGCCCTCGAGCGGGAAAAGGTGGAGCTCCAGCGGCTGATTGACGAGCTGGAGCGCCGCAAGCGCGAGCGCAAGGAGAAGGTGGCCGCCTACCTCAAGGAGGTCATGGCCAAGGGCGCCGGCATCAACGGCATGAACATGATGGGCCGCTTCGAGGAGCGCCTGAAGGACGAAGAGGCGCAGGTGGCGCTGGAAGTGGAGCGTCAGCGGGAAGCGGTGAAGGTGGCCGAGCGACTCGTCGAGCAGCGGCGGCGGGAGATGGCCGAGGCGGCCAAGGAGCTCAAGGCCATCGAGAAGCACAAGGAGACCTGGCAGAAGCAGGTGAAGCACGAGCGCCAGCAGCGCGAGGAGTTGAGCCAGGAGGAGATTGGCAACGCCTTGTTCCTGGCTCGGCAGCGCAAGTAACCTGCCGCCACCCCTTCCCTCGGGAACGATGTCATGAGCCGAGTCGACGACGACCGTGAAACAGCGCGCCTGGCCGAGCGCATCATGCAGGAAAAGAAGCTCGCCGAGGGCCAGGCGAAGAAGCGGACGGAGGGGGCCAGCGCCTTCCAGAAGCTGATGCAGCCCCAGGCCCAGCCCCAGGCGACGGCCCCTGCTCCCGCGCCCACGCCACAGACGCCGGGTGCCTTCGCCAAGCAGATCCTGGCCAAGGCGACGCAGGAGGGGAAGACCTTCGGGGAGCAGGCCCAGCAGCCGCAACTGGGTGGCAACCCGGCGGGTCTGGCGCAGACGCAGCGCCGGGCGGACAGCGGGGCCACGGAGGCTCGTTCCGGCTCGCGCGCCGCGGATTCCAAGGAGGACAAGCGCACGTCCGAGGGGCGCGACAAGGACATGAGCAAGGCCGAGTCCGCGCTGGGACAGGTCAGCTCGGAGAAGGGCGCGCTCATCCGGGCGGATGCCGATGCGGGCGGCGGCAAGGGCAGCGGGGGCGGCGGCAAGGACAAGAAGGAAGGCGGCGGCGCGGAGATGGCGCCGGGGTTCCGGTTCAACCCCGCGCTGATGGCGCCGGTGCCGGTGGCCAAGCCCAAGGACACCGCGGGCTCCGAGCGGCTGCGCGCCATGGCCAGCGAGATTGCCCAGAAGATCGTGGACCGCGTGCGTGTGGGCACCAACGCCGCGGGCCTCGCGGAGTTCCAGATTGATTTGCGCGGCGACGTGCTCAGCGGCCTGTCCATCAAGGTCAGCGCGCGCAACGGGAAGATCTCCGCGACCTTCAGTGGCACCAACCGTGACGTGCTGAAGATGCTCGAGGAGCACAGCGAGGGGCTTCGCACCGCGCTGGGCGGCCGTGGCCTGAAGCTCGAGACGGTGCGCTTCGAGGCGAAGACATGAGCGTGGAGCCGGAGGACGAAGGTCCCGGCGTGCATGAGCGGACGATGCTGGTGGACCTCCGCCAGCTCAAGCCGGTGCGTCCGCCGGAGAAGACCGAGCGTCCGGAGAAGGTCGAGCGTTCCGAGCGAAGCGAGCGTCCGGAGAAGGTCGACCGGGGCAGCTGGCGACCCTTCCAGTTCAAGGGCCTGGAGAAGGTGTCCAGGGCGCAAGGGCTCCTGGCGGAGCGGCTGCGCTGGCTGACGCCGAACGATGGGACCCTCGGGGCGGTGTCCGCGCGGCTCAAGGGCCTGTTCGACGCCGAGGTGCGTCTGTCCCTGGAGTCCGTACAGGTGCGGCCCATGGCGGAGCTGCGCCGGTTCCTGGGCGACCCGACGTTCCTCGCGGTGCTGGCACCGGGGGCGTTGCAGGGCAGGGCGGTGCTGGAGGTGGAGCTGTCACTGGCCCACACGGCGGTGGACCTGCTGCTGGGTGGCGCGGGCGAGACGGTGGGCCTGCGGCCGCTGACGGACATCGAAGAAGGGGTGATGGGCTACGTCATCCTGGAAGCGCTGCGGGTGCTGGTGCCCGCGCTGCAGGCCGGGGTGCCTCGCCCGAGGCTGGACGGCGTCGCGCGTGGCGTGGACGAGGTGTCCGCTCGCCTGGGCGACGACGGGCCGATGCTGGCGGTGCACCTGAATGCCACGCTGGGGCCGCACAGCGGCATGGTGCGGCTGGTGGTGCCCTCGGCGGTGTTGGAGGCGGCGGAGCCCGCGGTGGAGAGCGCCCAGCGGCGCGCTCGGGCGAAGGCGGACCTGGCGGTGCATGCGCGCCGGCTGTCCGCGGTGCGAAGCTGGCTGCGGGCGGAGATTGGCACCGCGGAGCTGACGTCCAACGACCTGGCGAGCCTGCGGGTCAAGGACGTCGTCCTGGTGGACGTGCTGTCGGCGCGGCCGGACCGGGGCGAGCCTGGAACGGCGCAGCTGCGCGTGGGCGCGGGGCGCTCGGGGCACGCGGAGGCCCAGGTATTCGTCGAGGACGGGCGCTACAAGGCCCGCATCACCGGCATCATCCCCGGGGAGTCGGGGAACCCGCGCTCGGCCACCGAGGAGGGTGGGGGGCGGGAGCAGGAAGAGGACTTCACCAACCCGGAGCTGGACGTTCCTCCGGAGCTCGAAGGGGCGCCCTTGGACGACGTGAACAAGCCGGACGGAAGCGACCTGCTCGGCGACGTACCGCTGCAGATCGCCGTGGAGCTGGCGCGCATCCCCGTCACCGCGGAGCAGGTGGTGGGCATGCGGGCCGGTCAGGTCATCGAGCTGAGCCGGGGGCCCGGCGAGCCAGTGGAGCTTTCCATCAACGGCAAAGTGGTGGCCCGAGGCGAGCTGGTGGAGATGGAGGGCCAGCTCGGCGTGCGCGTCACCACCCTGGCGAGCTGAGGACTTCATCCGCGACGGAAGCAAGCGGGCGGGAGCGGGCTGCCGGACGGGGGCCCGTGGCGGTCCTCCGGCCTTTGAACTAGCCTCGCCCCCATCCATGGCAGTCCTCCGCACCCCCCTCATGCGCCTGTCCCTGGGCGCCGCGCTGCTGCTCGCGCCCTCCACCGTGCTGGCCCAGGCGCCCTCCGCGCCCGCGCCGAGCGCCACGGCTTCGCCCGTTGCCGCCGTTCCGGCTTCGTCGCCCGAGGCCCAGAAGTCGGCCCCGCCGAGCGCCACGGCGCCCGCCGTCGTTCCGGCTTCGTCGCCCGAGGCCAAGAAGTTGGCCCCCAGTGCGACGGCGCCCGCCTCGGCGGACAATGTCCGGGTTGCGGCGCCGCCCTCCGCGCCGAGCACTCCAGTGGCCCCCGCCCAGAAAGCGGCGGTGGTGCCAGGCTCCACGGCATCAACCGTCCCTCCCGCCCCGGCGGAGGGTTCTACCGAGGCTTCCGCTTCAGCAGTGCCGGGCGCGGTGCCCGAGTCCGCGCCCACGCCAGAGGCGTCCGCCGCATTGCGTCAGAAGACTCCGGGCGCGGAGCCTCGCTGGGAGGACCCCGCGCTTGAGGGCGCCGCGGCGGCGACGGAGGCCGAGGCCGAGCCGGAGAGCATGGGGTGGATGCTCATCCGCACGCTGCTCGTGCTGGGCGCGGTGGTGGCGTCCATCTACCTCACGCTGAACGTGGGGCTGCGCCGGTTGATGGGCCTCCAGGCGGCCGCGCCGGGAAAACAGACCGTCGTCACCGTGGTGGAGCGCCTGACGCTGGACCCCAAGCGCGCGCTCTTCGTGGTGAAGGCCGCGGACGAATACCTGCTGGTGGGCGGCGGCGAGGCGGGCCTGCAGCTGCTGTCGAAGCTGGATTCGGAGGCAGTGGAGCGCATCCGCGCGCAGCGCCCGCAGACGAACGTGGTTCCCCTGAGCCCTTTCCTTCAGAAGCTCCTTTCCCGCCGCTCCGGGGGCTCGTCGTCCCAGCCCCCCGGCGCCTGATGGCACCCGTCCCGTGAACGCCCAGACTCCTGCCCGCTCCTTGCTCCCGCGCGTCTCGCCCTGGCTCTTCGCGGCCGCGGTGTCGCTGCATCCCTTCATCGCCCTCGCGCAGAAGAAGCGCCCCGGCTCCATCCCCGACTCCGTGGCCAACGAGGCGGTGAGCGCCGACACCTTCACGTCGCGTCCGCTCATCCTCATCCTCGCACTCGCGGCCATGGGCCTGGTTCCCTTCGCGCTGATGATGGTGACGAGCTTCGTGAAGATCTCCGTGGTGCTCTCCATCGTCCGCTCGGCGCTCGGCACCCAGCAGATTCCGCCCACCCAGGTCATCACCGGGCTGGCCGTCATCCTCACCGTCTACATCATGGCGCCCGTGGGCATGACGATGTACCGGGCCTCGGAGCTCAACGTCTGGGACTCCTCGGGGGCTGGCGCGTTCTCCTCGGCGAAGGTGGGCACCCTCCTGGATGGCGCTGACCGCGCCAAGGAGCCACTGCGCGACTGGCTGATGAAGAAAGTCACGCTGAAGGACCGCTCGCTCTTCTACAACCTGGCCAAGAAGATGCGCCAGGGCGAGGACCGGGACTCGGTGGACAGCAAGGACTTCATGGTCATCGTCCCGGCCTTCGTGGTGTCGGAGCTGAAGGAGGCCTTCCAGATTGGCTTCCTGCTCTTCGTCCCCTTCATCGTCATTGACATGGTGGTGGCCAACATCCTGCTCGCGCTGGGCATGCACATGCTGTCTCCCACCACCATCTCCATGCCCTTCAAGCTGCTCCTGTTCGTCCTCGTGGACGGCTGGTACCTCATCGCCAAGGGCCTGGTCGTCGGCTACTTGTAGGAAGAAGGCATCCCATGAACCAGCTCACGGCCATCACCCAGGAGGCACTGTTCCTGGTGCTCGTGGTGTCGGCCCCGCCGGTGTTGATGAGCCTCATCGTCGGCTTCATGATCTCGCTGTTCCAGGCCACCACCCAGATTCAGGAGCAGACGCTCACCTTCGCGCCCAAGGTCATCATCGTCTTCGGCGTGCTGGCCATGACGGGGCCGTGGATTGGAAGCCAGCTGGTGCGCTTCACCTTTCACGTCTTCGACCGGTTCCCCGCCCTCATCAAATGAACGCCGCGGACCTCGTGTCCGAGCTGGCTGCTCGGACCAACTTCTCCGCCGCCATCTTCACGGTCGCCCTGCTGATGTGCCGGGTGATGCCGGTGCTCATCTTCAGCCCGTTCCTCGGCGGTGAAGTGGTGCCCACGGAGATGAAGATGGGCATCGGGCTGACGCTGGCCATCGTGCTCTATCCCTCCATCGCGCACACCGTGACGACGGTTCCCCTGACGGCGCTGCCCTACATCGCGCTGATGGCCAAGGAGGTCTTCATCGGGTTCTGCATGGCGTTCATCGTCAGCAGCGTCTTCGAGGCGGCGCGCATCGCCGGCACCCTCACGGACACCATGGCGGGCAGCAACAATGCCCAGCTCTACGTGCCGCAGCTCGGCCAGCAGGTCTCGCTCTTCTCCAACCTCAAGGTGCAGCTCGCCGTGGTGTTGTTCCTCACCCTGGACGGGCACCACCTGGTCATCAGTGCCCTGGCGGAGAGCCTCGCCGTGGTGCCGCTGGATGGCTTCCCACGCTTCAGCCAGGGCTCGTGGACCTTCTTCGACCTGCTGGCGCGGGTCTTCGCGGACATGCTGAGGGTGAGCCTGGCCCTGTCCGCTCCCGCGATGCTCGCCACCTTCCTCACGGACGTGGCGCTGGGCGCCATCAACCGCGTTGCGCCGCAAATCCAGGTGTTCTTCATCTCCATGGCCATCAAGCCGCTCGTCGGTGTGCTCATCGCCTTCCTGGTGATGGGGGCGCTGCTGGCGCGCATTCAGGGCGAGCTGGCCCACATGCTGCGGGTGCTCACTGACGCCCTGCGGCTGCTGGCCTGAGCCTCTTCCCCGGGAACGCGCGCCCATGTCCGACGAGGGTGGAGACAAGACAGAAGAACCGTCGCAGAAGAAGCTCGACGACTCTCGCAAGAAGGGTCAGGTCTGGAAGAGCAAGGACCTGAGCGGCGTGGCGGTGCTCGTCGTGGGCCTGGGCGCCGTGAAGGCGACCTGGGACAACGTGGAGCATGAGATATCGAGCCTCTTCCTCTTCAGCTTCGACCAGCTGGCCAAGGGCGATGACCTGGGGGACGCCACCTGGCAGTTGATGTACCTGGGGCTGCGCGCGATGTTGCTCGTGACGCTGCCGGTGCTCGCGGGCGGGGCACTGGTGGGCGGGTTGATGGAGTTCCTGCAAGTGGGCTCCCTCTTCACGTTGGACCCGTTGATGCCCAAGCTGGACAAGCTCAACCCGCTGGGCGGGTTGAAGAACATGTTCAGCAAGAAGTCGTTGGTGGAGCTGCTCAAGAACCTCATCAAGATCTCCATCACCGCCAACGTCGTCTACGGCGTGGTGCGCGACGCCATGCCCATGGTGGTGGAGACGGTCCGCCAGGACACGCACGCCATCATGGTCATCATGGGGGAGCTGGTGACGCGTGTGGCCACCCGCGTCGCGCTGCTCTTCGTCCTCTTCGCCATCTTCGACATCTGGTGGCAGCGCAAGTCCTTCATGAAGGACTTGATGATGTCCAAGGACGAGGTGAAGAAGGAGTACAAGGAGAGCGAAGGCGACCCGCACCACAAGGCCAAGCGCAAGGAGTTCCACCAGGAGATCATGGAGGGACAGCAGATGGAGGCCGTGCGGGACGCGGACGTCATCGTCACCAACCCGGACCACGTGGCCGTCGCGCTCAAGTACGACCGGGAGAAGGACGGCGCGCCCCGGGTGCTGGCCAAGGGCATGGACCACAAGGCCGAGCGCATCAAGGGCATCGCCCGCGAACAGGATGTCCCCACGCTGCGCAACGTGCCCCTGGCCCACGCGCTCCTGCGGGTGGAGGTGGGCCACGAGGTGCCCGAGGAGCTCTACGACGCGGTCGCCGAGGTCCTCAACTTCGTCTACGACCTGAAGAACGGCGGTCCCGCCCCGGTGGCCCGCGCGTGAGCGGCCCTGGAGCGGTTATCATCGGCAGGACTTCTCGGAGCGCCCCATGAGTGACGACGCCGAAATCGCCATCGCGCTGAAGTACGACAAGGAGAAGGACACCGCCCCGCGCGTGGTGGCCAAGGGGCTGAGGCTCAAGGCGGAGAAGATTCGCGCCATCGCCAAGGAGCACAACATCCCCATCATGCGCAACGTGCCCCTGGCCAACGCCCTGTACCGGGTGGAGGTGGGACAAGAAGTGCCCGAGGAGCTCTACGACGCGGTCGCCGAGGTCCTCAACTTCATCTACGAGATCCAGCGCGAACACGCGGCCGCCGGAGGGCGGTAGGGGAGGGGGGCTGGACGGCCCCCCCCTTCCTGGAGTGAGCTTCGGAGTTCACGATGGCCAGAATCAATAATCAGCCCCCCGGACCCCAGTGGCCCTGGGGGGGACCCCGCAGCGTCCGTGAGCGCCTGGTTGACCCTTCCCAGGTCGACCGCAAGAAGCTGCGCAAGACGGGCAATCCCAAGAACCCGGCGCTCGCCTCCGCGGCGCTCCTGGACTTCATCGGTCCCGCGCACTCGTCGGAGGAGCTGCGCCTGCCCCTGCCCCCTCATCCCGGCGGGCATGACGCGGACCTGGAGGGCTTCAGCGACCGGCCCCACCTGGCCAGCGTGGCGGGGCGGGGGAGCGACGAGTCGCGCCACCTGATGGAGCGGGGGCTGACGCGCATCAACGCGTCCCCGGACCGCCTGGAGCGCCTCAAGGCGCTGCTCCAGCGAGAGTCCTCCATGCTCACCCTGGTGGACCAGGTGAACGAGGAGACCAAGGAGATCATCCGGCGCATGTGGGCCGAGCAGAAGGACGAGGGTTACTAGCGCATGCCGGAGGACCCTCAGGACGAGGCCCAGCTGGCGGCTCGGCTCCAGCGTTGGGCGGATGGCAAGTCCACGCTGCGCGAGGTGCGCGGCTATTCCAACGACGAGCTCTACGCCATCGCCAAGACGGCGTACTACTTCTTCTACCAGGGCCGCATCAACGAGGCCCGGACGCTCTTCCAGGGCCTGTACGCCGTGAATCCCACGGACGGCTACTTCGCCAAGGCGCTGGGCGTGGTGGAGATGGCCGCGGGCAACGGGACGGGCGCCCTGGCCGCCTTCGACGTCGCCGCCAAACTGTCCCCCCAGGATGCGTCCGTCTACGTCGGCCGCGCCGAGGTGAAGCTCGCCCTGGGCAAGAAGGACCAGGCCATCGAGGATCTGCGACGCGCCGCGGCAATGACACCGGTGGATGATCCGGTGGTGCGCAAGGCCGGCGCCATGCTCACGGCGCTCGGAAAGCGTTGATTCTGGCTTGTCCCGGCGTCTGGTTGTGGCCAGACGCCGGGTAGGTGAGCCCGGAACAGTCTGTTAGGCTCGCCAGGTAAACCCCAACCCCTCGTTGTGGAGAGGTGGAGTCAGTCAATGAGCACGCAGAAGGCGAAGATGGGCCCACTGCCTCCGGAACCCGCGGAGCTGGTGGAGAAGCGCGACAAGTTGCTGGCGGAACTGGAGTCGCAGTCCAAGGTGGCCCAGGGAACCTTCCTCCAGGTGGTTCGGACGATGAAGATGCTGGTGGCCTCCACGACGCCGGGCACTCCGTTCGACGAGAAGCTCTATGGCGACGTGTCGGGCGCCCTCCAGCGCTTCATGGCCGACCCCATCCTCCCCGTGCCTCCCACGCTGGGCCTCGTGGTCTCCTACCTGTCGGAGCGCCTGAGCACCTACGGGATGACCATCCAGAACGCCGTCAAGGAGGCCAACCCGGAGCTGCACGCGAAGTTCGCGTTCGCTCCCCCGGGCGCGCAGGCCCCCGCGGCCCCCGCTGCTCCGCCGGCTCCTGCCCGCACGTCGGGCGCCCCCGCCGCCAAGGACGGCTTCGAGAGCGCTTCCAACAAGCGCTCCCTGTCCCTGGACCCGGAGGCCAGCCCGCCGCCCCCGGCAGATCCGAAGAAGGAGCAGCAGCAACTCGAGTCCTTCAAGGCCTGGATGAAGAATCCCAGCCTTGGAAAGCTCAAGGGTTAGGCCCGTTTCCCGGGGGGGACCCGGGCCTCGCGAAAAGGCCGGAAATGATCCCGGTTAATTCGCAGGAAACTTCCGAGCCCCTCCCCCGATAATCTTTTTGTAGCCGCCGCTGCACTTCATCCCGCAGCAAAACCAAATCAATCACTGGAGAACGACCATGAGCATCTCTGCCAACTTCAACGCCGCTGCGAGCAGCATCCTGGCCGGTTCCAAGGCCTCCAACGCGATGATCGCCGCCGCCCCCGAGGATCAGCGTCCGTTCCTGCAGGCGCAGGAGCAGATGCAGCGTGAGGCGAAGCTGGTCGAGCTCATCTCGAACTCCATGAAGAAGATCGAGCAGATGCAGAGCGCGATCGTCGGCAACATGCGCGGCTAGTCGTAAGCCCGCAGCCTGCTGCACCCTGGCCTCGCAACAGCTCCTGGAGCTGGTGCGGGGCCAGTTCATTTCCAGGGCCCGGTGGAATCACCTCGTCGGCTTGTCCGAAACTTTCCGGCCCCGTCTCACGAGAATTCCTTCACCCCACCCCTTTTGGAGAAATCCATGGTCGCTCCTGTCAATGGCGGTTCCCGTTCCACGTCCACGGCGAAAACGAGCCAGGCGGAAGCCACGCCGTCGGATCCCAAGGCCGAGCAGGCCAAGCAGCAGGCCATCATCGACGACATCGGCAAGAAGCCGGAGACCAAGCTGACCACCGAAGACCGCGCCAAGTACGCGGACGCGGTGGGCACGAACCAGGTCCTGCAGAACCAGCCGTTCCTGAGCTTCTTCTCCAAGTCCACCACGGAGAGCCTGACCAAGAAGCTGGACGCGGACGTGGCCAAGTTCACGAAGGAGAACCCGAAGGCGTCGCTCAAGGACATCGAGTCGCACGTCAAGGACCGCTTCAAGGCCCAGATGTTCAGCGCGGTGGTGGCCCAGAAGGGCGTGGACATGGCCATCGCCAACCTGAAGAAGCAGCTGCAGAAGATTCGCGACGGCTTCGACGAGTAGTGCCTTCTCGGCGTCCCCTGACTGGTGGGCTCGCTGGAGGCGGGCTAGACTCCAGGCCGCCTCCGTATTCGCCCCGGGAATGAGTCCAGATGACGACGACCCAAGCCAAGGCGCCGGTCTCCAATAATGATGGGAAGCCGCTGTCCGGCCCGGAGTTGCTCGAGCGGGCCACTCAGGGCTTCGACCTGTTCCAGGACGGCCGCTTCCAGGAGTCCCTGGCCGTCTTCGAGCAACTCGCGGCCATGGATGGCTCCGAGGCTTACTTCCAGACAGCGCTCGGCGCCTGCCACCTGGCGCTGGAGAACCTGGACCAGGCGGAGGCCCACTTCAACCGGGCCATCGAGCTGGACCCCACGGACCTGACGCCGTTCGTCAACCGGGGAGAGGTCCACCTGCGCCAGGGCAAGGTGATGGAAGCCGCCCATGACTTCAACCACGCGGTGTCCCTGGACCCCGAGGGCAAGGACCCGCTGAGCGCGCGTGCGCGCATGCTGGCGGCCGCGGCCCTGGAGAGCGTGGAGGAGGCCCAGGGGGTCTCCGACGGCGACTCTGGTCCGGACGGGCGTTAAGCCCTCCCTTCGCATCTTCCGACGGACACCCCGCCCGGCTCGTGAGGCCCCCCTTGGGCCCGGGGCCGGGCGCGGACTAGGATGGCTCCCCGCTGATGTCCGCCTCCAATCCGAACAGCTTCCTCTCCAAGTACTCCGACATCGTCCTCGCGATTGTCGTGGTGTTCATCGTCGGGATGATGATCGTCCCGCTGCCCACGCTGCTGCTGGACGTGCTGCTGACGCTGAACATCAGCATCTCGGTGGTGCTGCTCCTGGTGTCCCTCTACGTGCCAGCGGCGCTGCACCTGTCGGTGTTCCCGACGCTGCTGCTCATCACCACGATGTTCCGGCTGTCGCTGACCATCTCCACCACACGTCTCATCCTGCTCACGGGCGACCCGGGAGAAGTGGTGGTGGCGTTCGGCAACTTCGTGGTGCAGGGCAACTTCGTCGTCGGCGCCATCCTCTTCATCATCCTCGTCATCGTGAACTTCATCGTCATCTCCAAGGGCTCGGAGCGTGTCGCCGAAGTGGCCGCGCGCTTCACCCTGGACGCGATGCCGGGCAAGCAGATGTCCATCGACGCGGACCTCCGCGCGGGCTCCATCGACCAGGACCAGGGCAAGAAGAAGCGCCGTGACTTGGAGCGTGAGAGCCAGCTGTTCGGCGCCATGGACGGCGCCATGAAGTTCGTGAAGGGCGACGCCATCGCCAGCATCATCATCACTGTCGTCAACATCGTCGGTGGCCTCATCATCGGCGTGACGCAGAAGGGGATGACGGCCGCGGACGCGGCGCAGAAGTACACGCTGCTCACCATCGGTGACGGCCTCGTCGGCATGATTCCCGCCATCCTCGTCTCCACCTGCGCCGGCATCATCGTGACGCGCGTCGGTGGTGATGAAGAGGGCGCGCACCTGGGCAAGGACATTGGCACGCAGCTCACCGCGTACCCGAAGGCCATCGCCATCGCCGCGGGCATGCTCATCGTCCTGGGGCTCGTCCCGGGTCTGCCCAAGATTCCCTTCTTCCTGCTGGGCGCGGGCGCGGGCTTCGGCGCGTGGACGATGCTCAAGAAGAAGCGCGAGTCGGAGATGGTGGAGGAGGCCGGTCCGGCCATGGAGTCGGACCTGGGCACGCCGATGTCCTCGGAGCCCGCGCCCAAGGAGCCGATGAATCCGGACTCCGAGCTCTTCATCCCCGTCGTCACGCCCATCGTCCTGGAGGTCTCCGACGCGCTGGTGCCGTACGTGGACTCGCGCCAGGACAACGGGAAGTTCCTCTTCGAACTCATCCCGTTCATGCGCGACGGCCTCTTCATCGAGCTCGGCGTGCGCTTCCCGGGCGTGCGCGCGCGCGGCAACTCGTCGCTGCCGCCGGGCGCCTACCAGGTGCAGATCAACGAGGTGCCCGTCGTCACCGGCCAGGCCACGCTGGGCCACGTGCTCGTCAACGACACGGTGGACCGCCTGCGCCTGATGAACATCCAGGGCTTCGAGGCCATCAACCCCGCCACCCGCCAGCCGGCCGCGTGGGTGCCCGAGCAGCACCGCGACACCCTGGAGGCCGCGGGCCTGACGACGTGGGACGTGCCCGGCTACATCATCCTGCACGTGGCCGCGGTGCTGAGGCGCAACGCGCGGGAGTTCGTCGGCGTGCAGGAGACGCAGACGATGCTGGAGCAGTTGGAGAAGGCGTTCCCCGCCATCGTCAAGGAGGTCATCCCCAAGGTCGTCAACGTGCTGAAGTTGACCGACATCCTCCAGCGGCTCGTGGAGGAGGAGATCTCCATCCGTGACTTGCGCGGCATCCTCCAGGCCCTGGCGGAGTACGGGCAGGTGGAGGCGGACAACGTCATGCTCACCGAGCACGTCCGCGCCTCGCAGCGCCGCTACATCTCCCACAAGTACGCGCGCGGCAGCGGCACCCTCGTGGTGTACCTGTTGGATCCGAACATCGAGGAGGCCATCCGCGGCTCCATCAAGCGGACCTCCGCGGGTGCGCACCTGGCGCTCGAGCCGGAGCTGGCACAGGAAATCGTCCAGGCCGTCCGCTCCGAGTGCGGCCACCTGCCGCCCAGCGCCCAGCGCCCTGTCATCCTCACCGCCATGGATATCCGGCGCTACGTCCGCAAGCTGCTGGAGTACGAGTTCAACCCCTCGTTCTCCGTCCTCAGCTACCAGGAGCTGTCCCCCGAGCTGAACATCCAGCCGGTGGCTCGCATCTCCACCCGGTAGCCGCGTTGACCCGGGGTCGGTCCTCGCCGACCCGTCACCGTTCTGATCGGAATCCTTGCGCTTCAACGCAACTTCCGACGCACGCTGTCGAGAATGGAAGTACGGCGGGAATGCGCGCTTCCGGGCGTGGGATTCCCCGAGATTCGGGAGGAAGTCATGACGAGTGTCACCCAAGCCGGCAACGCTCCCCGTACCACCAGCACTGGCAACACGAAGGTCGGGCTGAGTGAGACGGAGCTGACGAAGAACCTCGGGCTCATCGAGAACACGGTGGAGCGCGCCCTCTCGGAGATCGAGTCGGCGGTGAAGCAGCTCAAGCAGCTGGACGAGAACTCGTTCGCGGCCGGGGCTCCCCGTCCTGGCGACACGGCCTCGACGGCGGGCACGGGCGGCGCCTTCCCCACGGAGAAGCCGGTCCTCACCGAGGACACCTTCCGTCCCCCCGACAAGCTGAAGGTGGACGACAAGGGCACCATCACCACGCCGGGCGGCTACAAGATTGAGCAGCTGGGCCAGTTCGAGTGGAAGATCTCCGGCCCGGACGGCAAGAACACCCGCATCTGGGGTGACCCGCACGTCGACGAGAGCGACGGCGGCAAGTTCGACTTCAAGCGCAACACCACGTTCAAGCTGCCGGACGGCACGGAGATCAACTGCTCCACCGTGCCCTGGGGCAACGCGGGCATGACGGTGACGGGCAAGCTGGACATCACCAACGGCGCGGACCACATCGCCGTGACGGACATCGACAAGGGCAAGGGCAAGGTCGGTGAGCTGACGAAGGACGGCTACGAGACGACGGTCGCCTTCCAGTGGGACGACGCGTTCAAGAACAACAGCAGGGACTTGCTCGTCATGGGCAAGGACTCCGACGACTGGGCGAACGTGGGCAAGGAAGTCATCGGCGACGAGGGTGGCGGCGCCACCTTCAAGCACGGCAAGGATTTGGAGTTCCAGTACAAGGAGACTCCGTCCCTGCTGACGATGCTGCCCGAGCCGGCCAAGGAGAAGAAGGACGCCAAGACGGCGGACGTGTCCAAGCAGCGTGACGCGCTGATGCAGCAGATCTCCGACCACGTCAGCCGCGCCATCTCCGAGCTGGGCAAGTCCAAGGAGTCCGAGAAGGACCAGCCCATCGAGGACCGCTTCAAGTCGGTCACCAAGATGTTCAAGGCCTTGGATGAGATCAACTCGCTGAATGATATGATCAAGCCTCGGAACGTCTTCTTCTGACCTTGACCCGCAGGTAGAGGGGCCCACGCGTGGGGCCCCTCGCGAGGTGGCCGTGAGCAGCAAACCGGAGAGCGAAGCCCCGTCGGATGTTCGGATTCCGAAGGCCCTGACGGAGAAGCTCGTCCGCGGGGAGCTGCAGTTGGGCCAGTTCCTCGGGATGACGCGCGAGCGGCTCTTCGACTACGCCGGCATGGGCCACAGCATGCTGCAGGCCGGCCGCACCCGCCTCGCCCTGGAGATCTTCCAGGGCCTGGTGACGGCGGCGCCCCGTGAGCCCGCCTTCCTTACCCAGCTGGGCGCTACCTACCTGACGCTGGAGCGCACCGACGAGGCGTTCGACGCCTTCCAGCGCGCGCTCGCGGTGGAGCGCTCCAACGTGGACGCGCTGGTGGGCCGCGGTGAGCTGCTGCTGCGCCGGGGCAACATCCCCGACGGGCTCAAGGACCTGAGCCGCGCGATTGAACTGGACCCGAGGCTCCAGAAGCGCTCCACCCAGCGCGCGCGGAGCACGTTGCTCGCCCTCAAGTCGCAGGCGGAGCAGATCAAGGGACGCCCGGCGTCCTCGCAGAAGAAGTAGCGGTCGGCAGCGGAGCAGCGTGGGGCGCCTTCACCTGGCGCTCCCTGTCCGCGCGCTCAGGCGCCAGCGACCACGGCGATGAGCAGCACCAGGAACACCAACCCCACCAGACCCATGACGACGAGCGGGACGAGCTTCTGCTTGTCCTTGAGCGCGGCCAGGGCTCCACCCGGCGCCACCTCGTCGGGGAGGGACGTCTCGGCGGAGGGCTGGATGGGCTCCTCCGGCTCCGGAGGGACGGGTTCCGGCTCGGGCTCCGGGGGCGCGGGTTCGGGCTCTGGAGGCGCGGGCTCCGGCTCTGGCTCCGGGGGCTTCACTTCCTTGCGCACCGGGGCGGGACGCTGGGGCGACGGGGGCGGGGCCTTCTTGATGTCCGTGGCGAGCTGGACCTGCTCCTCGGCGGGCTCGCTCGGGTCCACGTAGAGGAAGCGCGTGCCGCCGACCTCCAGTTCGTCGTTGTCCTTGAGGGCCCTGCGGTTCACCCGCTTCTTGTTGACCTTGATGCCGTTGCGGCTGCCCAGGTCCTCGACGTGGGTGCCGGACCAGTCGCGGCGAATCTTGGCGTGCTTGCGGGAGGTGAGGTCGTCCTTGAGGACGATGTCCGCCTCCTTCTCGTCACGGCCGATGACGAGCTCCTTCGCGTCGGCGATTTCGATGCGCTCGCCTTCGCGCGGGCCGTTCATGATGCGCAGGTAGCGCTCCTCGGCGCTGGACAGCCCCCGCATCACGTCCTTCAGGTTGCCCCGGGCGATGAAGGACGTCTTCTCCGAGTTGACGTCGCCGTTGAGCTCCGTGACGCGATCAAACTTCACGTCGTACTGGGCGATGGCGATGACGTCGCCGTTGCGCAAGAGGCGCTTCTCACCCTTGGGCAGGGGCTTGCCGTTGATCTGCGTGCCGTAGGCGCTGCCCAGGTCCTCGAGGAAGAAGAGGTTGCCCTCCTGGACGATGCGCGCGTGGTTGCGCGACACCGCCTGCTGGGCGAGCACCACCTGGCAGGACTTGTCCCGTCCCAGGGTGATGACCGAGTCGCCGAGGACGAGCTCAGTGCCCTGGGCTCCGGCCTCGCTGCGCTGCGTGACGGTGAGACGGACGCTCATCGAGGGGGTGGTGGTACGTGCGGGAAACGGCGGGGCATCAGAACGTCGCGTTGCTCAGGTACTTCTCGCACGCCTGATACTCGGTGGGGAACTCTTCCGACGTCGCGTACTTCAGGAAGTTCTTGCAGGCGATTTCCGCGTGCTCGTGCTTGTTGGCGTCCTGGAAGAGCTCGAAGAGCCCGTAGTGGCAGGGGGCGAACTTCGACTCCAGCTTCACGCACTTCTTGTAAGTGGTCTCCTCCTCGGCCAACAGCCCCTTCTCCCGGAACTGGCGGGCCAGCATGAACAGGGCAGGGGCGGAGTTCTCCGCCTGCTGTGTGTCCTTGACCTCCTTGAAGGCCGCGTCCGTGAGCGCCGCCTTGCGCTGGGCCAGCGCGAGGTTGTTGGTGCAGTTGGTCGCCTTGGGGTTCAACTGGGCGCAGTTGGAGAAGGCCTCGCGCGCATCCGCGTAGCGGCTCAGCTCCATCAGCGTGTTGCCGTAGTCATGCCACGCGTCGGGGTTGTTCGGATCCAACGCCACCGACTGCGCCATGGCCTCCGCCGCATCCTCGAACTGGTCCTCCCCGAAGGCGATGATGCCCAGCGTGTGGTGGGCCGCCGCGAGGTTGGGGTTCACGGCGAGCAGGGTGCGCAGCTCCTTCTTGGCCTCCGTGAACTTGCGCATCTTCATCAGCGTGTACGCCAGGTTGTAGCGCGTATCCAGGTTATCCGGATTTACCTTGAGGGCGCGGCGGAAGTTGTCGTGCGCCTTTCCGTAGGCGCCTTCCTCGTTATAGATGGCGCCGAGGTTCTGGTAGGCCTGGAGGTGCTCCTGGTTGTAGCGGAGCGCCTTGATGAAGTGCTTCTTGGCCTCGTCGTTGTTGCCGTTGGCCATGGCGATGAGACCCTTGTTGACCCACAGGTCGGCGTACTGGGGGGAGAACTCCAGGCCCAGGTCGCAGTACACGTCCGCGCGGACCAGGTCGCCGTTGTGCAGTTCCTGGGTGCACAGCTCGTTGTTGATGAGGGCGCGCTCATGGGGCGGCGGCGTGGTGAGGCAGCCGGCGAGCGGGAGCGTGAGGACCAGGGAAAGCGCGGAGGCGAGGCGGGCAAGACGCATGGCCGGCCGAGTGTAGGAGAGCGCCCCCTCCCGTGCAACGCCCCGGCGGGGCTGAATCCGGGCTGATTTCCGGGGGTTGCACCGGTTAGAGTGGACGCCCATGCGTACCTTGCTCTGCACTCTCACCTTCACCCTGGCCCTGCTTGGGGCCGCCCCGGCTCACGCCCAGTTCGCCAATCGCAGTCTCGGGTTGTCGCTGGGGTACATGGATTTCAACCGCACCAACGGGTTGGATGACGCGTTCTTCGTGGGCATCGACGCCAGCCTCTACATCGAGAACGGCTTCGAGGTGGTGTCCCTGTCGAAGATCGCCTTCCCGCGCGACTCGACGGACCCCAACAACAAGCGCGTGGTGGGCCTGGCCCCGTCGCTGGGCCTGCGCTACCTCCTGCTGGAGGAGAGCATCCGCCCCTACGTCGGCTCCGACATCAGCTACCTCGTGGTCTTCAAGGAGAGCACGAGCAACTTCGTGGGCATCGGTCCCAACGTGGGCGTGGACTTCTTCACGTCCGACTCGGTGAGCGTGGGGTTGCGGGCGCAGTACAACTTCTACATCGCCCTCAACGAGAAGACGCAGACTTCGCTGACGCTGTCCGCGGGCATCTCCGCGTACTTCTAGCGACTCACCCCAGGGCCCGGGCGCGCGGGGGTTGGGCGCCGCGCGGGGCCTTGGAGGGGAGCAGGGCGGCGGCCACCAGCAAGGTCCACTTCTCGTCGGAGAGGTGGTCTGGCTTCTCCATGGCCAGCGCGTCCTGCAGTCGGGCGCCCAGCGCGGCGAACAGGCGCAGCCGGGCCTCCATCCGGAGCTCCTCGCGGCGCAGGGCGGCGGTGAGCACCAGCTCCCGCTCCTCCGTGGACAGCCGCTTCACGCGCGAGACGAAGAGGGGGTCCGCCAGCAGGCCCTCCTCGCCGGAGGCGTTGATGGCGGAGGGCACCTTCAGCCGCCGCTCGCGCACGACGATGGTGCCGGCCAGCATGTCCCCCAGCCGCTGCTGGGAGCCGGACACGAGCGCGGCCACCCCACCCACGAGGTAGAAGAAGGGGAGCCGGTCCACCGGACGCGCCAGGTTGCGAAGGGCCGCGTGATAGAAGCCGATGCGCACGCCGCTCTCCTGGATGACTCGCAGGGAGAGCGCGCGCTTGCCCACCGTCTGACCGCTCCAGGCCGTCTCCAGGGTGATGCCGTAGCCCCAGTCGACCAGGAAGTAGACGACGATGCCCAGCGCGCTGGCCACGCCGGGAAACACCGACATGATCAAGCCCAGCCCCATCATCACCGCCAGGCTGACGGTGAGGACGATGACCGCGTCGAGCAGCCACGCCAGGAAGCGTGAATACAGCCCCGCGAGAGTGAAGCGGAACTCCACGTACTCCGGTGTGAGCACCGTGTGGGTGCCGTCCAGCAGGGTGTCTGTGGCCATCGTCACCGGCGCAGTGTAGCCGCGTCCCCGCACCGGCGGGGGTCCTCCGAGGTTGCTCCGGGTAAGTCCCGCTGACACCTCCCGCTTCATGCCAGCCCGAACACCAGGCAGGAGGGAGCCAAGGGGGGCGCAGGCGGGCGGCCGACTGTGTTATTCATGGCTGTCGGGGTGGTGGGGTAGCCTCCCCGCCCCTCGCGAATCCGTGGCCCCCTCCGACACATCCTCTTGGAACCGCCGATTGTGGCCGGCGGCTGCCTTCCAGTTCGCGCTCATCGCCGGGGTGACGCAGCTGAAGACGGCGGCCAACGCGCTGGTCCTGTCGCGCTTCGAGTCGCAGGCGTTGCCCTACCTGTACCTGCTGGGGGCCCTCATCACCGCCGCGCTGACGGTGCTGCCGCGCTTCAAGCCGAACTCGCCGCTGGACTCGCCGGGCGTGCTGACGGGGCTGGGTGGGGTGATTGCGCTGGGGCTGGCCGCGGCGCTGTCCGCGGGGCAGCGCACCCCGGCGCTGGCGCTGTACCTGTTCGCGGACACCTTCTCCACGTTCGTGTCCTTCCGGTTCTGGTCGCGGATGGCGTCGGCCTTCGATGCGCGGGAGGCCCGGCGGGCCTTCACGGCGCTCAATGGCTTCGCCATGGGCGGCGGCATTGTTGGCGGCCTGCTGGTGCAGGGGCTGGCGGAGCCGCTGGGCACACCCGCCATCGTGGTGAGCGGCGCGCTGGGCCTGCTGGCCGCGGGCGCCATCTTCCACCACCTGTATCGCGGCGTGCCTCCGCCTCCACCGCGTGGCCGTCCGGCCCCCACGTCGTTCATGGCGTTCAGCTACCTGGCGGAGAGCCCGTACGCGCAGGTGCTCGCGGCGCTGGGCATCTCCTTCGCGGTGCTGTCGTCCTTCGTGGACTACCTCTTCCGCCTGCGCCTGGAGGGCACGCTGAGCGAGGACGCGCTGACCGCGCTCTTCGGCTCCCTGCAGCTGTGGATTGGCATGTTCTGCGTGGCCTTCCAGCTGCTCCTCACGCAGCCGCTGCTGCGACGGCTGGGGCTCCTGCGCTACGTGGCACTGGTGCCGTTGGTGCTCGCGCCGCTGGCCGGGGCGACGCTCCTCACGCCCAGCCTGGCGCCCGTGCATCTGCTGCGACTGGTGGAGACGGCCGTGAGCTACTCCATCCTCCCGGTGGGCATCCAGCTGCTGTACGCGGCGGTGCCGGATGATCAGCGCGAGGGCCTGCGTGTCGCGGTGGACGGCCTGCTCCGCAAGAGCGGCGTGGTGGTGGCCGGTCTGCTGCTCATCGGCGCGGGGCGCGCGGCCACGGGCGCGACGATGGCGTTGGCGGTGATGGGCATGTGCCTGGGGCTCGTGCTGCTGTTGGTACGACTCAGGCCGGCGTATGTGGCGGCCCTGGGCGAGCAGGTGGGCGCGGCCGAGGACGAAGAAGTCGCGCTGGATGGCGAGGAGGAGCAGCGCCTGCTGGCGGAGGCCCTGTCCGCGCCCACGCCGGACCGCGTGCTGCGCGCGGTGGACCTGATGGCGCAGGCCGAAGTCCCGCTGCGACAGCACCTGCCCGCGCTGCTGCGCCATCCGCACGAGCGAGTGCTTGAGCGGGGCGTGGCCCTGGCGCTGGAGCTGGATGCGCGGGAGCTGGCGCCGGTGCTGGAGCGACTGGTGGAGGAGGGGCCCCGACGCCCTCGCGACCAGGCTGTCTGGGCCCTGGCCCGCCTGTCTCCGGAGCGGGCCGAGCGGCTGTTGCCGGCGTTGCTCAACCACCCGGACGTGGGACTGCGGTGCGCGGCCATCGGCGCGCTGGTGAAGACCACGGGGAGCTCGGTGGCGCTGGCCTCGCTCCAGGAGTTGCTCGCGCGAGGCGAGGGCGCGCCCGTGGTGGAGCGTCGCGAGGTGGCGAAGCTGCTGGGGCGGCTCCAGGACACGCGCTTCACCGATGCGCTGGCGCGCTACCTCGATGATGGGGACAGCACGGTGCGCCGCGTGACGCTGGCCGCGGTGGGGGAGGGTGGCTATGTGGACCTGGCCCCTCGGCTGTTGCCGTTCCTCACCTGGCGCGAGGAGCGCAAGACGGCTCGTGAAGCCCTGGTCGCGCTGGGCGACGTGGTGACTCCGCTGGTCGAGGAGCACCTCAACAACAAGAAGGCGCCCCTGGCGATGCGGCTGCAACTGCCTCGCGTGCTGCGCGGCATCGGTACGCCGGCGGCGCTGGATGCGCTGCTGTTCTCCAACGTGCGCGACGATGCGTCGCTGCACTTCCGCATCGGCGCGCAGTTGTCGCGGCTGCGAGATGAACACCCCGAGCACCCGGTGGACGTGGACCGCGTGCGCGAGGCCCTGGTCCGGCGACGCGACGTGTATCGGGCGCTGGTGGGGGCCTATCGCGACGTGCGCGCGGCGCTGGGTGACGGCTCGCTGCTCACCCGCGCGGTGGGCGACCGGTTGGACCAGGCGCTCGAACTCTCGTTCTTCCTGCTGGGGCTCCTGGACTCGTCGCATCGCATGCGCGGCATCCACTACAACCTGGTGGGACAGGATGCGCGTCGACGCGCGCTGGCGCTGGAGCTGCTGGACAACCTGCTCTCGGAAGAGGACCGCGAGCTGGTGATGGAGCAGGTGGAGGCGCACCATCGGGAGTTGCCGCCGGGGGCCTCGGGCCGGTTGTGGCGCAGGCTGGCGGCGTTGGTGCAGAGCGAGGATGTGGTGCTGCGCGCGTGCGCTCGACATATCGCGCGGGTGAATGGGCTGGATGTGCTCCCGCAGGAGGGTGAGTTGAGCGACCGGATTGTCCAACGGATGTTCGCCCTGGAGGGCGTGAGCGTCTTCTCGCAGAGCGACGTGGACGACATCGCGGCCATCGCCGCCGTGGCTCGCGAGGGCGCCTTCCGCGCGGGTGAGCGCATCTACGCGCAGGGCGACCCGGGCGACGCGCTCTACGTCATCGTCGAGGGCGCCATCGACGCGTTCCACGACGGCGAGCATGTGCTGCGCTTCCAGGGCAAGCAGGCCTTTGGAGAGGTGAGCCTGCTGGACGGCGCGCCGCGTCCCACGGACATGGTGGCAGCGGTGGACACGCGCGTGCTCATCATCGACCGGCGAGACTTCCTGGACCTGCTCGCGGACCGGCCCGAATTGCTCACGGGCTTCTTCCGCGCGGTGAGCCTCCAGCTCCAGGCACTCATCGCGCTGCCCGACTCGCGCGAGACGGGCGAGCGACTGGAGATGACGGCGCCGCTGCCTCCCGTGGCTCCTCCGCTGCCCACGGGCCCCGCTCCCGACTCCCCCGAGCCGACCGAGAAGCGCACGCGCGGCGGCGACGCCTGAGCGTCGCGCGGGGTCAGATCGAGCGGATGGTTTCCTCCAGCGGTCCGGGGACGCGGGGGCTCGAACCCGTGCCCTGTCCTTCACGGGCGCGTCTGGCGCTCTCCTCCCGGAGGATGTGCGCGGACGCCACGGGGATGAGGGGGCGCACGAAGAACTTCAGCGGTGCGAACGAACCCACGAAGCGCACCACCGTCAGTCCCGCATAGGCCCACGGATGGCGCTCCACCGTGGCCACCGGCACGAAGACCTCCGTCGAGCGCCGGGTCCACATCGCGCCATAGCGTTGCAGCACATTCCACCGAAGCCCGGGCACGCGGGTGGTGAGGAAGGTCCACGCGCGCAGGAACCAGGGAGGCCGCTGGCCCGCCATCGGCTCCCAGGCCTGGGCGCTCTTGGCCGCGGTGAACACCATCAGCCACCACGCGCCCCACAACGAGGTGATGGTGGTGATCAGCGGACTGCTGAGCCCCAGGCAGAAGAAGGGCGAGACAACGAAGGCCGCCGCCGGCACGCCGACCGCGAACAGAATCATCGCCCTGACCCGGCGCCGCACCTTCTTGCGCATCCACTGCACGTTGAGGCGGATGTGCGGCGTGATGGCGTCGTCTTCCGGCTCCACGCGCGTCAGGAGGCTCGCCTCCCGGGAGATGACGTCGTGGTAGTCGCGCGACAACGCGATGATGACCCACTGGGCAAGCTGCATCGCCGCGAACAACGCTATCCAGAAGGGGATGCCGACCACGGAGAAGCCCTTGAACGTCGGCCCCGTGGAGCCCTTGTCTTCAGCTTCAGGATGACGCTGGCGCGGCGACTTCCCGGGCTCGGACTTGACCTTGCCCGCCTTCGCGGAATCGCCCTCGGGCTTCTTGGGCCTGGGCTGCACGCTGGACGCATCGGAAGACGCACTGGAGACGGCTTCGGCCACCAGGGCCATCACCGCGTCAGAGACCGCCGTGCCCGCGTCCGGGTTGTTCGCGGCGGCCTCGATGTCGCGAAGCCGTCGCTCGATGTTCATCGCGAGGCGGGCTTCCGGGTCCTCTTCGTCCGCGGTGGCCTGCGACGGTTCCCGTGGGCTTTTGTCTTTGTCGGAAGTCGGAGCCGCGTCCGTGTTCTTGCCCTGGACGGTGGGTTCCCGTTCCCTGGCAGGCGCGGCCGAGACGTCGGCGGCAAGCTCCGAGGGCGTCTCGCCGTCCTTCGCGTCTCGTTCCGGAGGACCGGCTTCGTTCGTGTCCACCTTCCCGGCCTGAACCTGGGGGGCTTCGTCGGCGCCCGGCGCGAGGGCGACGGCATCCGGGTCGGCGGGGTCCTCGGCCTCGCTCGCTTCTTCGTCCTGGGCGTCTGAATCCAGCTCCGCCGCCGCCGTGGCGCGAGCCGTGTCCGCCGGGGCCTCGCCGTTCCGACGCTGCTTGCGAAGCTCGCGGGCGGCCGCCCGTTCCGCCTTCCTCGCGTTCTGCTCGGCCACCACCGACGCGACCTTCTTGAGCGCCGACGACACCTCGGCGGCGACGGCTTCGTCCTGGGAATCCTCCACCGCATTGGCGGCCTTGTTCGCCGAGCCCATGCACGTCAGGGACAGCGCCAGGGCGACCACAGTCTGCATCAGCCCCACGCGCAGGTACTGACGGCGCGCCACCGGGTCTCCCAGCAGGGCCCGGGCAATATGAAACGGAAGGCTCAGTCCATGGATGAACTGTCTCAGCCGGCCCCGAGGAACGACCTCCGAGCCCTGTTCCTGGAAGTGCACGGCGCCTTTTTGCAGTTCTTCCCAGAAATGCTGGGCCAGCACGCGGCCAGTCTGGTTCTTTCCGCTCGCGGCGTCCTGCTGCTGCTCCCCTCGTGGTGAGGGTGGGCCCTTGGGGTCCTGTTCATCTGACACGCCAGTCACCGTATCACGTCCCGAGTTGTGCTAAACGGCGCGCTGTGAGCTCGAACCCCTGCTACCGCCCCCGTCCCTCCCGCCAGTCGCGCCTTTCCGGCGTGCTGGTTCTCGCGCTCGGCGCCCTGGCCGGCTGCGAGAAGAGCAGTCCTCCCCCTTCCGCCCCCGTCGCCGAGCAGCCTGCTCCCGCGCCGGCGAAGCCCGCGGTGCCCAGTGAGGTGACGTTGCTCGTCACCGGTGGCACCTTCGGCCAGCTTCAGCCGGTCGATGGCAAGGGTGGCGCCGCCGAGTTGCTTGGTCACTGGGTCAATGACGAGAAGCACTGTCCCGGCCCCATCAAGGATGGCCAGGCGACCTGCGCCGACTCCGGCACCCTGGCGCTCGCCACGGGCGACCACTGGAACGGGCCGGCCCTGTCGTCCTTCTTCCTGGGGGCCCCCACCGCCGAGGTCATGGGCCGCATGGGTTATGCCGCCTCCGCCATGGGCAACCATGAGCTGGCGTTCGGCAAGGACGTCTTCCTCAAGAACCGCGCCTCCGGTGGCTTCCCGTTCCTCGCCGCCAACCTCCGCGTGAAGGACCCGGCGCTCGCGGGCGACCTGTCCCTGCCCGCGTTCCAGGTGTTCGAGCGTCGGGGCCTGAAGGTTGGCGTCGTGGGTCTCGCCTCGGAGAAGACGGTGCGCACGGCGATGGCTGGCCGCGCCGAGGGCCTGGAAGTCACGGGCTACGAGGAGGCACTCAACAGCGCCATCCCCGAGGCCCGCAAGGCCGGCGCCGACACCGTCGTCGTCGTGGCCGACACGTGCGTCACGGAGCTGCAGCCCATCGTGGCCAAGCACCCCGAATGGAAGCTGTCCGTCGTCGCCGGTGGCCGCTGCCCGCAGCAGGTCTACTCGAAGGAGAACGGCGTCATCTTCGCGTCGCTGGACCGTGGATTCGCCAAGTACCTGCGCGCGCAGATTTCGTTCGACCCGGCCAAGCCCGCCGGCGAGAAGGTCACGAACATCGAGGGCAAGCTCGTCGACGTGGCCGGTGGCACGCCGGACGCGGAGACCGCGCAGTTGGTCGCCAAGTGGAAGGCGCAGCTCGACGAGGTGCTGGGCCAGCAGATTGGCTTCACGAAGACGGGCATCACCCAGGCCTCTCCGCAGATGGCGAAGTGGATTGGCGGCGCGGTGCGCGAGTCGCTCGGTACGGACGGGGCCATCCTCAACAAGGGCGGCATCCGTGGCGACCTGCCGGCCGGTCCGGTGACGCGCGGCAGCATCTACTCGGTGATGCCGTTCGAGAACTCGCTGCTCGTCGTGAAGCTCAAGGGCGAGGACCTGGCCAAGCAGCTGGCCAACCCCAACGCCCTGGTCTCCGGCTTCACCGCGGCCGGGAAGAACAAGTTCAAGGACGCCAAGGGCAAGGCCCTGGACCCGGCGAAGGAGTACTCCGTCGCCACGGTGGAGTACCTGTACTTCGGTGGTGACGGCTTCGAGTTCGAGAAGCTCGCCCCCGAGCCCACCGAGACGGGCATGGCCTGGCAGACGCCGGTGGTGGATTGGACCAAGCAGCTGGAGTCCAGCGAGAAGAAGCCGCTGGAGAAGCAGCTGAAGTAACCCGCGCTCACGCGTGAGGTTCTCGAGGCGCCGGTCGGGCCCCCTTCCAGGGCTCACCGGCGCTTCGTCGTTCCGGCGCTACTCGCCTCCGGACGGAGACGTCGACGCGGCGGGAGAGGCTCCACACACCGCCTCGTAGCGAGCCAGGGTGTCGTGCACCGTCTGGCGCAGCCGCTCCGGCGTGCCTTCGTAGAGCACCTCCACCGCGAGCTGCTGCGTGGCGAGCGCCTCCTGGCAGCGGCCCAACTGGAAGAGGATGGTGGAGTAGGTGTCGAGCACGCTGGCGTTACCGGGCGCCAGCGCGACGGCCCGCTGCGCCGCCCCCAGCCCCTTCTCCGGCTGCGCGGTACGTGCGTAGTAGCGGGCCAGTCCGTTCTGCGTGCCCACGCTGTCGGGCACCAGCTCCGCGGCGCGCAGGCGGGCGGCTTCCTGCTCCTCGGTGGCGTAGCCCGCGGCATCCAGCGCCTGGGCGAGCGCGTCCCACGCGAGGCCGCTCTCCGGCCTGCGGCTCACCAGGTCCCGCGCGAAGCCGAGCTGCTGGTCCGGGTCCCCCATGGAGCGGATGCGCAGGAGCGCCACCGTGAGGTTGCCCGGGTCCTCCTTCAGCGCCTGCGCCATTTCCCACTCGGCTTTTTCCTGGCGAGCGTCGGCGGGCGCGGCGCCGGGTGTCAGGAGGATGAGGCGCGCGCGGACCGCGTGCACCTCAGCGGGGTCCAGGAGTCGGGTGTGGATGTCGCTCGACACGGGCAACAGCGGCGCGGTGATGCGCGGGTAGTGGACGTGTCGTCCGCCGTGAGCGTAGGCGTGGACCTGGCCCGCGATATCCTTCACGCCCCGGAAGGACTCGTCCCAGGCGCTCCTTGGCTCCTCGCCGCGCATGAGGCGCTTCTGGAAGCGCTCGAAGCGCTCGGAGTGCTGGCTGATGAAGAAGTGAACCCAGAGCCACGCGGAGGCGTAGTACTGCCGCGACTCCGCGCTGCTCATCAGCCCCCGCCGGTCCCACTCCCACAGCTCGTCGAGCGTGCGCCAGCCACTGCGTTTGACGTGGTCGAGGAACGGCGCGTGGAGCGCTCCGAGGATGACCTCCCGTCGCTCCGGCCTCAGGGTGATGGTCTCCAGATAGGTCGCCAGCCCCTCGGACAGCCAGCGCGGCTGTCGCACCAGGGCGAACTGCGAGAGGTAGTGCGTCAGCTCGTGCGCCTGCGTGGAGATGTCCGCGGCGTCCTCGCTGAGCGCGTAGCTGTTTCCCGCCATCACCAGCAGCGGGCCCTCGGACGTGGTCGCGGAGAAGCCCTCGATGCCGACGTTGGTGAACTCCGACAGCTCCCGGCGGTTGCGCAGGACGATGACCTCCACCGTTCCCGGCGGGTCGAAGCTGCCGCCCCACGCCTGGAGCAATCCCTGCCGCAGCATCTCCAACTCGCGCGCCGCGTCCTCGGCCGTGTCCGTGTCCAGGTCGGTGCGGATGCTGAAGTGGGGGCTGCGCACTTCCACCCAGGGACGGCCGCCCTCCAGGGGACACAGCGCTCGCATGGAGCTGCATCCCGATAAACAGGCCAAGAGCCATCCCAGGAACGCCAGCCGACACGTCATACCCCTGTTTTCCCACAACCGGCGCCCGTAGGGCAGGGTGGGCGTACGGCCCTCCTGGGCTAGACTGTCGTCATGGAGATGGCGGAGTTCATCGAGTCGCGTCGACCTCGGTGGGAGAAGCTCGAGAAGCTTTTGGACCAGTCCGAGGTCCGCGGCCTGCGCGGCCTGAGCCTCGATGACGCGCGAACGCTCGGAAAGCTCTACCGCGCCGTGTCGAGCGACCTGCTCTGGGTGAGGGCCCGCAGCGGCTCGGCGGACGTCAGCGCGTACCTGAATGACCTGGTGGGGCGGGCCTATGCGCTCACCTATCCGGGGCGCCGCCCCCGGTTGGCGGACGTCTGGGGTTTCGTGGCGCGAGGCTTTCCCGCGCTCCTGCGCCGCGAGTGGCGCATGTACGTGGCGGCGGTGCTGCTCTTCCTGGCCGGCGTGGGCTTCGGCTACCTGGGGATGATGGTGGACCCGGACGCGGCGCACTACCTGGTGCCCGCCGAGCACCTGGACATGGACCCCGTGCAGCGCGCCGCCAACGAGGCCGCGGGTGACGGAATGTCGGCGGGCCAGCAGGCGCACTTCTCCTCGTTCCTCTTCACCCACAACATCCAGGTGGCCTTCCTGTGCTTCGCGCTGGGCGTGACGCTGGGGCTGGGCACCGCGGTGATGTTGTTCGTCAACGGCCTGTTCCTGGGCGCGCTCGCGCACGTGTACGCGGCGAAGGGGATGGCCGGCTGGTTCTGGGCCTGGATTCTCCCCCACGGCATCCCTGAGATAACGGCCATCTGCATCGCGGGCGCGGCGGGCCTCGTCATCGCGCGCGGCCTGGTGGCCCCCAAGGGACTGCCGCGAGGGCAGGCCCTGCGCGCCGAGGCCGTGACGGCGGTGAAGCTCCTGTTCGGGACGCTGGTGCTGTTCGTCCTCGCGGGCTTCATCGAGGGCACGGTGTCGCAGATTCATCCGCCCAAGCTGTCGGTGGCCTTCAAAGTCACGTTCGCGCTCGTGGTGGGCAGTGGCGTCTATTCGTACCTGCTGTCGGACTGGCTGCGAGGCTCGCGCTCCGACGACGCGCGGCTGGACGCTCCTCGGGCGTCCTGACGGGCTCCCCGACTCGCGGCGCGCGTCTGTCGCTCGACAGGGGAGGGCGAGGCTCCACGCGCCCTGTCCCCGCCCGTGCTACACGGGACTCGTGTCCGAGCCGCTGCTCCTGCCCCTGCTTCCGCGCGAACCCGAGGTCGTCATCGAGTGCCCGCGCTTCTCGTTCGTGAAGCGACGCGCGGACGGCTCGGTGGACTTCGTGGCGCCGCTGCCGTGTCCGTACAACTACGGCAGCATCCCCGGGCTGATGTCGGACGATGGAGACCCGCTCGACGCGGTGGTGCTGGGCGCTCGGTTGCCTCGAGGCCAGCGCGTGCGTGTGCCCGTGGTGGCGGTGCTGGGCTTCATCGATTCGGGGCGCGGTGACCCGAAGGTGATTTGCAGCCTGGGCGAGTTGAGCGACACGGAGCGGCTCGGTCTGGAGTCGTTCTTCCGCGTCTACGCCTTCTTCAAGCGCGGCCTGCACCTGGTGCGGGGCAACGTGACGGACACGCGCTTCACGGGGTGGCTGCCGGTGACGTCAGCGTCTTTCGCATCCTGAGCACGCGGTAGTTCAGCTCGCCCTGCCGCATCGGGCCCACCCACTCCTCGTCCTCGAAGCCCATGCGGCGCCAGAAGCGCAGCGCCGCGGTGTTCGGCTCGGAGACTCCGACGCGCAGCACGTGCATGCCCTCGGAGCGCAGCCAGTTCTCGTAGCCGTGGAACAGCGCCGCGCCGAGCCCCAGCCCGCGCACGTGGGGCGCGAGCAACATCAGTCCCAGGTACGCCTCCCCGGGCTTTCGATAGCCCTGGAGTCCTTCGAGGACGCCCACCCACTGGCCCGAGGTGTCGCGCACCGCGATGAGATGGCCCGCCTCGGAGGGCACTCCAGGAGGGCGTTCGAGGGGAAGCTGCCGTCCCTCGTCCGGGCGCGCGGGGCGGCCGAAGCACAACTGGAAGAAGTCCTCGCAGTGTTCCAGGAGCGGCTGGAACCGCTCGGCTTCGGGGTCCTCGATTCGCTCGGCGGTGAAGGAGCCCTGGGCCTGGAAGAGGGGGCGCATGGTGCCAGCCGCTACAGCACGCCCCGGGCCTTGATGTCGAGGTATCGGTTGACGGCCGCGAGGCTCAAGTCATCCGGTTGAACATCCAGCATCTGCACGCCGCCCTGACTCACTCGCGCCTTGAGCACCTCGCGGTCCGCGAGCAGCTCCGAGGCGACCGCGTGCTGGAAGGACTCCTCCGGCCCGGGCGGTGGCGTGCGCAGGAGCTTCTGGAGCGCGGTGTCCTTCACCGACAGGCAGAGGGGCACATGGCGCCGCGCGAGCCGGTGCAGCGGGGCCACCATGGTGGAGGCCTGCTCCTCGTCGAGGAAGTCGGTGAAGACGCACAGCAGGCTGCGCCGGGTGAGGCGGACGTTCAGCTCCTTGAAGAGGGCCAGGTAGTCCACGTACGTGAGGCTGGGTGTCGTGGAGTACAGCGCATCGACCATCTTCCGGTACTGGCCGCGCCCGGCCGCTGGGGGCAGATAGGTCTTCACTCCGTCCGCGAAGACGGCCAGGCCCACCCGGTCTCCGTTGCGCACGGCGACGAAGGCCAGGAAGAGCGCGGCGTTCACCGCGTGGTCCAGCTTGGTGAGGCCGTCCACCTGCGCGGCCATGGAGCGACCCGCGTCCACGCAGATGAGGATGGACTGTGAGCGCTCCGACTCCAGCACGCGCGTCACCGGCCTGCCCCGGCGGGCCGTGGCCTTCCAGTCCACGTCGCGCGCGCTGTCTCCTTGGGCATAGTCGCGCAGGCGGGCGAACTCGCTGCCTCGTCCATCCCGGCGCAACTGGCGCAGGCCCAGGTTCACCAGGTCCAACGCGGCCCCGGACAGCAACAGCCGGTTGGCGCCACGCAGGTCCGGGTACACGGAGATGGCTTGCGCGGCGGGGAACACGCGCTCATGGGACACGAGGCCCAGCGGGCCCTGGACTCGCGCGTACACGTCCCCGAAGTCGAAGCGCCCGCGCTTCGCCGGCGTCACCCGGTACACCCAGCGCGTCTCGCTGTCCGCTTGGAGTTCCAGCGGGGCTTCCTCGGGCGTGGCGGTGAAGGACTCCGGCACGCCGTCCTTGAGGCGCACGCGCACCGTGCGACCGCCTCGGTGCACCACGCGCAGCTCGACCTTGTTGGGCACGCCGACGTTGAGCCGCTGCGGCAGCACGCGCCGCACCTCCAGCTTCGCCGAGCGGGCGCTGAAGAAGTCCAGCAGGGCCAGCGCCAGGGCCAGCGCATCCAGGGCGACCACGGCGCCGCCCAGGCCGGGAAAGAAACCCGCGGCCATCATGGGCAGGGCCAGGAGCGCGAGCAGCCCCCAGAGGCGCCCGGTGGGAATCACCGGGGGACCTCCACGGCCTGCACCACCTCGCGCAGCACGTCCGACGGCGTGGCGCCATCCAGCTCCGCGTCCGGCGATAGCAGCAGGCGGTGCTTCAGCACGGGGCCGGCGAGGAAGCGCACGTCATCCGGCGTGACGAAGTTGCGTCCGCGCAGGGCCGCAAGGGCCTTGGCCGCGAGCAGCAGATGCACACCCGCGCGAGGACCCGCGCCCAGCCGGATGCGACCGGAGGCGCGCGTCGCCGACACCAGCTTGCGGATGTAGCTGAGCACCGGCGGCTCCACGTTGACCTCGTTGAGCGCGGCACGCGCGGCCAGCAGGCCCTCTTTCGTCACCGCGGCGCTCACGCCCGCGCGCGCCAGGTCTCCCGAGTCGAAGCCCCGGTGCACCGACGCCAGAATCGCGTCCTCTTCCTCCGGTGCGGGGTAGCCCACGTCGATCTTCAGGAGGAAGCGGTCCAACTGCGCCTCGGGCAACGGGTACGTGCCCTCCGACTCCACCGGGTTCTGCGTGGCGAACACCGTGAAGAGGGGCGACAGCGGCAGGTTGCGGCCCTCCAGCGACACGCCGCGCTCCTGCATGGCCTCCAGCAGTGCGGACTGCGTCTTGGCCGGGGCGCGGTTGATTTCGTCCGTCAGCAGCAGGTCCGTGAAGATGGGACCCCGCACCAGCACGAAGCCCTGCGTCTTCAGGTCGAACACGCTGGTGCCCAGGATGTCCGCCGGCATCAGGTCCGGGGTGAACTGGATGCGCTTGAAGTCGGAGCTGATGCTCCGGGCCAGCGCCTTGGCCATCAGCGTCTTGGCCACGCCGGGCACACCCTCCAGCAGCACGTGGCCGCCAGCGATGAGGCCGCAGAGCATCAGCTCCAGCACCTCGTCCTGGCCCACGACGGCCTTGCGCACCTCGCGCAGCACGCCCTCGCGGATGGCGTGGGCGGCCTGCACGGCGGAGCCAGTGGGCACGAGGGTGGAGGCGGAGTCATTCGCGTTCATGGGGTTCCGGGAGTGCTGCGCCGGGCGGAGCCGGCGGAGTGAAGGCGTTGGCGCAGGCCCGCCGCACGGGCCGCGAGTTGCTGGAGGTCGGAGTCGTTGGCCGCGGTCTCGGCGCGGGCGGCCACGTCATTCAGGCCGCGCGCCAGGTCCTCGCGTCCGCGCTCCTTCAGCGCGTCCGAGACGGCGGTGTGCGCGGCGTGCGCGGGCAGCCCCGCATGCAGGGCCAGCTCCTGGGTGAGTCCACGCGAGACGAGCTTCGCGGCGAAGGCGTGGTGGCGCCCCTCGCGATACAGCCGCGCCATGGCGAACAGGGCATCGGTGGCGCCCACGCGAGCGGACTCGGGAGGAGGACGCGGGGGGCCAAAGCGCTTGAGCGCCACGGACCACAGCGCCACGCCGACGAGCAGTTGGAGCACCGCGAACTGCAGCCCGTAGCGCCGCGCGAAGTCCACCACCGAGCGCTCGTTGGTGAAGCCGTGATGGAACTCGTCGAACTCGTAGGGGCCCGGCCCCAGCGCGCGCAGGGAGGACAGCCAGAACTGCGCGTTGTCCGCGCGCGCCAGCGCCCCATTCATGGCCAGCTCCGGCGCGCCCACCACCAGCACCCGGCCCTGGCCGTGAGGCACCACCGCCGCCACCATGCGTCCCAGCCGCTCGTCCTCGAGCACGGGGACGGCGTTCTCCGGCAGCTCCAGATAGGCCTGCACCTTCACCTCCACCCGCTCCACGCCCAGCGTGTACGGGGAGGGGAAGGGCGGCACCAGCGTGCGCATGGGCAGCGTCGTGTCCGCCTTGGTGAGCTTCACCCCCAGGGCATCCAGCAGCGGGTTCTCCCGCGAGCCCCAGGGGACGTAGACCACCGTGCCGCCCGCCACCACGCGCTCCAGGAGCTCCGTCACCTCGCGGTCGTCCAGGTGGCTGGCGCGAAAGGCATTGAAGCCGACGCGCGGCACGTGCTCGTCGCCCAGGCCCGCATCGGGCTCGGCGGCGAGCTGCGTCTGCTCCAGGTCATCCTCGCGCGAGCCCTCCACCTCCACAGCCAGCAGCACCGGCGTCGAGGTGTCCGCGCCGGTGATGCGCAGGTCCGCCATGCGGCGGGTCACCGGCAGGCCGCTCTCCTCGGCCAGCAGGAACAGGGCGCGCGCGCCGTCTTCGTGCGCGCGATAGGTGGACAGGGTGTCGGCGAACTCGCCGCGCTTCGCGCCCTTCACGAGCAGCGAGCCGAGCACCGCGGTGAGCACCAGCCCGCCCACCACCAGCAAGGGAAAGCGGTCACGCACCGGCGGCCTCCAACGTGGCGGGCGCGGCCAGCATGGGCGCGGTGAGCGAGCGGAACTCCTGGTAGCCCGACTGGCCCACCGGGGTGTTGCCGTACCAGGCGAAGTCGAAGCGCAGCGTCAGCTCGCGGAAGCGGGGCTTCCACTCGGTGCGCCCCTTGAACTGGCTCAGGTAGTCCCAGTTCGACAGCGTCACGTCGTAGAGAATGGCGCCGTCGCGATGAAGCCGGGACAGCAGCGCCAGGTAGAGGCTGCGCACCGCCTCACGGTACTCCCCGCGCGCCGCCAGCTCGTCCGCCAACTGGGCCCAGCCCTCCGGCGGGCGTGACAGCGCGTGCGCCGGGTCTCCCGCGAGCGTCGTGGCATCCAGCGTGGAGACCTCCAGGCCCGCCTCCCGGTGGCTCGGACGGGATTTGCGCAGGGCCCGCATCAGCACCACGCCCAACACCACCACCGTGAGCGCCACCAGCATCACCACCAGGACATTGGCCACGGCGCCGCCGGTGACGGCGGGGGGCGCGACGTCCACCGGGGCGGGGGCCTCGTCGCGCTTGAAGAATTCCTTGAGCCACTCGCCCAGCTTGTCGATGAAGCGGCGCCACCAGCCCGGAGGCTCCGGGGGCGGCGTGGGCTCCTTGGTCTCTTCGTCTCGGGGCGGCGCCACGGCGAACTCCGGCCGCGCGAGGATGTCGCGTGCCCGCGCCGAGGCGACACGTGCGTCCGCCTTCTCCTGCGCCTCCACCGTCGACGTGGCATGCGTCAGGCCCCGCTCCAGCGCGGCCAGGGCCGACTCGCAGTCCTCGTTGTCGTACGCCTGCCGCTCCACCGCGCGCACCAGCCGGTCCAGCTTGCCGCGCTCACCGGGGCCCAGGGCGCCCATGCGCTCGAAGCGAGGGTCGCTGGCGGTGTCCTCGCCCTCGCAGGCCTGTGCCACCTGGCCCAGCCGCCGCGCCGCATCGCGCCCGGAGGTGACGGGAGGACGCGGCGCCACTTCGTCCGCCCGGGCGGGGCTTCCGACGAGCAGTCCCAGTCCCAGCGCCACCGCGAGCACGGCCGCGCTGCGCGGGCCGAGCGGCTTGCCGGAGTCTCGCGTCGGGAGCTGCTGCGCGGCCGCCATCAGGTCGAGCCCCTCCTGCCTCACCCGGCCATCCACCAGCAGCAGCGTGGCGGTGGCGGCGCGCACCGGCTCGAAGAGGGCGAACGTCGTGGCCACGAGGAACAGGAGCCAGGGCGCGTTGTCCAGCGAGGCGAAGCGCTCCGCGAAGGTCAGGTCGATGCCCAGGAGCTTCCGGGCCAGCATCAGCAGGAAGTTGAACGCGATGTGCAGGTTGAAGAAGACCAGGACCTGCACGCTCATGAGGATGCGGACCATCGTCGCGGTGCCACGCGCCGGGCCCAACAGCCGCGAGCAGTGCCCATACAGCCCCAGCACGCTCCCCCGGCCCTGCATCACCGCCGCGTAGCCCACGCTCGCCGAGGAGAACACGACGTAGGCCACGCCCAGGCCGAACAACAGGGCCATGCCGTCGAAGACGAAGAGGTAGCCCACCGCGACGCAGAGCGAGGGCAGGCGCCCCAACGCGGCCTTCAGCGAGTCCCACGTCGAGGGCTCGCCTTGACCCTCCAGGAGCCGGGCCTGGATGTGGTGACACGCGGCGCCCTGGCACACGCCTCGGAGGAACCACGCCAGCGTGAGCGCCAGCGTGGGCAGCACCAGCGGGCGTCCCAGTCGCACCGCCTCCGCCAGGTACAGCATGGCGGCGACGACGGCCGCGCCGCCGGGCAGGGTGAGGGCCCAGACGCCCGTGCTCCGGGCGCACAGGCGCAGCGCCGCGTCCATCAGCGAGACGGCGTTGCGCGGGCGCAGCTCGAGCGCGGAGACGGCCATGGGCTAGCTCGCCACCACGGAGGCGACCAGATAGATGCCGCCCCAGACGAGGAAGAGCCCCACCAGCGCGAGCATCCCGTTGCCCACCGTCCACTCACGCCGCTCACCCGGGCCCTCCAGCGCCTTGAGGCGCCGGCCCAGACAGCTCGCGCAGCGGTTGATGCCCTCGAACTGCGTGGTGCATTCCCGGCAGATGACCCGCCGGCACTCCACGCAGATACCGAGGCCGGCGCGCTCCGGGTGGTAGTGGCAGCGGCCCGAGCCCTGAATCATGCCGCCACCTTACGCAAACCCGGGCCCGCCACACCACCCCCGCGCGCTGTCTCGGAGCTCGGCTTAGAGCTCGTCCAGGAACTCGTCGTTGTAGGTGTACCGCGACAGCCGCTTGACGAGCGCTTCCATGGCCTCCACCGGCTTCACCGCGTGGAGCATCTGCCGCAGCTTCTTCACCTTCTCGTACTCGCGCAGGGTGAAGAGCTTCTCCTCCTTGCGCGTGCCGGACTGGGCGATGTTCACCGCGGGGAAGACGCGCTTCTCCGCGAGCAGGCGGTCAAGCGTGACTTCCGAGTTACCGGTGCCCTTGAACTCCTCGAAGATGACCTCGTCCATGCGGCTGCCGGTGTCGATGAGCGCCGTGCCGATGATGGTCAGCGAGCCCGCCTCTTCCGTGGCGCGCGCGGCGCCGAAGATGCGCTTGGGGCGCTCCAGCGCGCGGCTGTCCACGCCGCCGGACATGGTGCGGCCGGAGTTGTCGATCTCCTTGTTGTAGGCGCGCGCCAGACGGGTGATGGAGTCCAGGAGGATGACCACGTCCTTGCCGTTCTCCACCAGCCGGCGGGCGCGCTCCAGCGCCAGCTCCGCCACCTTGAGGTGGTCGGCGGTGGGCCGGTCCGAGCTGGAGGCGACGACCTCCGCCTTGATGCTGCGGCGCATGTCCGTCACTTCCTCAGGCCGCTCGTCGATGAGCAGCACCATGACGTGCGCCTCCGGGTGATTGGAGATGACGGCCTGGGCGATGCGCTGGAGCATGATCGTCTTGCCCGTCTTCGGCGGGGCGACGATGAGCGCGCGCTGGCCCTTGCCGATGGGAGACACGAGGTCCAACACCCGCGTCACCATCTCCTTGTGGCCGCACTCCAGCTTGAGCCGCTCGGTGGGGTCCACCGACGTCAGGTCCGCGAAGTGCGGCAGCCGGGGCGCGCCTTCCAGCGGGCGGCCGTCCACCGTGTCGACCTTCTGGATGATGCCCTTGTGGCCGCGCATCTGCGCGAAGGCCGTCAGGTACTGGCCCTGTCGCAGGCGCAGCTTCTGCACCAGGTTCTTGGGCAGCTCCGGGTCGTCCGGCGCCGCCAGGAGGTTTCGCTTCACCTGCCGCAGGAAGGCGTTGGGGCCCTTGGCCTCCGTGTCCAGCACGCCCTCCACGGGCGCCAGGTTCGACTGCTGCGCCGCCTGGCCCTGCTGACCACCGCCGTGGTGCTGGCGCGAGTGCTGCTGGCCGCCACCGTGGCCGCCGCCCTGCGGCTGCTGCTGACCCTGCTGGGGCTGCTGCGGGCCCTGCTGCTGCTGGGCCTGACGCTGCTTGTGCTGCTCCAGCTCCTGCGGCGTCAGGAAGACCTGGACCTGCTGCCCGTCCGGGCCCGGCTGCATCCGGTACGCCTGACCATCCGGCGTGAAGAGCACCTGCGCGCCACGACGACGACGGCGCCGACGACGGCGGCGTCCACCGGGCTGGCCGGGTTGTCCGCCGGGGCCACCACTGGCCGAGGCGCCACCGCCTTCGCCCTCGTCTCCACCCTCGTCGTCGCCTTCATCGCCGCCATCGTCGTCCGCTTCGGGAGGAGGGACAGGACGGGCGGCCGCGGGCGGCGGCGGGGTATCACGTGGATCGCGGTTATCGGAGTTTTCGCTCATGAGGTTTCCAGACCGTGTGCGCCCCACACGGGCCATCCCGAGGGGAGGGCGGGGGGACGCAGGGTGACTCAGGCTGTGGGACAGGGAGCCGGGCGCGGGGCCCTGAGACACGGAAGGCCGAACCGCCGGTCCCTGGAGCACCCTGGCGGCCCGAAAGCCGACCAGCGTGCATGAGGAACACTAACAGAGGACGCCCGGCGCGCTCCCGGTTTTTTCGCCCGGTGTTGGCGGGCGGACCCCGCCCCACCATGGCGTCGTCAGCGAACGGTGAGGGTGAAGGGCATCATCGCCTTCATCCCCGGGCGCAGGAGCTCCAGGTTCACCCCCGCGTCGCGCGCCAGCTGTCGCAAGGCCGCGGGGAAGGACTCGGAAGGCGCCGGGAGCAGGGCGAGGGCCGCTTGCACGCCCGGCTCCCCGCCCATGCTGGAGAAGAAGCCGCGCGCCTCGCCCATCAGCACCAGGTCCAGCTCCTCGGCCTGGGGGACGCCCGCGTGTTTGCGAGCGGACTCCACCGCGTCATGCAGGCCGCCCAGCCGGTCCACCAGTCCCCGCGCGAGCGCGTCCGTGCCGCTCCACACCCGGCCTCGGGCGATGGCGTCCACCTCCGCCTTGTCCTTCTTGCGCGCGCGGGCCACCTCGGTGATGAACATGTCGTAGGACGCGTCCACCCACTGCTGCACCGCCGTCTGCTGCTCCGGCGTCCAGGGCTGCCAGGTGTCGAAGACGTCCGCCATGGGAGAGCGGCTCAGCGTCTCCTGGCTGATGCCCAGCTTGTCCCCGAGCAGGCCCTGTAGCGCGGGCTTGATGTAGAAGACGCCGATGCTGCCGGTAATCGTCGTGGGCAGCGCCAGCATCTCCGTGGCGCCCATGGCCGCGTAGTATCCGCCGGACGCCGCCATGTCGCCCATGGAGGCGATGACGGGCTTCACCTTCGCCGCGTCCAGCACCGCCTGGTACATGAGATAGGAGGCCAGCACCTCGCCACCGCCCGAGTCCACGCGCAGGACGATGGCGACGACGGACGGGTCCGACTTCGCCGACTCCAGCGCGCGCACCACCGTCTCCGCGCCGGCGATGCGGCTGAAGCCCAGCGGGTCCTCGCGGCTCTTGCCTCCGGCGATGGTGCCCAGCACCGGCACCACGGCGATGCGGCGACGCTTGCCCCAGCGGTCCTCGCGCTCGTCGCGAGGCGCGTACGCCGCGCTGAAGCGGGCCCGAGGCGCCATCTCCCGCACCTTCCCGTCCAGCTCCGCGGGGTGGATGATGGCGTCCACGAAGCCCAGCTCCTGGGCCCGCTTCGGCGTGGGCAGGCCGGCGGCCCACAGCTCGCGCAGCTTCTCCACCGGCACCTTGCGCGACTCCGTCACCGCGCGCTCGTACCAGCTCACCTCGTTGTCCAGGTACGCGCCCACCGCCTCGCGCGACGCGTCGCTCGGCTCGCTGAGGGTGAGCTGCTCGGGGGCCGTCTTGTACTTGCCCACGCGCGCCACGTCCCACTTCACCCCGAGCTTGTCCATCGTCCCGCCGAAGGTCTGCAGGTGCGCGGCCAGGCCGTTGATGTGCAGGAAGGACTCCGGCACCGCATAGATGCGCTCCGCCGCCGTCGCCACGAAGTAGCCCATGTCATCCACTGACAGCAGCACCGCCATCACCCGTTTGCCGGACGCGCGCAGCCGCAGCACCGCCTGTCGCAGCTCCTCCGCCTTGCCCCAGTCCACCCCCGGCAGGCCCTCCAACTTCAGCACCACGCCCGACAACCGCTCGTCCTTCGCGGCCAGGTCCAGCCAGCGCGACAGCCGCAGGAACGGGTCCGCCTCGCTCACGCCGAGCACCGCCAGGAGCGGACTGCCTCCGCTGGCCAGCACGTCGTTCAAGTCGAGCATCGTGACGACGCCCCCGGGCGGACGCAGCGAGCGATAGCTCTCCGAAGACAGGCGCACACCCAGGACATGGTCCGTGCCGTCCTCGCCGCCACCCGCCGCGTACGTGACGCCGATGTGGCCGGTGTCCACCGTCGCCGCCAACTGGAGCGCCAGCGGTACGCCGCTGACGAAGCCGTGCGACACGCCTCCGCCCAGCCGCAGCCCCGGAATCACCTCCGCCTGGAGCGTGTACGTCGCCTGCCCCTCGCGGAAGGCCCCCTCGGAGAAGAGCCAGTCGATGCCCAGCGTGAAGCGCTCGTCCAGCGGGCGCAGGCCCAGGCCGAAGTCGTACTTGCGTTTGACCTCCAGGCTCCCCTCGGTGGGCGCGTTGAGGTCCTTCACCACCGCCGCCAGCGACAGGGCGCGCACGGGGCGGGCGGTGAGGCCCACGTCGAACGTGTCCAGCGCGTCGATGTCGTCATCGTCGGAGCTGAAGCCGTGCCAGGAGCCGCCCAGTTGCAGCGTGGGCGAGCCGAGCGACAGGCCCAGCGACGTACGCCGGTAGTCCGGCTCGTGCCGCCCGCGAATCCACTCCATGGATGCGCCCAGGCCCACGCCCACGAGCTGCGCGCCCAGGAAGACGCCGTCCGCGACGCTGTCGCGCTCCAGGTTGCGCTCGTGCAGGTAGAACAGCTGCCCGGAGCGGACGAAGCCCAGCCCGGCCGGGTTGAGCGACAGGGCGGTGGCCTCGTCCACCAGGGCCGCGCCGGTGGGCGGCAGCGTCATCCCCCGCGTGGGGACGGGGGCCTGGACGATGGTGCTCGTCTGAGCGAGCGCGAGCGACGGGAGCAGCAGCAGGAGGGCGAGCAGGCGCATACGCGCCAGGACTCTAGGCCGCGCCCGCCCGAGGACAAGCGCCGCGTGTCACCAGTCCTCGGTTCCGGACACCCCGTCGAGCGGGTCATCCACCTTCTTCTTCTTTTTCTCCTCGGAGCGGGTGCGTCCGCCGCGGTCCTCCGCGCCCCAGTCCTCGGTGCCGCCCCGGTTGTCGAGCGGGTCGGAGCTGCGCACCACCTTCTCGCCGCCACCCTCGCTGGTGTTCACCATCTGATTCACCATGCGCTCCATCTCCTGCTTGAGCTGACCGAACTCGTCGCCCTGGAGCACCACGCGGCGGCTTCCGAGCTTCTTGCCGTTGCGCAAGTCGTAGTAGCCCAGGATGAGCTCGGAGCCCTCGCCCGAGGCCTTCACCGTGCCCACCATGGCGCGCTCCAGGCCCATGGACTTGCCCAGGCCCGCCACGCCGTTGGCCTGGGGGATGCCACGCGACACTTCGCTGGCCACGCGGTCCAGCTGCGCGTCGTAGGCCTTGTACGAGGCGGTGGGCACCAGCTCCGTGCTCACCTCCACGTCGTCCGGCGTCACCTCCATGAGCTGGCCGAACTGGCGGAAGCCCGGCCGTTCGATGCGCAACAGATGCTTGCCCACCGCCAGCGCGGGAATCGTCACCGGCGTGTGGCCGGCCAGTTCACCATCCACGTAGACACGGGCGCCGGCGGGCCGCGACTTCACCGTGGCGCTGCCGCGCAGCTGGGACGTGCGGCCGGTGGCCACCTGCACGCGCAGGGCGATGAAGTCCCGGCTGAAGCGCTTGGGGTTGAGTTCGAAGGTCGGCGACACGGCGATGAGGTCGATGAGGACGAGCTTCGCCTCCTCCACGTCGCCGCGCAGGTGCAGGAGCGCCGCGTACAGCGCCAGCGACTCGCACAGGGGCGAGCAACCCCTCATGGACGACGGCGCGCCGTTGAGCTCCTTGAGGGTGGCGCGGACCTTCGCCTCCGCCTCGTCGTACTCCTTCTTGTCGAAGGCGGCGGCGCTCTCCGAGTAGCCCTTGCGGGCACGCTCGAGCGCGGACTGGGCGGCGGGGTCTCCGGGCAGGCCGAAGAGCTCCTCGGGTTTGCGCACGGTGAAGCCGGAGAAGTTCCCCAGCGCCTCGTTCATGTAGCCCTCCATCTGGACCGCGGTGGCCTCGGAGGCCGGGTCCATGGGGACGAGGAGGCTGGAGACACGCCGGGCCGGGGCGGGGGACGCCGCCAGGGCGAGCGAGGGAAGCAGGGCGAGGACGAGGGCTCTCATGGGGTAACCTCTGAAACGAGCGACGCGAGCGGCGAACCGTCATTCAACCCGTGGCTCAGAAGCCTGTTCCTCCGGTGATGGGATTGAAGGGACGGCCCTTGTCCTGGGTCGCCACGAAGACGGCGCCCGCCGTCACCGCCGCCACGCCACCGACGGCGGCCCAGAACCACGGCCGCTTCAGCAGGGACACGCCCGTGCCACCGCTCTCCGCGACGCGGGGCGACATGGCGCCGTGGATGAAGTCGCGGACCTGCTGCGCGGCCGCCTCGGGGCCCCGCTTGCGGTCCTTGCCCGACAGGTCGATTTCCACGCCGCGCAGCCGGGCCTGGGTGCGCACGTCCCAGACCTGGAGCTCCGCCTGGAGGCGGCCCTTCTTGTCCTGGGACACCGCGGCCAGCACCAGGTAGCGGGCATCCAGGCGCTCGGCGATGGCGCCCGTCTCGGGAGGCAGCGTCTCGCTGTCGAAGGCCTCTTGCGAGCCGGCGCGCACGGCGGCCTCGCGGATGGCGGACAGGCCCGGCCCGGGCACAAGCGTCGCCTTCACCTCGGCGCTCCCGGTGGACTTCACCTCCGCGTACTGGGCGAAGGACGTGTAGCCCGGCAGCGTCACGATGACGGCGTGGTGGCCGGCGGGGACGGACACGCCCTTGAGCGGCGTGACGCCGAGCTCCTGGCCGCGCACGTGGACCTGCGCGCCCGCGGGCTGGGACTCCACGGCGAGGGTGCCAGCGGGCCGCGCGCTCACTTCGGCGCGCGCCTCGTCGAAGGCCTTCTGCACGTCCTGACCGAAGAGCGCCTTGTCCGGGCGGGTTGCGGGCTCGGCCACCACGGAGCGGATGAAGGACTCCTTCGCGCCGGCCGCGTCGCCGTTGAGCATCCGGGCCGCGCCGAGGAACAGGAACGCCTCACCCAGCCGCTCCGGCCGCAGCTCACCAGGGGCCTGCTCGTACGCCTCGGCGGCCGCGCGGAACTTCGCCTCGGCGACCTCCGGGTCCAGGTTGTCGTAGGCGGCCCGGCCGTCCTCGAACAGCCCGTCGGCCTTCGTCAGCGGCGTCGGCTCCGGGGGCGGGAAGGCCGCGCCCAGGTCCACGAACTGCACGTCTCCGCCGCGCTGCAGGTGACGCGTCAGTTCCGTCTCCAGCTTCAGCGCCGCGGCGGACGCGGCCGAGGCTCGGGCGACGGAGAAGAGCGCCACGGGGCCGGTGGACACGGCGGGCGTGGCGGCCAGCGACGGCCTCGTGCTGGGCTTCTCCGGCTCGGTGGCGCTCGGAGGGGGCGGTGTCACCGGCGTGGCCACCGCGGCGGGCGGAGGCTTCGCGGCGGGCGCCTCGGGCTTGTCGGTGGGGTGCGGCTTCGAGTCCGGCTCTCCGAAGACCATGGGCTCCGGGGACGCGACGTCGTTCGTGTCCGCCGTGTCCGTGTCCTCCACGGGCGGGGCTTTCTTCACGTCCCTGCCCGCGGGCTTCTTCTTCTTCACCACCTTGGTGGGCACGGCCTTCTTGCGCGCGGACTTCTTGCGCGTCGTCTGGGCATGGGCGGGAAGGACGGCCAGCAGCAGGGTGAGGAGCAGGGCGATTCGGCGGAACGTAGTCACGGCGCCGGATGCTAGCCGAGCGAGGGGAGCCCCGTCACGGCCCTCCGCCCCGGGGGCAATCCGGGGCGGGGGGGACCCGCGGCAGGATGACGGATGGCTAGACGTCCAGCGCTTCGACCTCGCCCGCGCGCTCCATGATGAACCGGAACCGGGCACTCACGTCCTTGCCCATCAGGTCATTGATGACGCGGTCCGTCTCGATGGGGTTGTCGATCGTGACTCGCAGGCTCATCCGGTTTTTCTGGTCCAGCGTCGTCTCCTTGAGCTCGTCGGCGGTCATCTCACCGAGGCCCTTGAAGCGCATGATGTTGGGCTTGGCGTTGCCCTTCACCTTCTCGCGGATGATTCGGTCGCGGTCCGCCTCGTCCAGCGCCCAGTACGTCTCCTTGCCGATGTCCACGCGGAACAGCGGAGGCTGGGCGATGTGGATGGCGCCGCTCTCGATGAGCGGGCGCAGGTGCCGGTAGAAGAACGTCAGCAGCAGCGTGGCGATGTGGTGCCCGTCGCTGTCGGCGTCCATCAGCAGGAAGACGCGGCCGTAGCGCAGCTTGGTGATGTCGAAGTCCGCGCCGATGCCGCAGCCCAGGGCGCTGACGATGTCCTGGAGCTCCTTGTTGCCCGCGACCTTGTCGGTGGACGCCTGCTCCGCGTTGAGCACCTTGCCCCGCAAGGGGAGGATGGCCTGGGTGCGCCGGTCGCGGCCCTGCTTGGCGGAACCACCTGCCGAGTCACCTTCGACGAGGAACAGCTCGCTCAGGTTGGGGTCCGTGGACGAGCAGTCCGCCAGCTTGCCCGGCAGGTTGAGCCGGTGGCTGACGGCCGTCTTGCGGCTGACGGCCAGGGACGCGGCGCGACTGGCCTCGCGAGCGCGGGCCGCCAGGATGATGCGGCCGACGACGGCCTCGGCGATGCTCTTGTTGTCGTTGAGCCACTTCTCCAGCGCCGGGCGCAGCACGCCGTCCACCTGCGCCGTCACCTCGGGGTTGTTGAGGCGCGACTTCGTCTGGCCCTGGAACTGGGGCTCCACCACGTACACGGACAGGATGGCCGTGATTCCCTCGCGGATGTCCTCCGCGGTGAGCGTCACGCCCTTGGGCGTCAGGTCGTGCGTCTCGATGTAGTTGCGCACCGCCTTGACGATGGCGCCCTTGAGGCCCGCCTCGTGCGTGCCGCCCATGGGGGTGGGCACGCCGTTGACGTAGGAGCGGATGTGCTCGTCCGTGGCCTCCGTCCACCCCAGCGACGCCTCCAGCCGCACCCCGTTGTCGCGCGAGTGGTAGAAGTTGGTGCTGCCCACCGGTACCAGCGGCTTCTGCCGCTCCGTCACCACCTTGGTGAGGTACTCGGCGATGCCGCCGTCGTGCTTGTACGTCACCGACGTGGCGGGGCTGGCCGTCTCATCCTTCCAGATGACGATCATGCCCTTGTGCAGGTAGCTCTTGGCCTCCAGCCGCTCGCGCACCAGCTCCGCGTCGAACTTCAGCTTCTCGCCAAAGATTTCGGGGTCCGGCTCGAAGGTGATCGACGTGCCCGTGCCGCGCGCGCCGCCGTCCGCCTTCAGGGGGCTGGTGGGCTTGCCTCGCGCGTACGTCTGGATGTGGCGCTTGCCGTCGCGTTTGATCTCCACCGTCAGCTTGCGGGAGAGCGCGTTCACCACGGAGCTGCCCACGCCGTGCAGACCGCCCGAGTGGGTGTAGTTGCCCTGCTCGAACTTGCCGCCCGAGTGCAGCGTCGTGAGGATGACCTCCACGGCGGGCTTCTTGAGCTTGGGCATGATGTCCACGGGGATGCCGCGCCCGTTGTCCACCACGGTGATGCTGCGGCCATCCTTGTGGAGCGTCACTTCGACGGTGGTGGCGTGGCTGTTGATGACCTCGTCCACCGAGTTGTCGAGGATCTCCCACAACAGGTGGTGATACCCGGTGCCGTCCGTCCCGCCGATGTACATGGCCGGGCGCTTGCGCACCGGATCCAGGCCCTCGAGGACCTGGATGTCGGCGCCTGTATAGCTTTCCTTCTTCGTCGCCATGGCGTCCTCTGGCTAGTCCTTCTTCTCGGGCAACGGGATGAAGACGACGGGCCGGGCCACGTCCTCCACCGCGTCGCGCTTGGACATCTCGTGGCCCTTGCCGCCGCGGCCCGTCACCCCGTACTTCGCGGGGGCGAGCTGCAGCTTGCGGCCCTTCTGCGTCTCGAAATCCAGCTTCGCGTCCTTCTGGTTCGGCGCGGTGACGAGGAAGTCGACCACCTGGTCGTCCGCGTCCACCTTGATGACGGTGACGCCCTTGCCAGGGCCGGCCAGTTCGTTGATCTCCGCCGCCTTGCACACCAGCGCGTTGGTCTTCTTGGTGAGCACCGCGAGCAGGTCCTTCTCACCCACGGCCTGCACGCCGATGATCTCATCGCCCTCGCCCGTCTTGGCGTAGCGACGTCCGGCGCGCGTGGAGACCTCCAGGTGCGGCTCCAGGAGGAAGCGCATGCCCATGCCCTGCTTCGTCACGCCCAGGAGCTTCTGCGGACTCGCCAGCCGCGTGTCGAGCGAGAGGGCGGCGACCACGCGCTCGCCGTCGTCGAACTTGAACAGCTTCTGGACGGGGTCGCCGTAGCCGGTGGAGGCGGGGATGTCGTTGAAGCGGGTGACGTAGGCGGTGCCGAAGTTGCTGAACAGGACGAGGTTCGCCTTCAGGCTGCCGGCGAGCACGGCCATGACGGCGTCGCCCTCGCGCAGGCGGGTGGAGGACGGGTCCTTCACCTCGCGCACGCGCTTGACCCAGCCGTCGCGGGTGATGACCACATGGGCATCCTCGTCCGCGATGAACGCGTCGGCGTTGAACTCCACTTCCTCGGAGCCCGCGCCACCAATCTTGGTTCGGCGCTTGTCGTTGTAGAGCCCCTTGATTTCGGCGAGCTCGTCCTTGACGGTGCCCCAGACCTTCTTCTTGTCCTTGAGGATGCCCTCGATGCGTTTGATCTCCGCGCGCTTCTCCTTGAGCTCCTTCTGGACGACCAGGATCTCCAGGCGGGCGAGCTTGTAGAGCTTCATCTCCAGGATGGCGTCCACCTGGAGCTCATCCAGCTTGAAGCGCACCATCAACTTCTGGGCGGCGTCCTGCTTGCCCTCGGACTGGCGGATGATGCGGATGATCTCGTCCAGCGCGTCGTAGGCCTTCTCGAAGCCCTCGAGCAGGTGGACGCGCTTCTGCAGCTCGCCCAGCTCGTGCTGGTAGCGCCGCGTGACGATGCCGAAGCGGAAGTCGAGGAAGAACTGGAGGATGCTCTTGAGGTCCAGCCGGCGCGGCGTGCCGACCTCGGGGTTGTCGTCGCTGGGGACGAGGCAGGTGAGGTTGACGCCGAACGTCGTCTGCAGCGGCGTGTGCTTGTAGAGGTACGCCATCACCAGGTCGGCGTTGGCGTCCTTCTTCAGCTCCAGGACGATGCGCACGTCCTTGGTGGACTCGTCGCGCACGTCGACGATGAGCGGCAGCTTCCGCTCGCGCACCAGGTCGCCAATCTTCGCGACGAGGGTGGACTTGTTCACCGTGTAGGGGATGGACGTGACGATGATCTGCGTGCCGCCGCGCTTGAGCTCCTCGGTGTCCCACTCGCCGCGGATGCGGACGCTGCCCTGGCCCGTCTCGTAGATGTCGCGCAGCTCCTTCTTGTCATTGAGGATCTGCCCGCCGGTGGGGAAGTCCGGGCCCTTGATCCACTTGAGCAGATCCTTGGTGAGCAGCGCCGGGTTCTCGATGAGCGCGACCAGCGCGTCCACCAGCTCGCCCAGGTGGTGGGGCGGGATGTTGGTGGCCATGCCCACGGCGATGCCCGTGGTGCCGTTCATCAGCAACTGCGGCACCCGCGAGGGGATGACGATGGGCTCGTTGCGCGTGCCGTCGTAGGTGGGCCGGAAGTCGACCGTCTTGCGCTCCAGCTCACCCAGCATCTCGGTGGCGAGCTTCTCCAGTCGGCACTCGGTGTAGCGGTAGGCGGCCGCGGAGTCGCCGTCGAGCGAGCCGAAGTTGCCGTGGCCGTCCACCAGCGGGTAGCGCAGGGAGAAGTCCTGCGCCATGCGCACGAGCGCGTCGTAGATGGAGGCGTCGCCGTGCGGGTGGTAGCGACCCATGATGGCGCCGACCACCTGCGCGCACTTCTGGTACTTCGTGTCGAACGACAGGTTCAGGTCGTTCCACATGCCGTACAGGATGCGGCGCTGCACGGGCTTGAGGCCGTCGCGCACGTCCGGCAGGGCGCGCGAGGTGATGACCGACAGGGCGTAGTTGATGTACCGGCGACGCGCCTCGTCAGCGAGCGAGGCGGGGATATATCCATCTCCACCACCCGCCGAGCCCGAGGCTCCACCCCCGCCACCCGCGCCTCCCTGCTTCTTTGGCGTCTTCTTTTCGGCTTCTGCGCGCATGCTCTTCAAACCCAGGTGAGAACGTCTCGTACCCGAACGCGGTGCGTGACTCGCGCACTCCGCGCCATGGAATCTGGAAGCTGTAACAAAGCGGCGGGACTACCATGGCCCCCTGACAATTGGAACGAATTCGGGGGGTTGCGTATCCTCGGAGGTATCCTACCTGAAAGCCCGTCCAGTTCGGTCCCAAGGTGAAACATCCCTGTAACCCCTCGGAATTCCGAGGGCGAGGGCCCGTAGGACTCACCTGGGGACGGGACGGTGGGTGCGGGTAGGAGAGGACGCCCTGTTGGCTCCTGGGAGGCCCTGGGCAGGTAGGACAGGGTGGGCTTGCTCCCTTGCCCGTGCCTCGACGCGGCGTGCTGGAGACGGGGGTATGAAGCGGGGCGAGCGATGACCCAGGTCCATTCCTTCTACCGTGCGCTCGCGCCTCCCGAGCCCCTGCGCCCGTTCATCCAGGCCTTCTGGCTGTACGACGGGTATCGGCCCGGGCATGGGCTGGAGCGGGTGCTGCCCACGGGAACGCTGGAGCTGGTGATTCCTTTGGCGGGGCAGCGACTGGAGTGGAGGGAGCTGGATGGTGAGGCGGGGGCGTGCGCGGAGGCGTTGGTCTCTGGTCCTCGGCGTGCCGCGTTCGACGTTCCCACGGCGCAGCAGTCCATGCTCGCGGGCGTCCACTTCCGCGCGGGGGGCGCCTGGCCCCTCTTGGGCGTTCCCCTGGATGCGCTGGCCGGGCGGCACGTGGAGCTGTCCTCGTTGTGGGGGCCTGTCGCGACGCGGTGGGTGGCGCGACTCTCCGAGGCGTCGAGTGACGAGGAGCGCTTCGCGCTTCTGGGCACGGCGTTCCTTGCCCGGCATGCGTCGCTCCGGTCCGTGCATGAGGCGGTGTGGACGGCGCTGGGGCGACTTCGAGCGAGTACGGCGGACGTGCCTGTCTCTTCGCTCGTCGCGGGCTCGGGCTTGAGTCACCGCAGGTTCATCGAGTTGTTCCGGCGCGAGGTGGGACTGACGCCGCGAGACTTCCTCCGGGTCCGCCGCTTCCAGCAGGCGCTCCAGCGCACGAGAGAGGACGCGACGGCGTCGCTCACCTGGCTGGCGCATGAAGCGGGGTACTGCGACCAGTCCCACTGGTTGCTTGAATGCCGGAAGCTCTCCGGATTGGCTCCGGGGGCCCTGTCAGCGGCCGCTCGCGGCGCCACGGCGCTGCCGCCCGAGGAGCGGGGTCAAATGCTTCCTATCGGGTGAGGCACTGGCGCGCGCATCTTGCCGCGCATGAACGTCATCCTGGGTGCAACGGGAGTGGTGGGAAGCGCGGTCCTCGACGAGCTCGTGAAGCGGGGGGGGCCCACGCGGGCGGCGTTTCGCTCGCGAGTACCGGACCCTCGCGCCACACAGCATGCGCGTGTCGACTTGAGCACGGGCGAAGGACTGGAGGCATGTCTGGACGGTGCGCGGACGGTGTTCCTCGCGACGGGGGACATGGTCGACCAGGTTGGCGCCGAGGTGCGAGTCATCGAGGCCGCGCGCCGCGCGGGGGTGAGCAGGTTGGTGAAGCTCTCGATTCTCTGTGCGGGGAGCGAGGCGTTCTTCCTGGCTCGTGTCCACGGCGCCATCGAGCGTGAGCTGGAGCGCTCGGGAATCCCGAACACCGTGCTCCGGCCCGGGGGCTTCATGCAGAACTTCGTCACGTACTACGGCCACGCGCTGAAAACCGAAGGGGTGCTGCGCCTGCCATGGGGCGATGGAGAGGAGAGTCCCATCGACGCGAGGGACATCGCCCGCGTGGCGGCGGTGTGTCTGACGTCCGAGTCCTTCACGGGGAGGCACCTGGACCTCTGCGGCCCCAAGGCGATGACATACCAAGAGATGACCCGCGTTCTCGGTCAGGCCGCGGGCCGCGAGCTCAGGTACGAGTCCATCCCTGACGGGGTGTTTCGCGAGGCGATGCTGCCGTATGCCGTGAGCCCCGCGCACGTCGAGGGGCTCATCGACATGTTCCGCTTCCACCGAGAGGGCCGGGCACCCAGGGCCAGCGACGCGGTGCTCGAAGTCACGGGCACTCCGCCGCGCTCCTTCGAAGACTTCGCTCGGGAGCATGCCGGGTCATGGCGCGAGGACTGAGGCCCGAGCCGAGGGAGGGCCTTGTCCACGGGCTTCGTTTCAGAGGCAGCCCCGCGCGCGGGTGGGTTCTCCCTTGGGTTGCTGTGGGGGCGCGGCGCTCCCCAGGTCCCAGTCGTCGAGCCGGTCGATGTCGGTGATGGCGCCCGCGAACAGGCCGAGGGCACCGCGGCTCTTTGCGCGAAAGGTGCCTCGCACGATGACATAGCGAGGAGGAGTGCGCTCCTTCGACTCCCACGCCTCGCCGAGCACGAGCCACACCGCGCTCATGGGAACGCCACGCTGATGGTCCTGGGGATTGAAGTAGAGGGCCGTGCCTTCATGTTCGAAGGTCCCATAGCCGACGACCTCGACGCGCTTGCCGTCGTAGGCCTCAGGGGCCGCGAGCAGTCGTACCACTGAGACGGACTCGACAGCCGGAGAGGGGGCGCTAGCGCCTGCGACGGCCAGGTAGGCGACGAATGCGATGGTGACGGGCTTCAGGGGGACTCTCCCGACTGGGTTGCCTCCCGCGTGGAACCATCAGCGTTCCGCGCGAGAGGAGAACGTCTCGGTCGTGATTCCGCTTCAGGGCCGAATCCGCGTGCGGATGGCAATCGGGTGGGGGTACCACCGCCCGATTTCAGCCCCGTTTGCGCGCGAGAGATAGAAGGTCCCTAGGGAACTCGACCACTTCACGCGCGGCGATTCGAGAGAGGAGCTGTGCCCCGTGGGCTCCGCGTCAGCTCAGGGCGTCGCCTTGGGCGCCTTGCCCCAGTTGCCGTCCTTGAAGATGCGCACGCCCCGACCACCGCCGCCGCCAATCATGCCGGGCACGGTGGCCTGGATGGGCTTGCCACCGGGTGGCTGATAGACGACCCGCGCCTTGCGCGCGGACGGAATGGACGCGTGGGTGGTGTCGATCAACAGGTAGACCGTCTTGCCGTCGGACTGGATGCGGTCGGTGTCGTGCTTGTGGCTGAGCTCGGCCAGCAGCTCGCCGTCATCCACGGTGCTCGCCTCGCTGCCCAGCAGTCGTACCTTCACTCGCAGCCACGTCTGGGCACTGCCGCCGCCCTCGGACGCATAGTCGCGCACGCCCTGGATGATGACGGCCAGGTCGGCGCCGTTGCCCGGGGCCCCCTGCGCGAGCCGCAGCCCTGTCTGCTTGCTGGAGTCCGTGTCGATCAACAACGTGGCGTTGGAGCAGCGGCTCTTGCACTCCTCGCCCCAGGGGTCCTTGTCGAAGCGCAACCGCATGGCGAAGTCGCTGCCCTGCGGCGCGATGACGGCGTCGACGATGACCGGCCGCTCCCCGTCCGCGGGCGCGGTGTACTTGAAGGTGGACCGTTCCTTGGCGACGACGCTCGAGCCGGCGAGGAGGGTGCAGACGAGCAACGGCAGAGAGCGCTTCACGGTGGGTGGACCTCCGAGAAAAAGACGCCCATTCAAGAGGGAAGAGGCCGTGGCGGCAAGTCTCAAGCGTTAGAGTCTTCCCGGGAGGTATGAGAGATGCGAATTCCCTACGTGCGTCAGCTCAAGCTGGGGCCCATGGACAACTTCGTCTACCTGGTCGGCGCGGCGGACTCTCCCGACGTCGTGGTGGTGGACCCGGCGTGGGATGTGGAGGCGATTGAGCGCGCGGTGGCGCAGGACGGCAAGCGCCTGGCCGGAGCCTTCGTCTCGCACTGCCACTTCGACCACATCAACGGTCTGCCGGATTTGCTGTCGCGGCATGACGTGCCCGTCTACGCGCAGCGCGCGGAGGTGGAGTTCTCCGCGGAGTTGCGCGAACTGAAGGACGCGCTGCGTCCGCTGGGGCCCGGGGACGCGGTGCCCGTGGGCGCCGAGGTCTTCCAGGCACTGCACACGCCAGGGCACACGCCGGGCTCCCACTGCCTGCTGGCCGGTGACGCGCTCGTGTCCGGGGACACGCTGTTCATCAACGGCTGCGGCCGGTGCGACATGAACGGGGGAGACCCGGAGGCGATGTACCGCTCACTGTCTCAGGTGCTGCTCAAGGTCCCGGACTCGACGCGGCTGTTGCCAGGGCACGACTACGCGGACGTGCCGGTGGCTCCCCTGGGTGACGTGCGTCAGAAGAACCCGTACTTCGCCTTCCCCGACGTGGCGTCGTTCGTCGCGTTCCGAATGCGCCCCCGGAAGTGAGCACTCCGTGAAGCGGGACCGGAGGGGACACGGCCCTCCGGTCCGCTCCGGTGCCGACTACGGACGCTGCTGGGCGAACATCCAGTCCCAGAAGCCCTGCAGGCCGTAGGTCTCGGACCAGCCCATGTGCGCCATGCCCGGGTACAGCACATAGCGAACGATGGAGCTTCCCGTGGAGGTGACGCCGGGTTGCGAGGTCCAGGTCTGCGTCGTCTTGCTGAACAGGTACGTCGTCGTCTGCGTGGATTGGACGAGGGGCGGGAACGCCCAGTAGTTGTAGTTCTTCGTCACGGGGAGCACCCAGGACTGCTCGCCCCACCGGTCCCCGTAGCTGCTGGCGGCCCACACGGGGACGTCCTTCATCTTCGTGAGCGTGTCACCCGGGGCGCCGATGTTGGAGGCGATGGTCGCCAGCGAAGATGAGCGCCTTCTTCTGGCCGTAGTACGTCTTCCATGTGGTGCTGTTGCGGATGTTCCGCAGCGCCCCGTTGCGCGTCACGACCTCGTAGAGCGCCGTCGGGTTCTGCGCGACGCCCAGCTCGCCGATTCCGTTCAGGTGGATGACGACCGGGTACGTCTCCGTCGAGGTGTTGTAGCCCGGAGGGATGTACTCGCCATAGGGAAGCGGCGAGCCCGCGGGACTCGGCATGTGCACCGAAATCTGGTCTTCGACAGGGGTGATGAGCGGGGCAGGGCGGGTATCGAGTTCCTGGGCGGGAGTCTCTTCCTGGCCCGGCCCGCAGGCCGTGAGGACCGCTACGAAGACGGCGAGCGCAACGCTTCTCATGAATCCACCTCGAGGTGTGGGAGGAGTGCGGCCCTGTCTGTCTATATCTGGATTCACAAGCCCACCAGTTTCTGTTGTTTCTTGAGTTGCAATTGCATGTCCGTGGATGGAGCGTTGACAGAGGCGCGAAGGGGCCGAGCGAGGAGGAGATGGCGTGCCCGACGCCCATGTCGTAAATGTCCTGTCTGGTCGAATCCTTGTGGCGCCACACGTCGGAGAGTTCTCGGACATGAGTGGGTTGACGGATGCGGAGTTCCTGCGCGACGCCTACATCCAAGAGGGCCTGAGCCCCGTTCCTGGGGTGGTCATCGCCGCATGCACGGTGGGGGATGACTACGACAACCCCGGCAATCGCATCGGCGTGCGCAGGGACGGCGCGTGGCTGGAGTTCGAAGTGTTCGGTGAGGCGGTCCTCTCCGTGGATGCCACGGAGGCGGGACTGGCGTACGTCCTCGGAGAGAACGGGACGGTGATTCGCTTCGACTGGAAGACGCCGAGGACACGGGATGCGCTGAAGGCCTCTCGCAAGGTGTTCAAGAACGCGGCCGTCGAGGACCTCGGGCCGCTGCGTCGACTCCGCGTGCTGGGGAACGACGTCGTCTGTGTGGGCTCGGTGGGGCAGGCCTACGTGCTGGGCAAGGCACGTTTCAGCACGCTGCCCCAGCTCACCATCGACGGGGAGGACGTCACCCTCGAAGCCCTCGCGGGCCACGGCCGCGACGACTTCATGGCCGCCACCTCCGAGGGGCATCTGGCGCACTTCGACGGAAAGCGCTGGCGCCGCATCTCGCTTCCGCTGGAGACGGGCTTCAATGGCGTATGCACGCTGAAGAGCGGCTATGCCCTCTGCGGTGGCGAAGGCGCCGTCCTGCTGGGAAGCGGCGACGACTGGCGCGTCATCCGGCCTCCCGACACCGAGCGCGACTACTACGGAATCGCGACGTTCCAGGACCACGTCTACGTGGCGCATCTGGGAGGCATCGACCGGGTGGTCGGCGACAGGCTGAAGCCCGTGGCCATTTCCAAGGCGGACTCGCTGCGCTTCACCGGGCTGCGCGGCGCCGGTGATGGCGTGTGGGCGCTCGCGGACCGGACCGTCGGCTGGATTCACGACGACCGGTGGCACACGGTGGCGGCCGAGCCTCCCTCCGAGTGAGCACGGTCCCGGTTCCTTGACGCGGGACCGGAGGCGACAGCGGCCTCCGGCCCACTCACGTCACCCTGCGACTACCAGTAGACGGCGACCGACGAGACGCGGTCGTTCCACGAGTGCCAGCGGCGGAACGGCCACCAGCCCGTGTACCAGCCGTAGCTGCCCATGTTGCCGACGGCCCAGGCGCGCGCGACCCAGAGTTGGTGACCGCCGAAATAATGGTGCTCGGTCATCACCGTCCAACGGCCACACTGGGTGCTCCACATGGAGGAGATGCGGTCGTTCCACCAGCCCAGCGTGTTGTAGCCCCAGCCCGGATAGACGGAGAAGTTGGCGCCGCCGTACCACGAGTGCTCGAAGAAGACCGACCAGGGGTTGCACGGCCCAAGCTCCGCGCCCGTGGGCTGCTCGGAGGGAAACTGGCCCGTCTGGTTGAAGTACTTCGTCACGTCCGCCGTGGTGCGGAAGCCCTGCACCACCGCCTGCTCGGCGGAGCGGGCGTCCAGCACGTAGTGCGACAGGTGGATGTCCTTCTCCTGGATCTGCTTCGCGGTGTACTTCACACCGTCGACCAGGATGGGGAGCTCCGGAAGGAAGCCCTCCACGGGGGCCTGCTCGATGTCCTCACGCGCCGAGTCCTTGAGCACCTTGCTCAACGGAACGCGCACCATCTCTCCATCCCTGCTGGGAATCTCGCCCGTCTCGTGCGGGGGCACCGGCTCGATGTTCTGGGCCACGGCCGTGCCACCGGTCAGCAGCGTCGCCAGCGTCAGCGAGCCAATCAACGTCTTGAGCTTCATGTCTGCTCCTGGGGGTATGGGATTGCCCGTAGCCGGAAATAGCTACATGGCCCGCACGTATAGTCCGTCTGTTTTGCACAAGACAAATCCGTGAAATTCCGTTTAGCGGATAAGTCTTGACCCACGTTCGGACGGACGCGGGTGCGTGCGGAATGGCAATCCCTCGCAACCTCCTGGCCCCTGGTGGAGGGCGACAGTCGCCACGGAGGATGACCGTCGCCTTGGAATGAGCAGGCCTTCGCTCAGGGGGTCAATTCAGGCGCGGATGGAAGAATCCAGCCTGTCTTTGCTGGGCGAACATCCAATCCCAGAAGGCGAGGTTCTCGTACGTGGGCGTGCCGAAGTCGGTGCCCTGGGGGTGCACGGTGAAGCGCAGGGGAGAGGTCCCCGCGCCATGGGCTCCCGTCTGGGTGGACCAGGTGTCGTTGGTGGCGTTGAACACGTACGTGAGCGTCGCGGCGGGCGCGGCGAAGGTCAGGTACTGGTCCCAGCCATACGCCTTCGTCAGGCCGCGCAACCAGGAGTGCTGGGCCGTCCACGCGTCGGCCGTCTGCCAGGCGTCCACCATCCACACAGGGACGTTGACCAACTGGGTGAGCGCGGGGCCGGGGCCGCCCAGGTTCGCGCCCACGGGCGCGAGCGCGGCGATGCGGTTGCCGTGGCTGTGGCCATAATTCCACGCACCGGAGCCGCCGAGGACGCGGCCCGTGACGTAGATGCGCGACGGGTCCACGCGGTAGTTGGCGATGAGGAAGTCGACGAGGGCGTTGAGCTGCGTGGCGTCCCAGTTCGCGGAGGCGCGCGGTGCGAAGACCATGGCCTGCTTCGTGCCGAAGTATGTCTTCCAGGTGGCGTTGTCGCGGATGAGCTTGAGCGGGCCGTAGCGGGACACCATCTCCACCAACTGGGCCTCGGTGCTCGTGGTGCCCATCTCCCCGGAGTCGTGGAGCTGGAGCACCAGCGGATAGGTCGTCGTCGGAGACGTCAGGTAGCCCGGAGGCAGGTACTCCGCGTAGGCGTACGGCGCGCCCGTGGCGCTCGTCAGCCGGCCGACGAGCTGGTCCTCGGTGGTGATGGGCAGGCCCGACGAGGACACGCGATAGGTCGCGGTGACGGTGGTGGCCGCCGCGGGCATCGTCAGGGTCGTGGTCGCGGACGTCAGGTTCGCCACCGTGGCCCCGGTCCACTGGTCGAACACGTAGCCAGAGGCCGGAGCGTCGGCGGTGAGGGTGACCTGCGTGCCGCTCGTGTACTGGCCGTCTCCCGAGCCGCTGTTGACGGTGAGGGTGTACTGCGTGGGCGAGGACACGCGGTAGGTCGCGGTGACGGTGGTGGCCGCCGCGGGCATCGTCAGGGTCGTGGTGGCGGACGTGGTGCTCGCCACCGTGGCACCGGTCCACTGGTCGAACACGTAGCCAGGGGCCGGAGCGTCGGCGGTGAGGGTGACCTGCGTGCCGCTCACATACTGGCCGTCACCCGCGCCGCTGTTGACGGTGAGCGTGTACTGGGTGGGTGGAGGCGGCGTCGTGCCGCGCTGCTGCGCCAGCATCCAGTCCCAGAACGCCTGCGTGCCGTAGGACTCCGACCAACCGGTGTGGTCCGAGCCGGGAATCACGATGAACCGGGCGATGGCCGTCCCCGTGCTCACGGCGCCCGCCTGCGACGTCCACTGCTTCGTCGTCTTGTCGAACAGGTACGTCAGCTTCTGCGAGGTGTTGGAGATGTTCACCACCTGCGACACGTCGTAGTTCTTGGTGTAGCTGACCAGCCAGGCCTGCTGCGCGGCGATTTCGTTGTAGCTGCTGGAGGCCCAGATGGGCACGTCCTTGAGCGTGGTGAGCGTGTTGCCCGGCGCTCCGATGTTGGTGGCGAAGGGGGCGATGGCCGCCAGCTCCGCGCCATACAGGTTCGCGTACCGCCACGTCCCCCAGCCGCCCATGCTCAGGCCCGTCAGGTACACGCGCGTGGGGTCCACCCGGTAGTTGGCGACGATGAACTGCACGAACGGACGAAGCTCCGTGGGCGAGTAGTTGTCCAGGCTCTGCGGCGTGAAGACCATCACCTGCTTGTTGCCGAAGTACGTCTTCCACGTGGCGCTCGCGCGGATGTTGGCGAGCGCGCCGTGCCTCGTGGTGATGGCGTACAGCTCCGCCTCCGTCGTCGCCCGACCCAGCTCCCCCATGCCGTTGAGGTGGATGATGACCGGGTAGCTCTGGGTCGACGTCAGATAGCCCGGAGGCAGGTACTCGGAATACCCGAGGGTGGCTCCCGAGGCGCTCGGCAGGCGGGTGACAATCTGGTCCTCCACGGTGATGTTGACCGCGGAGCGCTGGACGTCGAGCGCCTGGGCAGTCGTCTCTTCGGGGCCCGTGCCACACGCGGCCAGGAACGCCACGACGACGCTGAGTACGACGCTTCTCATGGAACACCTCTCGAGCGGGAGTACGACCCGACTCACTCTAGTAGGCGTTCTGTAATTGTTTCAATGTTGCGTTTGCCACGGAGTATGAAGTGGCGGCTCAGGCCCGGCGGGCCCGGGTGCCCACCGGGGGCATCTGGATGCCCCGGGGCCGAGCGTGGAGGGACCAGTACGCGGCGACGACCAGCAGGCCCACGGCCAGTAGCGTCCACAAGGCGGCCCACACGATGGAGGGCACGTAGGTGACGTCGGCGAGCAGCGCCGCGTCGCTCTGCGCGCGCACGGTGCTGTTCCAGAGGTCATCGCGAAGGTCGAACACCGCGTACAGCGCGGTGAAGGCGGCGATGAAGAGGTTCAGGAGGTCCACCGCGCCATCCGGCAGCCACTTCGCGCATGCGCCCATCACCACCGCGGTGCCCACGCAGAAGGCCAGGGTGAACATGTCGCCCGCGTACAGCAGGCCCATGATGACGAGCCACGCGGAGGCGGCCACGAGGACGCCCCGGCGGAGCTGGAACCGGAAGGTGGCAATCAGCAGCCCGGCCCCGGCCACCGCGCTCCCCAGGTAGCCTCCCGAGTACAGGACGACCTGTCGCAGCACGCCCGGTGGGAGGCGGGACATACACAGGCCCCCCTGGTCGGCCATCAGGTGGATGCGGTCCACGGACCCACCCAGCAGCAGGGTGGCGAGCGCGTGCCCGCTCTCGTGCATCATCACCACCAGCACCTTGAGGGGCCACAGGACGGGCGAGTCCCAGAAATACCAACCCACTCCCAGCATGGCGAGCAGGAGGGCCAGGCGGCCGAGGTCGAGCTTTGCTCCGCTGGCGGTCCTCATCGTTTTCCGGGCCTCCCCTCCATCAGACACCCCAACACTTAAGCTCGGTCCCTCTTCCCGGGAAACTCCTGGCTTGCCGCGAAGCGTCGGACCCTCCGAGGGGGTCGCCTCCGGGCGCCGGACGGGGTAGGGAGTTCTCCATGAAGAAAGCGCTGCTCCTGCTCTCGCTCGTGGCTGCCCCGGCTCTGGCCGGGGAAGGGAAGTGGACCCCCCAGCAGGTGCTGGACCTGGACCCGGCGTGGCTTCGCGCCCAGGGGCTCCAGGTCTCTCCCCGGAAGCTCTGGGACCCCAAGCGTGGCACCGGCCTGCTCGCGGGCGCGGTGAACGTGGGTGGGTGTACCGGCGCCTTCATCTCCTCCACGGGCCTGGTCATCACCAACCACCACTGTGCCTTCGGCGTCATTCAGGAGCACAGCACGCCCCAGAGGGACCTCATCACCCAGGGGTTCCTGGCCTCGGAGCGCAAGGACGAGCTGCCCGGAAAGGGCGCGCGGGTGCAGGTGCCCCGCAGCTTCACGGACGTGACGGCGCAGGTGCTCGCCGCGGTGCCCCAGGGCGCGGACGACCTGGTCCGCTACAAGGCCATCGAGCGCAAGCAGAAGGAGCTGGTGGCCGAGTGCGAGAAGCGCCCCGCCACGCGCTGCCAGGTGTCCACGTTCGACGGCGGCGTCAACTACACGCTGGTGGACGCGGTGGAGCTGGTGGACGTGCGGCTCGTCTACGCGCCGCCGCGCGCGGTGGGTGAGTACGGCGGCGAGGAGGACAACTGGATGTGGCCGCGCCACACTGGTGACTTCGCCATCGTCCGCGCGTACACCGCGCCGGATGGGGCCTCGGCGCCGTACAGCGAGAAGAACGTGCCGTTCAAGGCGGAGTTCTTCTTCCCGCTGGCCACCGAGGGCGTGAAGCCGGGCGACTTCGTGATGGTGCTCGGCTACCCGGGCCGCACCTACCGCGCGCTGCTCGCGGAGGAGATGGCGGAGCGCCAGTCGCGGCTCTACCCGCGCATGCGCGACGTGTTCGGCGAAGCCATCCGCATCCTGGAGGAAGAAGGTGACAAGGACCCGGCCGGGAAGATCGCCGTCGCGTCCACCGTCAAGAGCCTGCACAACGTGCACAAGAACGCGGGCGGGCAGCTCGCGGGTCTCAAGCGCGGGAAGCTGGTGGAGAAGCAGCACCAGTCCGAAGCGGACGTGGCGGCCTGGGCCGGCAAGAACAGCGCGAAGTGGGCGAGCGCCCTGACGGCCCGCGACGCGCTGCTGGCCGAGCAGAAGGCGAACACGAAGGTGTTCGAGCGCGAGTTCCTGCTCGGGTCGACTCCTCGGCTGGCCCGAGGCCCCGCGCTGGCGGTGACGCTGTCGCGGCTGGCCGCGGAGCGCGCGAAGCCGGACCTGGAGCGCCGCCCGGAGTACATGGAGCGCGAGCAGGCCCGCATCAAGGACCGCCTGGAGCGCGAGCAGAAGAACGTGTTCCTGCCCGCGGAGAAGCGGCTGCTCATGGCCTATGTGCGGCGCGCGCAGGCGCTGGGCGCGGACGAGCGCATCGCCGCCGTGGACAAGCACTTCGGCAAGGTGTTCGTGGAGAAGGACGTCGCCGCGAAGGTGGACGCGCTCTATGCCGTCACCCAGGTGCTGACGCTGTCCGAGCGCATGAAGATGGCGACGGAGACGGCCGCGCAGTTGGAGGCGCGCAAGGACCCGATGCTGGCGTTCGGCGCGGACCTGGCGCGGGAGCTGGAGGCGCTGGACGACGTGGGAGACCGTCGCCAGGGCATGTCGCTGCGGCTGCGTCCGGACTGGCGCAAGGCGGTGCTGGCGCATGCGGGCAAGCCCGTGGCGCCGGATGCGAACGGGACGCTGCGCGTGACGTTCGCCAAGGTGCAGGGCTACTCGCCGAGAGACGGCGCGGTGTACACGCCGCAAACGACGCTCGCGGGCATGCTCGCCAAGCACACCGGCGAGGAGCCCTTCGACGTGCCGGAGCGCGTGTCGAAGGTCGCCGAGTCCAAGCGGTTTGGCGCGTGGGCGGACAAGAAGCTGAAGGACGTGCCGGTGAACTTCCTGGCGGACGCGGACACGACGGGTGGCAACTCCGGCAGCCCCACGGTGAACGGCAAGGGGCAGTTGGTGGGCGTCAACTTCGACCGCGTCTGGGAGAACGTGGCCAACGACTTCGGCTACAACCCGGACGTGGCCCGCAACGTCAACGTGGACGTGCGGTATGTCTTGTGGATGTTGGACCAGGTGGAGAACGCGGACACGCTCTTGAGGGAGCTGGGCGTGCGCAAGGGCCCGCCCGTTGCGGGGGAGACGCGCTGATGACAGACCCGGCGGACGCCGCTCCGCCCCTGCCCACCTTCCGGCCGGAAGAGCAGGTGTGCGGCAACTGCAAGCTGTGGAGCCCTCACTCGGTGGATGAGCGCCGGGGCTGGGTGGGGCCGTGTCGGCTCCAGTCCTCGCGGGGCATGTTCCCTCCGTCCGCCCCCATCTGTGACAAGTACGCGCCCCGAGGCACGGCCGTGGCCCCGGCGGCGCATTCTCCTTCGCGCGAGCGGACCGCGCGCAGCGTGGCCCCGGTGGTCATTCGCCGCCGGGTGGACCCCAACGAAGTCGTGGACCTGGAAGGGCTGAACATGACGCGTGAAGAGTTGATGGACATCTTCCGGGAGGCGTCCGGCCTGACCGACGCGCCCCCGCTCGCTGGCAAGTGGGAGGGCGGCATGGTGCGCCTGGTTCCGGGCAACCCGGAGCTGCAGGCCAAGGACCTGCCCATCGACAGCCTGTTCCACAAGGTCGTCATGGTGCGCGACAGGCTTCGCGTGCTCGAGCAGAAGCTCAATGCCCACCCGAAGCTGTCCGATGCGGAGAAGGTGGAGATGCAGAGCTACATCACCCGCGTCTACGGCTCGCTCACCAACTTCAACGTCCTCTTCAAGGACAAGGGTGACCAGTTCGTCGGCGCGAAGGGTGACGAGTAGTCGAATAGTGTCGATTTGACACGAAGGTGGCGCCGGGTGTTGACTGGCGCCATGTCCTCGACTGGCAGACCGGCGGACCACGCGGAGCGGATGTCGCGAGCCCTGTTGTCGTTGGAGGGGCTCTCCGTGGGGGATGGCTTTGGCGAGCGGTTCTTCGCGGCGCGGAGCCTGGTGGCGGAGTGGGTGGAGGCGCGCAGGCCGCCTTCCCCTCCGTGGCCGTACACGGACGACACGGAGATGGCGCTCTCCATCGTCCAGGTGCTCGACGAGCATGGGCAGGTGGAGCAGGAGCGGCTCGCGCAGCTCTTCGGCAAGCGCTACCGCGCCAACCGCTACCGGGGTTATGGCGGCACGGCGCTGGATATCCTCGAGCGCATCCACCTGGGGATGCACTGGCTGCCCGCGTCGTCCCAGGTCTTCGACGGCACGGGGTCCAAGGGCAACGGCGCGGCGATGCGCGTGGCGCCGTTGGGTGCCTACTTCGCGGGCGACTTGCGGCGCGCGGCGGACGAGGCGCGGCTCTCCGCGGAGGTGACGCACTACCATCCGGATGGACATGCGGGCGCCGTGGCCGTCGCGGTGGCGGCGGCGTGGGCGTGTCAGGACGCGGCGACGCGCGGGCGTGCGCGCAACCTCTTCGACGTGGTGCTGGAGTACACGCCGAACGGTGCCACGCGGCGCGGGCTGGAGAAGGCTCGGGGCTGGTCTCTGGAGACGACGCCGACGGCGGCCGCGAAGGAGATGGGCAGTGGCTTCCAGGTGTTGTCGGAGGACACGGTGCCGTTCGTGGTGTGGTGCGCGGTGCGGCACCTGGAGCACTACGAGGACGCGTTGTGGTCCACGGTGTCCGGGCGGGGCGACATGGACACGACGTGCGCCATGGTGGGCGGCATCGTCGTGCTCGTCACGGGCAGGGCGGCGATTCCCGCGTCGTGGCTGGAGGCTCGGGAGAAGCTCCAGCTTCGGGCGCTGGAGTAGCGCCGTGGGCCTCAGGGGTGGTGGCCGCGCTCTTCCATGAGGCCGAAGGTGCGCTGCCGGGCGCGGTGCAGGGTGCTCTTCACGGTGCCTTCGGGGATGCGCAGCAGGCGGGCGATTTCGGGGTAGCTGAGGCCGCGCACCTCGCGCAGGTGGAGGACCTGGCGCTGCTGCTCGTTGATTTCCTGCATGGCGTCGGTGAAGTGGCGCTGCAGCTCCGCGCCCACGGCCTGGACTTCGGGCGTGAGGGGCTCGGATGGCTCCAGGCTGAGTCGCTCGCGGCGCTTGCGTGCGCGCAGCCAGTTGATGCTGCTGTTGACCATGACGCGGTGGAGCCACGTGGTCCAGGCCGCGCGTCCGCCGTAGCCAGGAGACTTCCAGGCGAGTCGGGCGAAGACGTCCTGCACCACGTCCTCCGCATCGTCCGCGTCGCCGACGATGCGGCGGGCGATGGCGAGGGCGCGGGCACGGTGCTCGTTGTAGAGCTGGGTCAGTGGCGGAAGGTCGATGACTGCGGCGTGCATCACGGGTGGGCTCCTGAACACCCCAGCGGGGACCTCCTTTGGAACGAACCGGTCGCGAAAAGGGTCTATCGGCCCGTGGCGGTGGGATTTTTCCACCGCGCATCTATCGGTACGGACAGGAGCCCGGCGCCGGGTTTCCGCTCGTACTTCAGGGCATGAAGGTGGGTAGGCTCACGGTGTCCTGGGGCCGCGTGGCGCGGGACGTGGGCGGGGTTCACGGGGGGGCTGACGGCCGGGTCGAACGCCGCCTGGCTCCGTGTCATCCACGGAGGAAGGTCGTGGATGGACAAGAAGATGAGGCTGGGTGGTGGGCGGGGACTCGTTCCGGATTCCGCCCCTCGAGGTCGATCTCGCGACGGCTTCGACGGACATCGTCATCGTCGCCGACTCGGGGTTGGGCGTCGTCAAACGGGAACGGTTCCACACGCACGTCGATGCGGCGCCGCGGTCCGAGCGATTCGCGGTGTTGATGCTCGACGGGCCCCGCGACACGGTGCGCCCGCCCTTCATGACGCCTGAAGGGCGGGGCTGTCGCGGGCGCTACTCCTGCTCGTCCTGCTTCGTCAGGCCCCAGTCCTTCAGGCGCTTGAACAGGGTGGAGCGAGCCACGCCCAGCTCGCGAGCCACGCGCTCGCGGTTGTTGTTGTACCGGCGCAGCGCGGCCTCGACGATCTGCCGCTCCAGCTTCTCCAGCATCTGCTCCAGCGTCATCCCAGGAGGCAGCTCCGGCACCGCGATGCCAGTCTCCTTGTTCATCTCCTGGTCGAACGTCAGGTCCGCCGCGTCGATGACCGGGCCCTTGCGGAACAACAACGCGCGGTGCACCACGTTGCGCAGCTCGCGGATGTTGCCCGGCCACATGTGTCCGCGGAGCCGCTCCACCGCCGCCGCCGAGAAGCTCACCGTCTGCCCTCGCGGCGCGTACACCTTCACGAAGTGCTCGGCCAGCGCGGGCAAATCACTCTTGCGGCTGCGCAGGGGCGGCAGGTGCAACGGAATCACGCAGAGGCGGTAGTACAAATCCTCGCGGAACTTGCCCTCGCGAGCCGCCGCCAGCAGGTCCAGGTTCGTCGCCGCCACCACCCGCACGTCCACGTGCATGGGCCGGCTGGCGCCCACGCGCTTGATTTCTCCGCTCTCCAGCGCGCGCAGCAGCTTCGCCTGCAGGTCCAGCGGCAGCTCGCCAATCTCGTCCAGGAAGAGGGTGCCGCCGTCGGCCTCCTCGAAGGCGCCCTTGCGCGCGTTCGCCGCGCCCGTGAAGGAGCCCTTCTCGTGGCCGAACAGCTCGCTCTCGATGAGCTCCTTGGAGATGGCCGCGCAGTTCACTGGCACCAGCGGCTTGTTCGCCCGCTGTGAGCACTGGTGGATGGCCTTCGCCACCAGCTCCTTGCCAGTGCCGGACTCGCCCAGAATCGTCACGGCCGCCGTGGAGGGCGCCACGCGCTCGATGAGGTCCGCCAGCCCCTTCACCGCCGTGTCGTTGCCGATGATGCCGTGGAAGGAGGCCACTTCCTTCTTGGACCCCGTCGCCGCCACCTCCAGCACCAGCTCCGTCTCGCCCACCCGCAGCGTGGTGGGCAGCGTGACTTCCGCCTCGAACAGCCGCACCGGCCCCAGCCACGTGCCGTTGGTGGAGCGCAGGTCCACGACGTGGAACGTGCCTTCCCGCCGCGTCACCTTCAGGTGCTTGCTGGAGGCGAACCGGTCCTGGAGGACCAGGTCACAGCCCGCGTCCTTGCCCGCCGTGAAGCTGTCCCCGGTGAGCCGGTGCACCGACTCGTTCAGGCCCTGCTTCACGCGCACCTGCGCCGGCTGCCAGCGCGGCACCTGCGCGTCCTTCTGGATGGACGTGGTGTGGCCCACCTCGGTGGCGACATCCGCGCCCTCGCCGCCGCCGCTCAGGCGGAACACCGCGCGCCACTGACCGAGCACCAGGTCGGCGCCGTCGGGCAGCTCGGCGTCGGTGACGGACGTGCCGCCCACCACGGTGCCCTTGCCGGAGAGGTCCTGCACCCGGCACCGCGTCCCGTCCCACAGCAGCGCCACCTGCTGACGGCTCACCTCCGGGTCCGGAATGGCGACGTCGCTCTGCTCGCCGCGCCCGAGCACCAACCGTGCCCGGTCCACGCCCACCCTCAACACCTCCTCGCCACGACGAAAAAACACCAGCTCCGGCATCCACGACCCTCCTGTGCGCCCGCGCTTTACACGTCCCGGCGCGCTGACTTCAACCCCACGCGTCGGGTTGGGCGCGCCCCCAGGTGCCGCGTGCTACCGACGGGGCAGGAAGGTGGGCCGGTTGAGGAAGCCGCCGAGCCTGGCCGCCCGGAAGCTCGGGTCCTTCTTGTCCGGGGGGAAGATGGTGATTCCCGCCGCCAGGAGGCCCAGCCGCTTCTGCGCTTCCGGGTCCAGCCGGAGATTCACATCCATGGCGGGCTCGCTGTACTCCAGCCGCTTGCCCAGCTTCAGCGTGCCGGTGGCCAGCGCCTCCACGTCCTCGCCCTTCAGCCGCAGCTCCTGCACCGTGCCCAGGCCCTTCTCGAAGTTGATGCGGCCCACCAGCGCGCCGAGCGCCACCTGCGGCAGCTCCATGGGCATCGAGTTGCCACCGCCCATGGGGATGGACGCCTTGCCGCCCTTGATGATGAGCCCCTGTGAGTCGAGCGTCAGCTCGCCGTTCGCCTGGGACAGGTCCGGCTCCGGGCTCTTGCCCTTGGGCAGCGTCAGCGCCAGCACGCCATTGAGCTCGCCATCCAGGTCCATCCCGAGGAAGGCCGGCAGGTTGCCACCACTGGCCTTGAGCCCGTCCAGCTCCGCGCGGACCTTCATGTCGCCCAGCCAGCCCATGGAGCCCGCCACCGTTCCACCCAGTGCGTTGGCGCGAATGGCCAGCCCCGGCGGGAAGAGGGTGGGGCGCACCGCCACGCTGTCGATGACCACCGCCTCGCCCAGCTCCGCGGCGCCCGGCAGGGTGCCCTCGCCGCTGACGAGCATCGCCAGCGTCTCCGCGCTCAGCGGCTGGGGCGGCTTGCTCACCCGCACGTTGGTGGCGGTGACACCCGCCAGCCCCGGCCTCAACGAGCCGATGCGCACGGCGAGCCCCGCCTGCGCGGCCTCCGAGACGAGGCGCGTGCGCACCGTGTCGTACGGGAAGGTGATGAGCAGGCAGAGGATGAAGGCCACGAGCGCGAACGCGCCGTAGCCCAGGATGATCTTCCAGCGCGCGAGCTTGGTGTCAGAGGACATGGGTTATTGCTTCATCCGGTAGGTGGCCACGGTGGTCCACGCCGTCAGCGTGTCGTTCGGCCTCGGTTCGATGCGCAGGTACTTCACCTTCACCACGCCAGGACCGCTCTCCACCGTGCGCATGAAGTCCGTGAGCTTGCGCAGGTCCACGTCGGAGAACGTCAGCTCCACGGAGCTCTCCATGATCTTCCCGTCACCCACGCCCACGTCGCCCTTGGGCGTCATGTTGGGCACCTGGAGCCCGGCCGCCGTGGCCTTGTCCTCGATGTAGGTGATGAGCTGCACGTTGCTGGACGTCAGCTGCGTCTCCACCGCCTGCCGCGACGCCTGCGCCTCGCGATAGCTGGCCGCCAGCGCCTGCACCTCCTGCAGCTTCGCCAGCTTGTCCTGCGTGCGCTTGCGGTAGCCGGACGCGGTGTTGGCGAACGTCATCAGCACCGCGAACACGACGAACACCGCCACCGCCGCGCCGGCGATGGACACCATCCGCCGCTCACGGTCACTCAACCGCTCGAACCACGTCTGCACCGGCGCGAGCACTTCCTGAAGCCTGGCCATGACTAGCTCTCCCCCCCTTCCGCACCAGGGCACTGCACCTGCACGTCCAGGCGGAACGTCACCTTCTGCCCGTCGCGGGTGCGCTCCACCTTGCCCTGCTTCACTTCCTTGAAACACGCGTGGTTCTTGAGCGCGTTGGACAGCGTATCCACCTGCTTGGAGGAGTCCGTCTCTCCCTGCAGGATGACGCGGTCCGTGTCGATCTGGATTCGGTCGAACTTCACCGGCAGGTCCGTGGGCACCTTCTGCGTCACCTCCGCGAGCAGGTTCACCGCGGACATCCGGGGCAGCGCCGCCGCCGGGCTCTCCACGCCCTTGAGCAGGTTCAGCGCGCGGTTGTAGTCCTTCTCACACTTGCCGAGGATGCGCTGGGTCGTCTCGCACAGCGCCGCGTCCACCTGCGCCTCGCGCCGCGACAGCACGGAGTTGCGCACCACGCCGAAGGCGATGAGCAGGAGCAGCAGCGTGGCGGCGAAGGACGCCAGCAGGCCCAGCTTGTCCTTCACGTAGTCAAAGTCGCCCTTGAAGGCGAGGTCGTCGCGTCGGTAGTTGAAGCGCGGCGCACGCGCGCCCGTGGCGTTGCCTCGCAGCGCCAGCGCGTAGGCCTGCGCGGCGGACGGCTGCTCCGCGGAGGGAACCGCTTCCGAGGTGTCCGCGGGAAGCGCCAGCACTCGCACCGGCAGGTTCAAGTCCCGGGAGAGCTGCTCCGCCAGGCCCGGCATCCGCGCCGAGCCGCCACACAGCACCAGCGCGCCCACCTGCTGGCGACTGCGCGCCGTGTAGGCCTTCAGGGTGGGGCGCAGCTCGCGCAGCACCGGCTGGAGCCCGCGCACGAAGGCCGCCGCCGCGCGCTCCGCGTCCGGCCCCTGCGCCGCGCTGGCCATGGCCCCGTGCTGCTCCTTCCAGTGATGCGCTTCGGTGAGCGAGGTCTGGAACTCCGTCGCCAGCGCCTTGCTCAAGTCCTTGCCGCCGCCCGCGAAGGTGCGCGCGAACTGCACGCCCGTGCCCGGCCGGCCAATGGCCACCGAGGTGCGCTCGTGGCCCATGTCCACCACGGCCACCACGCCGCCCTCGCCGCTGCCCTCGAAGAGGCTGGCGGCCTGCTGGAGCATGTTCTGGTAGGCCAGCGCCGGGTGCGTGACGATGCGCGGGTCCACCTTCAGCTCGCCCAGCAGGTCGAGCAGCGACTTCAGCTCCGCCCTGCGCACCACGCCCACCAGCAGGTCGCTGGCCTTCTCCTTGCCGTCCGTCTCCTTCTGGCCCACGACCTGGTAGTCGTAGACGACGTCGGAGATGTCGAACGGGAGCAGGCTGCCAATCTCGAAGGGCAGCGTCGCTTCAATCCGCTTCCCGTCGGAGAACGGCAGGCTCAGCGAGTGGGTGATGAGCGCGGGGCCGGGCAGGGCGACCACGACCTGGTCGGCGTGACCCGGTGGCAGCTTGCCAATCAGCTCCTGCACCGCGGCGCGCAGCGTGTCGGCGCGCTCGCCCTCCTGGGCGCGGCGCACCTCCACGTAGCTCCGGGTGGCGTGTCCTTTCGTCCGCGCCTCCAGCACCACGCCCTTCACGGAGTGGCTGCCCAAGTCGAGGCCAAGAATGCGGGCCATGCTATTCCTCTCTCCAGTACAGGAGCCTGCCCAGCGTGTCGTCCAGCCGGACCACTGCGGTCAGCGTCTTCTGCACGTTGCCCGCCTCTCCCACGGATTTGATGGTGAACGTCTGACTCTTGTCGCCGATGAGGCGATTGCCCGCCACGTTGGACTTCACGGCGGGATTGACCACGATGCCCGCGCTCTCCACCACGGCGACGAAGTCCTGCACGCCCATGCCGAAGAAGCTGAACATGCGCGCGCTGCGGATGCGGGTGATGAGCTCGTTGAGGAACACCGGGTCCTTCAATCGCGGGTCCGGCCGGGCCGGGTCCGCCACGGACATGATGGCCAGCCCCATCATCACCGGGTCATCCGTGTTGATGTTGGGCCGGGAGTTGATGTCCGGGTACACCGTGAGCCTGTCACGGAACGCCGACATGAACTGGTCATTCACCCCGTGCACCCGGTACAGCTCGTCGATGCTGTCGAAGCGCGCGTTCTTCGGCTCGTAGCTCGGCTCGTAGCGACTGTAGGGCGAGCCCTCATCGGAGAATCCGGAGGGCATGGGGTTGACGGGGTCCGCCGGGTTGATGGTGGAGCCCGTCTCGTCGTCGTCCGCCCAGTCCTTGATGGCCAGCATCACTTCCCGCGGATTGCCGCGGACCTTGTTCGCGTCGTCGCGCTCCCAGAGGAACTCGAAGCGCTTGTCTTCGAGCATGTCCAACATCCGCAGCGCCGTGGGAAGCGCGTCGCCCGCGCCCGCCACCAGCCGGTGCACGTTGAGCTTCTCCTCCTCGTCGGAGATGGTGGACAGGAAGCAGCCCTCGAAGCCGCCGAACGAGCGGCGCGTCATCTGCTGCGACATCTCCCGCGACGCCGGGTCCTCGCCGTCCTTCATGTCGAAGTTCGGGTCGTCCTCGTCCACGGGGGCCAGCGGCGGAGCATCGTTTTCGGGCTCCAGGCCCTCGCTCTTCACCATGCCCTTGAGCATGTGGCAGTCCACCCGCGCCATCTTCCAGAGCTGGAGGTTGAGCGACGTCGGCTGCGGGGTGTTGCCCTGATTGCCCTGGTTGCCCATCAGGCTGCCCAGCAGCGACGCGGGGTTGGGGATGGGCGTCTGGTCCACCTGCTTCTGGAAGCGAAGCAGGAGCCGCGACAGCGCCACTCCCGAGCGCGCCATGTAATACGCGCGCACCTCGTCCCGCTGATTGGCCGCGAGTTGGAGATCGACCCGGCTGTTGTAGGCGAACTCGGTGGCGATGACCGTCAGGAGCGCGATGGAGACCACCGCGATGATGAGCGCCACGCCACGCGGGCGCCGCTCCCCACCAGGGCCGCGCGCGGCTCCGGACGTGGGCGGACTGGGACGGCGCCGCCGGGGCGTCTGCTGGAAGAAGGGCAGGGGCATCAGTACCTCGGCAGCTCGGTGTTCAACATGATGCGCGCCTGGGTGGAGTAGCGCGCCTCCTTGCCCGTCTCGTCCACGGCGGTAATCGACATCCGCACGCGCGTGGGCAGGATGGTCTTCTGCTCCGTGCGGCGGGTGTCCCACTCGTCATCCCATTCCTTCTTCTCGGAGTTCCAGTACTCGAACTCCAGCTTCTTGGCGCCCTCGAACAGCACGTCCGTCGTGCCGCCCCGGTCCATGCGGTCATCCACGTTGGGATTCACGCGGCGCTTGAGGTCCACGCGGCCCTTGGCGGCCCGGTCGTCGGAGGCCTCCAGGAAGTACTCCACCACCGCCTGGTCGGACTCCTTCACGTCCGTGTACAGCCGCTGGTGGGCGAACGTGGTGAACAGCAGTCGGTCGCTTTCGCCCACGAAGTTGGTGGGGCGGTCCTGCTGGTCGCGGAAGCGCTTCAGGTCGAACCTGTCGCTCACGTACGCGGAGCCAATCTCCCGGGCCATCCGGTTCATCGCCACCCGGACCTGCCGGTAGCGGTCCGCGTCCTCCTCCACAGACTCCTTCGCCGTCAGGCCCGTCTGGAAGGCCATGGCCACCACCGTGCCCATCAGGGCGGTGATGGCCACCGCCACCATGACCTCCATCAGCGTGAAGCCGCGCGCGCGCCCGGTCCTCATCGGTCGTTCCTCTGCTGCATGCCGGGGAAGTTCGGAATCGACGGACGACCGCCTCCGAAGATGCCGCCGCCCGGGGTGGGAACGACGCCGCCGTTACCGCCGCCTCGCTGCGGCTGGCTGCCGCCATTGGCGCGCTGCAGCCACTCCGAGCGGCGCATCAGCGGCTTGCGCGTCTCCGGATGGAGCATGGTGCCGTTGGGGCCGGGGATGGGGTTCTGCACGATCATCCCCGGGCTGTCGGGGTCCACCCACTGGTTGTCGGCGCCCGGCGTGGTGCCCTGCGTGGCCGTGAAGCCGCCGTTGCGGTCCGAGCCCGGCCCGAGCGACACCACGTGCGTCACCAGGTCGATGCTCTCCAACTGGGTGCCCTCCTGCCAGTACACGGTGAGGTGCACCTCGCGCACCGTCTGGGTGAGCTGCTGCACCATCTGCGTGAACATGGGCTGCGCCATGCCCATGGCCGCGCCCCCCAGGCCTCCGCCCGCGGGCTGCGGTCCACCAGAGGCGCCGTCCTTGCCGCCACCGGCACCTCCGCCGAACAGGCTGGCGATGCCGCTCATCGGGTCATCCGAGTCCCCGCCGCCGATGGGCAGGTTGAAGAGGGCGCCGATGAGCTGGTCCGGCGACACGCCGTCCAGCTTCGGGGCGATGATGCGCGCCTTCCACTTGAACTGGGACCAGCCCTCGTCGGAGAAGTCGCCGGACTCCTCGTCGTCGTCGGGCGAGAAGCCGTCGTCGTAGAGCTTCTGCTCCACGTCCGTCATCTTCGCGCGCGCCAGGAGCGAGGCCACCGTGAGGCGCTTGGTGTAGACGTGGTTGGACACCGCGCCCGCGTTCAGGTCGAAGATGGCCATCAACGCGAGGCCCAGGATGGCCAGCGCCACGACGACTTCCAGCAGCGTGAAGCCCGAGGAGCGCCTCATCGCGGCACCTCCAGCACGTCGTTCGCGATGGTCACCTTGCCGGTGAGCGGGGACACGTCCAGCGTCCAGGCGTTGTCGCCCTGGCTCACGTACACGTACGCCTTCTCCGTGTACCCCTGCGGGAAGAAGTAGAGGTACGCCACGCCGTTGTCGACGGCCTCCTTCTGCTGGCGCGTCCACACCGACACGCGCACGTCCGCGGGCAGGTCCCTGGCCGGCACTTCCTCCGAGGTGAACGAGGAGAAACGCGCCGCGTTCTGCACGCGCTCCTTCTCTCCGTCCATCAGCTCCTGCGCGCTGGGCGCGTCTCCGCCCGAGGCCACGTAGCTGCGGCGCTCCTCGTTGCCCTGGGTATTGCCCCGGTTGGAGCGCCGGGCCTGCTCGCGCTCGCGGTTCTCGTCGCGCAGGGCGGTGTCGCGGTCCCTGGCCGTCGTCACCGCGCTCTCCGCGCACTCGGCATGGTAGCGCGTGGCCTTCTCCTCCTTGGGGTCCGGAATCTCGAAGACGAGCCGGCACGTCTTGCCGCGCAGGGCCGCCGAGTCGTAGAGCGAGCGGATGGTGCCCGCAAGCTCCCCCGCGGCGCCCTTGGCCTTGGCGCCCGTGAGCGAGCCGATGCCCATCACCGCCGCGGAGAACAGCATCGCGACGATGATGATGGCGATGGAGATCTCGATGAGCGTCAGGCCGCGCTGGGCTCGGTGGAGCGTGCGCCGCCCGGTCGCTGTCCTGACACGCGTCATGGTTGCCCCCAGTCCGTCAGCACGCCCCCGCTGCTCAGGTCAGCGTCCGTCCCCACGCCGCCCTTCTTGCCGTCCGCCCCGTAGGAGATGACGGCGCCATTCCTGCCATCCATCCAGTAGACGTACGGGTGACCCCACGGGTCCAACGGCACGGAGTCGATGAGCTTCGCCTCGATGAGCGGCGTGAAGCCCTGCTCCTTCGACGGGAAGCGCCCCATCAGCCGGTTGTGCGCCTTGAACAGGCCCTCCAGCTTGCGAATCTCTCCGCGCGCCCGGCGCTGCTCCGGCACCAGCGAGCGGTCGTCCGTCACGTAGACGAGGACGAACGCCAGCACGGTGGCCACCAGGAAGATGGCCGCCAGCAGCAGCCGCCCCTTCGTCTGGGGGCGCAGGGCCCCCGCGGGCGAGGGCATCTGGGATGGAAGTGAGGTTTGCACGTTCATACCCGAAGCCCTGTCAACACGCGGGGTGCGCTACTTCTTCACTTGTTCTTGGCGGAGGCGCCGTCCGCGGAGGAGATGTCCGCGTCGTTGCCCTCGCCGCCGGCGGTGCCGTCCGCGCCGTAGGAGATGATGACGGGCTTGCCGCCTTCGTTCAGGTACACGTAGTCGTTGTTCCACGGATCCTTGGGCATCTGCTCCAGCGACTGGGTCTCCACCAGCGCGTTGAGGCCCGAGGACGTGTCCGGGTACTTCCCCTTCTTCGTGTAATAGAGCTTCAGCGCGCCCTGGATGCTCTTGATGTCCAGGGAGGCCCTGTCCCTTCGGGCCGCCTCGAGCTGCGGAATCACCGCCACGCCGACGGCGGCGGCGATGAGGCCGAGGATGGTGATGACCACCATGATTTCGATGAGGGTCATGCCGCGGCGGTTGCGGCGGCGGCGCTGCTGCGAGTGGGTGTTCTGGCTCATGTCTGCTCTCACCTCGGGGTGACTTTCTGGCAAGCCACCGCATCGTGTTCAGGACTTCCTGTCAGGGTGCCCGGGGCCCGTCCACCACCCCTGCGGGCGGCACGGGGGCTCGGGGCCCGTAGAGTCGGGCCCCCACCGTCACCAGCGCCGCCGCGAGGGCAATCATCGCCGCGAGCGTCGCGCGCTGAATCCAACGGTCGAGCGTGTCATTCGTCATGTCCCTGGCACCTCACCGGATGGCCGAGTTCACCTGGAGAATCGGCAACAGGATGGAGAGGGCGACGAATGCAATCACCGCGCCCATCACCACGATGAGCAGGGGCTCGAGGAGCGAGGTGAGTGCGCCAATGCGCACGTTCACCTGCGTCTCGTAGTTGTCCGCGACGTTGGTGAGCATGTCCTCCAGCTGTCCGGAGCGCTCTCCAATGGCGACCATGTGGTACACCAGCGGCGGAAACTCCCCGGAGCGCTTGAGCGGAGTGGCGATGCTCTCGCCCTCGCGGATGGAGTCGCGGGCCTTTTCGATGACTTCGGCCAGCACGGTATTCGTCATGATGGCCTTGACGATGTCCATGGCCGCCAGCAGCGGGACGCCGCTCTTGAGCAGCGTGGACAGCGTGCGGGCGAAGCGGGAGATGGACAGCAGGCGGACGAGGCTGCCGACGACGGGCGCCTTCAGCACGAAGCGGTCCCACTTCGGCTTGCCCTTGGGGCTCTTCGTCCAGCGCATGAAGAGCCACACGCCCAGGGCCATCATCGGCACGGCGACGAACCACCAGTTCTGGAAGAAGTTGCTCGTGGCGATCAGGATGCGCGTGCTCAACGGCAGCGTCGCCTTCATCGTCTCGAAGATCTTGGTGACCTTCGGCACCACGAACACCATCAGCGCCACGAGGATGCCGCCGCCCACCACCATCATGATGGCGGGGTAGAGCATGGTGCTGAGGATCTTCTGCTGCAGCCGGGCCTGGTTCTCCGTGAAGTCGGCCAGGCGCGTGAGCACCGCGTCCAGCGCGCCGGACGCCTCGCCCGCGCGCACCATGTTCACGTAGATGTTGGGGAAGATTTTCGGGTGCTGAGCGAGCGCGTCCGCCAGCGTCGAACCCTCGTTGACGCGCTGCTTGATGTCGGAGAGGGCGCGCTTGAAGCGCTCCTTCTCCACCTGGTCGACCAGGGCGGTGAGCGACTCCACCAGCGTGACGCCGGCGCCCAGCAGCGTGGACAGCTGCCGGGTGAAGATGGCGACGTCGTCGGTGTTGACGCGGCCCCGGCCCAGCTTGCGCAGGTCGATGTCGCGCGACACCTGCGCCGCGTTGGCGCCCTTGGACACCGCGCCCCGGCTGCCTTCCGCCTGGGCCAGCACGTCCGTGAGGAACACGCCGTCGGCGCGCAGCTTGGAGCGCAGCGTCTTGGGCGAGTCGGCTTCCAACAGGCCCTTGATCTGCTTGCCCGCGGAATTGAGACCTCTGTACTCGAAGACCGGCATGGCTCGATGACCCCGGCCCCTCCCAGGGAGGAGCTGTCGGTTACATGTCCTCCTGGGTGATGCTCAGCACTTCGGCGATGGTCGTCTCGCCCAGCGAAATCTTCCGCGCGCCGTCTTCCAGCAGGGTGATCATCCCCTTGCTCGTGGCGGACTTCTTGATGGTGGAGGCGTCCACGTTCTTCAGCACCAACTGGCGCACGTCGTCGTCCACGGGCAGGAACTCGTAGATGCCCGTGCGGCCGCGGTAGCCGTTGCGGTTGCACGTGGGGCAGCCCACGGCCTTGTAGATGCGGTCCGTCCCGTAGCGCGCCTTGAACGAGGCGAGCGAGTGCCCCAGCTCCTTCAGCTCCACGTCCGTGGGCTGGTAGGCCACGCGGCAGTCGGGACACACCCGGCGCACCAGTCGCTGGGCGAGGATGCCGGTGAGCGACGAGGCCACCAGGAAGGGCTCCACGCCCATGTCCACCAGACGGGTGACGGCGCCCGCGGCGTCGTTGGTGTGCACCGTGGAGAGCACCAGGTGACCCGTGAGGGAGGCCTGGATGGCGATCTCCGCGGTGTCCTTGTCGCGAATCTCGCCCACCATGATGACGTCCGGGTCCTGGCGGAGGAACGAGCGCAGGCCCTGGGAGAAGGTGAGGCCGATCTTCGGGTTGATGGCCATCTGGCCAATGCCCTTGAGCTGGTACTCGACCGGGTCCTCGACGGTGAGGATGTTCAGGTCGGAGGTATTGATCTTCGACAGGGCGCCGTAGAGCGTCGTCGTCTTGCCGGAGCCCGTGGGGCCGGTGACGAGGACGATGCCGTGCGAGCGCTTGATGACCGCCTCCATCGCGTGGAGCGTCACCTGGCTCATGCCAATCTCCGCCAGGTCCAGGAGCGTCGCCGTCTTGTCCAACAGACGCATGACGATGCGCTCCCCGTTCGTGGTGGGGATGGTGGACAGACGGATGTCGATGTCGCGGCCGGCCAGCTTGATGCGGATGCGGCCGTCCTGCGGAAGGCGCTTCTCCGCGATGTTGAGCTGCCCCATCACCTTCACGCGGCTGACGATGGCGTTCTGGTAGCGCTTGGGCGGCTTGATGACTTCCTGGAGCACACCGTCCACGCGGAAGCGCACGAGCAGCTCGCGCTCCATGGGCTCGATGTGGATATCGCTCGCGCGCTCCTTGGCGGCGCGGAAGAGCACGGAGTTCACCAGCCGGATGACCGGTGCCTCGTCGTCCGTGTCCAGGAGGTCCTGCGGCTCGTCCAGCTCGTGGGCGAGCGCGTCCAGGTCCTGCGTCTCCATCTCGTCGACCAGCTGCTCGGCCTCGTTGATGGAGCGGTCATAGACGCTGTTGATGGCGTCGGTGATGGTGGAGGCCAGCGCGAGCCGGGGGCTGATGCTCTGCCCCAACAGCAGCCGCGCGTGGTCCATGGTGGACGTGTCCAGCGGGTCCGCCACCGCCAGCACCACCGCGTCACCCTCCACGGACAGCGGGAGGATGTGCGACTGCTTGGCGAAGTTGATGGGGATGCGCTTGACCAGCTCCGCGTCCACCTCCTCCGTGAAGATGCGCGCCAGGTAGGGCAGGTCCAACTGGTGCCCCAGGGCCTTGACGACGTCCTCCTCGGAGACCGCCTTGAGGCCCACCAGCACCTCACCGATGCGCCCACCCTTCTCCTCCTGGGCGGCGAGCGCCTCGTGGAGCTTCTCCTCGGTGAGCGAGGGGACGAGCGCGCGAAGGATTTCCCCCAGGGGCCTTCCGCAGAGGAAGGCCTGCCCGTGGGCGACGACCTGGGTGGAGTCGTTCCGGGCGGTGGCCGCGCCGGGCGCGGCGGTGGCGAGGGTGGGGTCGGCGGTCACGTTCATGGGCTCTTAGTTCCCCGATTCAGGCTGGATGCGCAGGCGCTCTGGCGACGCGTCTCCGGAGGACTCCGGAGACGGCGCTTCGGGCGTCGGGGCCGCGGGGGCTGACTCTTCGGAACCCGCGGGGGGCGGAGCCACTTCCCGCACCTCCGGCTCAGGCGACGGGGCAGGCGTGGGCCGCGTGGACGGCGCGGAGTCCTGGCGAGCAGGCGAGGAGGAGCTCGGACCGATGACCTTCTCCCCGTGGAGCCCGGGGCCGCCGTTCTCCGCGCGGTTGCGCTCCCGGATGACGGCCTGGTTCATCCGCGACAGCGGACCGGGCTTGCGGCTGAAGTCCACCGCCACGTCGTAGCCCGGCACCTGGCCGTAGAACTGCTCCACGAACTGCTGCCGCTCCTTCATCTTGCGCTCGAAGATGGTGCGGAAGTCCTCCGGGCCCCGGATGATGTAGGGCGTCAGGAACAGCAGCAGGTTCGTCTTCGTCTTCTTGCGCGACGTCTCCCGGAAGAAGTTGCCGATGATGGGGATGTCGCCGAGCACCGGGACCTTGGTGACGGACTCGATGGTGCGGTCCTGCATGATGCCGCCCAGCACCACCGTCTCCTGGTCCTTGGCGATGACCGTCGTCTTCGCGCTGCGCTTGCTCGTCGTCGGACCGAGCACCGGGTCATTGGAGGCGATTTCCTCCGTCTGCTCCGTGATGACCATGCGGATGTAGTCGCTGTCGTTGATCTGCGGTTTGACGGTCAGCTTCAGCTCCACGTTCTGGCGCTGGATGGGCGCGTACAGCGAGCCCAGACCGCCCAGACCGGCGAGCAGCGACGGATTGAGGCCACCCGCCGCCCCGCCAGCGCCGCCCACCTGGGAGCCCAGCGAGGAGGGCGAGAAGCCGGACTGGAAGGGCACGTTCTGGCCCACCGTGATTTCCGCCTCCTCGTTGTCGCTGGTGAGGATGTGCGGCGTGGAGAGCACGTTGACGTCGGAGCTCTGCTGCATCGCGTGCAGCACCACGCCGAAGGCGGGGATGTCCAGGCCCAGCTTCTCCAGCGCCGGAATCACCGGACCCTGAAGGCCCGCGAGGAAGCCGCCGAAGGACGCCAGGTTCGCCAGGCTCAGCGAGGGCGGAAGGCCCTGGCCGCCGTTGTTGGTGCCAATCAGGCCGGGCGCCGCGCCGCGGTCCGTCTGGAGCGCGAAGCCGCTGTGCAGGTTGACGCCGAACTCGGCGTTGCGGTCCAGGTTCACCTCCATGATGACGGCCTCGACGAACACCTGGCGGCGCGGCGTGTCGAGCTGCTGGATGACCTGGACGATGTTCTTGTAGTCCGTCTGGCTGGCGACGATGACCAGCGAGTTGGTGCCCTTGTCGGCCGAAATCTTCACCTCGCCGCTGAACAGCTCCGCGGCCTGGGTGGTGCCGGCGGGACGCGGGGCGCCCTGCGGCATGTTCGGCATCGGCGAGCGCGGGCGGTTCGCGGTGCCCTGGGCCAGCGACTGGAGCGTGCTGGCCAGCTCCTCCGCGTTGGCGTTCTCCAGGTAGTAGACGTTGATGCGACCGCCCGTGCCGGAGGGGATGTCGATCTGCGTGACGATGTCCTGGATGCGCTCGAACGCGGCGGGGCTGGCCACGATGATGAGCTTGTTGGTGCGCTCGTCCGGGATGATCTGCGACAGCGTCACCGGTCCGGCGGACGCCTCCTGGCCGCCCGAGGCGGGCTGGGCAATCACCTCACCACCGGGCTGTCCGGCGGGCGGCACGCCCTGCGTGAAGGTGCCGGGCCGCTGACCGGGACGGGCGCCCTTGGCCTCGAAGAGGCGCTGCACCGTGGTGGCCACGTCCTGCGCGGAGGCGTACTGCACCTGGATGACCCGCAGCTCGTCGCTGGCCGCGCGCGTGTCCAACTGGTCGATGAGGCGCTCCAGTCGGTGGATGTTGGAGCCCACGTCGTTGACGATGATGGTGTCCGGCGGATACGGGATGGTGTCGCCGTCCTTGGAGACCAGCTGCTGCAGTACCCCGCGCAGGGGCTCCACCTCCACGTTGCGGATGCGGAACAGCTTGGTGATCATCTGCTCGTTGGTCGTGTACGGCTGGCCATCCTCGACGATGGTGGGGATGGGGTTCTGCTTCGCCGAGCGCTTGTCGACGATCTTCATGAACCGGCCGTACTGGTACGCGGCGAGCCCGTTGGCGTCGAGTGAGGCCAGGAAGGCGGAGTAGAACGCGTCGGCGTCCACTTCGACGCGGCCGTTCTCCGGGCCGATGATGGAAATCTTTCCGCGCACGTTCTCCGGAAGGATGAACGTGCGGCAGGTGGCGTCGGCGACCGTCTGGACGAGCTTTTCGATCTCCACCTTGTCGAAGTAGATGCCGTAGCGCGCGTTGCGCCGGGCCTCTTCGCACGTGGGCGTACGCCGGGAACCCTGATTGGACTCGTCGGCGCCCGGGGGCGACGACTGGGGAGTGATGGTCCGCTCACCCGGCGCTGAAGGCGCGGAGGTGCCGGGCGGAGGGGGGCGGCGCTGCGCCTGCGCGGGGACGGCGAGCGCGAGGCACAGGCAGAGCATCCAGGACGGGAGCGTCTTCATGGAGGAGCGGGCGCGGCGTGGGGTTTAACGGACGTTGTAGGACTTGCGGATCGGCGCGCCGTTGCGCTCGATCTCGATTTCAATGCGGGATGAGTCCTTCATCTTCGAATACACCTCGAGCGCCTTCTCGGGGCTGTTGAGGTCGAATCCGTTGATGCGGCGGATGACGTCGCCGTTCTGGACTCCAATCTTCGAGTAGATGGAGTCCGGGCGGATGGAGAAGAGCTTGAACCCCACGGCCTGGCCGTCCTTGAAGGCGGGAACGATGCGCGCCTGCATGGCCACGTCGTTGAGGTTGTTGAGCGTCTTGTCGATCTCCGCGCGAGGCACTTCGTACTCGTTGTCGCTGACGGCGCGGATGCCACTGGTGGACGCGGTGTTCGCCTGCGCCACCGGAGGCGTGGGCGGCGTGAAGGCCTGAGCGCCGTCGCCCGGGTTGCCGTCGATGAACTCCTTGCGGCCGCCATTGAGGACGATGACGCGCTCACGCTCGATTTCGAGCACGGTGGCGCCCTGCAGGGCATTGCCCACCATGTACGTCTGCGAGCGCTGCGTCACCATGTCCTGGATGGAGGCGAAGGACCAGTCGGGGTTGCCCGCGACGAGCGTGCCCAGGAGCTTCACGCGCAGGCCGCTCTTCACGGGGGCCGCGTTGGGGTCGACCTGAGGCGCGGTGGGTTCCGCCACCGGGACCTCCGGCTCCGGAATCTTGATGCCAGTCACCCGGGACAGCTGCTCCATGTCCGGCAGCGCCAGTGCGGACTGGGCTGGCCGGGCGTTGGCGGGCGCGCGCGCGGCGGCCCCCGACGTGGGCACCGGGGAGATGGCGGACTCGACGAACAGGTTCACCGTCTTCGCCGCCAGCAGCGCGACGAGGAGGACGAACAGCAGGTTCACCGTCCAAAAGTATTTTCGAAAGAAGAGTTCCATCACGCTTCCGAGAGAAAGCCGAACCCGTGGAGAGCAAGCCAGGTGCCACCGCGGGCCAGTGGGGCCAATCAAGGGGGACGGCCAAGCGCTCGAAATTATTCCGGAATGAGGGACAGCTCCGGGCGACTGAGCGAGCTGCCCCGAGCCTTGGGACAAATTGTCAAAGCCAGGTGGGGGCCTTTGTGACGGCCTGTCAGTCCTCGCTTCCGGCGGGGGGCTCGCCGCCGTTGGACTGCTCGCGCTCCAGCTTGCGGTAGATGGTGCGGGCCGCGATGCCCAGCAGCCGGGCGGCCAGCGTCTTGTCGCCCTTGGTGTGGCGCAAGGTCTCGTGGATCACCCGGCGCTCCACCTCTTCCATGGGCGTTCCAATGGGAATGACCAGCTGGGAGGCGGCGCCGAGCGGGCCCTTGCGCACCGACTCGGGCAGGTCGCTGGCCTCCAGCACCTCGCCTCGCGCGAGCACCACCGCGCGCTCGACGGCGTGCTCCAGCTCTCGCACGTTGCCGGGCCAGGCGTAGTTCTCCAGCGTCTGGAGCGCCTCCGGAGAGAAGCCGCGCAGCACCTTGCCGTTCTTGGCGGCGAAGCGGCGCAGGAACGCGTCCGCCAGCAGGGGGATGTCCTCCCGGCGCGAGGCCAGCGCGGGGACGCGGATCTCCACCACGTTGAGGCGGTAGTAGAGGTCCTCGCGGAAGCGGCCCTCTGCCACCTCCTTCTGGAGGTCCTTGTTGGTGGCGGCCACCAACCGCACGTCCACCTTCACGATCTGCGTGCCGCCCAGCCGCTCGATTTCGCCCTCGGCCAGCGCGCGCAGGAGCTTCACCTGGGCGGGCAGCGGCATCTCACCGACTTCGTCCAGGAAGAGGGTGCCACCATGGGCGCGCTCGAAGCGGCCCTCGCGCCGGGCCACCGCGCCGGTGAAGGCGCCGCGCTCCACGCCGAACAGCTCCGCCTCCAGGATGTTCTCCGGCAGCGCGCCGCAGTTGACGGCGACGAAGGCGCCCTTGGCCCGGCTGGAGTACTCGTGCACCGAGCGCGCGGCCAGCTCCTTGCCGGTGCCGGACTCGCCCAGCAGCAGCACCGTGGCGGTGGAGGGCGCCGCCTGGCGGATGGTGTCCAGCATGGCGCGGAAGGCGGGGGACTGGCCCACCATGGTGCGCCCGCCCGCGGCGCTCATCTCCGCCAGCTTCGCCTTGAGCGTCTGGTTCTCCGAGACGAGGGCCCGCTTCTCCAGCGCCTTCTGTACGGCCTTCACCAGCGCGTGGCGCTTGAGGGGCTTGGTGATGAAGTCGTAGGCGCCGTCCTTCATCGCCGCCACGGCCGTCTCCACCGTTCCGTAGGCGGTCATCAGCACCACCTCCACGTCGGGGCGGATGGTGCGCGCCGCGCGGAGCAGCTCCTGCCCGTCCATGCCGGGCATCATCAAATCCGTCACCATCACCGTGACTTCCGGACGGCGCAGCATCTCCAGCGCCTCCGTCCCGTTGGCGGCGGACAGCGTGGCCATGTTCTCCCGCTGGAAGATGCGCGTCACGGAGTCGAGGTTGGCGCGGTCGTCGTCGACGACGAGAACGGTGGAGGTGGTCATGATGGGCGCCGCTTCTTGCAATCCCCGTTCCCTACGCGTGCTCGTCGTCCGACTCGACAGGGCCACCGCCCATCCGGCCGATGTCCTCGCGCTTGACGGACTCCAGGTTGAACTTGAGCGCGCTGGCCAGCATCCGGTCCAGCGTTTCGTCGAAGTCGGGCTTGCCGCCGTTCTTGCGGAAGCGCAGGAAGTTGATGCGCGCGACGACGAAGTTCTTGAGGTAGGGGCTCTGCAGGCCCCGCTCCTTGAGGCCGTTGACGACGGCCACCACGGCGTCGTCCAGCTCCAGGAGCCGGTCCGCCCGGGCCTCTCTCAGGGCGAGCGCGGCCCCGAGCGGCTTGTCGAGGAAGTCCTCCACCACCTTGACGAAGGGGTGGTAGGCGCCCGCGGAGAAGCGGGGGCGCTTCTCGTACGCGGCGCCAAGCGTGACGAAGGAAGGCTCCTCGAACAGGTGCGCGAAGGCGGTCTCCTTGCCCTCGCGGCCCGCGCCGACGAGGCCCCGGTACATGCGGACCACCTCCAGCGAGCGCTCCTTGAGGTTGTGGGCCTTCTCCGTGTTGAGGGCGAGGATTTGGTAGGCCACGTCCTCGTCGGGGAGCAGCAGGGCGATGATGGACTTGGCGCCCAGAAGCTTGCTCGCGTGCAGGCGGTGGTTGCCGTTGGGCGTCCAGTACTTGCCGTCCTTGCGCACGGCGATGACGGGGTCCAGGAAACGGTCCAACCGCTCCATGGCGCTGGCGAGCCGCTTCACGTGGGGCTCGGACAAGTCCCGCTGGTAGGGCGTGGGCTCCACCTTGTCGATGGGCAGCACCGCGAGCACCACGGGGTGGCCACCCAGGGGCTCGCGGTAGACGCCGAGCACCTCTCCGCCGTCGGTGCGCACGGCCTCGAGGATGTCGATGGGGTACTCCACCGAGTCGCTGGCCACGTCCGCGGGCGTCAGGCCCCGGGACTTGGGGTCCGCCTTCTTGCGACGGGGCTTGCGAGGGGTGGTGGCCGGCTTCGCCTTCGCGGCGGCGGCCGTCTTTTTTCGTGCGGACTTCGCTGCCATGGGTGCGCCCTCCTGCGCTGCGGACGAAAGGTGTAGCCGGAGGCCCTGACATTCGCCTCCCCCAACACGTGGGGGAGGGGGCCTCCCGCGTCGCCCACGCTAGGGGGACGCGGGAGGTAGGGCTACTCTCCCGAGAGGGTGAGCTGCCGGAAGCGGACAGTGGGCGCGCCCACGGTGCCGCCTCGGAACTGCAAATCGTTGCCGACGCCGTCCATGTCCTGGAGCATCTTCAGGACGTTGCCGGCCACGGTGACTTCCTGCACCGCGTGCGTCAGCTCGCCGTTTTCAATCCACAGGCCGTTGGCACCCGCGGACAGCTCTCCCGTCACGGGGTTTGCCCCATGGCCGAGCAGCGACGTGACGTAGAAGCCCCGGTCCACCTCGCGGATGAGCTGCTCGGGCGGCGTGGTGCCCGCCTCCAGATACAGGTTGCTGGTACCGATGGTGGGCAGCGCGTTGTAGCCGCGCTTGGCGTTGCCCGTGGGCCGCGCCTTCGCCTTGCGCGCGGTGAAGGCGTCATAGAGGAAGTTCGACATCACGCCCCGGTCGATGATGGGGGTGCGCCGGGTGGGCACGCCCTCGCCGTCGAAGGGCGCGGTGGCCAGGCCTCGCGACAGGAGCCCGTTGTCCACCAGCGTGACGTGCTCGCTCGCGAGCCGCTTGCCCTGGAGCGACGCCAGCATGCTGGCCTGCTGGTGCACGGCGTTGCCGCTGGCCGCCCTGGCCACGCCCGACATGAAGGACGCGGTGACGAGCGGGTCGAAGAGCACGGGCACCTGCTGCGTCTTCACACGCTTCGCGCCCAGCATCCGCACCGCGCGCCGCGTCGCCTCGCGGCCGATGGACTCCGGCGACTCCAGGTCCGCGAGGAAGCGCTTGTAGTCCAGCCAGTAGCCCTTCTGGAGCTGGCCGTCCGCGGCGGCCACCGGCAGCGCGTACAGGTACACGTACGTGCCCGAGTAGCCTCCGGCCATCCCTTCCGACGACGCGACGTACACCTCGGACACGAAGTCCCCGGCGCCCACCGCGTTGAACGTCGTGACGCGCGAGTCCTCCGCGCGGCCCGCCTTCTCCATCTCCAGCGCGGCCTTCACCTTCCAGTCGCCGGGCAGGTTCGCCACGGCCGGGTCATACAAATCGCCCGTGTCTCCGTAGCGGCCCAGCTCCTTCGCGCCGGGCAGGCCGTTGAGCTTGCTGGGCGCGGCGGCCTCGGCCAGCTTCAGCGCCTGGTCCACGAGGAGCTCCAGCCCCGAGGGCTCGAAGTCCGACGTGAAGGCGAAGCCGAGCCGGCCCTTCACGACGACGCGCAGTCCCACGCCCTTGGACGTGGACTGGGTGAGGTCTTCAATCTGTCCTTCGCGCACGCGCACGTTGCTCTGGCGGCTCACCTCCAGGAAGGCTTCTGCCTGGTGGGCGCCCTTCTTCGTGGCGCGCTGGACGATCTTCTTCGCGAGCTTCTGGTAGTCCATGGTGTCTGGCGCTCTCTCTCAACCGACCTGGGTTCCGCCCACGGTGACGTTGTCGATGCGCAGCGTGGGCAGGCCCACGCCCACCGGCATCGACTGCCCGTTCTTCCCACACACGCCCATGCCCGGGTCCGGCTGCGGGTCGCACCCCACGCGGGACACGTTCTTCAGCGCCTCCGGCCCCACGCCGATGAGGATGGCGTTCTTCACCGGGCGGCCCAGCTTGCCGTCTTCAATCTGGTACGCCTCGCTCACCTCGAAGACGAAGTTGCCGTTGCTGATGTCCACCTGCCCGCCACCGAAGGTCGCGCAGTACAGCCCGCGCTTCACTTCCTTCAGGATGTCGTCGGGGTGGTGGTTGCCCGGCGCGAGGAACGTGTTCGTCATGCGGGGGATGGGCAGGTGCCGGAAGGACTCGCGCCGCCCGCTGCCCGTGGAGCGCTGCCCCATCAGCTTCGCGTTGAGGTTGTCGTAGAGGTAGCCCTTGAGCACGCCGTTCTCGATGAGGACCTTGCGCTCGCCCGGCGTCCCCTCGTCGTCGATGTTGATGGAGCCTCGGCCGCTGGCCACCGTGCCGTCGTCGATGACGGTGACCAGCTCGGAGGCCACCCTCTCTCCCAGCTTGCCGGCGAACAGCGACGTGCCCTTGCGGATGAAGTCCGCCTCCAGGCCGTGGCCCACCGCCTCATGCAGGAGGATGCCGCTCCAGCCGGGCGCCAGCACCACCGTCTGCGGGCCCGCGGCGCAGTCCACCGCGCCCAGCGTGGCCACCGCCTGTCGCGCCGCCTCACGGGCCACCTCCTCCGGGGGGAAGGTGGCCCAGTGGGTGAACGGCACCCGGCCGCCCCCGCCGTACATGCCCGTGCGCCGCTCGTTCTTCTTGCCCTGCACCACCACCTGCACGGAGATGCGGCACAAGTCCTGGGTGTCCTCGGTGTAGCGCCCCTCCGTGTTGGCCACCGCGAGGCGCCGCGTCTGGTCCGCGTAGGCGCCATTGACCTGCGTCACCCGCGAGTCGAACGCGCGCGCCGCCTGGTCCGCGCGCGTCAGCAGGGACGCCTTGAGCGACACCTCCACGTCCGACAGCGGGGTGGGGACCCGGTAGTGGCTGGGCACCGCGACGCGGGAGACGGGGAAGGCGCGCTCGGAGCCCTGGCCCTGGGCAATCATCGCCGCCGTGGAGGCCGCCCGCAGCAGCGCGGGCTCGTCCCAGTCGTCGGAGAAGGCGTACCCCACCTTTCCTCCGGAGATGACCCGCACCCCCACGCCCTGGACCAGGCCCGTCTGGGCGCTTTTGATGCGCGACTCCTCCAGCACCACGCTGGTGCTGTGGGTGCGCTCCACGTAGACCTCCGCGAAGTCACCCCCGCGCTCCATGGCCACCGCCAGCAGTCGCTCGAGCAGCGGCTGGGGCAGCAGGGGAGCGGGCGAGGGCCGCCGGGCCGCCAGGGGGGCGAGCTGGGAAGAAGGGGCGCGTCGGGTCGGCGCGGACGCTCGGGGCATTCAGGAACTCCCTCGGTGAAGCGGTGGGGGGTGTGGAAACCTACATAGGAGGGGAAATCTCCGGGAGCAACGGACAATGGCCGCCCTTCTTTCCCCGCGGGCTGGCCTGTCGCATTCCCACCGTGGGGGCCGGCGCTTTAAGATGGCCGACGTTTCGGAACCTGGACCCCACCCCATGCCTGCTCGTCCTCCATCCTCTCCTCGCGCTGGCGCCGGCCGTTCCGGCGGTGACGCGGGGGCGGACTCTCCATCGGCGAAGCCGTCAGCCCGGGCTCGCCCTCCGCGCGAGGCGTCACCCGCCGACGAGGATTTCGCCGCACCCCTCTCCGGGGAAGAAGGCTATCCCGACGGCCCCGCGAACCCGGAGCTGTACGGTGACGCGCAACCTCCCCGCTCCCGCACGGATGAGACGCGCGTGGGCGCCGTGCCGGAGTCGCGCGAGGACGCGGTGCGCCGCGACGACGACGACGACAACTCCGAGTCCACGCGCGCGGGTCCGCCCGTGCAGATGCTGGTGCTGGCCGGACCGGACCGGGGGCGCAAGAAGCGCTTCCAGGGCGTGCGGATGGTGGTGGGGCGCGGCAAGGACTGCGACTTCGTGTTGGACGACCAGTCGGTGTCGCGCCGGCACCTGGAGCTCGTCTACGGCCAGACCGGCGTGGCGATGCGAGACCTGGGCAGCATCTCCGGCACCCAGGTGAATGATCAGCGCGTGGACGAGTGTCTGCTCAAGCACGGCGATGAAATCGCCATGGGCAAGACGCGCCTTCGCTTCGTGGACGAGGCGGAGCAGATCAAGGAGATGCGCGCGCAGGCGGAGGCTCGCGAGGCCGAGGAGAAGCGCGAGCGCGAGGAGGCCGCCAAGGAGAAGGACGAGGCCCGGAAGGCCGCGGGCGCCGCTCGTGGTTCGGACGTGGATCCGAATGATCCCCGGCTGAACGAGATGACCAACGCCAACTACCGGGTGCCGGACGGGTTCCAGGACAAGGCGCAGAACAAGGGCAAGGGCGCCATCGCCATCCCCCGTCCCCGTCCGCCCCCCAGGAGCGCCGTCACGGGTGGAGGGCCGAACTCGAAGACGAAGCTGCTCATCGCCGTGGGTGGCGGTGTGGTGGTGCTGCTGATGCTGGGCCTGTTGTTCATCCCCTCCGGGCCGCCGCCTCCGCCGCCGGTGGATCCGAACATCGAGCGCTCGAAGCTGCTGATGCAGAAGGCGCGCGAGGCGGTGCGCGCGGACGACTACGCCACCGCGGTGCGGCTCGTCGAGGAGGCGGAGAAGCTGCGGCCGGGCGTCGACGAGGAGGGCCTGGGCAAGGCGGCGAGCAAGCAGCTGGAGGTGGTGCAGTCCTTCGAGTCCGTGCGCGCGCTGATGGTCGCCCAGCAGTTCGAGGAGGCGCGCACGAAGCTCGCGGCCACGCCGCAGGGCACGGCCAAGATGGACGACATCCGGCGCAAGCTGGAGACGGAGCTGGAGGAGAAGGACGCCGCGTTCCGCATCCAGCAGATGGAAGACGCGCTCGCGGCCCGGGACCCGGAGGCGGCGCGTCCGCTGCTGGACCGCGTGCCGGACCTGAACAAGCCGGCCTATGCGCAGAAGCTCCAGGACCTGGAGGCGGAGCTGGCGAAGGAGTCCGCGGACGGTGCGCGAAGGGACCGCGCCAACCGCGAGCGCGCCGCGCTGAACGCCAAGGAGGAGCGCAAGCTCTTCCTCGAGGAGGCCTTCACCGACGTGGAGCGGCGCTTCAACGGCGGCGACTATCAGCGCGCGGTGCTGGAGTGCGACCGCGTCACGGAGAAGTACAAGGCGGAGAAGGACGTGAAGGAGCGGGCGCGCCAGTTGAAGACGCTCATTCCCCAGTTCCAGCGCTCGCTGGACGACGCGCAGAAGAAGCTGGCGTCCAACGCGCTGGAGTCGGCGTCGAAGCCGCTGCGCCGGGCGGCGGAGCTGTACCGGCAGATTGGCTTCCAGGGCTCGCTGGGCAACACGCTGGACGAGCAGCTGGCGTCGGCGGCCCTGGCGGCGGGACAGGCGGCGCTGAAGAAGGGGGACCTGGCGGCGGCGGGGCTCAACTTCCGCGAGGCCCTGCGCCTCAACCCGGGGGACCGCCGGGCGCGTGACGGCCTGGACGACCTGCAGAAGAAGGTGGAGGAGCTCTACATGCGCGCCTATATCGAGCGCGACAGGGACCCCCAGTCCGCGGCGGTGAAGTTCAAGATTGTCATCGAGACAGCGCCCGAGGGCTCGGATACGAAGCGCAAGGCGGAGATGTACCTGAGCGAGCTCCAGCCGTGAGCGGCGCTGCTGCAACAACGAAGGTTCGTGGAGACATGGGATGAGCGAGTCGTCGCTGCGTGAACTCGGAATGGACCTCATCGAGGAGCGCCAGTTCGAGCGCGCCCTCGCCGTGTTCGCGGAGGCCGTACGTCGCGTCCCCGCGGACCACCGCTCGCGGATGATGGCGGCCCGGTGTCTGGCGGAGCTGGGCGAGCGCGAACGCGCCGTCACGTCGTACCACGCGTGCGCGGAGGGACTCCTGCGCCGCGACTACCTGCTGTCCGCCATGGCCGCGTGCAAGCTGGCCCTGGAGCTGGCCCCCAACGAGCGACGCCTGAAGGACACGCTCATCCGCGTCCACTCGCGCGCGGTGCGCAGCGCGCCGGGCCGAGCCGCGGTGCCCCCGCCGTTGCCGCCGGAGACGCTGTACGACGGCAAGGTGGAGACGGACCTGATGGGCCTGGTGGGCGAGGAGCTCTCCAACCGCGCCATCGAGGTGCTGGCCGCGCCGGACCCGGGCGGCTCCGCGGACCCCAACAGCCGGCCTCCGCTGCCGCTGTTCGCGGAGCTGGACCGGGAGGCCTTCATCGACCTGGTGGGCCGCATGGCCTGGCGTCGGGTGAGGCCGGAGGAAGTGGTGAGCCGAGAGGGCGAGCCGGCCGACCACCTCTACGTGCTCGTCGCGGGCAAGGCGGAGGTGACGCGGCAGATGGACGGCGAGGCGAAGACGCTGGGCTTCCTCGGCGGTGGCTCCATCTTCGGCGAGATTGCCCTGTTGACGGGCGCGCCTCCCACCGCGACGGTGTCCGCGGTGTCGGACACGGAGGTCTTCGAGATTCGCCGCGAGCACCTCAACGCCGTGGCCAAGAATCACCCGGCCGTGCCGCAGGTGCTGGCGGACTTCGCGCAGCAGCGCATGGCGCGAAACCTGATGGCGACTTCGCCCATGTTCCAGACGCTGCCGGAGTCGGAGCGCGGAGCCATGCTGCAGCGCTTCGCCTTCCGCGCGCTCCAGGGGCACGAGAAGGTGCTGGTGGAGGGTGAGCACTCGCCAGGGCTGTTCCTCGTGCTGGCCGGAGAGCTGGTGGTGCAGAAGGAGGACCCGGCGGGCGGCACCGTGACGCTGGGCGTGCTGCGCGAGGGTGACGTGGCGGGGGAAATCTCCCTGCTGACGGGCCTGCGTGCGTCGGCCACCGTGGCGGCCACGCGCAAGACGGCGGCGGCCTTCCTGGAGCGCAACGCGTTCCACGAACTGGTGCGAGTCTTCCCGCACATCCGCACGTACCTGGAGCAGCTGTCGGACCGTCGCCTGAAGCAGATTGGCGAGGCGCTGCGGCCCCTGGAAATCATCGACGCGGACGAGCTGGTGCTCGAGCCCGAGGCGGCGTGAGGAGCGAATGGTGATGTTGTCGCGCTCGAAGGTGGTGGGGGTGGCGCTGGCCCTCATGGCGGCCGGTGCGGTGCTCTACTTCTGGCCGCGTCGGGAGCCGGGTGTCCCGGAGGCCATCACCCGGCAGGTCATCACCATGACGCGCGCCGCGGAGCAGAAGGACATCTCCGGGGTGATGGAGGGCGTGTCCGAGCGCTTCAAGACGGACGGTGGCTGGGACAACCGGCAGGTCCGGGGCGTGCTGACGGGCCAGGTGCTGCGCGGCCAGTGGGTCCGCATCTTCACGACGAACCTGGAGGTGCACGAAGTGTCTCCCACGCAGGGCGACTTCCAGGCCCGCTTCATCTTCGGTCGCTCCCAGGCGGAGAACCTGAAGGACCTGGCGGCGGACAGCGTGCTCAACGCCTACCTCATCGAGGGGACGTTTGAGAAGGAGACCGACGGTGAGTGGCGCATCATCCGCGCCAAGTACCGTCCGCTGGAGGCATCGGAGTTGCTGTAGACGCGCGGGCGCTCGGCCTCACTGGAGCAGGGCGCCCGTCTCGTTCATCCACGCCTTGGCCATGGGGCCCTGGCCCGCGGACTCCAGGCCCTTCTTCACGGAGTCGATGCGGGCGGCCAGCTCATCGCGCGACGTCCCCTGTGAGCGGGCCCGCACGAGGCCAAAGTAGTAGTGCTGGCAGCCCGCCGCGTACGCGCTCTGCGCGAAGAGCAGGTCGCCCATGGCGGTATATGCCTCCGGCAGCGTGCCCGCGCCCGTGTCCGGGGCCACGGTGGCCAGCAGGGCCTTCGCACCCTCATAGTCCTTGCGGAGCACCAGCAGCGCGCCCTTGGCGTACTGGGCCCGCGCCAGCCCGACGCCCTTCGCGGCGATGGCCTTGTCGTAGGCGGTGAGCGCGTCGTCCTGTTGGCCCGCGGCCTCCAGCAGCCCGCCCCGCGCCAGCCAGTAGCGGCCGTCCTGCTCCAGGAGGCTGACCTTCTTGCCGTCGGCGGTGGCCACCTGGATGGCGCCGAAGGTGCCCTCGTATGCGTCCAGCAGCGCCAGCGCTCCGGTGTTGTCGCCTGACGCCTGGAGGCTGCGCGCGCCATCCAGGTAGAGCAGGGGGGCGGTGCGCCGTTTCGCCACCGCGGCCTCGAAGGCTGCGCGCGCCTCCGGGCCCTTCCGCGCCGACAGGGCCCGGGCCCGGGCGAAGAGGGCGTAGACGTCATCCGGCACCGTCTTCAGCGCGGCGTCCGCTTCCTGGAGCGCCTCGTCCGTCGCGCCCCGCGTCAGCGCCAGCTCCGCCTTCAGGGCTCCCATGCGGGAGCGCAGCGAGGGCGTCAGCTCGGCGTCTTTCTCGGAGGCCGTGGCGAGCGCGCGCTGCGCCTCCTCCAGCTTCTTGCCCTGGTACGCATACGCGAGCCCCGCGCCCAGCCGCGCCATGAGGTGGTCCGGGTTGACGCTGGTGGTCTTCTCGAAGACCTCCACCGCCTGGGCGTGCTGGCCTTCGTCGAGCAGGGCCTCCGCGTACGCGGTGGTGAAGCGCGTGTCCCGGTAGGCCCCCTCGGCGGCGCGGGCGAACGCCTGACGGGCGCCGGGCAGGTCTCCCTTCGCCTGGAGCGTCAGGGCCAGGGCCAGCGTGAGTCGCGGGCTGTTGGCGCCCTGGGCCTGGAGGTCCGCGAGGTACTTCTCCGCCTCGGCCGTCTTGCCCTCCGCGAGCAGATGCAGGGCGCGCGCGCTGTAGCGCTCGCCGGAGCGGGAGTCGAGCGCTTCGGCGCGGGACAGGTACTCGCGCGCCTTGGCATCGGCACCGGGTTGGTGGTGCTCCAGCCACAGCACCGTCTGGATGTCGGCGGCCAGGGCCTGGCCGTCGCGGGCCTCGGCGTCCACCTGGAAGAGCGTCTCCAGCTCCGCCATGGCGCGGGTCAGGTCCGCGGGATTGCCCCGGAGGGCCGCCGAGCGGGCCGCGCGCATGCGCTCCTCTGTCTCCTTTCGCACCGCGCCCCGGTGGACGAAGTAGGTGACGGCGCCCGCGAGCACCACGGCCACCACGGCCACCTGCACCAGCGCGCTCTTCCAGCTCTCGCGCCGCTTCCAGTCGCCCTGAACCTCGGTGCCCATGGACCTGTCTCCCCGCGCTGGAGTTGGATGCTATTAGGTACGCCCCTCCCAGGTGTCAATGGAGCGGGCCCCGAGCATGGGAGGAGTGAGCAATGGCGGTTCACACGGCGCTGTCCCCCGAGGTCTTCACTCGCGTCGCCGACATTTTCGGACTGGGGAGTGTGCGGAGCGTGACGCCCATTCCCCAGGGCTCCATCAACACCAACCACCGGCTGGAGACGGACACCGGCCGCTACTTCGTTCGCCACACGACGGTGCGCTCGTCGGATGACCTGCGCTTCGAGTCCGCGCTGCTCGCCCACCTGGCCGCGTACCATTTCCCCTCGCCCGTGCAGCTCACCACGCGCGACGGAGCGACGTTCGTCGAACTCGAGGGCGGGCGCGTCAGCGTCTTCCGCTGGCTGCCGGGCGAGGAGCTGCGCCATCCGAACCTCACCTCCGAGCACCTGGAGCGGCTGGGCACGGAGCTGGGCAAGCTGCACCGCGACACGCAGTCCTTCAGCGGCTCGCGCACCAACCCGTACTCACCGGACGTCGTGCGCGGATGGCTGGCGGAGCTGTCGCGTCACCCGGATGCGACGCTGGCCACCATCGCCGGGGAACTGGAGCGCCTGCTCGACACGGCCGAGTCACAACGCCTGGGCCTGGAGCCGCTCGGCGTCATCCACGCGGACCTCTTCACCGACAACGTGAAGTGGCTGGGCGGTAGCGTGGGGGCCTTCTTCGACTTCGAGATGGCCTGCCGCGAGGCGTACGGGTTGGATCTGGTCATCACCCTGAACGCCTGGTGTTTCGATGGCGGCGGGTATCTGCCGGAGCTGTGCGAGGCGCTGGTGCGCGGCTACCAGGACATCCGGCCGCTGTCTGCCGTGGAGCGGGCCAACCTCTTCGGCCACGCGCTCTTCGGGGCGGTGCGATTCACGGCCAGCCGCATCCGCGACTACCACCTGTCCCCGCTGCCGGCGGACAAGCTGGTGCGCAAGGACTACCGCACCTATCTCGCCCGGGCGCGCGCGCTGTCGGCCATGGGGCCTTCGGGCTACGCGACGCTCCTGGGCTTGTGAGCCACCGGGGCGCCATGACGCGCCCCGGAGTCGACGCGGCTTCAGATGCCGGAGAGGATCTTCCAGCGGCCATCCTCGAGCCGGAACACCATCTGCTCCAACTCCGCCTCCTTCTGGGGGCGGGGGGTGAGGCTGGGCATGCGCCAGCTCACCTTCCAGTAATAGATGGCGGTGGCCATGTCCTTGCCCACCTGCACCCGGCGCACGTCGAGCTCCACCTTGGGCGACTGGAGCTGCGGGAAGAGCGTCTCCAGGTAAGGCACGAGGTTGGCCGTGTTCAGGTCATCCTCGGGGTCCCCCGGCGTGCCGCCATCCTCGCGGAAGTCCTTGGACACCAGGGCCTGGATGCCCTTCGCGTCGCGTGCCTCAATGGCAGACCGGTACTGCTCCATCACTGACAAAATGGCCCGCGTGTCGGAGGTGTCGTCGATTTCGGTGCCGGGGATGCGCTTCGGAGCGCAGGCGGCCAGGAGGGTCAGGGCGCAGAGAGCGAGGAAGCGGATGAGCATGGCGGGGCCTTACGAAGACAATGGATGAGAAGTCAACCCATTCCCCCGGCCCCACCTGCACTCCGCGTGCCTCAGCCCTTGCGGATGACCTCGGAGATGAACCGGTTGAGCACCGGAATCTCGTTGTCGAGAATCTTGAGGCCCTCGCCCTGGATGATTTTCTCGCCGATGAGCGCCAGCGGCTTCATCAGGAAGGGCAGCTTGAGGGAGATTTCGCCGTCCATCGACCGCTCCGTCTGCCCGGCGCCCAAGTCACGGAAGCGCATGGTGCCGGTGTTCACCAGCATCTTGGAGATGGTGCCCGACGTGGGCGTGTTGGTGAACGTGAGCTCCTTACGGCGCTTGTCGTAGGTGGACGTCTCGATGAAGGCGAACCACTCGGGAGGCACGCGCTTGGGGCCGATGCTCTCGATGACCGGCTTGGGGCGGTAGCGCACCTTGCGCTTCACCAGGTCTCCCTCGGTCTTCACTTCAATCGGCGCCAGCTCCAGCAAGACGCCGTGGTACTTGAGGAGGAACTCGAAGTACCGCTCGTCGAGGAGCGCGCGCTCCACCTCGTCCACCGTCCCCTGGATTCGCTGCCTCGTCTCGAACCGCATCGCTTCCCTCCTGATGGGCTGGCTCGTCGCCGCTGTGTGGGCTGCCTGCCTAGCGGAAAGCGCGGCTAGCGGAAAGCCTGTCGTGGCACCAGGGGCCCCTGGAAGGTCTTCTCCTCGAAATCACACCGCTCCCGCCACTCCTGGGCGGTGGCCTTGAAGGCCGTTCCGAAGTCTGGAAGGACCCCGACCTCGTGGCGCACCGCGCCGCAGTCCCCGGCGAGGTAGGCGGCCTCCACCTTCACGCGCAGGGCCTCCCGGCGGAGGGCCTCCGGCAGCGAACCGTCCGCCAGCGCACGTTGGAGGTATTCGCCGGCGAGGACGGGCGAGCCCACCTGCTGGAGTCGGCGGCCCAGAAGGTAGTTGAGGTACGCGTCCTGGGGCACGGCCTGGAGGGCGCGCGTCAGCATCAGCAGGCGCAGCTCCTCACGCGTCGACTGGAAGTACGCGTCGATGGCCTCGCGTCGCGCGGTGGAGTCCAGCGCCGCGAGCTTCACCTGGGCGGTGCGCGTCAGCTCGGGCGTGGCGTCCAGGGAGAGGACCTCGTCCAGGTAGCGTCGGGCCTGCTCGGGCTGCTGGCGTCGGGCCTCCACGTCCGCGCGGGCCATGGCGACCTCGGCCGCGGTGACGGCCTGGGCCTTGACCTGATGGGCGAGCGTGGCGAGCACGGTGGTGGCCTCGTCGTAGCGCTCCAGCGCGGACAGCGCGGCGGCTTCGCCCAGGCGGAACGAGGGCTCCTCCGGCTGGAGCGAGGCGGCGCGGGTGTAGCGCTCCAGCGCATCCGCGGGGTCTCCCACCAGCGAGGCGCGCGCGGACTCGGTGAGTCGGGCGACTTCGCGGGCGCAGGCGCGGCTGAACAGGCTGCCGGCGCGAAAGCGCGCGAAGGCGCGGGCGATGGCCGTGTCGTCGAGGGGCAGGGCGTCCACGTGGCGTTCCCACTCGGAGACCAGCTCGTCCAGAGGGCGCCCGTAGGCGTCGTCGAAGTCCGCGTGGGCGTAGAGCGCGCGCAGCTTGTCCGCGCCGTAGGTCTCCGCGAGGTAGAGCAGGAAGGAGCCGGCCACGGTGTACGCGCGAGCGGGAGCGGATTGGTAGAAGCCCTGCGGCCCCATCAGCTTGCGCATGTCCGGGGCCAGCTTCTGGCGGCGCATGCCCGCGGCCCACTGGTGCAGGGTGAGGTCGCCCTGGGCGGGGCCGTCGGCGGCGACGGCGAACCCTTCGATGACGCCCATGAGGGGCCAGAGTCCCAGGCGCGTGGTGACTCGGAACGGGCCGCTGCCGGCGGGGGCGGCCATGACGTGCGCCAATTCGTGGTGCAGGGTGGAGTGGGGGAAGGGCTTGTCCTGGATGTGCAGCTCGTACCGCCAGGGCTTGGCGTACTGGGTGCGGCCGGCGCCCACCAGGCGCTGCTTCTCCTCTTCGTTGCGATAGAGCCACACGCGGATGCGCTCGGTGGGGGCCACTCCGAGGAAGCGCTGCACCTGCATCCACCGGAACTCCATGTCACGGGCGAGGCGGTCCACGTCCTCGCGCGACTTGCCCCGGGGGTAGTGGAGGCGGAAGTGCTCCGTGTCGCGCACGCCGCCCAGGGTGTCCGCGAGGTAGGCGTCCGTCATCCGCGTGCGCAGCTGGGGGCCCTTCACCTCCAGGAAGAGGATGGCGGACATGGGGAGCGCGAGCGCCACCAGGCTCCAGGGGCGCACGCTCGCGCGGCGCAGGGTGCCGGCGCCGAGGTCCAGCATCGCGGCGGCGAGCCCCGCCAGGACCCAGGCCCACAGCAGGGTCTCCAGGCGGAACCAGCCCAGCGCGGGCGTCATCACCAGGGCCTCGTCGTAGAGGGGGCCGGGCAGGTGTCCCAGGAAGTGGTTGAAGGCGAAGACCTGGGGACCGGCGACGATGGGCCACACGGTGGGGACGAGCGACAGCAGGACGAGCAGCACGTGCAGTGCCACCCCCCGGGAGGGCCGCCGGGCCTTGAAGCCGCAGAGGACTCCCGACGCCGAGGCCAGCACGGCCGAGGGGAGGGTGAGCATGGGATAGAAACCCACCAGCTCGAAGGGGTCGCACGAGGTGCGCAGCCAGGCGAAGACGGTGGAGGCGAGAAAGGGGGGGATGAGCGCGCCGACGTTGAGGACGAGGGCGGCGCCCAGGGCTCGACCCACCGCGGCGCCGGGGCTCTGGGGGACGGCGGCGGCCGGGGGCCTGGGGTCCTGGCCCAGAATGATGCGGCGCTCCTGGAAGGCGGCGGCGACGCCTGGACCCCCGCCGAGCAGGCCCACGGCGATGGCCAGGGCGAGGCTCAATTCGAAGCCGGGGACCCCGAAGAGGGGGAGGAGGACGAGGGCCGAGCCGCCGCCCGCCAGCAGGAGCAGGGGGGCCAGGACGGCCGGGCGGCGCGACAGAGCGCGGGCACGGGTGAGGACTTGCTCCATGGCCTCACCTATACTCCCCAGCCGCATGTCCGAACAGAAGACAGGTCCCGAGCACCGCCAGCACGGGCGCGCGCCCATCGAGCTGAAGGTCGACTACAAGAAGCTCAACTCGTTCTTCGCGGACTACACGAAGAACATCAGCAAGGGTGGCACGTTCATCAAGACGAAGAAGCCGCTGCCCATCGGCACGCGCTTCCTCTTCAAGCTGACGGTGCCGCACCGGGAGGCGCCCTTCGAGTTGTTGGGCGAGGTGGTGTGGTCCAAGGCGGACGGCGACGAGCCGGGCATGGGCATCCGCTTCATCTACAGCAGTGATTCGCAGCGGGTGGAGTTCGAGACGGTGGTGGAGCGGCTGATGTCCGACAGTCTCGGGCCGGAGCTCACCGAGAAGTTGCTCAACAAGCCGCTGCATCCCCAGCATCCATGAAGACGCCTCGTTGGCTCGCGCCCCTGCTCCTTCCGCTGCTGCTGGGCGCCTGCCAGCAGGAAGCGCAGGGCCAACAGCCTTCCACGCCTCCGGCCCCCGTGCGACCGCCTGTCACCGACGTCACCTCGAAGGACTATGTGAGCCCGCCGTTGCCGCGTGCGCATGTGCGGCTCAAGGACGCCTTTGGCGGGGTGCATCGGGTGGAGGTGGAGGTCGCCGCCACGCCGGATTCGCGTCAGCGCGGGTTGATGTGGCGCACGGACCTGGCGGAGGGGAAGGGCATGTTGTTCCTCTTCCCGTCGCAGGAGATGCAGGGCTTCTGGATGCGCAACACGCTCATCTCCCTGGACATCATCTTCATCACCTCGGACCTGCACATCGCGGGGGTGGTGTCGCGCGCGGTGCCGAAGACGCTCGACTCGCGTTCGGTGGGTGCGCCCAGTCAGTACGTGCTGGAGGTGCCCGCGGGCTGGGCGGAGAAGAAGGGCGTGCGCAAGGGCGCGCAGGTGGAGTTCGAGGGCGTGTCGACCATCAGCATCGCCCCCTGACTTCGGTGCTCGTTGCGCGTGCGTGACGTTGCGCGCGCGTGACGTGATGAAGAAGTGACGCACTGAACAAGCCGCTGCCACATGGCCTCCTCAGGATGCGCTCGCGCCCGGACACGCTCGTGTCGGGCGCGAAACCCCTGGAGGAAGTGCTTCATGTCTTCACGACTGCTGCGGCTCGCGACCGGCGCGATGCTTCTGGGTAGCACCCTGTCCATCACCGCTTGCGAAGGTGACACGGGCCCCGCCGGTCCCGCTGGCTCGAATGGCCAGGACGGCTCGGATGGACAGCCCGGCACCCCTGGTGACGATGGCGACCCCGGCGAGAACGGTGGGCCCGGCCCCGCGGGCCCCGGTTCCCAGGGACAGCCTGGCCCCGGTGCCGTGACGCGCGCCCCCGGTGTGGAGGCCGGCACTCCACTGTCTTCCGTCATCGCGCTTACGTTCCGTGGAGACCTGGGCACCGGTGCGACGAACCTCGCGGAGTACGTGAAGGCTCGCGTGGACCAGTTCGTCGCTGGCTCGCTGCCGACGCCGCTCGTCTTCCCCTTGCCTCCCGCGTCGACCGACTCGGTGCGCACGGTGCCGGGCCTGTTCTCCTCCACGGTCATCAAGTGGATGGACCCCATCACCTTCAGCAAGACGGGCGCTCGTTTCGGCGCCAACGTCGACTACATCGCGTTCTTCGGTGACGGCTGGTCCGCCCAGGGTAACGCGCCCCAGTTCAAGGGGAGCGGCTCGGCGGGATGGATGTGGATCAACCACGAGTACATCTCCGGCACGAAGCCCCGCGTCGGCACCGCGCCCATCGGCCAGCACCTGGACTTCGCGCGCTTCCTGCGCAACAGCGGGACGTTGTCCAACTCGGTGACGGATGGCACCACATGGCAGGACGACGCGCTCATCGCCTACAACAAGGAATGGAAGAAGCAGGTGGGCGGCACCTGGATTCGCGTGGTGCAGGACCCGGCCACCGGCGAGTGGGCCGTGGACCGCAACGCGGGCAACCTGCGCTACGACGCCTCCAGCACGACGCTGGCGAAAGTCGTCGGCATGACGCTGTCCGGCGTGGACCGTGACGACTCCGGCGCCGACCTGGCCTCGGGCGTGGTCGCCGGCACGCACTCCAACTGCTCCGGCGGACAGACGCCGTGGGGCACCATCTTCACGGGCGAGGAGAACGTGCAGGGCGTCTACGGCGATCCGGAAGGCGGCCTGTGGACCGGGAAGAACGACTGGATTCCCAACGCGCCGGGCATGGTGACGGGGGCTCCGCTCGCGCCCGACTTCTCGTCCCCCACGTCGGGCGACATGATCAGCTCCGACTCTCGCTCGTCGCACCGGAAGGACGGCTACGGCTTCCTCACCGAAATCGACCCGGGCCAGCCGGCGGACCTCTGGTACGGCAAGGACGCGTCGAAGCCCGGCGCGGGCCACCGCAAGCTCGGTGTCATGGGCCGCGCCCACTGGGAGAACGCGGCCTTCGTCGTCGACGCGAACTGGAAACTGCTCGTCGACCAGCCCATCGTCATCTACGGCGGCGATGACCGCCGAGGCGGGCGCATCTTCAAGTTCGTCTCCAGCCGTCCGTACACGGCGGGCATGACGAAGGCGGAGATTCGCGCGCTGCTCGACCAGGGCACGCTCTACGCCGCGCACTTCGCCGGCCTGGACAACGGCACGGGGGACACGCTGGTGGGCGGTGTCATCCCCACCGAGCAGGCGCCAGGACAGGGGCGCTGGGTGGCGCTGAGCCTGGACAGCGCGGACCTCGCGCCGAACGGCGAGGCGCTCGGGCAGCCGACGATGACGGTGGGCACCGCGCTGCGCGACGTCAGCTACAACGCCATCGGCGGCTTCACGGACGACGACCAGGTGCGCAAGCTGCTGTGGACGGCGGCGAACAAGGTCGGCGTCATGGAACTCAACCGTCCCGAGGACCTCGAGTGGAACCCGAAGGACCCCGGCGGCACGCCGCTGCTGTACGTGGCCTTCACCGAGCACGGCGACCCGACGGCGCTGGACCAGCAGGGCCGTGTCGCCACCGCCACGCGAGGGCCTGATGGGGCCTGGGTGACGAAGGCGCGCGGCGCCACGGACAACCGGGCGACGGACCGGGTGGGCTCCATCTTCGGCATGCGCGAGGCCAACCCGGCGGCACCGGGCGGCTCGCGGACGTTCACCTTCTTCCGCGTGTGGAAGGGCGAGACGGCGGCGACGAGCGCCACGCCGGAGTTCTCCGCGGCCAAGCCGGACAACCTCGCCATCGACCGTGACGGCGGGGTGTGGTTCGGCACCGACGGCAACTTCGGCGTCAACAAGGTGGCCGACGGCATCTACTACCTGAACCAGAGCCCGGCGCATCGGGACAGCGCGTACTTCCGCAAGGCCTTCCGCGTGCTGTCCATGCCGAGCGACGCGGAGGCCACCGGCCCCGCGTTCAGCGCGGACATGAAGACCCTGTTCGTCAGCGTCCAGCATCCGGGCGAGGACAGCTACAGCGTCTGGCCGTAGTCGCGCGCCCGTCCAGGAGAACGACACCCATGCCCATCATGTCGAAGGGAGGCGCCAGAGGCGTCCTCGTCCTGTGCCTCGCGCTGGGAAGCCTGCTCGCCTCCGCGGGGGTGTGGAGGCAGCGTGGTTCCACGCGCATCCCCGAGCCTCCCTTCGACCCGCTCGCGCAAGCCCTGGCGAGCGGGAGCACCGTGGCCAACCGCGAGGCCCCCATTCCGTCCATGTGTTACACGAAGACGGAAGGTGTCTCGAACCCCTGCTGGACGTGCCACACCGGGGGCGTCGGCTTCAACGTCATGGACGACGAGTCCCTGCAGGCCGAGTACGCCTTCAGCGACGTGGGCCTGCTGAACCAGTGGAGCAACCTCTTCGTCGACCGTACCGCCGCGCTCGCGGACATCTCCGACGACGAGGTGCTGAAGTACATCCGCGAGGACAACTACGCGTCACTGCGCGAGTCATTGCTCCAGCGTCCCGGTGGCTTCAAGGGCTGGGTGCCGGACCTGAACCTCTCGCGAGGCTTCGACGCGGAGGGCTTCGCGCTCGACGGAAGCGGCTGGCGAGCCGTCCGCTACAAGCCGTTTCTCGGCACGTTCTGGCCGACGAATGGAAACACGGACGACGTCTTCATCCGGCTCCCGGAGGTGTTCCAGCGCGACGCCGACGGAAGGCTCTCGCGAGACGTGTACCGGCTCAACCTCGCCATCCTCGAAGCGGCGATGACGGTGGACCCCGGGCTGCTGGAGGTGGCGGCGGCGCGGCGACGGGTGGAGCCGGTGGACGAGCGCTCGGGAGGCGTGGATGTGAATGGGGACGGCGTGTTGACCTCCGGTGTCGAGGAGGTGCGCGGCCTGCCGAAGACCTACGCGGGAGGCGCCGCGAAAATCGCCGTGCGCCGGGACTTCTATCCGCGCGGCGTCGAGTTCCTCCACACCGTGCGGTACGTGGACCCGGATGCGCCCACGTTGTTGTCGGCGCGCATGAAGGAGGTCCGCTACTCGCGCAAGGACGAGGAGTACGCGGGAGACCAGGTGATGGCCTTCTATGCGGCGGAGCAGGAGAAGAAGATGCGCAACCGGCTGCCCGCGTTTCCTGGCACGCCCGAGCTGGGGCTCATCAACGAGTTCGGCTGGCGCCTCCAGGGCTTCATCGAGGACGCGAAGGGCCGCCTGCGGGTGCAGACGTTGGAGGAGCACGCGTTCTGCATGGGCTGTCACACCAACCTGGGCGTGACGGTGGACCAGACCTTCGGATTCCCGCGCAAGGTGCCGGGCAGGGAAGGGTGGCGGCATCAAGACCTGCGCGGCATCCCCGACGTGCCACAGGTGGGCCACGCGAAGCCGGAGGTGCTCACGTACTTCGAGCGGGTGAAGGGCGGCGACGAGTTCCGCGCGAACGAGGAGCTGCTCACGCGCTTCTTTCCGAAAGGCACGGTGGATGAGACGTCCGTGCGCCGGGCCGCGCGGGGAGGGGACAAGGACCTGGCATGGCTGCTGACGCCGTCGCGCGAGCGGGCCGTGGCCCTGGGCCGCGCGTACATGGTGCTGGTGCGCGAGCAGGGCTTCACGAAGGGCCGCGACACGCTGCTGGCGCCTCCGAGGAACGTGCTGCCCCAGGTGGAGAACGGCTCCACGGGACTGGAAGACGCGGGCCTCATCTTCGAGGACGGTCGCCTGCACCTCGCGTGGGAGTGAGCCGGGCCTACTTCGCCGTGTGGCGCTCCACGAGCTCGGTGGCGCGCAGCAGCAACTGCTTCATGGTGACGGTGCCCAGGAACTCGCCCTGTGCATCCGTCACCACCACGGGGTCGTAGACGGCCTCCGGCGCGCGCGCCATCGCCAGTCCGACGAGCGCCGTCACCGCCATCTGGTCCTCGACCACCAGCGGAAGCTCTTGCCGCCCGCCGCCCGCCGCGAGGCTCCGCCGTGTCACCAGCGTCTGGGGCCGCGCGCCGTCCAGCACCACCACGTGGTCCACCTGCGGCGCATCGCGGAAGAGGTTCGTCACCGCCTCTGACGTCGCCGTCGCATCGGCCGTGGCCCGGCGAATGACGAGACCTCCCACCGTGCTGTCATCCGCGCGCTCGCGCAGGAGCAGCGCGCGCATGGCCACGCGACGTCGCGCCTCGAAGGCTTCGGTGGGACGTCCGGGAATCGGCGCGGGACGGGCGAGCAGATATCCCTGCGCGTGACGGATGCCCAGCCGCAGCAGCACCGTCATCTCCTCCCACGTCTCCACGCCCTCGGCGATGAGGATGGCGTCGACGCTGGAGGAGAACGCCACCAGCGACTTCACCAGGTGCTGCCGGTAGTCGTGCAGGTGGATGTCCCGCACCAGGGCCTGGTCCAGCTTGATGAAGCGCGGCACGCAGTGCACCAGCGTCACCAGTCCGGAGTGTCCCGCGCCGAAGTCATCCAGCGCGAGCCCGAAGCCCTGCTCCGAGCACTCACGCGTCAGGCGCTGCAGCAGCGCGCCATCCTCGATGACCGCCTTCTCGGTGAGCTCCAGCACCAGATGCCGGGGCCCCAGCCCGTGCCGCTCCAGGAGCGCCAGCGTGGAGCCATCCCCGAAGCGCGGGTCGCTCAACACGTCCGGACTCACGTTGAAGAAGAAGGGCGCGCGCCGCTGGTCCTCCGGCAACGTGGAGATGCGGCGCAGCGCGGACGTCCAGCACGCGCGCTCCAGCTCCCACGTGTAGCCCGACATCCTCGCGTGCGTGAACAGCTCGTGCGGTGACTCGAGCGTTCCCTGTCCGCGCGACAGCACCTCGTGTCCGATGACCTCGCCATCTCGCAAGTCGACGATGGGCTGGAAGGCGGAAGTCACCCCGGGCTCGGAGCCGTTCCACAACCAGAGAGGAATCGGACCGGGCTGTCGGACGAGGGGGTGGGTCATGACGGGGCAAATGTTACCTGACGGTACCCACGTCTACAGTTCATGCCTGCGCACTACCGTCACAACTCTTACTCAGCGTACGAGCCGACGGCCTCCCACCGGCTCGATTGGCCCTGACATCCGGGGAATCCTGCTCATGGGACGCGAATTCGAGAATCCGCGCCTGCTTCGGAGGGCCCCTCCTCGACGGGTTGGACCGGGTTGACAGCCGAGGGCGACTCCGTCCGGACGGGCTCGGGGACCTGGGCCAGCGTCGCCTGGGTGGCCACCGCGTCCAGGCTCTGACCTTCTTCCCACTGCACGGAGGACAGCGCGCGGAACCGACGCGCGAGCGATGACAACTCCGCGGCCTTGAGCTGGGCCTGTCCACTGCGCAGCGACAGCAGTGCCACGCGCGCGCGCTCCAGCAGGGCGACTTCCGCGCGCAGCCTCGCGAGGATTCGCTCGCGTCGCAGCTTGAGTTCTCCCAGCCGCTCGACCTCTTCCGCCAGCGACGCGGCCGCGGACTCCAACTGTCGACGCGCCACCGCATCCGTGCTGGCCTTGGCGCTGCGTTCCAGCTCCGCGCGCTCGGCCTGCAGCTCCGCCTGGGCGCGCTCCTCGAGCTGCGCTTCCACGCCGGCCCACTCGGAGGCCAGCTCCACCGCGTCGCGAGTGATGCGCGCCAGCGTGCGGGCCAGCTCCTCTCGCGCGGGCTCTCGCGGCAACAACGCGAGCGACTGACCGCACTGGCGATACAGCGCGAGCGCGCGCTCACACTGCGTCCGGAAGTCACCGGCCAGTCGGGGAATCAGCTCCTCGGCGCGGGCCTCCACGGGGTCCGCGGTGAGGGCCAGGTGCGCGGCCACCGAACTCAGCCCCACGAAGAGTCCCAGGATGGCGCCCGTTGCTCCCGCCGCGAGCAGCGCGGGCGTGGCCAGGTCCGCCAGCCGCGCGGAGAACACGCGGGCAATCTCCACGCCGCCCAGCGTGAGCCCCGCGCTCAGCAGCGCGCCGAGTCCCAGGTGCACGAGGGTGGGGCGCGCCTCCGCCACCTGTCCCTCCACGCCCTTTTCGCTCAGCCGCGCGCGCACCAGCAGAGAGCCCGCCGCCGCCGCGCTGCACGCCACCGTCCAGGCGGGCGCCATTCCCAGCGCATACGGCACCGCCGTCAGCACCACACCCAGTCCCCCCAGGAGGATGCGGTCCCAGCGGTCTCCCTGGGCACACGCCAGCACCACGGCGGCGGGCACGAGCCAGGCCAGCGGCAAGGGCAGTCCGATGCGAGCGGTGACGAGCTGCAACAGGCCCGCGCCGGCCCCCGCGGCGAGGGCGCGCGTCACGGTGCGCTCAAAGGCTTCGCGGTGGTGCAACTGCAAAATGGTGGCGTTCATCGACACTCCGGACCCGGAGGAGGCCCAAGGGACTCCCCCTTTCACGTACGGGCGAATTAAAAGGTCTGCCGGATGAAAGCCCCCCCTGTCCCCGTGGTGATGCGCGCGCTGGTCCTCAAGGCCTATGACGGGCGGCCGGAATCCCTCCAGGTGGAGCGCCGCGCCGTTCCCCGACCTTCCGCGAAGCAGGTGCTGGTGCGCATGGCGGCGTCGCCGATCAACCCGGCGGACCTCCAGTTCGTGCGGGGCCAGTACGGGGTGCGCAACGCGCTGCCCACGGTGCCGGGCTTCGAGGGCAGTGGCACGGTGGTGGCCTCGGGAGGCCTGGCGGGGCAGTTGCTCGTGGGGCGTCGCGTCGCGTGTGTCGCGCCCGTGGGCGGAGATGGCCTGTGGGCGGAGTACGCGGCGGTGCCGTTGCAGCAGTGCATCCCCCTGCGCGCGCACATCACCTTCGAGCAGGGCGCCAGCCTCTTCGTGAATCCCTTCACCGCGTGGGTGCTGATGGAGCGCGCGCGCGAGGGCGCGCACGTGGCCCTGGCGCAGACGGGCGCGGCGAGCAGCGTGGGTCGGATGCTGGGCGCGCTGGCGCGGCGGCGAGGTGTGCCCATGGTGCACGTGGTGCGGCGCGCGGAGCAGGTGGAGCTGTTGCGCGGACTGGGCGCGGAGCACGTGCTGAGCAGCGACGAGCCGGAGTTCCAGGAGCGGCTGCGCCTCATGTGTCACCAGCTCAAGGTGTCACTCGCCTTCGACGCGGTGGCGGGGCGACTGACGGGCCAGTTGTTGGGTGCCTTGCCCGAGGGCGGTCGCGTGACGGTGTATGGCGCGCTGTCGGAGCAGGAGTGCCGCTTCGACCCGGGTGATGTCATCTTCGGGCGCAAGACGGTGGACGGCTTCGCGCTCTCGGAGTGGGCGCGCCGGGGCTTCGGCCGCGAGCAGCTCAAGGCGCTGATGGGGGTGCCGTCGCTGGTGGGTCGCGAGTTGGAGACGCCGGTGCGCGCGCGGCTGCCGCTGGAGTCGGCGGGGGATGCGGTGCGCATCGCCTCGGCGGACATGACGTCCGGCAAGGTGCTCTTCATGCCGGAGCAGGGGTCGATGGTGTGAAGGCCGCTCAGGCCTTGTCGCGGGAGATGGGGCCGAGCTTCGCCTTCGTCACCCGCAGGTAGTCAGCCGGCGCCAGCACCAGCTGCGTGCCGCGCACGCCCGCGGACACGGCCACCTCGTCGAACAGCTCCAGCGTCTCATCGACGTAGACGGGATAGTCCTTCTTCCCGCCGATGGCCGTGCAGCCGCCGCGCACATAGCCGGTGAGTGGCTGGAGTTCCTTCAGCGGCACGGTGTCCACCTTGCGGTCTCCGCTCAGTCGGGCCAGCGCCTTGAGGTCCAGCTCCGCGTTGCCGGGCACCACCGCCATCAGCACGCCGGTGCGGTCGCCCCGCGCGACGAGCGTCTTGAAGACCTGCTCCGGTGGCATGCCCACCTTGGCGGCCACCGACTCCGCGGAGAGGTCCTCCGGGTCCACCTCGTAGTCGCGCAGCGAGTACTTCACGCCCAATGAGTCGAGCAGCCGCGCGGCGTTCGTCTTCATGGCCTCAGACTCCGAGCACCGCGGCCGCCGCCTTCACCCGCGCGAGTGCGTCCTCGGGCGTGGTGCCCACCGCGGACAGGTGTCCCATCTTCCGGCCCTTGCGCGCGTCGCGCTTGCCATACAGGTGCAGGCGCACGCCGGGCAGCGCCAGCGCGTCCTCGAACCGGGGGCCGCCTTCGCGCAGCCACAAGTCCCCGAGCAGGTTGACGATGGCCGCGGGACGCACCACCTCCACCGAACCCAGGGGCAGGTTGCACGCCGCGCGCACCGCCTGCTCGAACTGCGAGGTGAGGCAGGCCACCTCCGTCGAGTGGAAGCTGTTGTGCGGACGCGGCGCCAGCTCGTTCACCAGCACGGTGCCGTCGCGCAGCAGGAACAGCTCCAGCACCAGCAGGCCCTCCACCTGGAGCGCCTCGGTGATGTCGCGGGCCAGCTCCGTGGCTCGTTCGGCGACGCCGGCCGGCAGCGGGCCGGGCAACAGCGACCACGCGAGGATGCGCTCCTCGTGGTGGTTGAACGCGGGCGGGTACACCGCCAGCTCGCCCTTCGGACTGCGCGCCACCAGCACGGACAGCTCCGACTGGAGGTCCAGCGCGGCCTCCACCACGACGGAGCGCTCACCCAGCTCGCGCCATGCGGCGGGAGCCTCGGCGGGCGTCTTGACTTCCACCTGACCGCGCCCGTCGTAGCCGCCCTCGCTCGACTTCACGAAGCACCGACCGCCCAGCGCCTGGATGGCCTGGGCCAGCTCGTCGGCCGAGTGCGCCTCACGCCACGGCCCCACGGGAAAGCCTCCCTTCGCGAGCCAGCCCTTCTGTCGGCCTCGGTGCTGGATGACGTGCAGCACGGACGCGCCCGGACGCATGGGCGTGTGGCGGGCCACCGCCTCCAGCGTGGCCAGCGGCACCTTCTCGATTTCGAGCGTCACGGTGTCGCAGCCCTTCGCCAGCTCCTCGGCGGCGGCGATGTCCGCGAAGGAAGCGGTGAGGCAGCGGTCGACGACGGAGCGCGCGGGGCACGTCGCGTCCGGGTCCAACGCCTGCACCTGGAAGCCGAGCGTGCGCGCGGCCAGCGCCATCATCCGCCCGAGCTGCCCCCCACCGAGGATGCCAATCGTCCCGCCGGGGAGCACCACGCGAGGGCTCATGACAGCTCCCGGTGGGCCATGACTTCGTCGGTGCGCGCCTTGCGCCAGGCGGCCAGCCGCTCGCGCACCTCCGGGTACTTCAGCGCGAGGATGGCCGCGGCGTGCAGGGCGGCGTTGGCCGCGCCCGGCTTGCCAATGGCCTGCGTCCCCACGGGCACACCCTTGGGCATCTGGACGATGGAGAGCAGCGCGTCGATGCCGTTGAGCAGCGTGGTGGGCATGGGCACGCCGATGACGGGCAGCAGCGTCTTCGCGGACACCATGCCCGGCAGGTGGGCGGCGCCACCGGCGGCGGCGATGATGAGCGACAGGCCCCGCGACTCGGCCGTGGACGCGTACTCCATCATCCAGTCCGGCGTGCGATGCGCGGAGACCACCCGCACCTCGTGGGGGATGCCCAGCTCCTTCAGCACGTCGATGCCCGGCTGCAGGTACTCGAGGTCACTCTTGCCGCCCATGATGACCCCGACCCAAGGGGTGTTTCCGCTCGCCATTCGGTCCACGCCTCCGTGCCTCCAGCCGAAGGCGGGAGGAACGCGGAGATAGGGCCGGGCGATTCCGACGGTCAACCTGGAAGTCACCCTTCGCGCCCGCGTGCACGGTGGGTGCGCTCGCTCGCTTCGACTCACTCCCCACTCAAGCCACGCATTCCCTGTGTGCTCGTCTGGCGCCTTTCAATCCAGTCATGTCAGATTATTCCGATGAAAATCCCCCTCCATCGTGTCGTCGTTCATCGAGCGTTCGCTCCAGGACTTCTCTGTGTCCTGGTGGGCCTGGGCTGTCAGGCAGGGGGCGACGACACCGCGCCGCCCGTGCGTGGACAGGCCGTGGTGGCTTCGCTGGACTCGCCATCCTCTCTGCCCACGAGCCACCATCAGATTGTCTTCAGCGCGAGCGGCCCCATTGACGGGATGCACTGCGTCGCCATCGACGAGCCCCAGGATTCGAATGGCTGGAGTGACAACTACCTGTGCTCGCCGACGGACCTCGGCTTCGTCTGGGTCCACGCCGACGAGTTGCCCCTGCCCCTCATGCGTTGCACTCCCGTGACGGAGCGCTCGGAGCCCGGGAGTTCGTGGGCCGAGAACTATCTGTGCATCCCTCACGAGTCTCCGCTCACCCTGACCTGGTCCAGCGCGGGGCCGTTGCTTGGCAAGGAGTGCGTCAGCTTCAACGAGCCCCAGGACCCTCACGGGTGGAGTGACAACTACCTCTGCCTGGAGGCGCCGCTGGTGATGCGCTTCAGCGCGTCGGGCCCCATTGAAGGGATGACCTGCACGCTGATGAACGAGCTGGCCGACCTCGCGGGAGGGTGGGGGGACAACCATCTCTGCACCAACAAGGACATCGGCCTGCGCTGGACCATGGACGGCACCTTGCCGGCCGGCGCCCGCTGCAACCCGATTGTCGAGAGCGCGGAGCCGGCGGAGACCACGTGGCACGACAACTTCCTGTGCGTGCCCGAGGAGGCGGAAGCGATGTTCGCCTTTTCGTCAGCGGGGCCGCTCCAGGGCCCGGACTGGCGCTGCACCCGGTTGCTGGAGACGGAGGACCCCCATACCTGGGACGACAACTACCTCTGCTACCGCGAGGTGCCGCTGGGGTTCCAGTTCTCCTCCGCTGGCCCCATCCAGGGCAAGGCGTGCACGGCCATCACGGAGACGACCGACGTGGCGGGCACGTGGAACGACAACTTCCTGTGCGCCGAGCGCGACGTGGGCCTGCGCTGGAGCGAGACCGGGGCGATTTCGGGCATGCGCTGCACGCGCATCCGCATGTCAGGGGAGACGGGGTGGGATGACAACTACCTCTGCGTGCCGCCGACCTCCGCCCTGAACTTCGTGTGGTCTCAGATGGGCCGCTACGCCAACAAGATCTCCGTGCCCTTCGCGGAGCCCGCGGATCCTCACGCCAACTGGATGGACGCGTACCTCTGCTACTAGCCGTCCCCTGAAATGAAACACCCCGCCTCCGCCCGGCGCTGTCGAGCACCGTGCGGGAGCGGGGTGGGGCGGCGGGCCCGAGTGAGGCGCGGGCCTCGAGGTCAGTAGGTGGAGCCCACCTTGCCGAAGCCGCGCAGCGCCTTCACCTTGGACTTCTTCGTGGCGGAGCGGACCTCCTCTTCGCTTCCGGCGCTCTCGTACTCGTCCAGCGTGGCCTGCTGCTCGGCCAGGTCCGAGGCCACCGCCGCCGGGCTCGCCACGGTGCTGGCCTCCTTGAACATCACCTGGTTCTGCTGGATGTAGCCCTTGGCCTCGTCGCGGCGGCCCTCGCGCAGGGCCTCGGCGGCCTTCTGGAGGTTCTGCGCGCTGCGCGCCCGCACCGCGTACACCGTGGCGTCCTTGTCCTGCCTCGCGACAACCTCTTCCTGCCGGTCCGTCACCACCGCGGACAGGGCGGCGCCGTTCTCCACGCCCACGTTGCGGATGAGGTCGGTGTAGTTGAGCGTCAGGTCCGTCACCCGCACCGTCTGGCCCACCGCGTCGCCCGTCGTCGACAGGCGCACGACGACGCGCTCCAACTGGCCGGCGGAGAAGTTCGGCAGCGAGACCATCACCTGGTTGCCGGACTGCCGCGCGTTGTAGCCCAGCACCTCGCCCAGCACCGTGCCCGAGGGCAGCGTGAAGGTCAGCGTCACGTCCCGCGCCACCGTGGTGGAGGCCTGCTGGAGGTCCTTCTGGAAGAGCGCGGCCAACTGGCCGGCGTCCTCCAGGTAGCCGTACGCACCGGCGCCGTACTCGGCGAAGCCCTGCATCAGGTCCTCGTTGAAGTCGGTGCCCACGCCAATGGCGCTCACCGTGATTCCCGTGGCGCGCAGCTCGCGCACCTGCCGCGTCAGGCCCTCGTCGTCGGTGATGCCCTCGGTGGGCTGGCCGTCGCTCAGGAGGATGAGCCGGTTGACGCCGAAGCCCTCCTGCGCGGTGGACAACTGGTAGCGGCCCGCGGACAGGCCCGCGGAGATGTTGGTGCCGCCGTCATCCCAGATGCCATCCACGTACTGGAGCATCCGCTCGCGCTGCGCGGGCGTGGCCGGCGCCGACGGAAGGCTCTTCACGTCCGAGCCGTAGTGGACGATGGCCAGCCGGTCCTCGTCCCGCAGCAGCCCCACCAGGTGCCGCGCGGCCTGCTTCGCCTGCGCCAGCTTGTAGCCGCTCATGGAGCCCGAGCGGTCGATGACCAGCGCCAGATTCACGGGGCGGCGCTTGGCGCCCGGGACCTCCGCGCCCGTCAGGTCCACCGTGGCGAAGACCTCCGAGCTGCCCGCGGGCACATACGGATGCGACAGGCGGCTCGTCATCGTCAGCGAGCCGGGCGTGCCTTGCACGGGGAGGGGAGGCGTCGGAGGCGGCGTCTTCACCTCGACGACGGGATCCGTCCTCGGGCGGGTCACCTGGGGCAGGCCCAGCACCAGGGCGGTGAGGGCCAGGCCACCGGCCAGGGACAGGAAGAGGACCGTTCGATTCATGAGGCAGGGCTCCTTGCGCGGACGACGCGGGCCCTGCCTTTACGAATCAAGCGCGGGAAAAGGTCTACCTCCCGCGCACGAAAGTGTCACCCACCCTGCGCGCTGATGTTCCCGGCGCAGAAGAAGGGCGAGTTGTTCTCGCCGAAGGTCCGTCGGTAGAAGTCCTCATCCGCGGAACGCAGCGCGTCGAGCGTGTCCTCGTCCAGCAGCAGCGAGCGGCAGGTCATCCGGCCCGGCAGGTCCGGATTCACGTCGGAGGTGTCCTTCACCTCGCACGCGTCGGAGCTGGCCCCGTCGATGCACGGCTTGCTGCAGTAACCCATCGCCGGCGCCGTCGGGTTCACCGCGCCATCCTCGGTGCGCGCGCGGGGGTAGTCCTGATCCCGCACACAGATGAGGTCCTCGCACTCGACGGAACCAAAGGAGATGAAGTCCTGGCGGTCCGCCACTTCACTCTCCAGCACCGGCATGGTCTTGGTCGGCGAGTTCTCCTCGGGCAGCGCCTTCCGGACCAGGGTGCACGGCTTGCCAATCTCGCTGCTGACCTTGCATCCCCCGAGCAACAGCGCGGTGGACACGAGGAAGGCGGCTCGCACGGACATCTTCATGAGACCTCGACAAGGGGGAGGGGGCACGGGGGGCCCACGACTAGCGCGCCCAGGGTAGCACAGCACCTCCGGGTGCCAACGCTCACACCCCGCGGTGTCCACTCTGGAATTGTTCAGGAATACCGGAGAGATACAGAGTAGACAGGCATGCGCTGGGCGGTTGCTGCTCGGGAATACGACCGATAGGATGGCGAAGCGAAGAGTCGCGCTGAACCCCCGGTGGAGTCTTTCCCCCCCTCCCCCACGGAGCCCCCGGTTTGAATCGCCACACGTTGCTGCTCGCGCTGTGCCTGGTGCCCGCCCTGGCACCTGCGCAGAGCCAGGAGGGCATGGGACTCGACCTCACGGAAGAGACCCAGCCCAAGTCCGAAGAATCACCCACGCCGCCACCGGCGGAGGAGGCCGCGCCCGCAGCGACCGCCACCCGACCCGTGGAGGAGGAGGCTCCTCCTCCCGAGGCCTTGCCGCCGCTGACCGACATCACCCAGGAAGACCGGGTGAAGAGCGTCCAGCGAAAGGTGTACCGGAAGCAGGGACGCTTCGAGCTGACGCCGCTCATCAGCGTCTCCGTCAATGATCCGTTCTATTCGAAGGTGGGTGTCTCCCTGCGGGGCGCCTACTACCTGGCGGACACCCTGGCCATCTCGGCGCGTGGCTCGCTGATGCAGGTGGTGCCGTCCGACGACGTGCGCACCGCCAAGCGCGCCTTCTACAGCAAGATCTACAACTCGGTGCCCGAGTGGTCCGCCATGGGCGACGTGGAGTGGAGCCCGCTGTACGGCAAGGTGGCCTTCCTCAACTCCATCCTGCACTTCGACGGCTATCTGCTGGCGGGCGCGGGCGTGGTGAAGACGGAGACCTCATCCTTGCCGGGCCGCGGGCTCAACCCCGCCGCGGACCTGGGCCTGGGCATGCGCTTCGTGGCCCAGGACTTCATCGCGGTGAACGTGGCGCTCATCAACACCTCCTATGTGGATCAGCCCCTGGGCAGCGCCAAGGGGGCCATCCAGAACGTCATGACCCTCAACGCCGGCATCTCGCTGTTCCTGCCCTTCCGTTCGACGGGGAGGGACGCGGAATGAAGCCCGTCTTCCGTTGGCTGTTGACCCTCTGTCTCGCCATGCCCGTGCTGGCGAACGCGCAGACCACCTCCGAGGAGGAGGAGGCCGGCGACGTGTCCGAGGTGGACAAGGACCGGCTCGGCCCCCTGCGTGAGCGGGTGCGGCCCGTGTCGGGCCACGTGTTCCTGAAGAAGGGGCGCTTCGAGTTCAGCCCGTCCGCGACGCTGTCGCTGCGCGACGCCTTCTTCACCAAGTACATCTTCGGTGGCGTGCTCACGTATCACCCCATGGAGACGCTCGGCATCAGCCTGCGGGCGGGCTACGCGGTGAACGCGGTCGCGGGCTCGGCGCAGATCTGCACCTTCTCCGACGGCACGGATGGCTCCACGCGCGGCTGTAAGTCGCCCGCGAAGAGTGAACTGGATGGTCAGGCTCCCGGGCAGCTCAAGCTGCTGGGCGGCGCGGACGTCCAGTGGGCGCCCATCTACGGCAAGCTGTCGCTCTTGGCCGAAAGCTTCATCCACTTCGACCTGTACGGCGTCGTGGGTGGCTCGGTCATCCAGTACCGGGGACCGGACCTGGATGACGCCACGGGCCTCTTGGCCAAGGACTACCTCACCCCCGGCGGCAACGTGGGCGTGGGGATGCGCTTCTTCTTCAACCGCTGGGTGACGCTGCGCACGGAGGTGCGCGACCTCATCTATGTGGAGAAGGGCCGCACCGACAACTATCTGCGCAACCAGCTGCTGTTCGAGCTGGGAGTGTCCTTCTTCTTCCCGTCGTCCAACCCTGGGTCATGATGCTGCGCTCCTTCAGGCTCATCCGCCTCGCCGTCCTCGGGCTCGCGCTCGTGTGGACGGCCCCTTCGTTCGCCCAGAACTTCGAGGGACTGGACCTGGGTGGTCAGTCCAAGTCCAAGAAGAAGAAGAAGGGTGCTTCAACCACCCGGTCCTCCAAGGCCTCCAAGTCGAAGAAGAAGCCGACGCGTGGCTCGCGGGGCAAGACGCCTCCCGCGCCCGTGGAAGACGACGCTCCGGCGGAGGCCACCGGTCCCATCGAGGCCACCCCGGCCGCGGTGACCAGCCCCACCGCTCCCTCCGAGGCGACGCCCGCTCCGGCGCCCACGCCCACCCCGCCCGCGGCTCCCGCGAACAGCGGCGGCTTCGGGCTGGACCTGACGCAGGAGACGCCCAAGACGCCCGCGCCCACCATGTCCTTCGACGCGGTGGATGTCTCCGGCAAGACGGCGGACCGCCAGCGGCTGGACATCACCGTCAGCCTCTTCAAGAACGACGAGTACGAGAAGGCCGCCATGTCGGCCCACGAGCTCCTCGCGGACCCGAAGCTCGCGGGCCTGCACACGGAGGCGCGCTACGTGCTGGCCAAGTCGCTCTACCGCATGGGCATGTACCACTCGTCGCTCGGTGAGTTCTCCAAGCTGCTCGCCCTGGGGCCCTCCACCAAGTTCTTCAAGACGAGCCTGGAGTGGCTGTTCTTCATCAGCCGCAAGACGAAGAACGAGACGGTCATCCTCGACGAGATTGCCCGTCACGCGAACCAGGAGTTCCCGGAGAAGTACCGCAACGAGTTCCGCTACCTGCTGGCGCGTTACCACTTCGTGCGCGGCCGCGCGCTGGACCAGGTGGGCCAGAACGCGGACGCGGACAAGAGCTTCGCGGAAGTGCAGCGGCTGACGTTGCTGATTCCCAAGACGGACGCGTTCTACCCGCGCGCGCGGTACCTGGACGGTCTGGCCTCGTTCCGCAACGGCAGCCGTCAGAAGGACGCGGCGGCCAAGCGTGGCAACGGGGAGATGCTGGCCTCGGTGGAGGCGATGAAGGAAGTGGTGCGCCTCACCCGCCCGGTGGCCGGCAAGTCCGCGGACCAGGTCAAGCTGGACAAGTCGCTGCGCGAGCTGGCGTTCATGCAGCTGGCCCGCACGCACTACGGCATGCAGCAGAACCGCTTCGCGCTGTTCTACCTGGGCAAGGTGGAGCGCGGGAACACGCAGTGGCTGGAGTCGCTCTTCGAGGCGAGCTGGGCCAACTACCGCGTGGGTCAGTTCGAGCAGGCGCTGGGCAACCTCATCACGCTCTCGTCGCCCTTCTTCCGCGAGGAGTACTTCCCGGAAGCGCTCATCCTCAAGGCGGTCATCTATTACGAGAACTGCCGCTACCGCGAGTCCAACATCATCCTCCAGGACTTCGAGCGCACGTACCTGCCGGTGCATGACCAGCTCGAGTCCCTGGTGAAGAAGAACATGGAAGCGGGCGAGTACTACTCGGTGCTCGCGGACGTGCAGAAGAAGAACAAGGACGGCCTGGAGAAGAACGAGACGGACGTCATCCTGGAGCGCATCCTCCGCCTGGCCCTCACGGACCAGGACCTGCGCAAGACGAACGACTCCATCCTCGAGCTGGAAGGGGAGATGGACGCGTTCGCCAGCCGGGGTGACACCTTCAAGTACTCCGAGCTCTCCAAGAGCCTGCTGGAGGAGCTGAAGGTCCACCGCACGGGCCTCATCTCCAAGGCGGGCATCATGGCCAAGGGCAAGCTGGAGACGGAGCTCGTCGCGCTCAAGCAGCTGCTCGCCAACGGCCTGCGCATCAAGTTCGAGACGACGACGAAGGAGAAGGAGTTCCTCGAGGACCAGCTCAAGGCGGGGGGCCGTACGTCCATCGTCAAGAAGTACAAGTTCTCGGTGGCCGTCTCCGACGACCAGCTCTACTGGCCGTACGAGGGTGAGTACTGGCGCGACGAGCTGGGCACGTACCAGTACACCCTGACCAAGGGCTGCATCGACCGCGACACGGCGAACCGGAACGTCCAGTCCGCCGAGGCGCTCTAGAAGAGAGCGTCAAATCGTCGCGGGGCGCGGAGTTGCCGCGCCTTTCAGACCGCCGGAGCGCTATCTTCCGCGCTCCGGCGGTTTTTCATTTCCAGCAAGGGAGCTACGGGTGAGCCGGACGGCGTCACTGCGCGTCGTCTTCGGAATCGTGTCGCTGGACCTCATCGGGTTCGGCATCCTGATTCCGCAGCTGGGCGTGTACGGAGTGAAGTTCGGAGCGTCGCCCTTCACGGTGGGGCTGCTCATCTCCGTCTATTCGCTGATGCAGCTGGTGGCGGCCCCCGTGCTCGGCCGGCTGAGTGACAGGTACGGCCGCCGGCCGGTGTTGCTGCTCAGTCAGGTGGGCTCGCTGTTGGGCTACGTGCTGTTCGCCCTGGCGCACTCGCTGCCGCTGCTCTTCCTGGCGCGCGTCATCGACGGCATCTCCGGCGGCAACATCGCCACCGCGCAGGCCGTCGTCGCGGACATCACCCGCCCGGAGGAGCGCGCGCGGGGCATGGGCGTCATCGGCGCGGCCTTCGGCCTGGGTTTCGTGCTGGGGCCCGCGCTGGGCGGTTTTCTGGGCGCATGGGGCGGCAACCTGGCCATTGGCCTGTTCGCGGCGGGGCTGGTGGCCGTCAATCTGGTCTGCACCTGGTTCTTCCTCCCGGAGTCCCGGGTGGAGGGGGGGCCGGAGGGCCATGTGCGCACCCTCAAGGGCGCCGTCCAGGCGCTGCGGTTGCCCGTCGTCGCGCGGTGCCTGGTGCTGATGCTGCTGTTCACCACCGCGTTCTCACAGATGGAGGGGACGTTCTCCGTCTACCTGCTCACGCGCTTTCTCTCCGTGGGGCCGGTGGCGCTGGAGGGGGGGCTGTTCCTCCACCCGGTGATGACGGACACGGCGGTGCTCCGCGAGGCGAGCCTGCGCGCGGGCTGGCTCTTCGCGGTGGTGGGCGTGCTCAGCGCGCTGGTGCAGGGTGGGGTGGTGCGCAGGCTGGTGGGAGGGGAGGGGGGCGGGGGCTCGGGGCGAGAGGCCCAGGTGGCCACGGCGGGCTTCGGGGTGACGGCGCTGGGCCTGGCGCTCCTCCCGGTGGCGCCCACGTACGGGTGGCTGTTTCCCGTCATGGGGCTGTTGGCGGTGGGCTCGGCCTTGACGAACCCCTGCCTGTCCGCGCTGGTATCACTGCATGCGCCCCCGCAACGACTCGGTGCGGCGCTGGGGGGCTTCCAGGCCGCGGGCTCGCTGGGGCGGATTCTGGGGCCGGCGCTGGGCGGGTGGCTCTTCACCCGCTTGGGGCCCGGGGTGCCGTACGGGACGGCGGCGGGAATGCTCGTGGTGGGGGCGTTGGTAGCGGCCAGCCTCGTGACTCAGGCGAGAATGGCAGGCGCGAGGGCCGGACAAAGGTCGTAAGATGGGGGCCATGGTGGTCAAACAGCCGCAGCCCGTGACGATTGCCTTCGACGTGATGGGGACGGACCATGGGCCAGCGGAGGTGGTGCGCGGAGCCGCGCAGCTCTCCCTGGACTCACCCCACATCCATGCGTTGCTGGTGGGGGACCGGACGCTCATCGACAACGCGCTCGCGGAGACGAAGCACAACGGCGAGCGCATCTCCGTCCAGCACGCGGCGGACTTCGTGGGCATGGACGAGAAACCCGGCGAGGCCCTGGCGCGCAAGCCCAACGCGTCGGTGGCGGTGGCCGCCAGGCTCGTCGCGGAGGGCGAGGCCCAGGCGCTGGTGTCCGCGGGCAACACGGGCGCGGGCGTGCTGGCGTGCGCGCGCCACTTCCAGCTCATCCCCGGCGTGCGCCGCGCGGCGCTGGCCACGGTGTATCCGACGCGCTCGGTGCGAGGCGCGAAGGAGGACCCGTTCTCCCTCATCCTCGACGTGGGGGCGACGGTGGAGGCCACGGCCGATGACCTGGTGACGTTCGCCGTCATGGGCTCGCAGTACGCGCGCATCATCTCCCGCAACGAGCGGCCCAAGGTGGCGCTGTTGTCCAACGGCGTCGAGCCGCAGAAGGGCCCGCCCCGGGTGGTGGAGGCGCACGCGCGGCTGTCGGAGATGAAGGACATCAACTTCATCGGCAACGTGGAGGGCATCGACATTCCCAAGGGCACCGCGGATGTCATCGTCACCGACGGCTTCACGGGCAACGTGTGCCTGAAGATGCTGGAGGGCGTGCACGAGACAGTCGTGGAGCTGGCCCAGTACGCCTACAAGGAGAGCCTGCGCTGGCGCGCGGGCCTGGCCATGCTGTCCAGCGGGATTCAGCGCATCAAGGACATCACCGACTGGAACCAGTACGGCGGTGCGCCCATCCTCGGGTTCGACCGCATCTTCATCAAGGCGCACGGGCGCTCGAAGGCGCGCGCCATCGCCAACGCGGGCAAGGTGGCCGCCAAGGTGGTGGCGAACAACCTGGGGAGCTCCATCCGGGAAGGTCTTCAGAAGTGAGTCTGCCGGACCGCATCGACCCGCGACCGCCGCGGCGCATCTACCGCTGGGATCTGGACAAGACGTACCTCCAGACGGACTTCGATTCGCTCAAGGACCTGCTGCGCACGGCCTTCCAGAAGGCGCACGAGAAGGTCGCCATCCCAGGCGCGAGCGCGCTCATCCGCGAGCTGTCGGAGAACGGCGACTCGCGGCTGTGCATCGTCTCCGGCAGCCCCAAGCAGATGCGCGCCGTGCTGGAGGAGAAGCTCAAGCTGGACGGCGTGCGCTGGGACGAGTTCGTCCTCAAGGACAACATCGGCAACCTCTTGCGCGGGCGCTTCCGCGCGCTGCGCGGGCAGGTGGGCTACAAGCTGCCGGCGATTCTGGAGAGCCGGGTGAAGGCGCCCGCGGAGGCCGAGGAGGTCCTCTTCGGTGACGACGCGGAGGCGGATGCGTTCATCTACTCGCTCTTCGCGGACCTGATTGCCGGCCGCGTGGACGAGCGCGTGTTGTCCCAGGTGCTGGAGGCGGGCGGTGTCTATCCGGACGACGCGGAGCGCGTGCGCGCGGCGTGGAAGCAGATTCCGGTGGCGGACCCGGTGCGGCGCATCTTCATCCACCTGGACAAGCTGACGCCGCCCGCGCACTTCACGGCGTACGGGCCTCGCGTCGTCCCCATCTTCAACTACTTCCAGGCCGCGCTGGTGCTGTTGGCGGACGGGCATCTGTCCGCGCCGCAGGTGCTGAAAATCGCGGTGGAGATGGTGCAGACGGCGGGGCACAACATCATCACCCTCTCCAACTCCTTCCAGGACCTGCTGCGCCGGGGCCTGCCGCTGCAGCAGGCGGCGGTGGCGCTGTCCCAGGCGCTGGAGGGGCCCAACAAGCTGCTCGCCGCGATGCGTCCGATGCCGGACATCCTCTCCGCGTTCAGCAAGCGGCTCGCGGCGCTGGGCACGCCGCCGCCCCCTCCGCCCGTGCAGGCGGTGGACTACGTCTCCCTCATCCACCACGCGCTTCCGCGAAACCACAAGGGCCGCACCAAGCCGTCTCCCTGAGCCCGCCAGGACAGGAACCGCGGCGCGCGCGCACCCCATGTGCGAGGGGTGCCCGAACTCAACGGGAGGGTGGCTGCCTGGTGTCCAGACGACCGACCAGGCGGGTGGGACGCGTCCGGGCCCGCCGGGGTGCTGCCCAGGCGGGCTGGTGCACGGTGCTTGGGCCGGTTCCAGAACGTTTCACGCGCTTCCAGTGTTGATACGGAACAGAGTCATCCGGGAGGGCGGGAGCCTGCCGCCGGCTGCCGGCCATGGGGTTGATACTCGTGGCGGACTCTTTTTCACCGCCTGGAGCGAGCCTGGAACAGGATGCCCTTCGACGCCTCCCCGAATGCACGGTCGAGCCCCTTGTTGCTGGAAAAGGGACGGGTGGGGTGGAAGCGCTCCACCTGTCCGGTGGACCCGCAGAAAGGGCGCTACTCCCTCCCAGGGCGGATGCGCTATAGACGGCTGCCCCTGAAGCGCCCCGTTTGGGGTGTCCATGGTGATGACGCGAGTTTTGACTGAAACGCCGCCTGCCGGCGGTCCGCTGCCACCTGCGCCCGATAAGACGCGCGCGAGGTTGCCTCATCCGAGGCGGCAGTGGGCTCCGAGCGCGGCGCTCAAGAGGTTTCCATGTCTTCCAATCTGGAGCTGACGACTGCCCCCTCGGAACAGGCGAGTGCCCCCGAGTCCGTGGCCGCCGAATCGGCCCTCCCCGAAGTTTCTTCCCACTCCGCTGTCTCCGCCGACGAAGCGCCCGAGCCCAGAAGCCAGATGAGCCCGCTCGAGGACGACGCCGACGACGAGTCCGATGACGACGACGAGGTCGACGCGCTCGACGGCGTCTTCGACGAGACGGGTCTGGCCGCCGCGGAGGTGCTCGCCGCCGCCGAGGCGCAGGACGCCGCCGAGGCCGCCGAGGACGAGGTGGAGCAGGTGCCCACCGTGCTCGAGCCGGAGCCCGAGCCGACTCCCTACGAGCGCGCGCTGCACGCCCCTCATGTCCGTTCCACGGGAGAGCCGGCGGAAATCGACCCGGACGAGCTGGACCCGGACGCCCTGAAGGTGGTTCTGCGGCTGCATCAGCACGGCCATCAGGCGTACCTGGTGGGCGGCTGCGTGCGCGATCTGCTGCTCGGCAAGAAGCCCAAGGACTTCGACGTCGCCACCAGTGCCCACCCGGGCGAGGTGCGCGCCATCTTCCGCAACTGCCGGCTCATCGGCCGTCGCTTCCGGCTGGCGCACGTCTACTTCAAGGGTGGGAAGATCATCGAGGTCTCCACCTTCCGGGCGAATCCGACGGAGCTGGAGGCCGCGGCGCCTTCCGCGCCGGAGGACGAGGGCGAGGCCGGGGGCGATGACCTGCTCATCACCCACGACAACGTCTTCGGCACCGCGCAGCAGGACGCGCGCCGCCGCGACTTCACCATCAACGGCCTGTTCTACGACGTGAGCGAGGGACGGGTCATCGACTACGTCCGCGGCCGTCGTGACTTGGACGAGCGGTTCATCCGCACCATCGGCGACCCGGAAGTGCGCATGCGCGAGGACCCGGTGCGAATCCTGCGCGCCGTGCGTTTCGCCGCGAAGCTGGACCTGGACATCGAGTCGCGCACGTACGCGGCCATGGAAGGCGCGGTGGAGGACCTGCCGCGCTGCGCTCCCGCGCGTCTGCTGGAGGAGACCTTCCGGCTCATCCGCGGCGGCGTGTCAGCACCGGCCCTGAAGCTGCTGGACGCGCTGGATGCGATGAAGTTCCTGCTGCCGCCGGTGAATGCGTACCTCAAGCAGCACGGCAAGGAAGGCGAGAAGACCTTCTACTCCTTCGCGCAGGCGCTGGACCGCCGGGTGGCCGCGGGTGAGCCGCTCGACGACGCCATCCTCCTGGCGGCGCTGCTGGTGCCCATCAGCCACTCGGGTCCGCCCGCCGAGCCGCAGGAGGGCGGTCGTCCTTCCGTGTCGCAGGTGGTGGAGGAGCTGCTCGCCGGCTTCGTCCAGTCGGCCCGGCTGCCCCGCCGCATCGCCGAGCGCTGCCGCATGCTGCTGCTCGCGCAGCGCACGCTGTCCGGCGAGCGCCGCCGCAAGAGCGCGGCCTTCCGGCGTCACCCTCTCTTCGGCGAGGCCCTCACCGTGTTCGAGATGACGGTGGAGGCGACCGGAGAGCACCGTGAGCAACTGGACGCGTGGAAGGCCGGTGAGGTGCCGCCTCCTCGCCCCGAGGCCTCCGACAGCGAGGGCTCCGAGCCCGGTGGCCAGCGCAAGCGTCGCCGCCGCCGCCGTCGTCGTCGTGCCGGGGGAGAGGGCTCCGCCTCGGCGGGTTCTTCATCCGGCTCCGGCGCCGGCGAGGCGTGAACCCGGCGCCCCCCGTGGAGGTGGAGGTCCCCCGGACACGTGTCTACGGGGGACTGGTGCTGGGCGTGGTGGCCGTGTCCTGGGCCGCGCCGCTCATCCGCTTCGCGGAGGCGCCTTCCCTGGCCATCTCCGCGTGGCGCCTCACCTTCGCCTCGGTGCCGCTGCTGGCGCTCGCGCTGGTGCGGGGCCGCTCGGAGCTGACGTCCCTGTCGGCGCGGACCTGGGGCTGGCTGGTGTTGTCCGGCCTGGCGCTGGCGCTGCACTTCGCGACCTGGATTGCGTCGCTCCAGTACACCACCGTGGCCAGCTCGGTGGCGCTCGTCACCACGCAGCCGGTGTGGGTGACGCTGTTCGCGTGGCTCGCCCTGGGGGAGCGCGTGGGCCCTCGTGGTATCGCGGCGCTCGTCCTGTGTCTCGCGGGCAGTGTCCTCATCGGCGCGCGGGACTTCGCGGCCGGAGGCACGGCGCTCTGGGGTGACCTGCTCGCGGTGGCCGGTGCCGTCATGGCGGGCGTGTACTTCGTCGTGGGCCGTCGCGTGCGCGAGTCGATGTCGCTGGGCACGTACGTGGGCATCGTCTACTCGGTCGCGGCGGTGGCGCTCATGGTGGCGCACGGCTTCGTCGACTCGCCGCTGACGGGCTTCACGCCGAGCACCTGGATGGTGCTGGTGGGACTGGCCCTGGTGCCGCAGCTCATCGGCCACTCGCTGCTCAACGCCTCCGTGCGTCACCTCTCCGCGCCCTTCGTGGCGGTGGCCTCGCTCGGTGAGCCCGTGCTCTCCACGCTGTGGGCCGTGCCGCTCCTGGGTGAGAAGCCCGACTGGGTGCAGCTCGTCGGTGGAGGACTGGCGCTGGTGGGCGTATTGGTCATGTCCCGGGACGAGGCCGCGCGTCAGCCGCCGCCGCCCGACATGGTTCCCGCCGCGGACTGAGCGCGCTCAGCGCTTGGGTTTGTCCTTGTCCACGGGGCGCTCGGAGCGGTGCTCGTCGCCACCCGGGGCGTCGCTGCCCGCGATGTCCGCGGTGGTGATGGCCTTGCTGCCGAAGCGCTCCGCGATTCTATCCAGCGCCGCGTTCAGCTTGGCCGTCCGGGGTGGCGCGGCGGGGAAGAGGCCGAGCTGGGGCGGCACCTCGTCGAGCTGCACGCTCACCCCGGTGAGGCGGACGGGCTTGCCCTCGTGTGAGCGCTCCAGCAGCTCCAGCGCGGTGCGATAGAGCGTCTGCCCGTCGTCCGTCGCCTCGCGCAGCGTGGTGCGGCGGGTGAGGAGCGTGAAGTCCGAAAGCTTCAGCTTGAGCTGCACCACGCGGCCCTTCACGCCCGCGCGTCGCAGGCGCCGGGCCACGCGCAGCGCCTGGGCATGCACGTGGGGCTTGAGGGTCTCCACGCCCGCGAGGTCCTCCTCGAAGGTGTCTTCGGCGCCCACGCTCTTGGCCGCGCGGTCCGGCACCACCTCGCGCATGTCGATGCCCTGCGACAGCTCCCACAGGTGCCGACCGCTGGTGCCCAGCCGCGCCTCCAGCCACTCCGGGTCCTTCGTCGCCACGTCGCCGATGGTCTTCAGCCCCGAGCGCTGGAGGGCCTCCTCCGTCTTCGGCCCCACGCCCCACAGGCGCGACACCGGCAGGCCCGCGAGGACCGCCACCGTCTCCTCCGCGCGGACCTCCCGCTGGCCGTTGGGCTTGGCCAGGTCCGAGGCGATCTTCGCCACGAACTTCACCGTGGCGATGCCCGCGGACGACGGCAGCTTCAGCTCGTCCGCGATGTCCTTGCGGATGCGCCGCGCGATATCCGCGGGCGAGCCGAACAGGCCCACCGAGGCCGTGACGTCCAGGAAGGCTTCATCCAGGGACAAGGGCTCGATGAGCGGGGTGTAGCGCTCGAAGATGGAGAAGACCTGCTCGCTGGCCTCCGCGTACGCGGGGAAGCGTGGCTTGACGATGATGGCATGGGGCGCGGCCTTCACCGCGCGCGCCATGGGCATGGCGCTGCGCACACCGAAGGGTCTCACTTCATAGGACGCGGCGACGACCACGCCTCGCTGGGCATGCCCGCCAACGATGACAGGTTTGCCCTTCAGGGCTGGGTTGTCCCGCTGCTCCACGGACGCATAGAAAGCGTCCATGTCCACGTGGATGATGGCTCGCATCGCACCAACCACTCTAGCGGCTCTGTCTGACGTTGCAGGGGCTCCAATTGGGCGTGGGCGCTACCGGCGCTCGCTGTCCAGCAAGCGCATCTGCTCGGGCCCATAGCGTCCACCGGAGACGGCCCCGAGCGAGTCGAGCGCGGCGACGTCCTCGCTCGTCAGGGGCCGATTCACGGCCCCCAGCGCGTCGTCGAGCTGCGCCACGTTCTTCACCCCGATGACCGGTACGAACCCGGGCTGTCGTGCGAGCACCCAGGCGATGGCGAGCTGTGCGGGCGACATCCGCCGCTCTTGCGCGAAGCGGTGGAGCGAACCCACCACGTCCTCGTTCTTCTCGCGATGCTCGCTGCTGAAGCGGGGCAGATGGGCGCGGAAGTCACCGGCGCCGGTGGGCTTGCTCCCCGTCAACAGGCCTCGGGAGAGGACGCCGTAGAGCGTCGCGCTGATGCCGAGCTCCCGGAGGGTAGGGAAGATGTTCGACTCGGGGCCCCGGCTCGCGAGGGAGTACTCGATTTGCAGGTCGGCGATGGGGTGGATGCGGTGCGCGCGGCGGAGGGTTTCTGCGCTGACCTCGGAGAGGCCGACATGGCGGACGTACCCCGCCTTCACCAGGTCTGACATCGCGCCGATGGTCTCCTCGATGGGGACGTTCGGGTCCAGCCGCGCGGGGCGGTAGATGTCGATGACGTCGACGCCCAGGCGCCTCAGCGAATACGTGGCGAAGTTCTTCACGGCGGCGGGGCGCAGGTCCATGCCGAGCCAGCTCCCATCCGGGCCCCGGAGCGCGCCGAACTTCACGGAGAGCTGGACCCGCTCGCGGCGCCCGGCGATGGCGCGTCCCACGAGCAGCTCGCTGTGGCCCATGCCATAGAAATCGCCCGTGTCGAGCAGCGTGACGCCGCGCTCAATGGCCGCGTGCACGGTGCGCAGGCTCTCATCGTCGTTGGTGGCGCCGTACATGCCGGACATGCCCATGCATCCCAGGCCGAGTGGGAAGACCTCGGGGCCCGTGGTGCCTGGCTTCACCGTGTGCCGCGTCTGCCTGGCTTCGTGCGTGCTCATCGCGTCTCCCTTTGTCGTGCCGACGCCACAAGAATTCGCGAATCGCCATCCTGGAATCCAATCAATAGGATGCATCCCGAACATGAACGCCATCTATGAGAAGTCGCTGGACCTCAACCTGCTGCGCGTCTTCGTCGTCGTGGCCGAGCTGGGCAGTGTCACCGCTGCTGCGGCGCGCCTCTATCTCACGCAGCCCGCGGTGAGCGCGGCGCTGAGGCGCCTGACGTCAGCGGTGGGCTCACCGCTGTTCGTCCGGGATGGGCGCGGACTCGTTTTGAGCGCGCGGGGGCGGCGACTGCTGGCCTCCGCGAGGCCACACCTGGAGGCCCTGGTGGAGGCCGCGCTGGCTCCCGCCGCGTTCGACCCACGGACGAGCGAGCGAACGGTGCGCCTTGGCCTCTCCGACGCGAGTGAGTCCTGGCTCCTGCCGCGCCTGCTCCACGTGCTCGCGAGTGAGGCCCCTCACCTGAAGCTCGTCGTGCTTCCGGTGCAGTTCCGCACCGTGGGAGGGTTGCTGAGCGCGTCGGCGGTGGACCTGGCGGTGACGGTGGCGGATGAGCTGCCTTCGGGCATGCGGCGACTGGAGCTGTTCACCGAGCACTTCACGTGTCTGCACGACGCGCGTCGGCTTCGCCTCGGGAAGACGCTCACACTGGAGCGCTACCTGGCGCAGGAGCACGTCATTGTCTCGTACAACGGAGACCTGCGCGGCGTGGTGGAAGATGTGCTCGGCCACCAGCGGCGGGTGAGGGTGTCGATTCCCACGTTCCATGGCCTGGGCGCCCTCCTGGAGAACAGCACGCTCGTCGCGACCGTGCCGGGGATGGTCGCTCGGGACGTGGTGGCGCTGCGCCCGTTCCTTCGTCCGTTGAAGCCGCCCTTCACGTTGAGAGGCGCTCCCATGGAGTTGCTCTGGCGGAGCGCGTCCGAGGACGACGAGGCCATCCGCTTCGTCCGCGAGCAGGTTGTCAGCGTGGTGCGGAGCCTGCGGCGCGCGTCGTGAGGGGTTTCTGGTATGACTCCGCGGCGCCTCATGTCTCCCTATCGCCTGGTCATCTTCGACTTCGACGGCACCTTGGCGGACTCCCTGCCGTGGTTCCGCTCCGTCTTCAACGACATGGCCGACCGCTTCGGCTTCTCACGGCTGACGCCGACGGAGTTCGAGGCGATGCGAGGCATGTCCGGACGCGAAATCATGGCGCACACGAAGGTGCCCATGTGGCGGCTGCCCGCCATCGTCAGCTACATGCGCAAGCAGAAGCTGTCCGCCGCCTCCTCCACTCCCTTGTTCCCGGGCGTGCCGGAGCTGCTCGCGGAGCTGAAGCACGCCGGCGTGACGGTGGCCATCATCAGCTCGGACAGCGAGGTGTCGGTGCGCTCGGTGCTGGGCCCCGTCGTCGAATCGGTGACGCACTTCGACTGTGGCGCCGCCATCTTCGGAAAGGCCGCGAAGTTCCGACGCATGCTCAAGCGCGCCGGGGTGACGACGGCCGAGGCCCTGTCGGTGGGCGACGAGATTCGCGATATCGAGGCGGCGCGAGAGGCTCGCATCCCCGCCGCCGCCGTGGGATGGGGCTACACGCTGGCGGACGCACTGGCGCGCCATGCTCCCGCGCACCTGTTCCACTCCGTGGCGGAGCTGAAGGCGGCGCTGCTGCCCTGAGCACCCAGGCGCCTCGGTGTGACGCGCCTGGGCGTCCGTCGACCGGGGCCTCGGGCGCGAATGGGAGGCCCTGGAGCCCGACCCATTCGCGGTGATTCCGAGTGCCCGTCGTGTCAGCTGCGCTGCGCGTAGTACTCGACGATGAACGGCTCGTTCACGTCGACGGGAATCTCTTCCCGCTCCGGGGTGCGCACGAAGCGCAGGCCCTCTCCGTCACCGAGCACCTGCACGTACGGCGGCACGGAGCGCCCCTTCATCCGCTCGAAGGACTCGCGGACGATGAGCAGCTTCAGGTGGGCGGGGAGGTAGCGAATCTCGCTGCCCGGCTTGACGCGGAAGCTGGGGATGTCCGTCGCGGCGCCATTCACCTGGAAGTACCCGTGGCGGACGAACTGGCGCGCCTGGCGGATGCTCGTGGCCAGCCCCGCGCGCAACACCAGCGCGTCCAGGCGGCTCTCCAGCAACTGCAACAACACCGTGCCCGTGTTGCCCGGCGAGCGACGCGCTTCCATGAACGCGCGGCGGCACTGCTTCTCCAGCAGGCCGTAGTACAGCTTCAGCTTCTGCTTCTCCCTTAGCCGCCGGGAGAAGTCGCTGTTGCCCATGCGCGCCGTGGCGCCGTGCTGGCCGGGCGGATAGGGACGCCGCAGCACCGGGTCCTTGTCCGGGTCCTTCGCGGTGATTCGCGAGAGCGGAATCCCCAGTCGCCGGCACATCTTGCCCCTCGGTCCCAGATCACGTGCCACGTCTCGTCCCTCCGTATCCGGCTCGATGCTGTTGAGCTCAGTTGATTTTGATAATCAGTATCAATATCAAGATCAGTACCGTGAATACGGGCCTCGGGTCAAGCCCCACCGTGCGAGTTGGGGGTGAGGGGCGCTCACGGACGGTGTCGTCCGGGCATCGCGGGTGAGGGGGACCCCGGGGTCCGCGAGGCCCGGAAGCAGGTCCACGCGTGCGCGGGTGGAGGACGCGACGAGGCGCGACTTCGGGCGTCGGCGCGGGCTGTCGCGGGGCATCAGGTGATGGCTTGCGAGATGCCAGCCGGGTGCAAACCCAGCCATGGTGCGTCAACCGACCAGGGGCATGTGAGTTGCTGGGGCGTGGGGTCCGAGCTGACAGCTTTCAGCCGACTCGAAGGACGCGCGGGCTCCCGGTTCTTTCCCTTGCACGAAGTGAGTGGTCAAATGAGACACCCGCGGCTTCTCGGAGCCTGGGAGATGAGAGGCGACGCTGGCAAATTATGACGCCGGTGCGTTGCATTCTGCGCCGACGGTCTTGTGCTGTGAGTCGTTGAGGGAGGGCAGTAGAGTCCTCGTTCTCCTTTCATCGGAGTCTCCCCCTCTATGACTGTCTTCAAGAATATTGCCTTTGCGTGTGCCGCCGTGTCTCTCGCCGCCTGTGGTGGTGGTGTTCCCGAGGGCACCGCTCCGCAGGAGACCTTGGACGAGCAGCAGGCCGCGCTGACGACCAGCTCCTTCGGGGGGTGTTCGTTCACCATCTCCTCGGCCGTGATTCCCGTGGAGCTTCCTCCTCGCTATGCCATCACCCTGACGCGCAATGCCTCGGGGACGTGTCCGTATCCCGCGGGCAGCGTGGAGTTGGGTCGCTCCTACAGCACGCCGCACATCGCCGTGCTGGGGACGGGCGTGGGGCTGGCGACGGCCTTCTCGACGAAGCATTCCCCGAGCGGTAGCGCCAACACGCAGTGCAGGGTCAGCCACATCGATCCGGCCACGCTCGCGAAGGTGCGGGACGATACCATCGTGGTGAACTTCGGCGCGGGCAATGTCCCTGTCTGCAACCTGGACAAGACCGATGCTGGCGCCACGCTGGTCGCCTACGGCACGAAGACGGGCCCGCTCCCGGGCGAGACGGGGAGCGGCAGCAACTACGTGGCCACGTATTACAACTACTTCACCAGCACCACGCCGCCTGTCTATTACGCCTACTGAGATGGCGCGCGGCCCGCGGAGTTACTCCTCCGCGGGCCGTCGGTTTCCTCTCAGCGGTCCGGTGTCCCGAGCACTCCGGCTCAGGGGCAGGTGCCGCTCTTGTCGAACACGGCCGTGAAGGAAGCGCCGTTGTTGTAGACCTGCGGCTTCTTCATCCGGTAGCCCTGCGCCGACTCTTTCCCGTGGAGCGTCGGGTACTGTGACATGGCGCCGTCCACGTAGACATGGGGCACGCAGCCGCTGGCGTTGTTGGCGGTGAACGCGAAGCGCGGTGGATTGTGTGTCGGGTCCGCGACGAGGTTCTCCACGTGCAGCCCCTGGCCCGGTAGGGCAGCCACTTCCGCCACCGCCCGCGCTTCCAACAGTCCATGCCGCATGCTCTGGCTGAAGTGGTAGGCTTCACGCGCCGTATCGACCTCAAGCCAGGAGATTGTCGATGAAGCCGAGCTTCATTGTCGGAGGACTGTGGGCCCTGTGCGTGCTGGTGGGCTGTGGTGGCGCGGAACAGGAGCCTTCCGAGCAGACGGTGTCGGAGCAGGCCGTGACGTGCCAGCAGGCCTGTCAGTCCGAGTACCTTGCCTGCATGCGGGAGAACGCCGGAAGCGGCCCGGGCAAGGCGCTGTGTGCCCAATCCCTTACGTGGTGTCGCGCGGCTTGTCCCCCGGCGCTTGGGGCCGAGGCGACGGTGTCCGAGAAGCCCGCTCACCTGCTGCCGCCATGCGCGTCGTATGAAAGCTTTATGTGCTCGGGGGCCTCCAGCGAGGTCGTCTGCTACCACGACAACGGGCAGTTGGGTGGCTGTACCTGCTCAGAAGAACTCATCTGGAGTTGCTACTGAGGGGCTCGCCTCTCTTCAGCCCGTGGGGCGGAGCACGCCACTGTCGTTGGCGTCCTCCTCCTCATGGAACCCGATGAAGCAGTTCGCGATGACCTGAAGCAGCTCGCGGTCCGCGAGAGGATGACAACGGGCGGCGAGCCAGCCGTCTTTCGTCCGGGCCACCCGGGCAAGAATCGGCTCGGGCGGGATGCGCCCGTGTCTCAAGCGCGTCATCGCGAAGGTGATGGGCGAGTAGCGCCGGGCCGGAGAGAAGCGGCGGGTCCTCTCGATGACAGTTCCCACGAGATGCGAGGCCCGGTGGGCGCGGCGCGCTCCGACTTTCTGTTTGGATTCGACTCCCACCCCTGGGAGTTCCCATGCGAACGTGTCGTGCAGCCGAGTCTGCCGTCGCCGGAGTCTTGCTCGTCGTCTCCACCTTGTTCCTGGGCTGCACGGGAGGGGAGGCTGACGAGCCTCCCGAGCCGCTCGACGGCGTCGTCCTGGCGCGACAGGGACAGGGGTTGGTGGACGGCAGCAACATCACCGAGTACGCCGCATCGTGTCGCGCGGAGTTGGGGCGGCTGACGGACGCCACGTTCAACTGCCGGGACGGGACGCTGCTGCACACCACCAACACGCCCGACGGCATGACCTGTGACAAGCCGGTGTGGCTGGACCTTGGCGGCAAGTACTGCGTCGACAATGCACGCCTCTTGAAGCTCAAGACGAGCAACCCGAACACGGAGGCGCGAGTCATCTGCCGCCGCTACAAGGCGGGGCTGGACACGTCGGAGAGCTTTCAGGATGTCGCCATCGTCGTCGCCAACAAGACGTCGGGGGCGACATGCTACTTCCAGGCCTTGAGCGGCAGCGGCGCGGACCTCAATGGCAAGAATGTGCCCAATCCGATGGCGGACCCCGCTTCCGCGGATGCGGCGGAGCGCGCCGCCGCCACGGCTGCCAGGGCGTTCTACATCAGCCCTCAACGGCTCCGGGACAACTCCAGCCTGCACTGCTCCAAGTGCCATGACAGTGACCCCTGGATGCACTCGCCCTACATCGACCAGGTGGCGGCGACCGCGGATGGGTTGCCCGCGGGATTCAAGAAGGGGAAGTACAAGCTCGTCGAGGAGGCCTATCTCACGAACGCAGGGCGTGGGTGGCCCAAGCCGGAGACGGTCACCACCGCTCAAGTGAAGGACGGTGATGGGAATGTCGGCAATCAGGAGTGCACCACCTGTCACCGCATCGGCACCAAGAACACGTGCGCGGACTGGTTCCCCAGGTCCGTCGACAAGGCCGCCATCCCTGGACGCAACGCGGCGAACGGCGTGTGGCCGAAGAGCCACTGGATGCCGGAAGTGCTTCCCGCCACGAAGGCCGAGTTCCATACGCTCTATGACAACCACATCAAGGCGATCGAGTGCTGCTGCACCACGCCGTGGAAGCTGGGCTGCACCACCTTCACCGACCTGACGGACCTGACCAAGAAGCGTCAAGGAACAGGCGCGGTGGATTTCAAGCCCGGTGCGCAGAAGTGTGTGGATGGCACGACGGGGGTGGTGGCGCTCGGCGTCAGCATCGCTCCCATTGTTGTCGCGGCGCGAGGCTCCGGAGAGAACTCCTGCAGCTCACCCCTCACGGCGCCGCTCTGTGCGAGCTTCACCATCGAGCGCACCGATTTGGAAGGCACCACCACCACGCTCACCGAAGGGCCCAACGGCGCCCCGTTGATGGCCTGCGCCAGTCATCCCCAGTCGCCCTATCCAGGGCCTCACGAGTCATTCCTCCCTCTGGAGCCAGGCGACCTGGTGACGCTCTCCACGCCGCAGCGGTATGCCTTCGCGGACAACCATGACCTGCTCGAGTTCGTGGGGTGGCAGGTTTCGGAAAACTGCCCCTGTGCGAATGGTGGCAGCACGACGTGTCAGTTCCGCACTCGCGGCAGCCGCCACTGGTACGGAACGGATCCCGAATTGCCAGAGGTGACGTACGAGGGCGACCCGGAGGGCTTTCATTGCCAGGCGCTCTACCAGCGCACGGAGGTCTGTCGAACTCCCGACGCGGGCGTGGATGCCGGCACGGACGCGGGCGTGGATGCCGGATACGACGGGGGCCCAGGTGACGCGGGTTGGGATGGCGGCGTGCTCGACGCGGGAATCGCTGACGCGAGTGTCGACGCGGGAGTGGCCGACGCGGGAATCACTGACGCGGGGGTGAAGCGCTGTGATGGCGGAGTGAGCGTCCGTGTTCCTGTCGGCGAGGGCGGCCCCACTCCCGTCGAGGACTGCGAGGTGACCGAGCAACCCGAGGAGCCCGAGGAGCCTTGAGCCAGGGCCTGTCTGAATGAGCCCACGGGCCGGTGCGCACGCCGCATGGCACCGGTCCGATGGTCCTTGGGGGGCCTCGTTGGACCTCGTCTGGAGTCCCCTACCGAGGGGACTGCGCCAGTCGCCCTGAACCGCGACGCCCTCCAGCGTCCCGTGATGCCTCACGGGGGCTGGAGGGTGTCACGTCCCATCAGTGCTGCCACTCCTTGCCCATGGGCAGCTCTCCGGCGCGCACGCCGGTCCTGCTCTGCGTGCTCGTGGTCTGCGTGCTCGAGAAGGTGACGGTGTAGAACCCGCCCGTCTCGGGCGTGCCCGCTCGAGGCGTGTAGACGGCGATGTCCGTCTTCCCATCGCCGTCGTAGTCGCCCGTGACGGGAACGTCGCTGACTCCTCCGAGGAACTTCACGTGGGACGTCCCGGTGGAGCTATGCAAGATGGTGAAGTAGCCGCCGCCGTCATTCGCGGGCCAGCGGGGCGTATAGAGCGCCCGGTCACTGGCGCCATCGCCGTCGTAGTCGCCAATGACAGGAATGTCTCCCACCTGTCCCATCGTGTCCCAATCCCAGAACCCTCCCGTTCCCTGTAGCACCCAGACAGAGAACCAGCCGCCCCAACCCGTACTGCTCTTGTACTTGTACAGGGCGAAGTCATCCCTGCCGTCTTCATCGAAGTCTCCGACGACGGGCACGTCGTCGGGTTCGCCAGCCTTGAAGAGGATGGGTTCGGGGTCTCCAGTCTGGCTCGAGATCCACTTGAACTGTCCATAGACGAGATTGGGAGGGGTCCCCTCGGGAGTCGGGAAGCGTTGGTACACGGCGATGTCAGTGATCCCATCGCCGTCGTAGTCCGCGGCAAGGGGGATGTCGCCAGGCCCGCCCAGGCCGAACCAGCTCCAGTGTTGTCCCTGGCTCCGCCACACCGAGAAGAACCCAGGCGTAGTGGCGCTCCAGGCAGGGGTGTAGACGGCGAAGTCCGTGAGGCCATCGCCATCATAGTCACCCGTGAGCGAGATGTCCCCGGGGAGCCCACCCGCGAGGCCCATCGGTCTTGGCAGGGAGCTGGTCTTCACCGTGAGCAGTCCCGTCTGGGGCATCGCGGGTGATTTCCAATACCAGGTGAAGTCCGACTTACCATCCCCATCGAAATCATCCTTCCGCTGATACATGGGCGTATCCGTGTAGACGTGTACTTCCCATGGACCAAAGGTGTCCTCCCATCCCCCTAGACTGGAGCTGTATGGAATGGGGCTGCGCTGCTCGAAGAGGCTGCGAGCGGGCAGCGTGCCATTCCATGTCTGCGGGTGAATGGTGGCGGTGATGGGGCTGGGCGTGGGATTGGCGACGATGACGACATGGTGTTGACCGATTTTGCGGTGCGTGCCTTCGAGTCCAGGAGTCAGCATCAAACCCCAAGCGCCGTCCGCGACCAGCGCGGGTTCCAGGATGCGAAGCTGAGAGGCGACCTTCTTGATGTCCCACCAGAGCTGGGAGTCCTGCTCGATGGCATCCGTCCCCCACCAGAAGATGCCACGCGCCCCATGGATGATGGAGGAGTAGGCCATGAAGCGAGTCTCGATGTAGTTGGGACGCCGTCCTGTCAGCGGGTTCTGCCAAGTGGAGCAGCACTCCCCTCCGCCCTGTCCCTGGAGCACCATCAGGATGGGGCCCTTGGCGACATAGGGCGACGCGGAGTCCTGATCATAGAGCACCTGCATGGCATCGAGGGTTTCTGCTGGACCCATGAGCGGGGCTTCCGGGAATGGCGGAGAGTAGCCTTCGAGCGTCACGTAGATGGGATACCTGTCGTGTCCCCACGCGTTCGCCCCGTCACTCCATTGCTCGTATGCGGCGGGGGAAAGGCCTGGCAGCAGGGGCCCCCCGGACGGAAAGCCACCCGCGTTGGGGGCGGCCACCTCCGTGTAATAGACCAGATGCGAGGGGTCCCTGGAATTGACGAACGCGCGGAAGCTCGTGGCCTCCGTCACGCTGGGAATGCGAGCACGCTGGCTCGTTGTCAGAACCAGGTTGACCCCTCCATCGGCAAACTGCGCGACCTGCCCTGAACCGACCTTGTTCCAGCCCATCTCGTCCTGGCTTTCGTAGCCGAGGAATGCAGGCTTGCCCTTCAGTGCCTGGATCTTGAGGTCCAGGTCGCTGCCGATATGGTGCTGGGCGTCCTTCTCTCGCACCCAGTGCAGTTCACTGAGTGCCCCTCCCCGATCGCTCCAATTCCAGGCGCTGCCCAGGGCATGGACCCCGTGCGACTCCATCTTGTCCAGGTCGGCGGGAGTCAGGTCATGGATGTCCACGATGACGGCATTGAATCCCGCGCGACCCAGTTCTCCGAGCCCGAGGTCAGTCTTGTCAAGGCTTGGGAGAAGATCCGCCAGACCCGCGTCCGCGTAATCTCGTTTGGGGTAGTCGTAGGTGCCAATCACAAAGAAGCGCTGGCCGTTTTGAATCCAGAAGGGCACTGGTGGTGGAGGCTCTGTCTCCGTGGGGTTGCAGATGGGCCGCGTGTCGCCGGGGAGGCAATTGGGGTCCGCGAAGGAGAGTTGGGGTACGACGAGGCCCAGGCCAGCGACACAGGCCGCCAGCACCAGTCTTCGTCGTCTTGAGGTTTCTCGAGGAGTGGGGGTCATGCGGCGTGTATACAATAGGACGATTGCCGGCAGGGCTTTCATTGTCAGGCGCTACCAGCGCACGGATGTCTGTCGAACCCCCGTCGAGGACCGCGCGGCGACCGAACAACCCGAGGAGCCCGAGGCACCTTGACCCGGGGTGGGTCTGAAGGCCCATACGGCTGGTGCGTTCGCTGCATGGCGCCCGTCCGATTGTCCTTGGGCCTCCATGGACTCCCAGCCCAAGGGGTTGCTCTGGGCTGATGCGATTCGTGGGGCTACATTGCACGCCTCATGGATTCCGCCCCCTCCAAGCCCTTTGGTCGCTATTCGTTGGTGTCAAGGCTTGGCAAGGGCGGCATGGCGGAGGCGTGGCGCGCGCGGCTGGTGGGGGAGGCGGGCGTGACGAAGCCCGTGCTCATCAAGAAGGTGCTGCCGGAGTACGCGCAGGATGAGCGCTTCATCCAGATGTTCATCAGCGAGGCTCGCATCTCCGCGTCGCTGTCCCACGGCAACATCGCCCAGGTCTTCGACTTCGGACGGACGGAGGGCGAGCACTTCCTGGCGATGGAACTGGTGGACGGGCCGCCGCTCCATCGCATCATCAAGCGCGCGCTCCAGCATGGCCTGAGTGCCGTGCCGGTGGCCCAGGCTGTCTTCATCGCGCTGGAGGTCTGTCGAGGGCTGCATTACGCGCACACGCGCGCGGACAGCCGGGGTGTCCCCCTGGGCATCGTCCATCGGGACGTCTCTCCGGAGAATGTCCTGGTCAGCTACGAGGGGCAGGTCAAGATCGTCGACTTCGGCATCGCCAAGGCGCGCGAACTGCGAGGGTTCAAGACCGAGCCCGGTGTGGTGAAGGGCAAGTACCTCTTCTTCTCGCCGGAGCAGGCGCGAGGCGAGGACGTCGACGCACGCACGGATGTGTGGGCGGCCGGTGTGGTGCTCTACCAGATGCTGTGCGGGCGTCTGCCGTTGCAGGGCCCCGAGTACGTGGTGATGCACCAGTTGCAGGAGGGGCGGTTCCCGTCACCGCGGACGCTGCGCCCGGAGCTGCCCGTGGAGCTGGATGCCATCGTCCAGAAGGCGCTGGCCGTGAAGAAGGAGGAGCGCTTCGAGTCCGCGCACGCCTTCGCCGAAGCGCTCTCCGGGTTTCTCTATGCGACGACGCCTCGGTTCTCGCCCATGTCGGTGGCGTGGCTCGTCCAGACGCTGTTCACCATGGAGTTGCGTGAAGAGGGACGCGAGCCCCAGGTGCCCACGCCCTTTCGGGAGGAGCTGGCTCGCGCCGCGGAGACTCGCACTGTCGCCACGATGAACGAGGTTCCCGTGGTGACGCAGGTCTCCACCCACCGGTGGACCTCGTATCGACAAGGCCTGGGCGCGGGGCTTGGAGCCGCGCTCCTGTTCTCGGCGGCGCTGGGTGTGGTGACGTGGACGCTGAGCGGGAAGTCGAGCCCCGAGGTGTCGGCCCCCGCCCCGAAAGCGGAGCAGGCTTCCACGACCCCATTGTCGCCCACGACAGGGGCCCCGGTGCCTTCAGACGAGCCGGCGGAGGTCCAGGTTCCGGCAGTCCCGTTGTCTCCCGAGAAGACCCCCGAGGTCGCAAGTCCGACGTCTCTGCCCGAGAGGGACGCGGGCACAGCGGCCGTCGCACCCGCTCGCGAAGACAAGTCCCCGACTGTCGCATTCGCCATCCCCGTTGATGCTCCGAAGTCAGGGAGCGTGACATCCGCTCCGCGTCCTCCTCCTGTCGTGTCCGCCGCGGGCGTCAAGGCGCTGTCGCCCGAAGACGAGTTCGCCGCGCTGATGAAGGCAGGGCGGTCCGCGGAGCAGGCAGGTCGTACCAAGGCCGCGATGGTCAGCTATCGCAAAGCCCTCGTGCTCAAGGCCGGCTCGCATGAAGCCCGGAAGGAGCTGGGGCTCCTGCTGGTGAGCGGCTTCGAGTCGGAGAAGTCCTTGCGAGAGGGCGTGGTCCTGCTCCAGCACGTCGTTCGCGCGGATGGGGGCGATGCTCGCGCCTGGTTGTCGCTGGGGATGGCCTACCAGTCCCTGGGAGACAGCAACCAGGCCGCGGAGGCCTTCAAGAAGTACCTCCTGCTGGTGCCCACGGGCGGCGCATCCAATGCGGCTCGGGCGATGCTCAAGTCCCTGGGGAAGTGAGCAGCCCCTTCAGCTCGCCGGACTCTCGTCCTCGCGCTCGCCGCGAGGCAGGGGCAAGCCCAGCCGCTCCAGCTCCGCGCGCAGCTCCGGGGGCAGGGGACTCGTTACATGCATCGGCTTCTTCGTCTCCGGATGCGCCAACCCGAGCGCCCGTGCATGCAGGAAGAAGCGCCCCAGCCCTGGCGCCTCGCGCCCGCCGTAGAGCGTGTCGCCGACGATGGGCGCGCCAATGCCCGCCATGTGCGCGCGCACCTGATGCAACACGCCCGTGAGGATGCGCACCTCCACCAGGCTGTACTCGCCCACGCGCGCCAGCACGCGGAAGCGCGACACCGCCTCGCGCGCGTCCTCGGCACCGTGTGGCGCGGGCTCCACCCGGTCCGGGTGACGCGGGTGATGGCGCAGCGGCAGCTCGATGTCGCCCTCGTCCACCAGGGGCCCCGTCACCAGCGCGAGGTAGCGCTTGTCCACCGCGCGCTCACCGAAGGCCGCGCGGACGGCATCCCACGCGGTGCGCGAGCGCGCGGCCACCACCACGCCCGACGTCTCCACGTCCAACCGGTGGCACAGCCCGCCTTCGCGCGGGTCCACCGACGCCTGCGCGCACTCGGGGTAGCGCGCCACCAGCGCGTTGGCCACCGTGCCCGTCTCTCCCGACTGGAGCGGATGCGAGGGCCGGCCCGCGGGCTTGTCCACGAACACCAGCGCGGCGTCCTCGTGCAGCACGACGAGGGGGAACTCCTCGTCGGGCACCGCCTCGCGCGTCTCCTCCTCCACCACCACGGAGATCTGCTGCCCGGCCGTGAGCGTGAGGCCCTTCTTCGCCGCCCGGTGGTTCACCTTCACCGCGCCCGCATCGAAGAGTCGCTTGAGGCGCGCGCGCGACAGGCCCAGCGCCTCGCCCACGAAGAGGTCCACCCGCTGGCCCGCCTTATCGGCGTCCACGGTGAAGGTGTGCAGCTTGGAGGGATTCACTCGGAAAGAGCCTCGTAGACTTCCTCGGCCGTCTGGAACCGGTCGTCCGGCTCCTTGCGGATGAGGCGGTGGGCCACGCGTGCGAACTGCGGGTCCCCATGAAGGTTCAGCGCCAGCACCGGCGGAGGCTCCGTCTCCAGCACCTGCCGCCACAGCTCGTGCGGCGTCTTCGCATCGAAGGGAGGCCGCCCGCTGAGCAGCTCATAGAGGATGACGCCCAGACTGTACAGGTCCGAGCGTCCATCCAACGGCTCCCCGAGAATCTGCTCGGGCGCCATGTAGCGGTACGTGCCCACCAGCTTGCCCGCCTCGGTAATCGCCACGTCGTCCGCGAGGAACTTGGCCAGCCCGAAGTCCATCAGCCGCACCTGCCGGTCCTCGTCCACCATGACGTTGGACGGCTTCAAGTCCCGGTGCACCAGCCCGTGCCCGTGGATGTAGGCCAGCGCCTCGCACAGCTGGAGCATGGTGTCCTTCAGCCGCCCCATGCGCTCGGGACGGTTGAGGTCCTCCTCGCGCGGCGCCCGGCCGTCGTCCACCGGCTTGCGAGCCGCGGGCGGAGGCATGTCGAAGCCCTCCATCGAGTCGTCCGAGCCCGAGCCGGAGCCCAGCTCGTCCTCGCCTTCCGCCGCGCCGTAGGCGTCCAGGTCCTCGCTGGGAGGCTCCTCGTTGAAGGCGTCCATGCTGAACAGCCCCTCCGCCGCGGGGCGGGCGTCACCCGCCGCGTCCGCGTTGGAGATGCTGTCGCTGCCAGGGCCGAAGTCCTCGTCCGCGGTGCGCCGCACCGTCAACAGGCCGCGCGGCGTGGTGCCGCTGATGGGCGACAGCAGGTCGTCCCCTCGGATGTCCAGGTAGTGGCGCAGCGTGAGCCCCTCGATGAGCTCCATGGCCAGGTAGGGCCAGCCCTGATGGACCCCCGCCTCGAAGACCTTCACCACGTTGGGATGGGACAGGTCCGCCAGCGTCTCGAATTCACGCGCGAGTCGTCGCGCCGCCCGTTCGTCCAGCGCGGGGCCGGCCGACAGCAGCTTGAGCGCGACTTCGTCGTTGCTGCGGCGGTCCAGGGCCCGGTACACGGTGCCGGCCCCGCCGCTGCCGAGCGTCTCCAGGACGCGGTAGGGACCGATGACCTTCGGGGGCATGCGTGCGCGGATCCTACGGACGGCGTCGCGTCACGGTCAAACTTGATGATGCCTGGTTGCACGGTCCTGGGCAGAACACTCGGGCAGGCATTTCACTTTTCCAGGGAAACCTGGGAGAACCCTTCATCAAATGCAAGTCGGGAAGTATCAACTCGTCCGGAAGCTTGCCTCGGGGGGCATGGCGGAGGTCTTCCTCGCCAAGGCCGCGGGCCCCATGGGCTTCGAGAAGACGCTCGTCCTGAAGCGGATCCTCCCGCACCTGGCGGAGGACCCGGCGTTCGTGGAGATGTTCCTGGGAGAGGCGCGGCTGGCCGCGCAGTTGGAGCACCCGAACATCGTCCAGATTTTCGACTTCGGCGAGGCGGACGGCAGCTACTTCCTGGCGATGGAGTTCATCGACGGGCCCACGCTGCGGCGGCTGGTGAAGCGCGCGGCGGAGCAGCCCCTGCCGCCGATGATGTGCGCGAAGCTGGTGTCGCTCGCGGCGGAGGGCCTGTCCTTCGCGCACGACTTCTGTGATCCGGCGACTGGAGAGCCCCTGGGGCTCATCCACCGCGACGTGAGTCCGGACAACATCCTGGTGTCGCGGCAGGGCGCGGTGAAGGTGGTGGACTTCGGCGTGGCGAAGGTGGCGGGGCAGGGGCACCGCACGCAGACGGGCGTGGTGAAGGGGAAGGTGGCGTACATGCCACCGGAGCAGCTCCGGACGAAGCCGCTGGACCGGCGGGTGGACGTGTACGCGCTGGGGGTGGTGCTGTACGAGCTCCTGACGGGCAAGCGTCCCTTCGACGCGACGACCGAGGCGAGCACGATGCAGGCCATCCTGTTCGAGCCGTTCATCCCCGTGGTGGAGCGCCGGCCGGATGTGCCGGTGGCGCTGCAGAAGATTCTGGACCTGGCGCTCGCGAAGGAGCGGGACACCCGCTACGCGGACTGCCGTGCGCTCCAGGCGGACCTGGAGCGCTACCTGCTGTCGTCGGGCGAGTCCGTGGGGGCGTACCAGCTCGCGCAGTTCGTGGCGAAGCTGGTGGCGGAGGGAATGTCGGGGCCGGTGGTGGCCTCGCCCGCGGCGATGGGAGGTGCGACGCCCGCGAAGCCCGGGAGCACGCCGAAGTCCATGGCGGCGCCTCCAGAGGCGAAGGGGCCTCCGCCTCCGCCCGTGGACTCGACGTCGCCCACGACGCCCATGCCGCTGTCGGTGCGGGGGATGATTGCGGAGGGACGTCCGCAGCCCGTCTCGAATGAGGGCGGCAAGGGCTCGGACGCTCCGGAACGCGCGGCGAAGGCGGCGGGGGCTCGACGCAAGCCGGCCTCCCGTCCGATGCTGCCGGCGCAGGGTGGGGTGGCCTCCGAGGCTCGAAGCGCGGGTGAGGGATGGAACGCTTCGGGCATCGCCGCGGTGACAGCGCCCGCGGGGCCGTCGGGGGAGTCCGAGCGGGATGCGGAGGAGCGCGTCCCGACGAATGGCGGCGGGGCGGACGAGGACGCCATCTCCACGGGCGCGCAGGTGCGTGCCCCCAAGGCGAGCAAGGCCTCGACGGGACTCCTCGCCGTGCTCGTGGGTGGAGCGGTGCTCGTGCTCGGCGGCGTGGCGGTGGTGGCCACTCGGGGCGAGCAACCCATTGTCGTGGTGCCTCCTCCGCTTCCCTTGGGGAAGAGGCCGGAGGCGAAGCGTCCGTCGACGGTGGAGTCGCCCAAGCCTTCCACCGCGCAGGAGCGGGTCGCGGGCGGGGATGCCCCGGCGGCGGGACGGGAGCCGCAAGTGGCGGTGATGAAGGCGGAGCCTCCGCCCACCGCGCCGGTACCGTCACCGAAGGGGGTGACCGCGACGCCCGTGGAGAAAGCGCCGCCGGCTGTCGTGTCCGCTGCTGGCGGCACTTCCGCCGCGCCAGTACCCGTGTTGCCCGAGGTGAAACCTGTCGCGAAGGCCGCGCCGCCACCGCGCCCGCGCGCGAAGGTGGTGGCCACGGGCATGTTGGAGTTCCGCATCCGCCCCTATGCGAAGGTGGTGCTGAATGGGAAGGACCTGGGGCAGACGCCGATAGACCCCATCGCGGCGCCCGAAGGCAAGAACACCATCAAGCTCATCAATCATGAACTGGGCAAGGAAGTGACGCAGACGTTCGTGGTGAAGGCGGGGCAGAACAACACCTTCAAGTACAACTTCCACGCGGACTAGACGCATCTTGACCGTGAGGTGGGCGGGGCCTGACGCACCGCTCTTCCCGTGTCCCCGCCTGTGCCGGCGATGTCACCCGGCGGGGGTGGGGGCCCTGGAAAGTGGCCTGGGGCGGATGCGCATTGTCGGAATGAAATTGTAGGCTTTGCGCCCATGCACCTTGCAGAGAAATGGCTTTACGGGCTGGTTGGCGGCAGCGGGGCTTTGCTGCTCGTGTTCTTCATCCGCGCGATTGAGCTTGAAAGTCGCGGCGTCAGTGGCGGCCCGGATTTGGAGCTGTTGGCCTTCCCCGCCGCCTCGATGATTCCCGCCTCCGGGCTGCTCTGGCTGTTCTTCGGGCACAAGCTGGAGAATCACAAGCTGTGGATCATCGTGTCCACGCCGCTCCTGTTCGTGCTCACGGTGGTGGCCGCGGGCGTTCTCGTGCCTGTCTCCTACTGACCAGGCCGAGCCGAGCGCCCGGGCTCATTCACAACCCGGGGCGCACTCAAGGCCATGCGGGCCAGTGGAGGATGCGGCCACTGGTGCCCACGACCCAGAGGTCGTCAGGGCCGGTGCCCGTGATGTCATTGAGGCGGATGCCTCCCGTGGAATGGACCTGCTGCCAGGTCTGCCCATTGTAACGGTAGACGTGTCCGCTCTTGCAGGTCGCATAGGCGGACCCCGCGCCAAAGGCGATGACCGAGGTCAGGTCGTGCGTGGTGGGAAAGGACAGCCGGGTCCACTGACCCAGGTGCCACCGCAGGACGGTGCCTGTGTCTCCCACCGCGAAGGCCAGCCTGGCGTTCGCCACCCAGACACCCCGGAGCGTGTCGAGGTCGGGTGCGACGTCCTCGACGGCCTCGGTATCCCACTCGCCGGAACTTCGGTTGTAGCGATAGATACGCGCGTCCGTCGCGGGGCCTCCCACGATGAAGACGGTGTCCGCCGTCGCTCCATGCACGTCGTAGACATAGTGAAAGTTGTTGTTGATGGGGTTGTAGGTCGGTGTTCCGGTGCCGTTCCAGGTGAAGGCCGCGCCCTCGTCCGAGGCCAGGCTGTCGGTCGCTCCATAGAGCGTGAGCACGTTGTTGTTCCGCACTCCCACCATGCCGTGGACCCACAGGTTGTCGTTCTGGACCTGGACGCAATTCGACGCCGAGGAGTCCTGGCGGGCCTTCCTCCCGTCGACGGAGCCGAGCCACGCGCGACCGGTGGTCGGGTCCGCCCAGACGCTGGTCCACGCGGCGTCCGTCATGCCGCAGCCAAAGTCCGAGAGGACCGTGAACGTCACCTGCCCGGGGGTCAGCCTTGCTCGAAAGTTCTCGTCGCCGCCCACCCAGACCCCGCCGCGAGTCCAGGAGGAGGCGGAGATCCATGTCTGGCTGGTGGAGGCCACCGTCTGCCCGGCCCAGGTGGGAGTGAGTCCTCCCGGGCACTGGGTCGGGCCTTCCTTCTGACCGTCGCAGTCGTTGTCCAGGTCGTCACACAGCTCCGGCGCGCCAGGATGGGTGAGGGGGTTCCCATCGTCGCAGTCGCCGGTGTTGCTGACGTAGTCGCCCGCGGGGTGCACGCAGGAGCGGATGGCTCCGGAGGTCTGGCCAGAGCCGTCGCCATCCTCGTCCAGGTACCAGGCCGGGACGGACTGCGTGGCCCCGCAGACGAGAGTGGTGCCACTTGTGTCGCATTGGAGTTGTCCCGTGCACTGCGTCGCAGAATCCGTGCACGTCGAGCCGAGCCCGGGGAAACCCTCGTCGAGGATTGCATCGCAGTCGTTGTCGACTCCGTCGCAGCGCTCCAGCGCGCCCGGATAGATGCTGGCGTTCGTGTCATCACAGTCATCCGGGGGGGCGGTGACGTAGCCGGCTGGCACCACGTCACAGAAGGTCGTCGGGGTGACTCCCTTCTGTCCATGTCCATCTCGGTCCTGGTCCAGGTAGGCCAACCGCGCGGAGGGACTGTCGCAGTAGAGGCGTTGGTCCGTCACGTCGCAGCGGTAGACACCCTGGCACCCCGCGCTGAGCGTGCACTGACCTCCCAGGTTGAAGTGCGCCTCATCGTTGATTCCGTCGCAGTTGTCGTCCTGCGCGTTGCACCGCTCCTCCGCGCCGGGGTTGATGTCACTCTGGTCATCCTGGCAATCCGTTCCGCCGTTGACGCGACTGACATAGCCATCCCGATCCGCGTCCTGGGCCTCGATGCGGAGCGTGGCGGGGACCCCCCTGTTGTTGGCCACCGTGACGCTCGCGAGGTTGATCCCCACCGCGACTCCCTCGCAGCTCTGCTCGAAGGCTCTTGCCTCCACTTCCACGGTGGGTCCCCAACCTTTGGGTGGAGAGACGACGACTCGAAGATTGAAGCCGGGCCCCGCGCCGATCAGGACGTCCCGGAAGGTTTGTGAGACTTCCTTCCCGCTGCCCGCGTCCCGGGCACGGACGAGCACGCAGCGAGGGCTGAATTCCACGAGGGCTACCGTGAGGTGGATGCTTCGACATGCGGTGCCACCGCCGAGCACCGCATTGGCCGGTTGACCGTCGAAAGCGGTCTCGAGGTCAAGATGGCCGTCGCAGTCCGGATACAGCTCATCCAGGTCTGGCACTGTGCAGGCCGTGGCGAACAGCAGGCACAAGAGGGCAGGGCGCATCATGGATGCACCTCCTCGTTCTCGGACTCGGAGCCGGTGAAGTAGGTGATGACCGCCCCCGCGACCGAGGTGACCGCGACGCCGAACAGGACATTCGCGGCGAGTGCCTGTCCCCGGGCCGAGTCCAGATGCCCTCGCTGTGCGTCGACCTGCGTGGCCTCGCGGGCATTCTGGATGTTCCCCCGGGAGCGAAGTCCGAAGTAGCTCCCGACTCCGCCCGCCGCGAGCCCGGCCCCCGCGAGGACCATCGAGATGGGGCGGAGCCTGGACAGCGCTCCGTTCGGAGGCGCCATTCGCAACTCCGCGGCCTCCTCCTCCGGGTGGACTGGAACCAGTGCGACCTCGGGGACTTCCTGGATGGGACGCTCCAGGTTGTCCGAGTGGGGGACCTTCGGCTCCGGCATGGCGGTGGCACCGGTGCTGCCCGCGTTCGTGGGCGCATTCCGCGCAAGGTCCCGCGACACCTCCCGGCGCACGTTCTCGAAGTCCCGTTGCACCTTGGGGGACACCTTCACGGGAAGCGACGCCAGGGGACGCAGCGTCAATCCCTGCCGGAAGGCGACGAGGGACTTCTGTCGCTGGCCGAGGTCCGCCAGCACCAGGCCTTCGTAGAGCAACGCATCGGCTCGCTCATCCTCGGTCCTCGCCAGGGCCTTGGCATCCGAGAGCGCGAGCAATGCCTGTTCGTACTCCAGTTCCTCGTACAGTCGTGCCGCGTCACGCAGGCGCTCCTGAAAGGCATCAGGCGCTGTCGCAATCCGCGTCGCCCGCGAGACGACCGGCTGCGCCGAGGCCGCTCCCGCGAGGGCCAGGGTGAGGCTCATCAATGGTGGGAGGACCCTGATGAATCTCTGGAATGCGGACTTATCCATGCATGGCCACGCTAGCATGACTTCCGGCGAGAGGGCCGGGTCGACGCAAGGCCTTACGAAGGCCGCGGGCGGGGTATTGCATTCGCGTCTGTCGATGTGCGCGGGTGCGCCGCGAGAAGCCCTGTCGCCAGGGCAATCATTCGGGTTCGCAGTGACGCGGGCTCCACCACCTCGAAGCCACCGCCCACCTAAGCCACTCGAAGGACGCATCGCCCTGGTCGCGGGAGCCACGCGGGGCGCGGGCAGGGGCATCGCGACCCGGCTCGGCGAGGCCGGCGCCACCGTGTACTGCACGGGCCGCGGCGTACGCGGCCGTCCCGCCTCTGGCTCCAAGCGCCCGGAGGTCCTCGAGGAGACCGCGGAGCAGGTCACCGCGCTGGGGGGCCACGGTATCGCCGTCCGGTGCGACCACACCGTCACGGAGGAGGTCGCCGCCCTCTGCGCGCGCATCCAGAAGGAGCAGGGGCGGCTCGACATCCTGGTGAATGACATCTGGGGCTGCGACGCCATCTCCGAGCTCGGCGTGCCCTTCTGGAAGCAGTCTCCCGAGCACGCGCGCACCGTGTTGGAGCGCGCCGTGCTCACCCACATCCTCACCAGCCGCCACGCCGTTCCGCTCATGCTTGGGCAGGAGCGGGGCCTCGTCGTCGAAATCACCGACGGAGACCATTTCGGCTACCGCGGCAGCGTCATCTACGACGTCGCGAAGATGAGCGTCATCCGGCTCGCGTTCGCCATGTCGCGAGACTTGCGTCGCACCCGCGTCACCGCGCTCGCCGTGACGCCCGGCTTCCTGCGCTCCGAGGAGATGCTGGAGGGCTTCGGCGTCACCGAGGCGAACTGGCGCGACGGCGCGAAAGTGGAGCCGGACTTCATCGCCTCCGAGTCACCGTCCTACGTCGGCCGCGCCGTCGCCGCGCTCACCCAGGATGCCGAGCACGCCCTGGGGTCGGAAGCCGACCAGTCCCAGGATGTTCATGAAGATCCGCGGTCCCACCGCGCAGTCTCCTGTCGCGGTGCCCTGGCTCGCCAGTATCCCGTTGGTGGAGCCGAACCAGGCGACCATTGCAGGTTGCGCTCTGGCTCGCGACAGGCTCCGTCTCTCAGGGCCTGAACGTGGCGTGCTGCTTCAGCCACTGGGAGGCCCGCTCTGCGTCCGCCTTTCGGTCCACGCCGTTCCAGTAGTCGCGGGCCTGGGTGGCCAGCTCGATGGCGCGCGCCCTGTCTCCGTGGGAGTCCCAGAGCGCGCGTGCCAGCGGGAATTGAACCCGCGCCCTCTCGTTGATCAAGGTCAGCTTCAGGGCGCCCTCGAGGAACGGCACGGCCTCGGCGGGCTTGCCCTCGGCCAGAGAGAGCCGGCCCATCCCCAGCAGGGGCCACAGGCGCCCCAGATCGTCCGGCGCCAGTACCTTGTCCTGAAAGGCCATGGCGCGCGTGAACTTCTCCCGCGCCTCCGCGTGGCGACCCAGCTCCACCAGCGCCTCGCCTTGGTCAGTGAGCGCCCAGGCGACGAGCGGGCTCTCGGGGCCCAGCAGCTTCAGGTTCAGCTCCAGCGCGCGCGCGTAGGCCTCGAGCGCCTCCTCGGCCCTCCCCATGTCGCGGAGCACGTGGCCTCGCGCGCCGATCGAGTCGGCCACGGACGGATGCTCGGAGCCCAGCACCTTCTGCTTCAGCGCCAGGGCGCGCGCCTGGGCCTCGAGCGCCTCCTCGAACCGGCCCATCTCCTGGAGCGTGGTGCCGAGGTCTCTGAGGGACTCGGCCACCCGTGGGTGCTCCGGGCCCAACACCTTCTTCCGCAGCTCCAGCGAGAGGGTATGGGCCTCGAGCGCCTCGTCCACCCGGCCCATGCTCTGGAACAGCAGGCCCAGGTTGTGGAGCGTGGAGGCCACCTCCCAGTGCTCGGGGCCCCACACCTTCTTCCTCAGCGCCAGGGCGTGCTCGAACGCCTGCCGTGCCTGCTCGTGCTTGCCAACGGCCATGAGGATGGTGCCCTCGCTGTTGGAGGCAAAGGCGCGGATGCGGTCATCGTCCGCCAGCTCCACCATGCTCTGCGCCATGGGCACCATCTGCAGCGCGTCGTGCGGCCGCCTCAGGCGGTTGCCCGTCACCCAGACCAGGGAGTTCGAGGCCTGGGCCAGCGTGTAGCTGTCCCTGCCACGGGCCGCCACCTCCATGGACTCGCGCAGGCCCTCCACGGTGGCTCGGTAGTCGCCTGCCCCTTCTCTCATCCATGCCACGAGGTAGAGGGTCTGAGCCTCCAGCGGAGCGTGGCCTGCCGCCTTCACCTGGGGGAGCAGGGAGTCCGCCAGCGCGAGCCCCTCCTGGACGCGGTGGGTATCCAGCAGCACCCGCAAGGAGTCGACCTGCTGCTGGAGCGCCTCCACCTTCCCGCGCACCACCGGGTCCTCGGGCGGCGGCACCGCGGCGGTGAGCGCCTTGGCGTCCTCGCAGTACTCCAGCGGCGGCAGGGCCTGCACCGCCTCCACCGCCTTGCTCACCAGGGGGGTGTCTGGACTCTGGGACAACAGCTCGGTGAGCGCGCGCAGTTGGCCGCGCCTGCGCTCCAGGCAGGACTCCTCCAGCACCAGCAGCCCCGAGTTCTTCGGGCGCCCCTCCTGGCTCGCGCTCAGGCACAGCGCGGTGCGCTGCCTCACCCAGGCTCCCGCATAGGCCTCCAGCCCCTGCACCACCCGCTCGGCGGTGGCCCGAGCGTAGGGTGCCCCCGTGGCGACCAGCCCCTGCTCCAGCCGGGCCCTGACCGCCGCATCCCAGACTCCGCTCAGCCGCAACTCCATGCGACCGCACACCTGCTCCTGCGGGCGAGCCCACACCCACAAGGCCAGCCCCGCCGCCGCCACCGCGCCGACCAGGGCCCAGCGCGAGGGCCTCGCCCGCCGCTTCTTCTCCGGGTCGTCCGCCAGCGCGTGCAGCAGCGCCTTCATGGAGGAGGGACGCTTCGCCGGATCGGTGCTCAGCCCCTGGAGGAGCGTGCGCGCCACCCACGCGGGGACCTGGGAGTCCTCCGGCGGCTCCACCCTGCCCGCGCGCTGAGCCGCGCGCAGTTCCGCCACGGTGTTGCCCTGGAAGGGGAGCTGGCCGTACAGCCCCTCATAGAGGGACACGCAGAAGGCATACAGGTCGCTGCGCGCGTCTCCCCGTTGGCCTCGGAACTGCTCGTCCGCCATGTAGCTCGGCGTCCCCATCCACTGGCTCGAGCGCGTGGTCAGCGGCGCGAGCGCCACGGCCGGCGGCGCGGGGAGGCGTTGCGCGGGGACCTCGCGCGGCTCGTCCACCGAGGCGGACTCGAGCCAGGCCAGGCCGAAGTCCGTCACCCGTGCCCGCCCGTCCTGGCCCACCAGCACATTGTCCGGCTTGAAGTCATGGTGGATGAGGCCCGCTTCGTGGGCGGCGGCCAGCCCCTGTCCTGCTGCCAGGTACTGCGCCAGCACCTCGGCCCACGGGCGCCCCTGCTGCCAACGGCGCAGCGTCTGCCCCTCCACATACTCCATGGCGATGAAGAGCGCGCCGTCCTCCAGGGTGCCCGCGTCGTACACCGCCACCACCTGGGGGTGGCTCAGGCGGGCCATCGCCTGCGCCTCGCGCACGAACCGGGCCTGCTCCTCGTCGCGGCGGCTCTCTCCCGCGCTCCAGGGGCGCAGCAGCTTGAGCGCCACGCGCCGATCCAACCGCGCATCATACACGCTCAGGACCACCCCCATGCTGCCCTGGCCCAGCGTGCCCAGCACCGTATAGCGACCCAGCAGCGTGAAGCCGGGCTCGAGGGGGGGAGCCTTCGTGGGCTCCCCTTCATAGGGCCAGGTGGTGGGCCCCCCGTCTTCGAGCCTGGGCAGCGACTCCCCGTCGCGGGAAGGGACCTCCTCGGCATGCCCGCCGCGAGAGGCCTTCTCCCAATGCTCGTTCCTCATGGCCGCCTCTCCCCGTACATGCTGCACTCTCCAGCCCCGTCGGCGGCGTGGCGCGGATACTACTGTATCCAGGCGCAGGGACCGATGACGCGCGCGGCTGCTCGGGTGGTACCCGTTGTTACCAGGGCGCGACTTTGACACGCGGGAGACCGGTGCCTGGAGCCCGCTTCGCGGGGGCTTACCCACGCGTCCGCCGCGCTCAGGGCCGCTGGAGTGTCGAGGCGCTGGAAACGGGTGTGATCACGCTGAGGGCCCTCCCTGGGCACACGCGTTATCAGTGACAACAATCGTTACCAGGGCTCAGGAAGAAGCCAACCCCAGGATATCAAAGGGCTCTGCGGAGATAGAGCCGTCCCAGCGAGGGTGGCGCGCTGCGTGCACAAGGGCCGCGCGCCGTAACCGTTCACTGGAGAGGCTCACCATGATGAGTGCAGTATCCAAGGCCCTGGCGCTCCTGGCGCTCACTGCGTCCACCTTCGCGTCCGCGCAGGATTACCAAGACACCACGCCGTATGTCGTCGACTCGGCGAAGTACCCGTACACCCTCTATCCGTCCAACACCCAGCTGGACGACAAGACTCCGTGGGAGACGCCGATCCTCCCGTTCAACCCGAGCAGCACCTACACGCCGCCCGAGCAGGACGCCGTCGTCCAGGGCGAGTCGGAGCTGCTCAACGCGCCCGTCTATCTCGACATGAATGACGGCATGAGGCACCTGCAGTACGGCCAGAAAACCATTCCGGAGGCCACCACGCAGAACGTGCCGCTGCCGACGGAGACGGTGCCGACGCAGGACCTGGCCGGGCTGAGCTCCGCGGGGCTGGGGGCGGCGCTCACCGGGCCCATCACCAAGAGCTACCAGCGCACCGAGCTGTTCGGTAACAACATCTTCGGCGCTGGCTACAACGTCAGCGCGGCCATCACCGCGACGCCCGCCACCAGCACCACGGCGAAGAAGCAGGAGGCGCTCACCGAGGGCCGGGTCCACGGCACCGCCTTCAACATCCAGAAGGAGCTGGTGCGCGGTCGCGCCACCGTTTGCGGGCAGCAGGGCGGCTGCAACAGCGGCAGCGCGGCGCTGTACGCCATGAGCGCGATGATCTGGAGCACCAGCCTCTCCGGCAACTTCGCGACGACCCCGATCAACTGGAGCCGGTCCTTCTTCTCCGTGTCCAAGACGTTCATGGTCGGCCCTGTCCCGCTCACCGTGAAGGCCTCGCTGACGGGCGGCGTGACGATGCGCGTGAATGGCCAGGTGAACCCCCTGCTCGCCGCGATCACCGGCACCGTGGGCGGCTTCGCCAACGTGGTGGCCTCCGCGGCGGTGAACGTCGCCATCGCCAGCTTTGGCGTGACCGGCTCCCTGCAGCTGATCAACGCCACGGTGGCGCCCCTGGCCAGCCTCGACTGGGGCCTCTGCATGGCTTCATGGCAGCTCAAGGCGCCCCTCAACCTGAACGCGCTCTCGGGCACGCTGACGGGGTTCGTGAAGATCAAGCTCCTGTTCTTCAAGAAGACCTGGAACGTCACCATCGCGAACTGGTCCGGCATCGTGAGGAACGTCGTCCTGTACAACGCCTCCGGCTCCATCTCGGCCTCGGGCTGCTAGCCAGGCTGACCCTGCCACCGCGCGGCCGCGTCCCGGAGGCGCTGGCCGCGCGCGGGGCGGGATGACCGGGCGCTGGCTCCTCGACTGAGAAATCGGCCGAGGAGACCGGGCCCACCCCTCCAACCAGAACTGAAGCGGCCAAGGCCGCTGACTCGGGAGTTTCCCATGCGGAAGTCGGTGAACGTGGGCGGCAAGCCCTTCAGCAAGGTCCTCGGGGTGGGGCTCCCCCTCCTCCTCGTGAGCCTGCTGGGGCTCTGGGGGTGGGCATCCCGGTCCGTCGCGGTGGCCCCCTCGGAGACGTCGCGGTCCCCCCAGGCCGCTCCCGCGGTGGCGGGCCTGTCGACGCAGCCCCAGGGCGTGTCTCACAGGCCCTTGGCGGGGACGCGGGCGTGGATCCCCGGGGCGCTCTACCGCTACGCCCTGAACGCCGCGCAGAAGATCTCCTTCCGCCCCACCCAGCCTGGCGCGCAGGTGCTGCCCGGCATGAGGTTCATCCTCCGGGGCGAGTGGACCGTGGGGGTCGTCTCCGCGGAGGCCGAGCGCGTCGACGCGCGGGTGAGCCTGCAGCTCTCCTCGCTGACGGTGGAGGTCGGCGACAATGGCCCTGTCGCCCCCGACGTCCAGCAAAACCTCGCCACGGCGTTGCAGCTCCCCTTCTTCCTCACGCACGACACGAGCGGTCGGGTGACGCTCACGCACTTCGAGCAGGCGGCCGACCCGCTCGTGCGAGGCATCCTCCGGTCCATCGTGGCGAGCTCCCAGTTCGTCGTGGTCGGAGCGCCGGGCGCCACCTGGAGGGCGGAGGAGTTCGACACCACGGGGCGGTACAGCGCCGGGTACCAACGCCTGGAGCCGGACCGCTTCGAAAAGCGCAAGCTGTCCTACTCCCACGTGGCTTTCCCGCAGGGGCTCGAGCCGCTGGGCGAGCAGGTCCGCATCGACGTGAGCGCCCGAAGCACCTTCGCGCTGGAGCAGGACCTCTGGACGAGCTCGCTCGATGCCCAGGAGCGGGTGGAGGTGGAGGCGGGCCAGACCATGTCCCCCACCACCTATGAGTCCTCTCTGAGCCTGAGCCTGCTGGAGCGCCGCGTGGACCCGACGTTGATTGGCGCATTCGTGGCGCGCCGGGCCTCGCTGAGCTCCGCCGCCATGTCCGCCTTCCAGGGCATGGAGCAGGACCCGATGGACCAGTACCGCCAGGTGCTGGGCGGCAAGGACTTCGACACGCTGATCAAGGAACTGCGTGCGCTCCCGGAGGAGCCCACGGCTCGTGACGAGGTGCGCTCCATTGCCCTGGAGCGGCTGCGCGCGCTCTTCATGCTCCACCCCTCCGAGGCCGCGAAGGTCCCCGTCATCATCCGCGCGGGCATGGCTCCGCTCGCGGCCAGCCCCATGCTCGGCGCGCTCTCCGCGGCCAGCACCCGCGAGGCCATTCAGGCCCTGGCGGAGGTCACGGGTGATCGCTCCATCCCCCATGACATCCGCATGGACTCGGTGGCCGCGCTGGGCGTGGCGAAGGATCCCACGGCTGAGGGCCTCGAGGCCCTTCGCGGCGTGGCGGGCGAAGAGGACGGGATGCTGCGCGACACGGCCAGCCTGGCGCTCGGCAACGCCGCGGCCCAGCTGACCGACACCGACCCCAAGGGCGCGGAGGACCTGGTCGGCGAGCTCACCCGTGGCTATCGCTCCGCCTCCACCGCGGAGGCGCGGGTGGGGGCGCTCAACAGCCTGGGCAACACCCGCTCGCCGAGCGCGCTCGCCACGCTGGAGGACGCGCTCCAATCGCAGGATCCCCGGGTGCGCCAGGCCGCGCTCAATGCGCTGCGCATCATCGAGGACCCTCGCGCCGACCAGCTCCTCGCCATGCATCTTCTCAAGGATCCGGCCCCGGAGGTCCGCCAGGCCGCCGTCTTCGCCAGCAACTTCCGGCCCCTGGCGCCCCTGCTGCCCGCCCTGGCGCAGGCGCTGCGCATGGATCCCGCGGACGGGGTGAGGAGCGAGGTGATCCACCTGCTGGGTGACCAGCGTGCCCTGGTGCCTGAGGCCCTGCCCTTGTTGGCCTGGGCCAGCCAACACGACGCGAACCCGGACCTCCGGCAGGCGGCCGCGGTCTTCGTCAACACGCCCACGACGCGCAGCTCCTCTCCGTAACGAACACTCACCGGCTTTCCGCGCCGCATGGCGCGGCATGAACAAGCAAGGACATTCCGATGTCGCGAAAGATCTGCGGGGCCATGGCCCTGGTGGTGGTGACGATGGTGTTGCCAGCACAGGTGCGGGCGCAACCTCTGCTGCTGGGCCGATGCACCGTCGACAACCTGTCGACGAGTGACATGGCGAAGCTGCGAGTCGAGTGGGCTCGCAAGTGCGCGCTGAACCAGAACGTCGGGCATCCGGGGGCCGCGTTCAACACGGGCCTGAGCTCCGCGAGTGGTGGGACGCTGAAGGACTATCTGGAGTCGGACCTGGAGCGGAACTCGATGGGAGAGGGCTCGTTCGCGGGCTCGAACTTCCAGGTGAATAACGCGGCCATGTTCGCGCTCTATAACTCGGGCCCCACCTACCAGGCGTTGGACACCGACGGTTACCAGCAGTGGTCACGCGACTCGTGGCGGAGGAAGGGACGCCCGCTCTACCCCACCTTCGGCACGACGCCCGACATCGCCGATGGGGACAACCTCCAGCTCTTCCCTCACAAGGAGCTGGCGAACTGCAGGCTCTACTTCGACAAGGAGAGCACCCAGCCGGCCTTCACCGCTTTCTATGTGAACGGCTACTGCGAGTCGGCCTGCTACACCGCCGAGCAGAAGATCCTCTTCGCCGACGGCGACCTCCCCATCCGTGAGGCGATGGAGGCGCTGCGTGAGGATTTGATCACGCTGACGCCGGACTCCACGTTCGATGATCTCCGGCTCCAGCCGAACCTCACCTACAGCTACACGCGAGAGCTCCGGGACGCGGAGCACACGCTCTCTGTCATCACCGCCCGGTCTGGCGGTCAGCTCCGCCTCACCCTCGAGCACCCGGTCATCACCGGCGAGGGCCGCATTGTGCAGGCGCAGACCCTCAAGGTGGGCGACGCGCTGGTGAAGGCCGATGGCACCCTGGATCCCATCGCGGACATCCAGAAGGCCACCTTCTTCGGCAAGGTCTACAACCTCGCGCCGGTGACGACAGATCGGGTGTCCAACATCCTCGTGGCCCAGGGCTACCTGGTGGGCTCCGTGCGGTTCCAGAACGACGAGGTGGGCTACCTCAACCGCATCATCCTCTACCGGAGCATTCCCGCCGACGTGCTCCCCCAGGTGGAGAGCCCATGAAGCGCCCTCTCTACCTGCTCGTCATCGCAGGGCTCGCGGGGCTGGTGCTCATCGCCTCGGCGCTCGACGGCGCGGAGGACGCTGCCCCCGTGACGGCGGCTTTGGCGCAGGTCTCTCCCGCACCGACCTCGCTGGCTCATGACACGGCGCCGGAGCCCACCCCCGCGCCTCGCCCGTCCCCCATGTCCGCGGCACCGGCGGCAGCCTCGGGGGGCGACGGGGAGCCCGGCGAGTTCACCACCACCACCGACCGGGTCAAGGCGGAGATCTTCAAGATGGAGCCGGAGCTGGCTCGGTTCGACTCCTTCCGTGAGCATGTCCTCCTCGATTCCAACGGCCGCGAGGACTACGAGGCGCTGCTCGCCGACACGCGGATGCATGAGCAGCTGCGCCGGGCGCTGAGCACCTCGACGGAGGCCGAGGAGACGCTGGAGTCCAGCTTCAAGCGCCTGATGCGGATCGACTACCTGCGCGAGGCGCTGGCCTGGAGGCAGAACCCGGCGCGCGCGCAGCTGGTGTCCACGGTCGAGCGCATCATCCTGAAGGACTCGTTCACCGCGGAGCTGTCGCCGGACGCCAGGCGCTCGATGGCCGCGACCCGGATGGAGCTCTTCGAAATCTTCGCGGACCAAGAGCCCGCGAGAGCGGGTGCCCTGGTCGAGGCCGCGAAGGGGACGCCGCTCGAGAAGCTGGTGCAGCACTTCGCCGCGCGCAACCAGCGTCGTCGGGTGAAGGAGCGGGAGCTGAGCGTCCAAGCACAGGCGCGCCGTGGCGCGACGCCCTGATGGGCCGCGCCACCCACTCATCGGTTGAAAGGGAGAGCAGATGCGAAGCGTGAAGAGCTTGAGCAGGTTTATCACCCTGGGCCTCGTCCTGGCCTCGGTGGGGGTGCTCGCCGCGCCGCCCCGGAAGTCAGGGCCGGGCCGGTTGATGCGGGCCGACAACCCCGTGACGGGCGAGTACCTGGTGGTGCTGAAGGAGAAGCCCGGGCGCGGTCTGTCGAGCATGGCGGCGAAGGCGGGCGCGCTGGCCAGGCAGTACGGTGCGCGCGTCCTCACCACCCACGAGACCGCCTTTCGTGGCTTCCTCGTCTCCGCCAGCGAGGAGCAGGCCCAGGCGCTCGCCGAGGCTCCTCAGGTGGACTACGTCCTGGAGAATGGCATCGTCCAGCCCTCGGGCGTCCAGAGCCCCGCGGACTGGAACCTGGATCGGATCGACCAGGAAACCCTCCCGCTGGACAACAGCTACCTGGCCGAGGACGCGACGGGCGTCAACGTCTACATCATCGACTCGGGCATCCGGGCGTCACACCTGGAGTTCGAGGGGCGCGCCCAGGTCGAGTTCAACGCTGTCCCCGACCAGACCGGGGATGACGTCACCGGGCATGGCACCGCCGTCGCGGGGATCATCGGCGGCAAGACACATGGCGTCGCCAAGAAGGTCAACCTTCTCGCGGTGAAGGCGTTCAACGAGTTCGGGACGACCGTGGATCGCCTGGTGACGGCGCTGGAGTGGGTGGCGAACAACGCCGACACGCCGGCCATCGTCAACCTGAGCTTCACCGCCGCGAGCGAGATTCCGGCCATCGATGCCGCCGTGGATGTCGTCGCGATGAACCCCGGGCTCGTCGTGGTGATCGCGGCGGGCAACGCGAACATCGACGCCTGCGGCTGTTCGCCGGCCCGCCTCCAGCCGGATGCGGTCCACCCCTTCCGGACGCGCATCATCACGGTGGGCGCGATCGACGAGAGCCAGACGCGCTGGGTGGGCGTCACCAACGCGTCCAACAAGGGAGGGTGTCTGGACCTCTGGGCTCCGGGCGCGAACCTCCGCTCCGTGAGCTCGACCAGTGACACAGACTCGACCTTCTTCCCGCTCGAGGGGACCTCCTTCGCCGCGCCACACGTGAGCGGCGCGGCGGCCATCCTGCTGGCCAACGGCGTCGCTCCCGCCGACATCCCCGCGCGACTCATCAACGACGCGAGCGTGGGGCAGGTGGAGCTGGACTTCGGTGACACGAGTTCACCCAACCTGCTGTTGTACAAGCGCCCTCACGCCACGCCCCTTGTCAACGGCGCGGGCGTGAGCGTGTCCGACGTCACGGGCGGCCGGCAGAACTTCAAGCTGGACGTCCCCGCGGGCCGGCCCTCGGTGACGTTCTCCATCTCCGGGGGCACCGGGGACGCGGACCTCTACATCCGCCACGGCAGGTTCCCGGAGCTGCACGCCTACCAGTGCCGTCCGCTGCGCAAGGGCAACAACGAGACCTGCGTGGTGAACAACCCCGCGGCGGGCACCTGGCTCATCCAACTGGGAGCCTTCTCCACCTACACCACCACCTTGAAGGGCCAATACTGATGAGGACACAAGCGATGAAGCGCTGGAACGTGTTGTGGACGTCGACCCTTGCGCTCGTGGCGGCGTGTGGTGTGCCCGCCGGCGAGGACGTGAGCGCGTCGGATGTGACGCTGGCCACCCAGGAGTCGGCGCTGTGCGTGGGAGTGAGCTTCGACTCGCTCGAGGTGGAGGGGGTGAGTTCCTTCGCGGGAGAGCTGGCGGGCGCAGGCTCCTGGGTGGTGGGCAACGGCGCCAACGCGGTGTACCTGGAGTACTCCGTGGACGGCGCGGACCACGGCTTCGATGAGCGCGTAGGAGAGCAGGGGGAGTGGTTCTTCAGCGAGGCCGCGGCCGGACTCGGCTGTGGGGTGCATTCCTTCGTGGTGAAGGCCTCCCCCATGATCATCGACAGCAATGGCAACCGCGCCAAATGCGGCATCTCTCGGGAGGTGCTCCGCAACTTCGTCCAGTTCTGCCCGAGCGTGAACCCGGGCGGCTACCACACGCTGGAGGTGAAGTCGGGCGGCAACGTGTGGGCCTGGGGCTACAACTCCTATGGCCAGCTGGGCAATGGGCAGAGGACCCAGCGTCACGCGCCGACGCGGGTGAGGGGCCTGCGCCATGTCGTCTCCACTTCGGCCGGAGCCGAGCACTCGGTGGCGGTGAAAGAGGACGGGAGCGTGTGGACGTGGGGCTCCAACGCCTACGGCCAGCTCGGAGACGGCACCACCACGATGCGCACGGTGCCTGTGCAGGTGCCGGAGCTGACCGACGTCGTCGCGGTGGCGGCCGCTGGCTCGCGGACGGTGGCGCTGAAGGCGGATGGGACCGTGTGGACCTGGGGAATCAACTCATCAGGAGAGCTCGGGAATGGGACCACCACCAACAGCTTGCTCCCCATCCAGGTGCCCAACCTCAGTGGTGTCACCAGCATCGCCGCGGGCTTGTGGCACACGTTGGCGGTGAAGAAGGACGGAAGCGCCTGGAGCTGGGGGAGCAACGCCTACGGACAGCTCGGGGACGGGACCACCCTCAACAGGTCGAGGCCCGTGCTGGTGGCGAGCCTCACCGGCGTCCGCGCGCTCTCCGGAGGCATCGTCCACACGGTCGCCCTGAAGTGGGACGGCACGGCGTGGGGCTGGGGCTACAACAGCGCGGGTCAGCTGGGCAACGGGACGACCACCAACAGCTCCATCCCGGTGCAGGTGGCGGTGCTCACCCAAGCCGTCGAGATCGACGCGGGCGGTTATCACACCCTGGCCAAGCGGCAGGATGGCACCTTGTATGCCTGGGGCGACAACTTCTACGGCGCGCTGGGCACCGGGAACACCCTCAGCAGCTCCGTGCCAGTGCAGGTCCCGCTCGTGGGGGTGCGCTCGTTCGGCGCGGGCTATTACTCCTCCGTGGCCGAGCGGAAGAAGGTGAACATGTCCCAGGTGCACACCCTGTTTGCCTGGGGCTACAACACCAACGGCGAACTCGGTGATGGGACCACCACCCAGCGCTCCTCCCCCGCGGCCGTCGTGGTCAGCGGAATCGTGAAGACCGCTGGCGGCAATGCTCACTCGGTGGCCCTGGGGGCCGGTGGGACGGTATGGAGCTGGGGCTACAATGCCTATGGCCAGCTGGGCAACGGGACGACCACCCAGGTCGTCACGCCCACGCAGCTCCCGGGCCTGAGCGGCGTCATCGACGTGGAGGCGGGGGTCAACCACACGGTGGCGCTGAGCGAGGACGGCACCGTGGCCACATGGGGTTACAACTCCTATGGCCAGCTCGGCAACGGGACGAACGCCAACCAGCTCACACCGCAGTCCGTGCCGGAGCTGGACGGCGTCACCGCCATCGCCGCGGGCTCCACGCACACGGTGGCGCTGAAGGCGGACGGCACCGTGTGGGCCTGGGGCTCCAACCTCTACGGCCAGCTCGGAGACGGGACCTTCACCCATCGCTCCTCGCCGGTGCAGGTGCCGTCCCTCGAGAATGTCGTCTCCATCGCCGCGGGCTACTTCCACACGGTGGCGGTGAAGGCGGATGGCACCCTTTGGGTCTGGGGCTACGGCCCCCTAGGGCAGTTGGGCCTCGGGACGACCACCAACCATTCCGTGCCGGTGCAAGTCCCCGGACTCGGTCATGCCATCGCCATCGCCGCGGGCGGCTACCACACGGTGGCGCTGCTGACGAGCGGCCAGGTGTGGACCTGGGGTTACAACGCCTCCGGCCAGCTCGGCGATGCGACGACCACCCAGCGCTACTCGCCGGTGCAGGTCCCCGGCCTCACCAATGTCATCGCGCTCACCGCGGGGGGGTACTTCACGGCGGTGTTGAAGCGGGACGGCACGGTGTGGGCCTTTGGCTACAACCCCAACGGCCAGCTCGGAGATGGGTCGACGACCTCGCGCAGCACCCCCACCGTGACGCTCCTGAACTCCGTCGTGGACCTCTCCTCGGGCGACAACCACATGATGGGGCTGCGCAAGGACGCCTTCGTCCGGGCCTGCGGCTACAACAGCGCCGGCCAGCTCGGCGACGGGACGACCACCCAGCGCCCGACGCCGGTGCAGGTGACGAACCTCCCAGGTGATGGGAGCATCACCTTCCCCGGGGGAGGTGGCGTCGGCATGGGCATTCGCTGAGGCTCCGACGGAGGCGCTCCTGGCTTGCCGCGCCGTCGAGCGAGCCAGGAGACGACCCTCGTAAAACTGGGATTTCAGCTTGGAGGATGTTTTCTTGGGTCGGCTCCGGGTGGTAGCGTCCCTTACTACCAGTGGTTCCGGCCCCGCATGACAAGAGCCCGTCGTCGATGATGAGCACGACCCCCGATCCGGAGGTCCTGCTGCCCATGCTTCGACGGAAGCTCGTCATCCTGTCGGGGAGCGACGCGGGCCGCAGCTTCTCGCTCCAGGTCCGGAGCTACCGGCTGGGGACGGAACCGGCGTGTGACATCGTCCTGAACGACCGGACCGTCTCCCGGCAGCACTTGTCTCTGGAGGTGAGAGAGGATCGGGTGCTGGCGCGGGACCTGGGGTCTCGCAACGGCTCGTTCTGCGAGCGCATGCGCTTCCGGGAGCTGGAGCTGCGCATGGGCGCCATCGTCAGGCTGGGCGCCACCGAGCTGAAGGTCGTCCCCGAGGAGGTGCGCGAGCACATCATCCCGCTCTCGTCGAACACCCGGTTCGGGGGGCTGGTGGGGGGCAGCCGGAGGATGCGCGAGGTCTTCACGCTGCTGCAGCGGCTGGCGGCGGGGGACGCGGACGTCCTCATCCAGGGCGAGACGGGGACGGGCAAGGAGCTGTGCGCGGCGGGCATCCACGCGGCCAGCCCGCGCAGCCGGGGGCCGTTCAGCATCGTGGATGTCGCGGGCATCACCCCGTCGCTGGTGGAGTCCGAGCTCTTCGGCCACGTGAAGGGAGCGTTCACCGGAGCCCACTCGGATCGGCCTGGGGCCTTCGAGCAGGCGGATGGAGGCACCGTCTTCCTGGACGAGGTGGGGGAGCTGCCGCTGGAGTTCCAGCCGCGCCTGCTGCGAGTGCTGGAGGGGCGCCAGGTGAAGCGGGTGGGCGCCAACGAGTACCGCACCTTGAACGTGCGGGTGGTGGCGGCGACGCACAGGAATCTGGAGGCGGACGTCAAGGAGGGCCGGTTCCGCGAGGATCTGTTCCACCGGCTCGCGGTGCTGCGGGTGACGCTGCCGCCGCTGCGCGAGCACCCCGAGGACATCCCGCTGCTGGTGGACACGATGCTGGAGCGGCTGGGCCGGCCGCCCAGCGCGCTGTCCGAGCAGACGCGGGCCTTGCTGGAGCAGTACCCGTGGCCCGGCAACGTGCGCGAGCTGCGCAACGTGGTCCAGCGCGTGGTGAACCTGGGAGAGCACGCGCTGCCGGAGATGTCTGCCTCGGAGCGGGCGCGCTTCACCAGCGCCGAGCTGGAGATGCCCTTCAAGGAGGCCAAGGAGCGCCTCATCGATGGCTTCGAGCGCGACTACCTCAAGAATCTGCTGGAGCGCTGCGGGGGCAACATCTCACGGGCCTCACGTGAAGCGGGCCTCGCGCGGCTCTATGTGCGCAAGCTGCTCAAGAAGTACGGGCTGCACGCGAGCAAGGATTCGGCGTGACGCAGGGAGCGCTGCGCGTCTGTTGGGCTTGATCCCGCGCCGAGTCCAGATGCTCGCGCTGTGCGTCGACCACGGAGGCCGCGCGGGCATCCTGGATGTTTCCCTGGGAGCGAAGTCCGAAGTAGCTCCCGAGCCCTCCCTCCGCGAGTCCCGCCCCCCGCGAGGACCATCGAGATGGGGCGGAGCCGAGACCTCGGTCCGGTCGCGGGCTCCACGCGCAACCCCGCTGCCTCATCAGCGGCATGGTCTGGCACCAGGGCCAGCTCGGTCCTCGTAGAGCCGGGCCGCGTCGCGCAGTCGCCCCTGAAAGGCATCGGACGCGGTGGCAATCCGCGTCGCCCGCGAACCGACGGGCTGCGCCAGGGCTTCCCCCGCGAGGGTCAGTGTGAGGCTCATCCGTGGGATGACCCTGATGAGTCTCGGGATTGCGGACTGATTCATGCCTGGCTGCGTTGGCATGGCTTCCAGTGAGAGGACCGGGTCGACGCAAGGCCTTACGTGGGCCGCGGACGAGGTATCGCATTCGCGTCTGTCGATGTGCGCGGGTGCGCCGCGAGAATCCCCGTTGCCAGGGCAATCATTCGGGTTCGCAGCGGCACGGGCTCCACCACCTCGAAGCCACTGCCCACCTCACAGAGCTGGCCCAGCGCGATGGTCTCCCGCTCGAAGTCCACGATGACAGTCTTTCGCCCGTCCTCCATCTGCCCCGCATCGAACCGTGGCGCCTCCGCGGGCGGACGAATCCGCCGCAAGGTCGCCTCCGCGTCCGTCGTCAGCCGCAGCGTCACCTCGTACCGCGCACCTTTTTCCGCGAAGCGCGCGCACCATTCGCGCCAGAACGCGGGCAAGTCGAAGCGCGCGGGCCGCTCGAAGGACTCCCCGCGCTGTCGGACACCTTCGATTCGCGAGCCCCGGTACACACGCGGGCCCTTCTCCGTCCCGGCGACCAGGTACCAGCGGTCCGCCTTGAGCACGAGCGCATACGGGTCCACCGCGCGCCGGCTCTGCTTCCCATCGAAGTCCCGGTACGTCAGCGACACCTTCCGGTTCTGCCACGCCGCCTCGCGCAGCACCTCCAGGTGGGGCACCGACTCGCGCTCCTTGAACCAGCCGGAGGCATCCACGTGCAGCCGTTGCCGTGCGTACTCCATCGCGGGCTGCTGCAACACGGGCAGCGCCGCCGCCAGCTTCACCAACCCGCTGCTCAGCGGCGCGGACAGGCCCAGGTCGCTCAGTCCCCCTGGCGTGGCGCTCATCGCCGCCAGCGCCTGCAGCTCCGTGCGCGTCAGCCCCGTGAGCTGCGTCTTCCACCCATCGAGCAGCGCGACGCCTCCCGCGGACCCGCGCGTCGCGTACACCGGCACGCCCGAAGCAGACAGCGCGTCGAGGTCCCGGTGGATGGTGCGCTCGGAGACCTGGAGTTCGCGCGCGAGCTCTCCCGCCGTCCGCTTCGGACGGGTCTGCAACAACATCATCAGGCTGACGAGTCGGTCGGCACGCATGTCGGAAATCCCACCGCGCACTGTACGCGGGCCATCATGACAGGGGATGTCATGATTGCCTCCGTAAGGTGTTCCCATCACCGGCCATCCGCACCCCACCTCCGCCGGTCCGAGGAGAGACACCATGAAGAAGCCACTCGAAGGACGCATCGCCCTGGTCGCGGGAGCCACGCGGGGCGCGGGCAGGGGCATCGCGACCCGGCTCGGCGAGGCCGGCGCCACCGTGTACTGCACGGGCCGCAGCGTGCGCGGCCGTCCCGCCTCTGGCTCGAAGCGCCCGGAGGTCCTCGAGGAGACCGCGGAGCAGGTCACCGCGCTGGGGGGCCACGGCATCGCCGTGCGGTGCGACCACACCGTCACGGAGGAGGTCGCCGCCCTCTGCGCGCGCATCCAGAAGGAGCAGGGGCGGCTCGACATCCTGGTGAATGACATCTGGGGCTGCGACGCCATCTCCGAGCTCGGCGTGCCCTTCTGGAAGCAGTCTCCCGAGCACGCGCGCACCGTGTTGGAGCGCGCCGTGCTCACCCACATCCTCACCAGCCGCCACGCCGTTCCGCTCATGCTTGGGCAGGAGCGGGGCCTCGTCGTCGAAATCACCGACGGAGACCATTTCGGCTACCGCGGCAGCGTCATCTACGACGTCGCGAAGATGAGCGTCATCCGGCTCGCGTTCGCCATGTCGCGAGACTTGCGTCGCACCCGCGTCACCGCGCTCGCCGTGACGCCCGGCTTCCTGCGCTCCGAGGAGATGCTGGAGGGCTTCGGCGTCACCGAGGCGAACTGGCGCGACGGCGCGAAAGTGGAGCCGGACTTCATCGCCTCCGAGTCACCGTCCTACGTCGGCCGCGCCGTCGCCGCGCTC